>NZ_JBLIZC010000002.1:0-757032 GCF_047529885.1 Enterobacter cloacae complex sp. 2024EL-00711
TGGTGGGCGATGACGGGCTCGAACCGCCGACCCCCTCCGTGTAAAGGAGATGCTCTACCAACTGAGCTAATCGCCCAATCTCAATACTTATCTACACTGCGAGTCTACTTAAGTAGATGGTGGGTGATGACGGGCTCGAACCGCCGACCCCCTCCGTGTAAAGGAGATGCTCTACCAACTGAGCTAATCACCCCCGCTGTGTGGAGTCGCATTATAGGGAGAGTTGAAAATGAGTCAACGCATTTTCTAAAGTTTTTATTCGTTCGTCGTAAAATTAAACAAAACGATCGCGAAACGGGCGATGACGCATGATTTCTAAACAAAAATCGCAAACTCCCTCACGATAAAGGGATCAACATTGAGGAATCCCCCCACAGTGATAGAATATTGCCCATTGTTTTTTTCCCAGGATTTGCCGATTGCCGGCATCTTTATAACGTAAGGCCATTTCATGAAAATCAAAACTCGCTTCGCGCCGAGCCCGACAGGCTATCTGCACGTCGGTGGTGCACGTACCGCTCTCTATTCCTGGCTTTTTGCACGCCACAACAAAGGTGAGTTCGTACTGCGTATTGAAGACACCGATCTCGAGCGCTCCACGCCGGAAGCAATTGAAGCCATTATGGATGGTATGAACTGGCTCAATCTGGAGTGGGACGAAGGCCCGTATTTCCAGACCAAACGTTTTGACCGCTACAACGCCGTGATTGATGAGATGCTGGTCGCGGGTACAGCGTATAAATGCTATTGCTCCAAAGAACGCCTTGATGCGCTGCGTGAAGATCAGATGGCGAAGGGTGAAAAACCGCGTTATGACGGCCGCTGCCGCCATGACCATAGCGAGCATGCTGCTGATGAACCGTGCGTGGTGCGTTTTGCTAACCCGCAGGACGGCTCGGTAATTTTTGACGACCAGATCCGTGGCCCGATCGAATTCAGCAACCAGGAGCTGGACGATCTGATCATTCGCCGCACCGACGGTTCCCCAACCTATAACTTCTGCGTTGTGGTTGACGACTGGGATATGGAAATCACGCATGTTATCCGTGGCGAAGACCATATCAACAACACCCCACGTCAAATCAACATCCTGAAAGCGCTGAACGCCCCTGTTCCGGTCTATGCGCACGTGTCCATGATCAATGGCGACGACGGCAAAAAACTGTCTAAACGCCACGGTGCGGTCAGCGTCATGCAGTACCGCGACGACGGCTATCTGCCGGAAGCGCTTCTGAACTATCTGGTGCGTCTGGGCTGGTCCAGCGGCGATCAGGAGATCTTTAGCCGTGAAGAGATGATCAATCTGTTCTCTCTGGGCGCGGTGAGCAAATCTGCGAGCGCGTTTAACACTGATAAGCTGCTCTGGCTGAACCACCACTACATCAATACCATGCAGCCGGAATATGTGGCGACATACCTGCAGTGGCACATCGAGCAGGCAAATATTGATACTCGTACTGGCCCTGAACTGGCGGAACTGGTGAAACTGCTCGGCGAGCGTTGCAAAACGCTGAAAGAGATCGCTGAAAGCTGCCGCTACTTCTATGAAGAGTTTGACGAGTTCGACGCGGACGCGGCGAAGAAGCACCTGCGTCCGGTTGCGCGTCAGCCACTCGAAGTGGTGCGTGACAAACTGGCGGCGATGACTGACTGGACTGCCGAGAATGTGCATCATGCCATTCAGGCGACGGCAGATGAGCTGGAAGTTGGTATGGGCAAAGTGGGTATGCCACTGCGTGTGGCAGTCACCGGTGCGGGTCAGTCTCCGGCACTCGATGTTACCGTTCATGCCATTGGTAAATCACGCAGCGTAGCGCGCATTAACAAGGCGCTGGATTTTATTACTGAGCGCGAAAATCAGCAGTAATAACGCCTGAACCATGAAAAACGGCAGGGAGACCTGCCGTTTTTTTATGCATTAAATTCAGCAATGCCGAGACGTGCAAGAAAGCCGCGTATCCCTTCACGCTTTAGTAAGGCATCCAGACGCTCCTGCTCAAGGTGCGTCATATTCTCCAGCGTCTCGATGATCCCAGGACGCAAAGTAGAGGAGGGGTCACAGTACAACGATGTCACCTCCGCCAGATGGTACACCGCCTGACGGTTACGGACAGCCGGGAGGCTCATGATGTGCTCCTTCACGCGGGCATCAATGTGAATCAGCCGTGCACGTCCGCCTTTCACCCCATTGACACCCTCGGTTTTCCATCCCTGCTGGCGTATCCAGCGGTTCACCGTTTGCCGTGCAACACCCAAATTTTCTGCCAGCTCTTCGGTGGTCATTTTGCTACGGAATCTTTTCATATCAGTTCTGGTCGCGTATCCCTAAACGTTGCAACAATCCGGTAATCCCTTCCCGCAGTAACAGTGATGTCATCTGCCTTTGCTCTTCCGGCGTCATTTCATTTGCCAGCGTCAGGAGCAGGGAGTGAAGCGAGCCATCATGGCTGGCACTTTCTGGTATCTCAGCCGTTTCACTTGCCCGGCGCGCGCTGCGGATAAACTCACGCACTTTTTCATTAACGTGCACCAGACGCGCTTTGCCGCCCTGGACTCCTGGTTTTGGCGATGTAATCCAACCCTCTTTGCGTACCCATTTATTGATGGTCTGGCGGCTATAGCCAGTGAGCAGGGCTAACTCTTCTGGCGTCATTCGTTCCTTGATCATGCAATTTCCTGAATATTCGTGGGGTTAATTAACGGCTCATTTTATAGCACCGTTTTAGAGGAAAATGTGACAGGCTTAACTCATGACTGCGAGCAGACTCGCAAAGTGATTCATTTGCATGATTTTTCGGCGATTGAACCGCCGTCATTGATTTTGCCGTTGACACTCCGCAGCGGAATTCATATTATGCCGCCCGTCAACATGACAGCTTTACGATGGGGCTATAGCTCAGCTGGGAGAGCGCTTGCATGGCATGCAAGAGGTCAGCGGTTCGATCCCGCTTAGCTCCACCACACTCTGAACCCAACAGAGTGCGGTCAGTAAAGTCAACATGTGGGGCTATAGCTCAGCTGGGAGAGCGCTTGCATGGCATGCAAGAGGTCAGCGGTTCGATCCCGCTTAGCTCCACCACACTCTGAACCCAACAGAGTGCGGTCAGTAAAGTCAACATGTGGGGCTATAGCTCAGCTGGGAGAGCGCTTGCATGGCATGCAAGAGGTCAGCGGTTCGATCCCGCTTAGCTCCACCAAAATTTGAACCCTCGTCGAAAGACGGGGGTTTTTTTTATGCTTTTGTAAAACTCTTCACCCTAATTTGTTGCTGAAATAGAGGTATTTTTGTACCTCACCTCAATCAAAATCAATAAAGCGGTCTATAAATAGACTTCAACTTGATTCGCGCAATTAATAAACCTATTATCCATCCGGTCAATGATACGAATGGAAAATAGATTATCTAACTTAATGAATAGAAAAACTTACAATAATGTAAAGATATTTATAACTGCCCTCGCGCTTTGCCTGGTTGCGGTGCCATTCTCCCGTTATATCTCTCCGCGCGCTGTTGTTAATGGTCATGACGTATATTTAGCATGGCTGCCTTTAAGCGTAATGCTGGCGGTTATTCTGGTATTTGGGCGTCGGGCGGTTATTCCTGTTCTGTTAAGTTTTACTATCACTAATATACTCAGCATTGATTTAGCACCGCTACAATATTCAGTTTTATTGTTCTGTCAGACGTTCTCGGTGTTTGCGGGGTGCGGCATCCTCAGGATCATACTGGGCAAGCGCTGGCGCTACTGCGTGCCGAACAAGCATATTGGGTTACGGATATTTTGGCTCGGCTTTATGGTACCGATAGGCATAAAAGTGTCGATGTACCTGGCAGGTTATTTGTTCCATTTCCCGGTTACTATCTCAACCTTCTTCGGTGAAGGTACCGCAATTTATAACGTAGTCGATATACAAAGTCTGATCTGCGCGGCGTTGATATTTACCATGATGTTCTATTACCCGTTAAGAATGATAATTAATCCACGTTATGCCATCACCTTCTGGCGACGCAGTGTGAAGCCCGTGTTTTTTCAAAAGAAATCGCTATATATATTAGTCTGGCTGATGCTTTTAATCGTCATCCTCGCAATTTTATGTGCTCCTTTTGAGTCACCTATTATTGCGGGCTATTTAATGCCAGTGATTTTTATTCTCTTTACGTTAGGGATCAGTCGCCTGAGCTACGCGCTCATTTCTCTTTTCTGGGCGGCATCCGCACTTCTGCTGTTGACCTATAACTATAATTTCCTCAATGGCGTGGAGTCAGGCCATTCGCTCTCCTTTATTTTGTCTGTCCTTATCTCTTTCGCCATCTGTTTGCTCTACATGTCGCGGATTTATCAGCGCAGCGAGTGGCTGAAGCAGGACTGGCAGGACAGGGCGCTAACCGATCCGCTGACCGGTTTACCGAACATTCGTGCACTGGAAGATTTTTTGCAGGACCACCCTGATGCCAAAGTGTGCTGTCTGCGAATGGACAACCTTGAGTTCTTGAGTCGTCACTACGGCATTCTTATGCGGGTGCATTGCAAACGGATGGTGACCACCTCGCTGCAGCCATTTTTGCAAAAAGATGAGCGGCTTTTCCAGCTCCCGGGCAGCGAACTGGTGCTGGTATTGCTGGGGCCGGGAACCGCTGAGCGCCTGCAGCATATGGTCGATCAGCTGAACAGCCGTAAGATTGTCTGGAACAACACCGGGCTGGATATTGAATTTGGCGCTTCCTGGGGAATGGTTGAAAACGGTGAGAAGTTACACCATACGCTGGGGCAGCTCAGCTGGCTGGCTGAGCAATCTTGCGGAGCGCATAATGTACTGGCGCTCACCAATAGCCTCGAGGTGGCATCAGGACAAACAACCGAGCGGGTTTTGATGTTAGCGCGCATTAAACATGCTCTGGATGCCGGACAGTTTCATTTATACGCCCAGCCAATCCAGAAGGCAGATGGTAGCGGGTATTACGAAATACTGACGCGCATGGAAAGCGAGGGCGAGATCATCACCCCAGACCGCTTTATACCGCTGATTGCCCAGTTTAACCTGAGCCACCGCTTCGACATGTGCGTGATGGAAAAATTACTGGTGTGGCTGCGCGATCATCCAGCGACGCATGCCGGAGTGCGTTTTTCTGTCAATCTGATGCCCCTGACGTTGATGCAAAAAGAGGTGGCCATCGAGATTTGCTCGCTCTTTGAACGCTATGGCGTAGCACCACAGGCGGTGGTGATTGAGATCACCGAAGAGCAGGCTTTCTCTAATTCGGGCAGCAGTATCAAAAACATTCAGCAGTTGCGGGACTGCGGTTTCCGGATCGCGATTGATGATTTCGGCACCGGATATGCCAACTACGAACGTCTCAGACGTCTGCAGGCGGACATTATCAAAATTGACGGGTGCTTTGTAAAAGATATCTGTACCGACGATATGGATGCGATGATCGTGCAGTCGATTTGCAACCTGGCGAAGACGAAATCACTGAGTGTGGTGGCCGAGTATGTTGAAACGCCGGAACAGCGGGAGAAGCTGCTTCACTTCGGGGTCGACTATCTGCAGGGTTACCTGATTGGTAAACCCAAACCGCTTAATGAACTACGGACATAAAAAAACCGGGAGCTGAGCTCCCGGTTTTTATTTCGCTGCAGGTGTTACAGTACCAGTGCCGCAATAGAGGCAGACAGTACGCTCACCAGCGTAGAACCGTAAACCAGCTTCAGACCGAAGCGAGAAACCACGTTACCCTGTTCTTCATTCAGACCTTTAATCGCACCGGCGATAATACCGATGGAAGAGAAGTTAGCGAAGGAGACCAGGAACACGGACAGGATGCCTTCCGCGCGTGGAGAGAGCGTGCTGGCAATTTTCTGCAGATCCATCATTGCAACGAATTCGTTAGAGACCAGTTTGGTCGCCATGATACTGCCTACCTGCAGCGCTTCATGTGCAGGAACACCCATCACCCAGGCAACCGGGTAGAAGATGTAGCCCAGAATGCCCTGGAAGGAGATACCCAGAACCGCTGCGAACAGGGCGTTCAGAGCAGAAATCAGGGCAATAAAGCCGATCAGCATCGCCGCAACGATAATCGCCACTTTGAAACCAGCCAGAATGTACTCACCCAGCATTTCGAAGAAGCTCTGACCTTCATGCAGATTTGCCATCTGCAGGTTCTCTTCGCCTTCGTCAACACGGTACGGGTTGATCAGAGAGAGAACGATAAAGGTACTGAACATGTTCAAGACCAGCGCGGCAACCACGTATTTAGGTTCCAGCATCGTCATATACGCACCCACGATAGACATGGAGACGGTAGACATTGCGGTGGCTGCCATGGTGTACATGCGGTTGCGGGACATCTTACCGAGGATGTCTTTATAGGCGATGAAGTTTTCAGACTGACCCAGGATCAGGGAGCTGACGGCGTTGAACGATTCCAGTTTACCCATGCCATTAACTTTGGAGAGTACGGTACCAATGGCGCGGATAACGACGGGCAGCACACGAATGTGTTGCAGAATACCGATCAGCGCTGAGATGAAGACGATAGGGCACAGTACCTTCAGGAAGAAGAACGCCAGACCTTCGTCGTTCATTTTACCGAAGACAAAGTTCGTCCCTTCGTTGGCGAATCCGAGCAGTTTTTCGAACATTTCGGAGAAGCCTTTTACGAAGCCAAGCCCCACGTTGGAGTTCAGGAAGAACCACGCGAGCAAAACTTCAATAACGAGAAGCTGAACAACAAAGCGGATGCGGATTTTTTTACGGTCATGGCTGACCAGTAACGCAAGCGCAGTAACGACAACGAGTGCCAGGACAAAATGAAGGACGCGGTCCATATTTGCTCCAAATATGAGGCAGGTTTAATTTTCGTGCACATTCTATGTAACAAGCGAAAAGAAAACGAGATCAAGGACACACTATAGTTACATCCTGTGACGAGTCTCAAAATTAGTGATCCACAATACATTTTTGTTATGTTAGGTAAATGCGTGAAAAGTTAAGTTTGTGTGCTAGTCTTCACAAAAGCGTGCGCGATTGCAGGTTTTGTTAGATCGCCCCACCTTACTCGCCCGTCTATTGTTCAAAGCTATCAGAGAAATCACTATAAACTCACTAAATGATCTTGATAATCATTCTCATTTTGATAGCATTAAACATAGCAAAGGCTATATTTCCAGAGGCAGAAATGACAAACAGTCGCGTAGAGGGTAGCAGTGGCAGAGCAGCGCGCAAGTTGCGGTTCGCGTTAATGGGACCTGCGTTCATTGCTGCCATCGGCTATATCGATCCAGGTAACTTTGCGACCAATATTCAGGCCGGGGCCAGCTTCGGCTATAAGCTGCTCTGGGTGGTCGTGTGGGCTAACCTGATGGCCATGTTGATTCAGATGCTGTCCGCGAAGCTGGGGATTGCCACGGGCAAAAACCTGGCTGAACAAATTCGCGATCACTATCCGCGTCCGGCGGTATGGCTTTACTGGGTTCAGGCGGAAATTATCGCCATGGCAACCGACCTCGCCGAATTCATCGGGGCCGCGATTGGTTTTAAATTGATCCTCGGCGTCTCGCTGCTTCAGGGCGCGGTGCTCACCGGGATTGCCACTTTCCTGATCCTGATGCTGCAGCGTCGCGGTCAAAAACCGCTGGAAAAAGTTATCGGTGGGCTGCTGCTGTTTGTGGCGGCGGCCTATATCGTCGAGCTGATTTTCTCTCAGCCGAATTTGGCACAGCTCAGCAAAGGGATGATTATCCCGAGCCTGCCAACCTCTGAAGCGGTGTTCCTGGCCGCCGGTGTGCTGGGCGCAACCATCATGCCGCATGTCATTTACCTGCATTCCTCGCTGACTCAGCACCTGCACGGCGGGACGCGCAAAGAGCGTTACTCTGCGACGAAATGGGATGTGGCGATCGCCATGACCATTGCCGGTTTTGTGAACCTGGCGATGATGGCGACCGCTGCCGCCGCTTTCCATTTTAACGGTCACACCGGTATTGCCGATCTCGACCAGGCATACCTTACGCTGGAGCCGTTACTGAGCCACGCTGCTGCCACGATATTCGGGCTGAGCCTGGTGGCGGCCGGTCTCTCGTCAACGGTTGTGGGGACGCTGGCAGGGCAGGTGGTGATGCAGGGCTTTGTCCGTTTCCACATTCCGCTTTGGGTTCGTCGCTCCGTGACCATGCTGCCCTCCTTTGTTGTGATTCTGATGGGGCTGGATCCCACGAGAATTCTGGTCATGAGCCAGGTACTGCTGAGTTTTGGTATCGCGCTTGCACTAGTGCCGCTGCTGATCTTTACCAGTGACAAAAGCCTGATGGGCGAACTGGTGAATAGCACGCTGGTGAAACGAACCGGCTGGGTCATTGTGGCGGTAGTGGTGTCGTTGAATCTGTGGCTCCTGGTCGGCACTGCTCTGGGGTTATAGCGTCGCGTTGAACCAAAGAAAAAGGAGCCGGGAGGCTCCTTTTTGCATTACTGATGATGCATTACTGATGATGCATTAGTGATGATGGCCGTGACCACCGTGTCCACCGTGTCCTCTGCCACCGTGACCCCAGCCACCGCGGCGGTCGTCACGATCGTTCCAGCCTTCACGGTAACCACGCTCATAGGCGTTGTTTTTGTACCAGCCGCGATGCAGGCCATTATCATGTCTGCGCCAGCGGTCGCCGCGCCACTCATAGTGACGGTTCCAGTAATCACGGTCGCGCCAGTAGCCACCGTCCCAGTATCTGCCGTAGTCGTCACGATCGCCAATTTGTAATTTAACTGATGGCAACAGGGTGATTTCGCCCGCAGTGGCGATCAGCGGGGCCGAAGCCAGTAATACCGCTGCAAGAATCAGTGACCTGAACATACTCTTTCTCCTTCACGATCGGGGCCTTTGTGGGGCCTGTTAACGCAATATTACGAGTTGGTAAAGGCTCGTTTCATCGCCTCAACTCCTAATTCATGAATGAGAGCACTTTTTGCTAAAAGTGATTTTATTTTGAGCTGTTCAGGATCCCATCAATGATTGCCAGTTCTTCCGCCGAGAAATGGCGGTTTTCCAGCATGGCCACGGCATCGTCAATCTGGGCAGTTTTACTGGCCCCAATCAGCACTGACGTTACCGACTCGTGGCGTAAAATCCACGCCAGCGCCATCTGTGACAGTTTCTGGCCGCGGCTTTCCGCCAGCGCGTTCAGTTGACGAACCTTCTCCAGCTTCTCTTCGGTGATCTGATCGGGGTTCAGGAACTTACTGCCGCTTGCCGCACGCGAGTCTGCGGGAATACCGTTCAGGTAGCGGTTAGTCAGCTGTCCCCCCGCCAGCGGCGAGAAGGGAATGCAGCCGACGCCTTTTTCCTGCAGCACGTCCAGCAGGCCTTCCTCTGGCGCACGTTCAAACATCGAATATTTCGGCTGGTGGATCAGACACGGCGTCCCAAGGTCGTTCAGGATATCGATAGCCTTACGGGCCTGTTCTGCAGGGTAATTTGATAACCCGACGTAAAGGGCTTTTCCCTGGCGCACCACATGGTCAAGCGCTTTCATGGTTTCCAGCAGTGGCGTTTGTGGGTCAGGACGGTGATGATAGAAGATATCCACATATTCCAGCCCCATACGCTTCAGGCTTTGATCCAGGCTGGCAACCAGATATTTGCGTGACCCCCAGTCGCCGTAGGGGCCATCCCACATGGTATAACCCGCTTTGGTCGAGATGATCAGCTCGTCGCGCCATGGCAGGAAATCTTCCTGCAAAATGCGACCGAAATTACGTTCGGCTGAGCCGGGAGGAGGACCGTAATTATTGGCAAGGTCGAAATGCGTAATACCCAGATCGAACGCGCGTTGTAAAAGTTGACGGCTATTTTCGACAAGCGTGGCGTCGCCAAAATTGTGCCACAACCCGAGTGAGATGGCGGGCAACCTGAGTCCGCTTTGCCCGCAGCGGCGATACTGCATTGTCTGATAACGATTTTTGTCCGGCTGGTAACTCATTCTGATGCCCTCTGGTGCTGAAAGGAAAAATCAGTGTATACGTTTACATTAACGTGAAAAAAAAGAGCATAGCGCAGCCTTTTTTGTAAAGCATTCTTTCCATGCCCTTCTTACGACCAATTCTGGACAGCCATCACGCTTCTTTAATACTCAAAGTGAGGTCAACGTCAGAAGGACACCTGTTATGCGAACCCCATACTGCGTCGCCGATTACCTGCTGGACCGTCTTACAGATTGTGGTGCCGATCATCTGTTTGGCGTGCCGGGCGACTATAACCTGCAGTTTCTCGACCACGTAATAGACAGCCCGGATATTTGTTGGGTGGGCTGTGCCAATGAGCTGAACGCATCCTATGCCGCTGACGGATACGCCCGATGTAAGGGCTTTGCCGCGCTGCTGACCACATTCGGCGTTGGGGAGTTAAGTGCCATGAACGGTATTGCCGGCAGCTATGCCGAGCATGTCCCGGTTTTACATATTGTGGGGGCGCCGGGTACGGCGGCACAGCAAAGGGGAGAGTTGCTGCATCATACGTTGGGGGATGGGGAGTTCCGTCACTTTTATCATATGAGCGAGCCGATCACCGTCGCACAGGCGGTCCTTACCGAACAAAATGCCTGTTATGAAATCGACCGTGTGTTGACAACCATGCTTCGGGAACGTCGCCCCGGTTATCTGATGTTACCCGCCGATGTGGCAAAAAAAGCCGCCACGCCGCCTGTAAACGCTCTCACTCATAAGCAGGCTCATGCCGATAGCGCCTGCCTGAAAGCGTTCCGGGATGCTGCTGAGAACAAACTGGCAATGAGCAAACGTACCGCGCTGCTGGCCGACTTCCTTGTTCTGCGCCATGGCCTGAAGCATGCGCTACAGAAGTGGGTGAAAGAGGTACCGATGGCCCATGCCACCATGCTGATGGGGAAAGGGATATTCGACGAGCGTCAGGCGGGTTTTTACGGTACATACAGTGGTTCAGCCAGCACCGGTGCGGTAAAAGAGGCGATTGAAGGGGCTGACACGGTATTGTGTGTTGGCACGCGTTTTACCGATACCCTGACGGCCGGGTTCACGCACCAGCTTACCCCGGCGCAAACCATTGAAGTCCAGCCGCATGCCGCACGCGTCGGGGATGTCTGGTTTACCGGCATCCCAATGAACCAGGCGATTGAGACGCTGGTCGAACTCTGCAAACAGCACGTGCATGCTGGCCTTATGTCGTCATCATCCGGCGCAATACCGTTCCCGCAGCCGGACGGTTCGCTTACACAGGAGAATTTCTGGAGAACGTTGCAAACCTTTATTCGCCCGGGGGACATTATCCTTGCCGACCAGGGAACATCGGCCTTCGGCGCGATTGATCTGCGTTTACCGGCTGATGTGAACTTTATCGTCCAGCCGCTGTGGGGCTCGATTGGTTACACGCTGGCGGCGGCGTTTGGTGCACAAACCGCATGCCCGAACCGGCGCGTGATTGTGCTGACGGGGGATGGCGCGGCCCAGCTCACCATTCAGGAACTAGGCTCGATGCTGCGTGATAAACAGCACCCCATTATTCTGGTGCTCAACAACGAAGGTTACACGGTTGAGAGGGCTATCCACGGGGCGGAGCAGCGGTATAACGACATTGCTTTGTGGAACTGGACGCACATTCCGCAGGCGTTGAGCCTCGATCCTCAGTCTGAGTGCTGGCGGGTCAGTGAAGCGGAACAGCTGGCGGACGTACTTGAAAAAGTGGCGCACCACGAGCGGCTCTCGTTGATTGAGGTGATGCTCCCGAAAGCGGATATCCCGCCGCTGCTCGGGGCGCTTACCAAGGCTCTGGAAGCGCGTAATAACGCCTGATTACTTGTCGTTTCGCCAGGCCATCATCATCGGTTTGCCCGCCAGCAGAAGCCAGGCGGGCAACATCACGATACAGAGCAGGGGGAAGAGCGTTGAATCCGGCACCACTACCGCCGCCATAAACAGGCTCAGCCACGCATCGCGCGTCACCACCAGCACCAGCCCCAGAATTGAGCAAGAGACCGTTATCGCTGCCGGCACCGCATCCACATGTTCATGCAGCATCAGCCCCAACGCCACGCCGATAAACACCGCCGGGAAGATACGCCCACCGCGGAACCCACATGCAGCAGCCACCACCAGCGCCGCCAGTTTAACCAGCGCAAACAGCAGGTAATCAGACACGCTGAACACCTGGCTGAAAGCCAACTGCTGCATTTCATCAAGGCCTTTAAACAGCGTTACCGTTCCGCCGATAGCCCCTAACACGCCCAGCATCAGACCACCCGCCCCCAGAATCAGCACCGGGTGCTTCAGCCGGTGCATCAGACGGTGCAGGCGCGGAAGGCACCATACCGCAATCATCCCGAGTGCAATGGCGATCGCGACGACGATGGCACCGCTGAAAATATCGGCAATATGCATTTGACCGTAGTGGGGCAGAGAGAGTGAGAAATGAGGATGGAAAAAAAGACTGGTCGTGAGCGCGCCAGCCGCAGCGGCCATCAGCGGCGCAAAGAGTTTATCCCAGAGCGGGACGTCGTTATTGCTGGTAAGCGTCTGAGAAAAAATAAGGGCGGCGGCAACGGGCGTGCCGAAAAGCGCCCCGATGGTGCCTGCAGAGGCGAGGATGGTCCAGTCCAGCGCACCGACCCGGGGTAAAATGCGCGAACCGAGAAAGACCGCCATACCAATGTTTACCGCCATGATGGGGTGTTCAGGACCAAGGCTGACACCGCCCGCCAGACCCAGGATCAACGCGATAATCAGCCCCGGCAGCGCCGAGGGGGGAACGGGCGCACCGATCAGTGGCTCAAGCGCCGGATCCGGCCCGGCGTGCCCTGGGCTAAAGCGGATCACCAGACCCACCGCAACGCCGGTGAGCGTCAGCATCAACATGATCCATCCCGGCGAATCCACGCTGACGCCCAGTTGTGCAGGAAGCGCCGTCCATAACATCGCCTGCAACACCGACGCGACTTTCATCACGACAATGAGCACCAGACTTGAGGCAACGCCAATAATCAGCGCCGGTATTGCCAGTAAGAGCATGGTTCTGGCTCGCGGATGGAGCATGATGATTTCCTTGTACAAAACGCTATTACGTTACTTTGCACAATCAGCTTTATGGCAATAGTGCAAAAGGTGCTGAAACGGTAAAGTTATTCTGTGACGAAGATCGATAATCCACGGGCATTCACCTTCCGGTCGTTGTTGTTATCACGCCTTGAACTTACAGTGTCCCAAAGATTTATTCTGACTTTAGCGGAGCAGTAGAAGAATGACAAAGTATGCTTTGGTAGGCGATGTGGGCGGCACGAATGCTCGCCTTGCCCTATGCGATGTAAATAGCGGTGAAATTTCCCGGGCGAAAACCTATTCAGGGCTGGATTATCCAAGTCTTGAGGCCGTTGTTCGGGTCTATCTTGAAGAGCAACAGGTGAGCATCGAAGACGGATGTATCGCCATTGCCTGCCCGATTACCGGTGACTGGGTGGCGATGACCAACCATGTCTGGGCATTTTCCATCGCTGAGATGAAAAAAAACCTTGGTTTTTCGCATCTTGAAATCATCAATGACTTTACTGCCGTGTCCATGGCGATCCCGATGCTGAAGCCAGAGCATCTGATTCAGTTTGGCGGTACAGCGCCAGTAGAAGGTAAGCCGATTGCGGTCTACGGTGCCGGTACCGGTCTTGGCGTTTCACATCTGGTTCACGTCGACCAGCGCTGGGTAAGCCTGCCGGGTGAGGGCGGTCATGTGGACTTTGCGCCCAACAGCGAAGAAGAGGGCATTATCCTCGAAGAGCTGCGTGCTGAAATCGGCCACGTCTCCGCCGAGCGCGTGCTTTCCGGTCCGGGTCTGGTGAATCTGTACCGTGCGATTGTAAAATCAGACGGCCGTCTGCCGGAAAATCTGCAACCAAAAGATGTGACCGAGCGCGCGCTGGCTGACAGCTGCATCGACTGTCGCCGTGCGCTGTCGCTGTTCTGTGTGATCATGGGACGGTTTGGCGGCAACCTGGCGCTGACGCTGGGCACCTTCGGGGGAGTCTACATCGCGGGCGGGATCGTACCGCGTTTCCTTGACTTCTTTACAGCCTCAGGCTTCCGCGGTGCGTTTGAAGACAAAGGTCGCTTCAGAAGCTATGTGCAGGACATCCCTGTGTACCTGATTGTGCACGATAACCCTGGCCTGCTTGGCTCGGGCGCGCACCTGCGTCAGGTACTGGGTCAAATCCTCTGACGACTATCCCTCTCCTGCGGGAGAGGGGATTTTTACAGATGCATCAGCTGGCGGAACTCTTTCACCTTGCTGCGACTCACCGGGACCTGAAAATCAAGATCCTTCAGACGCAAAATATAGGTGTTGTTAAACCACGGTTCGATCTCGCGGATCTTGTTTAGATTGACGCAAAACGAACGGTGGCAGCGGAAAAAGTGCGCCGCCGGCAGTTTGTTGCAAAACTCGGTGATGTTCATTGCCATCACGTACGATTCACGCCGTGTATAGACAAACGTCATCTTCTCGTGCGCTTCGGCATAGTAGATATCGTCGATAGGCGTCACGATGATGCGTTCATCCTTGACCAGGTTTATGGTGTCGTTTTCACGTATCGCCGGGCTTGCGTTAGCAGGCGTGGCCTGTTGTTGCCATGCGGCTTCCAGCTTTCGCAGCATGCTGACAATACGCGATTCCTGGTAAGGCTTCAGAATATAGTCAAACGCTTCAAGTTCGAAGGCTTCTACGGCGTGCTCTTTCCAGGCGGTAACGAAAACAATAAACGGCTTATGAGCAAACTGATTAATATTTTGCGCCAGTAATACACCGTCCAGCGATGGAATGTTGATATCCAGAAAAATGGCGTCGACCCGGTTATGCTGCAAGAACTTGAGCACGTCCAGACCATCCTCAAAGGTACCCACAATCTCCATCTGGCTGTGCGTTTTGATAAGCCAGCTCAGCTCCTGTTGAGCCAGAATTTCATCTTCCACGATGATGACTTTCATTGATTACTCCGGCCTATGGCAACAGTGATGTCGCCGCATGAACGGGGGAGCGTTCATTCGGGACGTAAAAAGCAATTTCGGTGCCGGGTTCGAGACGGTGAATGTGCAGTCCGTCGCCGAACAACAGCTTGACCCGATGGTGCACGTTCAGCAGTCCAATTTTATTGCCCGGCATTTCGTTAGACTCCACGCGCTCAATGACTTTTGGATCAATACCGTGGCCGGTATCGCGCACGGCAATGCGCACGCGGTTACCGCTTTCGGTTACGCTGATGGTGACCACGCCTTTACCTTTACACGGCTGAATGCCGTGAACAATCGCGTTTTCCACCAGCGGCTGGATCAGCAGGCTTGGGATCACACAGTTGACCTCTTCATCGATATCGTAAATCACCGTGAGCTTGTCACCAAAACGGGCCTGCTCAATCGCGATATAGTCCTTGATCTGATACAGCTCTTTTTTGATGTCGATCTGCTCATCATCGTTCAGTTCAATGTTGTAGCGCAGGTAGCGCGACAGATTGAATATAAGCTGACGCGCGGTGTCCGGATTCATCCGGATGGAGGACGAGATGGCGTTCAGCGCGTTAAACAGAAAATGAGGATTGATTTTGCTCTGAAGCGCGCGCAGTTCTGCCTTATTTGCCATCTCGCGCAGCTGTTCTGCACGGGAAACTTCCAGCTGGGTAGAGATAATTTGCGACAGGCCGATGGCCATCTCCTGAAGCGTGGAGGTGATCTGGTGCGCGTGGCAGTAGTAGATTTTTAGTGTGCCCGTTACCACGCCTTTTTCCCACAGCGGAATCACCAGCATGGAGTGGATTTCCGGCGTTCGGTGAGCTTCATCATTGTTCTTAATGATGATTTTACCGTAGTTGATCGCCTGTCGGGTGGTGGGGCTAATGGTATCGTCATTATCGCGGTAATTGTGTTCCCCGACGCCGACGTAAGCCAGTACGTGGTCGTTATTGGTAATGGCGACCGCATCGGCATGAATATCGCGGCGGATTATATCGCAGACCTGACGTAACGACTCCGCGTTCACATGGCGGAAGAGTGGCAGCGTTTTGTTGGCGATATCCAGCGCCAGCTTCGCCTGACGCGCGGCACTGGCCTCTTTTTCTCCCTCAACGCTTTGTACCAGCAGCACGATAAAACCGATGCAGACGCTGCCGAGGATCATGGGAATACCGATTTTCGAAACGATATCCAGCCCCAGTGCGATAGTGGGGGCCCACACCACCACCAGGATCATGGTCAGCGTTTCGCACACCATGCCGGCGATGATCCCGGCGCGCCAGCGCTGCTTTTTTGGGATCTTGCGGTTAATCCATCCTGACAGTACCCCGGCGATAATACTGGTAATAAAACAGGGAATTGCCGTCACGCCACCGATATCAATCAGGTAACGGTGCGTACCGGCAATCAGTCCGGTGATGACGCCGACCCACGGACCAAACAAAATCCCGCCGGACATGACGGCAATGATACGCACGTTAACCAGCGATCCCTCGACCGGCACGCCTGACCAGGTGCTGAACAACGCGAACAGCGAGAAGATCGCGGTGACGGCCAGCAGCTCTTTTGGCGAGTGCGCAGACTTGTGCAAAAGCTCGCGGAACAGGCGAATGCGGATGAGGAAAAACAGGCAAATCAGCATTAATGCCGCACGGTCAAAAACCGCCAGCAGCATATTGAATATTTCGTGCACGAGTAGACCAGGGAAAACGGGAAAGAACCATGATAAAAAACCTGGCGCGTATTGACCAGCTATCCGTCAGGTTTATCAAATGGGGAAAAACCCTGTTTTGCAAAGGGGATTATCAGGAGAGGGCTGAAGTTTCCCGATTTTTTTGTGATAACGTATGAGCAGGTAACGGTTTTGATATCATCGTGTTACACAACAGATATCAGAAAGAGGCTGTCACTTCGGACGCTTCCGCTTTTCAATGCAGCAGGGTTCCGATTTTAGCGCGCACTCTTTTTTTTTATTTCCCTCTCGACAGCATGATTTTTTTCAGGTTATTTTCTAAACATGCCACATCGGTGGCAGCGTCGCTCGGACGGTCCGGGCGCTAACGTTAATCTGAGGAATCTATGGCTGAATTCAGTCCTGAACGCCGTTTTACGCGTATCGATCGTCTCCCCCCTTATGTATTCAACATCACTGCTGAACTGAAAATGGCTGCGCGTCGGCGCGGCGAAGACATTATTGATTTCAGCATGGGTAACCCTGACGGCCCAACACCGCCGCATATTGTTGAGAAGTTATGTACGGTTGCTCAGCGTCCGGATACGCACGGCTACTCCACCTCTCGCGGTATTCCTCGATTACGTCGTGCAATTTCTCGCTGGTATCAGGATCGCTACCAGGTCGATATCGACCCTGAAAGCGAGGCGATTGTCACCATCGGCTCAAAAGAGGGTCTGGCGCACCTGATGCTGGCGACTCTGGATCATGGTGATACCGTACTGGTGCCCAATCCGAGCTACCCGATTCACATCTATGGCGCAGTGATTGCCGGAGCGCAGGTTCGCTCCGTACCACTGGTGGAAGGGGTCGATTTCTTTAACGAACTGGAACGTGCGATTCGCGAAAGCTATCCGAAACCTAAGATGATGATCCTCGGTTTTCCGTCGAACCCGACGGCGCAGTGCGTAGAGCTCGATTTCTTTGAAAAAGTGGTCGCCCTGGCTAAACGTTACGACGTGCTGGTGGTGCATGATTTAGCCTATGCCGATATTGTCTATGACGGCTGGAAAGCCCCTTCGATTATGCAGGTTCCTGGCGCACGCGATGTGGCGGTTGAGTTCTTTACGCTGTCGAAAAGCTACAACATGGCTGGCTGGCGCATCGGCTTTATGGTGGGCAACAAGACGCTGGTGAATGCCCTGGCGCGCATCAAGAGTTATCACGACTACGGTACCTTTACCCCGCTTCAGGTCGCGGCTATTGCAGCACTTGAAGGCGATCAGCAGTGTGTGCATGAGATTGCTGCGCAGTATAAGCGTCGCCGTGATGTGCTGGTCAAAGGGTTGCATGAAGCGGGCTGGATGGTGGACATGCCGAAAGCGTCCATGTACGTCTGGGCTAAAATTCCGGAGCCGTATGCGGCAATGGGATCGCTGGAGTTTGCCAAAAAGTTGCTGCAGGATGCGAAGGTATGTGTCTCGCCGGGCATTGGCTTTGGTGATTATGGCGACACCCATGTGCGATTCGCTCTGATTGAAAACAGTGACCGCATCCGCCAGGCGGTGAGGGGCATCAAGAGTATGTTCCGCGCCGACGGACTTCTCTCATCGAAAAGCGTCACCGAACCTCACGCGTCATCATGACATAAAAAAACAGGAGCCATCGGCTCCTGTTTTTTTGACTGCATGTTCTTCACTAGATCATCAGGGCAAACGTTCCGGCCCAGACTAAAACAATCACCGAAATGCCCATAAAGAAATATTTCACGTTTCATCGCTCCGCGTATCTTGTGGTACGCATTTAAAAACAGAGTCCACCTGATTATAGAGAGCTGAAGTTGGCTTATAGCGGAAATAAGATTTTTCCCGTAATACCGCCGACTCCCGCTCAGAATTCTGTGCTTTCCTGTTGCCAGACGGCGCTAATGTACGCCTAAAAATGGGGGGTGACAAGAGGGATTTTTTTAAATAATTTCCGTCACTTACGGGTGTCGTGGAACGGCGACAGTTTGATTTCAGAACGCAATAAATTCACTTTGAGCGACGCAAAGAAAGACAGTACACAGCGTGATTACAGGTCATTGAAAAGGTTAGTTTCTTAACGAAACTAACCTTCTGGAATTTAGATATACAGCGAGGCTTCGCCAAGAGGGCGTGTTTTGAAACGGCGATGCATCCAGAGATATTGCTCAGGCGCACGCATGATTTCCATTTCGATAACTTTATTGATGAACGTAGCGGCTTCGCCTTCGTTTTCCGGATAGTTAGCCATCTCAGGGGAGATATGCAGGCGATAGCCTGATTTATCCGCTTTTCTGACCATCGTGACGGTCAACATGGATGCACCGGAAAGACGTGAAATCACAAAGGTACCATTGGTCGTGGCGACATCTTTCACCGCAAAGAACGGAGCGAAGCTACTGCCTTTACGCCCATAATCCTGGTCCGGTGCGAACCAGACGGCCTCACCTTTTTTCAGTGCGCCAACCATGCCGCGCAGGTTGTTACGGCTGATCATCGCCTTATTCGAGCGCATACGACCACGTGTCTGCACCCATTCCATCACGGCGCTGTTGTGCGGACGGTAGGTTGCCATCATCGGCTGGCAAAGCCCCATGACGCGCCCCCCCAGTTCCAGAGACATAAAGTGAACGCCAACCACCATCACGCCGCGGTTTTGCAACTGGGCACGTTTCAGGTTATCCAGGCCTTCCACATCAAACCATTTACGAACACGTTCATCAGACCAGAACCATGCCATACCGGTTTCAAGCAGAGCCATGCCGATAGATTTAAAGTTTTCAGCAATCAGTTTTTCGCGCTGTTCCGCATTGTACTGTGGAAAGCAAAGTTCGAGATTTTTACGCGCAATAGACTCACGACGTTTAAGGAAGTGGCGCGATGCGCTGCCAAGCCTGGAGCCCAGAATGCGGATTACGGGATAAGGAAGCTGAACCAGTAACCAGAGCACGCCAAGACCAAACCATGTGAACCAGTAACGCGGGTGCAGGAACGCGCGTTTGAATTTGGATTGTGACAAAATAATGGGAACCTATATAAAGTCGGTGAAAGTCACGCATTGCGTAACCACGTACCTGTTAGACCGTAGTACAAGGTCATGGTTGCAGGCTTTACCGATCTTTACGGCGTTGCCTGGCCATTGCTGACGTTGGGTGGGCGGTATAATGTAGCACCCTTTATACGGTATGTGCTATTACTCGTTCTTGATTAAAAAAGCGGCAATTCGAAAGGTCTTTGATTTTTCTGTTTTTATAAACCAGAACAGATGCGCGACGGCATCTGTTTGGATATTTTGAAAGCAGTCGTTATGCTTTCCAGGCCGCATCGCCAGGCTGTACGTGTTTATACCATGCCATCAGCGCGGCTGTACCGGCCTCTCCTTCGGCGGGGGCCCAGGTAACGAAATCCTCATCAGCCACCGGTTGATAGCCACCGTGTTTAACTTCAAAAATAACGCCGCCGTGATCCAGTGACAGCACGGCATGCCAGGTTCCCGCCTCCATCTCCAGCGCCATACACGCTTCACCTAATACGACGCGACGGGTGACGACGCCCTGGTCGTCAAAATTCAGCACGACAAAACGCCCGCGAAGGGGAAGTAACAGCTCAAAGGTATGCGGATGACGATGAGGGCGAACATAGGTGCCTGGTTCCATCGCGATGGCCAGCCGCTGAACCGGGTCGCTCAGTTCAGGATGAAAGTTACGATGTGCGCGTAAACGCGGGGCGTTAGCCGCCGCTTCACTTTGTTGCTTCAAATCGGAGAGCGTGATTTGTTTCATGATGGTTGCCTAAAGAGAAGAGGGCCTGTGGAGTAAAGCAGTGGAATTGTAATATGGAATAACATAACCCGTATAAATGAGGGTTCAATCACTGCACATCACCTCTGGAGCATAATAACCTGTGCTGCTAAATTCTCTTTAGCGGCTAAAACGTGACTGACAGGGAAAAGCGGGTGACAGAGCAAATCGATTATCAGATTGAAAAATACAGATTTACCGAGGCGAATGAACCTCCGCGTCTTACCCGTCAGTGGGCCGACGTTTTAAGCGAGTGCAAGGCGATCCAGGCCGGGGCCGAGGCGCGTCTGCGTATTGCCCTGACCAATGTCGATTACGTTACCAGCTTTGAGCTGCCTTTCCGCCTGCTGCTCGTGCGGACACCTCAGTTAATTGCCGGGTTGCGTGATGAACTGCAGCTCAGCCAGAAGAATGTCATTTTTAACGGGAAGCGGTTTGGCTGTGTCTGGAGCGTGAAGTCCGATTTGAGCGGTGTACCTGACGTTTTTCAATATCATCTGTCCACACGTATACGGCGAACGGAAGCGACACAATTGACCGCGGAACCTTTTCTGCAGATAGCCAAAGAAATTAAGCCCCCCACGGAACGTCTGAAGCGCGCTCTGTTAAGTGGTCTGGAGGTAACCGCACTCGATGCGCTGTTCTGGTTTGGGATCCAGCGGATTGCTGCTGAGGTGTCGCGTCTGAGAAAGGCCGGAATGAGAATTATCACTGCGGAAAAACAGGTATTTGATAATCTTACCGGAACCACTCGCCTTGTTCCGATGTATCGGCGCGCCGATGAGAGCATGGTGTCCCCTGCAGGAATCGAACCTGCAACTAGCCCTTAGGAGGGGCTCGTTATATCCATTTAACTAAGGGGACAAGGCGGCACGAGTATAGCCTCATTTACACTTTGCGTTAAGCTCATCGCCGCCTGACTGCTCAAAGAGTCACCATTCAGGTCGATTTTTTTGCAGATTTATCATCGTTTTCCCGCGCTTTCTGTTCGGCCTTGCGTTTATTAGACATGTCGTTACGGATTTGCGCATGGCTTAACAGTGCGAAGATAAACGTTCCGCCGCAGATATTGCCTGCCAGCGTCGGCAGGGCGAACGGCCAGAAAAAATCGCTCCAGTGAAGCGTACCATTAAAGACCAGATAGAGGATTTCAACAGTTCCGACCACGATGTGCGTGGTGTCAGCCAGCGCTATCAGCCAGGTCATTAATACGATCACGACAATTTTGGCACTGCCCGCGGAAGGAAACATCCACACCATGGTCGCGATTATCCAGCCGGAGATGATGGCATTCGAGAACATTTCGAACGGCGTGTTTTTCATTACGTCCATACCGATTTTCACGAAGGCATCCCGGGTGGGCTCATCGAATATCGGCATATATTCAAATGCCCATGCCGCCACGCCTGTACCGATGATATTCCCCAGCAGCACCACGCTCCATAAACGCATCAGTAAACCGAAATTACCGAGGGTAGGGTTTTGCATCACCGGGAGAACGGCGGTAACGGTGTTTTCAGTAAACAGCTGCTGGCGCGCCATAATGACAATCACAAAGCCAAAGGTGTAGCCGAGATTTTCAAGTAAAAACCCACCGGGTACCCCTTCCAGTTGCACATGGAATATGCCCTTGGCGAGGAGTGAGGCGCCCATCGACAAGCCTGCCGCGATGGCCGACCAAAACAGAGCCATGGCATCACGCTCCATCTCTTTTTCGCCATCCTGTCGGATATGTTCATGGATCGCCATCGCACGGGAAGGAAGGCGATCTTCATTGATTTCTATCTCCTCACCGCGCTCTTTTTCCTCGCTTTCAATTTCAATTTCCTCATTACTCTCGCCAATTTTTTTTTCGCCCACTTCTTTCATAGCCACTCCAACACGATGATCTTTCTATAAAGCGTAGCGGCTTTTAATGAAATGCCCGTGGGGATGCTCTTAAATTGGCGGCAATGGCAACAAAGGCGATACATCTCATTAAAAGACATTATAAAATTGCCAGCGAAACGAATTCCAAAAGCCAGGCTATGCTGAGATCAGAGTGACGGTGGTTACTGCCCGTAATTGTGCTCGTAGACATCGGTAAACGTGCTGTTACAATCACTTGCACGTTTACAGGCGGAGCAACCCATGCTCCGTTACGGATGGCAATCAACGATAGCCATACTGAACAGGGAGATATTTATGAAACTTCGGCTGTCGGCGCTTGCGCTGGGCGCGACGATGCTTGTGGGCTGCGCCAGCTCTGGAGAGCAAACGGGACGCTCCGATCCTCTCGAAGGATTTAACCGCTCAATGTACAGCTTCAACTACAACGTGCTGGACCCGTATGTGGTTCGCCCGGTGGCAGTTGCATGGCGTGATTATGTTCCACAACCTGCGCGTAACGGGTTGAGTAACTTCACCAGTAACCTGGAAGAACCTGCGGTGATGGTGAACTACTTCCTGCAGGGCGATCCGTATCAGGGTATGGTGCACTTTACCCGCTTCTTCCTGAACTCATTGCTGGGGATGGGGGGCTTCATCGATGTTGCCGGTATGGCGAACCCGAAACTTCAGCGTGAGCAGCCGCACCGTTTCGGCAGTACGATGGGGCATTATGGCGTGGGTTATGGTCCGTATGTTCATCTGCCATTCTACGGCAGTTTCACGGTACGTGATGACGGCGGCGACATGGTGGATACGCTGTATCCGGTTCTGTCGTGGCTGACCTGGCCGCTGTCGGTAGGGAAATGGACGGTGGAAGGGATCGAGACGCGTGCGCAACTGCTTGATTCGGACGGTCTGCTGCGTCAGTCTTCTGACCCGTATATTATGGTCCGCGAAGCTTACTTCCAGAATCACGACTTTATTGCCAATGGCGGCAAGCTGAAGCCGGAAGAGAATCCGAACGCGAAAGCAATCGAGAACGAATTAAAAGATATCGACTCGGAATAAAGAAAAAAGGTGAGCCATGCTCACCTTTTTTAATCCCTGCGCGATTAGAACGCGTAGTTGAAGTTCATGCCATACAGCCAGGCTTTACCTTCAGAAGAGAACTCATACGGCCCCTCCTTAAAGTTAACTTTTTGACCGTGCATGTAAGAGATGCCCGCATCGATAGAAGCATCTTTATTGAAGGCATAGGTTGCACCTGCGCTCAGCCAGAAGCGGTCCTGGTCCGGAATGGAGATGGAACGCTTGTCAGCCGGTACCGGACTATCATCGAAGGCAATACCGGTACGGAATGTCCAGTTGTCATCCATATAGTAGGTGGTACCCAGCGCGATACGGTAGGCATCACGGAAGCTTTCATCTTTATAGAAGAGCGTGTCACCATTGCTGTTGGTCGCTTTCAGCTCCTGGAACTGGCTCCAGCTGGTGTAGGTCAGGCTATAGTGAACCGCCCACTGCGGCGCCACTTTGTTATAACCCGACAGTTCCCACATTTCTGGCAAGTGCAGGCTCAGAGAACCGCCAGTGGTACGGCCGTCGGTGCCCATTGGCAGGCCGAAGCTACCCAGAATCTGGTTATAGGCTGAAGGCAGGCTGCTCTTATAATCGCCATCGAAGTCAATTTTCACTTCGGAACGGTAGGTTAAACCGTAGCGGTTATTTTTATCGATTTCATAAAGGATACCGGCGTTCCAGCCGAAGCCCCATTCGTCACCCTTAAGGTAAGCAATTTGGGTATCTGCCGGAATACCTGCAACCTGCTGTGCCAGACCCGGAATTGGTGGCAGAGCGCCTGAGCCAGCAACGACTTTACCCAGGTCACCCGCGTAGCGCTCGATCTTCGCTTTAGCATAAACCGCATCAAAGCCGACGCCGAAGCTCCAGTGGTTGTCCAGACGGTAAGCACCGCTCAGGTTCAGGTTCAGGGTTTCAAGGTCGGTTTTACCGCCATACGCCCCTGCGGCGTAGTTATTATTAAACTCGGTAGCCAGACCGTAGTTAGACGTCACGGAAGCGCCCCAGCCGAACTGGTCATTAATTGGCGCAACGAAGTGGAGGTTTGGCACCCAGGCTGTTGGCGCGATGTTATCTGCCTTCAGGCTGGCGCCTGTTGGCGAGCGGCCCGAGATATCAACACCCGGATCAACAAAGATTGCACCAGCAGAGAAGGTCGGACGATCAAACATCATGATCAGTGCAGGGTTACGACTCGCGTTACCCGCATCATCAGCAATTGCGCCTTCCCCGGAATACGCACGGCCAAGGCCAGAGGAAGAAAATTCGTTTAACTGAAAGCCCGCGGACCAGGCGGACGTAGAGACGATTGCCACTGCGACTGCCAGCGCAGTCTTTTTGAACAGGGTTTTCTGGCTCATGACCATAACCTCATTGAGTTATTTTTATTCAATAATTGTTACATACCGTAACAGGAGCGCGAAGTGTAGGGTCTGAGGTATGACATACAAATCAGACCAGTGGCGAGAGTATAGGTCTGACCAGCCAGAATGTTGCAAGTTTGTTTATTAATATTTTCAAACATGTTTCTTGAAACGAGATCTGGTTGGCAAAATTGTGACCATTGCGAATCGTCTGAAAGGGTGATTTTTGTTCTAGATCATTTTTTAGTGTGATATTGGTCACTTATCCGCTTTTGCGCCATTAACGGCTGGAGAGAGCCAGCCCCGGGGCGTAAAATAGCAGCATCGTGTTTATCTCGCGCCTTGCGCGAATACAGAGGAAATTGAGCTATGAGTAAATGCAGTGCTGATGAAACCCCGGTTTGCTGCTGTATGGATGTTGGTACCATCATGGACAACTCCGATTGCACCGCCTCTTACAGCCGTGTATTCAGCAACCGCGCCGAAGCGGAAGAAACCCTGGCCGCGCTGAGCAAACGTGCACGTGAGGTCGAATCCGATCCGTGCGAAATCAAATCCACCTTTACTGACGTGGACGGCGGTGTGAAGCTGGATATCGACTTTGTGTTCGCCTGCGAGGCGGAAACGCTGATTTTCCAGCTGGGTCTGCGCTAACCTCAACGGCGTAATGCCCTCATCCTGGCCCCTCTCTCACAGTAGAGGGTGCACACTAAAACGGTAACCTTCGGGTTACCGTTTTGCTTTCATTTTCGCAGAGGCATTTTCTTTTTCTTCTCTGTGCCTTAGCTCGCACTTTTTCGTTTCCCTGATTGGCTGAATGTAAAAAAATGGTTAAGACTGTTATCAGGTCAGACCACTTTATGTTTGAGTAAAAAATTTTACAGGGGAAGGTTATGAGTCAGGCGTTACCGCTTATTACCCGTCAGGGCGATCGCATTGCCATTGTCAGTGGATTACGTACGCCATTTGCACGTCAGGCGACAGCGTTTCATGGCATACCGGCTGTCGATCTGGGGAAAATGGTGGTGGGGGAGATGCTGGCTCGCAGCGAAATTCCGCCTGAGGTCATCGAGCAGCTGGTTTTTGGCCAGGTTGTGCAGATGCCTGAAGCACCCAATATTGCGCGCGAAATCGTCCTCGGTACGGGGATGAACGTCCACACTGATGCTTACAGCGTCAGCCGGGCATGTGCTACCAGTTTCCAGGCGGTGGCTAACGTGGCTGAAAGCCTGATGGCAGGTACCATTCGCGCTGGGATCGCCGGCGGGGCGGACTCCTCTTCGGTTCTGCCGATTGGGGTCAGTAAAAAGCTGGCCCGGATCCTGGTTGACGCCAACAAAGCCCGTACCGTCGGTCAGAAACTCAAACTTTTCTCACGCTTACGCCTGCGTGACCTTATGCCTGTACCGCCCGCAGTGGCGGAGTATTCCACCGGTCTGAGAATGGGCGATACCGCCGAGCAGATGGCAAAAACTTACGGGATCACCCGTGAGCAGCAGGATGCGCTGGCTCATCGCTCACATCAGCTGGCGGCGAAAGCCTGGTCGGAAGGCAAACTGGCTGATGAAGTCATGACGGCGTACATCCCGCCATACCGTGAACCGCTCTCAGAAGATAACAATATTCGCGGCAGCTCGACGATGGCGGATTACGCCAGGCTCCGTCCGGCATTTGACCGCAAACACGGTACCGTCACGGCTGCCAACAGTACTCCGCTGACGGACGGTGCCGCCGCAGTGATCCTGATGACGGAATCCCGTGCCAAAGAGCTGGGCATAAAACCGCTGGGCTACCTGCGCAGCTACGCCTTCACAGCGATAGATGTGTGGCAGGACATGTTGTTAGGGCCGGCGTGGTCCACACCGCTGGCGCTGGAACGCGCGGGACTGACCCTCGCGGATTTAACCCTCATTGATATGCACGAAGCCTTTGCTGCACAAACCCTGGCAAACATACAACTGCTGGCGAGTGAACGTTTCGCGCGCGATGTCCTTGGCCGAGCCCATGCCACTGGCGAAGTGGATCAGAGCAAATTTAATGTCCTGGGTGGCTCCATCGCCTACGGTCATCCATTTGCGGCGACGGGAGCGAGGATGATCACCCAGACATTACATGAGTTACGCCGCCGGGGCGGTGGTTTTGGTCTCGTAACTGCCTGCGCAGCGGGTGGTCTGGGCGCGGCAATGGTTCTGGAGGCTGAATAATGGATATGCCATCTGCATTTAATCTGACGGTACGCCTCGATAACGTCGCCGTTATTACTATCGATGTTCCCAACGAGAAGATGAACACCCTGAAAGCCGAGTTCGGCGTTCAGGTGCGCGCGATGCTAAAGCAGATCCGCGAGAACAAAGCGATTCGCGGCCTGGTGTTTATCTCAGCGAAACCGGACAACTTTATTGCCGGAGCCGATATCAACATGATTGCCAGGGCGCAAAACGCTCAGGAAGCCGAAGAGCTGGCGCGTCAGGGGCAACAGGTCATGGCGGAGATCCATGCGCTGTCTATCCCGGTCATCGCGGCGATCCACGGTGCCTGTCTGGGCGGTGGGCTGGAGCTGGCGTTGGCCTGTCACAGCCGCATTTGTACCGACGATGCGAAAACCGTTCTGGGCCTGCCTGAAGTACAGTTAGGCCTCCTGCCAGGCTCCGGCGGGACGCAGCGTCTGCCGCGTCTGGTTGGGGTCAGCACTGCGCTGGAAATGATATTAACCGGCAAACAACTGCGTGCCCGTCAGGCGCTGAAAGCCGGCCTGGTCGACGAGGTGGTTCCTCACGCCATTTTGCTTGAGGCGGCGGTTGAACTGGCGCTCAAAGGACGGCAGGCAAAACGTCCTCTGCCGGTGCGTGAGCGCGTGCTGGCCGGGCCACTGGGCCGCACACTCCTGTTCAGCATGGCGGGCAAGAAAACCGAACAAAAAACCAAAGGTAACTACCCGGCGGCGAAACGTATCCTTGAGGTTATTGAAGTGGGGTTATCTCAGGGCAGCAGCAGCGGCTATGCCGCAGAAGCAAAAGCCTTTGGCGAGCTGGCGATGACGCCGCAGTCTCAGGCGCTGCGTAACATCTTTTTTGCCAGTACAGAGGTAAAAAAAGACCCCGGCAGCGAGGCGCAACCTGCACCGCTGCATGCCATTGGCGTACTGGGTGGTGGGCTGATGGGGGGCGGAATATCTTTTGTTACCGCCAGCAAAGGCAAATTGCCTGTACGTATCAAAGACATCAATGCGAAAGGAATCAATCACGCGCTGCAGTACAGCTGGCAGAACCTTGATCAAAAGGTTAAACGCCGCCATATCAAGGCCAATGAGCGTGATAAAACCCTGGCACTGATCTCCGGCACGACAGATTACAGCGGTTTTGCCCATCGCGATCTGGTGATTGAAGCGGTGTTTGAAGACCTGGCGCTTAAGCAGCAGATGGTGGCTGACGTTGAGCAACATTGCGCACCCCATACCATTTTTGCGTCGAACACCTCGTCATTGCCCATTGGCGATATTGCGGCCAGAGCCCAGCGTCCGGAGCAGGTGATTGGCCTGCACTATTTCAGTCCGGTTGAAAAAATGCCGCTGGTGGAGGTTATCCCACACGCCAGTACCAGCCCGCAAACCGTTGCTACCGTGGTTAAACTGGCCAAAATGCAGGGTAAGACACCGATAGTGGTGGCGGACAAAGCCGGCTTTTACGTTAACCGCATTCTGGCGCCTTATATAAATGAAGCGATGCGGCTGCTGACGGAAGGGGAGAAGATCGAACACGTCGACGAGGCGCTGGTGAAGTTTGGGTTCCCCGTTGGCCCAATCCAACTTTTGGATGAGGTGGGAATCGACACCGGCACTAAAATTATACCTGTGCTGGAAGATGCTTATGGAGATCGTTTTAGCCCGCCTGCAAACATTGTTTCTGCAATTTTGAAGGACGATCGCAAAGGCAGAAAAAATGAACGCGGTTTCTATCTTTACGGCGCGAAAGGGCGTAAAAGCAAGAAACAGGTCGACCCTTCGGTTTATGGGCTTATTCCGACAACCGGTCAGGGAAAACTGTCACCCGTTCAGTGTGCTGAACGGTGTGTGATGATGATGCTTAATGAAGCGGCACGCTGCTTTGGTGAGCAGGTGATTAAAAGCGCGCGCGATGGTGACATCGGTGCGGTATTTGGCATTGGTTTCCCGCCGTTCCTCGGCGGCCCGTTCCGTTACATGGACACTCTCGGTGCGGGTGAAGTGGTTGCAATCCTGCAACGTCTGGCCTCGCAATACGGTCCGCGGTTTACACCGTGTGACGAATTATTGCAGATGGCGGAACGGGGCCAGACATTTTGGCCTTCAAGGGAAACTGTCCTCGTAAGTTGAGGTCAAAAAAGGGTAAATCCTGAAGTGTATGAACCTGTTTTGGCGATTTTGTAAACAGAGATTGACTATACTTACGCCATTGAGGTAAAAAACAGCGTTTCATTCACCGAATGGATCAGGCACAATGCCCGACCATCGGGTTTTCTACCTCGGAGCGGTAATCGCGGGTAGTCAACGCCGGTGATTCTGGTTAACAAAAGCGGTGCAATATGCAAGTTTTTATCATGCGTCACGGCGACGCGGCACTCGATGCCGCCAGTGACTCAGTACGTCCTTTGACCGTCTGTGGCTGCGACGAATCTCGTCTGATGGCGACCTGGCTTAAAGGTCAAAAAGTGGACATCGAACGCGTTCTGGTGAGTCCGTTCCTGCGTGCAGAACAGACGCTGGAAGTGGTGGGGGAGTGTATGAACCTGCCAGCCAGTGTGGATGTTCTCCCGGAACTCACCCCGTGCGGTGATGTCGGCCTTGTCAGCGCTTATCTTCAGGCGCTGTGCAATGAAGGTGTCGCTTCCGCGCTGGTCATTTCCCACCTGCCACTGGTTGGCTATCTGGTATCTGAGCTGTGCCCGGGCGAGACGCCGCCGATGTTCACGACTTCCGCCATTGCCAACGTCGCTCTCGACGAAACGGGCAAAGGGGTCTTCAACTGGCAAATGAGTCCGTGCAATCTGAAGATGGCAAAAGCTATCTGATGTGACGTGCGATATGGCGGGGAGCAGAACATGCCTCCCGCCGTCCTGTCAGGGTAATTCTGGCGGCTGCCACTCTTCTACTTCAATCAACACCAGTAATGCGGCATCTCCGCCGTACTCTTTGGGTGCCTGATGAAACGCCATCACGTGGGGATGCTGAGCCAGCCACAGGGGTGTTTGTTGCTTCAGGATATGTTTGCCGTGGCCATGCATCACGCAGGCGCAGAAAACATGTTCGCGACGACAGGCGGCAATTAACGCGCCCAGCTCCTGCTTCGCCTGCATCTGCGTCAAACCGTGCAGATCAAGAAACAGTTCGGGCGAGTAATCCCCCCGGCGTAATTTTTTCAGCTCAAAGTGGCTGACATCTTCCCGTACGTACTTCACCGCGCCCTGCGTATTGAGCAGCGGCTGAAATTCATCTGAAAAATAGTGGCTATTATCCGCCTGCTCCTGGAGCAATCGCTTGACCGGGACTTCCGTGATTTTTTTGCGCATCGGACGGTGGACAATGATGTCCTGCTTGATTTGACGCGTCCCGGTCATCAGCTGACGGAAGAGCGCCTGATCCTCCTCGCTAAGGGATGTTTTCTTTTTCATGGGTCATTCTCATCTCGTATTTCCGACAGTGTACCCGACTAAACGCATTTTTTAACCTCAAGCGCGACGCGTCATTGCTGATTTATCGCCGTCTTCATGGCAAACTAGCCGCCGAAAATTATGCGAGCATGCCCTGGAGGAAAGAGTGGATAAAATTTTTGTCGATGAAGCAGTAAACGAGCTGCATACCATACAGGACATGTTGCGCTGGTCGGTTAGCCGCTTCAGCGCCGCCAATATCTGGTACGGGCACGGTACCGATAACCCGTGGGATGAGGCCGTTCAGCTGGTGCTGCCGTCCCTCTACCTGCCGCTCGATATTCCGGAAGACATGCGTACCGCACGCCTGACCTCCAGCGAAAAGCACCGTATCGTGGAGCGTGTTATCCGCCGCGTTAACGAGCGCATTCCAGTTGCCTATCTGACCAACAAAGCCTGGTTCTGTGGTCACGAGTTCTATGTTGATGAACGCGTTCTGGTGCCGCGCTCGCCGATTGGCGAACTGATCAACAACCACTTTGAAGGCCTGATTAACCATCAGCCAGAGCATATCCTTGATATGTGTACCGGCAGCGGCTGTATCGCGATTGCCTGTGCGTACGCCTTCCCGGAAGCGGAAGTGGATGCCGTGGATATCTCCACCGATGCGCTGGCTGTGACCGAGCACAATATTGAAGAGCACGGTCTGATCCATCACGTTACGCCAATCCGCTCCGATCTGTTCCGCGATCTGCCAACGCTGCAGTACGATCTGATCGTCACCAACCCGCCGTATGTAGATGCGGAAGACATGTCCGATCTGCCAAACGAATATCGCCACGAGCCGGAGCTGGGTCTGGCGTCAGGCTCTGATGGCCTGAAGCTTACCCGTCGTATTCTGGCCTGCGCGCCGGATTATCTGACCGACGACGGTGTTCTGATTTGTGAAGTGGGCAACAGCATGGTACATCTGATAGAGCAGTACCCGGATGTGCCGTTCACCTGGCTTGAGTTCGATAACGGCGGTGACGGCGTCTTTATGCTGACCAAAGCGCAACTGCTTGACGCGCGCGAATACTTCAGCATTTACAAAGATTAATCCAGCGGGCTTCGGCCCGTTTCACAACGCTCAAACACAAATAACGACATCGGAGCCGTGATGGCAGGAAACAGTATTGGACAATTATTCCGGGTGACCACCTTTGGTGAATCGCACGGGCTGGCACTGGGCTGTATCGTTGACGGCGTACCGCCAGGCATCGAACTGACCGAAGCTGATTTACAGCACGACCTCGACCGTCGTCGTCCGGGGACTTCTCGCTACACCACGCAGCGTCGCGAGCCGGACCAGGTCAAAATTCTTTCCGGCGTTTTCGAAGGCCGCACCACCGGCACCAGCATCGGGTTGCTGATTGAAAATACCGATCAGCGTTCGCAGGATTACGGCGCCATCAAAGATGTGTTCCGTCCCGGACACGCCGATTACACCTACGAACAAAAGTATGGCTTCCGTGATTATCGCGGCGGCGGACGTTCGTCTGCCCGTGAAACCGCGATGCGCGTTGCGGCAGGGGCTATCGCCAAAAAATACCTGCAGCAGAAATTTGGCATTGTGATCCGCGGCTGTCTGACCCAGATGGGCGATATTCCACTGGCTATCAAAGACTGGGATTTGGTCGAGCAAAATCCGTTCTTCTGTGCCGATGCAGATAAGCTGGAAGCGCTGGACGAACTGATGCGTGGCCTGAAAAAAGAGGGCGACTCCATTGGTGCCAAAGTCACCGTCGTGGCTGATGGCGTACCGCCAGGCTGGGGTGAACCGGTATTTGACCGTCTGGATGCGGACATCGCTCACGCGCTGATGAGCATCAACGCGGTGAAGGGCGTAGAAATTGGCGACGGTTTTGACGTCGTTGCGCTGCGCGGCAGCCAGAACCGCGACGAAATCACCAAAGACGGTTTCCAGAGCAACCACGCGGGCGGCATCCTCGGCGGTATCAGCAGTGGTCAGCAGATTATTGCCAATATTGCGCTGAAACCGACCTCCAGCATTACCGTGCCAGGCCACACGATTAACCGCTCTGGCGAAGAAGTTGAGATGATCACTAAAGGACGTCACGATCCCTGTGTGGGGATCCGTGCGGTGCCGATCGCAGAAGCGATGCTGGCGATCGTACTGATGGATCACTTCCTGCGCCAGCGCGCGCAGAATGCGGATGTGACGACCACCATTCCACGCTGGTAAACATGAAAAAAACCGTCATTGCTCTGCTGGCACTGCTTGCCAGTGGAGCCAGTCTGGCCGCGACGCCATGGCAGAAAATTACCCATCCTGTGGCGGGCAGCGCGCAGTCAATTGGCGCGTTCTCGAACGGCTGTATCGTTGGGGCACAGGAACTTCCGCTGCAGTCCGATACCTATCAGGTGATGCGTACCGACCAGCGTCGTTATTTTGGCCATCCGGACCTGGTGCTGTTTATCCAGCGTCTGGGAAACCAGGTGCATAACCTGGGGCTGGGCACGATGCTGATTGGCGATATGGGGATGCCTGCCGGCGGTCGGTTCAACGGCGGACACGCCAGTCACCAGACCGGTCTCGATGTCGATATCTTCCTGCAACTGCCGAAAGCGCGCTGGAGTTCAGCCCAGTTGCTGAAACCGCAGGCGCTGGATCTGGTGGCGCGCGACGGTAAAAACGTCGTGCCATCGTTGTGGACGCAGGACGTCTTCAGCATGATTAAGCTGGCGGCGAAAGATAACGATGTCACGCGGATTTTCGTGAACCCGGCCATCAAGCAGCAGCTCTGCCTGGATGCCGGCACCGATCGCGACTGGCTGCGTAAAGTGCGTCCGTGGTTCCAGCATCGTGCACATATGCACGTTCGTCTGCGCTGCCCGGCAAACAGCCTGGAATGTGAAGATCAGCCGTTACCCCCGCCAGGCGATGGCTGTGGTGCGGAACTGCAGAGCTGGTTTGAGCCGGCAAAACCTGGAACCTCTAAGCCTGAGAAGAAGACACCGCCTCCGTTGCCGCCTTCCTGCCAGGCGCTACTGGATGAGCATGTACTTTAATGGATAATTTCGTCGAACTGTTTATGGTGTCGCCGCTTCTGCTGGTGGTGCTTTTCTTTGTGGCGATGCTGGCCGGGTTTATTGATGCTCTGGCGGGCGGCGGTGGTTTGTTAACCGTACCGGCGCTGCTGGCCGCGGGCATGAGCCCGGCACAGGCGCTCGCCACTAACAAGCTTCAGGCGTGCGGCGGCTCGCTCTCCGCGTCGCTCTATTTTATTCGCCGTAAGGTCGTCAGTCTGGCTGACCAGAAGCTCAATATTCTGATGACCTTTATTGGCTCGACCTCGGGTGCACTGCTGGTTCAGCATGTACAGTCCGATATTCTGCGCCAGATCCTCCCCATTCTGGTTATCTGCATCGGTCTCTACTTTTTGTTGATGCCAAAGCTCGGGGAAGAAGACCGGCAGCGACGTCTGCATGGCCTGCCGTTCGCTCTTATCGCGGGTGGCTGCGTCGGGTTTTACGATGGCTTCTTTGGCCCCGGAGCAGGCTCGTTCTATGCCCTTGCGTTCGTGACGCTGGCCGGCTTTAACCTCGCTAAATCCACCGCCCACGCCAAAGTGCTCAATGCGACGTCAAACGTCGGCGGCCTGCTGCTGTTTATCATTGGTGGAAAAGTTATCTGGGCAACCGGGTTTGTGATGATGGCAGGGCAGTTTTTAGGCGCACGTGCGGGCTCGCGTCTGGTATTAAGCAAAGGACAGAAGCTCATTCGCCCGATGATTGTTGTCGTCTCAGCGGTCATGAGTGCCAAACTGCTTTATGACAGCCATGGACAAGAGATCCTCACCTGGCTGGGAATGAATTAATGAACACAACGCATAAATACGAACAGCTGATTGAGATTTTTGATGGCTGTTTTGCTGATGATTTTAATACCCGTCTGATTAAAGGCGACGACGAACCGATCTATCTTCCTGCTGATGCGGACGTGCCGTATAACCGTATCGTGTTCGCGCACGGCTTTTACGCCAGCGGGTTACACGAGATTTCGCACTGGTGTATAGCGGGGAAAGCGCGTCGTGAGCAGGTGGACTTCGGCTACTGGTATTGTCCGGACGGCCGTGACGCCGCCACGCAGAGCCAGTTTGAAGATGTGGAGGTGAAACCGCAGGCGCTGGAATGGTTATTCTGTGTGGCGGCAGGTTTCCCGTTCAACGTCAGTTGTGACAACCTCGAAGGAGAGGTCGAGCCAGACCGTATTGTCTTCCAGCGCCGCGTTCATGCGCAGGTGATGGAGTACCTTGAGAAAGGCATCCCGGAACGTCCGGCACGTCTGATCGAGGCCTTACAGAATTATTACCACACGCCGGAGATCACGGCGGAATGCTTCCCTTGGCCGGAAGATCTTTAACAGAGGAAAGAAGATGATCGCAGAATTTGAATCACGCATTCTGGCGTTAATTGATGACATGGTGGAACACGCCAGTGATGATGAGCTGTTCGCCAGCGGTTATCTGCGTGGTCACCTGACGCTGGCTGTCGCTGAGCTGGAAGCAGGGGACGATCACTCTGCCGAGGCCATTCATGACGAAGTGAGCCGCAGCCTGGAGAAAGCGATCCAGGCAGGGGAACTCTCTCCGCGTGACCAGTCATTAGTGCTGGGTATGTGGGACACCCTGTTCCAGCAGGCAAAAGCCAGGTAGTCATTTTTCCTCCCTCTCCCGGTGGGAGAGGGAGGACATCGGCCCGCACGTTACTTCACCCTTTTTCCTTTCAGTAACTTCCGTACCCACAAACGGTTGGGATTGAGCCCCGCAAGCGTAACGCTGTCCAGCGGAACGGGCTCATCACTCATCTGTGCCGCCAGCACTTCGGCCAGCAACGGCGCTGAGCATAATCCCCGTGAACCGAGTCCCCCGAGCATAAACAGCTGCGGATAAACTGGCGCACTCACCGCGGTATCACGGTTTTCAGCAAGATCCTGATAGGCCTCAAGCGTTGCTTCATAGTCAGGCACATTTCCCGCCATCGGCAGATGGTCCCGGGTGGCACAGCGTACGCCACAGCGCGCGTCACCGGCGCTGATATCCACCTCTTTTGCCCAGTCGGCCTGCGGGAAGCAGTTGAGCAGGCGCTGGCGATTTTGCTGCTGATCGTCTTCGCTGTAGCGCATGTCGGTCTCACCGCGATGGTAGCTGGCACCAATGCAGTGGTGGCCGTTGGACGGATTTTGTGGCGTCAGATAGCCGTCGTAGCAGAGTACCTGCTGCAGTCTTTCCAGCGCTGGCGAGGTGGGGATATGGCTGACCTGGCCGCCGACAGGGTAAAGCGGCAGCTTTTCCGTCTGGATGAACTGGCTGATAGGGTGACCGTTGGCCAGCACTACGCAGGTATGCTGCGCCTCTTCGCCGGTGGTGAAATGCAGGTTCCAGTGCTCCGTGTGGTGAAGTGAGGCGACCTGGCGGGCATAGTGCACCGTCAACCCGCGCGACTGCGCCAGCGCAATGGCTGCCGTGGTCAGATCTGCCGGACACAGCCAGCCACCGAGCGGATAGTGGATACCGTCGCAGCCCGTATCGACGCCCGCGGTTTCGGTTATCTGCTGCGCATTCACCGCCCGGGCAATTTCGAGCGGCAGACCCAGCGACAACATGTGCGCGATTTTTTGCTGGCTCTTCTCATCCCAGCCCAGTTGCGTAACGCCACACCAGTCGTGGTCAAACGCCACAGGCAGGGCATCATACAGGCGCCGGGCAAAGGTAAAGGCTGCCGGGAAAAACTGGCTCAGCGCCGGATCGTGAGCGCTTAACAGTGGGTAGAGCGCCCCCTGGCGGTTGCCGGAAGCGCCCTTTGCCGGCGCGTCGTCGGCGCAGTAGAGCGTTACCTGCCAGCCACGGTGTAAAAGCGCGAGCGAAAGCAGGGCGCTGGCAATCCCGCCGCCGACAATTGCTACCTCTCGTGAAGTGCTGGCGCTGCGTGAAAACCAGGGCGTCTGAGCGGGGATCTCCAGCGTCTGATCCATTCTTCCGACCAGCATGTCGCGCTTGCGACCAAAACCTTTGGTCTTTTGCATGGTAAAGCCGGCCTCCTGCAATCCGCGGCGGACAAAGCCTGCCGAGGTGAAGGTCGCGAGCGTTGCGCCAGGACGCGCCAGGCGTGCCATTGCGTTAAACAGATGCTGGCTCCACATGTCCGGATTCTTGGCGGGGGCAAAACCATCAAGGAACCATGCGTCCACTTTCTGATTCATTGAATCATCAAGCTTATCGGTCAGTTCATTGATGTCGCCGAGCCACAGATCCAGCGTGACGCGCCCGCCGTCCAGCAGCAGACGATGACAGCCGCCGAGGTGCGGCGGCCACTGCGCCTGAAGCTGCTCCGCCCATGGCGCAAGTTCCGGCCAGTGCTGATGGGCGAGACGAAGGTCATGCGCGGTGAGCGGAAATTTTTCAAAACTGATGAAATGTAATCTTTGCAGTGTAGCGTCAGGGTGAGCAGCGTGAAACTGATCGAACATCTGCCAGAGGGTGAGAAAATTCAGACCGGTACCAAACCCGCTCTCAGCGACCACGAACAGACTGCGCGGATGCGTGGGGAAACGGGCGTTTAACTGGTTTCCGTCAAGGAAAACATAGCGGGTTTCTTCCAGTCCGTTATCATTAGAAAAGTAGACGTCATCAAAATCTCGGGAAACAGGTGTACCCTCAGCGTTGAATTCGAGGTTGGCGGGTTGTATAGCGTTTTGTTTCACGTAAGTTACTCGTCTGACAGGCAGTGACACGATCTTAACGATGTGCGTCCATCGGTGCAAATTTCCGCAGAAAATGTCTGATCGGACTTGTTCGGCGTACAAGTGTACGCTATTGTGCGACTCGAAACTTAATATAGTGCGACTTACAGAGGTATTGAATGAAACGTGCAGTGATTACTGGCCTGGGCATCGTTTCCAGCATCGGTAATAACCAGCAGGAAGTCCTGGCATCTCTGCGTGAAGGACGCTCCGGGATCACTTTCTCTGAAGAGTTTAAAGATTCAGGTATGCGTAGCCACGTATGGGGTAACGTCAAACTGGACACCACCGGTTTGATTGACCGTAAAGTGGTTCGTTTCATGAACGATGCCTCTATTTATGCTTATCTCTCCATGCAGGAAGCGATTGCGGATGCGGGTCTGAGCGCGGAAGTTTACCAGAACAACCCACGCGTAGGTCTGATCGCCGGTTCCGGTGGCTCATCTAAAGCGCAGGTTTTTGGTGCCGACGCAATGCGTAGCCCACGTGGTCTGAAAGCGGTAGGTCCTTATGTTGTGACTAAAGCTATGGGTTCAGCGGTTTCCGCTTGCCTGGCGACCCCGTTCAAAATCCACGGCGTTAACTACTCCATCAGCTCTGCCTGTGCGACCTCCGCACACTGCATCGGTAATGCGGTTGAGCAGATCCAACTGGGTAAACAGGACATCGTGTTTGCTGGCGGCGGCGAAGAACTGGGCTGGGAAATGGCCTGTGAATTCGACGCAATGGGGGCACTGTCCACCAAATATAACGAAACTCCGGATAAAGCATCCCGTACCTATGATGCGCACCGTGACGGTTTCGTTATCGCAGGCGGCGGCGGTATGGTTGTGGTTGAAGAGCTGGAGCACGCGCTGGCGCGTGGTGCGCACATCTACGCTGAGATCGTGGGCTACGGTGCAACGTCTGACGGCGCTGACATGGTGGCTCCATCCGGTGAAGGCGCAGTGCGCTGCATGAAGATGGCGATGCACGGCGTTGACACACCAATCGACTACCTGAACTCCCACGGTACCTCTACTCCGGTAGGCGACGTGAAAGAGTTGGGTGCGATCCGTGAAGTGTTCGGTGACAACAGCCCGGCTATCTCTGCGACCAAAGCCATGACCGGTCACTCTCTGGGTGCTGCTGGCGTTCAGGAAGCGATCTACTCTCTGCTGATGCTGGAAAATGGCTTTATCGCCCCAAGCATCAACATTGACGAGATGGACGAGCAGGCCGCAGGTCTGAACATCGTGACCCAGCCAAAAGAAGCGACACTGACTACCGTCATGTCCAACAGCTTCGGTTTCGGCGGTACTAACGCCACGCTGGTGATGCGTAAGTACAACGCATAAGTTCTGACTGATTCAAAAGGGGAGCCTGACGGCTCCTTTTTTATGCATTGACAAGCGGCTGATCTCGCAGGCAAACTTCCTACCTCAACATTATCCTCACGATAATGCGTAAGCGTTCAACGTCAACCAACGCACCTAAATCCTGGTTATCAGGAAGAGGGTCGTGGTTTTTCCCCGCCTTACTCTTCATTTCGGAGTAAAGCATGACTGCAGTCACTCAAACAGAAACAACCTCTTCAGCGAACGTCTCGCTGTTTCGCATCGCGTTTGCGGTGTTCCTGACCTATATGACCGTCGGCCTGCCGCTGCCGGTGATCCCGCTGTTTGTTCATCAGGAGCTGGGCTATGGCAACACCATGGTCGGCGTCGCTGTGGGTATTCAGTTCCTGGCTACGGTATTAACCCGCGGTTATGCCGGACGTCTGGCGGATCAGCACGGGGCAAAACGCTCGGCGTTACAGGGCATGTTTGCCTGTGGTCTGGCGGGAGGTGCATGGCTGCTGGCCGCTCTCCTGCCGGTTGACGCTGCGTATAAATTTGCGCTGCTGATCGTGGGGCGTTTAATCCTGGGCTTTGGTGAAAGCCAGCTCCTGACCGGTACGCTGACATGGGGTATGGGACTGGTGGGGCCTGCACGCTCCGGCAAAGTCATGTCCTGGAATGGCATGGCCATTTATGGCGCGCTTGCCGCAGGCGCCCCGCTCGGGTTGCTTATCCACAGCCACTTTGGCTTTGCCGCGCTGGCAGCGACCACCCTGATGCTGCCGCTGCTGGCATGGGCATTCAACGGTCCGGTGCGTAAAGTCCCTGCCCATAAAGGGGAGCGCCCGTCTTTGTGGAGCGTGGTGGGTCAAATCTGGCAGCCGGGCCTTGGCCTGGCCCTGCAGGGCGTCGGTTTTGCGGTAATTGGTACGTTCGTCTCGCTCTACTTTGTGAGCCGCGGCTGGGCGATGGCAGGTTTTACGCTGACCGCCTTTGGTGGCGCATTTGTCTTAATGCGCGTGCTGTTCGGCTGGATGCCGGATCGTTTTGGTGGCGTGAAGGTTGCAGTGGCATCACTGGTGATTGAAACCCTGGGTCTGCTGTTACTGTGGAGTGCACCCGTTGCGTCCGTAGCGTTGTTAGGCGCGGCATTGACCGGCTGCGGATGTTCGCTTATTTTCCCGGCGCTGGGCGTGGAGGTGGTAAAACGTGTCGCCCCACAGGTGCGTGGCACGGCGCTTGGCGGCTATGCGGCGTTTCAGGATATCTCATACGGGGTAACTGGGCCGCTGGCAGGTCTGTTAGCGACATCGTTCGGGTATCCGTCTGTTTTCCTGGCGGGCGCGGTTGCAGCGGTTGTGGGCATTGTGGTGACGCTGGTGGCGTTTCGTCAGTCTTAGCGGTTAAGTGCCGGGGCGGCAAGCCTTCCCCGGTATGCTGTCGGCCCGGCAGGCGTAGCGCCACCGGGCGAAACCGTTATGCGACCAGCCAGAAAATCGCCAGTGCAATCATTAACGCAATAAACATCAACCCTGGACGGGCAGAGAGGGTTCTGAACGTTTCCATCACCGGCGCAAACAGCGGATTGTAGATTGGCTGAATGTTTCGTGCTTCCGGCACGCCCCCTTCGCGTTCGGCGCGGCGAACGAAAATCTGATTGAGCACATCCTGCACCTGCGCGGTGGTCAGTACCGTTTGCGGTGTGGCCTGCCAGGTTTGCTGGGCGTAATCACGAATGGCGTCAAATTCGTTCGGCTCCAGCGGCTGCTTAAGTGCCGCCTGAACCGTGTGCAGGGTTGGAGCGGTCTGGGTGCTGAGCGTCTGACGCGCCTGTAGCCAGGTCACCAGATGCGTAAACTGTTTCGCCGGGATCAGCTCGCCCGCTTTTACGCCGGAGAGTTCCAGCATTGATTGCCAGATAAGCTTCGTCGGTTCGCCGGTGGCGGCGGCCAGCTTGGTCACCATCTGCTTGAGCGTATTGTGCTCGGCAGGCAGCAGCGGACGCTCGGTCGCAGGGCGTTGCTGAGGCTGTGGAATTGACAGCTGATTGGTTTGCAGCAGCGTCAGTACGGTTTTGAGCTGTTCCGGGGTCAGCTGGCTCAGGGCGGTCTGACCAAACTGCTGGCGAATAAAATCACTCACCGCCTGGCGGTTATTTCCATGGCCCAACAGCTCGGTCAGCTGCGAGACAATCTGGCGTGTGCTGTGATTCTGCTGTGCAGTATCAATCCGCTGGTTCAGGTTTTGCTCGGCAGCAGGGAAATGGCGCGACTGCAAAGGTGCGTCGTTCCTGACACCTAAATCGTGCTTTACCCCAGCCCAGACTTCCGCGTTTTGCTGCGACGTCAGCGCGATCAGACGCGTGATCAGTCGCTCCAGCACGGTGCGCTGTTGTGTGGATAGCGGTTGTTCGCCTGCAACGTTTGGCGTGACAGGGCCTTCACCCGGAGGGCGCGGCGGCGTACCTGAAATGGGCTGCATCGTCAAAAAATCCTTAAAGTCAAAACTCAGCGTAAACCTGGCAGACGTATATGCCTGGCGGCCAGATTATGGCACACTTGATGGGTTTTCTTCCTCTCAAACAGGTACTCAGACGTGAAAATCCTCGTTGATGAAAATATGCCTTATGCCCGCGAGCTCTTTAGCCGCCTCGGCAACGTTAAGGCTGTCCCGGGTCGGCCGATCCCGGTAAACGAGCTGGATGATGCAGACGCGCTGATGGTGCGCTCGGTAACCAAAGTAAATGAGGCGTTGCTCTCCGGCAAAGCGGTGAAATTTGTCGGGACCGCAACGGCAGGGACGGATCATGTGGATGATAAATGGCTTAAGCAGGCGGGGATCGGTTTTTCAGCCGCGCCGGGCTGCAACGCCATTGCGGTCGTGGAATATGTCTTCTCCTCTCTGCTGATGCTGGCAGAGCGCGACGGTTTTGCGTTGCAGGACCGTACCGTCGGGATTGTTGGTGTGGGCAACGTGGGCGGGCGCCTGCATAAACGTCTTGAGGCGTTAGGCATTCGCACTCTGCTGTGCGATCCGCCGCGTAAAGACAACGGTGATGAAGGCGACTTCCGTTCGCTGGATGAACTGGTTGCACAGTGCGATGTGATCACTTTCCATACGCCGCTGTTTAAAGAGGGGCCTTATAAGTCGCTGCACCTTGCTGACGAAGCCCTGATCCGTCGTCTGAAGCCTGGCACTATTCTGATAAATGCCTGCCGGGGTCCGGTGGTCGATAACCTTGCGCTGCTGAAATGTCTGGACGAGGGGCAAGCGCTTAGCGTGGTGCTGGACGTCTGGGAGCCGGAGCCTGAGCTTAACGTTGCGCTGCTTAACAAGGTGGACGTCGCAACGGCGCATATAGCCGGTTATACCCTTGAAGGAAAAGCCCGCGGCACGACGCAGGTCTTTGAGGCCTATAGCGCCTTTATCGGCCATCCACAGCAGGTGGCGCTGGATACCTTACTGCCTGCGCCTGAATTTGGCCGCATTACCCTGCACGGGCCACTCGATCAGGCAACGCTGAAACGACTGGTCCATTTGGTGTATGATGTGCGCCGCGATGACGCGCTGCTGCGTAAAGTGGCGGGTATTCCGGGTGAGTTTGATAAGCTGCGCAAGAACTATGTTGAGCGCCGCGAGTGGTCTTCCCTGTATGTGATTTGCGACGACGCAACGGCTGCGACGCAGCTGCATAAACTGGGTTTTAACGCCGTTCATCACCCGGCACATTAATGTCTTCTTAATGCTCCCTGTTGGATACTCCGACAGGGACGCTTTTTTATTTCTGGAGTAAACCACCATGTCTGAAGGCTGGAACATTGCCATTTTAGGTGCCACGGGTGCCGTGGGTGAAGCCCTGCTCGAAACCCTTGCTGAGCGTCAGTTCCCGGTGGGTGATATCTATGCGCTGGCGCGTACAGATAGCGCGGGTGAACATCTGCGTTTTGGCGGTAAATCTGTCATGGTTCAGGATGCGGCCGGGTTCGACTGGACTCAGGCGCAGCTGGCGTTTTTTGCAGCCGGTGCTGAGGCTACGGCGTCTTACATTGAAGAGGCCACCAACTCGGGTTGTCTGGTGATTGATTTAAGCGGTCTGTTCGCGCTTGAGCCGGATGTGCCGCTGGTGGTGCCGGATGTGAACCCGTTTGTGCTGGCAGACTACCGTAACCGCAACGTTATCGCCGTACCGAACAGCCTGACCAGTCAGCTGCTTACCGCGCTGAAACCGCTGATCGATGAAGGCGGCCTGTCGCGTATCTTCGTCACCAGCCTGCTGTCTGCGTCTGCCAACGGCAAGCAAGCGGTTAACGCGCTGGCCGGGCAGAGCGCGAAATTGCTGAGCGGCGTTCCGATTGATGAAGACGACTATTTTGGTCGCCAGCTGGCGTTTAACATGCTGCCACTGCTGCCGGATCGCGAAGGCAGCGTGCGCGAAGAGCGCCGTATTGTCGATGAAGTCCGCAAAATCCTGCAGGATGACGGCCTGATGATCTCTGCCAGCTGCGTGCAGTCTCCTGTCTTCTACGGCCACGCGCAGATGGTCGGTTTTGAAGCGCTGCGCCCGCTCGCCGCAGAAGAAGCGCGTGACGCGTTTGGTCGCGGTGAGGATATCGCCCTCTCCGAAGAGAGTGAGTTCCCGACGCAGGTTGGTGATGCGACCGGTAGTGCACATCTGTCTGTTGGCTGCGTGCGTAACGATTACGGAATGCCTGAGCAGATCCAGTTCTGGTCAGTTGCCGATAACGTTCGCTTTGGCGGCGCGCTGATGGCGGTGAAAATTGCGGAGAAACTCGTGCAGGAGTACCTGTACTGATGTCAGACGTGGATCACAAGCCTGTTCATAAAATTGCCCTCGGTATTGAGTACGATGGCAGTAAGTATTATGGCTGGCAGCGTCAAAATGAGGTGCGCAGCGTCCAGGAAAAACTGGAAAAAGCGCTCTCTCAGGTGGCGAACGAACCGATAGTCGTTTTCTGTGCCGGGCGTACGGATGCCGGCGTTCACGGCACGGGGCAGGTGGTTCATTTTGAAACCACCGCTGTGCGAAAGGACGCCGCATGGACGCTGGGGGTGAATGCGAATTTACCTGGAGACATTGCGGTTCGTTGGGTAAAAGATGTTCCCGAAGATTTTCATGCGCGTTTCAGCGCCACCGCGCGCCGTTATCGCTATGTCATCTACAATCAGCGCCTGCGTCCGGCGGTGTTAAGCCAGGGCGTGACGCATTTTTATGAACCGCTTGATGCTGAACGTATGCATCGTGCGGCGCAGTGTCTGATTGGTGAAAATGACTTTACCTCGTTCCGTGCGGTGCAGTGCCAGTCCCGTACGCCGTGGCGTAATGTCATGCACATAAACGTCAGCCGTTATGGCGCGTATGTGGTGGTGGATATCAAAGCCAATGCCTTTGTACATCATATGGTGCGGAATATTGTGGGCAGCCTGATGGAAGTGGGCGCCGGACACCAGCCGGAGAGCTGGATTGCAGAACTGCTGGCAGCGAAGGACAGAACGCTTGCGGCAGCCACGGCGAAAGCGGAAGGGCTGTATCTGGTCTCGGTAGACTATCCGGATCGGTTTGACCTGCCGAAACCGCCAATGGGCCCGCTGTTTTTAGCGGACTAATCAAAGGTGCAATTAAGGCTTAGAAAAAATGGACGTAATACGTTTTTTGATTGATTTCATCCTGCATATTGATGTTCACCTGGCGGAGCTGGTCGCGCAGTACGGCGTCTGGGTTTACGCTATTCTGTTCCTCATTCTGTTCTGTGAAACCGGTCTGGTTGTCACCCCGTTCCTGCCGGGGGATTCACTTCTGTTCGTGGCCGGCGCGTTATCCGCGTTACCGACTAACGATTTGAATGTGCATCTGATGGTTGTGTTGATGGTTATCGCCGCGATTATTGGTGATGCGGTGAACTACACGATTGGACGGGTGTTTGGTGAGCGGCTTTTCAGCAATCCGGACTCGAAAATTTTCCGTCGCAGCTATCTCGATAAAACCCATGCGTTCTATGAACGCCATGGCGGCAAAACCATTATCCTTGCCCGTTTTGTGCCTATTGTGCGTACATTTGCACCGTTTGTGGCGGGAATGGGGCATATGTCCTATCGTCACTTTGCGGCATATAACGTTGTTGGCGCGCTGCTGTGGGTGTTGCTGTTTACCTATGCCGGCTACCTGTTTGGCGATCTCCCGGTGGTCCAGGAAAACCTTAAGTTACTGATTGTAGCGATTATTGTGCTTTCGGTACTGCCTGGGGTTATTGAGATTATTCGTCACCGACGTGCGGCAGCAAAGCAAGCGAAGTAAATGCATACTGGCGGTTCGACCACTTTTTTATCCAAAGTTTCGGGCTGTTATGTTTTAATGTGCAACATTCATGGTCTGTTGGAGGCAAAAATGGCATTATTCGCCTCTTATAGCAAAACTGGCATACGACCAGGTTCAGGCAGAAAGGTTATCAATGAGCTGGATTGAACGAATTAAAAGCAACATAACCCCGACTCGTAAAGCGAGCATTCCTGAAGGGGTATGGACGAAGTGTGATAGCTGCGGCCAGGTTCTGTACCGCGCAGAGCTGGAACGCAATCTTGAGGTGTGTCCGAAGTGTGACCACCACATGCGTATGACGGCGCGTAATCGCCTGCATAGCCTGCTGGACGAAGGTTCTCTGGTAGAACTGGGTAGCGAGCTTGAGCCAAAAGACGTGCTGAAGTTCCGTGATTCCAAAAAATACAAAGACCGTCTGGCCTCTGCACAGAAAGAGACCGGCGAGAAAGACGCGCTGATCGTCATGAAAGGCACCCTGCACACGATGCCGGTGGTAGCTGCCGCGTTTGAGTTCTCCTTTATGGGGGGCTCAATGGGCTCTGTCGTGGGTGCGCGCTTTGTGCGTGCCGTTGAGCAGGCGCTGGAAGACAACTGCCCGCTGATCTGCTTCTCCGCCTCCGGTGGTGCACGTATGCAGGAAGCGCTGATGTCGCTGATGCAGATGGCGAAAACCTCTGCTGCGCTGGCGAAAATGCAGGAGCGCGGTTTGCCGTACATCTCCGTGCTGACCGACCCGACGATGGGTGGCGTTTCCGCAAGCTTTGCCATGCTGGGCGATCTGAACATCGCTGAGCCGAAAGCGCTGATCGGTTTTGCGGGTCCCCGCGTCATCGAACAGACCGTACGTGAAAAACTGCCGCCGGGCTTCCAGCGCAGTGAGTTCCTCATCGAAAAAGGCGCTATCGACATGATCGTCCGCCGTCCGGAGATGCGCCTGAAACTGGCAAGCATCCTGGCGAAGCTGATGAATCTGCCAGCGCCGAACCCGGATGAGCCGCGCGAAGGCGTGGTGGTACCGGATCAGGAACCCGAGGCCTGATAACTGAAAAGGGCAGGGCCGGATGGCGCTGCCCTTTTGCTTTCTCAACTGTTAATGACCGGGCATCATGGAAAATAAAAGCATTCCCCAAGCCACGTCGCCCCTGGCCGCGTGGCTTTCTTATCTGGAAAACCTGCACAGTAAAACCATCGATATGGGGCTTGAGCGCGTAAGCCAGGTTGCCGCGCGTCTCGACGTACTGAAACCAGCGCCGTTTGTGTTCACCGTTGCCGGAACGAACGGTAAAGGCACGACGTGTCGCACGCTGGAATCTGTCCTGATGGCAGCAGGCTATAAGGTTGGTGTTTACAGCTCTCCACACCTCGTGCGGTATACCGAGCGGGTGCGTGTGCAAAATCGCGAGCTGCCGGAATCAGCGCATACCGCCTCTTTCGCGGAAATTGAAGCCGCGCGCGGTGAAATTTCATTAACCTATTTTGAATACGGCACTCTGTCGGCACTGTGGTTGTTTAAGCAGGCGCAGCTGGACGTGGTGATTCTGGAAGTCGGCCTCGGCGGGCGTCTTGATGCCACCAACATGGTGGATGCGGATGTGGCCGTCGTGACCAGCATTGCGCTGGATCATACCGACTGGCTGGGGCCGGATCGCGAAAGCATTGGTCGCGAGAAAGCCGGGATTTTCCGGGCGAATAAACCTGCCGTGGTCGGCGAGCCGGATATGCCGCACACCATTGCAGAGGTGGCGAATGAGACGGGGGCGCGTCTGCTGCGCCGTGGCGTAGACTGGCAGTATGAGGTTCAGGCAGACGGCTGGCGCTTTAGCGATGCGCAGGGCGCACTGGACAACCTGCCATTGCCGCAGGTGCCGCAGCCTAACGCGGCAACCGCGCTGGCGGCATTGCGTGCAAGCGGTCTGGCGGTGAGCGAGCAGGCGATTCGCGAGGGCATTGAGCGGGCGATCCTGCCCGGGCGTTTCCAGATTGTCAGCGAGTCACCGCGCCTGATCCTCGATGTGGCGCACAACCCGCATGCCGCGGCGTATCTCGCGGGACGTCTCAAATCGTTACCAAAAACCGGGCGCGTGCTGGCGGTTATCGGTATGCTTCATGATAAAGATATTGGCGGTACGCTGGCCTGCATGGAGAGTGTGGTCGATAGCTGGTATTGTGCTCCTCTGGAGGGGCCACGCGGGGCGACCGCTGAGCAGTTGATGGAACATCTCGGCAAAGGCGCAATCTATAATAGCGTGGCTCAGGCCTGGCATGCCGCGATGGCGGATGCTAAACCAGAAGATACCGTGCTGGTGTGTGGCTCGTTCCACACGGTGGCACATGTCATGGAAGTGATGGACGCGGGGAGAACCGGTGGCGAGTAAGTTTCAGAACCGTTTAGCAGGAACAATAGTGCTGGTGGCGCTGGGAGTCATTATTCTTCCGGGCCTGCTCGACGGGCAGAAAAAGCACTATCATGATGAGTTTGCAGCCATTCCACTGGTACCGAAACCGGGCGATCGCGACGAGCCGGATATGCTGCCTGCGGCGACACAGGCCCTTCCTGCTCAGCCGCCGGAAGGCGCAGCGGAAGAGGTTCGCGCGGGCGATGCGGCTGCGCCGTCTCTTGATCCGTCTCGTCTGGCGGCGAGCAACACCAACGATATCGATCCTGTACCGGTTCCGGTCGTGCAGCCTAAACCGGCTGAGAAACCGAAGCCGGTCGAAAAAACGCAGCCGAAACCGCAGCGTGATAAAACGAGCGAACAGCTTGCCGCAGCGACAGAGACACCGCCTCCGGCGAAACCGGCTCAGCAGGAAGCCGCTCCGACGGGCAAAGCCTACGTCGTGCAGCTGGGTGCGCTGAAAAATGCCGATAAGGTCAATGAGGTGGTGGGTAAACTGCGCAGTGCGGGATATCGTGTTTACACTTCACCTTCCACGCCGGTACAGGGTAAAATTACCCGTATTCTCGTGGGGCCAGAAGCGTCCAAAGATAAGCTTAAAGGATCGCTGGGTGAGCTGAAGCAGATCTCCGGCCTGAGCGGTGTGGTGATGAGCTACAGCGCGAACTAACCCCTCCCTCACCCTTATCCTTTCTATGAGGAGAGGGTGGGGGGAAGAGTGACGGCAGACGTCCACAGAGACGTAAAAAGCCACGGCGTTGAACATTTTTTCAGCGCCTTTTTTATTTACGCGCGGGAAGGAAATCCCTACGCAAACGTTTTCTTTTTCTGTTAGAATTCGCCCCGAACTGGATGACAGGGCGTTAAATCGTGGGACACATATGGTCTGGATTGATTACGCCATCATTGCGGTGATTGGTTTTTCCTGTCTGGTTAGCCTGATCCGTGGCTTTGTTCGTGAAGCGTTATCGCTGGTAACCTGGGGTTGTGCTTTCTTTGTTGCCAGTCATTACTACACTTACCTGTCTGTCTGGTTCACGGGCTTTGAAGATGAACTGGTCCGAAATGGAATCGCTATCGCGGTGCTGTTTATCGCGACGCTGATTGTCGGCGCTATCGTAAATTACGTGATAGGTCAGCTGGTCGAGAAAACCGGTCTGTCAGGAACAGACAGGGTACTCGGGATCTGTTTCGGCGCACTACGAGGCGTGCTGATTGTGGCCGCGATCCTGTTCTTCCTGGATACCTTTACCGGGTTCTCCAAAAGTGAAGACTGGCAAAAATCGCAGCTCATTCCAGAGTTCAGTTTCATCATCAGATGGTTCTTTGACTATCTGCAAAGCTCGTCGAGTTTCTTGCCCAGAGCGTAATGCGCTCTGAGATGTGGCTTAACGAGGAAAAGACGAATGTGCGGTATTGTCGGTATCGCCGGTTTCATGCCGGTAAACCAGTCGATTTATGACGCGTTAACGGTGCTTCAGCACCGTGGGCAGGATGCTGCGGGTATCATCACCATTGATGCAAACAACTGCTTCCGTTTACGTAAGGCGAATGGTCTGGTAAATGATGTGTTTGAAGCCCGCCATATGCAGCGTCTGCAAGGTAATATGGGGATCGGTCACGTTCGTTATCCTACTGCTGGCAGTTCCAGCGCCTCTGAGGCTCAGCCTTTCTACGTCAACTCACCGTATGGCATCACGCTTGCCCACAATGGCAACCTGACCAACGCGCACGAGCTGCGTAAGAAGTTGTTCGAAGAGAAACGTCGCCACATTAACACCACCTCTGATTCTGAAATTCTGCTCAATATCTTTGCCAGCGAGCTGGACAACTTCCGTCACTACCCGCTGGAAGCAGACAACATTTTTGCCGCCGTTGCCGCGACTAACCGCCAGATCCGTGGTGCGTATGCCTGCGTGGCGATGATTATCGGCCACGGGATGGTTGCCTTCCGCGATCCAAACGGCATCCGCCCGCTGGTGCTCGGTAAGCGCGATCTCGGTGATGGTCGTACCGAATACATGGTTGCCTCTGAAAGCGTGGCGCTGGATACCCTGGGCTTCGAGTTCCTGCGTGATGTTGCGCCTGGCGAAGCGGTCTATATCACTGAGAAGGGCCAGCTGTTCACCCGCCAGTGTGCTGACAACCCGGTGAGCAATCCGTGCCTGTTTGAATATGTTTACTTCGCCCGTCCGGACTCGTTTATCGACAAGATTTCCGTTTACAGCGCGCGCGTGAACATGGGGACAAAACTTGGCGAGAAGATTGCCCGCGAATGGGACGATCTGGATATCGACGTCGTTATTCCTATTCCGGAAACGTCCTGCGATATCGCTCTGGAAATCGCCCGCATTCTGGACAAGCCATACCGTCAGGGGTTTGTGAAAAACCGCTACGTTGGTCGTACCTTTATCATGCCGGGTCAGCAGCTGCGCCGTAAGTCCGTGCGTCGTAAACTGAACGCAAACCGCGCTGAGTTCCGCGACAAAAACGTCCTGCTGGTGGATGACTCCATCGTTCGTGGCACCACCTCAGAACAGATTATTGAGATGGCGCGCGAAGCGGGTGCGAAGAAAGTGTATCTGGCCTCAGCCGCACCGGAAATTCGTTTCCCGAACGTGTACGGCATCGATATGCCAACCGCCAACGAGCTGATCGCTCACGGTCGTGAAGTGGACGAAATTCGTCAGATCATCGGTGCCGACGGCCTGATTTTCCAGGATCTGAACGATCTTATCGACGCAGTACGCGCTGAGAACCCGGATATTCAGCAGTTCGAATGCTCTGTGTTTAATGGCGTCTACGTGACGAAAGACGTTGACCAGCAGTACCTCGATTACCTTGATTCGCTGCGCAACGACGATGCGAAGGCCGTCCAGCTGCAAAACGATCTCGAAAGTTTAGAGATGCACAACGAAGGTTGATGTCTGTGCAAGTGAGGGCATTTGCCCTCACTTGCAACTCCCCGCAAAATCCTGCACAGTCTGCCCTGAAATCAGTTAGGGCGAAAATCATGAAACGACTCATTGTTGGGCTCAGTGGTGCCAGTGGCGCGATTTACGGCGTACGTCTGTTACAGGTGCTGCGTGACGTGGCAGAAGTGGAAACGCATCTGGTCATGAGCCAGGCGGCACGTCAGACCCTCTCTCTTGAAACCGACCTCTCACTGCGTGATGTCCAGGCGCTGGCGGATGTGGTTCACGATGCCCGCGATATCGCCGCCAGCATCTCCTCAGGCTCGTTTAAAACGGCCGGCATGGTTATCCTGCCATGTTCCATTAAAACGCTCTCCGGCATTGTAAACAGCTATACCGACACGCTGGTGACCCGCGCCGCGGACGTGGTGCTGAAGGAGCGTCGTCCTCTGGTTCTCTGCGTGCGGGAAACGCCGCTGCACCTGGGACATCTGCGTTTAATGACTCAGGCTGCTGAACTCGGCGCGGTGATCATGCCACCGGTACCGGCGTTCTATCACCGGCCCGTTTCACTGGATGATGTGATTAATCAGACGGTTAACCGCGTTCTCGATCAGTTTGATATCGACCTGCCCGAAGACCTCTTCACCCGCTGGCAGGGTGCCTGAATCTGTGCACCCACAGCGTGCATGAAAAGATAACGTGCCCTGTTTCAGGGCAATTATGCAACGGCGATCATATCCTCGACATTTAATTCGCTTTTTCCCTTTTTCTCTTTCCGGTTCGTTCGGCAGACCTGCTATCTTTCACCATTAAGGCAATATCGCAACGTTTTATTAACATATTTAACGTCGAACTTTTCACCAGACGGCAATGTGGCATAAGACCTGCAAGAGAAGCCTGCAACACAACACACAACACAATACATAATAAAATCACGGTACTTGAGGGTAAATGTATGAAGAAGACGGTTCTGGCTCTGTCTTTGCTGGTGGGGTTAAGTGCGGCAGCAGGTAGCTACGCAGCGCTTCCACAGACAGTTCGTATCGGTACAGACGCAACCTACGCGCCATTCTCTTCCAAGGATGCGAAAGGCGATTTCGTTGGGTTTGATATCGATCTGGGAAATGAAATGTGCAAACGCATTGCGGTGAAATGCACATGGGTGGGCAGCGACTTTGATGCGTTAATCCCGTCGCTGAAAGCCAAGAAAATCGACGCCATTATCTCTTCTCTCTCTATCACCGAAAAACGTCAGCAGGAGATTGCCTTCTCTGACAAGCTTTACGCTGCAGATTCACGTCTGATTGCCGCTAAAGGCTCCCCGATTCAACCCACCATCGACTCGCTGAAAGGCAAGCATGTCGGCGTGCTTCAGGGCTCAACGCAGGAAGGGTTTGCCAATGCGAACTGGCGTGAGAAGGGCGTCGATGTGGTGGCGTACCAGAACCAGGATCTGATCTACTCTGACCTGGCGGCAGGCCGTCTGGATGCGGCATTCCAGGATGAAGTCGCCGCGAGTGAAGGCTTCCTGAAACAGCCAGCGGGCAAAGAGTACGCTTTTGCTGGCCCGTCCGTGAAAGACAAAAAGTACTTTGGTGACGGTACGGGTATCGGCCTGCGTAAGGACGATACCGAGCTGAAAGCCGCCTTCGACAAAGCGTTTGCTGAGCTGCGTAAAGACGGTACCTACGACAAACTGGCGAAGAAATACTTCGACTTCAACGTCTACGGTGACTAATACCTGACGACAATGCACTGCTGAGGTGCATTGTCAGGCGGGATGATCCAATATGGTGCAATTAATGCACTGTATTGGATCGCTGTGTGCATACTTACGCATTTATAATGCAAAAAATCCCGGCTCAAAGGCATTATTCTTTGCCTGACGGAGGGGATTGATGGCACATTAGCACCACCCCGTCGTCGTAAAAATCCCGGATGTAGACAGTTTGTTGAGGACAGATATGAAAAAACTAGTATTGTCACTTTCTCTGGTGCTGGCCTTTTCCAGCGCCACCGCGGCATTCGCAGCAATTCCGCAGAAAATTCGAATCGGTACCGATCCTACCTATGCACCGTTCGAATCGAAGAATTCTAAAGGTGAATTGGTTGGTTTTGACATCGATCTGGCCAACGAACTGTGCAAACGCATCAAAGCGCAGTGTACCTACGTTGAGAACCCACTGGATGCGCTGATCCCGTCGCTGAAAGCGAAAAAAATCGACGTGATTATGTCCTCGCTCTCCATCACTGAAAAACGCCAGCAGGAGATTGCTTTCACGGACAAACTCTACGCGGCAGATTCACGTCTGGTCGTCGCCAAATCTTCCGACATTCAGCCCACTCTCGAGTCGCTGAAAGGCAAACGCGTGGGTGTGCTGCAGGGGACTACTCAGGAAACCTACGGTAACGAACACTGGGCGCCGAAAGGGATTGAAATCGTCTCTTATCAGGGACAGGAAAATATCTACGCTGACCTGACGGCAGGCCGCATTGACGCGGCGTTCCAGGATGAAGTCGCGGCGAGCGAAGGCTTCCTGAAGCAGCCGGTCGGCAAAGACTATAAGTTTGGCGGTCCATCCATCAAGGATGTGAAGTTGTTTGGTGTAGGCACCGGTATGGGCCTGCGCAAGGAAGACAACGAACTGCGAGAAGCGCTGAACAAAGCGTTTGCCGAAATGCGCGCTGACGGCACGTACGAGAAAATTGCGAAAAAATACTTCGATTTCAATGTTTACGGCGGCTAATCGCCCCGTCAAATAACGTGCAGCCCCTCCCACTGTGGGAGGGGAAAAGACACGGTTCCACCACTCACGATACGACAGGGCTCGCGGTATGCTGTACGGATTTTCTGGCGTTATTTTACAGGGCGCGCTTGTCACCCTTGAGCTGGCTCTCAGCTCCGTGGTGCTGGCGGTGCTGATAGGTCTGGCGGGCGCAGGGGCGAAGCTTTCAGCTAACAAGCCGCTGGCGCTGATTTTTGAAGGCTATACGACGCTGATTCGCGGTGTTCCCGATCTGGTGCTGATGCTTCTGATCTTTTACGGTCTGCAGATTGCGCTTAACAGCGTGACGGACGCAATGGGTATGGGACAAATCGATATCGACCCGATGGTGGCCGGTATCATTACGCTCGGTTTTATCTATGGGGCCTACTTCACCGAAACCTTCCGCGGCGCGTATATGGCTGTGCCGAAAGGCCACATTGAAGCGGCAACCGCATTCGGTTTCACCTCCTCACAGACGTTTCGTCGAATCATGTTCCCGGCCATGATGCGCTATGCGCTTCCAGGTATCGGTAACAACTGGCAGGTTATTCTTAAGGCAACCGCGCTGGTCTCTCTGCTTGGCCTGGAAGATGTGGTGAAAGCAACCCAGCTTGCCGGCAAAAGCACCTGGGAGCCGTTCTACTTTGCGGTGGTATGTGGCGTAATCTATCTGGTCTTTACGACCGCCTCCAATGGTGTGCTGCTTCTGCTCGAACGTCGCTACTCCGTGGGTGTGAAGAGGGCTGATCTGTGATTGAGATTATTCAGGAATACTGGAAATCGCTGCTGTGGACAGATGGCTATCGCTTCACCGGCGTCGCCATTACGCTCTGGCTTCTGATCTCCTCCGTGGTGATGGGCGGCATTCTGGCGGTATTTCTTGCCATTGGTCGTGTGTCGAACAATAAATTTATCCAGTTCCCAATCTGGTTGTTTACCTATGTGTTTCGCGGTACGCCGCTATACGTGCAGCTGCTGGTGTTCTATTCGGGGATGTACACGCTTGAGATCGTAAAAGGCACTGAAATGCTCAATGCGTTCTTCCGCAGCGGTCTGAACTGTACGGTGCTGGCATTGACGCTCAATACCTGCGCCTATACCACCGAGATTTTCGCAGGGGCGATTCGCTCTGTCCCGTACGGTGAAATTGAAGCGGCGCGTGCGTACGGCTTCTCCTCCGTGAAGCTTTACCGTTGCATCATTCTGCCGTCGGCGCTGCGTATTGCGTTACCGGCGTACAGTAACGAAGTGATTCTGATGCTGCACTCCACGGCGCTGGCCTTTACCGCCACGGTGCCGGACTTACTGAAGATTGCCCGGGATATTAACTCGGCAACCTATCAGCCGTTTACCGCATTCGGTATTGCGGCAGTGCTTTATTTGATAATTTCATACGTCCTGATTAGCCTGTTCCGTAAGGCAGAAAAACGCTGGTTGCAGCATATAAAACCTTCTTCGACGCACTGAGAATGATGATGGCTGAGAACAAATTAAACGTTATTGATCTGCACAAACGCTACGGCGAACATGAAGTGCTGAAAGGGGTGTCGCTGCAGGCAAACGCGGGCGATGTCATCAGTATTATCGGCTCATCCGGCTCCGGTAAAAGTACTTTCCTGCGCTGCATTAACTTCCTCGAAAAACCGAGCGAAGGCTCAATTGTGGTGAGCGGGCAGAACATCAATCTGGTGCGTGACAAAGACGGCCAGCTGAAGGTGGCGGATAAAAATCAGCTGCGTCTGTTGCGTACGCGCCTGACGATGGTTTTCCAGCACTTTAATCTCTGGAGCCATATGACGGTGCTGGAGAACGTAATGGAAGCGCCAATCCAGGTGCTGGGTCTCAGCAAACAGGACGCCCGCGACCGTGCGGTGAAATACCTGGCGAAAGTGGGTATTGATGAGCGCCAGCAGATGAAGTATCCGGTACATCTGTCCGGCGGGCAGCAGCAGCGTGTATCCATTGCCCGTGCGCTGGCGATGGAGCCGGAAGTCTTGCTGTTCGACGAACCGACCTCCGCGCTGGACCCGGAACTCGTTGGCGAAGTGCTGCGCATCATGCAGAAGCTCGCCGAAGAGGGCAAAACGATGGTGGTGGTGACGCACGAGATGGGCTTTGCCCGGAACGTCTCTAACCACGTCATCTTCCTGCATCAGGGTAAAATCGAAGAGCAGGGGCATCCCGATGAGGTGTTAGCGAACCCGCAAAGCCCGCGTCTGCAGCAGTTCCTGAAGGGGTCTTTGAAGTAGGTTTAGCCTTTCCCCTCTCCCTGTGGGAGAGGGCCGGAGTGTGGGCATCAGACCGCACCACACTCCAGTCGATACACCCAGTCGTCATACCGCACACCGTTAATCTCATACGCTTTTTCCAGCACCTGCGTGCGCACAAAACCCGCTTTCTCCAGTACCCGGACTGATCCGCCGTTGTCTGCCAGCACATATGCGTTAATCGCCTTTACGCCCGTCTGGTTAAATGCGTAGTCACACACCGCGCGCAGTGCCTCACTGGCGATGCCCTGGCCTTGCGCGGCAGGCACGACCGTATAGCCGATATCCGCCTCTTCACGATTTTCAGCGCTGATTTGCAGGCCGATATCGCCCAGCGGGGTCTCTTCATCGCGTAAGCGGATAACGAACACATGCGCTGCCGTCAGACGTGCGGCAAACAGGCGTCGGGTCTCTTTTTCCGGGGCGATAGCGGCCATATACTGCATGATGGCGCGATCCTCGCGCAGGGCACGGAAAAAAGGCCAGTCAGTGGGTTCGAAGGGGGTGAGATGGAGCCGGGGAGTGGTAATGGTTGCCATAGATATGCCATTTCGTCGGAACATGGCATATCACTGTAACATTATCTCACCACATCCCCCAGCGCCTCTTCTAAGTCATACCAGCGGAACGCAAACCCGGCCGCTTCCAGCCGTTTTGGCAGGGCCCGTTGCCCGCCTAATACCAGCACGGACGCTTCACCCATCATCAGGCGGATCACCGTAGCAGGCACGCGCAAAATCGCCGGGCGATGCAGGGCATGTCCGAGAGCATGGGCAAACTGTTCGTTACGCACCGGGTAGGGCGCAACCATATTAAACGGCCCGCGCAGATCGTTATCCAGCAGCCAGAGAATACCGTTGACCATATCGTCGATATGGATCCATGCCAGATACTGACGGCCATTGCCGATTGGCCCGCCAAGACCGAGCCTGAAAGGGGGGAGCATCTTCGCCAGAATGCCGCCTTTCGGGGCAAGGACCACACCGGTGCGTAGCAGGCAGACGCGGGTATGATCGCTTTGCGCAGCACAGGCGATACGCTCCCACTGGGCGCAAAGTTTATGGGTGAACTCGTTGTGGGGCGGCTCTTCTTCCGTTACCACCACCTCGCCGAGATCGCCGTAATACCCTACGGCAGAACCCGAAATGAGAACCGACGGCGGGGTATGACTGTTGCGGATAAGCTCAACCAGCTTCTCGGTAAGGGTCCACCGGCTGCTGCACAGGAGCTGTTTTTGCTCTTCCGTCCAGCGCTTATCGGCGATCGGTTCGCCTGCCAGGTTGATGACGGCGTCAAACCCGTCCAGATTCTGCTGCTCGGCCAGATTTCTCCAGATGTCGATACCTGCGCCCAGCACCTGGCGCGCTTTCTCTGGACTGCGCGTCACCACGGTAATGTCGTGATGCAACGCCTGCAGACGCGCAATGAGATGGCGACCAATCAGGCCGGTACCGCCGGTCAGCAAAATCTTCATACAACCTCCAGGGTTACGCCTGGCGTTGCCAGCTTAACGTCATCGAGACGGAATCGGCGTAACGCAGGGCGTGAAGTTTATCGATCTCTACTTCAGCATAAGTGACCCAGTGATGATCGCGTGCGATGTCGAGCACATCCTGAGTTAATTTTTCCAGTAAAGAGAAGCGGTTGTTTTCCACGTACTGGATGATTTTTTTGGTTATCGTGCGGTAGTTCAGCGCATCATTAATATCTTCGCTGGCCCGCGCTTTCTCAGCCGGGTAGTGGATAACCACATTAATCACGATATCCTGACGGTTGGCGATCTCTTCCTCTTTGATACCGATGAAGGTGCGTAGGCGTAAATTTTTTATACGAATAATAGCGTCATGCTGTGACATTGCAGGTCTTCTCCGTGTCAGAATTTCCTTCACATAATACATGAGAGCCTCTCCGGCACACACCAGCCACCGGCTTAAATTTGTTGGATTTTTTGCATGGCGCGTTCGGTGGCCGGACGCGTGCGGATTCGTTCAAACCAGTTGTTCACCGCCGGGTAAGACGCCAGGTCAATGCGGTGCTTTTCATGGGTATTCACCCAGGGCCAGCAGGCAATGTCGGCGATGCTGTAATGATCCCCGCCGAGCCACGGTGCTTTCTCCAGCCGACGGTTCAGAACGCCGTATAACCGCTGGGTTTCCACCTGATAGCGTTCGATAGCATAAGGAATCGGCTGCGGCGCGTAGGCGGTAAAATGGTGGTTTTGTCCGAGCATCGGCCCCAGACCGCTCGTCTGCCAGAAAAGCCACTGCAGCGTGTGGTGACGCTCGCGCAGCTCTCCGCTCAGCAATTTGCCAGTCTTCTCTGCCAGATAGAGCAATATTTCTCCGGATTCAAACAGGCTCAACGGCTTGCCCCCATCGGCAGGATGGTTATCAATAATGGCCGGGATTTTATTGTTTGGCGATATAGCCAGAAAGAGAGGACTGAACTGATCGCCTTTGCTGATATCCACGCGAATGATCCTGTAATCCAGTTCGGCTTCCTCAAGAAAGAGGGTGATCTTATGGCCGTTCGGGGTGGGGGCATAATAAAGGTCGATCATTCTCAACTCCTGTCAGTGAAAATAGTGACGCCATGAAAAATGAGTATAGGTGGTTGTTGTAAATCGTGAGTTTTCATCAAGTGACAGCGAGGCAAAGAGATTATATGTTGAATGAAAACCGATCAGCCGATGAGGATGTTATGAACCAGCCCGTAATCACGTTATGGTCCGATGCAGATTTCTTTTCTCCCTATGTTCTGAGCGCGTACGTGGCGCTGGCCGAAAAAGGACTGTCATTTACGCTAAAGACGGTGGATCTGGGCGGCGGTGAACATCTGAAACCACAGTGGCAGGGCTACGCCCTGACCCGTCGCGTGCCGGTGCTGGACATTGATGGCTTCGCGCTGAGTGAATCGTCGGCGATCGATGAGTATCTGGAAGATCGGTTCGCACCTCCTGAGTGGGAGCGCATCTACCCTCACGATCTGCAAAAACGTGCCCGCGCACGTCAGATCCAGGCGTGGCTGCGCAGCGATTTGGTGCCGATTCGCGTGGAACGCTCCACGGATGTGGTGTTTGCCGGGGTGAAAAAACCGGCGCTGAGTAAAGACGGTGCGGCCAGTGCCCAAAAACTGATCGATACCGCGACTTCTCTGCTGGCTCATGGTAATCCAAATTTATTCGGCGAGTGGTGTATTGCCGATACCGATCTGGCGCTGATGCTGAACCGTCTGATCCTCAATGGAGATGAGGTGCCTCAGCTGCTGGTGGATTATGCCGCGTTTCAGTGGCAACGCGCCTCAGTGCAGCGCTATGTGGCACTCTCCGCTAAGCGGGCGGGCTGATATAGCCTGACGCTTCAGGTATGATAGGGCAGTCTGATTTCCAGGGAGTGACTGATGAAACTGATGTTTGCGTCTGATATCCATGGTTCGCTGCCCGCGACCGAGCGTGTTCTTTCTCTGTTTGCTCAAAGCGGGGCGCAATGGCTGGTGATTCTGGGGGATGTGTTAAATCATGGTCCGCGCAATGCGCTGCCGGAAGGCTATGCACCGGCGCAGGTAGCGGAAAAACTCAACCAGTATGCTTCGCGCATTATCGCCGTTCGCGGTAACTGCGACAGTGAAGTGGACCAGATGCTGCTGGATTTTCCCATCACTGCCCCCTGGCAACAGGTGCTGATGGAAAATAGCCGTCTGTTCCTGACCCATGGTCATCTTTTTAGCCCGGAAAATCTCCCGGCACTGGCGGCTGGCGATGTCCTGGTTTACGGTCATACTCATATTCCGGTGGCAGAAAAACGCGGCGAGATGTATCACTTTAACCCCGGTTCGGTCAGCATACCGAAAGGTGGAAATCCAGCAAGCTATGGCATGCTCGATGAGAATACGTTAAGCGTAATCGCACTTAATGATCAGCAAGTTATTGCGCAAATAGCGATTAATCCGTAAGTTACACCTCAACTGCAAACGCGCCGAAAGAGCGCTTAGACGAGAAGGTTTCCCGATGGTGGAGCAGAGTCATTTGGCAAGTACAGAGTGGGTTGACATTGTCAACGAAGAGAATGAAGTGATCGCGCAGGCCAGCCGCGAACAAATGCGCGCGGAGCGTCTGCGTCACCGTGCGACATACATCGTTGTGCATGACGGGATGGGCAAAATTCTGGTTCAGCGCCGCACGGACACCAAAGATTTTCTCCCTGGTATGCTGGATGCAACTGCAGGCGGCGTTGTTCAGGCGGATGAAGTTCTGCTGGACTCCGCGCGTCGTGAAGCGGAAGAAGAGTTAGGGATTGCCGGCGTGCCGTTTGCCGAGCATGGTCAGTTCTATTTCGAGGACGAACATTGCCGCGTCTGGGGCGGGCTGTTTAGCTGCGTTTCCCATGGCCCGTTCGCCCTGCAGGAAGAAGAAGTGAGCGAAGTGAACTGGATGACGCCGGAAGAAATTACCGCGCGTTGCGACGAGTTCACCCCGGATTCGTTAAAAGCGCTGGCGCTGTGGATGACCCGCAACGCTAAAAACGAATCCACGAAAGCGGAAAAAGAGGAAGAGGCGGAGTAAGCCTCAACAGCTCTCCCGCAGACACAGGCTGGACGCGATAGGTTTATGGTCGCGCCAGTCTCCATCATTCAGACGTTCCAGTAACGCGCGTCCCGCTTCAATCCCAATCTTACGATGTGGCACAGCCATGGTCGTCAGCGGTGGCTGACAGACCCGGCTGACGTCGCTATCGCCAAAACCCACCACGGCCAGATCGTCCGGTACTTTTATACGCCGACGCTGGCATTCATAAAGTGCCCCGCAGGCCAGTTCATCCGACACGCACACCAGTGCATCCAGCTCTGGCCACGCCAGCAGGAACTCCGGCAGTTGCGCCGCACCCGTGGAAAAACTCGGTGGCATGGCGGCGTTAATCACCCGGTTTGGTGACATATGGTGGCGAAGCATCGCTTTGTACCAGCCCTGTAAATGCTGCTGGAAAATCCACTGCTCCTGGTTAGCGCACAGCAGGCCAATATTCTGGTAGCCGCGCTTAATAACCATCTCCGTCAGTTCGTACATCGCCGCGACGTTATCAATCCCGATATTCATATCAATAGGATCGGCGCGCATGGCCCCCATCTCCATGACCGGAATGGACGCGTTTTTCAGCCAGTGGCGGACAGTATCGGAGTGTTCAACACTGAGCAAAATCGCAGCGGCAATGTTCGACGCCAGCAGCGTCTCCAGCAATTTTTCTTCCTGCTCGAGTCGATGCTGTGATTCGGCCAGCATGATCTGGTATCCGGCAGGCTGCAGCACCTGCTGAAGCCCGGCGAACATCTCCGAGCAACCGGATTCGGAGAGATTAGGAACGACCATCGCAATCGTCCATGACGATGCCGAGGCCAGCGCGCTGGCAGCGAGATTAGGCATGTAACCCAATTCCTGTACAGCGGCTTCTATTTTTTCTCGCAGTTTATCGGAAACCTGTTCAGGCGTGCGGAGTGCACGGGACACGGTCATCGTGCCCACCCCGGCAAGCTGTGCGACATCGGCGAGTGTCACTTTACCGGTACTGCGCCGTTTTCGGGTTAGAGACATACACCTTCCTGCTGACCAGACGCGTTTTTATTATCATCCTTCGTTTCACGTGAAACGCAGTATACGCCTTAAATCCCTTTTTTTGCTGTGAATTCACACCATGATTACAATTTGATAGCGCTATCACACTTCTGAATGTTAGCGATTGGTAGCGCTATCTTTGTGATCCCGATCGCAGTCAATATGGGATGTGTTGAATAAAGTTTGCTCATCTTTTGCATTGTGGCGGGACGGAGAAATGCTGAAAAAGTGGATATATGATACAACCATCACGCTGCAGGAGAGCGTAGAAAGCTGGCCGCAGGCGCTGGAAATATGCGCGAAACCGTTGCTGGATCTGCAGGTGATTGGCCCGGAATACGTGACGGCCATCATTGAGCAGCATCATGCATTAGGACCTTATTATGTGCTGGCACCAGGGCTGGCCATGCCGCATGCGCGGCCGGAAGAGGGGGCCAAAGGATTAGGCCTCTCATTATTAAAGCTGAAAAAGGGAGTCTCTTTTGGTGCCGGTGAGTTCGATCCCGTGGATGTTATTATTATGCTCGCGGCGCCGGATAAACACAGTCACATCGACATGATCTCTGCCCTCGCTGAATTATTTTCCAGCGACGACGATATGGCTGAATTGCATCAGGCGAATACCCTGGAGGATATTAAAACGATTATTGACCGCTTCTGATTTAATTCTCTCATCCGATTTATCACAACATTACGTTTAGCGTGATGGGGCGTGCTCTACTCAAAAAAAGGGGACAACAATGAAAATTATGGCTATTTGCGGTTCAGGCCTGGGCAGTAGTTTTATGGTCGAAATGAATATTAAAAAGGTGCTCAAGAAGCTGGCCATTGACGCCGACGTTGAACACTCCGATCTCTCCTCGGCAACGCCGGGTGCCGCCGATCTTTTCGTGATGGCGAAGGACATTGCCGCCAGCGCCAGCGTGCCGGAAAGCCAGCTGGTGGTGATCAACAACATCATTGATATCAACGAACTCGAAGCGCAGCTCCGCGCCTGGTTCGACAGACAATAATCCTGATAAGGCGAGGTGGATATGTTTATCCTTGAAACGCTGAATTTCGTTGTTGATATATTAAAAGTCCCGTCGGTTCTGGTGGGCTTAATAGCCTTAATTGGCCTGGTCGCTCAAAAGAAATCTTTTTCTGATGTGGTGAAAGGGACCATTAAAACCATACTCGGTTTTATTGTGCTCGGCGGCGGGGCTACGGTGCTGGTTGGGTCATTAAATCCGTTAGGCGGAATGTTTGAACACGCCTTTAATATTCAGGGCATTATTCCCAATAACGAGGCAATTGTTTCTATTGCGCTAGAGAAATACGGTGCCTCTACCGCGCTGATTATGGCATTCGGTATGGTGGCAAATATCATTGTCGCCCGCTTTACGCGTCTGAAGTATATCTTCCTGACCGGGCATCATACCTTCTACATGGCATGCATGATTGGGGTCATCCTCACCGTGGCGGGCTTTGAGGGCGTTGGTCTGGTCTTTACCGGGTCGCTGATCCTCGGTCTGGTGATGGCCTTCTTCCCGGCGCTGGCGCAGCGTTACATGAAGCGCATTACCGGCAACGATGACATCGCTTTTGGTCACTTCGGTACCCTGGGCTATGTTCTCTCCGGCTGGATTGGCAGCAAGTTCGGCAAAGGCTCTCGCTCGACTGAAGAGATGAACCTGCCGAAGAACCTGAGCTTCCTGCGCGACAGCTCTATCTCCATCTCGCTGACCATGATGATCATCTACCTGATCATGGCGGTGAGCGCCGGGCGTGACTACGTTGAGGCGACCTTTAGCGGCGGTCAGAACTACCTGGTCTATGCCATCATCATGGCCATCACGTTCGCCGCGGGGGTGTTCATCATCCTGCAGGGTGTGCGCCTGATTCTGGCGGAAATCGTCCCGGCCTTTACCGGCTTTTCTGAAAAACTGGTGCCGAATGCACGTCCGGCTCTGGACTGCCCGGTTGTCTATCCGTATGCGCCAAATGCGGTGCTGATTGGCTTCCTGTTCAGCTTCCTTGGCGGGCTGGTGGGTCTGTTTATCTGTGGGCAATTCAGCTGGGTGCTGATTCTGCCTGGTGTGGTGCCGCACTTCTTCACCGGCGCTACCGCGGGCGTGTTTGGTAACGCCACCGGGGGACGTCGTGGAGCGATGATTGGTGCGTTTGCCAACGGCCTGCTGATCACCTTCCTGCCGGTTCTGCTGCTGCCGGTGCTGGGGGCAATTGGATTTGCCAATACCACGTTCTCGGACGCTGACTTTGGCGCTGTCGGGATCGTGCTGGGTAACCTGGCGCGCTTCCTGTCGCCGCTTGCCATCACCGGCCTTGTTGTGGCGTTGTTCGCACTGCTGGTGGCGTACAACGTGTTCGCTAAAAACAAATCTGCGGGCGATAACGCGCAGGAAAACACCGGAGCCAAATCATGAATGAGAATGAGATAACCCATCTGGCGCGTCAGATCCGCCTTGAAACGCTGAAAATGCTGACCCTGCTGGGCTTTGGTCACTACGGCGGCAGTATGTCGGTTGTTGAAACCCTGGCCGTGTTGTACGGCGCAGTGATGAAAATTGACCCGGCCGACCCGGACTGGCCAGAGCGTGACTACTTTGTCTTGTCAAAAGGACATGCTGGTCCCGCGCTGTACAGCACCCTGGCGATCAAAGGCTATTTCCCGATGGAAGAGCTGAGCACGCTGAACCAGAACGGTACGCGTCTGCCGAGCCATCCGGACCGGCTAAAAACGCGCGGGGTGGATGCCACCACCGGCTCGCTGGGGCAGGGGATTTCCATCGCCGGTGGAATGGCGCTGTCGCATAAGCTGGCGGGACGACCCAACCGGGTTTTCTGTATCGTCGGCGACGGCGAGCTGAACGAAGGGCAGTGCTGGGAAGCGTTCCAGTTTATTGCACACCATCGCCTGAATAACCTGACCGTATTCGTTGACTGGAACAAACAGCAGCTTGATGGCGAACTCGACGACATTATCTGTGCGTTCGATCTGGAAGGAAAATTCCGTGCCTTCGGGTTTGACGTGGTGACGGTGAAAGGAGATGACATTCCGGCACTGCTGGAGGTGACATCGCTGGTTCCGGCGGCGGATGCTCGCCCGCTGGTGGTGATCCTCGACAGTATCAAAGGGCAGGGCGTGCCGTATCTGGAGCAACTGAGTAACTCGCACCATCTGCGATTAACCGCCGAGAGCAAGGCGGCCCTCAACGAGACGATTCGCCAACTGGAGGCTTCACATGATTAAGGTTGCACCTGCAGGTCAGAAAGACGCCGTCGAGATGCGTAAAGTCTACGCGGGGTTTGTGGCACAGCAGATTGAAGCCGGGAGCGACATTATCGCCCTCGAGGCGGATCTGATGAGCTCAATGGCGATGGATGGCGTGGCACGTGATTATCCGCAGCATGTGATTAACTGCGGCATCATGGAAGCTAACGTTATGGGGACGGCGGCGGGGCTGTCGCTGACCGGACGCAAGCCGTTCGTGCATACCTTTACCGCCTTCGCCAGCCGTCGCTGTTTCGACCAGCTGTTTATGTCCCTGGACTACCAGCGTAACAATGTGAAGGTCATTGCTTCAGATGCCGGCGTGACGGCCTGTCATAACGGCGGCACGCATATGTCGTTTGAAGATATGGGCATCGTGCGGGGGCTGGCCCATTCGGTGGTGCTGGAGGTAACGGATGCGGTGATGTTTGAAGATGTACTGCGCCAGCTTATTGACCTCGAAGGTTTCTACTGGGTGCGTACCATCCGTAAGCAGGCCCCGAGCGTGTATGCGCCGGGTTCGACATTTACGCTTGGCAAGGGCAACGTACTGCGCGAAGGCAGTGACATCACCCTGATTGCCAACGGCATTATGGTGGCGGAAGCGCTTGAAGCGGCGCGTCAGCTCGAACAGGAGGGCGTCAGCGCCGCGGTGATCGACATGTTTACCCTTAAGCCGATTGACCGGATGCTGGTGAAAAACTACGCCGAGAAAACCGGACGTATCGTGACCTGCGAAAACCACAGCATTCATAACGGGCTGGGATCGGCAGTGGCGGAAGTGCTGGTGGAAACCTGTCCGGTGCCGATGCGTCGGGTGGGCGTGAAGGAGCGTTACGGCCAGGTGGGGACACAGGACTTCCTGCAGAAGGAGTATGGCCTGACGGCACACGACATTGTGTCGGCGGCGAGGGAGTTGTTGTAAATAAAAAAGGCGACCCTCAGGTCGCCTTTTTAGTCAGTAACGTATTACTGCTGTTGTGAAGACTGGATCGCGGTCAGAGCGATGGTGTAGACGATATCGTCAACCAGCGCGCCACGGGACAGGTCGTTCACAGGTTTGCGCATACCCTGCAGCATTGGCCCGATGGAGATCAGGTCTGCAGAACGCTGTACCGCTTTGTAGGTGGTGTTACCGGTGTTCAGATCCGGGAAGATGAACACGGTAGCGCGACCCGCAACCGGTGAGTTCGGTGCTTTGGATTTCGCAACGTCAGCCATAACCGCGGCATCATACTGCAGCGGACCGTCGATCATCAGATCAGGACGTTTTTCCTGTGCCAGACGCGTCGCTTCACGGACTTTCTCTACATCGCTACCTGCACCAGAAGTACCGGTGGAGTAAGAGAGCATTGCCACGCGAGGTTCAATACCGAAGGCAATCGCGGAATCGGCAGACTGAATAGCAATCTCAGCCAGCTGCTCTGCAGTTGGATCCGGGTTGATCGCACAGTCACCGTAAACGTAAACCTGTTCAGGCAGCAGCATGAAGAACACGGAAGACACCAGAGAACTGCCTGGCGCCGTTTTGATCAGCTGCAGCGGTGGACGGATGGTGTTCGCCGTGGTGTGAACCGCACCGGAAACCAGGCCGTCAACTTCGTCCTGCTCCAGCATCAGCGTGCCCAGCACAACGTTGTCTTCAAGCTGCTCACGCGCAACGGCTTCGGTCATGCCCTTGCTCTTACGCAGCTCAACCAGGCGCGCAACATAGCTTTCGCGAACCACTTCCGGGTCGACGATTTCAATACCTGCACCCAGCTCAACGCCCTGAGAGGCAGCAACGCGGTTAATTTCATCCGGGTTACCCAGCAGCACACAGGTCGCGATGCCGCGCTCTGCACAGATGGCAGCCGCTTTAACGGTACGTGGTTCGTCGCCTTCTGGCAGAACAACACGTTTGCCCGCTTTACGCGCCAGCTCGGTCAGCTGGTAACGGAAGGCCGGAGGAGACAGACGACGGCTGCGCTCGGAGGTCGCCGTCAGGGATTCAATCCAGTCTGCGTTGATGTAGCCCGCAACGTATTCCTGCACTTTCTCGATACGCTCATGGTCATCAACCGGCACTTCCAGGTTGAAGCTCTGCAGGCTCAGAGAGGTCTGCCAGGTGTTGGTGTTCACCATAAAGACTGGCAGGCCAGTGGCGAACGCACGTTCGCACAGCTTGCTTACGCGTGGATCCATCTCGTAAGCACCGGTCAGCAGAATGGCGCCGATTTCCACACCGTTCATCGCGGCCAGGCACGCAGCAACCAGCACGTCAGGACGGTCAGCGGAGGTCACGAGCAGAGAGCCTGCGCGGAAGTGTTCCAGCATGTGCGGAATGCTACGCGCACAGAAGGTCACAGACTTCACGCGGCGGGTATTGATGTCGCCTTCGTTAATCACGGTAGCGTTCAGGTGACGCGCCATGTCGATTGCACGGGTAGCAATCAGGTCGAAGCTCCATGGCACCACGCCCAGTACTGGCAGCGGGCTGGAATCCTGCAGAGTCGCCGGATCAACTTTAACCACTTTCGCTTTAGAAGAGTCATCGAAGATTTCGGACAGGTCAGGACGGGTACGACCTTGCTCATCAACCGGTGCATTCAGTTTGTTAACGATAACGCCGGTAATGTTGGTATTTTTCGCGCCGCCGAAGCTGCTGCGGGTCAGTTCGATACGCTCTTTCAGCTGTTCCTGGTTATCGGTACCCTGGGACATGACGAACACGATTTCCGCATTCAGCGTTTTCGCGATTTCGAAGTTCAGAGACTGAGCGAACTGGTGTTTGCGGGTCGGGACCAGGCCTTCAACCAGCACCACTTCCGCGTCTTGCGTGTTAGCGTGATAGTTGGCGATGATCTCTTCCATCAGCACGTCTTTCTGGTTGCTGGAGAGCAGAGATTCAACGTGGCTCATCTTCAGCGGTTCAGCCGCTGGCAGATTGGAGTTCTTACGCACGATGGTGGTGGTCTGGTCTGGCGCATCGCCACCGGCACGAGGCTGGGCGATAGGCTTAAAGACGCTCAGACGAACGCCTTTGCGTTCCATAGCACGGATAACGCCAAGGCTGACGCTGGTCAGACCGACGCTGGTTCCGGTAGGGATCAGCATAATAGTACGGGACACGGTTTATCCTCTTTCGTTACCGCCGACAGGGGGCGGGCTACAAAACAGCACCGCCAGCATTGCTGGCGGTGTGGAATCAGGCAGTCAGGCGGTGCGCGTCTTGCGCGATGACCAGCTCTTCGTTAGTTGGGATAACGATAGCCGGACGGGTGCCTTCTTTGTTGATGAAGCCAGACTTGCCGAAGCGGGCAGCCAGGTTACGCTCGTGGTCAACTTCGAAGCCCAGAACACCCAGTTTACCCAGGGACAGTTCACGAACCATTGCCGCGTTCTCACCGATACCACCGGTGAAGATAACCGCGTCCAGACGACCGTCCATCAGCGCAGTGTAAGAGCCGATGTACTTCGCCAGACGGTGGCAGTAAACGTCCATTGCACGTTTAGCGTCTGCTTTTTCTGCGTAGTTGTCTTCAACATAACGGCAGTCGCTGGTGACTTCGGTCAGACCCAGCAGGCCAGACTCTTTGGTCAGCATTTTGTTGATCTGATCAACACTCATGCCCAGGGTGTCGTGCAGGTGGAAGATGATCGCCGGGTCGATGTCACCGGAACGGGTACCCATCACCAGACCTTCCAGCGGGGTCAGACCCATGGATGTATCAACACATTTACCGTTGCGGATGGCAGAAACAGAACCACCGTTGCCCAGGTGGCAGGTGATGATGTTAACTTCTTCAACCGGCTTGTTCAGCACTTTAGCGGCTTCCTGAGTCACATAGAAGTGGCTGGTGCCGTGCGCGCCGTAGCGACGAACGCCGTGCTCTTTGTACAGGCTGTACGGCAGGGCATAGAGGTAAGATTCTTCCGGCATGGTCTGGTGGAACGCAGTGTCGAACACAGCCACGTTTTTGTCTTTCAGCTGCGGGAAGGATTTCAGCGCTTCAGCGATACCGATCAGGTGAGCTGGGTTGTGCAGCGGTGCGAAAGAGGCAGAGTCTTTAATGCCCTGGATAACCGTTTCGTCGATAACGACGGAACGGGTGTATTTTTCGCCGCCGTGGACGATACGGTGACCAATCGCAGTCAGCTGAGCAGACAGTTCTGGTTTTTGTGCCAGAATAGTGTTAACGATAAAGTTCAGCGCTTCACTGTGAGCGGCGCCTGCACCTAAAGCCGCTTCCTGTTTGCTGCCGTCCATCTTCCACTTGATACGTGCTTCAGGCAGATGGAAACATTCGGCCAAACCAGAGAGGTATTCGTCACCGTTGAGCGCATCGATGATGGCGAATTTCAGTGAGGAGCTACCGCAGTTCAGAACCAGTACTAACTTACTCGACATGGAAGTACCTATTATTGATACGTGGCTAAAAAAACGTCAGGGAGTCTAAAAGCGTAACGCATAATGACTCAGACATTTATGATTAACATCATGCCAAACGAACATTGTGGCATGATGGAAGAAATACATATGATTTTATGCCATTTTGAACATTTTTCAGCCAATGGCATAATATGCGATAATTTGACGAGTTAATGGTTCTCGTCTAAGGGCCTATCAGGCTGGCACAGAATACCCGATACGGGGTGCTGATGACAAAATATTTTGAACGTTGTCATAGCCTGTTGTGGTTTTGCACGAAAATTTTAATTTTTATATGTGAAGTTGAGGTACAGCCATGTCGACACCAGAGAACCCGTCCGTGAATTTTTTCAGTCTGTTTCGTCGGGGACAGCATTACGCAAAGACGTGGCCAATGGAAAAGCGCCTTGCGCCCATGTTTATTGAGAACCGCACGATCCGCGCCACGCGCTATGCGATTCGCTTTATGCCACCTGTCGCCATCTTTACGCTCTGCTGGCAAATCGCGCTGGGTGGGCAGCTTGGCCCGGCCGTTGCGACGGCACTTTTCGCGTTAAGTCTGCCGATGCAGGGTCTGTGGTGGTTAGGTAAACGTTCTATCACGCCACTCCCGCCTTCTATTTTACACTGGTTTTATGAAGTTCGCGGGAAACTGGAGGAAGCCGGGCAGGCGCTTGCCCCGGTCGAAGGCAAGCCCGATTACCAGGCGCTGGCTGACACGCTCAAGCGCGCTTTTAAGCAACTCGACAAAACATTCCTCGATGACTTGTGATTGATCATCGAAACGACGAATAAAAGAAGGCACAGTAACTCACCGTTACCGTGTCTTTTTTTTACAGTGCAATGCGCTACAGGAGTCGAAAGATGGAAATGACCCATGCTCAACGTCTGATTTTGTCCAACCAGTACAAAATGATGACTATGCTTGATCCCGATAACGCTGAGCGCTACAGCCGCCTGCAGACAATCGTCGAACGTGGCTTTGGTTTGCAGATGCGTGAACTGGACCGCGAGTTTGGTGAGATGAAAGAAGAAACCTGCCGCACCGTGATCGACATTATGGAGATGTATCACGCCCTGCATGTTTCCTGGACCAATCTCAAAGATCAGCAGTCCATTGACGAACGTCGCGTCACCTTCCTGGGCTTTGATGCCGCAACGGAAGCGCGTTATCTGAGCTATGTGCGTTTTATGGTGAACACGGAAGGGCGCTATACCCATTTTGACGCGGGCACGCACGGCTTCAATGCGCAGACCCCAATGTGGGAAAAATATCAGCGCATGCTGAGCGTCTGGCACGCCTGCCCGCGCCAGTACCATTTAAGTAACAATGAGATTCAACAAATTATTAATGCCTGACGGAGGTGCTTGTGCAGTGTAGAGGTTTTCTGTTTGATTTGGACGGTACGCTGGTGGATTCGCTGCCGGTTGTGGAGCGTTCATGGTGCCATTGGGCGGACAGACATGGCATTGACCATCAGGAAGTACTGAATTTTATCCATGGCAAACAGGCCATAACCTCATTGCGGCACTTCTTAGCAGGACGTTCTGAGGAAGAGATTCAGGCGGAGTTCAGCTATCTTGAGCACATTGAAGCCACCGACACGGATGGCATCACAGCGCTGCCGGGGGCGCTTGAACTGCTTGAACATCTGAACGAAGCCCAAATCCCGTGGGCGATCGTCACCTCCGGCTCGGTGCCCGTTGCCCATGCCCGCCACAAGGCCGCAGGGTTACCGACGCCCGAAGTGTTTATCACGGCAGAGCGCGTGAAGCGCGGCAAGCCTGAACCGGATGCCTTTTTACTCGGTGCCGAACTGCTTGGCCTTGCACCAGCCGATTGTGTGGTGGTGGAGGATGCGGCAGCAGGCGTCCTGGCGGGGTTGAACGCTGGAAGCCACGTCATCGCCGTTAATGTTCCGGCGGGTTCACCCCGCCTGAACGAGGCGGATCTGGTGCTTAACACGCTGATGGCCATTAACGTTGCGAAGGCACCGGACGGAGTTGTAACCGTCTCGCTTAAAATGTAATCCCATGATATAGCCCCACATTGTTGGGGCTTTTTTATGGCAAAATTTTGTCTCCTCCACTGACAAGGATATGTTGTGAACGGTGAACTGATTTGGGTCCTGAGCCTGCTTTTAATCGCCATCCTTCTCTTTGCCTCAGGCAAGGTGCGCATGGATGCCATCGCCTTGTTTGTCATCGTTGCCTTTGTGCTGAGCGGTACGCTCACGCTGCCGGAGGCTTTCTCCGGATTTAGTGATCCCAACGTTATCCTGATTGCCGCCCTGTTTATTATTGGCGACGGGCTGGTGCGCACTGGCGTGGCGACCATTATGGGGTCGTGGCTGGTCAAGGTGGCCGGCAACAGCGAAACCAAAATGTTGATCTACCTGATGCTGACGGTTGCCGGGCTGGGGGCGTTTATGAGCTCCACGGGTGTCGTCGCCATCTTTATCCCGGTGGTGCTGAGCGTCTCCATGCGGATGCAAACCTCGCCGTCGCGCCTGATGATGCCTCTGAGCTTTGCCGGTCTTATTAGCGGGATGATGACGCTGGTGGCGACCCCGCCGAACCTGGTCGTCAACAGTGAGCTTATCCGCGAAGGGTTTGAAGGCTTTAGCTTTTTCAGCGTGACCCCACTTGGACTGGTGATTCTGGTGCTGGGCGTGGTCTACATGCTGTTAACCCGTTTTGCCCTGAAGGGGGAAAAACAGGATAAAAGCAAAGACGGCTGGAAACGACGGACCTTCCGCGATCTGATCAAAGAGTACCGTCTGACCGGGCGGGCGCGCCGTCTGGCTATCCGCCCCGGCTCGCCCCTCATTGGCCAGCGTCTTGACGACCTGAAGCTGCGTGAGCGCTATGGCGCGAACGTGATCGGCGTAGAGCGCTGGCGTCGTTTTCGGCGGGTGATTGTTAACGTCAACGGGGTGTCGGAATTCCGTGCACGCGACGTTTTGCTGATTGATATGTCCACCGCCGATGTCGATTTGCGCGAGTTTTGCAGTGAACAGTTGCTGGAACCCATGGTGCTACGTGGGGAGTATTTCTCAGACCAGGCGCTGGATGTCGGCATGGCCGAAGTGTCGCTGATCCCGGAATCAGAATTACTGGGTAAAACCGTGCGCGAAATCGGCTTCAGGACCCGCTATGGGCTAAACGTGGTGGGCTTAAAGCGTGATGGCGTGGCGATGGAAGGGGCGGTAGTGGATGAGCCTATCCTGCTCGGTGATATCTTCCTGGTCGTCGGCAACTGGAAACTGATCGGTCAGCTTGGGCAGAAAGGCCGCGACTTTGTTGTACTCAATATGCCGGTTGAAGAGAGCGATGCTTCTCCGGCGCACAGCCAGGCACCGCATGCGATTTTTTGCCTGGTGTTGATGGTCGCACTGATGCTGACTGACGAAATTCCAAACCCCATTGCGGCCATTATCGCCTGTCTTCTGATGGGTAAATTCCGCTGTATTGATGCCGAAAGCGCCTACAAAGCCATTCACTGGCCGAGCATCATTCTGATTGTCGGGATGATGCCCTTTGCCCTGGCGTTACAAAAAACCGGTGGGGTGGATTTGATCGTCAAGGGACTCATGGACGCAGGCGGTGGATACGGGCCTTACATGATGCTGGTCTGCCTGTTTATCATGTGCGCCACGATAGGCCTGTTTATCTCCAATACGGCCACGGCCGTCCTGATGGCACCCATTGCACTGGCGATGGCGAAATCAATGGGGGTTTCGCCGTACCCGTTTGCCATGATCGTCGCTATGGCGGCATCTGCAGCGTTTATGACTCCGGTCTCGTCACCGGTCAATACGCTGGTGCTTGGCCCGGGAAATTACAAATTCAGTGATTTTGTGAAGATAGGCGTGCCCTTCACCGTGCTGGTGATGGTGGTGTGCGTGATACTGATTCCCGTACTGTTCCCGTTTTAAACCCTGATGCCGGGTAGCGATGTCGCGACCCGGCATACCGTCAGAGAGGGGAGTCCTGACTGATCTCGTCCAGCGACAAATGGAAGCTCGGCACAAACACCTGCATGAAATAATCCATCTCTTCGCTGCGGCGTGATTCCAGCGTTTTTTCCAGACGCGTTTTCGCCAGCAGAAATTCGTTATTCCCCGCGGACAGCTCTTCCAGACATTTCAGGTAAGCGCATAGCGCATCCGCCTGCTTAACCAGCAATTTTTCCTCTTCCGTGTACTGATGCTCATTAATCAGCGGCTCAAAAATATCGCGCAGCTCGTCCGGCACCATGTCGATCAGTTTCTGCTGAGCAATCTTCTCAATGGCCTTATATTCCTGGGCTATCTGCGAGTTGAAATATTTCACGGGTGTCGGTAAATCCCCGGTCAGCACTTCCGAGGCATCGTGATACATCGCCAGCAGGGCAATACGTTCAGCGTTAACCTGCCCGTTGAATTTACGGTTTTTAATGGCAGCCAGAGCGTGAGCGACCATCGCAACCTGCAGACTGTGCTCCGACACATTCTCGGTGCGGACATTGCGCATCAGCGGCCAGCGGTTGATCAGTTTTAGGCGGGAGAGGTGGGCAAAGAAATGACTCTGACTCATAGGTTACCTTTTGTCTTCACTGCGACAGACTTCATTGTGCGGGGAGGGGAGGCAAGATGCAAATCAGGCTACCGGAGTAGCCTGATTTTAAGATTACTGGTGGTAACCTGAGAGGAAACGTCCAAAGCGGCTGATGGCCATCTCGAGGTCATCTTCACGCGGCAGGGTAACGATACGCACGTGATCCGGCCACGGCCAGTTAAAGGCGGTACCCTGAACCAGCAGCACTTTTTCCTGCAGCAGGAAATCGAGCACCATCTTCTGGTCGTCATGAATATTAAAGCGTTTCGCGTCGATTTTCGGGAACATGTAGAGCGCGCCGTTCGGCTTCACGCAGGAGACGCCTGGAATATCGTTGATAAGCTCCCACGCACGGTTACGCTGCTCATATAAACGCCCGCCTGGCACGATAAACTCGCTGATGCTCTGATAGCCGCCGAGTGCGGTCTGGATAGCATGCTGCGCCGGCACGTTGGCACATAAACGCATAGAGGCGAGCATTTCCAGCCCTTCAATATAGCCTTTCGCATGTTTTTTCGGGCCGTTTAAGACCATCCAGCCCTGACGGAAACCGGCCACACGGTAGGTTTTAGACAGGCCGTTAAAAGTCACGGTCAGCAGGTCCGGAGCCAGTGCGGCGATAGAGTGGTGCTGCGCCGCGTCATACAGGATCTTGTCGTAAATTTCGTCGGCAAAGATGATCAGGTTGTGCTGGCGGGCGATCTCCACGATCTCCATCAGCAGCTCTTTTGAGTAGACCGCGCCCGTTGGGTTGTTCGGGTTAATAATAACGATGCCGCGCGTGCGTGGGGTAATTTTCGCACGAATATCATCGAGATCCGGGAACCAGTCAGAGGACTCGTCGCAAAGATAGTGCACGGCTTTACCGCTGGACAGGGATACGGCCGCCGTCCACAGCGGATAATCCGGCGCGGGAACCAGCATTTCGTCACCGCTGTTCAGCAGCGCCTGCATGGCCTGCACGATCAGCTCAGAGACACCGTTGCCGATATAGATATCTTCAACGGTAACATCACGCATATCGCGCGCCTGGTAGTGCTGCATGATGGCTTTTCGTGCGGAGTAAAGTCCTTTTGAATCGCAATAGCCTTGCGCAGTAGGCAGGTTGCGGATCACATCAACCAGAATTTCATCCGGCGCTTCAAAACCAAATGGCGCAGGGTTACCAATGTTGAGTTTTAGAACCTTATTGCCTTCTTCTTCAAGGCGTTTAGCCTCTTTCAGAACCGGGCCACGGATGTCGTAACAGACGTTATCTAGCTTGCTGGATTTTTCGATAGGGGACATGAACCTTTAACCTTTTCGCGATTGTTGCCACTCCCTGCCGTGGAAGTCAGCACGGAATAATGTACTCCCCCCTCGCTTCGTTTTGAAGGGCGGGCAGGAGAAGATTTTGTGGAGTGGATGAAAATGGAGTGAATCTTTTTCGCTATCAGCGAACAATTTAACTGACGTAAAGTAAGGTTAATGGTGTGATAATGGGTTTATTGTGCTGTTAAAGTATATAAAAGTTGTATATTGTGCTGATAAAAATAAATAATATCCGCAACCTGCGTGGCAGTTACGCTGAGTGACCTTTCGTAAAACCTGAATGCTTCGTTACGTGGCGTTGTAATAGTGTGCATTGGCTAAAAGTTACTCATGTGAAATTAATGTTAAGTGTTATTAATGAATGGCCTTAATCTAAATTAAAATTTATTTATTATTAACCGACAAAATGCAACTTTAGTTAATTTTAATAAAATTAGTTGAGAAGCTTAACAACCCTCATAAATCCGCAATATTGCAATAAGACTTATAAATAAAGTGGATTTGGGTTAAGATGTCTTTCAGGAAAGCTGGGCACAGATACATATGTTTTGTATTTGTGGAACAGGTTTTCTGAATTAATTGATTGTTATTGTTAGAGTTATCTCTGGCCGGAATGGGTTAAACATCTCCTGCTACGTTGACAGCACTGCGAGAAAGATGGCAGAAAGGGTGTATCACCCTTAATGGAATTTACATAAACCTGCAAACATCTAAATATCCTGAACGTTTAAGAGAATAAAAATAACGTCATGAAACGTGCTTTCTGACTGTTGATATTAAAACAGCACAATAACTATCTGTCAGGCAGTCTGCCGGGCCGGGATGCGAGGGAAAACCTTCAGAGGGAATTGCTTAACTGTTACACACACAGCTTCAACCCGGGCAGCTCCGCACGAGCAACCTGAAAGTGAAAAGATATGATAAATGCAAATCGTCCGATAATGAATCTCGACCTCGATCTGCTGAGAACGTTTGTTGCGGTCGCCGATCTCAACACTTTTGCAGCTGCTGCTGCCGCCGTTTGCCGAACCCAGTCCGCCGTTAGCCAGCAAATGCAACGGCTGGAACAACTGGTTGGTAAAGAGCTCTTTGCCCGTCACGGGCGTAATAAGCTCTTAACGGAACACGGTATTCAGCTTCTGGGTTATGCCAGGAAAATACTTCGCTTTAATGACGAAGCATGTATGTCATTAATGTATAGCAACCTGCAAGGGGTGCTAACGTTAGGTGCGTCTGATGAGTCAGCAGACACAATATTGCCATTTCTTCTCAATCGAATTAGTTCGGTTTATCCGAAGCTTGCGCTGGACGTTAGCGTAAAACGAAATGCTTTTATGATTGAGATGCTAAATGAGAATAAGGTCGATCTGGTGGTGACCACGCACCGTCCAGGGCAATTTAATTGCCTGACGTTGCGCACGTCTCCGACGCATTGGTATTGCGCAGCTGAATATGTGCTGCAAAAAGGTGAGCCAATTCCATTGGTATTACTGGATGATCCGAGTCCGTTCCGCGATATGGTGTTGGCGGCGCTCAATGAGGCCAATATTCCATGGCGTCTGGCTTATGTGGCTTCCACATTGCCAGCGGTACGTGCTGCCGTGAAAGCGGGGCTTGGGGTAACGGCCCGTCCGGTCGAAATGATGAGCCCGGATCTGCGCGTACTGGGTAAATCAGATGGTCTTCCTGCTTTGCCTGATACGGAGTATCTGCTCTGCCACAATACGTCCAGCAATAACGAACTGGCGAAAGTCGTGTTCGAGGCGATGGAAAACTACCATAATCCATGGCAGTTCGAACATGTTACCTCCGAAGGGGGGGATGATTCCCTGATCGTTGAAGGGGACTTTGAGTGATCGACAGCTCAAAATTCTGGTAACAATTTGTAAATGTAAAAAAAAGCCACTCACGCGATTTTCGCCTGCAGTGGCTTTTTTTTGGCAGTAATAACCGCGATCACCGCGTGGATTTTCAGGATAGTCGCTATTTATCAGTAAGATAAATGCTTTTGTTCAAATGTTGTGCATTTCCCGTTCAGTCTCCCTCCAGCTCGCCCCGATGTTAATAAAACAGGAAATATGTTGCTGGTTTTTTGGGTGAATTAACAAAAGCGTGTCTCAGATCAAGAAAATACTCCTCTTTGGGGGGAGGAATCGTTGGCAAATCCTGTCAAAATAGGAGGGTTATTTTTTTTACTTCCAAAACGGACACGATTCAACAACATGCATTTGACGTAAACTCAGGTACCCGCCAGGGTTAAAGGGCACCAAATGTTAATGAGAATCGCTCGATGTAATTTAATGTGAAGAAACCTTTGTTAAAGTTGACAAAAGGTTATAGAAAGGAGTAAAAAACCCCATCATTTTGCTGTCTACGTCTCATTTCTGACAGTTAGTGTAAGGTTTTTCGTTCCTCCCCATGAATCGATGTGATGCCCATCTGCCAGCAAGAGCAGTGTCGTAGGTATCACTTTTGATGAGTAAGCAATGAGTATGTCAACATCCACAGAAGTCATCGCTCATCACTGGGCATTCGCAATCTTTCTTATTGTAGCCATTGGCCTGTGCTGCCTGATGTTAGTCGGCGGCTGGTTCCTGGGCGGTCGCGCCCGTGCAAGGCACAAGAACACACCTTTCGAATCAGGTATTGATTCAGTAGGTTCCGCTCGCTTACGCCTGTCTGCCAAGTTCTATCTGGTAGCCATGTTCTTCGTCATCTTTGACGTGGAAGCGCTTTACCTTTTCGCATGGTCAACTTCCATCCGCGAAAGTGGTTGGGTGGGCTTTGTCGAGGCCGCAATTTTCATTTTAGTGTTACTGGCCGGTCTGGTTTATCTGGTGCGTATTGGCGCGCTTGACTGGACGCCTGCGCGTTCACGTCGTGAACACATCAACCCGGAAAACAGTATCTCTAATCGTCAGCAGTAACAGCGAGGCAATAAGATGGATTATACGCTCACCCGCATAGATCCTAACGGTGAGAATGACCGTTACCCCCTGCAAAAACAGGAGATCGTAACCGACCCCCTGGAGCAAGAAGTCAATAAAAGCGTGTACATGGGCAAACTCGAGCATGCCATGCACGATATGGTCAACTGGGGTCGTAAGAACTCCATCTGGCCTTACAACTTTGGCCTTTCTTGCTGCTACGTTGAAATGGTGACGTCATTCACTGCGGTGCATGACGTTGCGCGTTTTGGGGCAGAGGTACTGCGTGCTTCCCCACGTCAGGCTGACCTGATGGTGGTGGCAGGTACATGCTTTACCAAGATGGCACCTGTTATTCAGCGTCTGTATGACCAGATGCTGGAGCCAAAATGGGTTATTTCCATGGGCGCATGTGCAAACTCTGGCGGTATGTACGACATTTATTCCGTCGTACAGGGCGTAGATAAGTTTATTCCAGTGGATGTTTACATCCCGGGTTGTCCGCCGCGTCCGGAAGCTTACATGCAGGCGCTGATGCTGCTGCAGGAGTCTATCGGTAAAGAACGTCGTCCGCTCTCCTGGGTGGTTGGCGATCAGGGTGTTTACCGCGCCAACATGCAGTCTGAGCGCGAGCGTAAACGCGGCGAACGTATTGCAGTAACCAATCTGCGTACGCCTGACGAAATTTAATTTGCGCCTGTGGGCATGGAGTAAACCTTCGCATATCACTACTCAAATAGCGCGAAGCCACGCCCTACAGTCACCACGGACCATTTGCAATGGTGAACAATATGACCGACTTAACCGCGCAAGAAGCCGCCTGGCAAACACGGGATCATCTGGATGACCCTGTCATTGGCGAACTGCGCAACCGTTTTGGGCCGGATGCCTTTACTGTTCAGGCGACCCGCACCGGGGTACCCGTTGTTTGGGTGAAGCGTGAGCAATTACTGGAAGTGGTCGATTTCCTCAAGAAATTGCCAAAACCTTACGTCATGCTGTTTGACTTACACGGCATGGATGAACGTCTGCGTACGCACCGCCAGGGTCTCCCTGCTGCGGATTTTTCCGTTTTCTACCACCTGATCTCAATAGACCGTAATACGGATATCATGCTCAAGGTGGCATTGTCTGAAAACGACATGCATCTGCCGACGATCACTAAACTTTTCCCGAACGCTAACTGGTATGAGCGTGAAACCTGGGAAATGTTCGGGATGACCTTCGACGGCCACCCGCATCTGACGCGCATCATGATGCCGCAGACGTGGACCGGCCACCCGCTGCGTAAAGACTACCCGGCACGTGCGACTGAATTCGACCCGTTTGAGCTGACGAAAGCCAAGCAGGATCTGGAGATGGAAGCGCTGACCTTCAAGCCGGAAGACTGGGGCATGAAACGCGGGACGGAAAACGAGGACTTCATGTTCCTCAACCTCGGTCCAAACCACCCCTCTGCTCACGGTGCTTTCCGTATTATTCTTCAGCTTGATGGCGAAGAGATTATCGACTGCGTACCGGACATCGGTTACCACCACCGTGGTGCTGAGAAGATGGGCGAGCGTCAGTCCTGGCACAGCTACATTCCGTATACCGACCGTATTGAGTACCTCGGCGGTTGCGTAAACGAAATGCCTTACGTGCTGGCCGTTGAGAAACTGGCAGGTATCACCGTACCGGATCGCGTTAACGTCATCCGCGTGATGCTCTCCGAACTGTTCCGTATCAACAGCCACCTGCTGTATATCTCCACGTTCATTCAGGACGTTGGCGCGATGACACCGGTCTTCTTTGCCTTTACCGATCGTCAGAAAATCTACGATCTGGTAGAAGCCATCACCGGTTTCCGTATGCACCCGGCCTGGTTCCGTATCGGCGGTGTGGCACACGATCTGCCGCGCGGCTGGGAGCGTCTGCTACGTGAATTCCTCGACTGGATGCCAAAACGTCTGGCTTCTTACGAGAAAGCCGCATTGCGTAACACCATCCTGAAAGGCCGTTCCCAGGGCGTTGCAGCCTACGGTGCGAAAGAAGCGCTGGAGTGGGGTACGACAGGTGCGGGTCTGCGCGCAACCGGTATTGATTTCGACGTGCGTAAAGCCCGTCCTTACTCTGGCTATGAAAACTTCGACTTCGAAGTCCCGGTTGGCGGCGGTGTTTCCGACTGCTACACCCGCGTGATGCTGAAAGTTGAAGAGTTGCGCCAGAGTCTGCGCATCCTTGAGCAGTGCCTCAACAACATGCCGGAAGGCCCGTTCAAGGCGGATCACCCGCTGACGACGCCGCCGCCGAAAGAGCGCACGCTGCAACATATCGAAACCCTGATCACCCACTTCCTGCAGGTTTCCTGGGGTCCGGTTATGCCGGCGCAAGAATCCTTCCAGATGATTGAAGCGACCAAGGGTATTAACAGTTACTACCTGACCAGTGACGGCAGCACCATGAGCTACCGTACCCGCGTGCGTACACCAAGCTTTGCGCACCTGCAGCAGATCCCGTCCGCCATCCGCGGCAGTCTGGTCTCCGACCTGATTGTGTATCTGGGTAGTATCGATTTTGTTATGTCAGATGTGGACCGCTAATTATGCACGAGAATCAACAACCACAAACCGAGGCTTTTGAGCTGAGTGAAGCAGAACGTGCCGCTATTGAGCACGAGATGCACCACTACGAAGACCCACGTGCGGCGTCCATTGAAGCGCTGAAAATCGTACAGAAACAGCGTGGTTGGGTGCCGGATGGGGCGATCTATGAGATCGCAAAAGTGCTGGGCATTCCGGCAAGTGACGTAGAAGGCGTAGCCACGTTCTACAGCCAGATCTTCCGTCAGCCGGTGGGTCGCCATGTGATCCGCTACTGTGACAGCGTGGTTTGTCACATTACCGGTTATCAGGGCATTCAGGCAGCGATTGAGAAAAAACTCAATATCAAGCCAGGCCAGACCACGTTCGATGGCCGCTTTACGCTGCTGCCAACCTGCTGCCTGGGGAACTGCGACAAGGGGCCGACCATGATGATTGATGAGGATACTCACAGTTATCTGACGCCGGAAGCCATTCCTGACCTGCTGGAGCAGTACAAATGAAAACTGTAATTCGTACTGCTGAAACTCATCCACTGACCTGGCGTCTGCGTGATGACAAACAGCCGGTATGGCTCGACGAATACCAGAGCAAAAACGGCTATGCCGGTGCGCGTAAAGCCCTGGGCGGCATGGCGCCGGACGACATCGTCAGTGCGGTCAAAGACGCTGGCCTGAAAGGGCGCGGCGGCGCAGGCTTTTCCACCGGTCTGAAGTGGAGCCTGATGCCAAAAGACGAATCCATGAACATCCGTTACCTGCTGTGTAACGCTGATGAAATGGAACCGGGCACCTATAAAGACCGCCTGCTGATGGAACAGCTGCCGCACCTGCTGGTGGAAGGCATGCTGATCTCCGCGTTCGCGCTGAAAGCGTACCGGGGTTACATCTTCCTGCGCGGTGAATACATCGAAGCGGCTGAAAACCTGCGTCGCGCGATTGCCGAAGCCACTGAAGCGGGCCTGCTGGGTAAAAACATCCTTGGCACCGGTTTTGACTTCGAGCTGTTCGTGCACACCGGGGCAGGGCGTTATATCTGTGGTGAAGAGACCGCACTGATTAACTCCCTGGAAGGCCGCCGTGCGAACCCACGTTCCAAGCCACCGTTCCCGGCAAGCTCTGGCGTCTGGGGTAAACCGACCTGTGTAAACAACGTCGAAACCCTGTGTAACGTCCCGGCAATCCTCGCCAATGGCGTGGAGTGGTATCAGGGCATCTCGAACAGTAAAGATGCCGGTACCAAGCTGATGGGCTTCTCCGGTCGTGTGAAGAACCCTGGCGTCTGGGAACTGCCGTTTGGCACCACCGCACGTGAAATTCTTGAAGACTACGCTGGCGGCATGCGTGATGGCCTGAAATTCAAAGCCTGGCAGCCAGGCGGTGCAGGGACCGACTTCCTGACCGAGGCCCATCTTGATCTGCCGATGGAATTCGAAAGCATTGGTAAAGCAGGCAGCCGTCTGGGTACGGCGCTGGCGATGGCCGTCGACCACGAGATCGGCATGGTATCGCTGGTGCGTAACCTCGAAGAGTTCTTTGCCCGCGAGTCCTGCGGCTGGTGTACACCGTGCCGTGATGGTCTGCCGTGGAGCGTGAAGATCCTGCGTGCTATCGAACGTGGCGAAGGCCAGCCTGGCGATATCGAGACACTTGAGCAACTGTGTCGATTCCTGGGCCCAGGGAAAACCTTCTGTGCCCACGCACCAGGCGCCGTTGAGCCACTGCAGAGCGCGATTAAATATTTCCGCGACGAATTCGAAGCAGGCATCAAGCAGCCGTTCAGCAATACCCATGCAATCAATGGGATTCAGCCGAACCTGCTGAAAGCGCGCTGGTAAAACAGAATTTTGATTAACGCTCAGTTACGACTGAGCCAACTGGAAGCATGCTAATGGCTACGATTCATGTAGACGGCAAAGAGTATGAGGTCAACGGGGCGGACAACCTGCTGGAAGCTTGTCTGTCGCTCGGCCTTGATATTCCGTATTTTTGCTGGCATCCGGCGCTGGGCAGCGTCGGTGCTTGCCGCCAGTGCGCGGTGAAGCAATATCAAAACGCGGAAGACACGCGTGGTCGCCTGGTGATGTCCTGTATGACGCCAGCCACCGAAGGCACTTTTATTTCGATTGATGACGAAGAAGCCAAACAGTTCCGTGAAAGCGTTGTGGAATGGTTGATGACCAACCACCCGCACGATTGCCCGGTCTGTGAAGAGGGCGGTAACTGCCACCTTCAGGATATGACCGTAATGACCGGTCACAGCTTCCGTCGCTATCGCTTTACCAAACGTACCCACCGCAACCAGGATCTGGGGCCGTTCATCTCTCACGAAATGAACCGCTGCATCGCCTGCTACCGCTGCGTGCGTTACTACAAAGATTACGCAGACGGACAAGATCTGGGCGTGTATGGCGCGCATGACAACGTCTACTTCGGTCGTCCGGAAGACGGTACGCTGGAAAGCGAATTCTCCGGTAACCTGGTCGAGATTTGTCCAACCGGCGTCTTCACCGATAAAACCCACTCCGAGCGTTACAACCGTAAGTGGGACATGCAGTTTGCACCAAGCATCTGCCAGCAGTGTTCGCTGGGCTGTAACACCAGCCCGGGTGAACGCTATGGCGAACTGCGTCGTATTGAAAACCGTTATAACGGTACCGTTAACCATTACTTCCTGTGCGACCGCGGTCGTTTCGGCTACGGCTACGTGAACCTGAAAGACCGTCCACGTCAGCCCGTTCAACGCCGTGGTGATGACTTCATCACCCTGAACGCTGAACAGGCGATGCAGGGCGCGGCAGATATTCTGCGCCAGTCGAAGAAAGTGATCGGTATCGGCTCCCCGCGCGCCAGCATCGAAAGTAACTTCGCGCTGCGTGAGCTGGTTGGGGCGGAAAACTTCTACACCGGTATCGCTCAGGGCGAGCAGGAACGTCTGCAGCTGGTACTGAAAGTGCTGCGTGAAGGCGGTATTCACACCCCAGCGCTGCGTGAAATTGAATCTTATGATGCGGTTCTGGTGCTGGGTGAAGATTTGACGCAGACCGGCGCTCGCGCTGCCCTGGCGGTTCGTCAGGCGGTCAAAGGTAAAGCTCGTGAAATGGCGGCGGCTCAGAAAGTGGCTGACTGGCAGATTGCGGCAATCCTCAACATCGGTCAGCGTGCGAAGCATCCTCTGTTTGTGACAAACGTCGACAACACGCGTCTGGACGATATCGCGGCGTGGACCTACTGCGCGCCGGTTGAAGATCAGGCCCGTCTTGGCTTTGCGATTGCTCATGCGCTGGACAGCAATTCTCCGGCCGTTGAAGGTCTCGATCGCGACCTGCAGAACAAGGTTGATGTGATTGTTCAGGCCCTGGCGGGTGCGAAGAAACCCCTGATTGTTTCCGGGACTAACGCCGGTAGCGCGGAGATCATTCAGGCTGCCGCGAACGTGGCTAAAGCGCTGAAAGGCCGTGGTGCAGACGTTGGCGTGACCATGATTGCCCGTGCGGTGAACAGCATCGGTCTGGGAATGATTGGCGGTGGCTCTCTGGAAGCTGCGTTAAGCGAACTGGAATCCGGTGCCGCTGACGCCGTTGTGGTGCTGGAAAACGACCTGCATCGCCATGCTTCTGCCGCACGCGTTGACGCAGCGCTCTCCAAAGCGCCGCTGGTGATGGTTATTGACCATCAGCGCACCGCGATCATGGACAAAGCGCACCTGGTGCTCTCTGCGGCAAGCTTCGCGGAAAGCGACGGTACGGTTATCAACAACGAAGGCCGCGCACAGCGTTTCTTCCAGGTGTATGACCCGGCGTACTACGACAGCAACACCATAATGCTGGAAAGCTGGCGCTGGCTGCACTCTCTGCACAGCACCGTTCAGAGCCGTGAAGTGGACTGGACGCAGCTCGACCATGTTATCGACGCGGTCGTGGAAAAACTGCCTCAGCTGGCTGGCATCAAAGATGCGGCTCCTGACGCAAGCTTCCGTATTCGTGGCCAGAAACTGGCGCGTGAACCGCACCGTTACAGCGGTCGTACCGCGATGCGTGCCAACATCAGCGTTCACGAACCTCGTCAGCCGCAGGATAAAGACACGATGTTTGCCTTCTCAATGGAAGGGAACAACCAGCCGTCTGCACCGCGCTCTCAGGTTCCGTTCGCATGGGCACCAGGCTGGAACTCCCCGCAGGCATGGAACAAATTCCAGGCTGAAGTGGGCGGCTCTCTGCGCCACGGTGACCCGGGCGTGCGTCTGATTGAAGCTTCCGACACCGGTCTGGACTTCTTCACCACCGTGCCGGCGAGCTTCCATGCGCAGGAAGGGAACTGGCGTATTGCGCCGTACTACCATCTGTTCGGTAGTGACGAATTGTCCCAGCGTTCTCCGGTATTCCAGAGCCGCATGCCGCAGCCGTACATCAAGCTTAACCCGGCAGATGCCGCGAAGCTTGGCGTTAACGCGGGTGCGAACATCGCCTTTAGCTATGATGGCCAGACAATCAGCTTGCCGCTGATTATCTCTGAAAGGCTGACAGCAGGGCAGGTGGGTTTGCCGATGGGTATGCCTGGCATCGCGCCGGTACTGGCGGGTGCGCGTCTTGATAATCTGCAGGAGGCAAAAGCATGAGTTGGTTAACGCCGGATCTTATCGACATCCTGCTGAGCATTCTGAAAGCGATAGTTATCCTGCTGGTGGTCGTCACCTGTGGCGCGTTCATGAGCTTTGGTGAACGTCGTCTGCTCGGTCTGTTCCAGAACCGTTACGGACCGAACCGCGTGGGCTGGGGTGGTTCACTCCAGCTGGTAGCGGACATGATCAAGATGTTCTTTAAAGAGGACTGGATCCCGCGCTTCTCGGACCGCGTGATCTTTACTCTGGCACCGATGATCGCCTTTACCTCGCTGCTGCTGGCGTTCGCGATTGTTCCTGTCAGCCCGACCTGGGTGGTGGCTGACCTGAACATTGGCATTCTGTTCTTCCTGATGATGGCAGGCCTCGCCGTGTATGCGGTGCTGTTCGCGGGCTGGTCCAGTAACAACAAATACTCCCTGCTGGGTGCGATGCGTGCTTCTGCGCAGACGCTGAGCTACGAAGTATTCCTGGGGCTTTCCCTGATGGGTGTGGTGGCGCAAGCCGGTTCATTCAACATGACCGACATCGTCAACAACCAGGCTGACATCTGGAACGTTATCCCGCAGTTCTTTGGTTTTATTACCTTTGCTATCGCGGGCGTGGCGGTGTGTCACCGTCACCCGTTTGACCAGCCAGAAGCCGAACAGGAACTGGCCGACGGTTACCACATCGAATATTCCGGTATGAAATTCGGTCTGTTCTTCGTGGGCGAGTACATCGGTATTGTCACCATTTCCGCGTTGATGGTAACGCTGTTCTTTGGTGGCTGGCATGGCCCGTTCTTACCGCCGTTCATCTGGTTCGCGCTGAAAACCGCGTTCTTCATGATGATGTTCATTTTGATTCGCGCAGCGTTACCGCGTCCGCGTTATGACCAGGTAATGTCCTTCGGCTGGAAAGTGTGCCTGCCGCTGACGCTCATCAACTTGCTGGTAACGGCGGCTGTCATTCTCTGGCAGCAGCCATAAGGGGCTATAGACCATGACCTTAAAAGAATTATTGGTAGGTTTCGGCACTCAGGTACGCAGTATTTGGATGATCGGCCTGCACGCGTTTGCCAAACGCGAAACCCGGATGTACCCGGAAGAGCCGGTATATCTGCCGCCGCGCTACCGTGGCCGTATCGTGCTGACGCGCGATCCGGACGGTTCAGAGCGCTGCGTTGCCTGTAACCTGTGTGCGGTAGCGTGTCCGGTGGGCTGTATCTCTCTGCAGAAAGCAGAGACGGTAGATGGCCGCTGGTATCCTGAGTTCTTCCGCATCAACTTCTCACGCTGCATTTTCTGCGGTCTGTGTGAAGAAGCGTGCCCAACCACGGCGATTCAGCTGACCCCGGACTTCGAACTGGGTGAGTATAAGCGTCAGGACCTGGTGTACGAGAAAGAGGATCTGCTGATTTCCGGTCCGGGCAAATACCCGGAATATAACTTCTACCGGATGGCGGGTATGGCAATCGACGGCAAAGATAAGGGCGAAGCAGAGAACGAAGCTAAGCCTATCGACGTCAAGAGCCTGTTACCGTAAGGAGAGGGCAATGGAATTCGCTTTTTATATCTGTGGCCTTATCGCCATCCTGGCTACGCTGCGAGTGATTACGCACACCAATCCGGTGCATGCGCTGCTGTACTTAATTATCTCGCTGCTGGCTATTTCCGGGGTGTTCTTTGCGCTGGGCGCGCACTTTGCTGGTGCGCTGGAGATCATCGTTTACGCCGGGGCCATCATGGTGCTGTTCGTCTTCGTGGTGATGATGCTGAACCTGGGCGGCTCTGAAATTGAGCAGGAACGTCAGTGGTTAAAACCGCAGGTCTGGATTGGCCCGGCGATCCTGTCGGCCATCATGCTGGTGGTCATTGTTTACGCCATTCTGGGCGTGAATGATCAGGGCATCGACGGCACGCCAATCGGCGCTAAAGAGGTGGGTATTACGCTGTTTGGCCCATACGTCCTGGCGGTTGAACTGGCCTCTATGCTGCTGCTGGCGGGCCTGGTTGTTGCCTTCCACGTTGGCCGCGAAGAGCGTGCTGGTGAGTTGCTGAGCAACCGCACTGACGACCGCGCGAAAAGAAAAACGGAGGAACGCGCATGATCCCCTTAACACATGGACTGATCCTCGCTGCGATTTTATTCGTTCTGGGCTTAACCGGTCTGGTTATCCGCCGCAATCTGCTGTTTATGCTGATCGGTCTGGAAATCATGATTAACGCCTCCGCGCTGGCCTTCGTGGTCGCCGGAAGCTACTGGGGCCAGACCGATGGTCAGGTGATGTACATTCTCGCCATCAGCCTCGCGGCTGCCGAAGCGAGTATTGGCCTGGCGCTGTTACTGCAGCTCCATCGTCGCCGCCAGAACCTGAACATCGATTCAGTAAGTGAGTTGCGTGGATGAACATGCTTGCCTTAACCATTATTTTTCCGCTGATTGGCTTCGTGCTGCTGGCGTTTTCTCGTGGCCGCTGGTCTGAGAATCTGTCCGCTACCGTCGGCATGGGCTCTGTGGGTCTGGCTGCGCTGGTGACAGCGTATGCGGGTATCGACTTCTTTAATAACGGGCGTCAGGCCTTCAGCGTACCGCTGTGGACCTGGATGTCGGTCGGTGATTTCAACATCGGTTTCAACCTGGTGCTGGATGGTCTCTCTCTGACCATGCTCTCCGTGGTAACCGGCGTGGGCTTCCTGATCCACATGTTTGCCTCCTGGTATATGCGTGGTGAAGAGGGTTACTCCCGCTTCTTCGCCTACACCAACCTGTTTATCGCGAGCATGGTTGTTCTGGTGCTGGCCGATAACCTGCTGTTGATGTATCTCGGCTGGGAAGGCGTGGGTCTCTGCTCTTATCTGCTGATCGGCTTCTACTATACCGATCCGAAGAATGGCGCAGCGGCCATGAAAGCGTTTGTCGTGACCCGTGTGGGTGACGTCTTCCTCGCCTTCGCGCTGTTCATTCTCTACAACGAACTGGGCACGCTGAATTTCCGCGAAATGGTAGAACTGGCGCCAGCGCACTTCGCTGCCGGCAATGACATGCTGTGGTGGGCAACGCTGATGCTGCTGGGTGGTGCCGTGGGTAAATCCGCGCAGCTGCCGTTGCAGACATGGCTGGCCGACGCGATGGCAGGTCCAACGCCTGTCTCCGCGCTGATCCACGCCGCAACCATGGTTACCGCTGGGGTCTACCTGATTGCGCGTACGCATGGTCTGTTCCTGATGACGCCGGAAATTCTGCATCTGGTGGGTATCGTTGGTGCGGTAACGCTGGTGCTGGCAGGCTTTGCCGCGCTGGTGCAAACCGACATCAAACGCGTTCTCGCGTACTCCACCATGAGCCAGATTGGTTATATGTTCCTGGCACTGGGTGTTCAGGCATGGGACGCAGCCATTTTCCACCTGATGACGCACGCGTTCTTTAAAGCGCTGCTGTTCCTCTCATCCGGTTCCGTGATTCTGGCCTGCCACCACGAGCAGAATATCTTCAAGATGGGCGGACTGCGTAAGTCCATTCCGCTGGTTTATGTCTGCTTCCTGGTGGGCGGCGCGGCGCTGGCGGCACTGCCGCTGATTACCGCGGGCTTCTTCAGTAAGGACGAAATCCTTGCCGGTGCCATGGCGAATGGTCATATCAATCTGATGGTTGCGGGTCTGGTCGGTGCGTTCATGACCTCCCTGTATACCTTCCGTATGATTTTCATCGTATTCCACGGTAAAGAACAAATTCACGCTCACGCAGGGAAGGGGATTACTCATCACCTGCCGCTGATTGTGCTGCTGGTACTCTCCACCTTCGTTGGCGCACTGATTGTGCCACCGCTGCAGGGCGTACTGCCGGACACCACCGAGCTTGAGCACGGTCGCGTTCTGACGCTTGAAATCACCTCGGGTGTGGTCGCTATCGCGGGCATCCTGATCGCAGCATGGCTGTGGCTGGGCAAACGTACGCTGGTGACTGCCGTTGCCAACAGTGCGCCAGGCCGCCTGCTGGGGACCTGGTGGTACAACGCGTGGGGCTTCGACTGGCTGTACGACATGATCTTCGTCAAGCCGTTCCTGGGCATTGCGTGGCTGCTGAAACGCGATCCGCTGAACTCCCTGATGAATATCCCGGCGATCCTTTCCCGCTTTGCAGGTAAAGGCCTGCTGTTCAGCGAGAACGGTTACCTGCGCTGGTATGTGGCGTCCATGAGCATCGGTGCGGTTGTCGTGCTGGCGCTGCTGATGGTGTTGCGTTGATCGTTAAGTGAATTTTATTCGAATTCGTTGAAAATCAGGCCCCTGCTGGGGGCCTTAAAAAGGAATGTAAATCGCCATGTTACTACCCTGGCTAATATTAATTCCCTTCATCGGCGGCTTCCTGTGCTGGCAGACTGAACGCTTTGGCGTGAAGATGCCGCGCTGGATCGCGCTGATCACCATGGGATTGACGCTCGCGCTTGGTCTGCAACTGTGGTTGCAGGGTGGCTACTCTCTGACGCAGTCTGCGGGGATTCCGCAGTGGCAGTCTGAATTTATTCTGCCGTGGATCCCGCGTTTTGGGATAACCATTCACCTGGCTATCGACGGTCTGTCGCTGCTGATGGTGGTGCTGACGGGTCTGCTCGGCGTTCTGGCGGTACTGTGCTCCTGGCGAGAAATTGAAAAATACCAGGGCTTCTTCCACCTGAACCTGATGTGGATCCTGGGCGGCGTTATCGGCGTGTTCCTTGCCATCGACATGTTCCTGTTCTTCTTCTTCTGGGAGATGATGCTGGTGCCGATGTACTTCCTGATCGCGCTGTGGGGCCATAAGGCGTCCGACGGTAAAACGCGTATCACGGCGGCAACCAAGTTCTTCATCTATACCCAGGCGAGCGGTCTGGTGATGTTGATTGCGATTCTGGCGCTGGTGTTTGTTCACCATACGGCGACCGGTATCTGGACCTTCAACTATGAAGACCTGCTGAAGACCCCGATGTCTCACGGTGTGGAATACCTGCTGATGCTGGGCTTCTTCATTGCCTTCGCGGTGAAAATGCCGGTGGTTCCCCTGCACGGCTGGCTGCCAGACGCGCACTCACAGGCGCCAACGGCGGGTTCCGTTGACCTGGCGGGGATCTTGCTGAAAACCGCGGCCTACGGTCTGCTGCGTTTCGCTCTGCCGCTGTTCCCGAATGCGTCCGCTGAGTTCGCGCCAATTGCGATGTGGCTTGGTGTGATCGGTATCTTCTACGGTGCCTGGATGGCCTTCACGCAGTACGACATTAAACGTCTGATTGCGTACACCTCCGTTTCCCACATGGGCTTTGTACTGATTGCCATCTACACCGGCAGCCAGCTGGCTTACCAGGGTGCGGTTATCCAGATGATTGCGCACGGTCTGTCCGCAGCCGGTCTCTTCATCCTGTGTGGTCAGCTGTACGAACGTCTTCACACCCGTGACATGCGTATGATGGGCGGTCTGTGGAGCAAAATTAAATGGCTGCCAGCGCTCTCTATGTTCTTCGCGGTGGCCACGCTGGGTATGCCAGGCACCGGTAACTTCGTCGGCGAATTTATGATTCTGTTCGGCAGCTTCAAAGTGGTGCCGGTCATTACCGTGATCTCCACCTTTGGTCTGGTGTTCGCTTCCGTTTACTCGCTGGCGATGCTGCATCGCGCTTACTTCGGTAAAGCGAAGAGCGAAATTGCTGCAAAAGAACTGCCGGGGATGTCGCTGCGTGAGCTGTTCATCATCCTGCTGCTGGTCGTACTGCTGGTGCTGTTGGGCTTCTTCCCGCAGCCAATTCTGGATACCTCGCACTCCGCGATGGGGAATATCCAGCAGTGGTTTGTTAATTCTGCTTCTACTACAAGGCCGTAATTCGCCATGACAATAACTCCACAACAACTGATCGCGCTGCTACCGCTGCTGATCGTCGGATTGACGGTGGTGGTTGTGATGCTCTCCATTGCGTGGCGACGCAATCACTTCCTGAATGCCACGCTGTCGGTCATCGGTCTGAACGCCGCATTAGTCTCTCTCTGGTTTGTTGGCCAGGGCGGGGCGATGGACGTCACTCCACTGATGCGCGTTGACGGCTATGCCATGCTGTACTCGGGTCTGGTTCTGCTGGCGAGCCTGGCAACCTGTACGTTTGCGTACCCATGGCTGGAAGGCTACAACGACAACAAAGAAGAGTTTTACCTGCTGGTACTGATTGCCGCGCTGGGCGGTATTCTGCTGGCGAATGCGAACCATCTGGCTGCGCTGTTCCTCGGTATTGAGCTTATCTCTCTGCCGCTGTTCGGTCTGATTGGTTACGCCTTCCGTCAGAAACGTTCTCTGGAAGCGAGCATCAAGTACACCATTCTGTCTGCTGCCGCGTCGTCTTTCCTGCTGTTTGGTATCGCGCTGCTGTACGCACAGTCCGGTAATCTCTCTTTCATGGCGCTCGGCAAGAGCCTCGGCGACGGTATGCTGCACGAACCGCTGCTGCTGGCGGGTCTGGGCATGATGATTGTTGGCCTTGGCTTTAAGCTCTCTCTGGTTCCGTTCCACCTGTGGACGCCAGACGTCTACCAGGGCGCGCCTGCTCCTGTCTCAACCTTCCTGGCGACGGCGAGCAAAATCGCTATCTTCGGGGTGGTGATGCGTCTGTTCCTGTATGCGCCGGTGGGTGACAGCGAAGCGGTTCGCGTGGTGCTGGGCATCATCGCGTTTGCTTCCATCATCTTCGGTAACCTGATGGCGCTGAGCCAGACCAACATTAAACGTCTGCTGGGCTACTCATCTATCTCCCATCTGGGCTACCTGATGGTGGCACTGATTGCGCTGCAGAGCGGTGAGATGTCGATGGAGACCGTCGGTGTTTACCTGGCCGGTTACCTGTTCAGCAGCCTCGGCGCGTTCGGCGTGGTGAGCCTGATGTCCAGCCCGTACCGTGGTCCGGATGCAGATTCCCTGTTCTCCTACCGTGGTCTGTTCTGGCACCGTCCGATTCTGTCCGCCGTTATGACAGTAATGATGCTCTCTCTGGCGGGTATTCCGATGACGCTGGGCTTTATCGGTAAGTTCTACGTGCTGGCAGTGGGTGTGCAGGCACACCTGTGGTGGCTGACGGCGGGCGTGGTGATCGGCTCTGCAATCGGTCTCTACTACTACCTGCGTGTGGCCGTGAGTCTGTATCTGAGTGCACCTCAGCAGCTGAACCGCGATGCGCCGCGTAACTGGCAGTACAGCGCCGGTGGTATCGTGGTACTGATCTCCGCGCTGCTGGTACTGATCTTCGGTATCTATCCACAGCCGCTGATCACCATCGTGCAGCACGCGATGCCGCTGATGTAATCACGTTGCTGTTTGACCGCAGTGAATAAAAAAACCCGCCTCGGCGGGTTTTTTGTTGGCTGCGCCCTTGCTCTGTCGGGAAGGCGTGAGCCTGCTGAAAGTTAAGCCAGCTGTTTACGGCTAATCAGCGGACCGTCAATCTTCTTCATTGACCGATCCAGGACTTCTTCAATGACTGACGAGAGTTCATTGAGTTCAAACTTTGCCACGTAACCGTCGGCTTTCACCTTGCGAATATGATCTTCGTTAGCATTGCCGGAGAGGGAAGAGTGGATCACCACCGGAATATCTTTCAACAGCGGGTCGGTTTTGATTTTACGCGTCAGGGTAAAGCCGTCCATCTCCGGCATTTCCAGGTCGGTCAGCACCAGTGCAATCTTATCGGTAATCGGAACACCTTCAGCCTGAGCCTGCGCCGCCAGCACGCTAATTTTCTCCCATGCGTCTTTGCCGGTGATATGCAGCTGCGCCGGGATCTCCATCGCCTGCAGACCTTTTTCCAGCATCGAGCGTGCCACTTTTGAGTCTTCGGCGACAATCGCGACGGCACCGGGCTTGATGTGGAATTTCGTGGTCTTCAGATCCGTGGCATGCAGGTCGTGGTTGGCCGGGGTGATGTCATACAGGATCTGCTCAACGTCGAGCACCATCGCCAGCTCATTGGTATCGGTCTTCTCATCCAGACAAGCGATACTGGTGATGTACCGCCCGCTGACGGCAGTTTCCGCCGCGTGCACCTGCTTCCAGTCAAGACGCATGATGTTCTCAACGGATTCCACCGCAAAAGCCTGCACGCTGCGGGCATATTCCGTGATCAGCAGGATGTTCAGCCCGGTGGTTGGCTTACAGCCCGCCACGGCAGCCAGGTCGATTACCGGGATAACCTGATCGCGAATATTCACCATGCCCATCAGCGGTGATTTCATCCCGGCGGGTTTCGTGAACTCTGGCATCGGCACAATTTCACGCAGCTTAAAGACGTTAATGCCAAACAGCTCGGATTTATTTGCGTTCAGAGAGGTGCCAAGACGGAACAGCAACAGTTCAAAACGGTTCGACAGGGTGAGATTCGCCCTGTCATCAATATCTTTCTGGAAATTATCCATTCTACCCTCGAGAGAAATGCTGACCTTTTAATCGTTATCGGCACTCTGAGAGAAAAATGAAGGACTAAACGCTGACCTTAGCGAAATCTTCGGCCAGCTCACATTCCTGGAACCGTTCACGGCACTCTGCCAGCAGGCGTTCACAGCCCCGGGCATCGTAGCGCGAGCTGACATGGGTGACGATCAGTTTCCCGACGCCCGCGTCATGCGCAAGCTGCGCCGCCTGGTGCGTAGAGCTATGGCCCCGGCTGTTGGCTTTCTCTTCCATCACCGCCTCGAGGGTGGCTTCATGCACCATGAGATCCACACCCTGCGCCAGCAGCAACGCCGCCGGGCACGGGGCCGTGTCGCCAAAAATCGCCAGTTTTTTCCCGGGCTGCGGGGCGGCGAGGTAATCCTGCCCGTTGATGACGCGCCCGTCTTCCAGCGTCACGGTTTCGCCCTGCTTCAGACGCTGGAACAGCGGCCCGGGTTTTATTCCGTCGGCCAGTAACGCCGACGCATTGAGCGCGCCGGGTTTATCCTGCTCCTCAATGCGATAACCATAGCACTCCACCGGATGGCTCAGGGGTTGGGCTGTCACCCGATAAACCCCGTCATCCAGCACCAGACCGGCGGTTATCTCCACCACCTCCAGGGGATAATCTGTCCATGAGCCGCTCAGGCGCAGCGTGGTGTCGACAAATTCCCGAATACCCGCAGGCCCGTAAATCGTCAGCGGGTTGGCATTGCCCGCCATTGAGCGGCTGCACAGCAGACCAGGCAGGCCAAACAGATGGTCGCCATGCAGATGGGTAATGAAAATGTTATCCAGTTTGCCGGGATGATACGGGGTATGTAACAGCTGATGCTGTGTCCCTTCACCGCAGTCAAAAAGCCATAATCCACCCCGCGTCGGGTGCTGCAAATCCAGCAGAATCGCGGTCACATTTCGTGATCGGGTTGGCACTCCAGCGGACGTACCGAGAAAAATCAGTTCCATAACGTAATCAGCCCTTTGCCGAACGGGGAGGGGTTTAGTATAACGTGATGAACCCAGGAAGGAGACTGACATGATCCAGTGGCAAGATTTACACCATAGTGAGCTCACGGTAACGTCACTTTACGCGCTGCTTAAACTGCGTTGCGAAGTGTTTGTTGTTGAACAAACCTGTCCGTATCAGGATATCGATGGCGATGATCTTATTGGCGAGAATCGCCATATTCTTGGCTGGCGGGACAACGCGCTGGTGGCGTATGCGAGGATTCTGAAAAGCGAAGATGATTTTGAGCCTGTCGTGATTGGTCGCGTGATTATCAGCGGCAACGCGCGTGGTGAAAAACTGGGCTATCAGCTGATGGAAAAAACGCTGGAAGCGTGCCAAAAACAGTGGCCGGACAAGGCGTTATATCTGGGCGCGCAGGCGCACCTGCAACCGTTCTATGGGCATTTTGGGTTTACCCCCGTGACGGACGTGTACGATGAGGACGGTATTCCACACATCGGCATGGCGCGGGAAGCGAAACAGGCGTAATGGCGAGTCGTTGGCTATAGTTAGCGGACTGGTGTACTAACATGGAGAAAAATATGTCATTTCAATCCTGGGATACCCGTATCGATGACGACCTGGCCTTGCTGAGCGAAACGCTGGAAGAGGTGTTACGTTCGTCGGGCGACCCTGCCGATCAGAAATATATTGAGCTGAAAGCCCGTGCCGAAAAAGCGCTGGATGATGTTAAAAATCGCGTCAGCCATGCTTCGGACAATTACTACTACCGCGCGAAAAAGGCGGTATACCGTGCCGATGATTACGTCCATGAAAAACCATGGCAAGGCATCGGGGTAGGGGCAGCTGTCGGACTGGTGCTGGGGCTGCTTTTAGCCCGCCGTTAACGTTCCTTATACGGTTAACCACTCCCTATACGTGGGTACTGCTATTTATGGTCAGTACCCCGTATAATATGCGGTTTTAACAGGGAGAGGTTCGCGTGAATTCGATTTCCACCGCGCTGGAGCATCTGCGTAGCCAGCTTACGCAAGCGTTACCCACTGCACCCGGTTTACATCACTTCGACGTCTCTTTCCCGTTAAACGACGCCTTCGATCCCCTGGCCTGGCTGGGCGTTCAGCATTGCTATCCTCAGTTTTACTGGCAACAGCGTAACGGTGATGAAGAACTTGCTGCGCTTGGTGCCGTCGCGCATTTCTCCTCTCTGGCATTTGCCTCACAGTTTTTGCAGGCGCATGATGCGGCCCGCGACACGCGTATCTGCGGCCTGAATGCGTTTAATCCCGAGCAGGGCAGTCTGTTTTTACCGCGTCTGCTGTGGCGACGTACCGCCGGACAGGCCACGTTACGCCTGCAGCTGTGGAGCGACAGTTCACTTCACGATGATGCCCGCGCCGCGCTGGATTTTCTCCAGCAGCTCGGTGAGGCAAGACCCATTCGTCCGCTGTCCGTTGAGGTTGTGCAGGAAAAGCATCATCCGGAACAACCCGAATGGCTGCGCCTTATCCGCAAGGCAACCCAGACCATCGCTCGCGGTGATTTTGAAAAGGTGGTGCTCGCCCGGGCAACCGACCTGCAGTTTAAGCACTCTGTTAACCCTGTCGCACTGATGGCTGCCAGCCGCGCCCTGAACCTGAACTGCTACCATTTCTGCATGGTATTCGATGCCAGCAACGCGTTTCTCGGCTCGACCCCCGAGCGCCTGTGGCGCAGACGCGGCAAGCTGCTGCGCACGGAAGCGCTGGCAGGCACCGTCGCCAGCCATACCGATGATAAACAGGCCGAACGGCTGGGCGACTGGCTGATGAACGACGACAAAAATCAGCGTGAAAATATGCTGGTAGTGGAAGATATTTGCCAGCGGCTCCAGCACCATACCCAGACGCTGGAGGTGCTGCCCGCCCAGGTTGTACGGCTGCGTAAAGTACAGCATCTGCGTCGCTGTATCTGGACCGAGCTCAAACACGCTGACGATGCACAATGTCTGCATGTTCTGCAGCCCACGGCGGCCGTCGCCGGCCTGCCGCGTCAGGCGGCGCGCGACTTTATCCACCACAACGAGCCGTTCGACCGCGAGTGGTACGCCGGTTCTGCCGGGTATTTATCCCCTGAACAAAGCGAGTTCTGCGTGGCGTTGCGTTCTGCCCGTGTTTACGAAGACGCCCTGCGGCTGTACGCCGGGGCAGGAATTGTCAGCGGCTCTGATCCGGAGCAGGAGTGGCAGGAGATAGAAAACAAAGCGGCCGGACTGCGCTCTCTGCTCCTAAGGGATTAAGACTGATTCGCGCAATCCCGATTCATATCAAAATTCCAATTTTTTCTATTATTTATACTGTGTCGCATTCTTGATACCGGACAATCTCATGTCAGTAAGTTCTTTTAACCGACGCTGGGCGGCGGTGATCCTTGAAGCCCTGACTCGCCATGGCGTCAGGCACGTGTGTATTGCACCGGGTTCTCGTTCAACGCCGCTGACGCTGGCGGCCGCTGAAAACCGGGCATTTATTCACCACACTCATTTTGATGAACGCGGGCTTGGCCATCTGGCGCTGGGGCTGGCGAAAGTCAGCAACGAGCCTGTGGCGGTGATTGTGACCTCCGGTACCGCGGTGGCAAACCTCTATCCGGCGTTGATCGAAGCCGGATTAACCGGGGAGAAACTGATCCTGCTGACCGCGGATCGTCCCCCCGAGCTTATCGACTGTGGCGCCAACCAGGCCATTCGTCAGCCGGGCATCTTTGCCTCGCATCCTTCACAGGCAATCGCGTTACCGCGTCCTACTCAGGATATTCCGGCAAGCTGGCTGGTCTCGACAATCGATCATGCCATCGGGACACTGCGCAGCGGGGCGCTGCATATTAACTGTCCGTTTGCCGAACCGCTGTATGGCGAAATGGATGACACCGGTCTTGAATGGCAGCGCACCCTGGGTGAGTGGTGGCAAAGTGAAAAGCCGTGGCTGCGTGCACAACCGCATCCTGAAAGCGCCAGACAACGTGACTGGTTCTTCTGGCGGCAGAAGCGTGGCGTGGTGGTTGCCGGGCGCATGAGCGCCGCGCAAGGCAAGCTGGTTGCGGAATGGGCGCAAACCCTTGGCTGGCCGCTGATTGGCGACGTACTTTCCCAGACCGGTCAGCCGCTGCCGTGTGCCGATCTCTGGCTGGGGAATGCGAAGGCGGTCACCGAGCTTGCGCAGGCGCAGATTATTATCCAGCTCGGCTCAAGCCTGACCGGCAAACGGTTACTGCAGTGGCAGGCTACCTGTGATCCAGAAGAGTACTGGCTGGTGGACTCGCTGGAAGGGCGGCTCGACCCGGCGCACCATCGTGGTCGTCGTCTGGTCAGTGAGATTGATGCCTGGATTGCGCTCCATCCAGCTGAAAAACGCAAGCCCTGGGCCGTTGCGATCCCGGCGCTTTCGGAACAGGCCTGGGCGTTAACCCAGGCGAGCTGCGAAACGTTCAGTGAGGCCGGGCTGGCACACCGTATTCGTCAGTATCTGCCCGAGCAGGGGCAGCTGTTTGTCGGCAACAGTCTGGTGGTTCGCCTGATAGATGCCTTTTCAAAGCTGCCAGCCGGTTACCCGGTCTACAGTAACCGGGGAGCCAGCGGCATTGACGGGTTGATCTCCACGGCGGCGGGCGTACAGCGTGCCAGCGCGAAGTCTACGCTGGCAATCGTCGGCGATCTCTCCGCACTGTACGATCTCAATGCCCTGGCGCTGCTGCGTCAGGTTTCGGCACCGTTTGTGCTGATTGTGGTTAACAACAACGGTGGACAGATTTTCTCCCTGCTGCCCACCCCGCAGAGCGAACGTGAGCGTTTCTATCTGATGCCCCAGAACGTGCAGTTTGAACACGCCGCGGCAATGTTCAGCCTGAAATACCATCGCCCGGAAAGCTGGGAAGCGCTTGATGCGGCTCTGAGCAGTGCCTGGCGACAGCCCGGTGCAACGCTGATCGAGCTGGTGGTGAACGATGCTGACGGCGCGCAGAAACTGCAAAGCCTGCTGGCCCAGGTAAGCCACCTGTGATCCTCGCGGGCGTGCAGCAGGCTGGAAAGCCGGGTTATCCCTGGCTGGTCTTTTTGCACGGTTTTTCCGGGGATTGCCGCGAGTGGCAGACGGTCGGGGCGGCGCTGAGCGATTACCCGCGGCTGTATCTCGACCTGCCGGGGCACGGTGTTTCCGGCAATACTGGCGTGACCGGGTTCGAGGAGATGAGCGATTTGCTGACCCGGACCCTGCTTAGTTACAACATACTGAATTTCTGGCTGGTGGGGTACTCCCTCGGCGGCCGCATTGCGATGTTCCATGCCTGCCAGCAGCCAGAGGGGCTGAAGGGCATTATTGTGGAAGGCGGCCATCCCGGGCTACAGGACGCCGGTGAGCGGAGTGCGCGGCTGGTATCCGATCGCCGCTGGGCGCGGCGCTTTCGTACCGAGGCACTCGACGTGGTTTTCACTGACTGGTACCGACAACCCGTATTTGCTTCCCTGACGGACGTTCAGCGGCAGGCGCTTATTCGTCAGCGTAGCCAGAACAATGGCGCGACTCTGGCGATGATGCTCGAGGCCACCTCGCTGGCCGTGCAGCCTGATTTGCGTCCGGGACTGAGCGCCTGCAACGTCGCTTTTGATTATTTATATGGTGAACGTGATGAGAAGTTCAAAGCCCTTGCGGCTGAACTGCACGCCGTACGCCATGCGATTCCCCATGCCGGACACAACGCCCACCGGGAAAACCCCGCTGCGGTTGCTGCGAGTCTGGCTCAGATACTGCGTCTTCGAATAAAGGACTCTCTATGATCTATCCTGATGAACACATGCTCTATGCGCCGGTTGAATGGCAAGACTGCTCCGAAGGTTACTCCGACATTCGTTACCACAAATCCGCAGACGGCATTGCCAAAATCACCATCAACCGCCCGCAGGTGCGTAACGCGTTCCGTCCGCTGACCGTCAAAGAGATGATTCAGGCGCTGGCAGACGCGCGCTATGACGACAACATCGGTGTTATCGTCCTGACCGGCGAAGGTGAAAAAGCGTTCTGTGCCGGTGGCGATCAGAAAGTGCGCGGCGATTACGGCGGATACCAGGATGACTCTGGCGTTCACCACCTGAACGTGCTCGATTTCCAGCGCCAGATCCGCACTTGTCCAAAACCGGTGGTGGCGATGGTGGCAGGCTACTCCATCGGCGGCGGCCATGTGCTTCACATGATGTGTGACCTGACCATTGCCGCAGAGAACGCCATCTTTGGCCAGACGGGCCCGAAAGTGGGGTCGTTCGATGGTGGCTGGGGTGCTTCCTACATGGCGCGTATTGTCGGTCAGAAAAAAGCCCGCGAAATCTGGTTCCTGTGCCGTCAGTACACTGCTCAGGAAGCGCTGGATATGGGTCTGGTGAACACCGTGGTGCCAATTGCCGACCTCGAGAAAGAGACCGTGCGCTGGTGTCGTGAAATGCTGCAAAACAGCCCAATGGCGCTGCGCTGCCTGAAAGCGGCCCTGAATGCCGACTGTGACGGTCAGGCAGGTCTGCAGGAGCTGGCAGGTAACGCCACCATGCTGTTCTACATGACCGAAGAAGGGCAGGAAGGTCGCAACGCCTTTAACGAAAAACGCCAGCCTGACTTCAGCAAATATAAACGGAATCCGTAATGCGTCGCGCGCAGGTTTACCGCTGGCAGATACCTATGGACGCGGGCGTGGTGCTGCGTGAACGGCGGTTAAAAACCCGTGATGGCATGCTGGTGCATCTGCAGCAGGGCGAGCAGGAAGGCTGGGGCGAGATTTCGCCGCTGCCGGGCTTTAGCCTTGAATCGCTGGAGGACGCGCAGGCGGTATTGCTGGCGTGGGCCAGTGAGTGGCGTGAGGGCGCGAACCCGGCGTTGCCGGAGGTGCCTTCCGCGGCTTTTGGTATTAGCTGCGCGCTGGCGGAGCTGGACGGTAGCTTGCCTGCAGAGGCTAATTACCGTGCGGCACCGCTCTGTACGGGCGATCCGGATGAGCTGTTTGCGCTGCTCGCCGCCATGCCAGGCGAGAAAGTGGCGAAAATCAAAGTCGGTCTCTATGAAGCGGTACGCGATGGGATGGTCGCTAACCTCTTACTGGAAGCATTGCCCGACCTGCATCTGCGTCTGGATGCTAACCGCGCCTGGACGCCGCTGAAGGCGCAGCAGTTCGCGAAGTACGTAAACCCGGCGTACCGCAGTCGTATCGCGTTTCTGGAAGAGCCGTGTAAAACTCGCGACGATTCCCGGGCGTTTGCCCGTGAAACCGGCATTGCCATCGCGTGGGATGAAAGCCTGCGTGAAGACGGCTTTGCGTTTGTCGCCGAACCGGGTGTCCGCGCGGTGGTCATTAAACCGACGTTGACCGGCAGCCTTGCTAAGGTACGCGAGCAGGTCGCGGCGGCCCATGCCGCCGGGCTGACGGCGGTCATCAGCTCTTCGATTGAGTCCAGCCTGGGGCTAACCCAACTGGCGCGCATTGCCGCCTGGTTAACGCCAGACACTGTCCCCGGTCTCGATACGCTGAACCTGATGCAAAATCAGCTTATCCGAACGTGGCCAGACAGCACGCTGCCGCTCCTTGACGTTGAGGGGCTGGAGCCGTTGCTATGAGTTTTACCGACTGGCCGTGGCGACACTGGTGCTCGCAGTATGCTGATAAACCGGCCCTGAGGCTGAACGATGAGACGCTCAGCTGGCAACAGCTGTGTGCGCGCATCGACAGACTGGCCGCAGGCTTTCAGCTGCAGGGTGTGCAGGAGGGCGACGGCGTACTGCTGCTGGCGCATAATCACCCGCAAACCCTGATGGCGTGGCTGGCATTGCTTCAGTGCGGGGCACGTATTCTTCCCGTTAACCCGCAGCTGCCGCACCCGTTGCTGGACGTGTTGCTCCCGCAGTTGACGCTGCGCTTTGCCCTGGTGCTGGACGGCGTCTACGACGGGCTGGTGGCACTCAGTATGCGCGAGGCGCCGGGCGGGTGTCGCGTGGCGTGGCAACCGTCGCGGCTGGCTTCCATGACGCTGACATCCGGTTCAACCGGTTTACCCAAGGCGGCGGTCCATACCTGTGCCGCCCATCTTGCCAGTGCGCGCGGCGTGCTTTCGCTGATGCCCTACGGCGATGAAGACGACTGGCTGCTCTCCCTGCCGCTGTTTCATGTCTCCGGGCAGGGGATTTTGTGGCGCTGGCTGCAGGCTGGCGCGCGCTTAACCGTCCGCGAGAAGCAGCCGCTGGCGCAGGCCCTGCAGGGCTGTACGCATGCCTCACTGGTACCGACGCAGCTCTGGCGTCTGCTTAATGCACATCAGCCTGTCGCGCTGAAAGCCGTACTGCTTGGTGGGGCCGCGATCCCCGTTGACCTGACTCAGCAGGCGGGCCAGCGGGGGATCCGCACTTTCTGTGGCTACGGTCTGACGGAGTTTGCATCAACGGTTTGTGCCAAAGAGGCGGACGGTGAACCGGACGTCGGCGCTGCGTTGCCGGGCAGAGAGGTGCGGGTGGTTGACGGTGAAGTGTGGATCAAAGCGCAAAGTATGGCCGCAGGTTACTGGCGGGACGGTGCATTGATTCCGCTGACCAATGCACAGGGCTGGTTTGCCACCCGCGATCGCGGGGAATGGCATGACGGGCGCCTGACGATCCTTGGCCGAATGGACAACCTCTTTTTCAGCGGGGGCGAAGGGATCCAGCCGGAAAGCCTTGAGCGGGTTATTGCCCGCCATCCGCAGATAAACCAGGCGTTTATCGTCCCACTCGATGACGCCGAGTTCGGTCAGCGTCCGGTGGCGGTGGTGGAGTGTGAACCGGGAACCGATATCACCGGCTTCCCGGCGTGGGTACAGGGTAAACTGGCGCGCTTTGAGCAGCCGGTGCACTGGCTGATGCTGCCGGCAGAGCTTAAAAATGGCGGGATTAAGATCTCCCGCCAGGCATTAAAACAGTGGGTCACCCGTCTGTTGAAAGGATAATCAACCGATATCCGGTGCCGGTTTGCGCTGGCGGCGACGCAGCAGACGCAATACCGGTGGAACCACAATCACCAGGATGGCCATCGCTAACAGCACCTTCGTCACGCTACTGTCCCACAGAATAGACATATTGCCGTTGCTGATGGACAAGGCGCGGCGCAGGTTCTGCTCCAGCATCTCTCCCAGCACAAAGCCTAAAATCAGCGGCGACATCGGGAAGTGCATCTTACGCAGGATGTAGCCCAGTGCGCCAAGCAGCACCATCAGCACCAGATCGAAAGTGGTGCTATGTACCGCATACACCCCCACCGCAGAGACGGCCGCGATAGCCGGCACCAGGAACCACAGGGGAATTGTCAGCATCCGGGTGAACAGACCAATCAGCGGAATGTTCATGACCAGCAGCATCACGTTGGCGATCAGCAGCGCTGCAATCAGCCCCCAGACAATATCCGGCTGCTCGGTAAACATGGCCGGTCCAGGCGTAATGTTATAGAGCGTCAGCGCGCCCATCATCACCGCCGTGGTGCCCGAGCCCGGCACGCCAAGGGTCAGCATCGGGATAAACGAACCGCAGGCCGAGGCGTTATTCGCAGCCTCTGGGGCCGCTACCCCGCGAATGTCGCCCTTGCCGAAGCTGTCACTGTTGCCGCTGAGCTTTTTCTCGGTCATGTAAGTGATGGCGCTGGCGATGGTGGCCCCGGCCCCCGGCAGAATGCCGACGAAGAAGCCAATCACCGACGAACGCAGCGTCGCGCCGATACACTGTGCGCCCTCTTTGGCACTGAAAAGCATGCGGCCCGTTTTACGCACCAGCGTCTGTCCGCTGCTGGTATGTTCCAGCATCAATAAAATTTCAGAGACCGAGAACAGGCCAATCACGACCACGATAAACTGCACGCCGTCGGAAAGGTGCACGCTGTCAAAGGTAAAGCGATAAACCCCGGTGTTGGCATCCACGCCGACGGTGGCTAACCCTAAGCCAATCAGCGCGGACAAAAACGATTTCAGCGGATTCTGCGCCATCATGCTGCCGAGACAGGCGATGGCAAAGACCATCAGCGCAAAATACTCTGCCGGACCAAACGCCAGCGACCACTGGGCCAGCGCAGGGGCAAACAGAATGATACCGCCGATGGCAATCAGTGAACCACAAAACGAACTGACCGCGGAGATGGACAGCGCCACGCCACCGCGACCCTGCCGTGCCATCGGGTAGCCATCCAGCGCGGTCATAATGGCCGCCGCATCGCCGGGCACGTTCAGCAGGATGGAGGAAATACGCCCGCCATATTCACAGCCGATATACACCGTCGCCAGCAGGATCAGCGCCGATTCCGCAGGCAGATGCAGGGCAAACGCCAGCGGGAGTAAAATGGCAACGCCGTTAATCGGCCCAAGGCCGGGCAGCAGACCCACAATGGTCCCGACAAAGCAGCCGATCAGGGCTATCACCAGGTTTTCCGGGGTCATCGCCACGGCGAACCCCTGCGAGAGATAAATCCAGGTATCCATAGCGTGCTCCGTTAATTAAACCATGCGCCGAGCGGTAAGGTCACATCCAGCAGGCGGTCAAAGGCAAACCACAGCAAGATCCCCATTACCGCGCCGGAAATCCCCGCCGCCGGAAGGGTGGCGTTAAACAGCATGCCGATCACCATCGTCAGGATGGCGGTTGCAACCGGAAAACCGAGCCACTCAAAACCCCAGGCGTACATCAGCAGAACAATGACCATCACCAGCAGACGCTGCAGAATACGGCGCGGTGGCCACTCTACGGTATCCGGATGACGGAGCAGCAGGGCCACCGAGCAGAGCAGCATCAGTCCAACAATGCCCATCGGGAAAGGGCGCGGCCCCACTGGTTCATAGCTGTATTCGCTGTGGATCTGCCAGGCGACGAACATCCCACCGACGCAGAGCAGCAGCCAAATCCCGGCAAAAATACGATCGCTCATACCGCCTCCGGTTATTTGGCAAGGCCAAAGGCTTTCGCCTGTTCGCGATAGTCATTGACCTGTTTTTTGACGTACTCATCCAGCGGCTTGCCGCTCAGGTTGAACTCAAACAGCCCGCGCAGATCGCGCTGCTTTTTAAACGCTTCGGTCTGCTGGAGTTTATTGAAGGTTTCGACCCACCACTGATATTCGGCATCGGTCACTTTTGGCCCGACGAAGAAACCGCGGATAATCGGCCAGACCAGATCATAACCCTGTTCTTTTGCGGTAGGGACGTTCGCCAGCTGGCCCGGCAGGCGGTTCTCAGAGAAGACCGCCAGCACGCGGATTTTATCGCCGTTCAGGTAGGGCACCATTTCACTGAGATCGCCAGATACCGCCTGAACGTGATTTCCCATCAGCGCCGTCACCGGTTCGCCGCCCCCTTCAAACGCCACGTAGCGCATCTTGTGAGGATCAACCTTCGCCTGCTGTGCCAGCAGGGCGGCTTTCATCCAGTCCTGGCTGCCGATGGAGGCACCGGCGCCAATCACCACGCTGTTCGGATCTTTTTCCATGGCGGTCAGCAGGTCTTTCAGGGATTTCCACGGTGAATCCGCGCGCACGGCAATCATGCCGTAGTCGGTACCGACGGTTGCCAGCCAGCGCACGTCATCCACGCCGTAGCGGCCAAACTTCCCCTGAGACAAGTTCAACAGCGAGCCACCGGAGAAAGCCACCACCGTGCCGGCTTCCGCAGGGCGTTGCGCGACAATCGCGTTGTACGCAACGGCACCCACGCCGCCGGGCATATAGGTCACACGCATGGGTTTTGCGATAGCGCCGGTCTCCAGCATGCTGACCTGAATGAGTTTGCAGGTGAGATCGAAACCGCCGCCGGGTTTCGCCGGCGCGATGCACTCGGTGCGGGACGGGGCATCCTGCGCCTGAACGACAGAGGCACTTATCATCAATACGCTTGCAGCAAGCGTCGAAAGTAGTTGTTTTTTCATCGTTTATCCTCACGCCGGAGTTCCGGGAGTACGGGTACGGGGCTTTTTTCTGATTATGTGAACCACCTTGTAGCGGTTCCGTTGCGTGATTGTTAAAACAATAACCTTTCATTTCCCTTTCAATGCGACACCAACTTTACAGGATGTGATATGCGTCTCTTACTCGCGGAAGATAATCGTGAGCTGGCTCACTGGCTGGAGAAAGCGCTGGTGCAGGAGGGCTTTGCCGTGGACTGCGTTTCTGACGGGCGCGCCGCCGACCATCTGCTGCAGGGAGAAAGCTATGCGGTTGCCATTCTGGACATCGGAATGCCTGGCTTTGACGGTCTGGAGGTCGTGCATCGTCTGCGTAAACGCGGTCAGACGCTGCCCGTCCTGTTTCTCACCGCGCGCAGCAACGTGGCGGACCGGGTGAAAGGGCTCAACGCCGGGGCGGATGATTATCTGCCGAAACCGTTTGAGCTGGAGGAGCTTGACGCGCGGCTGCGCGCCCTGTTGCGCAGAAGCGAAGGGCGAACGCAGGAGCGTCAGCGCCTTGGGGAGCTGGAATATGACGACGAAGGCTTTTTCCTGCTGCGCGACGAGCCTCTGTCGCTCACGCCACGCGAACTGTCGCTGCTGAAGGTGTTGATGCATCGCCGGACCCGGCCCGTTTCCCGGCAGCAGCTGTTCGATCAGGTGTTTAGCCTGAATGACGACGTCAGCCCGGAGAGTATCGATCTCTATATTCATCGTCTGCGCAAAAAGCTCAGCGGTAGCGGCGTGAGGGTCACCACCCTTCGCGGACTGGGTTATGTGCTGGAGTGCGGCGATGAGGTGGGTTAAGCCGCAGTCGCTTTACCTGCAACTGCTGCTGTTTCTTGGGCTTCCGTTGTTGTTGCTGTGGGGGTTGTCGGCATTTAACAGCTATGTCAGCGCATTGCAGGCGGCCACGCAGGCTTACGACCGCACGCTGTTATCCTCTGCCCGAACAATATCGGAGCGGCTGGAGGTTCACGACGGCAGGCTGGGCGTGAATGTTCCCTGGGTGGTGCTCGACAGCTTTGAACTCAATATGAACGACCGGCTCTATTATAAAGTGGTCGATCCCGACGGGCGGGTGATCTCCGGTTATGACGATCTGCCCCGGATGCCCCCGGCAACATCCCGCACCACGCTCTATCCGGCGCTGGCCTGGTTTTATCACACCGAATATCGCGGGCAGGCGATCCGTGTCGCGCGTCTGCTGCAGCCCGTCAATGAAGGGAATATCGTCGGCATGGCGGAGATTTATGTCGCGGAGACGCTCCAGTCCCGCCGCTATCTCGCCAGTCAATTGCTCTTTTCATCATGGGTCTCTCAGGGATTGCTGGTGCTGCTGACCCTGGTGTTGACCGCGTGGTTGTTGCGTCGCGTACTGCGCCCAATGCGCCAGCTCTCTTCGCTGATGGTGCGCCGTGATCCTGGCCTGCTCGCGCCGCTGCCGGAGTTGTTGCCCTGGTCTGAGACCCGGCTGCTGATTGTGGCATTCAACCGCTATATCGACAGGCTGCGCGGCGTGCTGTCGCGTCAGGAACGTTTCAACGCGGATGCCTCGCATCAGCTCAAAACCCCGCTGGCGGTGCTGAAAACCCAGGTCTCCGTTGCCCTGACGCGTCAGGATCCCGCCCTGTGGCAGGAGAGCCTGCGGGCAATGAATGCGACCCTGGATGACACCATTGTACTGACCGAACGGCTGCTGCAGCTTTCCGCGGTGAAGCGTAAGGAGCAGGGGGAGGGCCAGTTTGCGCCGGTAGATTTGGTTCAGGTGGTGCAAAACTGCTGCTTCTCCCGGCTGGCGCAGGCGCGCAGTAAAGCGATTGACCTGGGCTATGACGGTCGGCAGCAGCCGGTCATGATCGAAGGCGAGGAAGTGCTGCTGGGGGAGTTGTGCGCCAACCTGCTGGAGAATGCGATCAAATATACCCCTGCAGAAGGGACAGTGACCGTGTTCCTGCGAACAGGCCAGGGCGCCGTTGAGCTGAGCGTGGAGGACAGTGGTCCGGGCATTGAAGAGGACCAGATCCAGCAGGCGATGCTGCCTTTCCACCGGCTGGATAACGTCGGAGATGCCGCCGGGTCAGGGATCGGGCTGGCGCTGGCCGCTGATATTGCCCGTCTGCACCGAAGTCCCTTACAGCTGACGCGCAGCGAAACGCTGGGTGGCCTGAGCGTTAAAATGCGTTTTCTGCTGCTCACGTAAAAAAACACCGGGTATCAAATCGTTACAAACTACTTGTCTGCCGCACGCAGAGTGCTTGATCCCCGGGCGACTCAGGTTAAAATCTCGCGGTTTTGGGACTTCTCTATAAAATTGTGCGGGATCACGACAATGAAAAAAGTGGCATTAGTGGGCTTAGGCCTGATGGTTGTTTCTTCGGCGGCGAGCGCCATCAGCTTCAACGGCTCGGCGGGTCAGGATTATACTCACCTCGGCTTTGGCCTTGGGACCGAGACCTCCGGTCTGGCGATGACCGGCGGCTGGACACATAACGATGACGATGGCGATGCGGCAAGCCTCGGCCTGGGTCTGAACATTCCGCTTGGCCCGTTCCTGGCCACCGTGGGCGGTAAGGGAATTTACACTAACCCGAACGACGGCGATGAAGGTTACGCGGCGGCGGTAGGCGGCGGCCTGCAGTGGAAAATTGGCGATAGCTTCGGCCTGTTCGGCGAGTATTACTATTCTCCGGATTCGCTCTCCAGCGGTATCGACAGCTATGAAGAAGCCAACGCGGGCGCGCGCTGGACCATCATGCGTCCGATTACGATTGAAGCGGGCTATCGCTATCTGAACCTGGCGGGTAAAGACGGCAACCGCGACAACGCACTGGCTGACGGTCCGTACGTGGGGGTCAGCGCAGGGTTCTAATCACGCCGGCGCGGCATTCTGTCGCGCCAGTTTCTCTCTTCTCCCGACATCCATTTGCGCTATAGTGTTTTGACCATATAAGCGGGAGAACACAATGATTAACGTGGAGATGTTATCCACCGGCGACGAAGTGCTGCATGGACAAATTATTGATACCAATGCTGCCTGGCTTGCCGATCTTTTCTTTGAGCAAGGATTACCGTTAACGCGTCGCAATACGGTGGGCGACAATCTTGAGTCACTGGTGAATGTGCTGCGCGAGCGTAGCGAACACGCCGACGTGTTGATTGTGAACGGCGGGCTCGGTCCCACCAGCGACGATCTCAGCGCCCTGGCCGCCGCGACCGCAAAAGGTGAAGGGCTGGTGCTTCATGAAGAGTGGCTGGCGCAGATGGAGCGTTTCTTCTCCGAACGTGGCCGTGTTATGGCACCCAGCAACCGCAAGCAGGCGGAAATTCCCGCCAGCGCCGAACTGGTCGATAACCCCGTGGGTACTGCGTGTGGGTTTGCCATTACGCTGAACCGCTGCCTGATGTTCTTCACGCCGGGCGTACCGTCAGAATTTAAAGTGATGGTTGAGCAGCAGATCCTGCCGCGCCTTCGCGAACGTTTTACCCTGCCTGAGCCTCCGCTCTGCCTGCGTCTGACCACGTTTGGCCGTTCCGAAAGCGATCTGGCCCAGAGTCTTGATCATCTTTCCCTGCCACCCGGTGTCTCAATGGGCTACCGCTCCTCCATGCCCATCATTGAACTCAAGCTGACAGGACCGGCCTCAGAGAAGGCGGCGATGCTGGCGCTCTGGCCGGAGGTGCAGCGCGTGGCCGGTGAAAGCCTGATCTTTGAAGGCACCGAGGGGCTGCCGGCGCAGATTGCGTCACATCTGCAGTCTCGGCAGCTGAGCGTGACCTTAAGCGAACAGTTCACCGGCGGCCTGCTGGCGCTACAGCTGTCGCGCGCCAGTGCGCCGCTGTTGGCCAGTGAAGTGGTGCCGTTCCAGCAGGAAACGCTGGCGCAGACCGCGCGCTGGGCTTCGGAAAGAAGAGTGAAACATTTTGCTGGCCTGGCGCTGTTTGTGGGGGGGCTGGATGAGGAACATCTCAACTTTGCGCTGGCGACGCCGGAAGGCACGTATGCTTTGCGGGTTAAAATGAGCATTACCCGCCACAATCTGGCGGTACGTCAGGAGGTCTGCGCCATGATGGCGCTGAACATGCTGCGCCGCTGGCTGAAGGGTAAAGAGGTGGCCAGCGAGCACGGCTGGATTAATGTTGTCGAATCGCTGTTTGTTGAGTGATGCCTTTGCCGGGGCGTTTTGCCCCGGCATGGTTTAGCCCAGCGCCTTCGCCAGCAGAGTGATCGGATGCTCGCAGCGCTTGCTGGTAGACATCTCTATCTGCCACTTGCAGGTTTCGCAGTCGGTGACCACGATATCTGCGCCGCTCTCTTCAATCTGGCGAAACAGCGGGGCGCCGATCGCCTGTGACGTTTCGTAGTTTTCTCGCTTAAAGCCGTAAGTGCCCGCGATGCCGCAGCACCGCGAGTCCAGCACCGTCAGCTCCAGCCCCGGAATGAGCCGCAACAGCTCAAGCGTATAGAGCGACCAGCCCATTTTCTCCATATGACACGGTGTGTGATACACCACTTTCAGCGGTAGTTCCCGCAGCGGCAGCGTCTGCCCGCTGTCCAGTTTGCGCCACAGGAAACGCGTCGCCAGCTCAATGTGCTCGCGCAGACCGGTGTTATCCACGTCCAGCAGGTGCGGATACTCATCACGCAGGGTGAAGGTACAGGTGGACGAGGTGGCCAGTACCGGAATTCCTTTATCAACGATGGCCTCGCGCAGGGATGTGACGTTGCTTTTGGCCTGTCTGCGCGCCTTATCGGTAAAACCGTTGGCAATCAACGGCACACCGCAGCACTTCTCTTTCTTCAGGAGCTGCACGCCGGTCCCCATCGCGTTGAGTACCTTCAGCAGATCTTTTCCCAGTTGCGGGTGGTTGTAGTTGACATAGCAGCCGTGGAAGAACGCGACCTGATCGGTGTACTGCGCCTGTTCCGCTGCCACGGATGTATACCAGCGCCGGAAGGTACCGTGAGAGTATTTTGGCAGGCTGCGGTGGTGGTCTATCTTCAGCGTCGCATCCAGCAGTTTTCGCACCGGCTTGAGAGACGTTGCAGCATTCACCAGCGGGGCAAAAGGCGTGGAGACACTGCCCATCAGGTCGGTGTGACTCAGGATCGCATCGCGCAGGGACGGCTTTTGCGTGCTGTAACGCGCGCGGGCTCGCTGGATGATATCGCCGATCTTCACGTCCGACGGACAGGCCACTTCGCAACGTTTACAGTTGATGCAGTATTTCAGCGCCTCATCGTACAGCGCACCGTCTTTAAGACGCAGGCGCTCGCCGTCAGGTCCGGCCTGTTTCGGGCCCGGGTAGCGCGGATTCACACCGCTGACCGGGCAGACGGTGGTACAAACTGTGCATTTGATGCAGCTTTCAAACCGGGTATCGTTCATTGCTCAGCCTCCATGCGCTGGCCAATTTGCTCTGCCACATACAGCGCCGTGATGGCGCAGACCCCGCCGCCGCAACCCTGAGCGATGGGATCGTATCCCCCCAGAAGAGAGCCAATGGCATAGAGATTACTGACCGGCTGACCAGAAAGTTGCGGGTGCAGTTGCTTATCGACAATCACGCCGAACTGCTGCCAGGGTTGTGGGGTGAAGAAATCACTCTGATACCAGTCCGCGCGGGAGGGCGTTTGCCGGACATCCAGCCCCATAATTGCCTCCTGGATGCCGTCCCGACGGCTCAGCAGACCGTTGCTGAAGAAACTGCCGCTTGCCAGCACCGTATAACGCGCGCGAAGCGGAATATCAGCGTGATTACGCGTCCAGACTTCGCTCACCGAGCCATCCGTCAGGGTGATTTTTTTCACCTCGTCACCCGCCATCCACACGCCACCCTGAGCGATAAACCGACGCTGAAGCTGGGTATGCAGGCGAATGCCGGGGACAGAAGGGGGAAGCGTCGGCAGCAGGCCAAGCGAGCAGGGCAGGCGATCCGAGAGCCAGCGCCAGAGCCGGTTGTCGCTTAAGCCAAAGCAGGCGGGCATAAACAGCGTGTCGCAACCTTCGGCAAGCGGCCGGAGCGCGGCATACAGTAGCGGCCATTTATCGTCGTTATCGAGAAAACGGGCAATATTCACCGCGCGAAACTCGCTCGGGTTGTCGCGCAGGACGTCAAGCTCAGGAAGCTCTATCTCAGCCGTGTGTGCGTTCACGCCCTGGCGACAGAGCGATGCCGCAGCGAGGTGGGGCTGGAAATCAAGAAAACCGCTAATACCCACGACCAGGACCCGTCCTGCGTTGAAGGGGGCAACAGGCACCTCTTCCGGGCTGAGCCAGGCAGAGCGCAGGGTGCCGAGCGGGGTAACCCGATGATGATTTTTCCGGGCGTTACCCTGCAGCCGTGCGCCACACTCGGCCAGAAGGGTTTCGGCTTCATGGGCGAAGCGGTCGACGGTGTCTCTGCCCGTCAGGTTATAGGGATGCTCTGGCGGCAGGGCATCGCGATATGCCTCATCCAGCAGATCCAGCGAACCCGACGAGAAGTGCAGTGCGCTCTGGCCCCGGGTGATGATGGCGCAGCGCAGCCCCTGCTTCGTTAGCCTGATACCACAGAGCAGACCCGCCAGCCCACCACCGACAATCACGGTATCAAATTTCATCCTGTTGCTCCTTCTCAAGACCGCACAGCCCCTGGTAGACCCAGCGGGTAAACTCGCTTTCACGCAGTGCATCACCCCAGGCGACAGGCTGAATGCCTTTCCAGCGTTCGTTCAGGAAATCACTGAGTTGTGCCAGCGACTGGGTGGCAGTGGTGGTATGAAAACGTTGTAACAACCCGGCGGCACGGCAGGCGCACAGCTCACCCTGGCAGGTGCCCATGCCCACGCGGGTGCGCCGACGTAAATCAAGCAGGCTGTTGACGGTCAGATTCTCCACGGCGTATTGCACTTCACCCGCCGTGACGGCTTCGCATTCACACACCAGGCTACGGCTCAGCCGTCCTTCCCCCAGCCAGACCGGCGTGCGGTCTCCGTGGCGATAGATGGCGGAACCGCGCAGGGGGGCGGAAAGGGAGATGATTTTTTGCAGCGTTTTCTCGGTGGACTGACGCGAGCCAGGCAGAGGTTGCTCTGCAGTCACACACCGTTCGCTATTACCCAGCTTGCGGCAGACGGCATCGGTTGCCCACTCGGCCATCAGGCGGTAGGTCATCAGCTTGCCGCCGGTGATGGTGATAAACCCATCCAGGCCATCGCGTGCGGCGTGGTCGAGCAGCACGATGCCACGGCTGACGTTGCGCCCGCTCGGGTCGTTATCGCTCGCCACCAGAGGGCGCACGCCAGCATAGGCGCGAAGAATTCGGGTCTGCGCCATCACAGGGGCCAGCTTTTCCCCTTCGCGCAGCAGGATATCCACCTCGTCGGCGGTCACGCGGTTGTAATCAATCTCGCTATAGTCCACGTGGGTTGAGGTGGTGCCGATAAGCGAAATGGTATCGCCCGGCACCAGGATGTCGGCATCAGAAGGTTTGCGGCAGCGGTTGATCACGTGGTTGTTAATGCGGTGGTCGAGGATCAGCAGCGAGCCTTTTGCCGGGAACATGCGCACAGACAGCTCGGCGTACTCCGCGATGCGTTGCCCCCAGATCCCCGCCGCGTTGACCACCACGGCGGCGTACAGTTCGCCATGCTCCTTATACTGCGTATCAAAAACACGTACGCCGCAGACGCGGTTCCCTTCACGGATAAGCCCGGTCACTTCCTGCCCGGTCAGAACCTGTGCGCCGTGTTCACGGGCGTCCAGCATGTTCGCGGCGGTCAGGCGGAAAGGGTCAACCGTGCCGTCCGGGACCTTCACCGCACCGATAAGGGCCGGGTTGACAGACGGTTCCAGACGACGCGCGAGTTCGGGGTCGATGACGTCAGCCTCAATCCCTGCAGCGCGGCAGGCGGTCACAAAGGTTGGCTGAAATGAGAGATCGTCTTCGGGAAGCGTAATGAACAGACCGTTGGTCGGTTCAATGCAGTGGCGGGCAATGCGTCTGAGGATCTGGTTTTCAGCAATGCATTCCCGCGCGGATTCGGGGTCGGTCACCGCGTAACGGGCACCACTGTGCAGCAGGCCATGATTGCGCCCGGTTGCGCCCGTCGCAATGTCATGGCGCTCCAGAAGCGTGACGCTCAGCCCACGCAGGGCGCAGTCGCGTGCGATGCCGGCGCCGGTCGCGCCACCGCCAATGATAATCACATCGCTGTAGCGAGGATCGTGAATTGTCATTGTTATCCCTCTGTGTTCGTTTTTTACCATTTAGCCACATCAAAACTGTGGTTTGTTTGATTTCGAACATAAACGAACGAAATTCGAAAGTGAAACGTGATTCCATGCGCTTTTCTGCGCACATTGTCATATTTCTGTAACAATTTGTGCGTTGATTCACAGTAACAATCACCGTGATTTCTTAACATCGCCGCCTCTCTGGAGTGTGGGGCAGTTAAACCCCTGTAAATTCAATACCTGGCCACGGAGGCTGTCATGCTCAGTATCTTCAAACCTGCGCCGCATCGGGCGCGTCTGCCAGAGGCAGAAATTGATCCGCTATACCGTCGTCTGCGTTGGCAAATCTTCCTGGGGATCTTCTTCGGGTACGCGGCGTACTACCTGGTACGTAAAAACTTTGCGCTCGCCATGCCGTATCTGGTGGAGCAGGGCTTTTCTCGTGGCGATCTGGGGTTCGCGCTGTCGGGGATCTCTATCGCCTATGGTTTTTCCAAATTCATCATGGGTTCAGTGTCCGATCGATCGAATCCACGCGTGTTCCTGCCTGCGGGTCTGATCCTGGCGGCAGCGGTGATGCTGTTCATGGGCTTTGTGCCATGGGCAACCTCCAGCATCGCCGTGATGTTCGTGCTGCTGTTCCTCTGTGGCTGGTTCCAGGGAATGGGGTGGCCGCCGTGCGGGCGCACCATGGTGCACTGGTGGTCGCAGAAAGAGCGTGGCGGCATCGTGTCGGTGTGGAACTGCGCGCATAACGTCGGTGGCGGTATTCCACCTCTGCTGTTCCTGCTGGGGATGGCGTGGTTTAACGACTGGAAAGCCGCGCTTTATATGCCTGCCTTTGGTGCCATTCTGGTGGCGGTTATCGCTTTCGCCCTGATGCGTGACACGCCGCAGTCCTGTGGCCTGCCGCCAATTGAAGAGTACAAAAACGACTATCCGGATGATTACAGCGAGCAGCATGAAGAAGAGCTGACGGCCAAACAGATCTTCATGAAGTACGTCCTGCCCAACAAACTGCTGTGGTATATCGCGGTGGCCAACGTCTTCGTGTACCTGCTGCGTTACGGCATCCTCGACTGGTCACCTACCTATCTGAAAGAGGTGAAGCATTTCGCGCTGGATAAATCCTCCTGGGCTTACTTCCTCTATGAGTACGCCGGGATCCCGGGGACGCTGATTTGCGGCTGGATGTCGGACAAAGTGTTCCGGGGTAACCGTGGTGCGACGGGCGTCTTCTTTATGACGCTGGTGACCATTGCCACCGTGGTTTACTGGCTCAACCCGCCGGGTAACCCGTCAATCGATATGGCCTGTATGATCGTCATTGGCTTCCTGATTTACGGCCCGGTGATGCTGATTGGTCTGCATGCCCTGGAGCTGGCGCCGAAGAAAGCGGCAGGTACGGCGGCCGGCTTTACCGGTCTGTTCGGTTACCTGGGCGGTTCGGTCGCGGCGAGCGCCATTGTGGGCTACACCGTTGACTTCTTCGGCTGGGACGGCGGCTTTATGGTGATGATTGGCGGTAGCGTGCTGGCGGTGCTGCTGTTGATTGTGGTGATGATTGGTGAAAAACGTCATCACGCCGAAATGCAGGCGCGTCGTCAATAAGGAGAAGGCTGATGAAATTAACTTACGTAGCAACGGGCCTGCTGCTGGCGGGCCTGATGACAGGCTCAGCGCTGGCTAACGAGAAAATGGTTATCGCCCATCGCGGCGCAAGCGGCTATCTGCCAGAGCACACGCTCCCGGCAAAAGCGATGGCCTATGCGCAGGGGGCAGATTATCTCGAGCAGGATCTGGTGATGACCCGTGACGATCAGCTGGTCGTCCTTCATGACCACTATCTTGACCGCGTGACGGACGTGGCTGAGCGTTTCCCGGACCGCGCCCGCAAAGATGGTCGCTACTACGCCATTGACTTTACGCTGGATGAGATTCGTTCGCTGAAGTTTACCGAGGGTTTCGAGGTTGAAAACGGCAAGAAGGTGCAGGTCTATCCGGGACGTTTCCCGATGGGTAAATCTGATTTTCGCATTCATACCTTCGAAGAAGAGATTGAGTTTGTTCAGGGACTGAACCACTCAACCGGGAAAAACATCGGCATCTACCCGGAGATAAAAGCGCCGTGGTTCCACCATCAGGAAGGGAAGGACATTGCCGCGAAGACGCTGGACGTGCTGAAAAAGTACGGCTACACCAGCAAGCGCGACAAAGTCTATCTGCAGTGTTTTGACGCCGCTGAGCTGAAGCGCATCAAAACCGAGCTGGCGCCAAAGAGAGGGATGGATCTCAATCTGGTACAGCTGATTGCCTACACCGACTGGAATGAAACTCAGGAGAAACAGCCCGACGGCACGTGGGTGAATTACAACTACGACTGGATGTTTAAGCCGGGCGCAATGAAACAGATCGCGCAGTACGCCGACGGTATCGGACCGGATTACCATATGCTGGTGGCGGAAGGCTCAACGCCAGGCCACGTCAAGCTGACGGCAATGGTGAAAGAGGCGCACGCCAGTCATATGCAGGTTCATCCGTATACGGTGCGTGCGGAACAGCTACCGGCTTATGTGACGGACGTAAACCAGCTGTACGACGTGCTGTATAACCAGGCCGGGGTGGACGGGCTGTTCACCGATTTCCCGGATAAAGCCGTGCAGTTTTTGAAGTAAAAGAAAAAGGGCCGTAAGGCCCTTTTTTATGTCGCCCGGAGGGGCGGTTTACATCTCAATCTCTATATCGCCTTTTGCCCGGCAGCAGCAGGGCAAAATTTCACCTTCGTTGATGAAGGCCAGCGGTTCGGTCAGCCAGTCCACTTGTCCGGCGACTAAACGGCAGCGACATGAGCCGCAATAGCCTGAGCGGCATTGATACTCCACTTCAACCTGATGCGCCTCAAGCGCAATCAACAGGGAAGGGTGTTCTTCCCGGCACAGCACTTCGGTACCGGAAAGGCTAAGCGTTACGCGGCTCATCAGAGCTGGAAGTCGCTCAGGTCGTCGGTGTTAACTTCAGAGTCAATCTGCCCGACCAGATAAGAACTGACTTCCACTTCCTGTGGCGCAACCTGCACGTTATCGGATACCAGCCAGGTGTTGATCCACGGAATTGGGTTAGAGCGGGTCTTGAACGGCAGCTCAAGCCCGACCGCCTGCATACGGATGTTGGTGATGTACTCAACATACTGGCACAGGATATCTTTGTTCAGGCCAATCATGGAGCCGTCGCGGAACAGGTAGTCTGCCCACTCTTTCTCCTGCTGAGCGGCCAGCACGAACAGGTCATAGCACTCCTGTTTGCACTCTTCGGCAATCTCAGCCATCTCCGGATCGTCTGTACCGCTGCGCAGCAGGTTCAGCATATGCTGGGTGCCGGTCAGGTGCAGGGCTTCGTCACGGGCGATCAGACGGATGATTTTGGCATTACCTTCCATCAGCTTGCGTTCCGCAAACGCGAAGGAGCAGGCGAAGCTCACGTAGAAGCGGATGGCTTCCAGTGCGTTAACGCTCATCAGGCACAGGTAAAGCTGTTTCTTCAGCGCACGCAGGCTCACGGTGACGGTTTTGCCGTTCACGGTGTGGGTGCCTTCGCCCAGCAGATGCCAGTAGCTGGTCATCTCGATCAGTTCGTCGTAGTAGTGCGCAATACCTTCAGCACGTTTCTGGATCTGCTCGTTAGTGACGATATCGTCAAACACCACCGCCGGATCGTTAACGATGTTGCGGATAATGTGGGTGTAAGAGCGGGAGTGGATGGTCTCAGAAAACGCCCAGGTTTCCACCCAGGTTTCCAGCTCCGGAATGGAGATCAGCGGCAGCAGCGCCACGTTCGGGCTACGGCCCTGAATGGAGTCCAGCAGCGTCTGGTACTTCAGGTTGCTGATGAAGATATGCTTTTCGTGCTCCGGCAACGCCTGGAAATCGATACGATCGCGAGAGACGTCAACTTCTTCCGGGCGCCAGAAGAAGGAGAGTTGCTTTTCAATCAGCTTTTCGAAGATGTCATATTTTTGCTGATCGTAGCGTGCCACGTTGACCGGTTGCCCGAAGAACATCGGCTCTTTGAGCTGGTCGTTTTTCGTCTGTGAAAAGGTGGTGTATGCCATGAATTGGAGTCCTGTCTTACGAAATAAAGGCGGGGATATCCCCGCCCTTCATTAGATCTTACATGCGCCGCTTTCGCAGCCATCGTCCTGAATTGACGGTGCCATGTCATCCTGAGCGTCTTCCGCACCATCACGGGTGTTGTGATAGTACAGGGTTTTCACACCAAATTTGTAGGCGGTGAGCAGGTCTTTCAACAGTTGCTGCATCGGTACCTTGCCAGACGGGAAGCGCGTCGGGTCGTAGTTGGTGTTAGCAGAAATCGACTGGTCGATAAACTTCTGCATGATCCCCACCAGCTGCAGGTAACCGTCGTTGTTTGGCATTTCCCACAGCAGCTCGTAGTTGTCTTTCAGCAGCTCGTAGTCAGGCACAACCTGACGCAGGATACCGTCTTTCGACGCTTTAATGCTGACGTGGCCGCGCGGTGGTTCAATACCGTTGGTGGCGTTAGAGATCTGCGAAGAGGTCTCAGACGGCATCAGGGCAGACAGCGTGGAGTTACGCAGGCCGTGAGTCTTGATGGATTCACGCAGCGCTTCCCAGTCCAGATGCAGCGGTTCGTTAGAAATCGCATCCAGGTCTTTCTTGTAGGTATCGATCGGCAGAATGCCTTTCGCATAGGTGGTTTCGTTGAACCACGGGCACGCGCCTTGCTCTTTCGCCAGCTCGTTGGAGGCTTTCAGCAGGTAGTACTGAATCGCTTCGAACGTTTCGTGGGTCAGGTTGTTCGCGCTGCCGTCGGAGTAACGCTTACCGTGTTTCGCCAGCCAGTAGGCAAAGTTGATAACGCCGATACCGAGGGTACGACGGCCCATTGCTCCACGTTTTGCCGCCGGGATTGGGTAGTCCTGGTAATCCAGCAGGGCATCCAGCGCACGCACGGCCAGCACCGCCAGCTCTTCCAGCTCTTCCAGGCTCTTGATAGCGCCCAGGTTGAAAGCAGAGAGGGTGCAGAGCGCGATTTCGCCGTTTTCGTCGTTAACATCTTCCAGCGGTTTGGTCGGCAGGGCGATTTCCAGGCACAGGTTAGACTGGCGCACTGGCGCAACCACCGGGTCAAACGGGCTATGGGTGTTGCAGTGGTCAACGTTCTGAATGTAGATACGGCCGGTAGAGGCACGTTCCTGCATCATCAGGGAGAACAGGTCAACCGCCTTAACGCGCTGCTTACGGATGCTGTCGTCTTTTTCGTATTTGGTGTACAGACGCTCGAACTCATCCTGATCGGCGAAGAACGCGTCATACAGGCCCGGAACGTCGGACGGGCTGAACAGGGTGATGTCTTCACCTTTCAGCAGACGGGTGTACATCAGCTTGTTGATCTGTACGCCGTAGTCCATGTGACGAACGCGGTTGCCTTCAACGCCACGGTTGTTTTTCAGTACCAGCAGGCTTTCCACTTCCAGGTGCCACATTGGGTAGAACAGGGTGGCTGCACCACCGCGTACGCCGCCCTGAGAGCAGGATTTTACCGCGGTCTGGAAGTGTTTGTAGAACGGGATACAGCCGGTGTGGAACGCTTCACCGCCGCGAATCGGGCTACCCAGTGCACGGATGCGACCGGCGTTGATGCCGATACCGGCACGCTGGGAGACATATTTCACGATGGCGCTGGAGGTCGCGTTGATGGAATCCAGGCTGTCACCACACTCGATCAGGACGCATGAGCTGAACTGACGGGTTGGGGTACGCACGCCAGACATGATTGGCGTAGGCAGAGAAATCTTGAACGTGGAAACCGCATCGTAGAAACGCTTCACGTATTCCAGACGGGTGTCACGCGGGTAGTTAGAGAACAGGCAGGCGGCCACCAGAATATAGAGGAACTGGGCGCTTTCGTAGATCTCACCGGTCACACGGTTCTGAACCAGGTATTTGCCTTCGAGCTGCTTCACCGCCGCGTAAGAGAAGTTCATGTCGCGCCAGTGATCGATAAACCCGTTCATCTGCTCGAACTCTTCTTCCGTATAGTCTTCCAGCAGATGCGTGTCGTATTTGCCCAGCTCAACCATTTTCACCACGTGATCGTAAAGCTTTGGCGGCTCAAACTGGCCGTACGCTTTTTTACGCAGGTGGAAAATCGCCAGACGTGCAGCGAGGTACTGATAATCCGGGGCTTCACGGGAGATGAGATCCGCCGCAGCCTTGATGATGGTTTCGTGGATATCAGACGTCTTGATGCCATCGTAGAACTGAATGTGAGAGCGCAGTTCAACCTGGGAGATAGATACGTTATTCAGTCCTTCTGCTGCCCAGTCGAGAACACGATGGATTTTGTCCAGATTGATACGCTCGGTGGTACCGTCGCGCTTAGTCACCAGCAGACTCTGATTCATGTGGGTTTTACCTGTCCGTGAAATAAAAAATATCCCCCGCTTATCCACAGATCCGTCTTGTGACTAACTCTGTGGATAAATACTACATATAGGGGGTTTGCGATAAGAAAAACGCTATATGGTGAGTATTCTAGTATCGAATCTTTTCAGCACAAGGGTTGATTTTGACGTTAAATTGAGGTTGTCAAAGGGTAAAAAAGGCTAAGTCCTCGTACCGTAAGGCCTGGAAGAGATGTCAATAATTAAGAAAAAAAATTCAAAATTTGATCGAGTGCTGATTTCTTCAACGGGAGGTCAGAATTGCGCAACATGATGTCGCGCAATCTTTATAAGAATAATGGATGACGTCAGTCGTTTTTGGCGGTTGTATGCAACATATAGTTAACATCTACACCCGGTGCGAGTTTGAATTTATCGGTCAATGGATTGTAATGCAGACCGGTGATGTGCTGCTCCTTGAGCCACGTCTGATCAACCCAGCTCAGTAATTCAGCAGGCTTGATGAATTTCTTCACGTCGTGCGTGCCTTTTGGCACCATACGCAGCACATACTCCGCCCCGACGACCGCCATCAGCCAGGCTTTACCGTTTCGGTTGATCGTCGAGAAGAAGACCTGGCCGCCCGGTTTCACCAGTTTTGCACAGGCGTGAACCACGGACTGGGGGTCGGGAACGTGCTCCAGCATCTCCATACAGGTCACCACGTCGTACTGATGGGCATGCTTCGCCGCATGTTCTTCGACGGTTTCCTGCACATATTCCACCTGCACTCCAGATTCCAGCGCATGAAGACGGGCAACCTGCAGCGGTTCAAAGCCCATATCCAGACCGGTGACGGTGGCCCCTTCGCGCGCCATGCTTTCTGCCAGAATGCCGCCGCCGCAGCCGACGTCGAGCACTTTCTTACCGAACAGGCCGCCGGAACGCTCCGCGATATAGCCCAGACGCAGCGGGTTAATGTGGTGCAGAGGTTTAAACTCACCTTCGAGATCCCACCAGCGGGATGCCACCGCTTCGAATTTGGCAATCTCTTCATGGTCAACGTTGTGAGCCACCGGGGATTTTTCGGCATTCATGGGCGCTTTTACTCCTTATTTTGCAAGACTTCGGAGTATATCAGCCCGCGCGGTTGAATAAAGCTTATTGGTTTACCTCAATCACCGCGGCTGTGTTATAATTTGCGACCTTTGAATCCGGGATACAGTAGAGGGATAGCGGTTAGATGAGCGACCTTGCGAGAGAAATTACACCGGTTAACATCGAGGAAGAGCTGAAGAGCTCCTATCTGGACTATGCGATGTCGGTCATTGTTGGCCGTGCGCTGCCGGACGTCCGCGATGGCCTGAAGCCGGTACACCGTCGCGTACTATACGCCATGAACGTATTGGGCAATGACTGGAATAAAGCCTACAAAAAATCTGCCCGTGTCGTTGGTGACGTAATCGGTAAATACCATCCCCATGGTGATTCCGCGGTGTACGACACTATCGTCCGAATGGCGCAGCCATTCTCGCTGCGTTACATGCTGGTAGATGGTCAGGGTAACTTTGGTTCTATCGACGGCGACTCCGCCGCGGCAATGCGTTATACGGAAATCCGTCTGGCGAAAATTGCCCATGAGCTGATGGCTGACCTGGAAAAAGAGACGGTTGATTTCGTTGATAACTATGACGGCACGGAACGCATTCCGGACGTTATGCCAACGAAAATCCCTAACCTGCTGGTGAACGGTTCGTCCGGTATCGCCGTCGGTATGGCAACCAACATTCCACCGCATAACATCACGGAAGTGATCAACGGCTGCCTGGCCTATATTGAGGATGAAGACATCAGCATTGAAGGGCTGATGGAACACATCCCGGGTCCAGACTTCCCGACGGCGGCGATCATCAACGGTCGTCGTGGTATTGAAGAAGCGTACCGCACCGGACGTGGCAAGATTTATATCCGTGCCCGCGCCGAAGTGGAAGCGGACGCCAAAACCGGCCGTGAAACCATCATTGTTCACGAGATCCCGTATCAGGTGAACAAAGCGCGTCTGATTGAAAAAATCGCCGAGCTGGTAAAAGAAAAACGTGTTGAAGGCATCAGCGCGCTGCGTGACGAATCTGATAAAGACGGCATGCGCATCGTGATTGAAATCAAACGCGACGCGGTGGGCGAGGTTGTACTGAACAACCTGTATTCCCAGACTCAGCTCCAGGTCTCCTTCGGTATCAACATGGTTGCATTGCACCATGGTCAGCCGAAGATCATGAACCTGAAAGATATTCTGAGCGCGTTTGTGCGTCACCGCCGTGAAGTGGTGACTCGCCGTACTATTTTCGAACTGCGTAAAGCCCGCGACCGTGCGCATATCCTTGAAGCGCTGGCCGTTGCACTGGCAAACATCGACCCAATCATTGAGTTGATTCGCCGTGCACCAACCCCTGCGGAAGCGAAAGCGTCTCTGATTGCCCGTCCGTGGGATCTGGGCAACGTGGCCGCCATGCTGGAACGCGCTGGCGACGATGCTGCGCGTCCTGAATGGCTGGAGCCTGAGTTCGGCGTGCGTGACGGTCAGTACTACCTGACTGAACAGCAGGCCCAGGCGATTCTGGATCTGCGTCTGCAGAAACTGACTGGCCTTGAGCACGAAAAACTGCTCGACGAATACAAAGAACTGCTGGAACAGATTGCCGAGCTGCTGCATATCCTGGGTAGCGCAGAGCGCCTGATGGAAGTGATCCGTGAAGAGCTGGAACTGGTCCGCGATCAGTTCGGCGATGAGCGTCGCACCGAAATCACGGCGAACAGCTCTGATATCAACATTGAAGATCTGATCAACCGCGAAGATGTGGTGGTCACCCTGTCTCACCAGGGCTATGTGAAGTATCAGCCGCTGACCGACTACGAAGCACAGCGTCGTGGCGGTAAAGGCAAATCGGCAGCACGTATTAAAGAAGAAGACTTTATTGACCGTCTGCTGGTGGCAAACACCCATGACACGATCCTCTGCTTCTCAAGCCGTGGTCGTCTGTACTGGATGAAGGTCTATCAGCTGCCAGAAGCGAGCCGTGGTGCGCGTGGTCGTCCAATCGTGAACCTGCTGCCGCTGGAAGCGAACGAACGTATCACCGCGATTCTGCCTGTACGTGAGTACGAAGAAGGCGTGAACGTCTTTATGGCGACCGCCAGCGGTACCGTGAAGAAAACCGCGCTGACCGAATTCAGCCGTCCACGTTCTGCCGGTATCATCGCGGTGAACCTGAACGACGGTGACGAACTGATTGGCGTTGACCTCACCTCCGGTTCCGATGAAGTGATGCTGTTCTCCGCCGCCGGTAAAGTGGTGCGCTTCAAAGAGAACGCGGTTCGTGCAATGGGCCGTACTGCAACAGGTGTTCGTGGTATCAAACTGGCCGGTGAAGATACCGTCGTTTCCCTGATCGTTCCGCGCGGTGAAGGTGCTATCCTGACCGTCACGCAGAACGGCTACGGTAAACGTACTGCCGAAAGCGAATACCCGACCAAGTCTCGTGGCACGCAGGGCGTTATCTCTATCAAGGTTACCGAGCGCAACGGATCCGTTGTGGGTGCGGTACAGGTAGACGATGCCGACCAGATCATGATGATCACGGATGCCGGTACGCTGGTGCGTACACGCGTATCTGAGATCAGCGTGGTTGGCCGTAATACTCAGGGTGTGATCCTCATCCGTACCGCGGAAGATGAGAACGTCGTGGGTCTGCAGCGTGTAGCTGAGCCTGTGGATGACGAAGAACTCGACTCCATCGACGGTAGCGTCGCAGAAGGTGATGATGAAATCGCACCAGAAGCCGATACCGAAGATGATGCAGCGGATGACGCTGACGAGTAATGTCTCCTGATGCAAAAAGGGCCGGTTTCCGGCCCTTTTCTTTTGCACAAGCAGATAAGTGAACGTTGCGACAAGGCGCGTTTACCGCTACCTTAACCACATTCTTTTTGACCCCGACGGCGGAGCCTCGCCCCTTTGAAATACCTCGTCTCCTTTCGTACCACGCTGAAAGTCTCTCGCTATCTGTTTCGGGCGCTGGCGCTCTTGCTTTGGTTGCTGGTGGCATTATTGTCGGTGTTTTACATCGTTAACGCCCTTCATCAGAAAGAAGCGGAGATCCGCCAGGAGTTTAACTTAAGCTCCGATCAGGCCCAGCGCTATATTCAGCGAACGTCCGACGTGATGAAGGAGCTGAAGTACATTGCCGAGAATCGGCTGACCGCGGAAAACGGCATTCTTGCCATCCGTGGGCGTAATGACAAAACCGAAGTACCGAATTTCGAGCCGCTGTTTCCGGATTCCGATTGCTCTGCGATGGGCAGCACCTGGCGTGGTTCACTGGAGTCGCTCTCCTGGTTTATGCGCTACTGGCGTGACAACTTTTCCGCCGCCTATGATCTGAACCGCGTCTTCCTGATTGGCAGTGAAAATCTCTGCATGGCCGACTTTGGCCTGCGCGATGTGCCCGTTGAGCGCGATGATGCGCTGAAAAGCCTGCACGAACGTATTGTGAAATATCGCAATGCGCCGCAGGACGAGCGCGGGAATAACATCTTCTGGATAAGCCAGGGGCCACGCATGGGCGTGGGCTATTTCTACGCCCTCACGCCGGTCTATCTGGGCAATCGTCTGCAGGCGCTGCTGGGGATTGAACAGACCATTCGCATGGAAAACTTCTTCACGCCGGGCAGTCTGCCGATGGGCGTGACCATTCTGGATGAAAACGGACATACCCTGATCTCACTTGCCGGTCCGGATAATCGACTGAACGTCGATCCGCACTGGATGCAGGAGCGGTCGTGGTTTGGCTATACCTCAGGCTTCCGTGAGCTGGTGCTTAAAAAGAGCTTGCCGCCTTCGTCGCTGAGTATTGTCTATTCGCTGCCCGTGGATATGGTGCTTGAGCGGATCCGCATTCTTATCATGAACGCGATTTTGCTGAACCTGCTGGCCGGGGGGGCGCTGTTTACCCTGGCGCGAATGTATGAGCGCAAAATCTTTATACCCGCCGAAAGCGACGCCCAGCGGCTGGAAGAGCACGAGCAGTTTAACCGCAAGATTGTCGCCTCGGCGCCGGTGGGGATCTGCATCCTGCGCACGCAGGACGGGACCAATATCCTCAGTAACGAGCTGGCGCATAACTACCTGAACATGCTGACGCATGAGGACCGACAGAGGCTGACGCAGATTATCTGTGGCCAGCAGGTGAACTTCGTTGACGTGCTGACCAGCACGCACACGAACCTGCAAATCAGCTTTGTGCACTCCCGCTATCGTAATGAGAACGTGGCAATTTGCGTCCTGGTAGACGTCTCGGCGCGTGTGAAGATGGAAGAGTCGTTGCAGGAGATGGCGCAGGCCGCCGAGCAGGCCAGCCAGTCGAAATCCATGTTCCTTGCCACCGTCAGCCACGAGTTGCGTACCCCGCTGTACGGGATTATCGGTAACCTTGATCTTCTCCAGACCAAAGAGCTGCCGAAAGGGGTCGATCGCCTGGTGACGGCGATGAATAACTCCTCCAGCCTGCTGCTGAAAATCATCAGCGATATTCTCGATTTCTCCAAAATTGAGTCGGAGCAGCTGAAAATTGAGCCGCGGGAGTTCTCTCCGCGCGAGGTGATGAACCACATCAGCGCCAACTATCTGCCGCTGGTGGTGCGTAAACAGCTGGGCCTCTACTGCTTTATTGAGCCGGACGTGCCGCTGACGCTGCATGGCGATCCGATGCGTCTGCAGCAGGTCATTTCTAACCTGCTCAGTAACGCCATTAAATTTACCGATATCGGCTGCATTGTGTTGCACGTGTGTCGGGCAGGGGACTACCTGAGTATTCGCGTGCGTGATACCGGCGTGGGTATCCCGGCGAAAGAAGTGGTGCGTCTGTTTGACCCGTTCTTCCAGGTCGGTACCGGCGTACAGCGTAACTTCCAGGGGACCGGGTTGGGTCTGGCGATCTGTGAGAAGCTCGTGAGCATGATGGACGGCGATATCTCCGTTGATACCGAGCCAGGCATGGGCAGCCAGTTTACTATCCGCATTCCGCTCTATTCTGCCCAGTACCCGGCAAAAGCGGTGGTGGACGGCCTGAGCGATAAGCGCTGCTGGCTGGCAGTACACAATGCCTCACTAAATGATTACCTGACGGCGCTTCTTACCCACAGCGGCGTGCGCGTGTCCCGCTATGAAGGGCAAACGCCGGATGTCGACGACGTGCTGATCACCGACGAGGTGCTGGAACAACCCTGGCAGGGCAGAGGGGTGGTTCACTTCTGCCGTCGCCATATCGGTATTCCGGTCGAACGAGCTCCGGGTGAATGGGTGCACAGCGTGGCGACGCCGCATGAGCTCATGAGCCTGCTGGCACGTATTTACAGCGTGCAGCTGGAAGATAGCGATGGGGCGACGGAATTGCCGTCACCGGATGCGCTGGCATCGCTGAATGACGATATGATGATTCTGGTGGTGGATGACCATCCGATTAACCGTCGCCTGCTGGCAGACCAGCTGGGTTCGCTTGGCTATCAGTGCAAAACCGCCAATGACGGCGTGGATGCGCTGAACGTGCTGAGTAAAAACCACATTGATATCGTTCTTAGCGACGTCAACATGCCGAATATGGATGGCTACCGTCTGACGCAGCGTATACGCCAGCTTGGCCTGACGTTGCCGGTCGTGGGCGTGACGGCGAATGCGCTGGCGGAAGAGAAACAGCGCTGTCTGGAGTCAGGGATGGACAGTTGTCTGTCGAAACCGGTGACGCTGGACGTCCTGAAACAGACGATTTCCGTGTATGCGGAGCGGGTCAGAAAAGCGAGAGTATAAAAAAAGGCCCGTCAGGGCCTTTTTTGTTGTTTCCCTCACACGCCGGGAGGGGGAGGAGGTGAGGCCATCAGGCCGCACACCCAGTAAACATCAATCCTTATCCGACGCGCTCAGCGTAACGGAGGAGAGATAGTTTAGCAGCGCAATATCGTTATCCACACCTAGTTTCATCATTGCTGATTTCTTCTGGCTACTGATGGTTTTAATACTGCGGTTCAGCTTCTTGGCAATCTCGGTGACCAGGAAACCTTCGGCGAACAGGCGCAGAACTTCGCTCTCTTTCGGAGACAGGCGTTTGTCGCCATAGCCACCGGCGCTGATTTTTTCCAGCAGACGAGAGACGCTTTCAGGCGTGAACTTCTTGCCTTTCTGCAGTGCAGCGAGCGCTTTTGGCAGATCGGTCGGCGCACCCTGTTTCAGCACAATCCCTTCGATATCCAGATCCAGCACGGCGCTGAGAATGGCCGGGTTGTTGTTCATGGTCAGAACAATGATCGAAATGTCCGGGAAGTGACGTTTGATATATTTGATGAGTGTGATCCCATCACCGTATTTGTCCCCAGGCATGGAGAGATCGGTGATGAGCACATGCGCATCAAGCTTTGGGAGGTTATTGATCAGTGCTGTAGAGTCTTCAAATTCACCGACTACATTCACCCACTCGATCTGTTCAAGTGATTTGCGAATACCGAACAGTACAATCGGATGGTCATCGGCAATAATTACGTTCATATTGTTCATGTATAAGGCTACCTTGCTACAGCAAGCTTTTGACGTAGGCGTCAATGTCGCTGATGTATTTTTCAATGCCAGAGGCATCTTTCTCACGAATTAGATGTTCCAGCGTTTCACATAACTGCTTGCCGGGAACCAGATTAAGCATGGCAAACACCCCTTTAAGCCGGTGTGCTGTCTGTGCCAGCGCTGCAAAATCATTCGCAGCGGACTCAGTATACAACCGCTTAACATCATCTGGTACTGTATCAACAAAGAGTGAATAGTATCCGCTGGCGTGAAGCTCGGCATTTTCATTGCCGCCTAACGGTGATTCCGCTATCTCTTCCTGCGCCAGTTGCTCTTCTATTAGTTGTAGTACAGCTTCCTGCATCGCATTGCTTATATTAAAGTTGACGCGCAGCTGGCCTGGGCCGATTTTTCGCACGCCTGGCTCATCATCGCTTAAAAGCAAGCCGGAGGCAGTAAGATTAGACGGATTATCAGTTAAAAACAGATCAAATTCTTGACTTGAGAGTCTTTCATCCGGCGTTATGCAGGCCGCGCCCCAGTTTTCTAACTGACGAACCACAATATTGCGGATCTCGTTCGAGGTCACATCCACCATCACGACCACATCATCCAGCAGGCGTTCTTCGTCTTCTTCCTGTGGATTCGCCGCCATTTTAACGTGCAGTGAGTAACGCGTGCCAAGTGATTCGCGGGCCTTGATATTCAGATGGCCACCGAGCTTACGTGCCAGCTGATCGCACAGCCAGAAGGTCAGGGCATTGGCCTTGCCGTAATGATCGCTCTGGGTGTCATTCAGGAACGGGAAATGCAGATTATCGATTTCGCTTGTCGTTACGCCTTCCCCGGTATCCAGGATGCGGAACGTCAGGCGATCTTCAGCCGACTCGTCGGTACTGACTTCCAGGGTGATCTTGCCGATCTGGGTGGTGGTGACGGCGTACTGAATAATCATCAGCAGAATGCGACGCAGCGCTTCGCGATCGCCGTGGCGTTCATCATTCGCCGGTAAATGGTTATTGATCAGCAGCTGCAGCCCTTTGCGCTTGATCACGGGCAGGACCTCAGGCACCACTTCATCGATCAGATTCTGGATAGAGAAGAGGGTCGGCGTTCCTTTCCAGAAATCATTTTCGAGCATATTCGCCAGTTGGATCTCTTCTACCATGCGCACCAGCGAGTCGGCCTGGCAGGCAAGCTGATGGCTTTCAGATGTATTCAGCGCCGCCGCCTGGGTAGCCAGCGTTTTTAACGGCTTCTTGAAGGCATCGCCAATATTCTGCATAAAAGCAGCGCGCCCCTGCTGGTTTTTCTCATACAGACGTTGTGCCTGCTTGAGCTTTTTATTCACCAGCACTTCACGATCCTGATCGCGGATGATGAAGATCTGCGTGCGGGAGGCGATCTGGCTGCGGAACTGTCGGATCTCATACAGCTCGTTATTAATGGTGGCCTGAATCACGCCCTGATGTTGATCCGCCATAGCGGTGATGTTCTGCAGATTGAGATGAGGCAGCAGGTGGTCAGCAATTTTATTGCTCATCACCGTACGGTTGGCTTCCTGATCGTGAACCAGCACCCCAAGCGGCAGCACGGAAATAATCTCTTCATTCAGCGCGCGCAACACGCGCAGTTCGTTACTGGTTCCTGCCGGGACCGGGGCGGCATCGCTTTGACGCCCTGACTGGAAGCGGAACGTGCTGTAGCCAAACAGCGCCAGCGCCAGCAGGCCGATATTCAGCAGCAGGGGCAGCAGGATATTTTGCAGCGTATCAAGCAGCAGGGTGCCGAACGGCACTTGCCACACCAGACGCATACCAGTTGAGTTCAGCGAAGAGGCAATTTCGATTTTCGAGCCGTTAAAGGAGATCGATACACTCTCTGCGGCCTCTTTATCCGATGCGGCACGCATATTCTGAGTGCTGCTGTCCGGCTCCAGACGGAAGCTGTCGAGCGGCATATCCGGTGGAATCAAGTCATTGATGGGCAAATCGAAGGCCACCACCGTCGCCAGATGGCCTGGCTGGTTAAAGGTGGTACGCAGCGTAAAGTAATGGCCATTCTGCCAGGCGAGGCGGCGCAGAGATGAGAAGCTCTCACGTTCATCAAGGGCGTTCGCCTGCTGCAGCATTTCTGCCCGGCGGGAATCGACAATGCTGCCCACGGTCGTCTCTTTGAAACCAGAAGAGAGATCTTTTAGCGGCAGGGTTGAGATCAGGATCATGCTGTTGTCCTGACCGTTCAGATAGTACATCGACCACGGCACCGTCTCGGCACCCCAAAGGGTATCAAGATAGGTTGAGATGCGTTGGGTCATCTCAAGCGTTGCGCTGTCATGAGAGCCGAAGATCAGCGCTTCGGTTTTGCGCTGTGGTTTTTCCAGATAATAGACGTCTTGCTTCAGGCGAGTCTCCTGAAGCCCGTCTCCGGAAGAGGTTGCCGGCGCGGCCGCGATGTTGTCGTAAATCTGCCAGGTTGCATAGCGCCAGGTATCAATGCGCTTGTGGACGGCGTGGGTGATATCAACAACCTGATAGCTCTTGTCCTTCAGCCAGGCGTTAACCGCGCTCTGAACCATAACCCCCATTGTGACTAGCAGCACAACGATCAAAAGAAGAAAGAAACGGGTGATGCTCCCGGGTAAGAGGGAGAATTTGCTCGGAGCGGTAGTTTCAGTCTGACTCATTGATATCTTTAACCCGTAATGGTCGTGCTCTATGGCGATAGGGCAGTATAAAGGGTAATACCTGAATTTCCAGCGTCACGCTCTTTGAACCCGCCACTTTTTCGACTGACAATATCGGAGAACGCCATTGCATGAAACATGTACAAAGCGAGTGAGAGTGTACAAATAAAAAACGATACATACCGGTAAATAGCACGAATTAACAAGAAATTGAGATTTGCAGTAATGACGCGGTTCTCGAGGAGAGAGGAAACGAATTTAGTTAATAGTCGTTACAATTTCAGTGCGGTAGCACAAAAAAACGCATGCTACGTAAAGAAAGGTAAAAAAAAACCGAATGCCAGGCATTCGGTAGAATTAGGGATAAACAGACATTCAAATCTGAATGACGGTAATAAATAAAGTTAATGATGATAGCGAGAGTTATTTTAGAGATAACGGCCGATCTTGTTTTGTCATTCAGTGCTGTAAATATTTTTAATGTAGTTTACTGAATTTAAATGTTTTTTCTTCTCGCTTGATGATAAGTGCTAAATTCTTAAGCTCTCTGTGCTTTGTAAAAGTTCCTTGATATTTACATTTTGAAACATGTTTCTCGTGAAATGAAACATTTTCAAAGTTTTCGTATCATATTCCCGTTGGATTATTCTGTAATTTTGCGGAGAATGAAATTGCCGACTGGTTAATGAGGGTTAATCAGTAAGCAGTGGCAATTATAAGGCATATAACAGAGGGTTAATAAAATGAAAGTTAAAGTACTGTCCCTCCTGGTACCAGCTCTGCTGGTGGCAGGCGCAGCAAATGCGGCTGAAATTTATAACAAAGATGGCAACAAATTAGATCTGTACGGCAAAGTTGATGGTCTGCACTATTTCTCTGACGACAAGAGCAATGATGGCGACCAGACTTACATGCGTCTTGGCTTCAAAGGCGAAACCCAGGTTAACGATCAGCTGACCGGTTACGGCCAGTGGGAATACCAGATTCAGGGCAACACCTCTGAAAGCGACAACCAGTCCTGGACGCGTGTAGCGTTCGCGGGTCTGAAATTCGCTGACGCGGGTTCTTTCGATTATGGTCGTAACTACGGTGTGATCTACGACGTAACATCCTGGACTGACGTTCTGCCAGAATTTGGCGGCGACACCTACGGTGCAGACAACTTCCTGCAATCCCGTGCTAACGGCGTAGCAACCTACCGTAACCAGGATTTCTTTGGTCTGGTTGATGGTCTGAACTTTGCTCTGCAGTATCAGGGTAAAAACGGCAGCGTAAGCGGTGAAAACGATTCCGGTCGTAGCACCCTGAAACAGAACGGTGACGGTTACGGCGCGTCTGTGACCTACAACCTGGGCGAAGGCTTCAGCATCGGTGGTGCGATGTCTTCTTCTAAACGTACTGCTGACCAGAACGACACCGCTAACCTGGCGCTGAAAGGCGAAGGCGATCGTGCTGAAGTTTACTCTGGTGGCCTGAAATACGACGCCAACAACATCTACCTGGCGGCGCAGTACTCTCAGACCTATAACGCAACCCGTTTCGGTAACTCTCAGAGCAGCAGCGACATTTACGGCTTTGCTAACAAAGCACAGAACTTCGAAGTGGTTGCTCAGTACCAGTTCGACTTCGGTCTGCGTCCATCCGTGGCTTACCTGCAGTCCAAAGGTAAAGACATCGAAGGTTACGGCGATCAGGATCTGCTGAAATATGTTGATGTTGGTGCGACTTACTACTTCAACAAAAACATGTCCACCTACGTTGATTACAAAATCAACCTGGTTGATGAAAATGAATTCACCCGTCAGGCGGGTATCGGTACTGATGATATCGTAGCGCTGGGTCTGGTTTACCAGTTCTAATCGCTTCATCGTGTGACAAAGGGGGCCTTATGGCCCCTTTTTCGTGCCTTTTCGGTTCTTACAATTCACCCTTTTGGTGTACTCTTGCCGCCCTGGCATGAGGATAATAATGAATGGACATGACTTTTTTACGCGCCAGCTTCCTGGCTATACTTTTTTTCCTGACAGCATGTGACTCTTCCACGCCTGTGGCCAAAACGGATGCTCCCGCGGCGACGGTGCTGGAAGGCAAAACGATGGGCACATTCTGGCGTGTCAGCGTGATGAATCTCGATAAGACACGCGCTGACGAACTTCGCAGCAAAATTCAGTCGCAGCTGGACGCCGACGATCAGCTTCTTTCGACCTACAAAAATGACTCTGCGCTGATGCGCTTTAACCTCTCTACCAGCACTTCCCTGTGGCCGGTGAGCGAAGCAATGGCCGATATCGTGACCGAATCAATGCGCGTGGGCTACAAGACCAACGGCGCGATGGACGTGACCGTGGGGCCGCTGGTTAACCTGTGGGGGTTTGGCCCGAACAAGCAGCCTGTCACCACACCTGACCAGGCGGCGATAGATGACGCCCGCGCCCGGACAGGGTTGCAGCACCTGACGGTGATCAACCAGTACGGGCAACAGTACCTGCAAAAAGATATTCCCGATCTGTTTGTTGATCTGTCGACGGTAGGGGAAGGGTATGCGGCAGATCATCTGGCCGCGCTGATGGCCCAGGAAGGTATTTCGCGTTACCTGGTGTCCGTGGGCGGTGCGTTAGTCAGCCGCGGCATGAATGCCAGCGGTAATCCGTGGCGAGTGGCGATTCAAAAACCGACCGACCAGCAAAACGCCGTACAGGCGATTGTGGATATCAACGGTCACGGTATCAGCACCTCCGGGAGCTACCGTAACTATTATGAGCTCGACGGGAAGCGGATTTCGCATGTCATCGATCCGCAGACCGGCCGCCCAATCGCGCATAATCTGGTCTCGGTGACGGTCATTGCCCCCACCGCGCTGGAAGCCGATGCCTGGGATACCGGTTTAATGGTCCTCGGTCCGGAGAAAGCCAAAGAGGTGGTCCGCCAGGAAGGACTGGCTGTCTATATGATCACCAAAGAGGCTGATGGCTTCAAAACCTGGATTTCGCCGCAGTTCGACAGCTTCCTGGTGAGTGATAAGAATTAAAAAGCAAGGTTGCGGGTTTTTAATCAGTGGCACTCGGGCACGCTGTATGTATGCTTGTAAGAGGAGCTGATGATGAAAAACCCGACCTTTACTACCGATGACGATCGCTGGCTGGCCGTGCTGGCTCGCGATCCGCGTGCTGACGATCAGTTTGTCTTTGCCGTGCAAACGACGGGGATCGTCTGTCGTCCGTCCTGCCGTGCCCGCCACGCATTACGTAAAAATGTCCGCTTCTACCCCGATGTAGATCATGCCCTTCAGGCAGGGTTTCGCCCGTGTAAACGCTGTAAGCCGGACAAACGCGATCCGCAGGAACAGACGCTGGCAAAAGTTGAACATGCCTGCCGTCTGCTGGAGCGCGATCCCGCGTTAACGCTGGAAATGCTGGCGCAGCAGGTCGCCATGAGTCCTTTCCACTTCCACCGCTTGTTTAAGTCCGTTACCGGTATGACGCCTAAAGCCTGGCAACAGGCGGCGCGGGTACAACGCCTGCGTACCGCTCTTGCGCAGGGGGACAAAATTACCGATGCCGTGCTGGCCGCCGGGTTTCCTGATAGCAGTAGCTATTATCGTCAAGCCAACGCTGCGCTGGGCATGACGGCGAAGCAGTACCGGAAAGGGGATGTGGCCGTGCGTTATGCGATTGGTGAGTGTTCGTTAGGCCGTTGCCTGGTGGGTGAAAGCGAGCGCGGGATCTGCGCGATTCTGCTGGGTGACGACGATGCGACATTAACCGAGGAGCTTTTGACGCTGTTTCCAAAAGCAGAGCGAGAAACGCTGGAAGGAGAATTCGCCCGGCGTATTGAGCGGGTGATTAGCGCTATCGATGACCATACCGTGCCGCTGGCACTTCCGCTGGATATTCGGGGCACCGCTTTCCAGCAGCGTGTGTGGCAGGCGCTTCGTGACATTCCCCGCGGTGAAACGGCAAGTTATCGCCAGGTGGCGCAGACGATCGGTAGCCCAGGCGCTGTCCGTGCGGTGGCGGGAGCCTGTGCCGCAAATAAACTGGCCGTTATCATCCCCTGCCACCGCGTTGTTCGTCACGACGGTGCGCTTTCGGGCTACCGCTGGGGGACAGAACGAAAGGCGTTGTTACTGAAACGTGAGGCAAAGAACCCGGAGGGATAATGCTCGATCTTTTTGCGGATGCGGAACCCTGGCAGGAGCCCCTTGCGCCCGGCGCGGTGATCCTGCGCCGCTTTGCGCTTTCCCGCGCGGCGGCGCTGCTTGCCGGCATCGATGAGGTGGCGGCGGTCTCGCCGTTTCGACACATGGTGACGCCCGGGGGGTACACCATGTCGGTGGCGATGACGAACTGCGGAGAACTGGGCTGGGCGACAAACGCGCAGGGCTATGTATATGCCCCGGGCGATCCTGTAACCGGCCAGCCATGGCCGCCGATGCCTGACGTTTTTCGGGCGCTCTGCCATGACGCCGCCGTTGAAGCGGGCTATGCCGACTTTCGCCCGGATGCCTGTCTGATTAACCGCTACGCCGTGGGGGCAAAGCTCTCGCTGCATCAGGACAAGGATGAACCCGATCTGCGCGCGCCGATCGTCTCGGTATCCTTAGGCCTGCCCGCGGTCTTCCAGTTTGGCGGATTACGCCGTAACGATCCGCTGAAACGGCTCATGCTGGAGCACGGTGATGTGGTGGTTTGGGGCAGGGAATCGCGGCTTTTTTATCACGGCATTCAGCCCCTCAAACCGGGAGTACATCCTCAGACCGGCGAGTTCCGCCTTAACCTGACGTTCCGGCAGGCATCCCGTGGCCAATAAAAATAAGAATTATTCTTGATGTAACCGTCCGGCAGTTTAAACTGCTGGCTGATTTTTATTGCCCGGATTGCCTGCATGCAACTACTTCTCCTCGTCTGGCGTCAGTATCGCTGGCCCTTCATTGCCGTCATGGCGTTAAGCCTCGCCAGCGCCGCGTTAGGTATCGGCCTGATCGCGTTTATTAACGTGCGCTTGATTGAAATGGTCGATACCTCACTCGCCGTCCTGCCGGAGTTTCTTGGCCTGCTACTGCTGTTGATGGCGGTGACGCTCGGCTCGCAGCTGGCGTTGACGGCGCTGGGACACCATTTCGTTTTCCGTCTGCGCAGTGAATTTATCAAGCGTATTCTGGACACGCAGGTAGAACGCGTTGAGCAGCTTGGAAGTGCTTCCCTGCTGGCAGGGCTGACCAGCGACGTGCGCGCCATTACCATTGCCTTCGTTCGTCTGCCGGAGCTGGTGCAGGGCATTATTTTGACCTTTGGTTCGGCGGCGTATCTCGCCTGGCTCTCCACAAAAATGCTGGCGGTCACTGCGCTGTGGATTGTTATCACCATCTGGGGCGGTTTTCTGCTGGTGTCGCGCGTCTATAAACACATGGCGGTGCTGCGTGAAACCGAGGATAAGCTCTATAACGATTACCAGACCGTGCTGGAAGGGCGTAAAGAGCTGACCCTGAATCGCGAGCGTGCCGAGCATATCTTTAACCATCTCTATATTCCTGATGCCCGCGAATACCGGCATCACATCATTCGCGCCGATACCTTCCACCTGAGCGCGGTGAACTGGTCGAATATTATGATGTTGGGCGCCATTGGCCTGGTCTTCTGGATGGCGAACAGTCTGGGATGGGCGGATACCAACGTCGCGGCGACCTATTCACTGACGCTGCTGTTTTTACGTACACCGCTCCTCTCCGCCGTGGGCGCATTGCCAACGTTGCTGAGCGCTCAGGTGGCGTTTAACAAGCTCAATAAATTCGATCTCGCACCGTTTAAAGCCGAATTCCCACGCCCGCAGGCCTTCTCGAACTGGCAAACCCTGGAGCTGCGTAACGTCATGTTCCGCTATCAGGACAACGCTTTTTCCGTCGGACCGGTAAACCTGACGATTCATCGCGGCGAACTGCTGTTCCTGATTGGCGGTAACGGTAGCGGGAAATCCACGCTGGCGATGCTGCTCACAGGCTTATATCAGCCGCAATCGGGCGAGATTTTGCTGGATGGCAAAGCGCTGAGCGCGGAGAAACCTGAGGATTATCGCAAGCTCTTCTCGGCGGTCTTCACCGATGTCTGGCTCTTTGATCACCTGCTGGGGCCGGAAGGGCAGCAGGCTAACCCTGCGCTGGTGGAGAAATGGCTTGGGCAACTGCAGATGTCCCATAAGCTTGAGCTTCAGGACGGTAAAATCCTGAACCTGAAACTCTCGAAGGGGCAGAAAAAGCGCGTGGCGCTGCTGCTGGCACTGGCTGAAGAGCGTGACATCATCCTGCTTGATGAATGGGCGGCAGACCAGGACCCGCATTTCCGCCGCGAGTTTTATCAGGTGTTACTGCCGCTGATGAAGGCGATGGGCAAAACTATTTTCGCCATCAGCCATGACGATCACTACTTCATTCATGCCGACCGTCTGCTGGAGATGCGCGACGGTAAGCTCAGCGAGTTAACCGGCGAGGAGCGCGACGCAGCGTCTCGTGATGCGGTAGCGCGCACGGCCTGATGTCTCGTCTGACCCTCTCCGACCGGGAGAGGGGATAAAATCGCGGCCGATGTGCCGCTTTTTTATGCATCCCGTCCCGTTGTTTATTCTTATTTACATATCCCCGCGCTATGCTTAATGCCATCTCATTTCATGGATTTATGATTGATGTCGGTATTAAAGAAAAACAGCGCCCGGCAGCGTGACCAGGAACGTGCGCGTCTCATCTGGCTTCTCACGACCGATAAAGCGGTCACTTCTGCGTTACTGGGCAAACTGACCCTGGCTGAGCAATATGATGTCGGCACTTTAGCCGACGATATTGCTGAGGTAGGTGCACTGGTTGCCCATTTGCCTCCGCCCGACCTGGCGGATACCCTCGAAGCACTTCCCTCGGAAGAGCGTCACGCCCTGTGGCGTCTGGTGCAGGATCACGAGCGCGGGCAGGTGCTGCTGGAGGCGTCGGAAAACGTCTGGGATGATCTTATCGATGAGATGAGCGACCGGGATATTCTTGATGCCCTGCAAACGCTGGATATCGACGAGCAGATTTACCTTGTTCAACACCTGCCGCGTAACCTGACCGGACGACTGCTGGCCTCGCTGCCTGCCGATGAGCGGGCGCGCGTGCGCCAGGTGATGCACTACGATAAACACAGCGTTGGCGCAATTATGGAGTTTGGCGTCATCACGGTGCGCCCGGACGTCACGCTCGGCACGGTGCAGCGCTATTTACGCCGCCTGGGCAGTATGCCCGGCAACACCGATAAACTGTTCGTGACCTCGCGGGATAAAACCCTGCTCGGTGAGCTGGAGCTGAAAACGATCCTGCTCAACAGCACTCAGCGGCGGGTGAGCGAGGTCATGGAAAACGAGCCGATGGTCTTCTCGCCGGAGGATGACGCGGAAAAAGCCGCGCGTACCTTCGAACGTGACGACCTCGTGAGTGCGGCGGTGGTGGACTCGGTCGGCAAGCTGATGGGACGTCTGACAATCGATGAGATCGTTGACGTGGTCTACGAAGAGACCGATAACGATCTGCGTGCGCTTGGGGGGATCAGCGCCGAAGATGACGTCCATGCCTCCGTGGGCAAGGCGGTCAAAACCCGCTGGGCCTGGCTTGCCATTAACCTCTGTACCGCGTTTATCGCCTCCCGCGTGATTGATGGCTTCGAACACACCATTTCGCAGCTGGTCGCGTTAGCCTCGCTGATGCCGATTGTGGCCGGGATAGGCGGCAACACCGGCAACCAGACCATCACCATGATTGTTCGCGCGCTGGCGCTGGAGAACATTCAGCCGGGTAACTTTGCCTTCCTGATCTTCAGAGAGATGGGCGTGGCGCTGATTAATGGCCTGGTGTGGGGCGGAATTATGGGCGGCATTACCTGGTGGCTGTACGACGATATGGCATTAGGCGGCGTGATGATGCTGGCGATGGTGCTGAACCTGCTGGTTGCGTCGATGATGGGCGTCATCATCCCGTTGACGATGACAAAACTCGGGCGCGACCCCGCAGTGGGGTCGAGCGTCATGATCACTGCCATCACCGATACGGGCGGCTTCTTTATTTTTCTTGGGCTGGCAACGCTTTTTCTTCTTTAACCCGACGCTTAATTCGGGCGGGAAGGAGTGCCATCACGATAATCCCGCCCAGCACGCCAATGGCCAGGTTACCGGTTGATACCGTGGCTGCAACGGTCACCAGCATCACGACCGTTTCCGCAATGGGGGCATTTTTCACCGTCGCGGGCTGCAGGCTATGCCAGCTGAAGGTTTTGACGGCGACAATCGCCATAATCCCGGCCAGCACGACCATCGGGATGCGGGCCATCACTTCACTCAGCGCCGTCACCAGCACCAGAAGCACAAGACCGGCCGCAACAGTGGAAATGCGGCTGCGGCCTTTGCCCATCTCCACGTTGACAATGGTTTGACCAATCATGGCGCAGCCTGCGATACCGCCATACCAGCCGGCCAGAATGTTACCGATGCCCAGACCAATGCTTTCGCGGCGCTTGCCGGACGGGGTTTCCGTCAGCTCATCCACCAGTTTTGCCGTCAGCAGCGACTCCAGCAGGCCCACAAATGCAATGCTTAATGCGCATGGCCAGATAATGCTCAGCGTATCGGTGTTCAGCGGGACAAGCAGCTGCGTCAGCCCGGGCAGGCCACCGCTCATGGTGCCTTCGTCACCCACGGTCGGCAGGATTTGCCCGGTGGTCACGGTAAACAGGGTTAACACCACAATGGCAATAAGCGGCGCGGGGATACTTTTGATATAGCGGGGCACCCAGAGGACGATCAGCAGCGTCAGCACGAACAGGCCCACAATCAGCGGGCTTCGGCTCCAGAAATGGGGAACCTGGGCGAAGAAAATCAAAATACCGAGCGCGTTAACAAACCCGGTCATCACCGACTGCGGAATAAAGCGCATCAGTCGCGCCATACCGAGCACGCCGAAGAGGATCTGGATCGCCCCGGCCAGCAGAACGGCCGGCAAAATGTACTGCACGCCATGCTGATGCACCATCGGGCCAATCACCAGCGCCACGGAACCCGCTGCCGCCGTGACCATTGCCGGGCGGCCGCCGAGCACGGACAGGGCAAGACACAGCACCACGGAAGCAATCAGGCTAACTTTAGGATCAACCCCTGCCACGACAGAAAACGAAATCACTTCAGGAATAAGCGCCAGGGCAGTAATCACGCCCGCCAGCGTTTCACGCATCAGCAGCCGGGGAGAGCGTAATACCGAGGCGACATGGCCTTCATGTGGTAAAGAAGAATCGGGTAATGACATAACACTTCGCAGGTTAGGGCAGGCTTCCGTGCGCGCGATCACAAAACGCAACATACTAGCCAGAAAAGCCGCCTTTTGCCAGCCGCATAGGTAATCCCTCACAAACAATCCATCATTAAATTTCACAATTACAATAATTTCTTAACCTTTAAACACCATTTAAAAGTTGTTACCGTTCCCGCGCAGCTTTTTTCACCTGCAATTTCCACGCATCACGCACTTTTACACTAAGGCATAAATTATGAAAAAAATGACTGCCATGCTCTTGTCTCTGGCCGTGGGGCTGAATACCGTCTCAATGGCGGCAAAAGCTGACACGCCAAAAGAGCAGGAAACGGACGTCCTTTTAATTGGTGGCGGTATTATGAGCGCCACGCTGGGAACCTATCTGCAAGAACTGCAGCCGGACTGGTCTATGACCATGGTCGAGCGCCTCGATGGCGTGGCGCAGGAGAGCTCGAACGGCTGGAACAACGCCGGTACGGGCCATTCGGCACTCATGGAACTGAACTACACACCGCAGAAAAAGGACGGTTCCATTAGTATCGAGAAGGCGGTTGAGATCAACGAAGCATTCCAGATTTCTCGCCAGTTCTGGTCTCACCAGGTGAACAGCGGCGTAATGCACGATCCGCACTCCTTCATCAACACCGTGCCGCACATGAGCTTTGTGTGGGGCGAGCAAAACGTTAACTTCCTGCGTGCGCGCTATGCGGCTCTGCAGCAGAGCACGCTGTTCCGCGGCATGAAATACTCCGAAGATCACGCGCAGATTAAAGAGTGGGCTCCGCTGGTCATGGAAGGTCGTGACCCGAACCAGAAAGTCGCCGCGACCCGTACTGAAATTGGTACTGACGTGAACTACGGCGAAATTACCCGCCAGCTGGTAGGTTCCCTGCAGAAAAAAGAGAACTTTAATCTGCAGCTCAGCACCGAAGTGCGTGGTTTCAAGCGCAATGCGGATAACAGCTGGAGCGTGACCGTTGCCGATCTGAAACACAATGAAGAAGAGCACGTCATCAAGGCGAAGTTTGTCTTTATTGGTGCGGGCGGCGCGGCGCTGAAACTGCTGCAGGAAACCGGTATTCCGGAAGCGGACGATTACGCAGGCTTCCCGGTGGGCGGTCAGTTCCTGGTGTCTGAAAACCCGGAAGTGGTGAATCGTCACCTGGCAAAAGTCTACGGTCAGGCTTCCGTTGGTGCGCCACCCATGTCCGTTCCGCACATCGACACCCGCGTGCTTGACGGTAAACGTGTGGTGCTGTTCGGGCCATTCGCGACCTTCTCCACGAAGTTCCTGAAAAACGGTTCCCTGTGGGACCTGCTGAGTGCGACCACCACCTCTAACGTTAAGCCCATGATGGACGTCGGTCTGGATAACTTCGATCTGGTGAAATACCTGATTAGCCAGGTGATGCTCTCTGACGATGAACGCTTTGACGCGCTGAAAGAGTACTATCCGCAGGCGAAGAAAGAAGACTGGCGTTTGTGGCAGGCGGGTCAGCGTGTACAGATCATCAAACGCGATCCGAAAGAGGGCGGTGTACTGCGTCTGGGTACCGAAGTGGTCAGTGACAAAGAAGGCACTGTTGCTGCGCTGCTGGGTGCGTCACCGGGGGCTTCTACCGCTGCGCCAATCATGCTGCATCTGATGGAAAAAGTGTTTAAAGACAAAGTTGCCAGCCCGGAATGGCAGGCAAAACTGAAAACCATTATTCCTTCTTACGGCACTAAGCTGAACGGTAATGTTGACGCGACGGAACAGGAACTGGAATACACCAGCCGCGTTCTGCAGCTGCAATATGTGAAGCCGCAAGCTGCTGCTGACTCAGCACCAAAGGCAGAGCTGAAGCCTCAGGCGGAAAACAAACCGGTCGCGGATATCGCACTCTGATGTGAAAAAGCCGGGTAGCGTTAGCGCTTACCCGGCTTATTAAACCGCACAGTATCATGGCCGGGTCAGGCGAAGTCGCCACCCGGCTTATCCTTAACGGACTTCTGCGGTGCCCCTCTCTTCTTCCGCCTTCCACACGCGATATTTCACTTCCACGTTTGCAGGCGTATAAACGACGATTGGCAGCTTGCTGTTATAGCGCAGCAGACTGTTGTCACCCAGATACGCGGTAACAAATTTCTTCTCTTTCTTGCCATCCGGGCAGGCCATCATGGTCGAAACCGGAGAGGTCACTTTATCAAAGACGTAATAGTCGTAGCCCCAACCTTCCAGGGTTTTGCTTTCCAGCTGACCGCCCAGACGGTGCTGGTTGCAGTCCACTTCCAGCGTCTGGCCAATTAACAGTTCCACTTTGAAATTCGCTTCATCCTGCTGAGCGGGTAACTGAATGACCTGACGCTTCATCCCTTTTTCCGCTTGCGGATAAGGCGCTACTTTTTCCAGAGGCTGCGCTTTAGGGGTGTCGCTGGCGAAAGCGCTGGTGCTAACGCATGCGGCGGCAATCAGGGCAATGGCAAATTGAGGTGCTTTTTTCACAGTCATTCCTTTATGTCAAACTATCAGGCACAGGTTAACATAATGTTCGTGAATGGTTGGTGTAATTTACTTACATTTTCAATATTGGCAGCGTATAAAACTCTATTAATGCGCAATTAGTGGTTGTTTGTACTGCATTGGAGTCTGGCGGCAGATCGTGTTATTTTAAGCGCCACATAATGTTATTCATCTGTGAAGGGAAGAGAGAGATGGTACGTGCAAAACTGAAAACACCTGAAGGCCGCAAGTTCCTGTTGGCGTTACTGGTTGTGTTTATGATTGCTGCCGCGTGCGTTGGGCGGGCAACCATTGTTGGCGTTATTGAACAGTACAACATTCCTCTCTCTGCCTGGACGACCAGCATGTATGTCCTGCAATCAGCGATGATCTTTGTTTATAGCCTGGTGTTCACCGTGCTGCTTGCCATTCCGCTGGGCATTTTCTTCCTGGGTGGGCGTGATAAACACTAAACGCCTTTCCTGCGATAAATAAGCCAGCCTGAGCGCTGGCTTTTTTATTGGCTCGTTGTTCTTCCTCAGATTTTTAATCCGTCGTATCCTATTCTGTAAGCAGTCAGGCCACTATTTTCAGAGCAGGAGTTACAGATGCTTTCCAGATTTACGGTACTCAGCCGGATCCCTCGTGGGGTCTGGGTAGTGGGTGGCGTCAGTATGTTGATGGACATCTCGTCAGAGAGTATTCACAGCCTGCTTCCACTGTTTATGGTGACTACGCTTGGAACGAGCGTGTTGGTTATCGGCCTGATTGAAGGACTCGCGGAGGCTACCGCTCTCTTTATCAAAGTCTTTTCGGGGGCGATTAGCGACTATCTTGGCAAGCGTAAAGGGCTGGCGCTACTCGGGTATGGCCTCGGTGCGCTGAGCAAACCCTTTTTCGCCCTCGCATCCTCTTCGGGGATGGTTTTAGGCGCGCGCCTGATGGATCGTGCGGGGAAGGGGATCCGCGGTGCTCCACGGGATGCGCTGGTCGCAGATATCACCCCGCCGGAACTGCGTGGGGCGGCATATGGCCTGCGTCAGTCTATGGATACCACCGGCGCATTTCTGGGGCCACTACTGGCCGTGGGGTTAATGCTGCTGCTACACAATGATTTTCGCGCGGTTTTCTGGATAGCCCTGATCCCCGGCTTTCTTTCGGTTGCGCTGCTGTATTTCGGCCTGAAGGAGCCGAAAACCCCTGTCGAACATAAACGCACTAATCCCATCAAAAGAGAGAATTTAACGCGGCTGGGAAAATCGTGCTGGTGGGTCATTGGCCTGGGGGCGGTATTCACACTGGCACGTTTTAGCGAGGCTTTTCTTGTCCTCCGTGCGCAACAGTCTGGCGTTCCCCTGGCCTTAATCCCGCTGGTGATGGTGGTGATGAACGTGATCTATTCTTTCTCGGCCTATCCGTTTGGCAAACTCTCTGATGGTATGAGCCATACCCGGCTTCTGCAGTGGGGGCTAGTCGTTTTGATTGCCGCTGATGTCGTTCTGGCCCTGAGTACCCATTGGACCGGTATTATTGTCGGCGTTGCGCTCTGGGGCATGCATATGGGGATGACTCAGGGGCTGCTGGCCGCGATGGTGGCTAAAACAGCGCCTGCGGATTTGCGCGGTACGGCGTTTGGTCTTTTCAGTCTGGTCAGCGGGATCGGGTTACTGATGGCCAGCGTGGGTGCCGGTGCTATCTGGGAACTGTGGGGCGCAGAATATACCTTTTATGCCGGCGCGGTGATTTGTTTGCTGACACTGCTTTATCTGCGTAAAACGCCTGCCGAAGTGCGGTAAGAATACGGTTATTAAAATGCTTTTCTTTTTTTAGTCGTACGAATCAGGGCTGGACAGCATTCATGTTGATTCAACCAGCCCTGTCATCAATTGCAATAAATTCCTGCCTCTGTAATTAGACCCCCCGCTATACCGCCACGTTGTTCAATTATCACACCTCTTATCGCGTGAAATCCGGGTATATATCCCTCTCTGCATTGCTGACCGTGTCTGGCTTGGGGCCGCACCAGCTACGCAGGGACAGAGTGCTTTATCCAGGGTGAGGGATGCTTTCGTTACGTCAATGCACGTGCACTGAAACATTATTTCACTTTTTTATGCAGGATAATGAACCGGAAAAATTCACCATCTGAGTGTTATCCACTAAAAAAATGATTTGTTGCGATAACAATAGAGATGTTTTGAAGCGAATTAACAGGGAAATATAGTGGCTGAGTTGATTGTTATTTCTACAATTTGAATTAGGGATATTGATAAATATCAAAAGTGTAATCGTTTACAGTCGTTATTATGCGCGGTTTGAAGTGCTTGTTTCGTTTGTTGAAAAAAGTCCCCGACATGTGCCGGGGTAGTAAATTGTTGTTTCTGTTTTCCCTTAACGTAAATTAAAGGTAATTATTGTAATGAACCGCCATTCTATCATTTCTTTATCCGTAATAATTGCGCTTTCATGCGGAAGTGTGAACGCCTTCGCTTCTAATTTCATGACCATGGATGAAAAAGCCACTGCTATTCAGTCGATTCGCAATGAAGCCAATCAGGCCATGGAGGATAAGCAGGCTGCATTAAAGGCTTACAATGCCGACCGTTCACCTGAAAATATGGCCCGTTTAGGGGACATCGAAAACAGCTTACGCACTGCAGGCGATCGTATTAATGCAGTACAGGCAACTGAAATGGCTCCCGATGCGCCGCGACCTGTAACACAAAGAGCGCCGCAACTCCTGCAGCAGAAAACGCCACACATTACGGGCACGACTTACCGGAACGCTGTGATTTCAATGCAGCAAGTCACAACAGGGCCAGCCTTACCTGCTGGAACTGCCGTTAACCCCTCTGACGCCACCAAAACGTCTACAGTGGCTGCGCCACAAATCACAGGCACAACTTACCGCGCCGCAGTGGTGTCTATGCAGCAAGCGACAACAGGACCAGCCTTACCCGCTGGCACGGCGGTTACTGCGCCCTCGCTTACTCATACTCCAGCCACCACGAAAGCACCTGATAACGTTACAAGTGTTGCCATAACAAAAGACACGGGCTCGATTAACGTTGCTGTGTCCAGTATGAAGCCGGGGACGCCTGTGAATATCACGGTTAACGGTGTCACCACTACCACCACCGCAGGGGAGATCGCCAAAGTCGATCCGAATGTGCAAATCGCAGTTCCGCATGTAGACGCGTTGATCGTCTCTCAGCGTCAGGGAAGCGATCATAGCCGTAATAACTCACGACATGAGCATGGAACGGGAAACGGCAGCAACAATGCAGCCAACAGCAACAGCGCCCACGGCTTAGGCGGTGGCAATCATATTGGTGGTGGTAGCGCTCAGTCTGGCTCCAGAAACGTGGGTCACTGGTGATAGTCAATCTCTTGATGGGGTGGTTTTTGGGGGTTGTCAGTGGCTGGTGTATGGCTGGAATAGTGGCAAACCTGAAAGAAATCAGGCGACAACATGTCGAATTTGGGAAGTATTTTAAGTGAAACCTTTAAAAAAAGCGTTACTGATGAAAAAGGCTCAGTGGATATTAATCATTCTGGCAGCGGTGACTACTACAGGATGTTGCATTGCTTCTCAACCCGAAACGGATGCATTAAGCACCCGGCCTTTCATGGGGGGGAATGGTAAACGTGTTGCGGCAATGTCAGATTTTCAAATCTGCGAGGCGTTGGGCTATGCACAGGCCCACCACGAAACGAAAGTTTACAACACGCTTTCCGCATTGTTGGAGCAACGCCAACAGGCGCGCACGCTCAGGATCGCTCAGGGTGATTGCACCGCAGCAGCGCTAAACGTCATCAATGAGGAAAAGGCCAAAGTGAAACAGTAACGCATCAGGGGGCCTAAACGGGCCCCTTTTTTCCAGTGAGTTACATGACACCCATTTCCCTTTGCAGAAATAAAAAACAACCCGGAAGGGTTGGTTTTCAAGAATATGTTGGTCGGAAAAACGCTTCTTGGGGATGTCCTCATGTGGCTTATGAAGACATTACAAACATCGCGGTGTGTTAATCAATGGGGAGCAGGGTAGGGTTAGATATGTATTAGCTCAGACTCGTTTTGGCAGTTTCAATACACCGAACCAAACCTAATATGGCAGTAAACGCTCAATCGCGACGTAACAGATTTGGACTTACACTCGTAGCCCATCCACACTTACTCGTGGCAGATCAATTACTGTCTTAATGCTTGTTTCGATGCAGTCAATGATGGACTCACGAGGCCCGCAGCGCCAGTCTGCGCTCGCGTAGAAAGAATTAAGCACTGTATTCATATTTTCAATACTTTCAAAGGATCGAATGAGATAGTAGCAATCAAGATCGTGCAGAGAGTGACCAAACGACACCACATCGATGCCGTGGCGTTGATGAAGGGGAACGCTAATTTCTGCCATGACGTTATGAAAAAATGCTCCGGTGCCTTTGTGTAAATTGTATTGCAGTATCTCGACTGTTTTCATCATCACTGCTCCAGACGTTGGTTTATCGCACTAAGTCGATTGTCCAACGTTATTGTCTTACACAAAAGAAAATTGTCAGCTAAAGTCCGCGCCAGTACATTCGATATGAGGGCTTCAAAGAAATTTATTCATTTGTAAGCCACATATCAGACTCTTCAAACATATCCTCCAGCATGCGGTTCAACTTTTCACGATCGCTTTTGCTGGCATCGCTATTGAGTCCGTTAGCCTGCATAGGCTTAACCTTCACTTCAGCATCAGGGAAGATGTTATGCACTCGCTTCGTAAGCTCGGCCAATATAATTTCTCTGGCTCCATCCAGGCCCTGAACATTTCGCTTATCGTAAACCAATTCAACAAACATAAAACCTCCGTAATAACTTCCAGTGGGGGAGGTATTTTTACTGTAAAAATATACAGCGTCAAGCGTGGCGGAATGTTTTAAGGGGGATTGTCGACCGTTGGTGCTGAAACTACAGGTACTAATTCCCATCAGAAATGAAGCAATAAAAAAACCAGCCATAGCTGGCTGGTTTAAAGAGTATTTTTGGTCGGCACGAGAGGATTTGAACCTCCGACCCCCGACACCCCATGACGGTGCGCTACCAGGCTGCGCTACGTGCCGACGCATAAAAAGAATACTACTCGATTCCGTTTTGAATGCAAGGGAATCTGTTGCTAACTGGTTTATAATTAATCAGTTAGCGATAAAGCGCTTCTCATCCGTCAGAACCTGCAGCAGCAGGCTCAGCTGCGGTTTTTGGTCTTTCAACCGCTCACCCTGCAGATTATACGTCTGATACTTCCCATTGTTGTTCAGCACCAGCGTCAGCGCTGGCGTAGTCACCACCAGCGTGCTCTCTCCGGCAGCCGTCACCCAGTTATGGCGGCGGGTGGCACTGAAGAGATCCTGCCCCTGTGAATATTCGTTTGCTGGCGTGCTGACGTGCAGCAGACGTTGCATCAGGGTCGTCATCACATCTTTATGTTCAGTCAGCATATTGATGCGCTGCGCCGGCGTTCCCGGCCAGTGGATCACCAGCGGAACATGCAGATTTGGACGCGACCACTCCATGCTCTTCGTCTCGTCACCCAACGGGATACCATGACCGGCCGTGACGATCACGACGGTGTTATCCAGCTTGCCAGACTCGCGCAACGCGTCGAGTACGCGGCCGATTTGTGCATCCACGTCACCGGCAGCGCGGCTGTAGCGGCGCGCAAAGCCTTTCTGATTCGTGTCCTCAAGGTTGGTGCCGTTTAAGGCAACCCACGAGAACCAGCGGTTATCTTCCTGGGCGTAGCGTTGCAGCCAGCTTATCCACTGACTGGCGGTCTGTTCATCTGTCTGGCTCTGTGCCGCCGGCAGTGAGAAGTCTGACAGCAGCGCCTGGCGATAGAGCGCGCTGTTAAAGCCATCCGATGAGAATAGCCCTAACTGATAACCCTGCTGATTAAGCCCGGTGATCAGTGCCGCAGGAATACGGGCGGACAGCACGCCGTCCATGTATCCGGCTGAAATGCCGTAGAACAGACCAAAGATACCCGCGTCGGTCGAGTTACCGGAACTCATATGCTGTGTAAACGTCACGTTCTTACTGGCGAAATCAGCCAGAGCAGGCATCAGCTTCTCGTAACGTGAATAATTCAGGCCATCGACGGTGATTAACAGGACGTTTTGCCCGCGGCCCATATCGCGATAGCGTAGTTCGCTCAGCGGATACTGAACGCTGACCGCTTCCGGATTACCCTGTTCGACCAGACGGCGCTGATACTCCTGCGCATCCAGCAGGCCGTGTTTTTCGAGGAAACGGCGGGCCGTCATCGGATAAGAGAGCGGCAGGTTAGCGCGCTGCATGGTAATAGGGCGATAGAAGTTCGCATCCGCCCAGATATACATGATGTGCGAGCTAATAAAGGAGACGAAAAAGAGCGTCGCAACGGGCTTCGCGTAATGGCGGCGCCGGGTCAGGCTGCGCAGTTTTTGCCAGCTCCAGGTGGCAAACAGCATCTCAATAAGCAGGATCACCGGAACGCTGATAAACATCAGCTGCCAGTCACGGGCCGTTTCGTTTTGATCCGGGTTGATCACCAGTTCCCAGACGATGGGGTTGAGATGCAGGTGAAAACGGGTAAAGACTTCGCTGTCGATAAGCAGCAGCGTTATCCCCGCCGTCGCGAGGATAGCGGACAAGAAACGCATGAGCCGCTGCGACATGACGATAAACGTCAGGGGGAACAGGATCAGCAGATAGGTGGCGAAAACCAAAAAGCTAAAGTGACCCACAACGCTCATCCAGGAGTAAATACGCCCGGTTAGCGTTGTCGGCCAGTCTGCGACAAACAGATAACGACAGCCAATGACCGACGCTAACAGAATGTTGAACAGGGCAAACCAGTGTCCCCAGCTGACCATCTGGGAGACTTTTTCACGGTAGCGCTGACGATTCGTCACCATAAACTGTTGTTCGTTTCCCTTAATGGGCCTGGTCGTCGCTGACGGAGGACTGTAACGCCTGGGCGAAAGATTTGGCGATCGCCTGACGCTGAGCCGGAGCAACGCTGGTATTGATAAGGTTGGTGACCATATTTCCCAAAACCATCAGGGAGAGATCGGTCGGCGTTTTATGTTTTTCCAGTACGTTGACCAGCTCACTGAGCAGTTGTTCAACGTGTTCATCACTGTAGCGGGAATGTTGTGGCATAAATCAAAATCAGTTTGTTGATGAAAGGGCAACATATTACCGTAGCGACAGCTTTTTTTCCCCTTTTTTATCTGTTGTTGCACACATGACCTGGTGGTGGTTGAATACCGCCCGGTCTAAAAGGAGAGTTTATCATGAGTCTGGAAATCAACCAGATTGCCTTGCACCAGCTTATCAAGCGTGATGAGCAAACCCTTGAAGTGGTGCTTCGCGATTCGTTACTGGAACCCACGGCGACCGTTGTGGAAATGATGGCGGAGTTGCACCGCGTCTACAGTGCTAAAAATAAAGCCTATGGTCTGTTCAGCGAAGAGAGCGAACTGGCTGATAGTCTTCGTCTACAGCGTCAGGGCGAAGAGGATTTCCTGGCGTTTAGCCGCGCCGCCACCGGACGTCTGCGTGACGAACTGGCAAAATACCCGTTCGCAGACGGCGGTATCGTCCTGTTCTGTCACTATCGCTACCTGGCGGTAGAGTATCTGCTGGTCACCGTGCTGAACAATTTAAGCAGCATGCGCGTGAATGAGCAGCTGGATATCAGCTCTACCCACTATCTTGATATCAACCATGCGGATATCGTGGCGCGTATCGATTTAACCGAGTGGGAAACGAACCCGGAATCGACCCGCTACCTGACCTTCCTGAAAGGCCGCGTCGGCCGTAAAGTGGCTGATTTCTTTATGGACTTCCTCGGCGCCAGCGAAGGTCTTAACGCCAAAGCGCAGAACAAAGGGCTGCTGCAGGCGGTTGACGACTTTACCGCCGAAGCGCAGCTCGATAAATCTGAGCGTCAGACCGTGCGCCAGCAGGTGTACAGTTACTGCAACGAACAGCTGCAGGCGGGAGAAGAGATTGAGCTGGAGTCGCTGTCAAAAGAGCTGGCGGGCGTCAGTGAAGTCAGCTTCCAGGAATTTACCGCTGATAAAGGCTATGAGCTCGAAGAGAGCTTCCCGGCGGATCGCAGTACGCTGCGACAGCTCACTAAATTTGCCGGTAGCGGCGGTGGGTTGACCATCAACTTTGATGCCATGCTGTTGGGTGAACGCATCTTCTGGGATCCGGCCACCGATACGCTGACCATTAAAGGCACGCCGCCGAACCTGCGCGATCAGCTTCAGCGACGCACCTCTGGCGGGAAATAACAGGCATAAAAAAAGCCCCGCAGAAGCGGGGCTTTTTTTTCGACGTGTTTGCGATTACGCGCGAACGAAGTCGATGTGAGTGACTTTTGGCTTGAACGCGTGACGCTGAACAGCCTGAACTTTCACTTTTTCTTCTTTACCGCCAACAACGATGGTCAGAACTTCGCTGTAGAATTCAGGTTTGTTCTGCAGGTTCCACACTTTGTCGTGATCCAGTTCGATTGCAACTGGAGCAGCTTCGCCACCGTAAACGATAGCCGGGAACTTGTTAGCGTTACGCAGGCGGCGGCTCGCACCCTTACCCTGCACGTTACGTACTTCTGCTTCGATAGTAAACATTGATTTCTCTCTGTATTTTAAACCCTACTACAGGCGACCCAGCAGCAGGTGAGTGTTCTGCTTCACGGATATGAAGCGGGCGGCATTTTATACTCAAATGCCCCTCACATCAATGAAAAGTCCCCTTAACCGCGCAATTCGTTGGCGCGACGAAAACGGCCTTCGTAATCAAACACCTTTTCCCGAACCTGCCAGAACTGTCCTTTCATACGAGCCACAACAAAATCCGGGTGGCGCAGTAACACCTGCTGGCGCACGATATCGGCCACGGTAATCCAGCGCAGCGGTACACCGGGCGTACGGGTGTGCGGGCGAATAAAGAGTTGTTCGAAGGCCATACGCTGGGCAGGCGTATGTACCCTGAAGCGCTCGCTGACGTCTGCGCCGTCTTCATCGTAATAGGTGATTTTCAGCCACTCGCCTTTGTCATCCGCGCCGGGTTGCAGTGCCATACCGGAACAGCGCAGCACCAGCGCATCTTTTAACTTCAGCGCTGCTTTTAGCATGTCATCAGGATCGACCAGAACCGTATCGCATTCGCGACAGCGACGGGCGGCAATATCGTTTTCCGCATTGCACTGCGGGCAGTTTTTAAAGCGGAAACGGAAATCGCACTGTTCGCGATGTCCTTCGTCATCTTCAAACCAGCCCTGACAGCGGCGGCCAAAATGTTCAATCAGCGTGCCGTCTGCGGTGGTTTTACCCCAGAAAGTGTTGGCAAAACCACAGGCAGGGCAAAAGACCTGAACGGGGACGTTGTCGCTTTTGCCTTTTGGCGTGCCGACTTCCGGAGAGTAGAGATCGTGCGGGTTTCCGGCGTAATCCAGAATAAGACAGTCGGTTTTCCCGGGCGCCAGGCGCAGGCCGCGCCCCACAATCTGCTGATAAAGACTGACCGATTCGGTCGGACGTAAAATGGCAATCAGATCGACATGCGGGGCATCAAACCCGGTGGTTAACACTGACACGTTCACCAGATAGCGGAATTGTTGCGCTTTGAAGGCGTCGATCAGGCGGTCGCGCTCCGGCCCGGGCGTCTCGCCGGTGATTAAGGCCGCGTCCTCGGCGGGCAGCAGCCCGGTAATTTCTCGCGCATGCTCCACGGTGGCGGCAAAGATCATGACCCCTTTGCGCGTCGCGGCGAACTCTTCTATCTGGCTAATGATATGCGGGGTAATGCGCTTTTGCTTTTTCAGCGCCTGGTTCAACTCCGCTTCGCTGAATAACCCGTTGCTCTGCGCCTGTAACCGGCTGAAATCGTACTGCACTACCGGCATGTCCAGCCGCTCGGGCGGCGTCAGGTAGCCATGCTTGATCATGTAGCGCAAAGGAAGTTCATAGATACAGTCGCTGAACAGCGCTTTCTCATCGCCGCGCACCATGCCGTGATAATGGTAGCGATAGATCCAGCCTTTACCCAGGCGAAACGGGGTCGCCGTCAGGCCAAGCAGGCGAAGGTGCGGGTTCACCTCTTTCAGGTGAATGAGGATTTGCTGATACTGGCTGTCGTCGTCATCGCTGATGCGGTGACACTCGTCGACAATCAGCAGCGAAAATTCACTGCGAAACAGATCAAGGTTGCGGGCCACCGACTGTACGCTGCCAAAGACCACTTTGCCGTGGCTCTCTTTACGCTTTAGCCCGGCAGCGAAAATGTCAGCTTCCAGCCCGAGCGCGCAATACTTGGCATGGTTTTGCGCCACCAGCTCTTTGACGTGGGCCAGCACCAGCACGCGTCCGCGTGCCAGACGCGCCAGTTCGGCGATCACCAGGCTTTTGCCAGCACCGGTCGGAAGCACAATGGCCGCCGGTGCCTGGTGTTTACGAAACCAGGCGAGAGTGGCGTCAACGGCTTCCTGCTGATAAGGACGAAGTGTAAAAGTCATGGGGTCTCGGTTTAGTTATTTCGCATATAGTATGCCACGAAACTTTTTCCCTTGAGTGGCGCAACCAGACCATTATACTGAGCCATTCCAGACTGCTTCTTTTTCGGACCTGTTGTCCGACTTCCAGCACCATTAAGGCTAAAAAGATTTCATGCGACTTGATAAGTTTATCGCTCAGCAACTCGGCGTAAGCCGCGCTATTGCCGGGCGTGAAATTCGCGCCAGCCGCGTTACCGTGGATGGCGACATTGTGAAAGACACTGCGTTCAAACTCCAGCCTGACCATCAGGTTGAATATGACGGCAACCCGCTGACCCAACAGCACGGGCCGCGCTATTTCATGCTCAATAAGCCGGAAGGCTATGTCTGTTCCACGGACGATCCGGATCATCCAACGGTGCTTTATTTCCTCGACGAACCGGTCGCGCACAAGCTGCATGCCGCTGGCCGTCTTGATATCGACACCACCGGGCTGGTGCTGATGACCGACGACGGGCAGTGGTCGCACCGTATCACGTCTCCCCGTCATCACTGCGAGAAGACGTATCGGGTGACGCTGGAGTCTCCAGTCGCGGATGACACGGCAGAACAATTTGCCAACGGCGTTCAGTTGCATAATGAAAAAGATTTGACCCGGCCTGCCGTGCTTGAAGTGATCGCGCCTACCGAGGTTCGTCTGACCATCAGTGAAGGGCGCTACCATCAGGTGAAGCGTATGTTTGCCGCGGTGGGTAACCACGTTGTCGGTCTGCATCGTGAACGTATTGGCGCAATTGAACTCGATCCTGAGCTGGCGCCCGGCGAATATCGCCCGTTAACGGAAGAAGAGATCGCCAGCGTTGGTCTGCCTTCGCATTAATTTCAGGAGAACTCTGTGACCACCAGGCCACACTCGTCGTTCAAAATTGTCTTCATTCTTGGCCTGCTGGCCATGCTGATGCCGCTGTCTATTGATATGTATCTGCCTGCGCTGCCGGTTATTTCCGCGCAGTTTGGCGTACCGGCAGGCAGCGCGCAGATGACGCTCAGCACCTATATTCTCGGTTTTGCCCTCGGTCAGCTGTTTTATGGCCCGATGGCGGACAGCTTTGGCCGCAAGCCCGTTATTCTTGGCGGGACCCTGATTTTTGCAGGGGCAGCGGTGGCCTGTGCGCAGGCGCAAACCATCGATCAACTGATTGTCATGCGCTTTTTCCACGGTCTGGCGGCGGCAGCGGCAAGCGTGGTGATCAATGCCCTGATGCGCGATATCTACCCGAAAGAAGAGTTCTCCCGGATGATGTCGTTTGTGATGCTGGTGACGACGATTGCACCGCTAGTGGCCCCTATGGCCGGTGGTGCGGTACTGGTATGGTTCAGCTGGCATGTGATTTTCTGGATCCTGGCGCTTGCCGCGCTGCTGGCCTCGGCAATGATCTTCTTCTTTATTGATGAAACGCTACCCGCGGAGCGCCGACAGAAGTTCCACATCCGAACCACAATGGGGAATTTCGCCTCACTGTTTCGCCATAAGCGCGTGCTGAGCTATATGCTGGCGAGCGGTTTCAGCTTCGCCGGGATGTTCTCATTCCTGAGTGCCGGGCCGTTTGTCTATATCGAACTGAACCATGTTTCTCCGCAGCACTTCGGTTATTACTTTGCGCTAAACATCGTCTTCCTGTTCATTATGACCATCATTAACAGCCGCTTTGTCCGCCGAGTCGGGGCGTTGAACATGTTCCGCGCCGGGCTTTGGATCCAGTTTGTGATGGCTATCTGGCTGGTGCTGAGTGCTTTTACAGGCGTGGGCTTCTGGGCGCTGGTGGTGGGGGTTGCGGCCTTCGTCGGCTGCGTGTCGATGGTTTCCTCCAATGCGATGGCGGTGATCCTCGACGAATTCCCGCATATGGCAGGCACCGCCTCGTCGCTGGCCGGAACATTCCGCTTTGGCATCGGCGCCATCGTCGGGGCGTTACTGTCGATGGCCACGTTTAATACGGCCTGGCCGATGCTGTGGGCGATGGCGTTTTGTGCAACCAGCTCCATTCTTTTCTATCTCTACGCCAGTCGGCCGCGAAAGGTGGCCAGCTAACGCGCAAATAAGGCCCAGTCAGGGCCTTTTTTGTTGACACACATCAACCAAAGCTGCGTTCGTTTACCCTGTGTTTGTTTCTTTTATGTAAAATCTATTTGTGTAAAAAGTCACATCATTGTATTTAAAAAGGTTGAGTTAGATCGCAGAAACGGGTACATATAGCGCCGACGCGAGCCTGAACACCTATAAAAAAGCGCCGAATAGTGCAGGCTGGCGATGATGTGTTACTATAAATGTAAATAAATTGTGAAGTAAATTTTGCTTCCGGGGAACGAACGTGAATACATTACAACTCTCCATAGTCCATCGCTTGCCCCAGAGCTATCGCTGGTCGGCGGGTTTTGCAGGTTCGAAAGTTGAACCGATTCCGCAAAGCGTCGCGGGTTGCGAGAATTGTCTGGTTGCACTTAAGTTGCTGAGCCCGAGCGACGAAAATGCATGGCGAGTCATGGAACGTCTCAGCGAGGCCCTGACGGATATTGAAGTGGACAGCTCCGTACTGGAGTGTGAAGGTGAACCCTGCCTGTTCGTGAAAAGCCAGGATGAATTTGCCGCGACCTGCCGTCTGAAAAACTTTGGTGTTGCTATCGCTGAGCCTTTCTCGGGCCAGTATCCTTTCTGAGCGCTAGTCTGCGGACAACAGCTGGCGCGTGTAGCTCTGCGTTGGCGCAGCAAATACGCGCTGGCACTCTCCCTGTTCGACCACTTCTCCCTGTCGCAACACAATCACCTGATGGCATAACGCCCGCACAACCTGTAAATCATGGCTGATAAAGATATAGGCCAGCCTGTGCTTTTCCTGCAATCCTTTCAGTAATGCCAGGATCTGAGCCTGAACGGTTCTGTCCAGCGACGACGTCGGTTCATCCAGAATGATCAGCTCCGGTTTGAGGATCAGCGCGCGGGCAATGGCGATACGCTGGCGCTGACCGCCGGAAAATTCAGCCGGGTAGCGGTGCCGGGTATCCGGATCTAAGCCAACTTCTGCCATAACGCGTATCACTTCTTCTTCCCGCTGCCGGACGGTCAATGCCGGCTGATGAACGCGCAGACCCTCTTCGACAATCTGTAATACGTTCAGCCGTGGGTTAAGCGAGGAGTTTGGATCCTGAAACACAACCTGCATGCGGGGACGAACGGGCAACATCTGGCGACGGTTCCAGTTGTGCAGCGGCATACCGTCAAAGAGGATCTCACCCTGCGAGGCGATTAAGCGCAGCAGTGCCAGGCCGGTGGTGCTTTTCCCCGAACCGGACTCGCCCACCAGCCCCAGCGATTCGCCCGGACGCAGGGAAAAATGGATATTTTTCAATACCGGATTCTGGTCGACGATGCGCCGCAGAATCCCTTTGCGAACAGGAAACGACACGCCCAGCCCCTCAACGCGCAGCAACGGCGCGCTGTCAGCCGGCAGGGGAACCGGGTCACCCGTGGGCTCGCTATCAAGCAGACGCTGCGTATAGGGGTGCTGAGGCGCTTTCAGCAGGGTGGCTGCGGTGTTCTGCTCGACGCAGCGTCCGTTTTGCATCACGGCGACGCTGTCGGCGAGCTTTCTCACAATGCTGAGGTTATGGGTGATAAACAGCAGGCTCATGTTCAGTTCGTCACGCAGCTCCCGCAGCAGCCGCAGAATTTGCGCCTGCACCGTCACGTCCAGCGCGGTGGTGGGCTCATCGGCAATCAACAGTTCGGGTCGCGTGAGCAGGGCCATCGCAATCATCACCCGCTGACGTTCGCCGCCGGAAAGCTGATGGGGAAAATCGTTCAGCCGTTTTGCGGCATTGCGAATGCCGGTTCGTTCAAGACAATCCAGAATCTCCCCCCGCGCCGCCTCTTTGCGCATGCCCCGGTGCAGGGACAGCACTTCATAGAGCTGTTTTTCCAGCGTGTGCAGCGGGTTAAGAGAGACCATCGGCTCCTGGAAAATCATGGCAATGTTATTGCCGCGAATCCCGCGCAGGGTTTTTTCATCAGCATGCAGCAGCGAGTGACCGTGAAACAGAATGTCGCCTTGCGGATAGCTGACGGGCGGAGACGGAAGCAGGCGCAGGATCGACAGTGCCGATACGCTCTTGCCAGAGCCTGACTCGCCTACCAGCGCCAGCGTTTCGCCGCGCTGGATCTGCAGCGACAACTCCGTGACCACGGTACGCGCCTCACCCTGTTTTGAAAAGGCAATCGACAGGTTATCAATACTGAGAAGGGGCTGCGTCATCTTATACCGCCTTGTTGGGATCAAAAGCATCGCGCACGGCTTCGCCAATAAAAATCAGCAGTGAAAGCAGCACGGCCACGGCAAGAAAGGCGGTGATGCCTAACCACGGTGCCTGCAGGTTGTTCTTGCCCTGCAGCAGTAGCTCGCCGAGCGACGGGGAACCGAGAGGGAGCCCGAAGCCAAGGAAATCAAGCGAGGTGAGGGTAGTGATGGAACTGCACAGAATAAACGGCAGGAAAGTGAGGGTCGCTACCACGGCGTTAGGAAGCATATGGCGGAAAATGATCCCGCGGTCGCTCACCCCCAGCACCTGGGCAGCGCGAATGTAATCGTAATTACGGGTGCGCAGGAATTCCGCCCGCACCACGCCTACCAGCGCCATCCAGCCGAAGATGACGGTAATGCCTAACAGCCACCAGAAGTTTGGCTGTACCACGCTTGAAAGCAGAATGATCAGAAACAGCGTCGGCATGCCTGACCAGACTTCAATAAAACGTTGGCCCCACAGGTCGATTTTCCCGCCGTAGTAGCCCTGAACGGCACCTGCTACCACACCCATCACGCTGGAAAAGACGGTCAGCATCAGCCCAAAGAGGATCGAGATCCGCGTGCCGTAGAGGATGCGTGCCAGCACATCGCCACCGTTGGCATCCGTTCCCAGCCAGTTTTGCGCGGAAGGCGGGGAAGGGAAGGGGGTGGTGGTCGCAAAGTTAATGCTGTTTGCGCCAAAACGCACCGGCGCCCAGAGTGCCCAGCCGTGCTGTTCAATTTGCTGGCGAAGCCACGGATCCTGATATTCAGCGGGCGTCGCAAACGGGCCACCAAAATCGCTTTCGCTGTATTGGGTGAGAACGGGCACATACCAGCGGTCGTTAAAGTGCACCAGCAGCGGTTTATCGTTGGCAATCAATTCCGAACACATGCTTAAGACAAACAGGACGGCAAAGATCCACAGCGACCAGTAGCCGCGGCGGTTGTGGCGAAAACGGGCCCATCGGGCCTGGTTGACGGGGCTTAAACGCGGCATCAGCGGCCCTCAAAATCAATTCGGGGATCAACCAGCGTATAGCTGATATCGCTGATGATATTCAGCAGCAGGCCAATCAGGGTGAAGATATAAAGTGTGCCAAACATGACCGGATAATCGCGCGACACGGTGGCTTCATATCCCAGCAAGCCCAGTCCGTTGAGGGAGAACATCACCTCTATCAGCAGCGAGCCGGTAAAAAACATACTGATGAACGTGGCAGGAAATCCGGCAATCACCAGCAGCATGGCGTTGCGAAAGACATGTTTCCACATGATCTGCTTTTCGCCGACGCCCTTCGCACGGGCAGTCACAACGTACTGTTTACGGATTTCATCGAGAAAGGCGTTTTTGGTCAACATGGTCAGGGCCGCAAAGCCGCCAATGACGGTCGCAAGCACCGGCAGCGTGATGTGCCAGAAATAATCGGTGATCTTCTTGTACCAGGGCAGGGTGCTGAAATCCGCTGACACCAGCCCCCGCAGCGGAAAGATATCGAAATAGCTGCCACCGGCAAAAAAGACAATCAACAGAACGGCAAACAGAAACGCCGGAATGGCATAGCCGATGATGATAAACGTGCTGCTCCAGACATCGAAGCGGCTGCCATTGTGAACCGCTTTACGGATCCCCAGGGGAATAGAGACGAGATAAATAATCAACGTTCCCCACAGCCCCAGGGTAATCGACACCGGCAGACTTTGCTTAATCAATGTTAAAACTGACGCGCTGCGAAACAGGCTGTCGCCAAAATCAAAGCGGAGGTAGTCCCAGAGCATGTTGAAATACCGCTCGTGAAGCGGTTTGTCGAAGCCATAACGATGGGTGATCTCGGCGATGACTTCCGGATCCAGGCCACGTCCGCCGCGATAATGGCTTTCACTGATATTTCCCAGGCCGGTGCGGGCATGGCTCGCGCCCATTCCTTCGCCACCGCCGCCAGGCATGCCGCCGCTGTTGCCAAATTCAATGGCTGCAATAGCCTGGTCGACCGGGCCGCCGGGCGCGATTTGCACAATAAAAAAGTTAATCGTGATGATTGCCCAGAGGGTCGGGATAATCAGCAGGAGACGGCGGATCAGATACGCACCCATGATGATTCCTTATCGCCGCTCAGCGGGAAGTCTGGCGGCTTTGTTAACGTCATACCACCAGGTGTCGAAGCCCAGTGAATAGACAGGGCGTACGGCAGGCTCGGAGAACTTGTCCCAGCGCGCAAGCCGGTCTTCGCCCATATACCACATTGGCAGCATGTAGTAATTCCAGGTTAAGACCCTGTCGAGGGCGTGTCCCAGCGGCAGGAGTTTTTCTTTATCACCCTGCGCCGCCACAATTTTCGCAATCAAGGCATCAATCGCCGGGCTTTTCACCCCCGGCGCATTGTAGGAGGAGTCGATATAGCTGGATGCCCAGGAGATTTGCAGATCCGAACTGGGCCACGGCTGCGCGGGCCACAGAGTTTGCATCATGTCGTAATCACGGCTGCGTTTGCGGTTGGTGAGCTGCGCGTTGTCGACCTGGCGAATGTTCATGGTAATCCCCAGCCGTTCAAGATTGTGCTTAAACGGCAGCACCCACTGATCGTTGCTTCCGGACGCAAGCAGCAGCTCAAAGCTTAACGGTTTGCCCGTTCTGGAATCGACGCGTTTTTGATTCTTCAGTGGCCAGCCTGCGTCATCCAGCAGTTTACTGGCTTTAAGCAGGTTGTCGCGATCGTAGCCGTCGCCCTTTGACGCCGGAGGCTGAAATACCGTCGTGAACACCTCCGGTGGCAGTTCTGCTTTCAGCGGTGCCAGCAGGACAAGTTCGTCCGCTTTTGGGTAATCGCGTGCGGCATATTCAGTGTTCTGGAAATAGCTATTTGCCCGGCTGTAAGCGCCGTAAAATAGCGCTTTGTTCATCCATTCAAAATCAAAGGCCAGGGTAATGGCTTCCCGCACCCGGCGGTCAGTAAATACCGGACGCTGGATATTAAACGCCAGCCAGCGCGTATCCTGAGCGGACGCGTTTTTATGCTCGTCTTTAACGATATACCCGTTAGCGAAGTTTTTGCCGATATACCGTGTCGCCCAGTTTTTAGCGCTGCTCTCCACGCGCATATCGAACGCACCGGCTTTGAATGCTTCAAATGCCACGTTATCGTCAAGGTAGTAATCGTAGCGAAGGGTATCGAAATTCCAGCGGCCCCGGTTTACCGGCAGGTTTGCCGCCCAGTAGTCTTTGACCCGGGAATAGACAACATACTGCCCCATGCGCCAGTCGGTGATGCGGTAAGGGCCACCCGCCAGCGGGGGCGTGGAGAGCGGGTCGCTAAGTTTGTGATCTTTCCAGAACGATTCAGGCATCACGGGCAGGGAGAACAGGCTGAGCATGTTCTCTTTATTCGGCTCACTCAGCTCAATACGCACCGTGAGCGGGGCAATGGCTTTGACCGTCACGCCTTTGTAGACAATGCGGAACTGGGGAACGCCCTCAGTCATAAATTTGTGAAATGTGAAGGCAATGTCGCTGGCTTTGACCGGCGTCCCATCGTGAAAACGCGCCCGTGGGTTAATCGAAATTTCCGCCCACGCAAAGTTATCCCCGTAACGCACGTTGTCGGCAATCAGCGGGTAGTAACTGCCGGGTTCATCATCAGACGTAACAAACAGCGTATCGTAGAGCGATTCTGTTCGCGCTGCCGCCACGCCGCGCAGGGCGAAACGGTTGAAGTTGTCGAACGTCCCCGTGGCGGAGAGGGTCACGTTTCCGCCTTTTGGCGCGGCAGGATTGACGTAATCAAAGTGCGTAAAATTGACCGCGTACTTTGGCTCACCAATCACGGAGAACGCGATGTTCTCTTTGATGGTTTGCGCCTGGCTGGACAGGCTCGTTAATGCCAACAGCAGCAACATAAAGCGCATAAGCATCTCGCGGCGGCTCCCTTTCGACTAACCGGCTCAGTTAAGCTGAATAATAAGTGACGTCACGGGCAATGTGAAATCATTCAACGTTCAGGCTGCCATTGGCGGAACTGCTCCAGCGGCATTGGGCGGCTAATCCAGTAACCCTGAAGGAAAACAACGCCATGTTCGCGCAGCCAGGCTGCCTGCTCCGGCGTTTCCACCCCTTCGGCGACGGTCGACATATTCAGTCGCCTTGCCAGGGTGAGTACGGCATCAAGCACCGGGGAGGTCACGGTTTCCGTCCCAATCGCGTTGACAAAACCCCGGTCAATTTTGATGTAATCCATGGTGAAACGCTCAAGGTAAATCAGCGCACTGTGGCCGGTACCAAAATCATCAATCGCAATTTCAAAGCCTTCATTGTGCAGCCATTCGAAAAGATTGTTGGCTTCCCGATGGTTAACCATGTCGCGCTCGGTGATTTCCAGCACGATCTGGAAATGATCCGGCGGCATTAAGTCCAGGAAAGTGCGCATATCCTCTTTGAAGCTTTCCGCATGCAGATGCCCCGGCGCAATGTTAATGCCCAGTTTTGCGCCCGGTGGCAGAAGGGTCTGTAATACCGGCGCGTCGCGGATGATGAGGTCAAAAAGATGCAGCGTCAGCGGCACAATCAGCTTCTGCGCTTCGGCGAAGTTGATAAAGGCATCAGGCGGAATTTCCCCCATCGTCGGGTGTTTCCAGCGCATCAGGACTTCGACACCGCGCATTTGCAGCGTCTCTGCATCCACAACAGGCTGATACACCACATAAAACTGGCCACGTTTAATGGCGCTCAGGATCTCTTTGCCTGGGTTAAGACGCGTGGTGAGGATATAGAAATTAAGCGAGCCGGCCGCAATCCCGCAGACCAGTCCAAAGAACACCGCGAACAGGATTTCATCGCTCGTCCACTCTTCGGCGTACAGTTTGATCGTCAGCGGAACCTCTTTTAGGGTCGCGGTGCGTGCCGGCGTTTCATGTAAATCCTGTGCCTTAACCAGTGTGGCGGACCTGGTCGACAACGCATTGTCGCCAATGATGATGGCAATGCCCGCGAACTCGTTCTGGCGTGCGGTATAAAGCATGTACGGAGTCAGGTTGATGTTTACCGAAGTAAACACGCCGCCGTTCTTCACCAGCGGATTTCGATACCAGATGGCAATCGCGGGTCTGTGCGGCATCATCGGTGTGCCCGGCAGTAACGCCATATCAATTTGTTTATCGATGTGCAGCTCGGGTATCAGTTCTTCCATCGGGACGTTCATCGGACCGGTGGCTGAAGAGCAGTACGCCAGTTTATCCCTGACCAGCAAAAAGGCGCGCACGTTAAGGCTAAAGGCCGCGCGAGAGGTCAGCTCAGCGTTGACGTCGTGGCAGCTGTTCAGCGTGAGCGGCTGAAGGAGATCGATAGAGCTTTTTAACTCATCGAAGTAGCTTTCCATGTAGATGCTCACGTCGTCAATCAGGGTGTCGAATCTGACTTCCCGCTTGTGGTAGCTCCAGAAAAATTGCAATGAACCCAGGAGCAGGGCTGTGATCAGGCCGGTGATAAGGCTGAGGAAAAGTATCTTGCGATTACTGGAGAAGTAGCGGGTGAACATAGACGTCGTGGTTCCTGGATTGCCGCTGAATGTATTCAGTGTAACGGGCAAAAAAAAACACCGCCGAAGCAGTGCTTTTTTTTATCATATCGCCGGCCAAGGGATAACCAACGATACAATGATTATTTTAACTGCGGGTCAGTACGCGGCGCGCTTCGTTATAGCGCTTCTTCCAGTAAGGTTCGTTCATGCTGGAAATGGTCACACCGCTGCTGGTGGAGGCATGTACAAACTGGTCATTGCCAATGTAAATGCCAACATGTCGACCTGTCGAACCCGCACGGAACAGGACTAAATCCCCGGTGCGCAGTTTAGTGCGTGAAATCGACTTGCCCATCTCCTGCTGTTCGTAAGTTGAACGCGGAAGATCTAACCCAAACTGCTCACGGAAAGTACGCTGTACGAAACCGGAACAATCAATGCCTTTTTTGGTGCTGCCGCCAAGACGATAACGCACGCCTTTCCAGTCAGCATACTGGTCCATAATACGGGACTTCACGTCCAGATTACGTACCATATTTTCAAATTCATCCTGAGAGGCTTGCAGTGACGAGGAATCTTCCATTCCCACAACACGCGTCTCAGGATGCATATTCTTTGCGGTGTTCGATGTACTACATGCAGATAACAGTACCGCCACTGCTATCGCCGGGATCCCCCGTAAGATATATCTCAAAATCGGTTGAGATTTGACCATTTTGTTTATTATCCCTTGAAGTCCTTAACGACAAATATCGTTATAAAAAATGCCAAACGTGACGAGACTAATTATCTGTTCACAATGAGACAATTCTTTCTGATCACATTTGTGGCGTAGCGCACAAATTTATTCACCAGCGAAATAATTATCTCTATGGGGCAAAACGAGTTCGAGATTAACCGATTGCCTGGGGTATTGCGAGCAAAAAAAGCCTTTTTTTTATAAGAAATTGTGATACAGAAAGTAAAAATTGATAATTGTTCAAAAAGCGCACGATCAAGGTTAAAAACCGTGCAACACATTCATTTTTATCACGAATATTGTGACGAAATGATGACGGGAGGGGGGGAAAGGGGAGAAAAGTGCATCAAGGATCAAAACGATCCCTGATGCATAGTGTTAATTAAGGTTAATTATTGGTTTCTGATTTGTTGCGTTTTGCCGGGGAGGTAGCGATCGAACACGGCTATTATCTTGTCGCTCAGCGGTGTCATCAGACACCACGGCAGCGCAACCAGCACAGAAGAGAGCGAACCGACTGCAATATCAGTGAACCAGTGAGCGCCAATCATTACCCGTGGGAAGGCAAAAACCACAAAAATAATCAGGGCTATCGCAAAGGCTTTTCGGCCGAAATAGCGGAGCATCACGCCGGAAAAAATAAGCAGCATCATTCCGTGATCGCCCGGGAAACTGGCCTTCGACGCATCTTTCGTTGGAATATGCAGCAGCTCGCTGACGCGATAAATATCGGGGAAGAACAGCGTTGGGCTGGAACGCTTAACCGGAATAATGGCCGTTGCCAGCTGGTTAATTACCACTGCAAGCAGCAACATCATCAAACCAATAATCAGAATACGGCGGCGTCCTGTTTTGTCCTCTTTCAGCCAGAAAGAGAGCATCAGGCCGCCCATCGCCAGCAGCGAGCAGCCGTCAAAGGCGCGGTTATTCGTGATAGCAACCAGCCACAGGAAGGCTTCGCTCTTCACCAGCTCCTGGTTGAAGAAGTGAAAAATGGCAGAATCCAGCGGAAACCAGACACCATGATTCGCCGGGATATACCAGGAGAAAAAGAGCGCCAGACCGGCGACATTAAGCAGTAATATCAGGGGAAGTCGAGTCGTCATAACATTCAGCATAGAGTGAAATCTGGGGCAACGTTAGCCGCCCAAACTTAAACGAAGCTTCAACAGGCTGGACTGCAGGGCATTCCAGTCGGCGTTAACCGCACTAATTAACTCTATTCGACTATCAGGTGGCGCCACATTTTGCGTTTCGATAAAGAAATCTTCGCCCTGACGGTTGATCCGCACCAGCCCGTCCGGGGTGCGCATGATCCCTTTAACACGATCGACCGGAGCCAGTCTGGCCCATTCGAGTATGCCGATGGTGTCGAATACGGTATCCGCATCGAAAATCCATCCGCAGGCCTGATAGCCCTGGCCGCTGTTAAGGTTACGACGCCAGCGCTGGTGTTCCGGCAGACTCAGGGCAGCCAGACCCTGTTTTTGCGGATGGCTGTGGGCGTGTTCCGCGCTTGCCGGGAGCGCCGCCAGGTTCAGGCGAGGCAGGTCAAGCAGGGCGTTATCAATTTTCCCCTGGGTGGTCTGCACCCGCTGACGGTTGCCACCGAAGTGCTGCCACCATGTCTCCAGCGCGGACTGGCTTTCCGCCGTTGCGCGATCCTCTTTATTGGCGACGATAATATCTGCCGAGGCGAGCTGGTCGCGGAAGTTCTCGTTGGTCACGGCTTTTTCATCCAGCAGCTGACGGGGGTCCAGCAGGCACAGCGTGGCACGCAGATCGATCCACGGCTCGTAGACCGGCGCGGTCAGTAAATCGAGAATTTGCTTCGGATGACCCAGCCCGGTCGGTTCAATCAGCAGACGGTCTGGTTTGCCCTGACGCAGCAGCGTATTCAGCCCGACCTGCATCGGCAGACCATTTACGCAGCACATGCAGCCTCCGGGGATCTCTTTGATCATCGCGCCGCTGTCTGCCAGTAATGCGCCATCAATACCCACTTCGCCAAATTCATTGACCAGTACGGCCCATTTTTCTGCCGGATCCTTATTGGCCAGCAGGTGGAGAATTGAGGTGGTTTTACCGCTGCCGAGAAAACCGGTAATGAGGTTGGTTTTGGTCACGTGCGCTCCAGTCGATAATTGTGATGCTATAACAATTATCCATCATCCTGGCGAAAAACGGGCGCAATGAGAAGGGGGAGGGCGAACGGAGGCAATCGCCGTTCGCCTTAAGCGCAATAATCGCTAAATATTTAACGTTTCGATAACAGCCTGACGCGCGCCATGGCGGGCGATGCGCTGATAGGCCTGGCTGATGGCCTCCACGAATAGGCTATTTTGTGCGAGATCGTGACCAAAGATTTCACTCAGCCCCAGCAGGGCGTTGACGCGCTCAGCGTCGCTGCTGGCTGCAACAAGGGTGCGGATTTTATCACTCAGCGGATCGCGCACATCAATCGCGTCGCCACGCTCGTCGGTACCGCTGACGTAGCGGATCCAGCCTGCAACGCCCAGGGCCAGCAGCGGCCACGCGGTTTTACGTTCAAGATGGATGCGGATCCCATCCAGCATGCGTTGCGGCAATTTCTGGCTTCCGTCCATCGCAATTTGCCAGGTCCGGTGCTGCAGTGCCGGATTGGCAAAGCGTTCAAGCAGGCTATCGGCATAAGCCGTGAGGTCGACATCCTTAATACGCAGCGTAGGAGCCTGCTCATTCAGCATTAACCGACGTGCGGCTTCGCGAAAAGCGGTGTCTTCCATACATTCGTTGATGTGTGCATACCCGGCGAGGTAGCCCAGATACGCGAGGAAAGAGTGGCTGCCGTTGAGCATGCGCAATTTCATCTGTTCCCACGGCAGAACGTCCTGCACCATTTGTACGCCAGCCACTTCCCATGCCGGGCGTCCGGCAACAAAGTTATCTTCCACTACCCACTGAATAAACGGTTCGCAGCTGATGGCACAAGGATCTTCTACTCCAAGCTCTTGCGTGATTTCTGCCAGCGACGCCTCGGTCGCGGCGGGAACAATTCTGTCGACCATGGTCCCCGGAAAGCTCACATGTGAATCAATCCACTCTGCCAGCGCCGGGTCGCGTTTCTGGGCCATCCCTAATACCGCGTTTTTCACCACATGGCCGTTATCAGGGATGTTGTCGCAGGAGAGGACGGTAAAAGCGGACAAACCGCGTTCACGGCGGCGGTGGAGCGCCTCGACCAGGATCCCTGGCGCGGAGTGCGGTTCAGACGGGGTCTCCAGATCGTGAACGATCCGGGAGTTGTGCAAATCCAGATTACCGGTGGCGGGATCGATGCAATAACCTTTCTCTGTGATGGTGAGCGACACAATGGCGACCTGAGGTTCACAAAATTTCTCAATGATGGCAGGCAGAGAATCCAGTTTTGCGTTCAGACATTCATGGACGGCACCGACGATAATCGGCTGGTTTCCCTCCGCCCCTTTTTCCAGCACGGTGAAGAGATGATCCTGTGCGCGCAACTGGCTCATCAGCACGTCGCCGCTGAAGAGGCTAATCTCACAAATACCCCAGTCGCCGCCTTTCTCATTCAGCACCCGGTTTGTTAACAAGGCCTGATGCGCGCGGTGAAATGCGCCGAAGCCAAAATGGACGATGCAAGAGCGTAACTGCTTACGATCGTAGCGAGGGAGCTGGACATGGGCAGGAAGCGAGGTGGAGGCAATTGTCTTCATGAAATACACACCTGATTAACCATTAATTAACAACGCCAGTGTAAAGTTATATGACAGCAAATAAAATTGGTGAGCCGTAAATATCCCCGAAGTGTGAGTTTGATCAATCAATGTGTGGCGGTGTGTTGACCCTTTATGGCAAACATGTATGGTAGTCGTCATCGTAGTCATCCATATTGGTATAACAACTTTAGAGGTGAGGCAATGGAACAGACCTGGCGTTGGTACGGGCCGAACGATCCGGTTTCTCTTGATGATGTGCGTCAGGCTGGCGCAACGGGTGTCGTGACGGCGCTGCATCACATTCCTAATGGTCAGGTATGGCCGATTGAAGAAATCAAAAAGCGTCAGGCGCTGCTGGCGGAAAAAGGCCTGACCTGGTCTGTGGTGGAAAGCATCCCGGTTCACGAAGATATCAAAACCCATTCAGGTGATTATCAGACCTGGATTGCCAACTACCAGCAGAGCATTCGTCACCTGGCGGCCTGCGGTATTGATACTGTTTGCTATAACTTCATGCCCATTCTTGACTGGACGCGCACCGATCTTGAGTACACGTTGCCGGACGGTTCAAAAGCATTACGTTTCGATCAGATTGCCTTTGCCGCATTTGAGCTGCACATCCTGAAACGTCCTGGTGCAGAAGCCGATTACACGGCTGAAGAGCAGCAGCAGGCGCTCGCGTGGTTTAACGCAGCCAGTGACGCCGAGATTGAAAAGCTGACCCGCAATATTATTGCTGGCCTGCCGGGCGCTGAAGAGGGCTATACGCTGGATCAGTTCCGCGCGCGACTGGCGGAATACGGGAATATTGATAAAAACCAGCTGCGTGAAAACATGGCGTTTTTCCTGCGCGCTATCGTACCGGTAGCGGAAGAAGCGGGCGTACGCCTGGCTGTGCACCCGGACGATCCTCCGCGTCCTATTCTCGGTTTACCGCGCATCGTGTCCACGATTGAAGATATGCAGTGGCTGAAAGAGACCGTGGACAGTATCTATAACGGATTCACCATGTGTACCGGCTCTTACGGCGTGCGTGCGGATAACGATCTGGTGCAGATGATTGAAACCTTCGGCGATCGTATTCACTTCACGCATCTGCGTGCGACCTGTCGTGAGGATAATCCAAAAACCTTCCATGAAGCAGCGCACCTGGGCGGCGATGTGAATATGGTGGCGGTAGTGGATGCGATTCTGGCGGAAGAGGTACGTCGTAAGCACGCGGGTGACGTTCGTCCTATCCCGTTCCGTCCCGATCATGGTCACCAGATGCTGGACGATCTGCGTAAGAAAACGAACCCAGGTTATTCGGCGATTGGTCGTCTGAAAGGCATGGCGGAAGTGCGGGGCGTTGAGCTGGCGCTGAAGATGACGAAATACCCGGAACTGCTGTAACGTCTGTTGCCCGGTGGCGTTGTGCCACCGGGCGAATATCGCATTAGTCTGCGCGACCCATATAGCGTTTTTCTTCGATATGGATGCGGATTTTCTCGCCCGCGGAGAGGTATTCTGGCACCTGCACCACCAGACCGGTCGTCAGGGTTGCTGGTTTGTTGCGGGCACTTGCGGATGCACCTTTGATGCCCGGAGCCGTTTCCACGATTTCCAGATCCACGGTCTGCGGCAACTCCAGCGCCAGCAGCACGCCATCCCAGGTCAGAACCTGCATGTCAGGCATCCCGCCTTCAGGAATAAAGAGGAGTTCTTCTTCAATCTGATCTTTGGTGAAGATATACGGGGTGTAATCTTCTTTATCCATGAACACGTATTCGTTGCCATCAATGTAGGAAAAATCAACATAGCGGCGGGTCAGGGTCACGGTATCAACGATATCGTCACCTTTAAAACGTTCTTCCACTTTCAGACCGGTACGCACATCGGCGAAACGCATTTTGTACAGCGTTGCTGCACCACGGGCGCTCGGGGCCTGAATATCGATATCTTTCACAATCAGCAGCTTGCCGTTGTAATTCAGTACCATACCTTTCTTAATTTCGTTCGCTCTTGGCATTGCAGTAATCCTGTTTACGGGTGGTAAAAAATATCGCGCCAAATTACTCGTGCTCGGCCTTTCAGGCAAGCGGAATTCGTGGCTTTTGCTATCAATACACAAAAGGTGTTACTGTGCGCGCAATGCCCGACTGCGCGGGCGTTCTTCAGCGAAAGAGAGCCTGTATGGATTGTCGTCCCGATTGTGGCGCGTGTTGTACCGCACCGTCCATTTCAAGCCCCATTCCTGGCATGCCGGACGGCAAGCCTAATGGTCAATTATTCGCAGTATAAAAATGACAAAGCTAAGCAGAAATGACTTTTTTGCTAAGAGTTTCGATTGAATGTGAAAAGCTTTCTCCATAGCCAGTTTTAGACAGTTGTAATAACTCATTTAGTCCAGAATGACTTGTAAACGAAAGGTTTTCATACAGACATATAGGAAGTTCTGAATTGTCTTTAAATCTTCTGTCTGGGCCTCCAGACTTGTTCACATACTTCCATGTCCTGCCAACGACTATGGCATCTCCAGGTACACCTTCGCTTTCAATGAATCGGCTATCACCAACATTAACGAATAGCTGGTTATAACCAACAGCGCCTACACCTTCACGGTCATAAACGAGTACTCTGTCTGGAAAAAAATGTAATGTTTGGCGACCGACATTGATAGCAATCGTCTCAATATTTGTTTTAACAAAGGGAGGCTTTGATTTGCTGATAGAGGTTACTTTTCTGCGTAGTAAGTTACCAGCTCCGGCATGATACTTGGGGTCATAAACGGCTCCAGAAGCCTCTATATGCCATACTTTTGAGCAGCTTGCGAGCTTTGCTCCACTATCATGAAGTTGCTGGTAACATGCCATCATTTGATCATCAAAGTCATAAAAAAGCACAGTAGTCTTTCTTAGCTGATCGTACATGTAAGCAAAAACAGAGATTGCTACCCCTGCGATAAATCCTATAGCGATGCACCACTCAGGCCATGCCTGTGAAAAACCGTAAAGTAACAGCGCAATCGAAAGGCACATGACCAAGGGCCATATTTGTGACTTCTTACGTTTGTTGTTCAACTCTTCAAGTAGTTCTCGGGAACTTGAATCAACGATTTCCGAGATATGGGATGACTCGATTTCCTCAAGAGGTGCATGTGTAGTGGCATGTTCTATTGGGGAGTCGTCTGGTAAATGTTGAACCTTCTTTCTGTTCTGTGGGACCAGGCTTGGTGAAAGCGAAGCACGATAATAGACCCCGCCAGCGCCGATGTGGATGTAATTTCCTCTTGGGCCAGTACCAAACCTCAGCCCTTTTATACCAATAGATGCACCGACTCCTGATTTGGATAGGTTGAATCTCATCGGTCCAACGCGAATGCTCTTCTTAACATAAAAGCTCATAGTAACTCCTTGTAATAAGTTGCATGAAAATGCATCTGAGCAAGATTTTACACTGAAAAAATGAAGAGGTTAAGAAAAGCATATGGGGGTATTTATGCTTCTATTCCCATATTTTCAATACATTGAAAATGAATAGTCACATTACTTTAAAATGTGGACATATACGGCAAACTATCAGCCAGTAAGACATTCTGTTACTGTCAATGACCAATGGACGATGAGCAAGGAATCAGTAATGAAATGTCGTACCGATTGTGGGGCTTGTTGTACTGCCCCATCGATTTCAAGCCCAATCCCAGGAATGTCGCAGGGTAAGCCTGCTAATGTAAGATGTGTTCAGTTATCTGAAGATAACCTGTGTAGCATCTTTGGGTCGCCCCTACGCCCAAAAATATGCATTAGTCTTAAACCATCAATAGAAATGTGTGCTACGAACCGCGATGAGGCTATGATTTACCTTATACAGTTGGAAGAGGCAACAGCGCCTTCGGATGAGAACGGCGTCCACCTATAATTTTATGTGACATTGTTTTGTTTTTTTAACCTCTCATTTTCTTTGCGCAAAGTTTTAACTTCCTCTAATAAGGAGGCGTCGGAAGCTGCAGTTAGCGACGATTTCTCAATCTTCGATGGCCCACGTCTTTTCGTGACAAGTTTATATTCAGAATCAAAACGCAAGTTAACGTAACTATGCTTCGAATCGGGTTTGGTGGCCTTGTAGGTCGTTTCATAAACCGAGCATCTTTTTGTTGAGCTTATGAACATAGAATCGCCACAGAAAACCATTTCAGGTGCTGACAGGTATGCTACGTTGCCTTCACAGACGAAAAGATAACACAACGCTGATTGGCGATTTTTTAATATAGTTATGCTCAGGCGAGCAACGCCTATGTGTTTGTGCTGAGGAAGACGTTGTTTAATCTTTCTAACTCGATCTACTTCGCTTTTATCGAGTCCCCGTCTTTGGGCTATGGTTGAGAAAGAACGCTCAAAATCGAGATGTAAATCAACTTCTTTATTGTCAACCCGGTTCAGTTTTACGTTGGAATCGCGAAGAAAATAAGATTCGCTTTCTGTTCTTTTGGGAAAGATTGTAAAGTACAATTTCATGGTTACATCCACTTGGATTTGTTGTTGATGCCATTATTTATCATCTTTCACGGACAATCAAAATTTGTATGTCCCATAAGTCGTGACATATAAAGACATGCATTTATAACTTATTGATATATATGTTTTTTTATTTGCGTTAAAACCCTTGAATGAGACATGCAAAGGACATCTATTTTTGTATGTTATTGTTTTTTAATGTTTTAATTTTGCATTATAATATATAGCAACTTCGGCTGCGCCTCGTTGAAATCATACCCAAGCAATAATTCTGAAAGAACTCGAGCGAAGCGAGTTCAGACGTGAGCGTAGCGAACGGATGACAGGGATCAGCCTAATCAGAACTTTTAATAACATAATATAACTACTACGAGTCGCGTAGCGACGAAGTATCACGCAGTGAGCGAAGCGAACAAGTGATAGTCCTACTGTTAACATTCAAAAATGCTGTGTGTCACTTCGGCTTCGCCTCGTGAAACTTCGTCGCTACGCGACTCGTCGGTAATAATTAGGTCGGTAGATTTGGTAAGGTAAAAGACAGTGATCTGAATATACGTTAATTGTATTTGTTTAAAGCTGTAATGTTCTTCGTTCGTGATTCATCATCCTTCCAGATCTCACACATTGGTTTTCCTGTATCGTTTCATTGCTGTGCTCCCCAATTTCAAAGAGGATACAGTCTTCGATTGGCTCAACCTTTTCGCTCTAACGAATACATACGCAAACTGTTCAAACGATTACGTGCCCGCCTGGAGTCAGGGAACAACGGTTTATCGGAACCTATTATCGATTTTGCTTACGGTTGGGTTTGCGAACAGGAAAAGGCTTCACAGCCCCATTACCATTGCTGGATTGCACTTCCACATCGTTCGGTAAGGTGGTTTGGAACTCCTGAAAGAGGGATCGCTGGTATTATTACGGAAATCTGGATGAAACTGACAGGTGGTAAAGCAACGCTGGTAAACTTGTCTAAAGCCACTAAAGACTATCCCGAGCACTACGTCATTCATGGAGATGCTCATGAATCACTTGATGACCCGGTATTCTGGCTTTCTTATCTGGCAAAAGAACGAGGGAAGTCGCAAACAGGGAAGGGAACGCGCTTGTATTCAACATCAAAATTGAGTAGTAAAGCACTGAATTCGTAAATATCGCACAGGAAGCCCGTAGAGCGTTTTTCTTTACAAGACATGCAATTGTATTACCAATATCATAAAAATCGATTACAGCTTAGCTCAGAGCGTTTTAAGGCATGATTTGAACCTGATTAACTTTGGCTTCGGTCAGTTGCTTGATAGTTCAACGATAGTTGCTTTGCTTATAGATTCATACATTTCTTCAAAATTCCGAGCGAAGCGAGGGACTCGAACGTAGTGAGTGTCTAATGTCTACTATTATATTTTTATATTTTATATATAGAGAAAAGTAGACATATCCGTATGCTTTTTAACCAGCTTAGCTATCCGTCTTCGCTTCGCTTGACGAAACTCGCTTCGCTCGAGGTCTTGTCTTTTTAGTTGATCTAAACGAAGTAAAGGAGGGGGATGATGAGTTTCAATCAGTCTGATTTGGATATTTAACTTGATACCCTTCAAAAAACGTACTTAGCGTACGGTTGAACTTCAGACCCCGATACTATCAACAAGTATAAAACTTGAATATCCGGGAAACAGCTGAAGCAACTGGCTACAGCTCTTCACAGGCCTGTCGGATACAAGCATCTTATCGAGATATGCCAGTGAATAAAATCAATAAGCAATAAAAAGCAAACTCAATTCAATCAGTCAATAGGTTGCGTTTACATTTATTTACATAAATTCACTTTATCCATACATTTCTGTCGTGTGATAGTGCAATCGCACTTTATGTTAAAATGTAAAAGAGGGATTTTTATGTCAAATATCAAAGAATTAACTTTAAGTGAAATAGAACTAGTTAGCGGTGGTGGAAACTCTGGTGACCATGAACATAACTTCAACAGTCACTCTGAAACTGGAGCACGTAACACGCTGGGACGGAATGCACCGACACATATTTACAGTGATCCGGACACATCTAGGTGTGGTGATGCTGTGTTTAGTGGGATGGTCGGTGGTGCAATCAAAGGTGGCCTTGTTGGAATGGCAAGAGGAACTATTGGTGGAGCAGTTACCGGCCAGTGTCTCTCCGGTGGTGGAAATGGTAACGGGGGAGGAAATACAGCCGGTTCCAGTCATTGTTCAGGAGGTGACATCGGCGGTACTTGTAGCCGATAAGTAAGTATCAACGGAGGATGCTGCAATGGTTATTAAAATATTGTCTTTTATATTAAGTTTATTACTGGGTTTTGCGCTATTAAGTGGCTCCTCCATTATTGACCTATCCTGGTTTTCCTTACCTGAGGAGTTTTCAAAGATAGTAATTACATTGATTACTCTGTTTTCCACTGCTAAATTTACAGATATGATTTTAGCAAAAATAAAAACTTTCATAAAGTGACGCCTTGTAATGAATGAGCGTACGGGCCAAGTTATATATAGTAAACAAAGTGCTATCGTTTTTCTTATAGTGGTTGTTATATCAACCGTTGTAACCCTATCCCCGGCTTTTATGCTGCGCTATGTCGGACTGGATACTGCTTTTACTATTATATTTATTACCGAAATTCTAATTTCAACTTTCGTTTATTTTTTTTATCTGAAAAAGATTCCTGGATGTATAATAAAAATGAGTGGAAGTCCGGCTTCAGTTAAATTTTCAGTATTTTCATTCCTCATAATTATTTTTATACAACTTACTGTTTATTGCTACAGAAACTATTTATACCATTACGAACCATCACAGATAAACTGGATAACGGTTATAGTAATGACATTAGTAGTTCCCTATTATGAGGAGATCATCTACAGAGGCTGTGCCTTCGAGGTTGCATGCTCAATTTACAGAAAAAACCTGGTCATTCCGTGTGTAATAACTTCTTTGTTTTTTTGTCTAATGCATGGGCAGTATTACAATATGCTGGATCAGATGATTCTTTTTGTTGTATCGATGTTATTATTTGCTGTTAAAATAAAAAGTAGATCTCTTTTCTACCCTATATTAATACATTCAAGTATGAATGCATTTGTTATATTATTAAATATTCAGAGTGTTTTATAACTATGAGTATATTCAGGGAAGAAGCTTTAAATCATCACAGTGATACTGGGTACGGAGATATTGTCTTACCCACATCATTCGGCATGACAGTATACGCCCTTACAACAATATTCCTGGTTTTGAGCATCGCATTATTTATTTATTTTGATAGTTATACCCGTAAGGCACATCTTACAGGCATCGTTATGCCTTCATCAGGACTGGTGAAAATAACACCTCAATATGCCGGATACGTCACCCGACAGACTGTTTCAGAAGGTCAGCATGTCATCGCAGGTGAGCCCGTTTACCATATCAGCGGCGAGCATTATAACGAACAGGGCACAGGTACGCTGGCTGCCATGGGCATGTCCCTGAGAACTCAGTATGCCATGCTGTCTTCTCAACAGGCTCTCGAAATGCGTGACAACAGTCAGCAGCAGCACGCCATAAAACAGCGAATTGCCTCCCTGAAACCTCAGATTAAAAGTGCAGAGCAGCGCCTGTCGCTTGCCGGGCATCAGGTTGCGCTGGCCGTGTCCGTCATGGAGCGTTATAAAAAACTTGCCGGTACGCATTACGTTTCAGATATCGAATACCAGCAGAAGCAGATTGACGTCTCCACGGCACAGCAAAATGTTGAGGATCAACGTCAGGGGCTTCTGCAATTACGCACAGCAATGGAGGCCGCTGAAGACGACCTTATCCATCTCATCGTTCAGGGCGAAAGCCGGAAAGCTGAACTGGACAGGCAGTTACAGGGGATAAGACAGCAGCAGGGCGAACTGGCCGGACAGGAGCATTTTACGCTCACCGCTCCGGTATCCGGAACCGTTGCCGCCGTGCTGGTCAGGCAGGGGCAGTCGGTCAGAGCATCTGAACCTGTCATGACGCTGGTCCCCGACAATGCGCGTCTGCAGATAGAACTCTATGCCACCAGTCAGAACGCCGGATTTGTCCAGCCGGGGCAACGTGTTGCACTCAGGTTCGCTGCTTTCCCCTATCAGAAGTTTGGTGTTCAGTACGGGACTATTCGTGAGATAAGCCGTACAACGCTGACGCCGTCAGATTTACTCTCCGTATCCCCTGTCACCTGGAGGGAGAATGAAGGGCACTACCGTGTGATTGTCGAACCTGAGAATACTTTTATTCTGGCTTATGGCAAAAAAGAACCTCTTCGTCCCGGTATGACCCTCGAAGGGGATGTCAGCCTGGATACACGTCATTTGTGGGAGTGGCTGACAGAACCGCTCTGGAGCCTGAAAGGAAAACTGTAATGGGAGCATTGAACTGGACAGGGAGAAGACAGCTTCCCCTCATCCGCCAGACAGAGTCAGCGGAGTGTGGCCTGGCGTGTCTGGCAATGATGGCCAGCTGGCACGGTCTGCAGACGGATCTTCCCACCCTTCGTGAACGCTTCAGTATCAGTACTCAGGGAATGACCCTGCAGAGGCTGATTGAATGTGCTGCCGGTATCCGTTTGTCTTCCCGCGCCGTCAGGCTGGAGCCGGAAGACCTGAAGTCTCTTTCTCTACCCTGTATTCTCCACTGGAACATGAATCATTTCGTTGTACTTCATAAGGTTCGTGGGAGCAGGCTGGTTATACATGATCCCGATAAGGGGAAGGTGACAATTTCCCTGACGGACGCAGGGAAGCACTTCACCGGCGTCGCGCTGGAGCTAATGCCGGCAAGCGATTTCACTGCAAGTGATGAAAGAAAGAAAATTCGTCTACGCCAGCTGACAGGAAAAACACCCGGCCTACTGGCGGCAATGTCCCGCATCATCGTTTTTGCCCTGGCGCTGGAGATACTGACATTAGGAAGTCCTCTTCTCAACCAGCTGGTTATCGATGAAGTCCTGGTCGCCGCCGATCGAAGCCTGTTGACCGTTATTATCATCGCCCTATTACTGCTGTCACTTACCCAGATGCTGCTGTCGTTGGCCCGTCAGTGGGCCAGTATTACCTTGTCCGTTAATTTTAATATGCAGTGGACTGCCCGGGTGTTCCATCATCTGGTTCGTCTCCCTCTCTCCTGGTACGATGCACGCAGTAAGGGGAGTATTAACGCGCGTTTTGATGCGGTAGACACCATCCAGCAGGCGCTGACCACGCAGGTACTTGAAGGCATTCTGGATGTGCTGCTTGTGGTGACTGCGCTCTGCATGATGTTGTTATACAGTCCTGAAATGACGCTGATAGCGGTACTGGCAGCAGTCATTTACGGCGTGCTGAGAGCGCTCTGGTATCCGTCTCTTCGACAGTCTGCAGAAGACGTCTGGGATGCTGGGGCCAGGGAATCAGGATATTTTCTTGAAACCCTTAACGGGATCCTGAGCCTGAGAATAAACGGTGTGACTGCATTTCGGGAAGCCGCTTGGCTGAATCTTAACGTCACCCGGAGAAATACGCAGTTGCGCCAGAGTCGTCTGCTGATGTGCTATGACATTGCGCACACCCTGACCGGCAGTGTGGTATCGGCGGTTATTTTGTGGAAAGGTGCCGGTGAAGTGCTGAATGGCACCTTTACCGTCGGTATGCTGGTTGCCTACTTGTCTTATCAGATGCGTTTTTCTTCAAGTATTAGCAGCCTTACTGACAAGTTTTTTTCGTGGCGAATGCTTGCTGTTTATAATGAGCGTCTGGCTGACATTGTGCTAACCCAAACAGAAGGGCATCAGCAACGGCCCGTTCATGAAGACGTCAGTACTTCTGTCATTACCTCCGTAGTCAGTGGGAATCCGGAAGCTCATCCCCCGTTATCTATCGAGCACATCTTATTCAGCCACAAGGGCGGGAACAAACCGATACTTCGCGGAATTTCACTGGCGCTGCAGCCGGGTGAAGTGGTGGCCATTACGGGTAAATCTGGGTGCGGAAAATCGACGCTGGTGAAACTTATCCTGGGGATTCATATTCCTGATGAAGGGACAATCAGAACATTTGGCATACCGCAAACGCACCCCGATTATTTTCAGGTACGACGTCGGATTGGTACCGTATTGCAGGATGATCACCTTTTCAGGGGATCCATTGCAGATAACATCATTTTCTTCAGCGAAGACCGCAATCAGGAAAGAATGATCCAGTGTGCCCGTCTTGCGCTGATTGACACTGATATCATGGCAATGCCAATGGGATATCAGACATTAATCGGTGAAACCGGTGGTGGACTCTCCGGAGGGCAAAAGCAACGTATTTTGCTGGCAAGAGCGTTGTACAAACAACCGGGGTTTTTATTACTGGACGAAGCGACCAGCCACCTTGATGTTGAGAGTGAAATCCAGATAAGCCAGACACTACGCCAGTTGGGGCTACCTGTCCTGCTGGTTGCCCATCGCCCGGAAACCATTGCCTCTGCAGACCGGATTCTGTATCTCGCAGATGGATATTTGGAAGAACAGAAATGCCAGTACACAGGGGATAATGATTATACAGCTTATGAAGCCAATGATGATAATGTGGTTAAGGAGACCTGACTATCAAATATGCTATATTCAGCGGGATATTTACACTTGAATGACCAAAAGATAGTATGCAATGTCTGCACCTTACTCAAGGCGGGCGGTCATATCCGAGAGCATTCTTCCGATGTAATTCTAATATAATTAGCTTACTAACTCCTTCTTGATTCGGTAGAAGGTGGCACGGCTGATATCTGCCGCTTTCATGATGTGGGCTGGTTTAACGTTCTGGGCCAGCATTTCGCGAACAGTCTCACGGGCTTCCATATCTTTTTCTTTCCCCGTATATAAACCTGCCTGTTTTGCTCTCTCGATCCCCTGTGCCTGGCGTTTACGGCGGGTTTCATAATCTTGTCGTGCCATTGTCGCAAGGATATCGATCAGCATAGAGTTGACTGCCCGAAGAATGCCGCTGGTAAGGTCGTTACCGGACATTTCAACCATCTGCCAACTCGTCGGTAAGTCCATTGATACGATCACCAGCCCTTTACTGTTCAACGTAGCTTTGAGTTCAGCCCATTCTTCATGTTGAAGACGACTGAGACGGTCAATCGCTTCAATTAGAAGCAAATCGCCAGGCTGTGCTTCCGCAAGTAGGCGCATCAGTTCCATACGTTCCAGCTTCGCACCACTTGCATTCTCAATGTATTCTCCGGCAACCGACCAGTTTTTGCTTTGCGCAAATTCGCGCAAGCTTACTAATGCACGATCAGCATGTTGGCCTTCAATAGATGCACGGCAGTAGATTCGGATATTCATTATGAATTCTCTTTTGAATATCGAGTTGATACCCATATGATACATCACGTCGTTATGCTGTCAATAGAGTTTAATTTAACCCTATTGAGACTTTGTATCATGGTCTTAATCAGGTATACCCAAAAGAGATATCTTATCAGCAATTTCCCTTGCGGATATTTGGGGGCTTGATGGTACAAAACAGGGTAGTCAAAAAATCTAGGCTAAATTCATTCTCCAATCGCGCCCCTATATGGGCTTCCTTGTAAGTGTTGTTGCGCATCATCATTGTTCAGGTGTAATTTTAGGTAACCTCCTAAAAACACAGAACATCAAATGATGAAACGCCTCGTAAGAAATCCTGGAAAATTTGAAGCTCTGGAAGTATTTACAGCATTTAGCCGTGAACATGACTACAAACTAAAATCACCAGAGGACACTGAAAAATTTCTTGAACAGTTTGGCGAATCGCTCAAAGCTTCACAGGAAAATCAGATACTACTTCACGGGAAACGCATGGAAGCGTGTTTTGGTCAAGTTGCCGCCGGACTACAAGGGTGTCGCCTGATAAAAACTGAAGACACTGGTGACGTCATTTCTGATGATGCTGATATTTTACTACCTGACTATAGACTCGTCCTGAAGGACGGTCGGCAGATATTCGTTGAGGTGAAAAATACTAGTGTCCCAAACCCAACATCAACATACCTACTGAGAAAGGACTACGTAGCAAAACTTCAACGCTATAGTGAGCTAAATGGTGTTCCATTGTATTTTGCAATCTATTACCGTTGTCTCAGGATGTGGACATTGCTGCCTGTGAATTCATTTATTGAACTGAAACACAAGTACGAAACAACACCGATACATTCACTTGCAAACAATGAAATGGCGATGCTCGGTGACGTGAACGTCGGGACTAAGCCCCCTCTTGTTTTCGAACTGGTAGCTGACAATAGTAAAGATGCCTCTGTCGATGAAGAAAATCGTGCAAGTTTCATTTGCGGTGACGTGAAGATGTACTGTGCCGGGAAAGAGATTGAAGATCACGATGAGAAGAATATTGCTTTCTACCTGATGCGGTTTGGTCGCTGGGAATGTGGCGAACCAGAGGGAGAAATGGATGAAAACGGGAAACTTCACAGCGTGCGCTTCACGTTTAACCCTGAATCATTAGAGGACTTTGAACGCAACGGTTTTGCCATGTTTGGTAGCCTCAGTTCGATGATAACTGAAGCATACAACGAGCATACCGTATATGAGCAAGAAGTGACTGCTATAACTCCGAAAGCTGACCCTGACGTATTCTCTGTTGAGATTCCCAAGGATTACAAAGGTAAGGCTCTTGGTTTGTGGTGTTTCATTATGCAAGCAAATCCTGATTTCAAAATAGGGTCTGAGGAGAAAATGCATTACGAGTACACGGTGGATAAATCATGACATTCACTGACTGGCTAATTCTAAACCAGCACACCAGCGATATATCTAAAGCCATTGAGTCATTACGACCAACAACAGATTATGTGAAAGATTACATCTTCCCTGTTACGATGGCATTTGCTTCAGCCTTTCTGGGAGGGGTGTCAGCGGTCTATATCAACAAAAGACAAGAGCAACAAAAAATCGCTAGAGATAATCTGATTACTTCCATACAAGCTGTAGCGCTAGCACAAGATTGCCTGAGTAACCTAGTTGCCATCAAAACCAATTACCTTAAGATAGACAGTGATGAGCCACTTGTAAGGGCTGGTGCTTTTACAACGATAATCACTAAGTTTGATGATGTAACATTTAGTACAAACAGCTTGTATTTTATACGTCCAATACCGACCGCGAACAAAAAACTGTATGAGTCAGTCGTATGGAAAATTAAGCATCGTATTTTACGAATGAAGATTAGAGCCCCGTCATCTGAAGAGCTAAGGGGAACCTGGCGAAACAGTGTCAGAGTAGGGGCTTTGTTCGGAAACTACAACGAGGCAATGGGTTTACTCAGATACAGAAACGAGTTGAACGAACAAGTTAAAGATAAGATTTCGATGTATGGTGACATTCTGACGCTCGAACATGTCCAACAGACGCTTGGAAAAAAACTTTGTGGGGGCTTCATTGACATCACTGAAACCTCTATCGCGCTGATAGATCATGTAATCGTTGAACTTTATCACTTTCTTTCTGAGTTTCCTGCTATCGCAGAAAGCAACATTGAGTTAAGTCGAGTCAGGGAATGGGGAGGTGTGCCGACTTATGAGAACAAACAAGCGGCGTTTTTGAAGTGTATAGAACCAATTAAGAAACCAGACTTTAAAAAGTTCTTTGCTTACACAGGGATGTCAGAGCAGGAAGCGCGGGACAAGTACACGTTCAAGTCATGGTTTGACTAATAGAGAAGCGTAATCTTAGTGTTAAGTATGACTCTCGTGACACAAAATGTCCCGTAAACTTGTTCCAGTTACATTGCTGTAGATGTGCAAGAAACTTGTTAATGGTTAGTCAGATCAGAAGCAAATACATACCTACTACAAATGAGATACAGAATGGGATACATTGTGGGCTACAACCCGCATTCCACCGCCCCTGGTGCCTGATGAAATGGGATACAAAGCTGACTTATCGGTCGGGTATACTTTTTTATCGAATCCTAAACAGCAGAACATGTATTGATTAAATAACTTAATCCGTTGGCGAGTAATGCAGGGGGGATTCGCCCCTGCATTTGAAAATCCTATAGAACGTTACTTATGGCAAATTTCCCGGTCATAGACTCCACCATTTACAGCCAGCATTTGCCTTTTCTTCTTTGAAATCATACCCGTCATGATTTGCGAGCCATCTAAAAAAATACCTTCAAATGTTCCAGGGCGTGCATTCCTTCCGGCAATAATCACAGTATCTCCCACGTTTAACGCAGCAACTTTATCGTTATCATAATCCGTATTTTCGAAAATGAATTTTAATCCTTCATTCGAATCAGGGACATATAACGTTACTAACGGTTTTTTACTGAAAGTGGCTGTACCGATGCTTTTAATTTTACCAATCACCATCAAACGACACTTCTTGAAGTCATTCGTTGCCCTGAATTCGTGTTCTTTAAACCGCGCATAAACTTCCCCGGTAGTATACGCTCTTGGAAGTATATCGATTATTGATGGTTTGGATGGTTGTTGTTTTTGTTGAAAATAAGTTGAGCCTCCATTTGATACCTGTATTGATTCGGATGTACTGGCTTGGCATGGTGTTATTAATAATCCGTTCAACACATAAAGCCCGAAGGAGATGGCGACAGTTGCAATCGATTTTTTAAAGTGACGTTTAGAGTGTGCTCTCATTTTGCTTTTCCATAACTTCTAACTTAACAATATGTTCCCCATTGCGGTATATTTTCACGTTGTCAGTTGGGGACTTAACTGCATTACGGATCTCATTCATTGTATCGTTAGATAACATACCGCAGCCTTCCATATACATAACCTTACGGATATTGGTATCTGATGTATTAGTGAAGCAGCTGCTTATCCATGAAACAGGTATTTCGACTCCATGTATCAGCTTCATATATTCAACGATAAACGTATCTGTCAAGTGAAAATGTCCAACCATGTATTTCCCGTTATAGGTTTGACTAGAAGACGAAGTTATCCAGTCGTTTTTTAAAACCAAAGTCAGTGCATTATTTTTCATTTTCAGATTCTAGTTCAATAATACGGTTGTTCGTCATGTCGGTAAGACATTTCTGTTCATTATTGCAACCGGATTTTTGCTTTATCCATTCTCTTTGGGAAGGGAGTAATCGTTTTCTAGTTTCAGGGCTAAGGTTTTTCCAGACCGAATTTAGTTTCTCATCGCTTGCTTTATAACTATGTGTATCGACATTTGAGGTTACTGCATTGTTTTTGGTGGCTTCGCGGTTGTTATTATAGAAAATGGGTGCGCGAACTCCTTGAGCGTAGTCTTTAGCTGCTTTGTCCCACACACCTTGACCATTGGCAGTCAGTATTTTTCTGAACTCTGTAGTGTTGAAACTGTAACTGCGGATCTCGCCATTGAAATCTAGTTTCACGTTGACGGTGGTTGAGTTCGCAATGCCAGTCAAGAAATCCCCAGCTTCTGAACCAAGTGAACAGACTAATTCCTTCGTATCGTCGTTATTCTTTGGGCGTAGTCCGTGCATCGTGAATCTGCCGTTATCAGTTGTAGCAGTGATATCTACCAGCGGCACGATCGAGGATGATTGCTTTGTTATCGCGAAGCATATTCCCTTCAGATTTACATCCCTGTCCATTCCGAGAAACATCAGGGCGTTTTTGTCGTTGCTGGCGACACCTGCTGATTTCGCCTCTGGCAAGAAATAGACGGTACTGGAGGCGGCGGTAATACCTGAAATGAGCACAACGCCTGACGCCATGATTTTTAATGTTTTTATAAGGATAGTCATTCTGGATACCTTCTTTCTACTGCAGTCCATCGGGGGGCAGAGCACCATCCCGTGAGTCTTGCTTGTAAGAAACACTACTCGAAGAATCATGATCTTACATTGATCTGTAAAAACTATCAATAACTTGAAATTGATCTATAAAAACGATCATTTATGGTGTGAAGAATCCCGAGAATGCTTTGATGTAACTGAAACGGAGATAAGGCTATTGGGAGCGTTGGTAAGCTCCCCCTTGACAGGTATGCAAGGGGAGAGTGATTTACTGTGAGAGTTTTTTTAAGTCTTCCAGAGAGTTAATCTCGTATTTAATACCGTTGACTGTTGCATACGATTTACTTGTCGTACTATCTACCTTGATAGCCAATCCATTGCCTTCGTCTTGGTTTACACCATCCTCCAGCTTGGTTATAAACGTCGGGTTTAGAATGCTGACTTCATGCTTGTCCTTAATATGCTGTGCAAATTTTTCAGGTGAAATCAGTTCATCAATGAAGGAGTGCAACACTAGTCCTTGCATTTTTAGTAAGTCATGATCATTTACTGTCTGTGCTTCTACATACGAAACACCAGGTGATCGGTTTCGATTGAACTTAATCACGATTCTCTGTTTTGTCTCGTCGGCGAAGGTTACTTCAAAATGACTATGCCGCCCATCAATGTCATAACAATCAATACGTTTGATAGCTTGCTTAATCTTCAGCCTAATTCGCTTACGGTCAGGGTTCTTAGTGTCATGAACATCGAAATTTCGAAATTGATCCCAGCCAGTAGTTTGGATTTCAGAGCGACGGATTTTGTACTGCTGAAATTCTCGCTCAAGCGTTATTTTTTTCTGGTTATTGGCATTAATCTGATCTGCCAATTCTTCGAGTTCATCTGTCAAAGTTGCAAGCTTTAGCAGCTTTTTAACAGCTTCTGATGCCTTTTCAATTTCAGATTCATACCAGGCCGTTTTATCTTCTTGGTGATTGTTCCAGACATGATCAGCGATTAGTTGCAAAACAGTGTGCTCAAGCTGGTATGACGTAAAACCTTTTTTACCGCAAGGTTTACCCTGAACAATTTTCGAACCACATATATAACGGTACTTGTTTTCACTTGAACCAGATTTGAACATGAAAGAACCACATTTGCCGCAAAAAAGAATACCGATACCTGAGAGTAGCGGGATTTCTGGTTCAGGGTTACCTGCTGGGTATTTTGATGAATTACGAGTGATGGCGCGGTGTCGATCTAATTTCGAAAGTGTCAAGTAGTCCACTTCCGACATAAGAGCAGGGTAGTAATCAGGAATAATGAAGGTTTCTTTTAACGGCTCATCTGATTCGGAATCGTATATGATGACACCTGATTCATCGCGTTTATCCAGCGTGAAGGTTTTTTGTCCATGAACAGTGGGGTTCAAAAAGGTTCTGATCAAATGTTTACCCCATTGTTCAGTTTTGGGGGGGAGCGCTTGACCGGTCTGGTCTTTATAAACCCTCTTTTTAGGGGCAGGGTAATGTTCGTTAAGATATCGTTGGATTCCAAGAAGAGTTTCGCCGTTTTGTTTAAGTTCGATAATCTTCTGAGCAGCGGTAAAATATATAGGATGTGGAGTAACGTATCCTGATTTTGTATCTACCCACCAAACATTCTGACCGACAGATTCTATTGCTTTTGCTGGTGTGCCCGATTTTCTTGTCAGGTTCTGTCGTATCAACGAACGGGCCTGGGCTTCAACTCGATTCTTTTTTGTCAACGATTCGTCGTGGGCGCGTGTGAACATCAACAATGAAATGATTAAATCAGTTGGATTATTCTTTACGTCAGCGTACTTATAGACCTTTTCATCCATGCCAGTAACAACGACTATCCCCCTGCTAAGTATGTTCTTGAATATATCCAAAGCGCTCCAGGCATCATCACGACTAATGCGGTCAAGATTTTCGACTACTAGCCACGAGCCAACGGGAACTTTAGCCCCAATCTGCTTGATGAACTCCGATAGCTTCCCTTCATGAGCATTTTTTCCTTTGAACGCAGACATGCCGAGATCGTGGAAAGCCGTTGTATCAAGTTCGAGATTATAGCGGGCCGCAATTTTTAAAGCGGTATCTTGCTGACGCTCCAGGGAGTTACCTTCCCGTTGTTTCACAGATGAAAAACGTACGTATGAATACAGCTTGGGTTTCATTGAGTGTGATTCCCTTCGGATGATATTGATTGATCAGATAGACCTGATGCTAACAGCATGAATGTGAATTTTAAACAGTGAATAATTATATGTTAGTCAAGCCAGCAAATGTAAGGTGTGTTCAGTTATCAAAAGATAATCTATGTAAGATTTTTGGATCCAACCTTCGTCCTAAAGTTTGCAGTAGTCTACAACCGTCTCTGGGAATGTGTTCAACAAATCGAACAGATGCCGTGACCTACCTTATCAAACTTGAGAATCAAACTTGCCCTGTAACCGTAAGCATCTCACATAATAGTTTCATTCACATTTAGAGAGACGCGGGCATAATCAATCAGCCAACAAAGGAGATCGCCATGCGTATAGTCCGTTTTACTGAATAGCAGATCATCGCCATGATTAAGTCGGTTTAAGCCGGACGAAATGCCAAAGGTGTAGGGCTGAAGGCAGACCTTTCTGAAGACACCTGCTACAACTGGAAGCCCCATTACTGCGATATAGACGTTTCTGATACTAAAGATACTGGATCTTAAGTACGAGAACAGACATCTTAAACAGATGATTACCAGCCTCTAAGCCTGAGCTGGTCATTTATCTAATCAATACATCCGGACTCAGTATCCGTCAGCCCAGTAGTTGTATAAACTAAGCTGAGGGGTTTTACCATTACCGTCCGGATATCTCATGTGACGAACCCGTTATTGCTGCATTGCAGGCGGTAGTAGAATGATATCCACGATACGATTTTTGCTAGCTGTACTTGATTCTGCGACGACAGGGATACCCGTGGCATCACAATAGGATCCACCCTATTTATACTCTGCTGAAGCTGAATTATTGCCGTCAGGGCAAACAACTGTTATCGGTGTGTAATCCCTCAACACTTGTCCTTATGGAAACACTAAACCAAAGATGATCGATTTTATGCATGATTCCTTAGTCTGTTGTCGTCGTTTTCGAACGTTTAAAGTAGTTCCAGAATGTAACCGAGAGGAGTTGCCGATTTAAATTGGCCTTATTTACCCGCTCCATGAGTGGTCTAGGGATCCGATAGGATTACGATAAAGTGCGGCTATCCGGCTATGGTGCGCATGGATAAAGGTCCGGAGTGTATTTTGCTGGTAATGACGAATGTACAGAGAAACATACTGAAACTGGAATTTAACCAGTCGGGTAAACCGAAGCAGATTGCTTTCAAGAGCATTTTAACCGGAGATACCATATAGGAGAACCTGATTATTATCTGTACAAATCACTGAATGAAGCACGAGAAATGACGGAAAAAATTGTTGTCAGAATATAGCCGTGAACGCCTGCATTAATTGTTGAATGATATGATAACGGAGGAATACTGCAAAAAAATATCTGGTCGGGATCTCAAAAATGCATGGGACAAAAAGGATCTATTAACAAATTTTACTAGGAAGTTTAGCAACGTTAGTGACAATTATGTTAAAAAATATAAATACATTATATTATTAAGAAATTGTATGCTATTTGTTCATGTTAAACAATTGTCTTTGCATTTCCTCGCGTGTAAAATGTACAAATGTATTAATGAAATGTTAGGTTGTATAAAGTTTATAACATTAATAGAAAGTATATTTGGATATTGATTTATAAAAAGCATGTTGCTTACGAGGTAAGGTTTTATGATCATTCGAGTATGCTTGATTATATTAATGCACTATCAGTTGGTTGTTCTACAGAGGGGGCAATCACTTATTGTTGAGCTTCTTGAGGAATCTAATGTTTGTCCGATAGGAATTGATAGTGTATCTCACGAATGTCGATGATATATCAGGTGGAAAATTTTTAAGTATAAACTGACATGATGGCTTATATCCATGATATTAATCTAGGTTATGCATGTCAGTAATATACACTATATACAGAGAAAATGCTATTCTGTTACTAAAATTGTACTCGAATCAAGGCTGAGTTATTCTTATCAGAAGTAAGTTTATTGTTAAATCAAAAAAAGATAATAAATACCAGCAGTTTATCTGCTGGTAATTTATAAAAAACTATACAGGATTCACTAATCCAACACAGACCGTGTAAATACTGCTTTGCTTATCTTTCTGAAAGTCTAAATCTATAATATAATCGATCTTAAGTTGTGGCCATTGAGTTATTGCTTTAGTAAAGCTTGAGTTTTCACATTGTCCATCTGCATGACCGATAATCAAAGCACCAAATTTCTGAATGTCACTAAACTCGATGTTTTTGTTGTAAATATTAGGTTGGGTATTTTCATCCCAGCGGGTTATGACTTGTGGTCGTGAAGAAGCATAAAAAGTGATCCATTCAGAAAGATACTCGCCTCCAACATACTTGAAAGGAGAATTATAATGTTTCTGCCATATTGCTTCAACTTTTTGGCTAAAAGTGATTACTCCTTGCATTTTTTGACCAGAATTGCTGATGTTCAATGCTAATACTGATATATATCCTATTAGAAAAAGTAAACCTGCTGCAAATAAAGCTAAAAATGCTTTGCTAAAAGATTGTCCATTATAATTTCTAACGCAAGCGACAATAATAGGAGGTGCTATAATGAAAAAAGGCTGAAGCCACTCTGTTAAACGACCTCCGTGATGAAAAAGGAACCATAGCCAAATGAAGAACTGTGGTATGAAAGCGATGTATATAATGACGAGTATAGAAACTTCAGTGGGCCATTTTAAATGGAGCTTATAATGATGCAATATTAATAGCATAAACAAAAGTGGGTAAAATATGCTAATTATTTTTACAATGATTTTAGGATTAAATTGTCTAATTATCTGTGAATCAACCCAATCTACAGCAGCAAAGTTATGATTCCAAAGCCATAAAATATTAGGAGTTACAATGCATACACAGAGGAATATCGCGAGGTAGAAAAAAGGCGAACGGTAACAATAGCGAATTTTTGGCACAAAAATTGTGGCGATGAAGATGGCAAAGACGAATACAAAAGTAGAATATTTAGCCATCATTCCCAATCCAGCTGCAATGGAGAACAATAACCACCACGCCGGATGACGAGTAATTGAAAAATAAAAAAATAAAAACATCCATGGCCACAACATAACAAGTAAATAATTGTCGTTGTAACTTATTATGTCGAAATTTATAATGCCAGAAAGGTTCAAAGTTAATAATGCTAGCCATGCCAATTGATCGTTACCGCTTAGGTATTTTGCTAAATACCAACAACCAAGCATGCCTATAGCAATTGCAGTAAAATGCGTACAATACCAATATAAGCTCATAGGAAAATCAATAAGCCATAATGCCGGTCGCCATATCATACCAACTAACCATGGATTCTTAGGTGAACCCCAACTAGCATTTTGTGCCCAATTGAGAGCCTCAATTGCGTCATAAGGAACAGTTGGATCAAGCCAAGTAGTCGCAATTGTCCAAAGAAGAGCGTATACGCTGATCCAAGAGAATAAATATAATTGTCTCATCAGTTCTCAAAATTTATAAAGTAAATGGTAATTTTTAATAAATGACTCTAATTAATAAAAGGTAAAATTAATGCGAGCCTTAATAATATAATAGAATCAGAACGTAAATTCTCAGCAGTTTTTTGTAATTCTTACAAGCGATGCTTTATGAATGTGTTCTTCATCCGATGAAAATGAAGCTACTCCTCTAATTGGTTTTCAAAAAAATAAGAACACCAGCGCTTAACACTTCGTCAAATGAATCTAGGTCATATTCATTTTGAACCGTTGTATAAGCTTTAAAGCAGTGTTCAGATAAATCTATAGATTCCTTACTGAGCAGTGTAACTATCAATTTAAAAGTTTTTATAAATAAATGTTTATCTCCTACTGGTATAGCCCACAGGGATTTTTCAGTTGCACGAACAGCAATGGAGTCTAAGTTATTGGCTTGAAGAGGAAAGCTGATCAATGCCAACATATTGATAAATAATAATATATACAATTTCGTCATTCTATTTAAGTGTATTGAGAAAGCGGTTTATGTAATATTTTTGCTATTTTTATAATATAAGATCATGGTTAAACTGAAGTTAAATAGAATTCCTTTTGCAAAAAAAATTTACGAGAAATATCTGAAGGATTTGCTTTTTTTATATTATCGTAATTGAGCGGTCATAGGTAGATTGAATGAAGAAAAAAGGAAGCTGCTTTCTAAGCCATGCTGGAGGGAATTTTGCTTGTTCACATGTGTTTTAATAGTGAGAACTTAGTGCCACGATATGATTTATCATGTTTGTTTTCTTTAGTAAGCTTTTCTAGTTATGATGTTGATAATGTTTTTTTAAGATTAAGTGCTATAATTATAATTGGTTCATTAAACTACTGTGTAATAAATAAGGTATACAAATGAATAAAACCAATTTTGAAGAAAAACTTGAGAAATCATTGTCAATTATGAAGCAAAAGAATATGTGGGAGTTAAATTATGCACCACCTTTATATAAAAGGTTATGGAAAAAAGGCTATCAAATCCCGCCACCTCCGTTTGCATCTGTATGGCTAAATGCATTAATATTTGGGATGTATTTTTCGATTGTATGGGGTGGGCTTATGTTAGTCCTGCTATTATTGCTTGATCTCTTCGAGATTAAAACTTTTCTAATATATTCAGTCTCGGCAGGTTTCCTTTTTGGTATATCAATGAGTATTTATCATTTATGGCGAAGAGTGGTAAATGAATTGCCTGAATGGGACGATTTATAATGAATTTTAGATAGTGTTTGGATATGCAGTTTATTAAGTGATTATAAATATACTGCATATCCTTTTTTAATCAATAATGGGTAATAAACTGTTTTTATAATATTAAATCATCGTCGACCATTACATATCTTACAAATCGAACAGGATAAGTCATTTCAATAGTATGACCGTCAATATAATGATTGATCATGTCAAATGTATAATACAAATAAGGTATGCTTTGAATTTGCGTTGAGCTCCAGTAAGGCGATGCTCCTTCACCATTATCTTGGGGTATGTCAAAATATGATTTGAAAAGGTTATTTTTAAGACAGCTTTTTGAAGAGAGTAAAGATAATTCCTCGATACTTGGCAGTCTCCATCCATTCCCTTGTTTTATTGCTTCACCAAAAGCTGTACTCAAAGTAAGGGGAGTTGGTTCTCCAGTACATCCATTCTCTATATTCCATTGCATGCCGAAAGTACAAGCCTGCCATTCTAGATTGTTTTTAAGATCTATCACTGTCGAATCTTCGGTGATAAAATCACACTGAGCATATGCTGACAAACTACTCATAGCTAATGATAAAAAAATTAAAATTTTCATTTTTTTCATGATGAAGTTAAGCCATCATAATGAAATGATGGCTACAGTTAGGTTTATTTAAGGTTATCAATTGCAATTCTTGAAGCTTCTGCGATTACTTTATCCTCATGCTTGGCTTCTTTTTCGTTTTTTGTTGTGTATACAGAAATTATAAGAGGAGCCCGGTTCTTTGGCCAGACTACCGCATAATCATTTGCCGTACCGTATGCTCCGCAACTACCAGTTTTATCGCCAACTACCCAATCGCTTGGTACGCTAGCACGAATACGCGCTGCACCGGTTGTGTTACCCTTTAACCATGTCTGATAGGTTTCCTTTTCATGTTCACTAAGTATGTTACCCAGAGCAAGGGTTTTCAGACTCTTGGCTACTGCTGCAGGTGTAGATGTGTCACGCTCATCGCCTGGAATAGCTGTGTTTAGATCTAACTCCCAACGATCGAGTCTAAAATCTTCATCTCCAATCGACCGCATGAATTTAGTCATACCCTCTGGACCACCGATATAACGTTCAAGAATAATATTAGTAGCACCATTGTCGCTATATTGTAAAGCAGCAGCAGCCATATCACCTAATGACATTCCATTATCTTTATATTTAGTTGTGATGGGTGAATGGAACTCTAAACTTCTTGTATTATAATTCACAATCTGATTAAGATTAAGTCGATTATCTTGAGAGCCTTTTAATACAGCAGCAGCTAAAAAACCTTTAAAAGAACTACATAATGGAAATCGTTCATTTGCTCTGTACGAAAATGATTTACCCGAGCCAGTGTCTAAAGCGTAGACACCAATCCTGCCATTGAAATCTGTTTCAAGGTTTTTAATCTCATCAATGCCCTTCGTATTGGCCTGTGAGAAAAATGATATTGAAATTAAACAAGAGCTAAACAAGATGGCTATTCTACTTTGCTTTACATTAAGTGACATGGTTTTACCTTATATACAATTTTCTATATTAACTAGGACATAGCGTGTATTAACTTTCAACAGCGAGCGATTATACAGTTGTTATTTTTTCTTTGAAGCAATATAATTTTTATACAGACATAACTTTTTCTTTGGGTTACCATGCGTGCCAGATTACCTTTAAATGCATTACGAGCTTTTGAAGCCTCAGCAAGATATCTAAATTTTACTAAAGCCGGACTAGAACTTCATGTAAGCCAGGCCGCCGTAAGCCAGCAGGTCAGAACACTTGAACAAATGCTTGGTGTGGCTCTTTTTACAAGAGTACCGCGTGGGTTACAGTTGACAGACGAAGGCATGCATCTTTTGCCTTCGATTACAGAAGCTTTGCAGATGATGAGTTCTGCGATGGATAAATTCCATGAAGGTAAGATTAAAGAGGTGCTTACTATTGCTGTCGTAGGGACTTTTGCAATAGGATGGCTCCTTCCTCGGATTACTGCGTTTCTTAATGAAAATCCATGGATTGATATTAGAATTTTAACGCATAATAACGTTGTCAATCTTGCTGCAGAAGGTATTGATGCATCTATTAGATTTGGAACAGGCGGCTGGATTAATACGGAAAATATTTTACTCTTTCAGGCGCCGCATACAGTATTGTGTTCCCCGGAAACATCCAAGAAATTGTACATTCCATCAGACTTAAAAAAAGTTTGCTTACTGCGTTCCTATCGAAAGGAGGAATGGAATAATTGGTTTAAAGCTGCTGGGATCGACCCTTGGACTATTACAGGGCCTATCTTTGATTCTACCAGACTTATGATAGATGCTGTAAAGTTAGGTGATTATGCAGCACTAGTTCCTTATCATATGTTTCAAAAAGAATTAAATGAGCGATCCGTGGCAAAACCTTTTGAAATTTATGCCACGCTTGGCGGTTATTGGCTTACTTTGCAGAAATCTCGGGTTAATCATAATAGTGAAGCACTTAATGTTTTCAAGGAATGGATTATCGAGCATAGCAGAGAGTTTGTATTAAAATCCTAGTCTCTGCTAAAGGTATATCAATGCTTTTTATTTAAGTAATCGTACCAAAAACTTCTCTTACCTTTATAATTGACCGTTGTAAGACATCTGATGATATGCCGGCTAATTTTTTTTGAATCAATGTTTAATATTTCACTAATCTGAAAATAATTAAGCTGCAAGTAAAAATAGTAATAAAGAATTTTTAATCCTAAAAAATGATGTTTTTTATATCTCATAAATGATTCGACATATAAACTACTTAAGACGTTATCTTTAGACAAGGTTTCACTTTGAAAGTGAAAAGCAGAGGTTCCATTAAACATTAATGAAATCAAGTCACGATATTTTTTGTCATAAATAAAAATTATTTTATAGTATTTTGAAATAGATAAAAAATCAATAAAGTCAATAAACTCCTCTTTTGTATAAACAATTGCATCGTTACGCGATATTATATTGTATACACCCAATGATAAATAGCTGTTATCACTAAAGATTAAAATTAAGTTTTGTTTCTTGTCCATGTAAATTTGTTAGTTTCAAATATTATTTATAGGTTATGTAAATTTTTTCAGTTTATGTAAATTACAAGTAAATTTTTGGTTGAAATGCTCCTTGTGTATTTTATGGCTTTTGTTTTATGATGCTATCATTAAATTTATTATTTAAAACTATTAAATGTTAAACGCTTGCTAAACGAATGTACTATTACATCACAAGTAATTGCAGTTTTTAACTTTTTGTTTATGATGTTGTGAGGGTAATTTGTTTAAATAAAATGTGTATATCATAAACTTTTTAAAGATAATGCTATGTTAGAAAAGAAGAATGTATTTTTTAATAATAAGAATTTTATTCTTATTACAGTTATTTTAATGTATTTACCCGTATCTTTAGATGCTACTATCCTACATGTTGCAACTCCATCTGTAGCTTTAGATCTTAAAGCTTCTTCAAAGGAAGTTTTATGGATTATAGATATCTATTCGTTGGTTATGGCATGTCTTTTGCTGCCGATGGGGGTATTCGCCGATAAAATTGGGTTCAAAAAGATATCTCTGATTGGAATGCTATTATTTTGTATTGCATCATGTTTAGCATATATATCTTCTAATACCATAATGTTAATTTGTGCAAGAACTTTATTGGGCATTGGGGCCGCAATGATCATTCCTGCAACTCTCTTGGCATTAAGGCTATCTTTCGTCAAGCCAAAAGAGCGTGCTGTTGCACTAGGTGTATGGTCCGCTATAGGTACTGGTGGAGCTGCATTCGGTCCATTTGTGGGTGGTCTTTTAATAGAAAATTATTCGTGGAACTCTGTCTTTTTTATCAATATTCCTATTTGCTTCATTGTTTTTTTTATGTTAATCGGTCTTAAAGAATATAAAGTATTAGGCAGTTCTAAAATTATAAATTTACTTGATCCTTTGCTTTTAATGTTTTCTATATTAATGATTGTTTTAGGTGTTAAAAACTTAGGGGCTTCTGAAGAGTTTATTACTTATTTATCATTCATTATGTTGGGACTAGTTATGTTAACGATATTTTGGAAAAGGCAGGTGATGCTCGTTCATCCAATGATAGATATTGAACTCTTCAAACATAAGCCTATATTGGCGGGGCTAATTCTTGCGTTTATCGCTATGGCCACGCTGGTTGGATTCGAATTTTTTGTTTCTCAGGAATTACAATTAGTATTTGGGTTATCACCTTTTCAAGCTGGACTGTTTCTATTTCCATTTATTATTGCGAGCTCTATATCCGGTCCTTTCGTTGGATTCACACTTACATGGTTAGGAGTTAAAAAAATTGGATTTTATGGTGTTTTATTAAGCTCGTTATGTTTCTTTTTCATGGCATTTATGGATTTTAGTTCTAATAGATGGGAGGTTTGGGTTGCAATGATTATTTTAGGGTTTTGCATAGAAGCAGCTTTAATCTCTTCTACATATGTAATTATGAATGCCGCAAAAAAAGAGAAAGCAGGGGAAGTTGGAGCAATTGAAGGAATGGCGTATGAACTCGGAGCAGGAACTGGTATCATATTATTCGGGATGATTATGACGGCTTCATTCACAGCTAATCTGTCTCTTGATTTTCTTGCTGATATCAAGCAAGCTCCTCCATTATCACTAAGTGAGGCGATCGGTATTGCAGATTCATTACCACACTGGCAAGGACAAGAATTAGTTCATGCCTCAAAAATTGCCTTTCTAAATTCTCACGGTAATGTAATGCTTGTTGCAGCAATTTTGTTGATTTTATTATCATTTATTGTTTCACATTTGCTTAAAGAGTACTCGGAACCTAATGAATAGATTTTTATGTTCTTCGTTAATTATTATATGCACACCTCAGATTAGATATTGAAATAATTAATTTAGAACTCCGATACAAATTGATATGTCTAATATCAAAGTTAATTTAGTTAGTTCTTTATCTCGATAAGTTCTAAGAATATCGGGCCTATTAGCATTTTAATTAATTATCAAATGTTGATGATTAGTAGAGGTTGACTAAATTAAGCTATGCTTCCTTATTTTTTGTTCACTTTGTTATAAACTGAAGGTTTCGTATTATATTATGCATACTCTAGAACAATTTCTCCGAGCAGTATTATTACTGAAAGAAAGAATTACAGATTATGAAAGGAATCAATACCCCTATAACATTCCAGCTTTGAAAAATTTTCATTGCTTGGATCTGCATCCGAGGGTAACTTTTTTAATGGGAGAGAATGGTAGTGGAAAATCAACTTTGATTGAAGCCATTGCAGTAGCGGCAGGATATAATGCAGAGGGAGGGTCACGTAATTTTAATTTTCATTCAAATGAAAGTCATTCTTCACTTCATCATGCAATTCGACTGGTCAGAGGAGTTAGGCGACCAAAAGATGGATTCTTTCTCAGAGCAGAAAGTTTTTATAATGTTGCAACTGAGATTGATAGTTTAGGTGTGCAAGGAGCCTATGGAGGACGTTCCCTACATGAACAATCGCACGGGGAATCATTTATGTCATTATTACTGAATCGCTTTTCACCAAATGGCCTATATATTCTAGATGAACCTGAGGCAGCTTTATCACCTACCAGACAAATGGCTGCGCTTGCTCATATTCATCGTTTGGCTCAGAGCAATTCACAATTTATAATAGCAACCCATTCTCCTATACTAATGTCATATCCAGATTCGAAGATCTTGCATTTTAGTGAAGATGGGATCGAAGAAACTAAACTTGAGAATACTGATCATTACATTGTGACTCGTCGATTTGTAAATAACCCTCGCTCTATCTTAAATGAGCTGTTGGACTATGAATAATAAGGTTTTTGTTGAAAATGTACATATAAATTGCTTAGTACCTTTTTAAGGTGTTTGTTTAAAAACAATATATTAAAAATATAGTTTTGGTAAAATGAGACAATATATAATAGGATGCGATTATTTTTCTCGAATTCTAATGTCATCGTATGGTTTGTTATATCATTTCTATATGTTTTGAATACGAAACTCATTTTCAATCATCTCTCTTTTTATTGCATGTGATTATTTTTTTAAATGATATTTTACGGAAGAGATATATTCTCTTTGTATCCAAAATAACCATTTTCATAATCATACAAAATGTCATATCCATTTAAAAAATTGAATCCTGTATTAACGAATATATGTTGCCTAGTTGTGTTTAAAAATATTTCTTTAGGAGAAGTGTTTCTTTTGTGCCCCCCAATTTTAATTTCATATTCTATTCCATCTGCTAGTTTAATATCTAATGTTGTTCCGTTAGGTAATTGTCCACCATTTAAAGTGTAGTTTGGTATTGTTAAAAACATACTTTTTACTCCTGTGTCAATAAGGACCGTACCACACTGATACCCTTGCCAACCAGTTATTTTGATACATGCTGGCGGTGCTATCCATTCATGTTTATTTTCTTTTGAAGGTTGTAATTTAATAAATGAGAACCCTTCGGCAATATCCTTATTAATTCCAACATATATGCCGTTGCGCGTAAGTTTATAACCATTATTGCTTCCTGAATTTGTGTTTAAAAGAGGATTTGTGTTTGGAGTACTTTCGCTCTGCAAGCTACTTTCTCGATCAAAACCGATGCCCATCATTGATACATGCTCAGGGTTTAGTTCAGGTTTACAATTTCTTGCAAGAGCAAGGCACTGGATTTCGTTAACAGCCAATACTGGGATAATATTCGTAGAAATGTATTTATCCCCATCACCAATAGTAACAGTTGTATTGAGCCAAGATCCAATCATAATACGTCCGGAACTGTTGTACGTGATTTTACCTGGCCTAGGTGATAGCTTACTTGCATTTGGTATTGCAGAAGCTGAAATTACTAAGCCTGTGGAGCCAGTATCAACTACCACCTCTCGTTCAGCGCCGTCTGGAAATGAGACAAATAACTTCGGCGTAGTCGCATCAATATTTAGATTGTCGTTATTGATAAATTTTAAATATACTGAATCATTGTTTTCTGAATAAATCGGATTGCTTATTTTTGCATCAGAGATGGCAGCATAAGAAGTTGTTCCTAACGGAAAAACCACATATACAATAATTAGGATGGTTAATTTTATCAGTATAGAATGTTTTTGCATGTTCGCGGCCTTTAAGATTTAGAGAAATCGTGAAATTTACATCATATATCATGCATGATATATCTTATCCTTTTTTTATTCATATCCTATACAAATATTAAAGTAACATACATCTAGTTTTTTTCTAGGAAAATTTTAATAAACAAACTATGCGTGATCTCGATCAGATTTTTCGATTATATAATGTGATTCTTTAGGTGCGTCTTGACATAGTAGCACTTATAGCTAACATTTAAAATTACTGAATCTAATACTGTACAGGTATTATTTTCAGTTGATTAAGAATTGTTTGATCTTACCCGTAATTCGTAAAAGTTATCGATTCTTCTTATATGAAAATATTACATGCTTCTAAAATTCTTGGAGTAATCGAATGAAACTCTCAAAATATTTGTGTTGTATTATAGTATTGTTTAATTCTACTGTATTTGCTGCTGAGGAAATTGATGCGGAAAATGCAAGTAAATACACCAAAATTGGAACGTTATCAGTAACTGAAGATGGTTTTACAATGTCTGACGATGATCTTTCCCAAAAGGTAGATAGTAAGGGTGGAAAGTACTACGTTATTACTTCGAAGGAAGGGAAAGAGGAGCATAAGACTATTAACGCTGACATTTATAAGTGATACCTTAGTAATACCTTATAAGGTGGTGATTTTTTTGCCACCTTCATTGATAGTCTTCAAACCCAAATTCACTATTTATCATTTTATTTTTTTGTGGCGTTGCGTGGATGGTGGATGAATGTATATTTTATTTATGCTTTCACATTATATGTAAAATTATTAAATGCTCCATTTTGTATTTGTTTTTTTTAGTTCTCGAATTTTTGCTTCCATACAAACGATTTTTCCTATGAAGAGTGAAATATTAAGACCGCCGAAAGTAGTTGTAAGAAGTTGATATAGATTTGAAATTTAAGATCTATACAGTGTAGACGTTTGATTAAGTTTACTTTCTTTACTTCGATATATTAATAAGTTACATCTGAATAAAGGTGGGGTAACATACAATACGATCAACTTAGAGTGGTATATAATAGATAAATTAGCCAGATATTAATGGAACAATGTTTTTGATAAACTATGAATAATGGTTCATTAGGCAAACCTGCCAATACCCGCTGTGTACAGCTTGCTGAAAATAACCTGTGCATGATCTTTGGTTCCCCGCTGCGCCCGAAAGTCTGTTCCGGCCTTCAGCCGTCCGCGGAGATGTGCGGCAGCACGCGCACACAGGCGATCACCTACCTTCTTGAGCTGGAAGCGCTCACCGCCCCTTAAACGTCCTTAATTCGCACCAGACACGCTATCGTCAGCGTACACATCACCAGCGCAATCCAGAATACCGTGTGATAGCTCCAGATCTCGGCCACGATGCCGGCCATTGAACCTGCAATAATCCAGCCCACGCGAGTGGTATTGGTATAAAGGGTGGTGGCGGAGCCTGCCTGGCCTGGCATCAGGTCCTGGAAGTAGAGCATGCCAATCCCGGCGAGTATGCCGATATAAATGGCGTTGAGAAGCTGCAATGCCAGCAAGAGTCCCGGCGTGTGCACCGTCAGCATACCGATATAGAACAGCAGTCCTGCGACAGCCGCGATGCGCATTAAAAAACGCTTTCCGAAACGCTTCGCGTAATAGCCCGCGATCAGCATGGTCGGGATCTCAAGCCCAGCCGCGGTTCCCATCATAATGCCCGCCAGCTTCTCTGGCAGATGCAGCTCATCAATAATAAACAGCGGCATGTTGATAATATAAAGGCTGTTTGTTCCCCACATCAACGTACAGATAACAAACAGGAGCAGCGCATCACGACGGTTACGGCGCGGGGCTTCCAGTACGCCTGAAGCCACTTTGGGCTCTTTGCGCATCGACGGCAGGAAGAACCACACCATGGTGCCGCACACCACAAACGCGACAGCCGCACTCAGGTACATCATCGTAAAGCCAAACCCCATCGCCAGGGCATACGCCAGCGGCGGGCCAATGACCCATGCCAGCGACACCTGGGCACGCAGAATAGAGCTGAACATCACCGCTTCACGACCGGTATGGTCGGCGTGCTCGCGGGCGAGGGCGAACATCTGCGGGTTCGCCGTGGAACCGAAGCTGCTCAGGAACACCCCCACGAACAGCAGGATGAAATAGTTGCGGTTAAAAGCAAACAACACGCAGGCAAACACCCCGAGAAGGCAGCAAAAGACGATCAGACTTTTACGATCGCCTTTTCTGTCGGAACGCCCCGCCAGAAACTGACTCACCAGAATGCCGATGATGGCACTGCCGGTAAAAAAGAAGCCAACCATTGCCGGACGGGCGTGGACTTCATTGGTCAGAAACAGGCTCAGCGTGGGCGTCTGTAACGCCCCGGCAATGCCGGTAAGGAAGGCAACAATCAAAAACGCCGTGGACGTCAAATCAAAGGGTTTTGGCGAGGCGGCGGCAGGGGTGTTATGCATACTTTCAGTATCAGCAAGTCATAAAGAGACGCGGAGTGTACGACGCTTGTCAGAAAATAAACAGGTACTGCGGTCAATTTCGCCACGAAAAATCAAAATGCCATTTCAATTAACAGGCTCGGGCTGAACTTAGCTGAAACTGACTTGCTGAACGTCAGCAAGATTCAGCTGAGCGAAGAAGAAATGTGCTGTATCTCTAAATTCTGCATCGCCATTTGTAACTTTTCTTGCAAGGTTAAGCAGAAAGCGCAAGACTTTTTGAAACGTTTCAGCGCTATCTTGTTTTAACAAACGGAGCAGGCTAGCGCATTTTTTCTCATTTAAGCTGAAACGATTCAAGTTCAGCAGGAGAGGAGAACCATGTTCCAGTTATCTGTTCAGGATATCCACCCGGGCGCTCAGGCCGGGAACAAAGAAGAGGCCATTCGCCAGGTTGCCGCTGCCCTTGTGCAGGCGGGCAATGTCGCGGACGGCTACGTTAACGGCATGCTGGCGCGCGAGCAGCAGACCTCCACTTTCCTCGGCAATGGCATCGCCATTCCGCACGGTACAACGGACACCCGCGATCAGGTGCTGAAAACCGGCGTTCAGGTTTATCAGTTCCCTCAGGGTGTGGTGTGGGGCGACGGTCAGGTTGCTTACGTGGCAATCGGTATCGCTGCCAGCAGCGACGAGCACCTGGGCCTGCTGCGTCAGCTGACGCATGTGCTGAGCGATGATTCGGTGGCTGAACAGCTGAAGTCCGCGACGACGGCGGAAGAGCTGCGCGCGTTGCTGATGGGCGAAAAACAGAGTGAAGCGCTGAAACTGGATAATGAAACATTGACCCTGGATGTTGTGGCGAGCGATCTGGTCACGCTGCAGGCGCTGAACGCAGGCCGTCTGAAAGAAGCCGGTGCGGTAGACGCGTCCTTTATCACGCGCGTTATCAATGAGAAGCCGCTGAACCTGGGACAAGGTATCTGGCTGAACGACAGTGCTGAAGGCAACCTGCGTAGCGCTATCGCGGTGAGCCGCGCGGTCAACGCGTTTGACGTTGAGGGCGCGCACGCTGCGATGCTGGTCACCGTCGCGATGACCGATGAACAGCCGGTTTCCGCGCTAAAACGTCTTGGCGATCTCCTGCTGAATGACAAGGCTGAAAAACTGCTGAACGCTGACGCAAGCACGCTGCTGGCGCTGCTGACCAGCGATGATGTGCTGACTGATGACGTGCTGACCGCTGAGTTTGTAGTGCGTAACGAGCACGGCCTGCATGCCCGTCCTGGCACCATGCTGGTGAATACCATTAAACAATTCGAAAGTGAGATTACCGTGACTAACCTTGATGGCACGGGCAAACCGGCCAACGGCCGTAGCCTGATGAAAGTTGTCGCGCTGGGCGTGAAGAAAGGTCACCGTCTGCGCTTTACCGCACAGGGTGCTGATGCTGAACAGGCGCTGAAAGCGATTGGCGACGCCATCGCGGCAGGTCTGGGGGAGGGCGCATAATGAGCAGACGTGTTGCGACTATTACGCTGAACCCGGCATATGACCTGGTGGGGTTTTGCCCGGAGATTGAGCGCGGCGAAGTAAACCTCGTGCGTACCACTGGCCTGCATGCTGCAGGTAAAGGGATTAACGTCGCGAAAGTGCTCAAGGATCTCGGTATCGATGTCACCGTGGGCGGATTCCTCGGTAAAGATAACCAGGATGGTTTCCAGCAGCTGTTCAGCGAACTGGGGATTGCTAATCGTTTTCAGGTTGTTCAGGGCCGTACCCGTATCAACGTCAAGCTGACGGAGAAAGACGGCGAAGTGACCGATCTGAACTTCTCAGGCTTCGAGGTGACTCCGTCAGACTGGGAGCGCTTCGTGAACGACTCTCTGACCTGGCTTGGTCAGTTCGACATGGTCTGCGTCAGCGGCAGCCTGCCGTCCGGCGTGAGCCCGGAAGCGTTCACCGACTGGATGACGCGTCTGCGAAGCCAGTGCCCATGCATTATTTTTGACAGCAGCCGTGACGCGCTGGTCGCCGGCCTGAAAGCCTCGCCGTGGCTGGTGAAGCCGAATCGCCGCGAACTGGAGATCTGGGCTGGCCGTAAGCTGCCAGAATTAAAAGATGTGATTGACGCTGCCCATGCGTTGCGCGAGCAGGGTATCGCTCATGTGGTTATCTCTCTTGGTGCAGAAGGGGCGCTGTGGGTTAACGCTTCTGGCGAATGGATCGCCAAACCGCCATCGGTTGACGTTGTCAGCACCGTTGGCGCAGGGGATTCAATGGTTGGCGGTCTGATTTATGGCCTGCTGATGCGTGAATCCAGTGAACATACTTTACGTCTTGCCACCGCCGTTGCTGCCCTGGCCGTTAGCCAGAGCAATGTCGGTATTACCGATCGTACCCAGTTAGCCGCGATGATGGCGCGCGTTGACTTGAAACCTTTTAACTAACAGCAGGAGAGGAATAATGAAAACGCTGCTGATCATTGACTCCGGTCTCGGACAGGCTCGCGCCTATATGGCGAAGACCTTGCTGGGAGCGGCGGCGAACAAAGCACATCTCGAGATGACGGATAACCCGGGCGACGCCGAAATGGTGATTGTTCTGGGTGATAAAATTCCCGCTGACAGTGCGCTGAATGGCAAAAAAGTGTGGCTGGGCGACATCAATCGCGCGGTGGCACACCCGGAACTGTTCCTGAGCGAAGCGAAAGGTCATGCGTCTGTTTACAGCGCACCGGTCGCGGCGCCGGTTGCCGCGTCCGGACCAAAACGTATTGTGGCGATCACGGCCTGCCCGACGGGCGTGGCTCATACCTTTATGGCGGCTGAAGCCATTGAAACCGAAGCGAAAAAACGCGGCTGGTGGGTAAAAGTTGAAACACGTGGATCCGTTGGTGCGGGCAACGCAATCACCCCTGAAGAGGTGGCTGAAGCCGATCTGGTGATGGTTGCGGCTGACATCGAAGTGGACCTGGCGAAATTTGCCGGTAAGCCGATGTACCGCACGTCAACGGGCCTGGCGCTGAAAAAGACCGCTCAGGAGTTTGATAAAGCGCTGGTGGAAGCGAAGCCGTATCAGGCAACGGGGTCCACGCAAACTGCGACGGAAGGTAAGAAAGAGTCAGCTGGCGCCTATCGCCATCTGCTGACCGGTGTGTCTTATATGCTGCCGATGGTGGTGGCGGGCGGTCTGTGTATTGCCCTCTCGTTTGCGTTTGGTATTACCGCGTTTAAAGAAGAAGGCACGCTGGCTGCTGCCCTGATGCAGATTGGTGGTGGTTCCGCGTTTGCCCTGATGGTGCCGGTGCTGGCAGGTTTTATCGCCTTCTCCATCGCTGACCGTCCGGGCCTGACGCCGGGTCTTATCGGCGGTATGCTGGCGGTGAGCACCGGGTCTGGCTTTATCGGCGGTATCATTGCCGGTTTCCTGGCGGGTTACGTTGCGAAGCTTATCAGCTCGAAGTTGAAACTGCCGCAGAGTATGGAAGCGCTGAAACCGATCCTGATCATCCCGTTGATTTCCAGCCTGGTGGTGGGTCTGGCGATGATTTACCTCATCGGTAAACCTGTAGCGGGTATCCTGGCGGGTCTGACCCACTGGCTGCAAACCATGGGTACTGCGAATGCGGTACTGCTGGGAGCTATTCTCGGTGGCATGATGTGTACCGACATGGGTGGCCCGGTGAACAAAGCAGCATACGCATTCGGTGTTGGCCTGCTGAGTACCCAGACCTACGCGCCAATGGCAGCGATTATGGCGGCCGGTATGGTGCCACCATTGGCTCTTGGCCTGGCAACCATCATTGCACGTCGTAAGTTCGACAAAGCGCAGCAGGAAGGGGGGAAAGCCGCCCTGGTACTTGGCCTGTGCTTTATCACCGAAGGGGCAATTCCGTTCGCGGCGCGTGACCCAATGCGCGTGCTGCCATGCTGTATCGTGGGGGGCGCGGTAACCGGTGCTATCTCCATGGCGGTTGGCGCGAAACTGATGGCACCACATGGCGGTCTGTTCGTGCTGCTGATCCCAGGTGCAATCACGCCAGTGCTGGGTTATCTGCTGGCGATTGTGGCCGGTACGCTGGTGGCAGGTCTCTCTTACGCGGTGCTGAAACGTCCGGAAGCGGAAGGGGTCGCGAAAGCGGCGTAAGCGGTAAAACAATAAAAAAGCCGGGTGCTTATGCGACCCGGCTTTTTTTATGCCGCCTGTTCAGCGGTTTGCTGTGCCTTCAGCCAGGCAATCTCTTCTGCCCAGATGTCCGGATTAATGGTTTCCAGCACCATCGGGATACCGTCGAAACGGGCATCCTGCATAATAAAGCGGAACACATCGTGGCCGATATTGCCTTCACCGAGGCTGTGATGGCGGTCCACGCGGCTGCCAAACGCGCTTTTCGCATCGTTCAAGTGCATTCCGCGCAGATACTTGAAGCCCACAATGCGTTCAAACTCATCGAAGGTCTTTTTCGTCTCATCAAGCGTACGCAGATCGTAACCCGCGGCAAAGGCATGGCAGGTATCAATACATACGCCCACGCGGGATTTATCCTCCACGCCGTCAATAATGGCCGCCAGATGTTCGAACTTAAAGCCGAGGTTACTGCCCTGGCCGGCGGTGTTCTCGATGACCGCCGTCACGCCCTGGGTTTTATCCAGCGTGATGTTGATGGATTCGGCAATGCGCGCCAGACAGGCATCTTCGTCAATCTGCATCAGATGACTTCCCGGATGGAAGTTCAACAGCGTCAGCCCAAGCTGCTCGCAGCGCTGCACTTCATCAAGAAACGCCTCGCGGGATTTCTCCAGCGCCTCCTGCACGGGATGGCCGAGGTTAATGAGATAGCTGTCGTGGGGAAGGATTTGACCCGGCCCGTAGTGGTATTTCTCACAGGCGGCTTTGAAATCATCAATCACTTCAGAGGTGAGCGGGGCGGCGCGCCACTGGCGCTGGTTCTTGGTGAACAGGGCGAAAGCGGTCGCCTCAATTTCGGCGGCGCGAATGGCGGCATTCGCAAGGCCACCTGCAGCGCTGACGTGCGCTCCAACATATTTCATAAAGGGACTCCTGTTAACCCGAAATACGTATGATAGCGGGTTAACAGGAGAAGGATGAAGTGGTTTATGCCATCAGGCTATGTACCGCGAGGTTAATCGCACCGCCGCCAACGATCAGCCAGATGAAGAGTACCAGCGCCATCAGCAACGGTTTTGCACCTGCTTTTTTCAGCGCGCTAACGTGTGTCGTGACCCCGAGCGCCGCCATCGCCATCGCCAGCAGGACGGTATCCAGCGTGACCAGCATATCCACCACGGCTTTCGGCAGCAGGTGGAAGGAGTTAAATACCGCCACCACGATGAAAAGAATCGCAAACCACGGAATGGTGATTTTACTCTTCTGGCTACTGCCTGCTGGCGCGAGTTGTTTTACGCGAGCGGCCAGGATAATCAGGAACGGAGCCAGCATCATGACGCGCAGCATTTTGGCAATGACCGCGGCATTTTCCGCATCCGGATTAATGGCGTGACCCGCCGCCACCACCTGAGCCACTTCATGCATGGTTGAACCAATATAAATGCCGTAGGTCTCCGGGCTAAACCAGTGCGCAACCAGCGGGTACATGGCCGGATAGAGGAAAATCGCCAGCGTACCGAAAATAACCACGGTCGCGACGGCAACCGTCACTTTGCTGGATTCTGCCTTAACGACAGGTTCGGTTGCCAGTACCGCGGCAGCCCCGCAGATGCTGCTGCCGGCACCAATCAGCCAGCTGGTTTGTTTATCCAGCCCAAACACTTTCTGGCCAATAAAGCAGGCCAGTAAAAAGGTGCTGGTCAGGGTCAGGACGTCAATAGCGATCCCGCTGACGCCGACATCCGCAATCTGTGAAAAGGTCAGGCGGAAGCCGTAAAGGATAATCCCGAGGCGCAGCAGATGCTGTTTGGCGAAAATAACCCCGCCATCACAGGACTTCCAGATATGGGGGTAAACGGTATTTCCCACTACCATGCCGAGCAATATTGCCAGCGTTAAGGCACTAAAACCTGCCCCGGCGACGGCCGGAATGCTGCCGCCCCATAACGCTACGCCAGTTACCACCGCGCTGAGCGCAAGACCCGGCACGAAGTGCCACAATGTACGTTGATGCTGTAAGGTGTGTTCTGACATAACCTTCTCCTTTATCTGGCTAAAAGGTTACGGCGTTGTGGCTTAAAAATAAAATTGATTATATACTTATAATCAATCTATATAAGTGGTAAGTGACCATGCACATTACGTTGCGTCAGCTGGAAGTTTTTGCCGAAGTGCTGAAAAGCGGGTCGACGACGCAGGCCTCGCAAATGCTGGCGCTGTCCCAGTCCGCGGTAAGCGCAGCCCTGACCGATCTGGAAGGGCAACTGGGGGTTCAGCTTTTCGACAGAGTGGGGAAACGGCTGGTCGTCAATGAACATGGCCGCCTGCTGTACCCGCGCGCGCTGGCATTGCTGGAGCAGGCGACTGAAATCGAACAATTGTTCCGCGAAGAGAACGGGGCCATCCGCGTTTACGCCAGCAGTACGATCGGCAATTACATTCTGCCGGAAGTGATTGCCCGCTATCGCCGGGATTTCCCGACCCTGCCGCTGGAGATGAGCGTTGGCAATAGCCAGGATGTCATCAATGCGGTGATCGATTTCCGCGTGGACATCGGTTTGATTGAAGGGCCGTGTCACAACGTCGATATCATTGCTGAACCCTGGCTGGAAGATGAGCTGGTGGTGTTCGCCTCGCCAGCCTCTTCTTTATTACAGGGTGAAGTGACGCTGGAACGGCTGGCTCAGGCGCAGTGGATCCTCCGGGAACAGGGCTCCGGTACCCGTGAAATTGTCGATTACCTGCTGCTCTCTCACCTGCCGCATTTCCGGCTGAGTATGGAGCTGGGCAACTCGGAAGCCATCAAACACGCGGTCCGTCATGGGCTGGGCATCAGCTGTCTCTCCCGGCGGGTGATTGCTGAACAGCTTGAGGCCGGCACGCTGGTCGAAATACCGCTCCCGTTGCCTAAACTGGTGCGCACGCTGTGGTGCATTCATCATCGTCAGAAACACCTTTCCAGCTCTCTGCAGCGTTTTCTGCGCTATTGCGACATGTAAACCCGCAATGCGGATCCTCTCTCCGTTGGGAGAGGGGAGATGCAGATGCGTGCTTTACTTATAATCCTGGCCGAGTCATGAAGCTCTCTTATAACTGAGCATTTCTGCCGGAAGGAACGCGTATCGTCTGCTACAATCGCGCCTCATTTGTTGAAGGGACAGCATTTTCACATGGTTTCAGAAATTAAAACCACAGAAGCGCCCGCGCTACGTCGCGAACTTAAGGCGCGTCACCTGACGATGATCGCTATCGGCGGTTCAATCGGTACAGGTCTTTTTGTTGCCTCTGGCGCAACAATTTCGGCAGCCGGCCCGGGTGGGGCACTTTTCTCTTATATCCTGATTGGCCTGATGGTGTACTTCCTGATGACCAGTCTGGGCGAACTGGCGGCGTACATGCCGGTATCCGGTTCGTTTTCGACCTACGGTCAAAAATACGTTGAAGAAGGCTTTGGCTTCGCGCTGGGCTGGAACTACTGGTACAACTGGGCCGTTACTATCGCCGTTGACCTGGTCGCCGCACAGCTGGTGATGAACTGGTGGTTCCCGGACACGCCAGGCTGGATCTGGAGTGCGCTGTTCCTGGCGGTGATCTTCCTGCTCAACTACATCTCCGTGCGTGGTTTTGGCGAAGCGGAATACTGGTTCTCTTTGATCAAAGTGGCAACCGTCATCATCTTTATCGTCGTCGGTGTGGCGATGATCGTTGGTATTTTCAAAGGCGCTCAACCTGCAGGATGGAGTAACTGGAGCATTGGCGATGCGCCATTTGCGGGTGGATTCTCGGCCATGATTGGCGTGGCGATGATTGTCGGCTTCTCCTTCCAGGGAACCGAGCTGATCGGGATTGCTGCCGGTGAATCCGAGAACCCGGAGAAGAACATTCCACGCGCGGTGCGTCAGGTATTCTGGCGTATCCTGCTGTTCTATGTGTTTGCGATTTTGATTATCAGCCTGATCATTCCTTACACCGATCCAAGCCTGCTGCGCAATGATGTGAAAGACATCAGCGTTAGCCCGTTCACGCTGGTCTTCCAGCATGCCGGTCTGCTCTCCGCCGCGGCGGTGATGAATGCCGTTATCCTGACCGCCGTGCTCTCAGCGGGTAACTCCGGCATGTACGCGTCTACCCGTATGCTCTACACCCTGGCATGCGACGGCAAAGCGCCACGCATCTTTTCTAAGCTGTCCCGTGGCGGCGTACCGCGTAATGCCCTGTATGCCACAACGGTGATTGCCGGTCTGTGCTTCCTGACCTCCATGTTTGGCAACCAGACGGTGTACCTGTGGCTGCTCAATACGTCCGGTATGACGGGCTTTATCGCCTGGCTCGGGATTGCTATCAGCCACTATCGCTTCCGTCGCGGTTACGTTATGCAAGGTCATGACATTAATGACCTGCCGTATCGCTCAGGGTTCTTCCCGCTGGGGCCTATTTTCGCCTTCATTCTGTGCCTGATTATTACGCTGGGACAGAACTATGAAGCGTTCCTTGCGGACCGTATCGACTGGGGTGGTGTAACGGCGACCTACATCGGTATTCCGCTGTTCCTGATAATCTGGTTTGGTTACAAACTGACGAAGGGGACGCGCTTTGTTCGCTACAGTGAAATGGAATTTCCGGGACGCGTAAAACAATAACCGCACTTCCTCTCTTTTAGCCCGCTCGGTTGAGCGGGCTTTTTTATTGGCGATCAGAAGCTGTAGGTCATGCCGACAGTGTAACGGCGGCCATCAAGTACGGTATCGTAAGTCTCGTAATCAATCTGTTTATCCAGCACGTTATACACGCCTGCGGTTACCAGCAGGTTCTTGTTGGCGTTATAACGCAGACCCACATCAACCTGCGTGTAAGACGGTGTGCCCTGTGACATTGAGGTTCGGCTGAGATACTCAGAAGATTTGCCGCGGAAGTTCAGGCGGCTCCAGAAGCCCACATCCTGCGTAGCCTGCCAGTCCAGCGTGGTGTTGAACATATGCTTAGGTATTTTATTCAGCGGCTTACCGGAGAACTGACCGCTCTTCTGCTCGGATTCGGTATAGGTGTAGTTAGCCGTCCAGTTAACATCACGGTTGATTTTCCAGCCGAAGGTGGATTCCACACCGCGCATGTTGGCTTTATCGACGTTGACCCGGTCGCTGACAAAATCGTAGGCATGGCCGCCAATCGTACAGGCAGGGTCGGCACTGCTGTTACAGCGACGTACTTCAGTGATTTTGTTTTTGAAGTCGGTATTGAACAGCGTAACGCCGGCGTTAAGATTGTCATTGTTATCCCAGAGCAGGGCGATCTCTTCGCTCAGGCTCTTCTCCGGCTTGAGGTCCGGGTTACCCACGATCATGCCATCCAGCCGACCGCCGCCCGTTGCCTGACCCCAGTTGGCGGAGGACTGACGCAGATCCGGTGCACGGTAGCCGGCAGAAACGCCCCCTTTTAACGTCCACTGTTCTGCAAGGTGCCACACCCCATAGCCGCGAGGCGTCCAGTTGGTGCCATAGTTCTGGTCTTTATCCATACGCAAACCACCGGTCGCCGTGAAGCTATCGGTCATCGCCCACTCATCTTCAGCAAACAGCGCCCAGCTCCAGCGAGTCAGTTTGTTGAGCCCGTCCGCCGCCTCAAGCTGGTTACCGTTGTCACGCAGCTTCTCATAGCGATACTGGCCACCGAGGGTCAGGGTATGGTCGCCGAGGAAGATCTGGTTCTGGTTGTTGAAAGTGGTGTTATACGAACGCATTTTGCGAACCGGGTTATTGGTCTCTTCCTGCTGGATGTAGCTGGTGGTGTTGAAGTCGCTGTAGTAACCGCTGTGGGTAAGGGAATAGGTCGTATGTTCGTAGCGGGTTTCGCTTTTGCTGTTTGGCGTGCAGGTTGTCCCGCGGCAGGTTTCAGTCGCTTTCGACTTGCCCGGCGTGCTGTTTCGGTCCTGAAGTTCGCGGGCAAAATCGAGGTCAAAATCGTTCTGCTCGTCCGGGGTAAAGTTCAGCGTGACCCCGCCGTTACGCATTTTCTGCTCATTGAAACCGTTCAGGATCTGATCTTCCGCGCGACGTGAGAGGAGGCCTGTCACTTTTGCACCGAGCAGTCCGTCAATTAACGGGCCGGAAGCGTAGGCGTTGGTCTGGAAGATATCCCCGGAATCATGGTTCTCCTGGAACGTGGCATCGCCGTGTAACGATCCGGTCCAGACTTTGGTATTCGAGACTTTTTTGGTAATGATGTTGATTACGCCGCCCATTGCATCTGAGCCATAGAGCGATGACATGGGCCCGCGGATCACTTCGATGCGCTCGATAGACTCCAGCGGCGGTAGCCAGCCTTGCTCAATGCCCGAGTTATCGCTGTTCGGGCGCGTGCTGCGCGTACTGACGCGCTTGCCATTGACCAGGAACAAGGTGTACTGGGACGCCATGCCGCGAATGCTGATATCGCTGCTGCTTCCGCCGCCCGTGACGACGACGCCCGGGACATCTTTTAGCGCATCGGTCACATCGCGGTAAGCCTTGTCTTCAATCTGCTGCTTTGAAATGACGGAGATAGAAGCCGGGGCATTCTGGATTTTTTGCTCAAAACCCGTGGCGGTCACCACCACGGTATCCGGGTCGGCTGCGTGAGCAAGAGGGGAGAGCATGGCGGCGCTGATGGCAACAGCCAGTAACGTAACGCGTGGTATTGTCATTTGAACATTCCATATCAAAAAGAAAAACACTCCATCGGGTAACCCTGAGAACTGTATGTATTTGTCTTGTAAGAACTCTTTGTGATGGAGAAGAGCCTGGAATTGTACAAAAGAATGTGAAATTGTAAACACAAATGATAATCGAAATCATTTGTGTTTTGATATTGATCGAAGAAACAGGCTTTTATTCAAAGGGATAGGGTTTTGAGGCCCGGCAGACGGAGCGCCACCGGGCAAGAAGGGAGGAACTTACTTAAACAGATGCGCCGCATGGAAGCGGAGATGATCTTCAATAAATGACGCCATAAAGTAATAGCTGTGATCATACCCTGGCTGGATACGCAGCGTCAGCGGCCAGTCCTTCTGGCGTGCCGCTTCGGCCAGCACCGCAGGTTGTAGCTGACCGGCGAGGAACTGATCCGCATCGCCCTGATCGATCAGCGTCGGGATGGCGTCCCCCGTGTTGCTGGCCAGCATCAGCGCACAGCTGTCCCACGCCTGCCATTTATCCGTGTCACTGCCCAGATAATGGGTGAAGGCTTTCTGACCCCATGGCACCTGGGTGGGGTTCACAATCGGAGCAAATGCCGACACGCTGGTGTATTTTCCCGGATTTTTCAGCGCCATTATCAACGCGCCGTGTCCACCCATGGAGTGTCCGCTAATGGCGCAGCGGTCGCTTACCTCAAATTCGGCCTTAACCAGCGCAGGCAGTTCGTCACGAATGTAATCATACATGCGGTAATGACGTGCCCAGGGCTGCTCTGTCGCGTTCAGGTAGAATCCGGCGCCTTTGCCCAGATCGTACCCGGCATCATCGGCGACATCATCGCCACGCGGGCTGGTATCAGGCATGACCAGCGCAATCCCCAGTTCAGCCGCAATACGCTGCGCGCCCGCTTTGGTGGTGAAGTTTTCGTCGGTACAGGTTAAACCGGACAGCCAGAACAGCACGGGTGGCTTTACGCCCGTTTCAGTTGGCGGCAAAAAAATGCTGAACGTCATGGCACAGTTCAGTACGCTGGAGTCGTGCCGCCAGCGCTGCTGTCGACCTTCAAAACAACGATGCTCTTCGAGCAGTTCCATGCAGGGCTCCTTAATACGAATGGCTATTCACTCGGCCCATAATACAGAGTTTTCATTTACCTGTGAGTAACTTTCACTTTCGCAGGACGGTAAGATGCGGCATCATAAATTAACTTTTCTTTAACAATTGGAGCGGTCATGGCGCTGCGTATCGCGCTCAGTGGGTTTGTGGTTCTGGTGGTAGCGATGGGGATAGGGCGCTTTGCTTTTACCCCTCAGGTGCCGCTAATGATTGCCGCCGGGCAACTCACGCTCACCAGCGCGGGCCTGGTGGCGGCGATGAACTATCTGGGCTATCTGGTGGGAGCATGGGATGCAATGCGTGCGCACCGCTTCGTTGAAACACGCCTCTGGTTGGGTATTTTTGGTGCAGTTGCGCTGACGCTGCTTTCCGCTGCGGCCGATAACGCTGTGGTACATGGCCTGCTGCGCTTTGTGATTGGCTGCATGAGTGGCTGGTCGATGGTGCTGATTGCCGCCTGGACCAACGAGCGGCTGGGACAACTGGGAAAACCGGGTCTCAGCGCCGCGGTATTTGCCGGGCCAGGTGCAGGTATTGCGCTCAGCGGGCTGCTCGCCGTCTATATCCAGGCTAAGGCGCTCTCCGCCGGTGCAGCATGGCAAATCTACGGCGTGCTGGCGCTGGTGCTTATCGCGCTGGTGGCCCGGTATCTGCCGCGGGCGGGTCAACTTCACCGGCCGGGCAGCGCACCGGAACCGCTCGTCCTGACGAAGAATTTAAAGCGCCTGGTCTGGAGCTACAGCCTGGCCGGGTTTGGCTATATCCTTCCGGCGACCTTTTTATCGCAAATGGCGGCCGTGCGTTTTCCCGGCAGTCTGTTTGCCCAGTTTGTCTGGCCGATATTTGGTATTGCCGCCGTGGCGGGCATTGCGCTCAGCATCGTTTTACGCCACACCTCAACCTCAAACCGCAGGCTGGCTATCGTATTGTGGTTGCAGGGGGCCGGCGTACTGGCAGCCTGGCTGCTGCCGGGGATTGGCGGGTTACTGACCGGTGGCTTGCTCGTTGGGGGCGGGTTCTTGTGTGCCGTTCAGCTCTCTTTACTTTATGGGCGCGAGCTGGCACCAGATCACACGCGCTACATGGCGGGACTGCTTACTACCGGTTATGCCATCGGTCAGTTGATTGGCCCGGTAACGTCGGCGTTGTCGACGTGGCTCACGCACCGACTGGAGCCTGCGCTGGGGCTGGCGGGCGTCGCGCTGTTCATCGGCGGCGCACTGGTCTGGAATCGTCAGGCCGAAAGGCAACAGCAATTGCAATAATTATCGTCGTGAATACTGGATTATGTGCGCCGCCTCACGCACAATGAGCGCACACTTTTGCCACAACGAGGGCAAAAGACGCCACACCTGCAGGAGAAAAGAATGCCATCACTCAGTAAAGAAGCAGCCCTGGTTCACGAAGCTCTGGTTGCGCGTGGTCTTGAAACGCCACTGCGTCCACCCGTTCAGGAACTGGACAATGAAACCCGTAAGCATCTGATTGCTGGGCATATGACCGAGATCATGCAACTGCTGAATCTCGATCTGAGCGACGACAGTCTGATGGAGACGCCGCACCGTATCGCAAAAATGTACGTTGACGAAATTTTCTCCGGCCTGGATTACGCCAATTTCCCGAAAATCACCGTCATTGAAAACAAGATGAAGGTGGATGAGATGGTAACGGTACGTGATATCACGTTAACCAGTACCTGCGAACACCACTTCGTGACCATCGACGGTAAAGCGACCGTGGCTTATATTCCTAAAGATACGGTGATTGGTCTGTCGAAGATTAACCGCATCGTGCAGTTCTTTGCTCAGCGTCCACAGGTGCAGGAGCGTCTGACGCAGCAGATCCTGACCGCGCTGCAAACGCTGCTGGGCACCAATAACGTGGCAGTATCTATCGACGCCGTTCACTACTGTGTGAAAGCGCGCGGCGTGCGTGATGCCACCAGTGCGACTACCACGACGTCGCTGGGCGGTCTGTTTAAATCCAGCCAGAACACCCGCCAGGAGTTTCTGCGCGCAGTGCGTCACCACAACTAATCTGACAGGGCAGGCTACATGGAGCGAAACGTCACGCTCGATTTTGTTCGAGGCGTCGCCATTCTCGGTATCCTGCTGCTTAACATCAGCGCCTTCGGCTTGCCGAAGGCGGCGTATCTCAATCCTGCGTGGTATGGCGACATCACCCGCAGCGATGCCTGGACGTGGGCCATCCTCGATCTCTTCGCCCAGGTCAAATTCCTCACCCTGTTTGCCCTGCTGTTTGGCGCGGGCCTGCAGTTACTGCTCAGGCGCGGCACGCGCTGGATCCAGTCGCGTCTGACGTTGCTGGTGATCCTCGGCTTTATTCACGGGCTGTTCTTCTGGGATGGCGACATTCTTCTCGCCTATGGCTTAGTCGGGCTGATTTGCTGGCGGCTCATTCGCGATGCGCACAGCGTAAAAAGCCTGTTTAACACGGGCGTGATGCTTTACGTCATGGGCCTTGGCGTGCTGTTACTGCTGGGGATAATCTCCGGTGATGCGGCAAACCGTTCATGGATCCCCGATGCCGCCAACCTTCAGTACGAGCAGTACTGGAAGCTGAAAGGAGGCACGGAAGCGATAAGCAACCGTGCGGATATGCTTGGCGATAACCTGCTGGCGCTGGGGGCGCAGTATGGCTGGCAGCTGGCAGGGATGATGCTGATGGGGGCATCACTGATGCGTACCGGCTGGCTGAAAGGGGAGTTTTCCCTTCGCCACTATCGCCTGACGGGAGCCGGGTTAATTCTTCTCGGCGTGCTGATTAATCTGCCGGCCGTGATCATGCAGTGGCATCTGCACTGGAACTACCGCTGGTGTGCGTTTCTGCTTCAGGTCCCGCGCGAGCTGAGCGCGCCCTTCCAGACGATTGGCTATGCGGCACTCATTTACGGCTTCTGGCCACAAATGTGTCGCGCATGGATTGTCAGTGCCATTGCCTGCGTAGGCCGTATGGCCCTCAGCAATTACATTCTGCAGACGCTGATATGCACCACGCTTTTCTATCGGTTTGGCCTGTTTATGAAATGCGACCGGCTTTCGCTGCTGGCGTTTGTTATCCCGGTCTGGATGGTTAACCTGGCGTTTTCTGTTCTCTGGCTACGTTATTTCCGCCAGGGGCCGCTGGAGTGGGTGTGGCGTCAGTTAACTGCACATGCTTCAGGGGTATCATTGAGAAATACATCCAGATAACGATCTGGATCACAATCATTAACAAAACGGATGTAAACGTTTTCATCTGTGTGAGCTTCTTCACGTAGTCCCCTTTCTCTCGCTGCCAAAATAGCCACCTTGCTAAACACAGGGGGTGTCTGTGAGTTGCTGCAATCCTTTGAAGGATGGTGAATATGATCACCATTCGTGACGTCGCCCGTCAGGCGGGTGTTTCTGTGGCTACCGTTTCACGCGTGCTGAACAACAGCGCGCTGGTCAGCCCTGACACCCGCGAAACCGTAATGAAAGCCGTGACCCAGTTGGGTTATCGCCCTAATGCCAATGCGCAGGCGCTTGCCACGCAGGTCAGCGATACCATTGGCGTGGTGGTGATGGATGTCTCTGATGCCTTTTTCGGTGCGCTGGTTAAAGCGGTAGACGTTGTCGCTCAGCAGCATCAGAAATACGTGCTGATTGGCAACAGCTATCACGAGGCTGAAAAAGAGCGTCATGCGATTGAAGTGCTGATCCGCCAGCGTTGTAACGCACTGATTGTGCACTCAAAAGCTTTAAGCGATGACGAGATTTCCGGGTTTATGGAGCAAATCCCGGGCATGGTGCTGATCAACCGTATTGTGCCAGGGTATGCCCACCGCTGCGTCGGGCTGGATAACGTCAGTGGGGCGATGATGGCCACCAAAATGCTCATCAACAACGGGCATCAGCGGATCGGTTTTCTGGCTTCCAGCCATCATATTGAAGATGATGAGCTGCGGCGCGAAGGCTGGCAAAACGCCCTTAAAGAACAGGGTATTACGCCGTCTGAAAGCTGGGTTGGAACCGGAACGCCGGATATGCAGGGCGGGGAGGCGGCGATGGTGGAGTTACTGGGCCGTAATCTGCAGCTGTCTGCCGTGTTTGCCTATAACGATAACATGGCGGCCGGGGCGCTGACTGCGCTGAAGGATAACGGCATTGCGGTGCCACAGCATTTATCGTTGATTGGTTTTGATGATATTCCCATTGCCCGTTACACCGACCCGCAGCTGACCACCGTGCGTTACCCCATTGCCTCTATGGCCAAACTGGCCACTGAGCTGGCGTTACAGGGGGCGGCAGGGCTGCTGGATCCGGGCGCAACACACTGTTTCATGCCGACTTTAGTGCGTCGACATTCTGTCGCTGCCCGGCAAATTGTGGTTCCGATCACTAACTGATTACATCAGCGGATGTAACCGTTTTCAATCTGTGAGTAAATTCACAGTATCTTAACAAGGCGCTGACTATGATGTCAGCGTTTTAGGGGCTGAAACGCTATGTAACAGTGATTAATCACTTTCACCATAGCCAATGTGCCGCAAACAACGAATAAAACGCATTTCTGGAGCGTTACCGAACACGGAAGATAGAAATTTTATAAGTGAACTTCGGCTGTCAGTAACGTTTTATTAACACCTGCCTGCCGATCGTTATTCACAAGAACTACCCTGCATAAAAAAAACCGGAGATACCATGAATAAGAAGGTGTTGACCCTGTCTGCTGTAATGGCAAGCATGCTTTTCGGTGCAGCAGCGCACGCTGCGGATACCCGTATTGGTGTGACCATCTATAAATACGACGACAACTTCATGTCTGTTGTCCGTAAAGCTATCGAGAAAGATGCTAAAGCAGCGCCAGATGTTCAGCTGCTGATGAATGACTCCCAGAACGACCAGTCCAAACAGAACGACCAGATCGACGTTCTGCTGGCAAAAGGCGTGAAGGCACTGGCCATCAACCTGGTTGACCCAGCTGCGGCAGGCACGGTCATTGAAAAAGCGCGCGGCCAGAATGTGCCGATTGTCTTCTTCAACAAAGAACCTTCCCGTAAAGCGCTGGACAGCTATGACAAAGCGTTTTACGTCGGTACTGACTCCAAAGAGTCCGGCATTATTCAGGGCGATCTGATCGCTAAACACTGGGCGGCGAACCCGAACTGGGACCTGAACAAAGACGGCCAGATCCAGTTCGTGCTGCTGAAAGGCGAACCAGGCCATCCGGATGCTGAAGCCCGTACCACTTACGTTATCAAAGAGCTGAATGATAAGGGCCTGAAAACCCAGCAGCTGGCATTAGATACCGCGATGTGGGATACCGCTCAGGCGAAAGATAAGATGGACGCGTGGCTGTCCGGCCCGAACGCTAACAAAATCGAAGTGGTGATTGCCAACAACGATGCGATGGCTATGGGTGCGGTAGAAGCGCTGAAAGCGCACAACAAATCAGCCATTCCTGTGTTCGGTGTGGATGCGCTGCCAGAAGCTCTGGCCCTGGTGAAATCCGGTGCAATGGCCGGGACCGTGCTGAACGATGCCAACAACCAGGCGAAAGCAACCTTCGATCTGGCGAAAAACCTGGCCGATGGCAAAGGTGCGGCAGACGGTACGACCTGGAAAATTGAAAACAAAATCGTTCGCGTACCTTACGTTGGCGTAGACCAGTCCAACCTGGCTGAGTTTATCGGTAAATAAGTTATTTGAATTGTCTTCACTGGGCGCAACTTGTTGCGCCCTTTTATAACGCGATATGCGAGGCCAACAAGGTATAATTATGGTCAGCACAAATACTCAGTCATCTGGTGAATACTTGTTGGAAATGAGCGCTATCAACAAGTCATTTCCCGGGGTTAAGGCACTCGATAATGTTAATTTAAAAGTTCGTCCTCACTCTATTCACGCATTAATGGGGGAGAACGGCGCAGGTAAATCAACATTATTAAAATGTCTTTTTGGGATCTATCAAAAAGATTCTGGCAGCATTCTTTTTCAGGGGAAAGAGATCGATTTCCATTCAGCAAAAGAAGCACTGGAAAACGGTATCTCAATGGTTCACCAGGAATTAAACCTGGTGCTGCAGCGTTCTGTTATGGATAACATGTGGCTGGGCCGTTATCCGACCAAAGGTGTCTTTGTCGATCAGGATAAAATGTATCGCGACACCAAAGCGATTTTCGATGAACTGGATATTGATATCGATCCGCGCGCCCGCGTGGGAACGTTATCCGTGTCCCAAATGCAGATGATCGAAATTGCCAAAGCGTTCTCCTATGATGCGAAAATCGTCATCATGGACGAACCGACATCGTCATTAACGGAAAAAGAGGTTAACCACCTTTTTACCATTATTCGTAAGCTCAAAGACCGCGGCTGCGGCATTGTTTATATCTCTCACAAAATGGAAGAGATCTTCCAACTGTGTGATGAGATTACCATCCTGCGCGATGGCCAGTGGATTGCCACCCAGCCTCTCGAAGGGCTGGATATGGACAAGATCATCGCCATGATGGTGGGGCGCTCTCTGAACCAGCGCTTCCCGGACAAAGAGAACAAGCCGGGTGAAGTGATCCTTGAGGTTCGCAATCTCACCTCGCTGCGTCAGCCGTCTATTCGCGACGTCTCTTTTGACCTGCATAAGGGCGAAATTCTCGGTATCGCAGGTCTGGTTGGGGCAAAACGTACTGATATTGTCGAAACCCTGTTCGGTATTCGTGAGAAAGCCGCGGGCACTATCACGCTGCACGGTAAGAAAATCAATAACCACAGCGCTAACGAAGCCATTAATAATGGTTTTGCGCTGGTCACGGAAGAGCGTCGTTCGACCGGTATTTATGCGTATCTGGATATTAACTTTAACTCGTTAATTTCCAATATTCGCAACTATAAAAACAAAGTCGGGCTGCTGGATAACTCCCGCATGAAGAGCGATACCCAGTGGGTGATTGACTCCATGCGCGTCAAAACGCCAGGTCACCGCACGCAAATTGGTTCGCTGTCAGGCGGTAACCAGCAGAAGGTCATTATTGGTCGTTGGTTATTAACCCAGCCAGAAATCCTGATGCTGGATGAACCGACCCGCGGTATTGACGTCGGCGCGAAGTTTGAGATTTATCAGCTGATTGCCGAGCTGGCGAAAAAGAATAAAGGGATCATTATTATTTCTTCCGAAATGCCGGAATTGTTAGGGATCACAGATCGTATTCTGGTTATGAGCAATGGTCTCGTTGCCGGTATTGTTGACACCAAAACGACAACGCAAAACGAAATTTTGCGTCTTGCGTCTTTGCACCTTTAAGATCAGGGGCTCCTCATGAGTGCGTTAAATAAAAAAAGTTTTCTCACTTACCTGAAAGAAGGCGGTATTTACGTTGTTCTTTTAGTACTGCTGGCTATCATCATTTTCCAGGACCCTACGTTCTTAAGCCTGTTGAACCTCAGTAACATCCTGACCCAGTCCTCCGTGCGCATTATTATCGCGCTGGGCGTGGCGGGACTTATCGTGACGCAGGGGACTGACCTGTCAGCGGGACGTCAGGTTGGCCTCGCGGCGGTTATCGCGGCAACGCTGCTGCAGTCGATGGAAAACGCCAACAAGGTGTTCCCGGAAATGGCGACCATGCCCATTTTCGTGGTGATCCTGATTGTCTGTGCGATCGGCGCAGTGATTGGTCTGATTAACGGCATCATTATCGCTTACCTGAACGTGACGCCATTTATCACTACCTTAGGTACGATGATCATCGTTTACGGTATCAACTCCCTGTACTACGACTTCGTGGGGGCGTCGCCAATCTCTGGCTTCGACAGCGGGTTCTCGACCTTTACGCAAGGGTTTATCGCGCTGGGCAGTTTCCGCCTGTCGTACATTACCTTCTACGCCCTGATTGCCGTCGCTTTTGTCTGGATCCTGTGGAACAAAACCCGCTTCGGTAAAAACATCTTCGCTATCGGCGGTAACCCGGAAGCGGCGAAAGTGTCCGGCGTCAACGTTGCCCTGAACCTGCTGATGATCTATGCCCTGTCAGGTGTGTTCTACGCCTTTGGTGGGATGCTGGAAGCGGGCCGTATCGGCTCTGCAACGAACAACCTGGGCTTCATGTACGAACTGGATGCGATCGCAGCCTGTGTGGTCGGCGGCGTCTCCTTTAGCGGCGGCGTGGGTACCGTGTTCGGCGTGGTAACCGGTGTCATCATCTTTACCGTAATCAACTACGGTCTGACCTACATCGGCGTGAACCCGTACTGGCAGTACATCATCAAAGGCGGCATCATCATCTTTGCGGTCGCCCTGGATTCACTCAAATACGCGCGTAAAAAATAATCGCCTCTGGCATTACCTGGCCCGCTCATCGAGCGGGCTTTTTTGTGCTTCACGCCAGACTAGACTCCTCCCGGGTGACAATGCTCTCGAACCAGTCGAGTTCGGAGAGTTTGCAGGCAACCCACTGTTGAGAAAAAGCCTCTCCCAGGCTGTCGGTAAGATACTGACAGCGTGCAAATGTCTCGATCGCCTCCTGCTGAAACAGCGGCAGATCCGGCCCGTCCTGCTGAGGTTCAGGTAAATCCTGCTCGTCAAAATTTTCCAGCCCGTACAGCATTCCGCTCAGAAGCGTTGCCGCCACCAGATACGGGTTGGCATCAGCCCCGGCCAGCCGGTACTCAATACGCCGGTTATGGTCATCGGAGCAGGGAATACGCAGCGCGGCGGAGCGGGTGTTATAGCCCCAGGAGTTAAATAGCGGTTCCGTGAGGTTTTTACGCAGGCGGCGGAATGCGTTAACGCCAGGGGCGAGAATGGCGATAGAGGCGGGCATCAGCGCCAGCTGGCCAGCGATGCAGAGGCGCATCATGCTGTTCAGCGCTTCCACCGGTGACGCGAATACGTTTTCGCCATGAATATCGTTCAGGCTGAAATGGAAGTGCAAACCGCTGCCGGACTGCTGGCTGAACGGTTTGGCCATAAAGTTGGCCTGCAGACCCTGTTTCTCCGCAACGTAGCGGGTCAGGCGTCGCAGGGCCAGCACGTTATCGCAGACTTCAACGACGTGATGGCTATGCTTCAGGTTTAACTCGAACTGGCCAGATTCGGCCTCGGCCACGATCCCGGTCAGGGGGATACGCTGCAGGTGCGCCAGCTGCTCCAGCTCGTCAAACAGCGCCGCGTGTGCCGTTGAGGTATCCATATGAAAGCAGCCCTGATTTTGTGGATCCTGCGTGCCGCGTCCGGTCAGATAAAACTCAATTTCCGGGGCAATCACCGGGAAGAGCCCGTGCTGATGGAAACGAGCCAGAACGTTTTGCAATATCACCCTTGGCTCAAGCGGGCACGGTTTGCCGTCACTCTCTTTCATGGTCAGCAGGATCTGCGCGTTATGCTGAGGGTCTTGCGAACAGGGGCGCAGGGAACCGCCGACGGGAACGCAGAGCCGGTCGGGCTCATCATCAAGCGGGGCGGCTATTTTGCCTTTATGGTCCATGGAGTAGACGGAGAGGGGGAAGTAACAGCCTTTTTCCAGATTTAGCATGCTTTCCACCGAGAGCCGCTTGCCGCGCATAATGCCATTGATATCGTTCAGGTAAACGTCAATATGTTTTGTCTGCGGGTAACGTTCCAGGTAATCCGCCACTTCCAGCGAGAGGTTGTGCTGCATGGCATCAAGTTTGTCATCAAGCCAGAGGCCAGCGTTGAGCGCCGTCGGGAGTGATAAACCCGGGAAGTTAAAATAGGGGCGGATATTTTTCAGGAAAAACGCATTCATTATTGAGTTCATAGTCATTCTTCAATGAAGCCGTAGCGGCAGTGAACTCAGCTTAAAAGGGGCGGCGTAAAGGCGGGATAAAAAGCGTTACGCCCGGTATAAAGAAAGTATAAAGGCGAGGCTATTTTTTCTCTTTTTTCTGCATATCAAGCAGTTGTTCTGGCGTGACGGCCGGGTAGCCCTGCGCATCTTCCGGCACTTCATGCATCGCCGGAATGGGTACCAGCGGGCCTAAAAAGCGTGGTTCACGTTTGAAGATGTACAGATCGGCCAGAGCGCCAAAACGCGCGCCAAACTCACGTACGCGGACGCTCAGCATATCTTTTGGCGACGGCACGGCGTAGCACTGCGCCTGGATACCCATATGCAGCGCGATAAACAGCGCCCGTTCGCAGTGGAAGCGTTGGGTAATGATGATGAAATCGTTGGTATCGAACACCTTGCGCGTACGCACGATGGAATCCAGAGTGCGGAACCCGGCGTAGTCGAGCACGATATCGGCCGGATCGACGCCGGCGGTAATCAGGTCTTTGCGCATGGTGACCGGTTCGTTATAGCTTTGCAGCGCATTATCGCCGCTCAGCAGCAGGTAATTCACTTTGCCGCTGTTATACGCGTTCAGCGCGCCCTGAATGCGGTAACGGTAATACTGATTAATTACCCCGGTGCGGTAATACTTGGCGGTACCCAGCACAACGCCGACCTGACGATAGGGCAGGTCCTGCAGGTCGTCAAAGATATACGGAGCCGTTTTCCAGCTCATCCAGCGATCAAGACCCAGCACGATCAACAGCAGTATGCCGACCAGGACAGACAGGCTGTAAAAAGCGCGCTTTAACATGCAGATGGCTCGTACCGAAGGTGAAATTTAACTCAGGCTACTTTACCCGCCTGGTTAGCGCAAGAAACAGCGAATCAACTGAGGGGTTTTTCAGCAAAGCGGCGGGCATTTCTGCCCGCCGGAGGCATTACGCAAGCAAAACACGGTCAATAGTTGAGCAGCCGAGCGCTTTCAGCGTTGCGGCGGTGGCATCCCACTGGATCAACGGCGCGTCGGCTTTCTCTGCCAGAATAGCGCGCTGAATGTCCGGGTAGTCATAGCCATTGAGGCTCAGCAAATTCAGGGCGCCCTGAAGCGGGGGCAGCGTCGGGTTAAAGGCGGCGTTTTCGGCATAGCTGCCGGTGAAGATGCGACCATCACGACACTGCAGCGCCACACCGCTTGGGGAGTGACTGTATGGCGTGTGGCTCTTGTTCGCCGCACGAATCGCGGCTTCGCTCAGCGCATCGCCGGAAAGGGCAAAACCGTGATCCTGTTCATCCATCAGCAGTGTTTTGATGTCCAGATCTTTCGGACCAAACGCGTCAGGCAGGTAATCCCCGAGGGTATGCGGCGCACGGCCTGGCAGATTGATGCGTAACTCCAGCCCGCTGTTCAGCTCGTTCATGAACTGGCGGCAGTGGCCGCAAGGGGTGTAGTTAACGGTAATGGCGCTCAGCGCTTGTTCACCGCGCAGCCAGGCGTGGCTGATGGCGCTTTGTTCCGCGTGAACGGTCTGCTGCATGGTCGCGCCCAGGAACTCCATGTTGCCACCGAAGTACCAGGTTCCGCTTACGCCGCGTGCAATCGCACCGACGTTGAAATGAGAGAGGTCGGCGCGGGCGCAGGCTGCCGCCAGCGGCAGCAGCGCGAAGGCCAGCGCGTCGTCGTCCAGCCCTGTGGCTTCTTTCAGTGCCGTGACGTGTTCAGCCGTCAGCAGGGCCGGGAAATGCTCATCCGCCAGAATCGGGGCCAGAGCTGATTGCACATTCTCTGCAAGCTGGGCGAAAGCAGCTTGAAAACGTGGATGCATGGCGTTTGCCTCATGAAGGTTAATGGATCGGTAGTTTACGGAGCCGCTGGGGCTTTATATGTGATCCACTTCTCATTATGTATGCAACTTATGAAAACAAAATGAAATTTGCGCGACGCATCGCAAATTTTAACCCATGACGGCCACAATCAGCGGGAAAATAAACGGTGCGAGCAGGGAGGTGATAATCCCGCAGATCACCAGTGCGAGTGAGCTAAACGCCCCTTCCTGATAATCCAGTTCAGCGCAGCGCGCGGTGCCCAGGGCGTGCGACGCGGTACCCATCGCCAGACCTCGTGCCGCTTTGGTGTGGATACGCATCACATTCAGCAGGGTATGTCCAAAGACCGCGCCGAGGATCCCCACGAATATCACACACATGGCGCTGATGGCCGGAATCCCCCCCAGGCTGCCGCCCACGGCCATCGCAATAGGCGTGGTGACCGACTTAGGCAGAATAGAGGCTGCAATTTGCGGGGACGCGCCCATCAGCAGCGCCACCGAGGTGCCGGTGATCATCGCCACCAGGCTCCCGACAAAACAGATGGTAATGATGGATTTCCAGCGGGCGCGGATCTGGTGCAATTGCTCATATAAAGGAAAGGCCAGCGCCACCACGGCGGGCTGCAGAAGGTCGTTCAAAATTTTGCTGCCGGCAAAGTAGCGTTCATAAGGAATGCCGGTGAGAAGCAGAAACGGGATAATCACCACCATCGCCACCAGCAGCGGATTAAGCAACGGCATTTTGAAACGTGCGGCGAGTTTGCGTGCGGCGAAGAACACTGCCAGCGTTAACGGCAGCGACCACCAGATATTGGCCATCATTGTTTTGTTCCTTTCTGCCCGACCACTTTACGTTCGCCATGCACCAGATGCGAACTCCAGCTTACTACCAGGAAAACCACCAGCGTACTGACCGCGCAGGAGACCACAATGGGTCCGAACTGCGCCTGGAGCAAATCAAAATACTGCATAACCCCGACGCCGATAGGCACGAACAGCAGCGCCATATAGCGAATAAGGACAAAGCAGCCAGGGTTAACCCATTTGGCAGGCAGAATTTGCAATGCCAGCAAAACAAAGAGGATCAACATTCCAATGATGCTGCCGGGAATGGTAATGGGAAGCAGGGATGCGATAAAGATTCCGGCATACAGGCAGGCGTAAATCAGAACGAATGCGCGAAGATATTGCCAGATAATGTTCAATGATTTTCTCATGGTGAAAGTCCTTGATGAAACGCATTCATCATACAATTAAACCTAAAAATGTGCCACGGATCACATCATGAATTTTGAGCATACCAGACATTCCGAAATGGAACGTCTGGTATAACCTCACCGGGTTAACCGCCGGGCTTTCCTCATGCCGGGAGAGCGGCTACTATAGCGCGTCTTTTTTCACAGGTACTGCTATGCGTGTTTTACTGGCCCCAATGGAAGGCGTGCTCGACTCCCTCGTGCGCGAGCTTCTGACCGAAGTGAACGACTACGATCTCTGTGTGACGGAGTTTTTGCGCGTGGTCGATATGTTGTTGCCAGTAAAATCATTCTATCGCCTTTGCCCGGAACTGCATCATCAGAGCCGCACCTCTTCCGGCACGCTGGTGCGCATTCAGCTACTGGGTCAGTATCCCGAATGGCTGGCGGAGAACGCGGCCCGTGCCGTAGAGCTTGGTTCCTTTGGGGTTGACCTCAACTGCGGTTGCCCATCAAAACTGGTGAATGGCAGCGGCGGCGGCGCCACCTTGCTGAAAGATCCGGAGCTGATTTACCGTGGCGCAAAAGCCATGCGTGAGGCTGTACCGTCGCATCTGCCGGTGACGGTAAAGGTGCGTCTGGGATGGGACAGCGACGCGCGGCAATTTGAGATTGCCGATGCCGTGCAGCAGGCCGGGGCCACTGAGCTGGTGGTGCATGGCCGCACCAAAGAAGATGGCTACAAAGCCGAACGTATTAACTGGCAGGCGATTGGCGAGATCCGCAAAAGACTCACCATTCCCGTTATTGCCAACGGGGAAATCTGGGATTACGAAAGCGCGCAGGCGTGCATGAAAGAGACTGGCTGCGATGCGGTGATGATTGGCCGTGGCGCGCTTAACGTACCAAACCTCAGCCGGGTGATTAAATATAACGAACCACGTATGCCGTGGGCCGATGTGGTCACGCTGCTGAAAAAATACAGCCGCCTCGAAAAACAGGGTGATACCGGGTTATATCACGTCGCGCGAATTAAGCAGTGGCTCAGTTATTTACGCAAAGAGTACAGTGAAGCGCTGGGGTTATTTCAGGAGATCCGCACGCTGCAGACTTCCGCTGATATTGCACGGGTGATTCAGTCCAGGTAACGGAATGTGCCCGGCGCTGAGCCGGGCAATGAAATCAGAAAATCATCTTGAATACACCGGTCACCACCAGCAGCCCTATCAGAAATATAATTAAAATAACCCACAGTAATATTTTCATTCGCTTCTCCTGCGTCTGTTTGTCGAAAGTAAGTGTAGCAGTGAATTTATAATGAAGATGAATTCACTCATTTAATTAATTCTTATGATGAATAATTTTCCGAATATGAAAATGTATGACAAATTGCGGGTTGCCACGCGTTACTAAAAAAAAGAGCGACGTCTGGCGTAAGTTGCGCCTTTATTTTTCGCGTGAATGGCGTAATGAAACCTTTATCTCTGAGTATTCCCCTGGTTTTTATTCTGGTGGCCTGCGCGCCGGAACATGTCTCGGTTTCCCCTGTAAATATGCAATCAACAACGGCTGCGGTGAATACTACGCTGAGCCATACCGCGTGGCCGAAAGATGCATGGTGGAAAACGTATAATGATCCTGAACTCAATTCGCTGATTGCGAAGGCGCTGAACGATGCGCCGGATATGCAAATTGCTCGTCAGCGCATCACGCTGGCGGAAGCGCAGGCAAAAGCCACCCTGGCCGCCGGGGGGCCGGAAATTGATTTCGCAGCGGATGCTGAACGGCAAAAAATGTCGGCCGAAGGGGTGATGGGGCCCTTTGCGATAACCGATCCGGCGGCGGGAACCACCGGGCCGTGGTACACCAACGGTACTTTTGGTTTGAGCGCGGGCTGGGATCTCGATTTGTGGGGGAAAAATCGTGCACGGGTTGAAGCCCGAATTGGCCGGGTAAACGCGCAAAAAGCGGAGCTTGAGCAAACCCGGCAACTGCTTGCCAGCAGCGTTGCACGTCTTTACTGGGCGTGGCAAACCCAGGCCGCGGTGGGGGATGTCCTCACGGAGATTAAACACCAGCAGGACACGATTATTGCAGCCGACCGCGAACTGTATCAGCATGGGATCACCTCTTCCGTTGAGGGCGTCGAGACCGACATCAACGCCAGCAAAACTGACGAGCAGCTGGCAGAAGTGAACGGAAAAATGAAAGCCATTGAGGCGCGTCTGAGCGCCCTGACGAACACCCCCTCAGTGACGCTTACACGCCACGCCTTACCCACGGTAAAAGCCTCGCTCCCGGCCACGCTGGGGTATGAACTGCTGGCACGTCGACCGGATTTGCAGGAGGCTCGCTGGTATATCGAGGCCTCCATGAGTGGCGTTGAGGCCGCCAGAGCAGCCTTCTATCCCGATGTGAATCTGATGGCTTTCTTACAGCAGGATGCCCTGCACCTGAGCGATTTGTTCCGCTCTTCTGCGCAGCAAATGGGCGTCACCGCCGGTCTGACGCTGCCCATTTTCGACAGCGGCAGGCTAAACGCCGAGCTGGATATTGCCCAGGCGCAGAACAATCTCTCCGTCGTGCGTTATAACAAAGCGGTGGTGGATGCGGTGAATCAGGTGGCGCGCACGGCCAGCGAAGTCGAAACACTGACCGCCAAAAACCAGCACCAGCAGCGTGTCGAAAAAGAGGCTGCCCGCGTTGTTGCACTGGCTCAGGCCCGCTTTCGCGCCGGCATTATCGCCGGCTCCCGCGTAAGTGAAGCCAGAATACCGGCCCTCAGGGAGCAGCTCACCGGGGTGATGCTCAAAGGCCAGTACGTTGACGCCACGCTGCAGCTGACCTCGGCGCTGGGTGGCGGCTATCATCAGGGCTAAAAAGCGCGATTATCTATACTTATCTCTTTGCAGCTTTTCTGGAGGTGAGTATGACCAAAGTCGCGATTGTTACCGCATCGGATTCCGGGATTGGGAAAACCACGGCCCTGATGCTGGCTGAACGAGGGTTTGATATCGGCGTCACCTGGCATTCCGACGAAAAAGGTGCGCTGGAAACCTGCCGCGAAGTCGAGGCGAAGGGACGGCGTGCAGAGGCGGTTCAACTTGATTTAAGCACTCTCCCGCAGGGGGCGCAGGCCATTGAAACGTTAATTACGCGCTTTGGTCGGCTGGACGTGCTGGTCAACAATGCCGGGGCGATGACCAAAGCGCCGTTTATCGACATGCCGTTTGAGGAGTGGCGGGGGATTTTTACCGTTGACGTGGATGGCGCGTTTCTCTGTTCACAGATCGCTGCGCGTCAGATGGTGAAGCAGGGAGAGGGGGGGCGAATTGTGAACATTACCTCGGTGCATGAACACACGCCTTTACCGGATGCCAGTGCGTATACGGCGGCCAAGCATGCCCTGGGCGGATTAACCAAATCCATGGCGCTGGAGCTGGTCGAGCATAACATTCTGGTGAATGCCGTTGCGCCAGGAGCCATTGCCACGCCAATGAATGACATGGACGACAGTGAAGTGAAGGCCGGTTCGATGCCCGCGATCCCGCTCGCGCGGCCGGGGCATACCAAAGAGATTGCCAGCCTGGTGGCGTGGCTGTGTGACGGTGACGCCAGCTATGCTACCGGACAATCATTTATTGTCGACGGCGGTTTTATGCTGGCGAATCCGCAATTTAAGCCCGCCGGGTAGAAACTTTTCGCCCTCTCTTTGTGCGAGAGGGCGCCATTGCATTTACTCTTCATCCCGCGTCTTTTCCCGATGCTTCAGCCACAGCCGGACCGCAATCACCACCACGACAATCAGGATAACCCATGCCCAGTGCTTCAGATGCTGGTCAACATTATGCAGCCACGGACCAATCACTTCTCCACCCACATAACCGAGCGTGGTAAAGATCAGGGCCCAGGCAATCGCGCCAAGAATGTTCAGCGGCAGGAAAATTTTCGGCGGTAAATGGCTGGCGCCAATCAGTATCGGGCCGATAATCCGAAAGCCGTACATAAAACGGGTGCCAATTACGAACAGGTAAGGGTGACGCTGGATAAGCCGTTGGGCACGATGAATTTTCTTGCGGTGCTTTGAAAAGCGCTTCAAAAGCGTGGGGCCAAACCGCAGTCCCAGAAAGTAGAGCAGCTGATCGCCAATCATCCCGCCGAGTGCGACTGCGGCAACAACGAGTGGGAATTTGAGTAACCCCTGATGCGCGGCCACCCCGCCGAGCAGCGTGATGGTTTCTCCTTCCGCCACGCTGCCAACGACCAGTGCAGCGTATCCATAGTGTTCAATAAGACTGTTGATATCCATTACGTCAATGTCATCTCCCTTATTATGCCTCGTTTAATCATATACCCCATGAATCAATAACGGGGCAATCAACGGAAATTTCCCACTGTACATAAAATAATCTCAGGCCTGCATTATACTTAAGATATTGCTGACGGGCCGACAACAAGGGGGCGTTATGAACCATGTCTGGGGACTTTTCTCCCATCCCGATCGTGAAATGCATGTCATCAAAACGGAGAACGAAACGGTCTCGCATCATTACACGCATCATGTGCTGCTGATGGCAGCGGTGCCTGTAATCTGCGCGTTTATTGGCACAACACAAATCGGCTGGAACTTTGGTGATGGCACCGTGGTTCAGCTTTCCTGGTTTACCGGTCTTTCACTGGCCATTCTCTTTTATGGCCTGATGCTGGCGGGTGTGGCTGTCATGGGGCGTGTCATTCACTGGATGGCGCGTAACTATCCGCAACGTCCATCGCTGGCACACTGTATGGTTTTCGCCGGGTATGTCGCGACCCCGCTGTTTTTAAGCGGTATTGTGGCGCTGTATCCACTGGTCTGGTTGTGCGCGCTGATCGGTACTATTGCCCTCTTTTACACCGGTTATCTGCTGTATCTGGGGGTACCAACCTTCCTCAATATCAATAAAGAAGAGGGCCTGAGCTTCTCCAGTTCAACGCTCGCCATCGGCGTGCTGGTGCTGGAAGCGCTACTGGCTCTGACGGTTATTTTGTGGGGTTATGGATACCGTCTCTTCTAGGCTCACTGCATTGCTGGCGTAAATGCCAGCAATGCAGCATCTGTTCACGATTATCCTCTGGCGACAAAGCCCGGTGACCGCTATGATGCCGAAGCCAGCCTGCGTTTCTCCATCGACACAGGCGGTGTACGTCATAACGTGCGTGAATAATTATCAGAAGTCTCACCATGCTGAAATTCCGAGTCTCTTTACTTAGCCTGGCCCTGTTGCTGGGAGCGTCCGCTGCCGCGCCAGCGATCGCCAAAACGCCCGCCGTGACCACCGCTGCTGCCCAGCCGCAAATCGCTTCCGGCAGTGCGATGATTGTTGATCTCAACACCAATAAGGTGATTTACGCCAGCCATCCGGATCTGGTACGCCCTATCGCCTCGATTACCAAATTAATGACCGCGATGGTGGTGCTTGATGCACATCTGCCGCTGGACGAAAAACTGAAAGTGGATATCAGCCATACGCCGGAGATGAAAGGGATCTACTCCCGCGTGCGACTGAACAGCGAAATCAGCCGTAAAAACATGCTGCTGCTGGCGCTGATGTCTTCTGAAAACCGCGCGGCGGCGAGCCTGGCCCACCACTATCCGGGTGGCTATGACGCATTTATTCGTGCGATGAACGCAAAAGCCAAATCGCTGGGGATGACCAATACCCGTTACGTCGAGCCGACTGGCCTGTCGATTCACAACGTCTCCACGGCCCGCGACCTGACAAAACTGCTGATTGCCAGCAAACAGTACCCGCTAATTGGTCAGCTCAGTACGACCCGTGAAGAGATGGCGACCTTTGCGAACCCGGCCTATTCGCTGCCGTTCCGTAATACTAACCATCTGGTGTACCGGGATAACTGGAATATTCAGTTAACGAAAACCGGGTTTACTAACGCGGCGGGACACTGCCTGGTGATGCGTACCGTATTCAACGGTAAACCGGTGGCGCTGGTGGTGATGGATGCCTTTGGTAAATACACCCACTTCGCGGATGCAAGCCGACTGCGTACCTGGATTGAGACGGGGAAAGTGCAGCCGGTACCGGCCGCGGCGTTGACCTACAAAAAGCAGAAAGCGGAGCAGATGGCAACCGCCCAGAACGACTGAGCCGGATTGCTGATGACTGTGTTTTCGCCCTCTCCCACGGGAGAGGGCAACAGACCTCGCTGCGCCTTACTCCGGCAGCGTCCAGTCTCCGTCATTGAGTGAGCGCTGCATGATCACCGTATCCCGCCAGTCACCTTTCTTATACCCAACGCTGCGTAACTGACCGACGATTTCGAAGCCGTATTTCTTATGCAGCCGTAACGAGCCGGCATTGTTGTTGCCATCCCCCACAACGGCAATCATCTGCCGCCACGGTCCTTGCTCGCAGCGGGCGATCAGCGCATCCATCAGGACGGAGCCAAAACCACGACCGGTAGTGCTCGCATCCACGTAAATCGACTCTTCCAGAGTGTAGCGATAGGCATGGCGCGGACGGTAAGGCGTCGCGTAGCAATAGCCTACGACGATGCCGCGATACAGCGCGACAAGCCACGGTAAGCCATTCTCGGCCACGTTTTTCATTCGCTGACGCATTTCATCAATGGTGGGGGGAACTTCTTCAAAGGATGCGCGCCCGTGAAGCACATGCCAGGCGTAGATAGCGGCGATAGCATGCACATCGTCGGGAAGGGCATCGCGCACTTCCACTTCGGTTTCGGATAAAATATCAACAGCCGACATGATGTGCCTGCTCCTCGTAACAGATGCCGGAGAAACGTTTCTCCGGCGACAGAACGCTACTCTAGTACGATTAAGGCGCGCTTAACAATCTCTCAAATTTGGCTGTGGGAATTAATCAGACGCTTGCGTCACGGGCTGCTCCGCGTCAGGACTCTCTTTCCAGTATTTATTCCGCGTTGTTTTACCAATGCCGGGGTTCATGCTGTTTGTGGGGTCATTCTCGCGATAAAACTGCTTAAGTGCGTCAGGAGCCTTATAAAGATGCCCCACGTTATGTTCCGCAGGATATTGTGCGCCTCGCGCGTGCAGCAGCGCGAGCATCTGCTCTTTCAGCGCGTGCGCATCCACACCTTTCTTAACGATGTAATCCTGGTGGAAGACGTAGCACATAAAGTGGCCGTAATAGAGCTTGTGGACCAGCTTGCTGTCAATTTCCGGCGGCAGGTGTTCAAACCACTCGGTATCGTTGCGGCGAAGGGCGATATCCAGCGCCAGAATGTCTTCCACCTCGTCTGAATGCACCGCCTGATAACGAATGGCGGCACCCGCAGCGGCGAAACGGTGCAGGAAGGCTTTGCTGCCTTCTTCAGGGGTACAGGCAAAGAAATCGCCTTCGGCAGTTTTGAAGAATTCACTGAGCCAGGTTTGCGCTTCGGCAATTCCGTCCCCGGCCATTTTCAGCAGCAGGTGATGCTCGTACTTATCGCGCCAGGTTTTCATCCGCTCCGGCAGATGTGACGGGAAGACGTTGCCCAGTTTCTGCATAAAGCGGTCGGTAAAGTGGGGTTTAAACAGCGGCACTTTTTCCAGCATCGCGTCGGTACGGCCCTTCATGGTGAAGAAGAACGGCATTTTATCGGTGCCGAGCTTGTCGATCATCAGGAACGTATCTTTGCCGTAGCGTTCCGCGATGTCGTAAATATCACGGTGCATGTACTCGCCCGCCACCGGCAGGTGAGCGAACTCGCCCAGAATATGACGACGGATCTCGGTCAGCACGTCCGGCTGATTGGTGCCGATGTAGAACACCTGCTGTTTTTTCTCGGCCGGGAAGGTGTCGAGGCGCACGGCAAAAACAGCCAGCTTGCCCGCACAGCCCGAAGATTCAAACAGGCGGTCAGGGTCGGCGTTGTAACGTGCCGGGGTATCCGCTTCGATATCCCGCACGCGGGTGATGTAATCGTGGTCGTGAGCATGACGACCGTCGTGCTGGACGTCTTCATCTTTCACCCGATCGTCGTCGAGCTTACTCAGGATCTGTTCCGGCGTAACGCCAAGATCAATGCCCAGATGGTTGACCAGGGTCAGCTTGCCGTTTTCGTCGATACGGGCAAAAAGTGACATCTCGGTGTAAGCCGGGCCGCGCTGCACCAGCGAACCGCCGGAGTTATTACAGATCCCGCCGATCACGGAGGCGCCAATACAGGATGAGCCAATGACCGAATGCGGTTCGCGTCCCAGCGGCTTAAGCGCTTTTTCAAGGGAGTAGAGCGTCGTGCCAGGGAACGCGAGCACCTGCTCGCCTTTATCCAGCAGATGCAGTTTGTCGAGACGCAGGGTGCTGATGATCACAATGTCACGATCGTAATCGTTGCCGTTCGGCGTTGAGCCTTCAGTCAGACCGGTGTTAGCCGCCTGCATGAGAATAATTTTGTCGGCGGCCACGCAGGCGCTCAGGACGCGCCAGAGTTCAAGCAGCGTGCCGGGAAATACCACCGCCAGCGCCTCGCCCTGACCGGAACGAAAGCCCTTACGGTAGCGGGCGGTTTTTGCCGGGTCGGTAAGCAGGTGAGAGGAGCCAACCAGGCGCGACAGTTCGTTAATAAACGTCGTGTTATCGTGAGTTCGAACAGAAGACATCTTCCACTCCTTGTTGTGGGGCAAATTTCTCGCTGTAAAGCATAGCGCGATTAACTGTTAAGCGGTCGAGTATTCACGAGAAAAATCAGAGAATAACCCTGCAACGTTCTGAGGGTTTGTGGCACACTGCGCTTTTCGCACGGTCTGGCCGAGTTCTTCCGGCGGTTATTGATGAGAGAGTAAAACGACATGAAATGGCTATGTTCTGTAGGTGTCGCCGTCAGCCTGGCGCTGCAACCTGCGCTGGCAGAGGATTTGTTTGGCAATCACCCGCTCACGCCTGAAGCCCGGGACGCGTTTGTCACGGAATTGCTCAAGAAAATGACGGTCGATGAGAAAATTGGCCAGTTGCGTCTTATCAGCGTCGGCCCGGATAACCCGAAAGAGGCCATCCGCGAGATGATCAAAGACGGGCAGGTCGGGGCTATTTTTAACACCGTCACCCGCCCGGATATCCGCAAAATGCAGGATCAGGTGATGGAACTCAGTCGCCTGAAAATTCCGCTGTTCTTCGCCTATGACGTGGTGCACGGTCAGCGTACCGTCTTCCCTATTAGCCTTGGCCTGGCATCGTCCTTTAACCTTGATGCGGTGAAAACCGTGGGGCGCGTTTCCGCCTATGAAGCGGCGGATGATGGCCTAAATATGACCTGGGCACCGATGGTGGACGTCTCCCGCGATCCGCGCTGGGGCCGCGGCTCAGAAGGGTTCGGTGAAGATACCTATTTAACAGCCACGATGGGGAAAACCATGGTGGAAGCGATGCAGGGTAAGAGCCCGGCAGATCGCTACGCGGTGATGACCAGCGTCAAACACTTTGCGGCCTATGGCGCCGTTGAAGGGGGTAAAGAGTACAACACCGTGGATATGAGCCCGCAGCGGCTGTTCAACGACTACATGCCACCGTACAAAGCGGGGCTGGATGCCGGCAGCGGCGCGGTGATGGTGGCGCTGAACTCCCTCAACGGCACGCCGGCGACCTCCGATTCGTGGCTGCTGAAAGACGTTCTGCGTGACCAGTGGGGCTTTAAGGGCATCACCGTCTCTGACCACGGCGCCATTAAAGAGCTCATTAAGCACGGTACCGCCTCCGATCCGGAAGATGCGGTACGCGTGGCGCTCAAGTCCGGCATCAACATGAGCATGAGCGACGAGTACTACAGCAAATACCTGCCGGGGCTGGTGAAGAGCGGTAAGGTGACCATGGCGGAGCTGGACGACGCCACACGCCACGTGCTGAACGTGAAATATGATATGGGGCTGTTTAACGACCCGTACAGCCACCTGGGGCCGAAAGATTCTGACCCGGTAGACACCAACGCGGAAAGCCGTCTGCACCGTAAAGAGGCCCGCGATGTGGCACGCGAAAGTCTGGTGCTGCTGAAAAACCGCCTCGACACGCTGCCGCTGAAGAAATCTGGCACCATTGCCGTGGTGGGACCGCTGGCTGACAGCAAGCGCGACGTGATGGGGAGCTGGTCTGCAGCGGGGGTGGCCGATCAGTCCGTCACGGTGCTGACCGGTATCAAGAACGCCGTGGGTGAGAACGCGAAAGTGGTTTACGCCAAAGGGGCGAACGTCACCAATGATAAAGACATTGTCACCTTCCTCAATCAGTACGAAGAGGCGGTGAAGGTCGATCCGCGTTCGCCGAAAGAGATGATTGATGAAGCGGTGAACACCGCTAAGCAATCTGACGTGGTTGTCGCGGTAGTGGGTGAAGCGCAGGGGATGGCGCATGAGGCCTCCAGCCGTACCGACATCACCATTCCGCAAAGCCAGCGCGATCTGATTGCCGCCCTGAAGGCGACCGGCAAGCCGCTGGTGCTGGTGCTGATGAACGGTCGTCCGCTGGCGCTGGTCAAAGAAGACCAGCAGGCCGACGCGATCCTGGAAACCTGGTTCGCCGGTACCGAAGGCGGTAGCGCGATTGCCGACGTGCTGTTTGGCGATTACAACCCGTCAGGGAAGCTGCCAATGTCCTTCCCGCGCTCGGTCGGGCAGATCCCGGTTTACTACAGCCACCTGAATACCGGCCGGCCGTACAACGCCGACAAACCGAATAAGTACACCTCCCGTTACTTCGATGAAGCGAACGGCCCGCTGTATCCGTTTGGTTACGGTCTGAGCTACACCACCTTCAAAGTTTCTGACGTCAAAATGTCTGCGCCGACCCTGAAGCGTGACGGCAAAGTTACCGCAAGCGTCGAGGTGAGCAACACCGGTAAACGCGAAGGGGCAACGGTCATTCAGATGTACGTCCAGGATGTGACCGCCTCCATGAGCCGTCCGGTGAAACAGCTGCGTGGCTTCGAAAAGGTCAACCTGAAGCCGGGCGAAACCAAAACCATCAGCTTCCCCATCGACGTGGATGCGCTGAAGTTCTGGAACCAGCAGATGAAATATGATGCGGAGCCAGGCAAGTTTAACGTCTTTATCGGGGTCGATTCCGCCCGCGTTAATAAAGGCGAGTTCGAGCTGATCTGACGTTTCCCTCCCTTGCATCCCCCGCTTTGCGGGGGATGCGTCTTACCTTATGTTAAAAAGGCATTTTGACGGTTAATTCCGCCGTTTTAAGCTACGCTTTTCTCTCAAGCCTCTGAAAAAGGCAGCAAAAAAATGAGGACAGTGGAATGACGATTGCAAAGGGGATGTTGGGTTCAGCGGTGTTACTGGCGGCGCTGAGTCTGCCATTACAGGCGGCAGAACCGGTAAAAGTGGGTTCCAAGATAGATACCGAAGGTGCGCTGCTCGGTAACATTATTCTGCAGGTACTGGAAAGCCACGGTGTTAAAACCGTCAATAAAGTCCAGCTGGGAACCACGCCTGTGGTACGCGGCGCGATTACCTCCGGCGAGCTGGATATCTACCCGGAATACACCGGCAACGGCGCGTTTTTCTTCAAAGATGAAAACGATCCGGCGTGGAAAAATGCCAAAGCCGGGTATGAAAAAGTCAAAAAACTCGACGCTGAGCAAAATAAGCTGGTCTGGCTGACGCCAGCGCCGGCCAACAATACCTGGACCATCGCGGTGCGCAAGGACGTGGCGGAGAAAGGAAAGCTGACCTCGCTTGCGGATTTGAGTCGCTACCTGAAAGAGAAGGGTGACTTTAAGCTTGCGGCTTCCGCTGAGTTTATTGAGCGTCCGGATGCGCTGCCGGCGTTTGAAAAAGCCTATGATTTCAAACTGGATCAGGCCCAGCTGCTCTCTCTGGCGGGCGGTGATACCGCGGTGACCATCAAAGCCGCTGCGCAGCAAACGTCGGGCGTTAATGCGGCGATGGCTTACGGCACCGACGGCCCGGTCGCGGCGCTTGGCCTGCAAACCTTAACCGATCCAAAAGGCGTCCAGCCGATTTACGCCCCGGCACCTGTCGTGCGGGAAGCGGTACTTAAAGCGTACCCGGATATTGCTGAATGGCTCAAACCGGTCTTCGAAAAGCTGGATGCAAAAACGCTGCAACAGCTGAATGCCAGCATTGCCGTTGAGGGACTGGATGCCAAAAAAGTGGCCGCCGATTTCCTGAAACAACAAGGGCTTGTGAAGTAACAGGACAGGGCTGTGCCAATAAAATGTCATAACCGCGTACTGCTGCTGTTGGCCTGTGTGGCCATCGCGGCGGTCGCGTTACCGTTTGTGAATGTGGCCCCGAATCGTCTGATGTCGGGGGAGAGTCGCTCGCTCTGGCAGGTCTGGTCATTTACGCCGTGGTTACTGGTGACGGCACTGGGCGCGTGGGTTGCGTTGTCGCTCTGGCAAGGACGCACGGCCCAGTGGCTGACGCTGCTGCTTTGTGAAGGGCTGTTTATCGCCTTATTCTGGGGAGGCGGGCTTGCGGCAACACACATGACCTCGGCGGAAAGTCCGCTGGCAAGAACCTCTGTGGGTAGCGGTTTGTGGCTCTGGCTGGCGCTGTGTCTGCTGGCCTGCAGCGACGCTATTCGCCGTCTTATCTCAACATCCGTCTGGCGCTGGATACTCAATGCCCAGATATGGTGTATTCCATTGCTGCTGCTGTTTAGCGGTGAGCTGAATAATCTCTCGCTGTTAAAAGAGTACGCCAACCGTCAGGAGGTGTTTAATGACGCCCTGGCGCAACACCTCACGATCCTCTTCGGCACCCTGATCCCGGCCTTACTGCTCGGCATACCGCTGGGTATGTGGTGCTATCGCCATCCTTCACGTCAGGGCGGGGTGTTTGCCGTACTGAATGTAATTCAGACCATCCCGTCCGTCGCTCTGTTTGGCCTGTTAATTGCTCCGCTGGCCGGGCTGGTGACGTCGTTCCCGGTGCTGGGAACGATGGGGATCGCCGGAACCGGTTTAACGCCAGCCCTTATCGCGCTGGTGCTCTATGCGCTGCTGCCGCTGGTGCGCGGCGTGGTGGCCGGGCTGAGCCAGGTCGCGCCGGACGTGCTGGAAAGTGCCCATGCAATGGGGATGAGCGCGAGACAATGTTTCTGGAAGATCCAGCTGCCGCTGGCTTTGCCCCTGCTGCTGCGCAGCCTGCGGGTGGTGGCGGTGCAAACCGTTGGCATGGCGGTGATTGCGGCGCTGATCGGCGCGGGCGGCTTTGGCGCGCTGGTTTTCCAGGGGCTGTTGAGTAGCGCCCTGGACCTGGTGTTATTGGGCGTGGTGCCCACGATTGCGCTGGCGGTTGTCATCGACGCGCTGTTTGCCTTATGGCTCGCGCTGCTCAGGAGAAGAGCCAATGATTGAATTTCACGATGTCAGTAAAACCTTTGCGGGTCGTCCGGCGGCAAGCCATCTCAACCTGAACTTTGCCGAGGGCGCATTTTCTGTGCTGATTGGCACATCGGGGTCGGGAAAATCCACCACCCTGAAAATGATTAACCGCCTGGTTGAGCATGACAGCGGTCAGATCCGCTTTGCCGGAGAAGAGATCCGCAGCCTGCCTGTGCTGGAACTGCGTCGTCGTATGGGGTATGCCATCCAGTCCATCGGCCTGTTTCCGCACTGGACGGTCGCGCAGAACATCGCCACCGTGCTGCAGCTGGAGAAATGGTCGCGGGCAAAAACTGCCGACCGGGTTGATGAACTGATGTCTCTGCTCGGGTTAGAACCTGCGCTGCGTGACCGCTACCCGCACCAGCTTTCCGGAGGCCAGCAGCAGCGGGTGGGCGTGGCGCGTGCGCTGGCGGCCAATCCGCAGGTGTTACTGATGGATGAACCCTTCGGTGCGCTGGATCCGGTCACGCGCGCCGCACTGCAGGCGGAAATGACCCGCATTCATCGCATTCTGGGGCGAACAATCATTCTTGTGACGCACGATATTGATGAGGCGCTGCGTCTGGCCGACCATCTGGTGCTGATGGACCATGGTGAGGTGGTGCAGCAGGGGACGCCGCTTGAGCTGCTGACCTGGCCGAAAAACGATTTTGTGCGTGAGTTTTTTGGCCGCAGCGAGCTGGGCGTCAGGCTGCTCTCGCTGCGTACGGTCAGCGACTATATGCGTCGACAGGACGCGACGGTGAGTGGCGAGCCTCTGCAGGAACAGATGAGCTTGCGGGATGCGCTTTCGGCGTTTGTTGCCCGTCAGTGTGAAGTGTTGCCCGTTGCGGATGCCCGGGGCGCGCCAAGTGGCACCCTGCATTTTCGCGATCTGCTGGCAGGGGAGGTGACACGTGAAGGCACTTCGTGATCCGCTGCTCTGGCTGGTCGTGCTCTTTGTCGCTTTGCTGTTGCTGATGCCGCACAGCGCGGCGTTGTTTAGCACGCTCTTCCCCGACTTGCCGCGCCCGGTGTATCAGCAGGAGAGTTTTATTAATCTCGCCCTGGCCCATCTCTGGCTGGTGGTGCTCTCAAGTGCCATCGCTATTGTACTGGGCGTGGGGGCGGGCATCGCGGTCACGCGCCCCGCGGGCCGGGAGTTTCGCCCGCTGGTGGAAACCATTGCGGCGATTGGCCAGACGTTTCCGCCGGTGGCGGTGCTGGCGATTGCAGTGCCGGTGATGGGTTTTGGTCAGCAACCGGCCATCATTGCGCTGATTTTATACGGTGTGTTGCCCATTCTGCAGGGTACGCTGGCCGGTATTGCGGCGGTACCTGCGTCGGTACTGAGCGTTGCTGAAGGAATGGGGATGAGTCGCGCAGAGCGGCTGCGCAAAGTTGAACTCCCCCTGGCGGCACCGGTCATCCTTGCGGGGATCCGCACGTCGGTGATCATCAATATCGGGACGGCGACCATTGCGTCGACGGTGGGAGCCAATACCCTGGGAACGCCGATTATCATCGGCTTAAGCGGGTTCAATACGGCCTATATTGTGCAGGGGGCGTTGCTGGTCGCGCTGGCGGCAATCGTCGTCGATCGCATTTTTGAGCGTCTGGCGCAGTATCTCAGCCGACACCGCCACGAACAATAAACGAATACCCGGCCAGCATCACGCCGCCGATACCGCTTACGGCCATCAGAACAAAAAGGGTAATTACGGCCAGTTTGGTTGCCTTCATCATGTGCTCCTGTTGTTAACGGAACAATTATACGGTGAAGCGCAGCTGTTAATGAACCATTAAATGCCGTTACGGCTCTTCCGGGCCAAGCGAGTAAACCGGGTAGCCATGTTCACGCCATTCCGTCATCAGCTGTTGCTGCGAGGCGGAAGGCACTTCTCCGCACCAGACCAGCAGGGTCTGGCCGTCGAACAATTCAGGGCGAAATTGCGCCAGCGAGTGCACAAGGACGTCAACGCGCCAGCCATTCTGGGTGGCAATCCAGGCCTCCAGCCACAGACGAGTAGTATCGTGCACGTTCCAGCCGACCACCAGCGCGTCTTTTCCGTGCTTGTTCTTCGCCGAGGCAAGGCAGACGGCAATGTAGTTGATCAGGACGCCGTCGAGCATACTCAGCAGCGCCTGCAGGGTGGTCTGCTGGCACTGCAGGCGTCGACGGAGCGGGATGAAAAGATGCGTGATCAGCGTTTGCGCGGGATAATCGCGCCCTTGCTCTTTTATCCATGCGCGCAGGCGCTGCAGATTGCCCGCCTGCAGAAGGCGCAGCAACGTTTCCTGTTGTTCGCGCCAGAGAAGCTGCGTGTCAGGATCGTCATGGCTGAGCAGGGATTTCACTTTGCCAACCTGCACACCGTTATCGATCCAGCTTTTGATCTCGCGGATCCGGTCGATATCGGCATCGTTGAAGAGACGATGGCCTCCTTCCGTTCTCTGCGGTTTGAGTAATCCATACCGTCGCTGCCATGCCCGTAGCGTGACGGGATTGATATCACAAAGGAGTGCCACTTCACCGATTGTGTAAAGCGCCATATTCGCCCCCTGGCTTACGCGTCCCCAGCTTAACTGTAGTCCCTGTTTACTGAACCAGGAAGAAATGGTTGTTTTTTGCACGAATAATGCGAAGCAGGCGTTAGGTTCGGCAAAAGGTGTGATGCCGGGCACGAATTGCAGCTTTTTTGCCGCGCTTCAAAGAAAGTTTACCGCCAGCAGTGTATGTTACGCGTTTTGAGGGTGTGCGGTTTTGAGTATGTACGAGTTTAATCTGGTGCTGCTGTTGCTTCAGCAGATGTGCGTGTTTCTTGTCATCGCCTGGTTGATGAGTAAAACGCGTCTGTTCATTCCGCTGATGCAAGTTACCGTACGCCTGCCGCACAAGCTGCTCTGCTACGTGACCTTCTCTATTTTCTGCATTATGGGAACCTATTTTGGTCTCCATATCGAAGACTCCATTGCCAATACGCGAGCCATCGGTGCCGTGATGGGCGGGTTGCTTGGCGGCCCTGTGGTCGGTGGGCTGGTCGGGTTAACCGGTGGCCTGCATCGGTATTCGATGGGCGGCATGACGGCGCTGAGCTGTATGATCTCAACGATCGTCGAAGGGCTGCTCGGCGGCCTGGTTCACAGCTACATGATTAAGCGCGGTCGTCCGGATAAAGTCTTTAGCCCGCTCACCGCCGGGGCGATCACCTTTGTCGCTGAAATGGCGCAAATGGCCATCATCTTGCTGATTGCCCGGCCGTTTGACGATGCGCTCCATCTGGTGAGCAATATCGCCGCCCCGATGATGGTGACGAATACCGTGGGTGCTGCGCTGTTTATGCGTATTCTGCTCGACAAGCGCGCCATGTTTGAGAAGTACACCTCGGCGTTTTCCGCAACGGCCCTGAAGGTCGCCGCCTCGACGGAGGGGATCCTGCGTCAGGGCTTTAACGAAGAGAACAGCATGAAGGTGGCGCAGGTGCTTTATAAGGAGCTGGATATCGGCGCGGTGGCGATAACCGACCGTGAACGGTTGCTGGCTTTTACCGGCACGGGCGACGACCACCATCTGCCCGGGAAACCGATCTCCTCCGCCTATACGCTGCGCGCCATTGAAACCGGCGAAGTGGTGTATGCCGACGGCAACGAAGTTCCTTACCGCTGTTCGCTGCACCCGCAGTGTAAACTGGGCTCCACGCTGGTCATTCCGCTGCGCGGGGAAAACCAGCGGGTAATGGGCACCATCAAGCTTTATGAAGCGAAAAACCGTCTGTTCAGCTCTATCAACCGTACGCTGGGAGAGGGCATCGCTCAGCTGCTCTCCGCGCAGATCCTCGCCGGGCAGTATGAGCGTCAGAAAGCATTGCTGACGCAATCCGAAATTAAACTCCTGCACGCTCAGGTGAATCCGCATTTCCTGTTCAATGCGCTTAATACGCTCAAAGCGGTGATCCGCCGCGACAGCGATCAGGCCGCGCAGCTGGTTCAGTTCCTGTCGACGTTTTTCCGCAAAAACCTTAAACGTCCGTCCGAGATTGTAACCCTGGCCGATGAAATAGAACACGTTAATGCCTACCTGCAGATTGAGCAGGCCCGCTTCCAGACTCGTCTGCAGGTGTCGTTATCCGTCCCGGATGAGCTGGCGTATCAGCATCTTCCGGCCTTTACCCTGCAGCCTATTGTGGAAAACGCCATTAAACACGGTACGTCACAGCTGTTGGGGATTGGGGAAATCACCATTTCCGCCAGCCGCTTTAACCATCATCTGGTGCTGGATATTGAAGATAACGCCGGGCTTTACGTGCCTTCCACCTCAGGCGGATTAGGGATGAGCCTGGTGGATAAACGCCTGCGCGCGCACTTTGGTGATGACTGTGGCATTACCGTGGCCTGTGAGCCCGACCGATTCACCCGTATTACGTTACGACTGCCGCTGGAGGAAAACGCATGCTAAGAGTGCTGATTGTGGATGATGAGCCGTTAGCACGGGAAAACCTGCGCGTTCTGTTGCAGGAGCAGCCTGACATTGAGATTGTGGGGGAGTGCGCAAACGCCATTGAGGCCATTGGCGCCGTGCACAAATTGCGCCCGGACGTGCTGTTTCTCGACATTCAGATGCCCCGAATTAGCGGCCTGGAGATGGTCGGAATGCTCGACCCGGAGCATCGCCCCTACATTGTGTTTTTGACCGCCTTCGATGAATACGCCGTCAAAGCCTTTGAGGAGCACGCATTCGATTATTTACTGAAACCGATTGAAGAGAAGCGTCTTGAAAAGACCCTCAGCCGTTTGCGCCAGGAGCGCACCGTGCAGGATGTCACGCTGTTGCCGGAAAACCAGCAGCCGCTGAAGTTTATCCCCTGCACCGGCCACAGTCGGATTTACCTTCTGCAGATGGACGATGTGGCGTTTGTCAGCAGCCGTTTGAGCGGCGTATTTGTTACCAGCGCGGAGGGGAACGAAGGCTTTACCGAACTGACGCTGCGGACGCTGGAGAGCCGAACGCCGCTCGTTCGTTGCCATCGCCAGTATCTGGTGAACATGGCGCACCTGAAAGAGATCCGGCTGGAAGACAACGGACAGGCAGAGCTGGTGCTGCGTGCCGGGCAAACCGTCCCCGTCAGTCGCCGCTACCTTAAGAGTTTGAAAGAGGCGATCGGCCTGTAAAACTGGTACACTGCGCCCCATTGCATCATCGACAGTTAAGTTAAAGGCACCCATGCTCAGTAATGATATTCTCCGTAGCCTGCGCTACACCCTGAAAGCAAACAATAACGATATGGTGCGCATTCTTGCGCTTGCTGGCATGGAGTCCACCTCTGCCGGTTTCGACACCTGGATGACAAAAGAGGATGAAGAGGGGTTTGTTCGCTGCCCTGACATTATCCTGTCTGGCTTCCTGAACGGCCTCATCTACGACAAGCGCGGGAAAGATGACTCAGCACCAGAACTGGCGCTTGAGCGTCGGGTGAATAACAACACGGTGCTGAAAAAGCTGCGTATCGCGTTTTCACTGAAAACAGACGACATTCTGGCGATTATGACAGAGCAGAAGCACCGCGTGTCGATGCCGGAGATCACCGCCATGATGCGTGCGCCGGACCATAAGAACTACCGCGAGTGCGGCGACCAGTTTTTGCGTTATTTTTTACGCGGACTGACTCACCGGGTGCATCACGCTAAGCCGTGAGTGGTAGCGGGGCGTGAAGGATGAAGAGACAAAAAAAAGCCGGAGATTATCTCCGGCTTTTTTATTATTTCACCTGCTGACCTGGTTTGGCGCCTTCATCAGGGCTTAACAGGAAGATATCTTTCCCGCCAGGACCTGCCGCCATCACCATGCCTTCCGAGATGCCGAAGCGCATTTTGCGCGGTGCCAGGTTGGCGACCATCACGGTCTGACGGCCAATCAGCACCTGCGGATCAGGATAGGCAGAACGGATTCCGGAGAAGACGTTACGCTTCTCACCGCCCAGATCCAGCGTCAGGCGCAGCAGTTTGTCCGAGCCTTCGACAAATTCCGCGTTTTCAATCAGTGCAACACGCAGATCGACCTTGGCGAAATCATCAAAGGTAATGGTCTCCTGAATCGGATCGTCTGCCAGCGGGCCGGTTACCGGCGCGGCAGCAGCCTTCACCTCTTCTTTAGACGCTTCCACCAGGGATTCTACCTGGTTCATCTCGATGCGGTTGTACAGCGCCTTGAAGGTATTCACCTTGTGGCCGAGCAGCGGCTGCTGGATAGCATCCCAGGTCAGCTCGGTGTTGAGGAACGCTTCAGCGCGGGAGGCCAGCTGTGGCAGTACCGGCTTCAGCCAGGTCATCAGCACGCGGAACATGTTCAGGCCCATGGTGCAGATCGCCTGCAGGTCGGCGTCGCGGCCTTCCTGTTTCGCGACAACCCACGGTGCCTGCTCGTCAACGTAGCGGTTAGCCACGTCAGCCAGCGCCATGATTTCACGAATCGCTTTACCGAACTCACGGCTTTCCCAGGCTTCGCCAACCGCCGCGGCGGCGTCGGTGAAGGTTTTGTACAGCTCAGGATCGGCCAGTTCGGCAGACAGCACGCCGTCGAAACGCTTGGCGATAAAGCCTGCGTTACGGGAAGCCAGGTTCACGACTTTGTTGACGATGTCGGCGTTCACGCGCTGCACGAAATCTTCCAGGTTCAGGTCGATATCGTCGATGCGGGAAGAGAGCTTCGCCGTGTAGTAATAACGCAGGCTGTCCGCGTCGAAGTGGTTCAGCCAGGTGCTGGCTTTGATGAACGTACCGCGAGATTTGGACATCTTCGCGCCGTTGACCGTCACATAGCCGTGCACAAACAGGTTGGTTGGTTTACGGAAGTTACTGCCTTCCAGCATCGCCGGCCAGAACAGGCTGTGGAAGTAAACAATGTCTTTGCCGATAAAGTGATACAGCTCGGCGTCGGAATCTTTCTTCCAGTATTCGTCAAAGCTGACGGTGTCGCCGCGCTTGTCGCACAGGTTCTTGAAGGAACCCATGTACCCGATTGGCGCATCCAGCCAGACGTAGAAGTATTTACCCGGTGCGTTCGGAATTTCGAAACCGAAGTACGGTGCATCGCGGGAGATATCCCACTGCTGCAGACCGGATTCGAACCACTCCTGCATTTTATTCGCGACCTGCTCCTGCAGCGCGCCGCTGCGGGTCCACGCCTGCAGCATTTCGCTGAAGGACGGCAGGTCGAAGAAGAAGTGCTCGGAATCACGCATTACCGGTGTGGCACCCGAAACAACAGATTTCGGATCGATAAGCTCGGTCGGGCTGTAGGTTGCGCCGCACACTTCGCAGTTATCGCCATACTGATCCGGTGATTTACATTTCGGGCAGGTACCTTTGACAAAGCGGTCCGGCAGGAACATGCCTTTTTCCGGATCGTACAGCTGAGAGATGGTGCGGTTTTTAATAAAACCGTTCTCTTTCAGGCGAGAGTAGATCAGCTCCGACAGCTCACGGTTTTCGTCGCTGTGCGTGGAGTGATAGTTGTCATAGCTGATGTCAAAGCCCGCAAAATCGGTCTGATGCTCCTGACTCATTTCGGCAATCATCTGCTCTGGGGAGATCCCCAACTGCTGCGCTTTCAGCATGATCGGCGTGCCGTGGGCATCGTCCGCACAGATGAAGTTAACCTCGTGGCCGCGCATTCGCTGGTAACGGACCCAGACATCAGCCTGGATATGCTCCAGCATGTGGCCGAGGTGGATTGAGCCGTTGGCGTACGGCAGTGCGCACGTTACCAGAATTTTCTTCGCGACTTGAGTCATAGTAGGCATTACTTCTTTTAACTGTGAAAAGGGTTTTTGATATTACCAAAAGGGGCATTATTAAGTAAGCACAAACCACGGCCTTTCAGGTAAACTTGTTCATCTAAGGTCTTATTCACAAGAACAAAGGAGTCGGGATGAGTTCTCAATCCCAGGCCAAATCACCGGAAGCCTTAAGAGCAATGGTCGCCGGGACGCTGGCTAACTTTCAGCATCCAACCCTGAAGCACAATCTCACCACGCTGAAAGCGTTACACCATGTCGCATGGCTGGACGATACGCTGCACATCGAGCTGCAGATGCCCTTCGTCTGGACCAGCGCGTTTGACGCGCTGAAAGAGCAAACCAGCTCTGAGCTGTTGCGCATTACCGGCGCGAAAGCCATTGACTGGAAGCTGACCCACAGCATCGCCACCCTCAAGCGTGTGAAAAACCACCCGGGCGTGAACGGCGTGAAAAACATCATTGCCGTCAGTTCAGGCAAGGGTGGGGTGGGTAAATCATCCACGGCGGTAAACCTGGCGCTCGCGCTGGCAGCCGAAGGGGCGAAAGTCGGTATTCTGGACGCCGATATTTACGGACCGTCTGTGCCTAACATGCTGGGCGCGGAAAACCAGCGCCCAACCTCGCCGGATGGCACGCACATGGCGCCGATCATGGCCCACGGTCTGGCAACCAACTCCATTGGTTATCTGGTGACTGACGATAACGCCATGGTGTGGCGTGGCCCGATGGCCAGCAAAGCGCTGATGCAGATGCTGCAGGAGACAATGTGGCCCGATCTGGATTATCTGGTGCTGGATATGCCGCCGGGCACCGGTGACATTCAGCTGACGCTGGCGCAAAACATTCCGGTCACGGGAGCGGTCGTGGTGACCACCCCGCAGGACATCGCGCTGATCGACGCCAAAAAAGGCATCGTGATGTTCGAGAAAGTGGACGTGCCGGTGCTGGGTATTGTCGAGAACATGAGCATGCATATCTGCAGCAACTGCGGACACCATGAGCCTATCTTTGGCACCGGTGGGGCAGAAAAACTGGCTGCGCAGTATCACACCCAGCTGCTTGGGCAGATGCCGCTGCACATCTCGCTGCGTGAAGATCTGGACAGCGGGAAGCCGACGGTCGTCAGCCGTCCGGACAGCGAATTTGCAGAGATGTATCGACAGCTGGCGGGGCGCGTTGCGGCGCAGCTTTACTGGCAGGGCGAAGTCATCCCGAGTGAAATTGCGTTTCGCGCGGTGTGAGTGCTTTAGTCTGAATTGCCGGGCGGCGTTTGCGCCTTACCCGGCCTACGGAGATAACGTGTTGTAGGCCGGCTCAGCGAAGCGTCACCCGCGTTTAACGCTGTACGTAATGCATTAAAAAGTACTCGCCTTCCGGCGAGTCACCCTTCGCTTCAATATGCCAGCCGTGGCGCTGGTAAAAGGCAACAGCCCTGTCATTCTTTACCAGACACTTCAGCGAACCCGTACTGGTGAACGCGTTTTGCACCTGTTCAAGGAGCAAATGACCGACGCCCAGACCTTGATACTGCGGATCGACAAACAGATTATGCAGGAAATTGTCGTTCGTCCATACCGAAGCAAAACCCAGTCGATGCCCGTCCTGAACGGCCACCCAAATCACTTCGTCGCGTGTTGCCGCGTCAAAGTCTTCAAGCTGCCACTCGGAACCGTCCAGCCATGGCCAGGCCTCGCGCCGCGCGTGGAGATAGAGTGTTCGCAAAAAGGGGCGATCGCTCTCCTGCCAGGGTCGGATTAAAATGTCATTAGCGGTGATAGAAGATATCTCCATTGTAGGCTTTGTAGATTTTGCCATCTGCATCGCCAATCAGGACGTAGTTCTCGCCCATATAGGTCCAGTGGGTACCCGCATCCGGGGCCGGCAGGTTACGCAGCTGGTACTGTTTAATGGTGTACTCAGGCGTTTGATACTGCGCCGGTGCGGTGTCGCCAATCTTGAATTTGGTGAAATCAGCGATGAAATCTTGTTCCTCATAGGCTTTAATGCCTGATGGCGCAGCGGCGGTTTGCGGGGCAGAAAACGCGGAACCCGCCAGAGACAGTAATACACCCAGAAGCAGCAATTTACGCTTAGCCATTTTTTCTCCAGTGATATCGTTACAGATACTTTTCGTCTGCGGGTTCATGGAACGCGAGGCAGACGGTCCATTTTAAGTACCAAAGCATGGTGTGTTTGAAAAAAAATGTAACAAAAGTGGACGGTTTTGTGTAGTCGTAATGACGCGTGCAGTATCACTACGGTCAATATCTCACGAATTTGATATTTCCAATATTTATTATTCCATTAATCAATTCTGAAAATACCTTCTCACTTCGCCAATGGACTGTTCAACGCATGCTTTCCCACGTAAGAACATTTAATATCGCCTCCGTATGACATCAATCTCTTTCCATTTTTTTCAAAAGAATGGGAACGATTTTGCTTTTTTATCGCCAGGAAGGGAAACGTTGTCTGTTTTTTGTAATACGTCTGCTAAAACAATAACCCGTTGAAAATTTTAATGTAAATGAATTTATTTTTTATCTGTTTAACAACAAACACAACAATAAAAGAACTTTTTATATAAATGAAAAATACAACGCTATTTTCACTTTTATTTCTTTCAGTCGGCCAGTTAACTGGTTGCGTATTTTCGCCAGGTCAGGATCTCAGCATTACCGGGAAAAAAGTCATGACTGACGGAGAAACAAATTATCAGCTCGATCAACACGTGGAAATTTATCCCCTGACCCCGGCGCTCATTGAAAGATTGCGACCGCCTGTCCTCAAATCTCAGGCAAATCCTACTCTGGATGAGCAGGTTAAAAACTGGGAATACCGCATAGGCACCGGCGACATCCTGACGGTCACCGTCTGGGATCATCCGGAATTAACCACGCCCGCAGGGCAGTATCGTACCGCGAGTGACGCGGGTAACTGGGTGAATGCGGATGGAACGCTCTTCTACCCCTACGTCGGAAAACTGCATGTTGCAGGCAAAACGGTCGCGCAGGTGCGTGAAGCAATCACCGCGCAACTGGAGAAGGTTATTGAGAGCCCGCAGGTGGATGTCAGCGTGGCGTCTTTCCGCTCACAAAAAGCCTATGTGACAGGAGAGGTGGCAAAATCAGGCCAGCAACCGATAACCAATATCCCGTTGACGGTAATGGACGCGGTCAACGCCGCAGGTGGGCTTTCAGCGGATGCCGACTGGCGTAACGTGGTCCTCACGCATAATGGCCAGGACGCGCGCCTTTCGCTCTATGCGCTGATGCAGCACGGTGATTTAAGCCAGAATAAGCTGCTGTATCCGGGCGATATCCTCTTTGTTCCGCGTAACGATGCCTTAAAAGTGTTCGTGATGGGCGAGGTGGTGAAGCAGAGCACGCTGAAGATGGATCGTAGCGGAATGACCCTGGCGGAAGCCCTGGGGAATGCAGGCGGGCTGGATCAGAATATGGCCGATGCAACCGGGATTTTTGTTATTCGCTCGGTAGCGAAAAAAGGGGCGACGGACAAAATTGCCAATATCTATCAGCTCAATGCGAAGGATGCCTCCGCGATGGTACTGGGGACGGAATTCCAGCTTGAACCGTATGACATTGTCTACGTCACCACCGCGCCGTTGTCACGCTGGAATCGCGTGATCACCCAGCTGGTACCCACCATCAGCGGTGTCCATGACCTGACCGAAACCGTCCGCTTCATCCGTTCATGGCCGCAATAATGTTCAACTCAATCTTAGTGGTTTGCACCGGCAATATTTGCCGTTCGCCGATGGGGGAGCGGCTGTTGCGACAACAGCTGCCCGGCAGACTCGTGACATCGGCTGGGATTTACGGATTTGAAGGACGCCCGGCGGATGCAACTGCACGGGAGGTGGCCCGGTGTTACGGCGTTTCGCTGGAGGGGCACGTGGCACGCAAGATGACGCGCAGCATGCTGCAAACCTCCGATTTGATTCTGGTGATGGAGCCGGAGCACCTGCGTTTTATTGCCGCTGTGTCGCCCGAATGTCGCGGAAAATCGCTGCTGTTTGGCCAATGGCTGGAAAACAGGGACATTCCCGATCCTTACCGCAAAAGTCGTGAAGCGTTTGAATATGTTTTCGGGCAGCTGGTAAAAGCCAGTCAGGAATGGGCTCGTCGTGTGGGTCAAAAAGGAATGAAGCGTTAATGTCTTCTCATACATCAGACAAATACGGTGCTGCCGCACCGCACAGTAATGAAATCGATCTTATGCAGCTACTTGCTGAGATGATTGATCACCGCATGCTAATCGGGCTGGTCACGCTCCTGTTTACGGTGTGCGCGGGGCTCTACGCGTTTAGCGCCACGCCGGTCTACCAGGCGGATGCCCTGGTACAAATAGAAGCAAAGCAGGACAACTCGTTGCTTAAAAGCTTAAGCCAGTTTGGGTCTGACCTTTCACCCGACGCTGAACCTGAACTGTTGCTGCTTAAATCGCGCATGATCCTGGGGGGAACCGTTGATAATCTGGGGCTGACATATCAGGTAAAACAGCGCGTTCTCCCGGTTGTGGGGCGCCTCTGGGAACGTCTACGCGGCAGCAAACCGGGCAACATGACGATAGGTGAGCTTACCCTGCCCCAGCAGGAGGGGAAACCGCAAGCGGTTGTCCTGACCGTGCTGGGGCAGGGCCGGTATCGTCTGGAAGGGGAGACGCTTAAGGCTGACGGTAGGGTTGGCAAACGGCTGGTGAAAGACGGGATCACGCTTCTGGTGACCTCGCTCAGCGCGGAGCCGGGGACCCAATTTACCCTTCAAGCCTTTACCAGGCTTGAGGCAATTAACGCGCTGCAGAAGAGACTTTTTGTCGCGGAATCCGGTAAACAGAGCGGTATGATCACCCTGACGCTGACGGGTGAAGACCCGGACAGGATAGCGGTGGTGCTCAATACGATTGCAGAAAATTATCTCAGCCAGAATATTGCGCGCCAGGAGGCACAGGATTCCCGAAGTCTGGCGTTTTTGCAGGAGCAGTTACCTAAGGTCCGTCACGAACTGGATGAGGCCGAAGCACGACTGAATGCCTATCGGGCGCAGCGCGATTCCGTCGACTTATCCCTTGAGGCGAAGTCCGTACTGGATCAGGTCGTTAACGTGGAAAATCAGCTCAACGAACTGACCTTTCGTGAGGCAGAGGTTTCTCAGCTTTTCAAAAAGGATCACCCGACCTATCGCGCATTACGGGAGAAGCGACAAACGCTCGAAGAGGGACGCGCGCGCCTGAACAGCCGCGTTTCATCTATGCCTTCTACCCAGCAGGAAGTGTTGCGCCTGAGCCGTGATGTCGAGTCCGGGCGTACCATTTACCTGCAGCTGCTGACACGCCAACAGGAACTGAACATTTCACGCTCCAGCGCCATCGGCAACGTGCGGATCATTGATACCGCGGTTACGCAACCTGAGCCAATAAAGCCCCGTAAAGCGCTTATTATTCTGCCTGGCGTGCTGCTAGGGCTGATGGTCTCCATGGGTTGGGTGTTGGTTCGTACTGCCTGTCGGCGAGGGATCACCTCGTCAGAGCAAATAGAAGAGCAGGGGATGCCGGTTCTGGCGACGCTGCCGCGCTCGGTCTGGCTGTGGAAAAAAACGCATTTGCGCCGAAAGCACTTTTTGGCGCCCCACGGGAAACACAAAACTTCGGATATCCCCTTCCTGCCCACAGACCGGCCAGCGGATATGTTTGTTGAAGCGATGCGCGGACTGCGTACCAGCCTGCACTTCACGATGATGGACGCCTCAAACCAGATCGTGGTGATTACGGGCCCCACGCAGAATTGCGGCAAAACGCTGGTCAGCACGTCACTGGCATCAATAGCGGCTCAGGCCGGAAAGCGGGTGCTCTTTATCGATGCGGATATGCGTAAAGGCTATGTGCATAATCTCTTTAAGCTGAACAACCATCACGGATTATCCGCTGTCCTTGAGGGAAATGTGGCGTGGCAGGAGGCGATCCAGCGCGTTGATAAGGCGGGATTTGATGTTCTGACCTGCGGTCCTCAGCCGTTACGTCCCGCGGAGCTGCTCATGGGAGAACGCTTCCAGGAGGTGATGTCGGGGATGAACGCACACTATGACGTTGTTATCGTTGATACACCGCCGGTGCTGGCCGTGACCGATGCGGTGCTGATTGCCAGAGTGGCCGCAACCACGTTACTGGTTGCCCGCTTTGGTAAAACCAACGTGAAAGAGACGGAAAACTGTGTAAAGCGTCTGCAGCAGATGGGTGTGCAGGTGAACGGTGCCATTCTCAATGATATCGTGAAATCTGCGGCGCTGTATTACAGCGCGGGGTATAGCCATTTCGATTACGGCTATACCCCGAAGGAAAAGCGGCGTGAGGGTTAGTGCTTCACCAGCGTGGCGAAGTAATACACCAGGGGAATGGCGAGGATCCAAAGGCCGACGGGGATATCGCGCCATTTCCCGGCTATCGCTTTGATAACGATATAAAACAGCAGCCCGCCCGCAATACCGGTCCCGAAACTGTTGGCAATCAGCGTAATCATCACCATCATCAACACCGGCAAGCCGTCGGTGAAGTTCGCCAAATCAACCTTACGTAGACCGCTAAACATATTCAGCCCGATGAGGATCAGGGCGGGCGCCGTGGCTTCTTTCGGGATCATCAGCGCCACAGGGGTAAACAGCAGCATCAGCAGGAACATTACCGCCGCGGCCAGCGCGGTCATGCCGGTTTTGCCGCCGGCTTCCGCGGCTGCGGACGATTCAATCAGCGCCGTGGCGGCAGGAATGCCTACCCACGGGCCAATCGCGGCGGCAATGGAGTCCACCATAAACGGGCGGTTAATGTTCGGCATATTGCCTTCTTCATCCAGCAGCCCTGCTTCCCCGCCCACCGCCAGCGTTGTTCCCATGGTGGAGAAAAACTCGGAGGCGAAGAAGACAAACAGGAACGGCAGAAAGGCAATATTCAGCGCGCCCAGCATATCGACATGCCCGAGGACGGGAGCGATGGCGTGGGGCACATCGATAAAACTGGCGGGTAATTTCGTGACGCCCATCGGAATACCCACGAGGGTCGCGAGCAGGATAGCCCACAGGATCGCACCCGGAATACGACGAGCCTGCAGGCCGATAGCCAGGAACAGGCCGAGCAACGCCACCAGCGCACCGGGTGATAAAAAATCTCCCAGCATCAGTGCGTTCGTTTTGGCATTCGCCAGCACCAGCCCGGCGTTGCGGAAACCGAGTACGGCGACAAACAGCCCGATGGAGGCCGTCAGCCCCAGCTTGATGGACTGCGGCACCGAGCGGGTCACCACTTCACGCAGGCCAAACCGGGTCAGCAGAAAGAATAAAATCCCCGACCAGCAGGCGATACCCAGACCAATTTGCCAGCCAATGCCTTCACTGCCCGCAAGCGTCACCCCGACCAGCACCGAGCCACCAATTCCTGGCCCGACGATAAACGGCAGGTTGGCGTAAAACGCCATCAGCAGCGTCCCGGCAACGAAGACCAGAATGGTGCCCGTGGTCGCGGCGCCTTTATCCATTCCTCCCACGGCCAGCAGCCCCGGGATCACCACCAGCAAATAGGCGGCGGCGAGAAAACCGGTGATACCCGCCAGGCACTCGGCGCGCACGGTGCTCCCGCGTGCACGGAGTGCAAAACGACGTTCAAGCCAGCGCCCTGGTGCTGGCGAATTCACGGTATTGTCGGCCATTATCCGGCTCTCCTTCGGTATTATTGTGTGTTGTCCGGGGTTTCCCGGTAAGAAATCAGCGGATCGACAATCTGGCGCGTGCTGCCATCGGTCAGTCCAAGATCGGTCAAATGTGGCCCGGCATTACAGGCAAGGCAGGTTCCTTCGATGGCCTTAAAGACACGATACGGCGGTTCCCAGTCGGCAATCAGACTGCTGCGATCGCGCAGCGTCCTGAACTGCAGCGCCAGCTCGGCAGGTGGCAGTTCCGACAGCATGCCCGCAACCGGCATGGCAACGTGGGCAATCACGTCACCCTGTTGCGCCAGCGCCATGCCACCACCGCTGTTGATAAGCGTATTGGCAGCCAGTGCCATATCGTTCGGATCGCGGCCCAGAACCACCAGGTTGTGAGAGTCGTGCGAGTAGCTGGTGGCAATCGCCCCGCGCAGTTCCCCCCAGCCTTCAAGCAGGGCAATTTGCGGTTTTGCTGCATGACGGGCATGGCGATGCTGAACCCAGATCAGGCTAAAGCCGTCCGGGATCTGCACGCACCCGTTGCGCACCTGCACATCTGTTTCACCCCAGCGGGTAAAGCGCGCGCCGCAGATGTGGCGCAAGCGAGCCACGCCATGGTTCGCATTGCCAATGCGCATGCAAAAATCATCAGCGGTCAGGGCAGACAACCGTACGGTATCACGCGGCAACGTAAGAGGCGTATCAGCAACAGGTTCGAGCGTTGCCCCGTCCCGGGCAATCAGCTTTCCGGCGACGTAGACCTGGCGCGCCGTCAGTTTATCCAGCGAGTCAAACACCACCAGATCCGCGCGACGCCCGGCGGCAATCAGCCCCAGGTCGTTACGCTGCAGGCGAATGGCCGCATTGAGCGTTGCAAAACGCAGTGCGTCGGTGGCCGCTAATCCATGTTCAATCAGCAGGTTCAGCAGCGCGATGATCCCGCCTTTTTCCATGAGGATGTCTGGCGGAACATCATCGGTGCAAACCGTGATGTGAGACGAAAGATGGGGGAGCGTTTTCAGGGCGCTGACAATATCGGGCAGCAGATAAGGGTGCGAACCGCGGATCTCCACCGTCAGCCCGGCACGCAGTTTTTCCAGCGCATCGTCAGCTGACGTTAACTCATGGTCAGAAGTCACGCCTGCTGCCAGATAAGCCTGTAAATCCGCACCGCTGAGACCGCGGGCATGGCCTTCAATCAGCTTTCCGCTGTCGAGCCCGGCCTGCATAATTTCAAGCATACGCTGGCTGCCATTAAGCACCCCGTGCATGTCCATCACTTCAGCCACACCGCGCACTTCCGGCCAGCCAAGCAGGGTGTTCATCTCGTCTCCGGCAAAATCCGCCCCGGACATTTCCAGGCCGGGCGTTGAGGGCACGCTTGAAGGCGCGGCGACCATCACCTGCAGCGGCAGATTGCGGCTGGCCTCAATGGCAAAACGGACGCCGTCAATGCCCAGCACGTTGGCCAGTTCATGCGGATCCCAGAAGACCGCCGTGGTGCCCTGTGCAAGCACAATCTCCGCGTAGCGGGCGGGCATAAGATGGGAGCTTTCAAGGTGGACGTGGGTATCCATCAGCCCAGGCGACAGAAACTGGTTGTTCAGCGCGTGGGTCTCATGTGCGTCGTTGCGGCTGCCGCGCGGATGGACACTGGCAATCAGTGATCCCACGATACCAACATCCGCTTCGCGGATCTCTCCGGTGACCATATCCACAATACGGGTATCGGTGAGCAGCAGGTCAAAGGGCATTTCGCCTCGTGCAGCCTGAACGGCGCGGCGTCGGGTTTCAGCAGTCATGCAATTAACAGTTCCAGCATCAAAATAATGACGCTACTCTATGCACACGGCAAACGTTTGCCCAGCTGATAAAATTTATCGCCCGATAACCCCGGGTTATTCTGTGACGCGTGTAATGGATAATCATGACGGAACCCTGGCAGCGCTTGCCCGCGCTTTCTCTTCGACAGCTACAGTATTTTGTCACTCTGGCGCAGCTGCGTCATTTTACTGATACGGCCAGCAAACTGGCTATCAGCCAGCCGGCGCTCAGCAGTGCGTTGCGGCAAATCGAGACGGTGCTTGGGGGTAAACTGGTTAACCGGACCGCCTCGGCCGTGACGTTGACGGAGCTTGGCAATGCCATCCTGCCGCACGCGCAGCGGGTGCTCAGCGTGGCGCAGCTTGCGTTTGACGACATGCAGCACATTGTTCAGGCGGGCGGAGAAGGTACGGTGCGTATCGGGCTGATCCCTTCTGTGAGTTCGCTGCTGTTCCCCTTGTTGCCCCGGACGCTCGCGCAGGCTTTTCCCCGCCTCAGGGTGGAATTTCACGATCAAACCAACGATGCGCTGGTGGCCCAGCTGCTGAAAGGGCAGATTGATTTCGGCATTGGTGCGCTCGATAACTCGGTTCCCGACCAGCTGAACGTGTTTCCCTTACAGGATGACCCGTTTGTCGCGGTCATTCACAGCGACGATCCGCTGGCCGCGTCGGCGCACCTGCCCTGGAAGCAACTGGCAGGGCGGGATATCGCCGTGTTCTCAAAAGGTAATATTCAGCGTCTGGTTGCGGCGCTCGCGGAAAGCCACCGTTTGTCGTTGCCGACACGCTATCAGGTGGACTACATCGAAACTTTGTATGGTCTGGTGCGCTCGAAACTCGCCGTGGCGATTTTACCGCAGCTCTATACCACGCACCTCCAGGACCCGCAGCTCAGGGTGGTACATCTTCAACAACCGGCCCTGGCCCGCACGGTGGCGTTAATGCGTGCCCCCCAGCCGCTTCCTCCGCTTATCGAATCCTGCTTTACGCTGATGGCCGACACGTTGCGAACGAAATGACCCGACACTTCTTTACAGCGTGATGGCGCATTGCTCGCTAAGATGACCGTCGATTCATCAAGAGGTCACAATGGAAAACCGCAAATTCAGTCGACTGCGCCGCTGGGCGCGGGAAGGGATCATCTTCTTTCTGCTCGCGCTGGCCGTAATGTGGGGCGTGGATCAATACCGCAAGCCCACACTCCCCGCCAGCTTTAGCGCTGCACCGATGCACAGCATCGACGGAAAGATCCACGATATAACGGCACTCAGCCAGGAACGCCCGCTGCTGATATACGTATGGGCAACCTGGTGCAGCATCTGCCGGTTTACGACGCCCTCGGTCAATACGCTGGCAGAACAGGGTGGCAACGTCGTGAGTATCGCCATGCGTTCCGGCGACGATGCAAAGCTGGCGCGCTGGGTCGACAAGAAACAGCTGGTCATGCCGGTGGTCAACGATGCCAACGGTGCGCTGTCACAGGCGTGGCAGGTGAGCGTAACACCGACGCTGGTGATCGTGTCGAAGGGGAAAGTGGTCAGTACCACCACGGGGTGGACAAGTTACTGGGGAATGAAGCTCAGACTGTGGTGGGCAGGGCTGTAAAGAGAGCCCCTCTTCCGGCGGAAGAGGGGCTGGATATTACTTCGCCAGAACTTCCTGTGCGGTACGCTCAACCAGCGACAGCAGGACTTTAATGTCCTCCAGGGTCACGGTTGGGTTCAGCAGAGTCAGCTTCAGGCAGGTGACGCCGTTATGCTCGGTCACGCCGACGTTAGCACGGCCGGATTCCAGCAGCGCATCACCAATTTTCTGGTTCAACAGGGCGATACCCGCGTCGTCCATCTGTACCTGTCCACGGAAGCGGAACAGTACGCTTGCCAGCTGCGGCTGCATAACCAGTTCCAGAGCAGGCTGCTCTTTCACGTAAGCCGCAACCTGCTGTGCCAGCGTAACACCGTGATCGATGATCGCCGCGTATTGTTCCTGACCCAGCGCTTCCAGGCTCATCCACAGCTTCAGCGCGTCGAAACGACGGGTCGTCTGCAGAGATTTGGACACCAGGTTAGGCACGCCAGCTTCTTCATCGAACTCAGAGTTCAGATAGGCCGCCTGATAGCGCATCAGCTCATAGTGGCGCGCTTCTTTGAGCAGGAACGCACCGCAGCTGATGGTCTGGAAGAACTGCTTGTGGAAGTCCAGAGTAACGGAATCCACCAGCTCGATACCGTCCAGGTAGTGACGATACTGCTCAGACATCAGCAGTGCGCCGCCCCAGGCCGCATCAACGTGTACCCAGATATTCTGTTTCGCCGCCAGTTCAGCAATGGCACGTAGCGGATCGATTGCACCTGCATCGGTAGTACCGGCAGTGGCAACAATCGCCAGGATCTGCTCGCCGTTAGCATTGCACTGCTCAATTTTCGCTGCCAGATCGTTGAGATCCATGCGCGAGAATTCATCCGTTTTCACCTGCACGACGGACTGGTAGCCCAGACCCATCAGCGCCATGTTCTTCTGCACGGAGAAGTGTGCGTTTTCAGAGCACAGCACGCGGATTTTACGCAGATCGCCAACCAGGCCGTCCTGCTGAACGGAATGACCCTGACGCGCGAAGAACGCATCACGGGCCAGCATCAGACCCATCAGGTTGCTCTGCGTGCCGCCGCTGGTGAACACACCGGCGTCGCCAGCCTGATAACCCACGCGGGTACGCAGCCATTCGATCAGCTTGATCTCAATGATGGTTGCGGACGGGCTTTGATCCCAGGAGTCCATGCTCTGGTTAGTGGCGTTAATCAGCACTTCCGCCGCCTGGCTAACCACCAGGCTTGGGCAGTGCAGGTGCGCCACACACTGCGGGTGATGAACGGACAGGCTGTCTTTCAGGAAGAACTCCACGGCGCGTTCAATCGCCGCTTCGTTGCCCAGCCCTTTCGGGTTGAAATCCAGCTTAATACGGTCGCGCAGTTCCGCGACCGTTTTGCCCTGATACATCTCAGGCTGTTTCAGCCACTGCATCACAGCCTGAGTGCTTTGTTCAATCGCCTGCTGGTAAGCTTCAATGCTCTGTGCAGAGGAGAACAAAATTGGGTTTGAATCTGACATCTTGTTCAACAACTCCGGTTACGCCGGGCGAACGCCCGCAGCAAGCAGTGCCTGCTCGAATTTATCCAGGAAGACTTTCAGCTCATCATCGCTGATCAGCAGGGAAGGCAGCAGACGCAGAACAATACCGTTGCGACCACCGCGCTCCAGAATCAGGCCGGCTTCGAAGCACTTCTTCTGAATCAGTGCAGACAGCTCGCCATCACCCGGGTAGCAACCCATGTGGTCTGCCGCTTCGTGTGGCTTAACGATCTCAATCCCGATCATCATGCCCAGGCCGCGAACGTGACCGATAACCGGATAGCGTTTCGCCATCTCGTTCAGCTGGCCTTTCAGCCATTCGCCCTGTGCGGCCACTTTGCCCGCGATGTTCTGGTCTTTCAGGATTTTCAGCGTTGTCAGACCGGTTGCCATTGCCAGCTGGTTGCCGCGGAAGGTACCGGTGTGGTGGCCTGGTGCCCACGCATCGAACTGTTTTTTGATGCCGAGTACCGCCAGTGGCAGACCGCCGCCAACCGCTTTAGACATCACGATGATGTCTGGCTCAATGCCCGCGTGTTCGAAGGCGAAGAATTTACCGGTACGGGCAAAGCCAGCCTGAACTTCGTCGAGGATCAGCAGAATGCCGTGTTCCTGAGTCACTTTACGGATGCGCTGCAGCCACTCAACCGGAGCCGGGTTCACGCCGCCTTCACCCTGAACGGCTTCAAGGATCACTGCCGCAGGTTTACGCACGCCGCTTTCAACGTCGTTGATCAGGTTTTCGAAATAGTAGGTCAGCGCTTTCACACCCGCCTCACCGCCGATACCCAGTGGGCAACGGTACTGGTGTGGGTAAGGCATGAACTGCACTTCTGGCATCATACCGTTAACCGCTTCTTTCGGAGACAGGTTGCCGGTAACGGCCAGTGCGCCGTGAGTCATACCATGGTAACCACCAGAGAAGCTGATGATACCGCTACGACCGGTCACTTTTTTCGCCAGTTTCAGCGCCGCTTCAACGGCATCAGCACCGGATGGACCGGTGAACTGCAGGCAGTACTCTTTGCCCTGACCAGGCAGCAGAGAGAGCAGATATTCTGAGAACGCGTCTTTCAGAGGCGTAGTCAGATCCAGAGTATGTAACGGCAAGCCGCTGGTAATGACATTTTGGATGCTTTTCAGCACATCAGGATGGTTATGTCCAAGCGCAAGGGTGCCTGCGCCTGCTAAACAGTCAAGGTATTCTTTATTGTCTGCATCGGTGATCCACACGCCTTCTGCTTTAGTGATTGCTAAAGGCAGTTTGCGCGGATAACTCCTGACGTTAGATTCAAACTCGGCCTGACGGGCCAGATAGGTTTCGTTGCTTTTGTGGGCATCTACGGTGTCAATACGGACTTTATCCGTCATCATATCACTCCTACAACCGCCGCTTCGTTATGAGCAACGATTGAATAAAAAGTTAAAAAACAGATGGGGGCCTGAAAAAAACGCCGCCAATATAGAGCCTTTTGTCACGAGGCTCAATGGTTAATTTGTTTACTGTTTTGTGACATGCGGTACGGGGGAGGGAATATCCTCATTTTAAGAATGAAAATTGCGCTTTATGCCAAACAAAAACAGCCGGTTACGCGTATTTTGTCAGGACTGTAAAAAGAGAGAAAAGTGTGTGACAAATCGTGCCATTGAGGGACGTTAAGGGGGGCAGATAGCCCCTTTAAGCGCATTATCTCGACATTACCTGCAAAATACCGGGGTCACGACAGGTTGTTTTTATTCCCGGACATAGCGGTTACAGGCTTCTCGTTACATCTGATTGGTATAACAAAATCATGAAAGCGAGAAATCAACAGGTCTTGCATCACTGGTACTCTTCCCCTAATCTGCCAAATGTAAGTGAATTCTTACCAATGACTCGGGGTGCCCTTCTTAAATGAAGGCTGAGAAATACCCGTATTACCTGATCTGGATAATGCCAGCGTAGGGAAGTCAGATGCCTTCCCGGTCATCGCTTCTTCACGCACGGCAGGAGCGATACCATGCAGCCTGACCTGCTCGATTTACACGTTTTACATCAGTTTCGAACCCGTTCCCCGCTTACCCACTGTATGACCAACGATGTGGTACAGACCTTTACGGCCAATGTGTTACTGGCGCTTGGCGCTTCCCCGGCTATGGTGATTGAAGCCGAAGAGGCCGAGCAGTTTGCCGCGCTCGCAGATGCCCTGCTGATTAACGTCGGGACGCTGACGGCGCCGCGCGCCCAGTCGATGCGCCGGGCGATTGAGCGTGCAGTGGCAGCAGGGAAACCCTGGACGCTTGACCCGGTTGCCGTAGGGGCGCTGACGTTCCGCACCCGTTTTTGCCACCAAATCCTCGCCCTGAAACCGGCGGCCATTCGCGGCAATGCCTCGGAAATTCTCGCCCTTGCCGGGATGAGTGCGGGCGGGCGCGGCGTCGATACCACCGACACGGCGGCGGCTGCGTTGCCTGCCGCGCAGGCGCTGGCTCGCCAGACGAATGCCATTGTGGTGGTCACCGGTGAACGGGATTACGTCACCGACGGGCAGCGCACCCGCACGGTCGTGGGCGGTGACCCGATGATGACCCGCGTGGTGGGAACGGGATGCGCGCTCTCGGCAGTCGTGGCGGCGAGCTGCTCGCTTCCCGGCGACCGGCTGGACAACATCGCCGCCGCCTGCGGATGGATGAAACGTGCCGGAACGGCGGCCGTCACCCGGTCTGGTGGTCCCGGCAGTTTTGCCAGCGCGTTCCTCGACGCGCTCTACACTCTGGAGGAACGGGTATGAAACGGATTAACGCCCTTACTATTGCCGGTACCGACCCAAGCGGCGGCGCGGGCATTCAGGCTGATTTGAAAACATTCTCCGCACTCGGCGCATACGGCTGCTCGGTGATTACCGCGCTGGTGGCGCAAAATACGCGTGGCGTGCAGTCGGTTTACCGCATTGAGCCGGACTTTGTCGCCGCACAGCTGGATTCGGTTTTCAGCGATGTGCGAATCGACACCACCAAGATTGGGATGCTGGCCGAGACCGACATTGTTGAAGCGGTGGCAGAACGGCTTAAACGTTACCAGGTGCAAAACGTGGTGCTGGATACCGTGATGCTGGCAAAAAGCGGTGACCCGCTGCTGTCCGCCTCCGCCGTCGAGACGCTGCGAAGTAAGCTGCTGCCGCAGGTTGCGCTTATCACGCCTAATCTGCCTGAAGCCGCTGCGCTGCTGGATGCGCCGCACGCGCAGAATGAGTGCGAAATGAAAGAGCAGGGGAATGCGCTCCTGGCGATGGGCTGCGGCGCCGTGCTGATGAAAGGCGGTCATCTTGATGATGAAGAAAGCCCTGACTGGTTGTTTACCCACGACGGTGCGCTGCGTTTCACGGCCCCGCGGGTACAGACCAAAAACACCCACGGGACCGGCTGCACGCTCTCTGCCGCGCTGGCGGCTTTGCGCCCCCGTCGTGACAACTGGGGGGATACGGTCCGCGACGCTAAAATCTGGCTCTCCGAAGCGCTGGCAAAAGCCGATACTCTCGAGGTTGGTCACGGTATTGGTCCGGTGCACCATTTTCATGCCTGGTGGTAAGCCGTATACTGGCAACACACACCAGGCCTGAGAAAAACAGAGATGGAACAAGCGCATACCCGGTTAATCGACCAACTGAATGAACGCATTGCCGCCCCGGACAACACGCCGCTGTATCTGAAATTTGCCGAAACGGTAAAAAACGCGGTACGCAACGGGGTGCTGGAGCATGGGAATATACTGCCCGGCGAGCGCGATCTCAGTCAGTTAACCGGCGTGTCGCGCATTACCGTGCGCAAAGCGATGCAGGCTCTGGAAGCCGAGGGCGTAGTGACGCGTGCCCGGGGCTACGGGACGCAAATCAATAACATCTTTGAATACTCGCTCAAGGAAGCGCGCGGTTTTTCTCAGCAGGTGGTGCTGCGCGGCAAAAAGCCCAACACGCTGTGGGTGAATAAACGGGTGGTGAAATGCCCGGAAGAGGTGGCCAGCCAGCTGTCAGTGCCGCCGGAGAGCGAGGTCTTTTTGCTTAAGCGCATCCGCTATGTGGATGATGATGCCGTATCGATTGAGGAGTCCTGGGTGCCGGTAGGGTTGATTCACGATCCGGATGCAATTGGGATTTCCCTTTATGACTACTTCCGTAGCCAGAATATCTTCCCGCAACGCACCCGCTCACGCGTCAGTGCCCGCATGCCGGACAGCGAGTTTCAGACGCATATCCGTATGGATGACAAAATCCCGGTGCTGGTGATCAAGCAGGTTGCACTTGATCAGCAGAACCGGCCCATTGAGTTCAGCATCAGCTACTGCCGTAGCGATTTATACGTCTTTGTGTGCGAGGAGTAACGCCTCGCGTCCTGGCGCACAGTCGCCGCCGCGGTGGCTAACGACCCAGGCCGCCACTGCATTGCCAAGCGTAACGGCATCAGCCAGCGACCATCCTGCCGCCAGCCCGGCAAGCGTGCCACCGGCGTGGCTGTCGCCCGCACCGATCGTGTCGACGACGGTTGCGGGAAACGCCGGAACGTAGCCCGATTTATCACCCTCATACCAGGCGGCACCGTCTTTATCGTGGCGAATAATCAGCGCAGAACCAAAACGCTGTAGCCACTGCGGGCCGAGTGTTTCAGCTTCCATGCCAAATCGTCCCGCTGCCATCTCGGCTTCCTGGCGATTAAGCGATACCATCGGCTTACAGGCCATGATCCGCGCCATCAGCGCATCAGGAATATCGGCAATGCGCGGCCCAAAGTCGATAAACGCGGTAACGTTTTCCAGGCCTTCCAGCCAGTCCGTCAGGAGCTCTCCGCACGGTGACGCCAGCTGATAGCCTGAGAGGTAGACCAGGCTTTCAGGCGGCACGTGCAGCGCATCCAGCCAGCGCTGTTGCCACTGGTTCTCCACGCCGCTAAACGACATAAAGGTCCGCTCACCATCCGGTTCGACCAGCGCCAGACACCAGCCGTTGTCGCCCGTTTCTACTTCAACGACGCTGTGCAGATCCTGTTTTGCCATGGCGTTACGGATGATGTCTGCCCACACCCCGTGACCGACGGGGAGCGCGTTTTGCGCGGCGATCCCGAGCCGTTTCAGCGCAATAGCAATATTCAGCGCACAGCCGCCGATATTGACACCCTGTTGTTTGAGTTCGATATCACACCCGCGCCAGGGCAGGGCATAGGCGTCGGCGATCACGTCGATGACCGCGGCACCCAACACCGTGACCGGGCGAGTGGCGTGCAGTGTTTCAAGGCGTGCAGCAAAAGCACTCATACGCCCTCCCTTTGCTCCCGGAAGTGCAGCAGTTTTTCACAGTAGTGGTTAAAGTCGAGGCGGTTTACGGCGTCGAGTTCCTCCTTGTACGCCGGGTCAATCGCCTGTACGCCGTGAAGCGCACCGCAGATTGCCGTCGCCATCGCGCCGATGGTGTCCGTATCACCGCCGAGGTTGGCGCACAAAATGGCGCAGCGGTTCGGGTCGGTGCCTGCCAGTTCGACCATCGCAATCGCCGCTGGAACCGACTCAAGCGTGCTGGTGCCCGCGCCAATAAGCTGGTAAACCTGCTCGCTGGCGGAATCGATGCCGTTGGCTTCACGCACGGTCTTAAGGGCGAGCTCAATCCGTGCCGCCAGCGATGCGCTGAAGGTGGTTGTTTTCGCTTCTTGTGCGTAGCGGGCAATGCCTGGCAGGGCATCGGCGATGTTCTGCCAGCGTTCACCGTCAATGGCACGCGACACTGCCCAGGCTATCACCACCGCGCCGGCAATCGCGAGGTCGGATTTATGGGTCGGGCTGGAGGCCAGCGCCACCTCTGCGACAAAGTGCTCCAGACGCGTGGCCGGCAGCAGGCAGCCCAGCGGAGAGGCGCGCATCGCCGCACCGTTGGTGACGCCGTTGTTTTCCAGTTCACTGACCGGCTTGCCGTCACGAATGGCGTTAAGCGCAATCTTCGATGTCGGACCTAACACATTCTTGTTAAACGCATCGAACGACTCCGCCCAGTGCAGAATATGTTTGCCGATAACATCCGCGTTGATCTGCCCGTCGCATTCGATAATCGCATCCGCCAGGCATAACGCCATTGACGTATCGTCGGTGAATTCTGCCTGCTTAAAATAGCAGGCGGCGTTATTTTCAGCCGGTCCGGGTAAAAAACGGTCGATCCAGCCGAAGTGCGCTTTGACGCGCTTTCTCGGCCAAAGCTCCGACGGCATGCCCATCGCATCCCCTAACGCTTGCCCGTATAGGGCACCGAGAACACGTTCTTGTTTCATTTAACTTCCCCTCGTGTCAGCGCGGTATCGCCTTCAACCACCTCAATTGCGGTGATCTCTTTGTCCGATTCGCGGAAAAACAGCATAAACAGCACGGCGATCACGGCAATCATGATCCCTCCGAATGCCCACATTCCGGCCCAGTTGAAGGTCAACCCATTCACCGGCTCTTTGTATGCGAACATTTTTTCCATCATCACGCCGCCCAGGCGGTAACCTAACAGGCTACCAAACCCCTGACAGCACAGCGTAATCAGGCCTTGTGCGGCGGTGCGCATATGCACCGGCGCTTTTTTATCCACGTAGATATACGCGGTCACATAGTAGAAGTCGTAGCTCACGCCATGCAGCAGAATGCCGAGGAACAGCAGGGCATAGGTGAAGTACTGATCGGCACCACCGTAAACAAAGAAGCCATAGCGGATGGCGGCGGTGAGCAGGCCCAGCAGCAAGACCTTCTTAATACCAAAGCGTTTGGTGAAGAACGGCAGCGCCAGCATAAAGAAGATTTCGGAGAACTGGCCGAGCGTCATCCAGCCGGTGGCGTTTTTCATCCCCACTTCGGTGAGATAGCCGTTAGCAAAGATGTAATAGAAGGCCAGCGGCATCGCGAACAGGAATGAGCAGAAGAAGAACACCAGGAAGTTTTTATCGCGCAGCAGGATCAGCGCATCCAGCCCCAGCATGACTTTGAAATCCATCTTGCCGGTACTCTTCGGCGGGGTGTTCGGCAGGAACAGCGCAAAGACACCGAGCAGGGCGGAGCTGCCCGCCGTCATCAGCAGCGGAATATTGGTATCGGAAATGTCGTTATAGCCCATCATCTGCGGCAGAAAACCGCACGCCAGTCCTGAGGCGATCCAGCCGAGGGTGCCCATCACGCGGATACGCGGGAAATCAGCCTCCACATCATCCACATTGGCGAAGGCAATACTGTTGGTCAGCGCAATGGTCGGCATATAGGTCAGGGAGTAAACCAGCAGCAGCGGGAAAAAGGTGCTGAACTGGGTTTGCTGTGCGGCGAAGTACATCACAATGGCACCGGCGAACATCAGTACGGCCAGTACTTTCTGCGCAGCGAAAAAGCGGTCGGTCAGTGAACCCACCAGAATGGGGGAGAGGATCGCGGCAATCGCGGTACAGGCATAAGACCAGCCAATTTCCCCGGCGGTAAAACCGCTTTTGCTCAGCCACAGCCACAGCGGTACAAACCACGCGCCCCAGATAAACCATTCAACAAACATCATGAATGACAGTTGGACTTTCGTTTTCATTGTTTAATCCTGCATGTCAGAGAGGGTACGCCTTTAACATACCACTTAATAATACCTTTTAAATACCTTTGCGGTGATTGTTTGATCAATGTAACAGTTTTGTTGTACACGAATCGAGCCAGCAGATTGTGCTGAAAAAAAATGCAAATGGTGGAAAATCTGTTAAGTCGGTACCAGGCTTAGTCTGCCCATAACGCTATGGGTCTGGATAAACACTCACCGACATCACGTCGGGCTTACGGGAGCATCACATGACTGATATTGCGCAGTTGCTTGGCAAAGACGCCGACAGCCTTTTACAGCATCGTTGTATGACCATTCCAGCCGACCAGCTTTATCTGCCTGGCCACGATTACGTCGACCGCGTGATGGTTGATAACAACCGTCCGCCTGCGGTACTGCGAAATATGCAGACCCTCTATAATACCGGGCGACTGGGGGGAACCGGGTATCTTTCTATTCTGCCGGTTGACCAGGGCGTTGAGCACTCCGCGGGCGCCTCCTTTGCGGCGAACCCGCTGTATTTCGATCCGAAGAACATCGTCGAACTGGCGATAGAAGCGGGCTGTAACTGCGTGGCGTCCACCTATGGCGTACTGGCCTCCGTATCGCGTCGCTATGCCCACCGCATTCCATTCCTCGTCAAACTGAATCACAACGAAACCCTGAGCTACCCGACCGAATACGATCAGACGCTTTACGCCAGCGTAGAGCAGGCGTTCAATATGGGTGCGGTCGCGGTTGGGGCGACGATCTACTTTGGTTCTGAGCAGTCGCGTCGCCAGATTGAAGAAATTTCTGCTGCCTTCGAACGCGCGCATGAGCTGGGTATGGTCACCGTTCTGTGGGCGTATCTGCGTAACTCCGCATTTAAGAAAGACGGAGTGGACTACCACGTTTCTGCCGACCTGACCGGCCAGGCGAACCATCTGGCGGCGACCATTGGCGCGGATATTGTGAAGCAGAAGATGGCGGAAAATAACGGCGGTTATAAAGCGGTAAACTTCGGTTACACCGATGACCGGGTCTACAGCAAACTGACCAGCGAAAACCCTATCGACCTGGTGCGTTATCAGCTGGCGAACTGCTATATGGGACGTGCCGGGTTAATTAACTCCGGTGGTGCGGCGGGTGGCGACACCGATCTCTCCGATGCGGTGCGCACGGCGGTTATCAATAAGCGCGCGGGCGGTATGGGGCTGATCCTGGGCCGTAAGGCGTTTAAAAAATCGATGGCTGACGGCGTGAAGCTGATCAATGCCGTGCAGGATGTGTACCTGGACAGCAAAGTGACTATCGCTTAAGACTTTTTGTAAAACGCTGGCCGGGTCAGGCGTTACCGCCGCCCGGCCACACTGTCAACGCAGAAGCTGGCAGTCCGGTGGCAGCCGGCACTGTAGCGCGCCCGGTAACACCTCAATGCGGAACTGCTTCCCGCTCAGCGGCTCTCCGTCAAGATTAAACGTCATGCCGTGTGGGGCATTCACTTCAAACCACGCGGATTTACCGGCAATAATATTCGGGCTCTCTTCTGGCTGAGTCAGGGTGGTAAACAGCGCAGGCAGCAGGCCATCACCCGTGAAAATACGCAGCTGTAACTGACCATCATTGATCAGCGCCTCCGGGCATAACTGCTGTCCGCCACCGGCCTGACGGCCATTGCCGATACCAATCACCAGCGCATCACCCTGCCACTGAAAGTTCTCGCCGTGAATCTCACAGCGGTCCGGCTTCAGGGTATCCATGCGCATCAGGCCGTGGATCAGATACGAGACGCCGCCCAGCGCTGCCTTCAGCTTTTCAGGGGTTTCGCTGGTAATGCGCGTCCCGAATCCACCGGTCGCCATATTAATAAAACAGGTTTTTTCATTCACCTGAGCAATATCCACGGCGGTGGCTTTGCCGAGGATAGCCAGCTGCAGGGCTTTTCCCAGTTCTTCGGGGATTCCGGCGCTGGTGGCGAAATCGTTGGCCGTACCGAGCGGCAAAATGCCCATCACCGGGCGGTCGGTTGAGGGAAGATCTATCAGAGCGCCGGCAATTTCATTAATGGTGCCATCGCCCCCGCCAGAAATAATGGTTTCGACCCCGAGCTTCAGACCTTCGTCGATATAGCGTGCCGCATCACCTTTTTCCCACGTCACTCGCACGTGTATACGCGCACCGTCTTCACGCAAATCCGTCACTGCCTGGCGCAACAAATCGTTGCCCGCACTTTTGCCATTGAGAATCAATAAACTGTCTGGATAGATTGCCATCCGCGCTGCTCCCTTTTTTAGCGTTAGTAAGAGTGTATAGCAGGGAGGAAAAAAGCGGGTAAGAACAGGATGAAAGGGAAAAAATAAGCCCGCGTAAGGGAGATTACGCAGGCTAAGGAGGTGGTTCCTGGTACAGCTAGCATTTATGGGTTATGTTTTTCAGCGGGGGGATAATACCCGTATTGAACGAAGCGGTATGTGATCCGATTCTAAGAATTATCCCAGCGCGAAAAAATTTCCCTGCTTGATTATTTACTGTGCGGGTTACGGGTACTTTCACCGTTGAAATTACGCATCAGCAGCGCAAACTCCAGCTCCACTTCTTCGGGTACCGGCAGCCAGACGGTATGGCCGTTGCCTGGCGCCACGTCAATTGCTTCGCCTTTACCGTTTTCCAGATGTTCCAGGGTGAAGTTCATGTTGCCCTGCGGGGTCATCAACTCCAGGCTGTCGCCTTTGGTGAATTTGTTCTTCACCGCCACGGCGGCCAGCGCACCTTTGCGCTCACCGGTAAAATCACCGACAAACTGCTGGCGCTCGGAAACGGAATAGCCGTGTTCGTAGTTCTGGTAATCGTCATGGGTGTGACGACGCAGGAAGCCTTCGGTATAACCGCGATGCGCCAGGCCTTCCAGGGTTTCCAGCAGGCTGGTATCGAACGGCTTGCCGGCAGCGGCATCGTCGATGGCTTTACGGTACACCTGAGCAGTACGCGCGCAGTAGTAGTAGGACTTGGTACGGCCTTCAATTTTCAGGGAATGCACGCCCATCTGCGTCAGACGCTCAACGTGCGCAATCGCACGCAGGTCTTTGGAGTTCATGATGTAAGTGCCATGCTCGTCTTCAAAGGCGGTCATGTACTCACCCGGACGTTTGGCTTCTTCAATCATGAACACGCTGTCAGTTGGCGCGCCGATGCCTAAGGTTGGCTCCACGTTGGTCACCGGGATCGGCTCATGTTTGTGGACGATATTGCCAATGTCGTCTTCTTTGCCTTCCTGAACGTTATATTCCCAGCGGCAGGCGTTGGTGCAGGTACCCTGATTCGGGTCACGCTTGTTGATGTATCCCGAGAGCAGGCAGCGACCGGAGTAGGCCATGCACAGCGCGCCGTGAACGAAGATTTCGATTTCCATATCCGGCACCTGCGTGCGGATTTCTTCAATCTCTTCCAGCGAAAGTTCACGAGACAGAATGACGCGGGTCAGCCCCATCTGTTTCCAGAATTTCACCGTTGCCCAGTTAACGGCGTTGGCCTGAACGGAGAGGTGAATATCCATCTCCGGGAAGTTCTCCCGAACCAGCATGATTAAACCCGGGTCCGACATGATCAGTGCGTCCGGTCCCATATCAACCACCGGCTTCAGATCGCGGATGAACGTTTTCAGCTTGGCGTTATGCGGCGCAATGTTGACCACCACGTAGAATTTTTTGCCCAGGGCATGTGCTTCGTTAATGCCGAGCTGCAGGTTCTCGTGGTTGAATTCATTGTTACGCACGCGCAGCGAGTAGCGCGGCTGGCCAGCATAGACGGCGTCAGCGCCATAGGCGAAAGCGTAACGCATATTTTGCAGCGTTCCCGCCGGGGAAAGGAGTTCCGGTTTAAACATGTTTGTTCTCGTTCTGATGACAGGTCAGATCCGCATGCACCAGGTGCAGCGGTAAGGGGAGATCCCCCACTTTAAGGGCGGGCATTGTAGCGCTGAGGGACAGGGAGGTAAAGCGCCGGGTCGTACCATCGCTAACCCGGCCGGAGGCGTGTCGTCAGGTATTGTCTTTTACCGTCTGGCTTGAACCGTTAGTTTTGACCGACGCGATGCCTTTATCTCGCGACTGTTCCGAGGCATACATCTGGCTGCTACCAATAACCTGATGATTCCCGGCCTTCAGATTGAAGTGGAATTTACCGTTGGTGGCCACTTTCTTCTCATAACGTTCATCAGAAGGGCTATTGGTGCGAACGGAGGCGATACCGTTTTCGGCGGAATTTTTGGTGGTGTAAAGCTCACTGGTCAGGATCGTTTCTCCGTTTCCTGCTTTGAGAACAAACCTGAACTGCCCATCACTGCTTTTGTTTAACTCGAACCAACCAGACATAGGAACTCCTTGAACGAAGTGGAATTATCTGCACCAGTTATCAATAAGCGAACCGGTAATGTGAGTATGGTTGATTCTTCGTTGCTTTCCAGAAATGAAAAACCCGCCAGCAGGCGGGTTCGGTAAGCTAAATGCTCAGGCTATCCTGCACGCATCCGCTTCCCATCGGTAGCCCACGCCATACACCGCGCGGATAAATGACTGCTCCGCATCGAGCGCTTCCAGCTTGCGGCGCAGGTTTTTAATATGGCTGTCGATGGTACGGTCAGTCACGACGCGGTAATCATCATACAGACGGTTCAGCAGTTGCTCGCGGGAGAAGACCTTCCCCGGCTCGTGGGAGAGGGTTTTCAACAGGCGGAATTCGGCGGGGGTGAGATCCAGCAGCTTGCCGCGCCAGCTCGCCTGGAAGCGGCTTTCATCGACGATAAGTGGGCTTTCCGCGTCCAGTACCTGCAGTTCACGATGGGGCTTACAGCGGCGCAGAATGGTTTTTACGCGCGCGACCACTTCACGTGGGCTGTATGGCTTGCAGATGTAATCATCCGCGCCAATTTCGAGGCCCAGCAGGCGGTCGATCTCTTCGATTTTCGCCGTCACCATCACCACCGGCACGTCCGAGAAGCGACGAATTTCCCGGCACAGGGTCAGGCCATCGGTTCCGGGGAGCATCAGATCCAGCAGGATCAGGTCCGGCGGCGTCTGGCGCGCATAAGGCAGCACCTGATCGCCATGGCTGATAAGCGTGGGGGCATAGCTTGCCGCGCGTAAATAGTCGATCAGTAACTGCCCGAGCTTCGGCTCGTCTTCGACAATCAAAATGCGTGGCGTGTTTTCGTCAATCGGTAACTCGGTCATGCTTCTCTCGATAAATCCCGTTCCAGAGGTAACTCTACTGTAATGCTTACCCCGCCAAAAGGCGAATGGGCGGCGCGGATCGTGCCATTATGGGCCTCGACGATGTTTACGCAAATCGCCAGTCCCAGACCGGACCCGCCGCTGGCGCGATTGCGGGAGCCTTCGGTGCGATAAAATCGCTCAAACAGTTTTTCCAGCTGTGCATCCTGCACGCCGGGGGCGGAATCCGCAAAGGTCAGGGCAAAATGCCCGTTTTCTTGTTTGCCGGAAATATGCAGGCCACCGCCGCTGTCGGTGTAGCGCAGGCTATTTTCCAGCAGATTGTTGAACAGCTGCATCAGGCGGTCTTTGTCGCCAAACACCACGGCGCTGTCAGGCAGTGAGAGATCGATTTTCAGGTTGCGGCTGGCGAAACGTTCGCGGAAGGCACCGCTTACCACCTCCAGCACGTTTATCACATCGACGGGCGCTTTCTGGTAGGCCAGCGCGCCTTCGTCCGACATGGAGAGCTGGTGGAGGTCATCGACCAGTTTGGTCAGCGTGCCCACTTCCGCCTGCAGCGAGGCCACCGATTCGGGAGTGAACTGACGCACGCCGTCCTGAATAGCTTCCAGCTCGCCGCGCAGCACCGCCAGCGGCGTGCGGAGTTCATGGGAAATATCAGCCATAAAATCGCGTCGCATCTGCTGGTTTTTTTCCAGGGTGCTGGCGAGCTGGTTAAAGTCCTGCGCCAGCTTGCCGAGTTCGTCCTGGCTACGGGTATCGACGCGGGTGGAGAAATCCCCGGCGGCCAGCTTATGCGTCCCTTCCACCAGCCGTTTAACCGGCGCGAGCAGACCGCGGGCCAGCGGGAAGGTCGCGAGCGCGGCCAGCAGGGTGGAGAGCGCGACAATCAACCAGCTGGTGCGGCGCTGCTGGCGATCAAAGTTGATATCGGTGTTGCGCGTCAGGCGTTCAACCGGCGAGGCGATCACCCAGCCGACGGTGGCGTTATTCACTGTGATCGCCCGCTTTGTGCCATCCGGCGGAATGGGCGCGCGCGGGCCAACCAGTACGCGCATATCCTGGTCTATCACCCAGAACTGGGTGCGCCAGCCGTGCGGCGGCATCCCGGGGCCCGGACGATCGTCACCGGTATCATGCTCAAGCGAGCGCAGGATCTGGAATACGAAGCGGTCGTTATTGCGCAGAAAACGCCAGTTACCGTGCAGGGCATACTGATCGCTCAGCGCATCGCTCAGCCCCTGTAAACGCTGTTCATTACCATGCTTAATGTAATCAATAAAACCCCGTTCGAAACTGACCCGCACGGCCCAGTGCATGGTGACCAGCAGCACGATACAGGTGGCAAATATCGCCACAAAGAGTTTACCGGTAATGCCCGGACGCCAGAATTTCATGGTGCACTCCTTTTGCCGTGTCGGATAACGACGTTCTTACGGGTATCATCCGGCACTCTGGCGAAGATGAACGCGGGCAGGGCGATAATCACCGCCATGCTGAGATAGGTATACAAAAAGACCTGATGGGCGACCGGCGTGTCGACGCTGAGATGATGCTGTCCGTACATGCCGAGCAGTAAACCGGCAAGGGTCACCCCTACGCTCATGGAGAGCTGCATGATCATCGACAGCAGGCTGTTTCCGCTGCTCGCCAGGTCATCCGGGAGTGCTTTTAACGTCAGGGTATTCATTGATGAAAAGCGCACAGAGTTAATGATGCCCTGGCAGAACAGCACCAGCGGCAGCGCGTAGTACCAGCCCAGCAGCGCCACGGCCATAAACAGCAGGCTCACCAGGGCCAACCCAAGCGTCGCGGCAACCAGGACGTGGCGATAACCAAAACGGTTAACCACCTGCACCACGATGCGTTTCATTCCCATGCTGCCAAGTACCATCGGGATCATCATCAACCCGGCGTGAAACGGTGAAAATCCCATTCCAATCTGCAAAAAGACCGGCGTCATAAAGGGCAACATGCCGCTGCCGACGCGCCCGGCAAAGCTCCCGAACAGGCCCAGACGATAGGTGGGGTTTTTAAACAGATCGAGCGTGAACAACGCGCTCTCGTTACCTCTGGCATGCAAGAGGTACCACAGGATAGCGGTAATGCCGAGCGCCACCAGAAGGCCAAGCGTCAGGGCGGAAATCCCGAGGCCTTTTTGGCCATCAAGCGCGAGGGTGAGCATCGCCATCCCCGCCGCCAGCAGGATAAAACCCAGGAAATCAAAGCGCCGGGTCTGCATGGTGTAGTTAGGCATCAGCATCAGGGTGGCAATCGCGCCGATGATGCCCACCGGCAGGTTGATTAAGAAGATCCAGTGCCAGGAGGCATACTCCACCAGCACTCCGCCCAGCGCCGGGCCAAGCAGCGGGCCGACTTGGCCTGGCAGGGTGACGAAGGTCATCGCTGCCATATACTGCTCGCGGGGCACAATCTTCATCACCGTCAGCCGCCCGACAGGCACCATCATCGCCCCGCCAATGCCCTGTAACGCGCGGGCCATCACCAGTTGATCCAGCGTATTCGCCTGGGCGCAAAACAGCGAGCCTGTGGTAAACAGCACGATGGCGGTGAAAAAGATATTCCGCACGCCCACTTTGTCCGCCAGCCAGCCGCTGGCCGGAAGCATAACGGCCACCGTTAATACATAGGAGACAATCACCATATGCATATGCAGCGGACTCTCCCCCAGGCTTTTTGCCATCGAGGGGAGGGCGGTATTGACGATGGTTGTATCCAGCGACTGCATAAAGAAGCCGAAGGCGACAATCCACAGCTGCCAGCGCACGTGACGTGGGAGGTCGGTCATTTATTCGGTTACCGTCGTTCTGTTTTTACGCGAAAAACGCACCCGCAGACGGTCAAAGAACAGATAGACCACCGGCGTGGTGTAGAGCGTCAGCAGCTGGCTCATCACCAGCCCCCCGACAATGGTGATCCCCAGCGGCTGGCGCAATTCTGAGCCGTCACCGCTGGAAATCACCAGCGGCAGCGCGCCAAACAGCGCCGCCAGCGTGGTCATCATGATCGGGCGAAAACGCAGCAGACAGGCCTGGAATATGGCCTCTTCTGGCGTCAGGTTGCCATTTCGCTGGGCGTCCAGCGCGAAGTCCACCATCATGATGGCGTTTTTCTTCACGATGCCAATTAACAGCATGATACCAATCAGCGCAATCAGGCTGAAGGGCGCGCCGAACAGCTCCAGTGCCAGCAGCGCCCCGACGCCCGCCGACGGCAGCGTGGAGAGAATGGTCAGCGGATGGACGTAGCTTTCATAAAGCACGCCCAGCACGATATAGACCGTCGCAATGGCGGCCAGAATCAAAATCACCTGCGAATTCATCGTCTCCTGGAACACCTGCGCGGTACCGGCAAAACTGCCGCGTACCGTGGACGGCACGCCAAGCTGGGTCATCGCACGGTTGATCGCATCGCTGGCCTCAGAGAGGGACGAACCGGCTGGCAGGTTAAAGGAGATGGTCGATGCCGCCGAAAGGCCCTGGTGGTTCACCGACAGCGGCGCGTTCGCCGGCTGCCAGCTGGCAAAGTAAGAGAGCGGGATCGCCTTACCGTCGTTATTAATCACAAACATGTTGTCCAGCGCGCTGATGTCCTGGGTGTAACGCGGGTCCACCTCCATCACCACCTTGTATTGGTTCATGGGCTGGTAGATGGTGGAAATCTCACGCTGGCCGAAGGCATTGTTCAGCAGGCTGTTGGCAGCATCGACGTTAATCCCCAGACGTGACATGGTTTCGCGATTGTAGGTCAGCGCCATTTCTGCGCCGTTGTCCTGCTGATCGGAGTTAACGTCCGCCAGCTGTGGCAGGGCGGCCAGCGCCTTGCGGATCTTAGGCTCCCACTCGCGCAGGGCGGCTAAATCGTCAGAGAGTAACGTGTACTGATAGCTGGCGTTAGCCTGACGCCCGCCGACGCGGATATCCTGAACGGCCATCAAAAACAGATTAGCGCCCGGCTCTTTGGCGAGCTTCACGCGCAGGCGGTCGATAACCTGCTGGGCGGTTTCATTGCGCTCGTCACGCGGCTTCAGGGTGATAAACATCATCCCGCTGTTCACCCGCGAACCGCCGGTAAAGCCGGTTACGTTATCTACCGCTTTATCTTCGCGGATGACCTTCATAAAGTCCTGCAGCTTGCCGCGCATGGCCTGAAACGAAATACTCTGGTCTGCCTGGATCCCGCCCATCAGCACCCCGGTGTCCTGCTCCGGGAAGAAGGTTTTCGGGATAGTAATGTACATCCAGACGTTGAGCACGATGGTGCCAATCAGCACCAGGCCGACAATGCGCGTATGTCTCAGCACCCACTTCAGGGACTTGCCATAGCTCTCCTGCATCGCCAGCAGGAAGCGACCAAATCCCTTACGGCGCGGCTGAGAGTGGGGCTTGCTGCGTTTTAACATCCAGCCGCACATCATCGGCGTAAGCGTGAGGGACACAATCAATGAAATACCGATGGCGACCGAGAGCGTGACGGCAAATTCCCGTAACAGCCGGCCAGGCAGGCCGCCCATCAGCAGTAACGGCAGGAACACCGCCACCAGCGACAGGCTCATCGACAGTACCGTAAAGCCCACTTCACGCGTTCCCTGCAGCGCGGCCTGCAACGGTTTCATCCCCGCCTCCAGATGGCGCGAGATGTTCTCCAGCACCACAATGGCGTCATCCACCACGAAGCCGGTGGCAATCGTCAGCGCCATCAGCGACAGGTTGTTAAGGCTAAATCCGCACAGGTACATCGCCGCGAAGGTCCCTATCAGCGAGACAGGCACAGCCACCGCGGGGATCAGCGTGGCCCGGCCTGAACGCAGAAACAGGAAGACCACCAGAATCACCAGCGCAACGGAGATCACAAGCGTCTGCTCCACCTCTTCGAGCGAGGCGCGAATGGTGGGGGAGCGATCCTGGGCAATCTGCAGATCGATCGCCGCCGGGATGGTCTGCTGGAGTTCCGGCAATCTCGCGCGGATACCGTTCACCGTCTCAATAATGTTGGCTTCCGGCAGCTTGCGGATCATCAGCAAAATAGCCGGTTTGGCGTTGGTCATCCCGGCGTTGCGCACGTCCTGCACCGAGTCGGTGACGCTCGCGACATCGCTCAGGCGCACCGCCGCACCGTTGTTGTAGTGAATGATCAGCGGCTGGTATTCCGCAGCGGTTTTCAGCTCATCGTTAGTCTGGATCTGCCAGCGGTGGCTACTGTTCTCAATGGCCCCCTGCGGTTTGCGCACGTTTGCATTGCTGATGGCAGAGCGCACATCGTCCAGTGAAACACCCTGGTTAAACAGCGCCTGCGGGTTTAAGCCCACGCGCACGGCGGGCAGAGAGCTTCCGCCAACGCTGACATCACCCACGCCGTTAATCTGGGCGAGAGTCTGCGCCAGTTGGGTGGAGGCGAAATCGTACAGTTGCCCCTGCGAATAGGTTTCCGAGGTAAGCGTCAGGATCATGATCGGCGCATCGGACGGGTTCGCTTTACGGTATGTCGGACGGCCCGGCATCCCGCTCGGTAGCAGGTTCTGCGCGGCGTTGATCGCCGCCTGCACATCGCGCGCGGCGCCGTTAATATCCCGGTCGAAGCTGAATTCCAGAATGATACGCGTGCTGCCAAGCGAGCTGCTGGAAGTCATCTCGTTGACCCCGGCAATTCGCCCGAGTGAACGTTCCAGCGGTGTGGCAACCGACGAGGCCATGGTTTCCGGTGATGCACCGGGCAGCGAGGCGCTGACCATGATCACCGGGAAATCCACCTGCGGCAGCGGGGCCACCGGCAGCAGCCGGAAGCCCAGGACGCCGCACAGGGTGATGGCGAGTGAGAGTAAAATCGTCGCCACCGGGCGATAAATGAAGAGGGCGAAAAACTTCATTTACGCCTCCTCTTCACGTTTCGGGAAGCGGCTTTTCGTCCACAGCGCCAGACGGTCAAACAGCAGATAAATGACCGGCGTGGTGAACAGGGTCAGGACCTGGCTTACCAGCAGGCCACCGACCATACCAATCCCCAGCGGACGACGCAGCTCGGCACCAACACCGGTACTGAGCATCAGCGGCAGGGCACCTAGCAGGGCGGCGAGCGTGGTCATCAGGATCGGGCGAAAACGCAGCAGGCAGGCCTGGAAAATTGCCTCGCGCGGCGACATCCCCTGCTCGCGCTCGGCGGCAAGGGCAAAGTCGATCATCATGATGGCGTTTTTCTTCACGATCCCGATAAGCAGGATGATCCCAATGATGGCAATCACGTCCAGCTCGCTCCCCGCCAGCATCAATGCCAGCAGTGCCCCCACGCCCGCCGTTGGCAGGGTGGAGAGGATGGTAATAGGGTGAATAAAGCTTTCATACAGCACACCGAGCACGATATACATCGCCACCACGGCCGCGACAATCAGCCAGATGGTGTTGCCTAGCGCGGCCTGGAACGCCAGCGTGCTGCCCTGGAACTGGGTCTGAATATCGGACGGGAAGTTCAGCGTCTTCTCTGCGGCCAGAATGGACTCCACCGCTTCGCCCAGCGAATAACCGTCCGGTACGTTAAACGAGATGGTGGTGGACGGGAACTGATCCAGATGGTTAATCGACAGCGGTGTGTAGCGCTCTTCCACCGTCGCGATGGCGCTGAGGGGCACGATGCCCCCGTCTTTGCTGGTCAGGCGCACCGAATCGAGCGCGGCCAGGCCGGGCGTGTTTTCCGTGTTGTGTTCCAGCACCACGCGATACTGATTCGCCTGGGTATAGATGGTGGAGATCAGACGCTGACCGAATGCGTTATACAGCGCGTTATCCACGTCGGCCATGGTGATCCCAAGCCGGCTGGCGGTATCGCGGTTAACGTTCACATATGCCGCCAGCCCTTTGTCCTGCCAGTCGCTGCTGACGTCCGAGAGCTGCGGCAGGGCGTTGAGTTTATCCACCAGTTGCGGTACCCAGGTGCTGAGTGCATCAAGGGTGGTGGCCTGCAGCGTGAACTGGTACTGGGTACGGCTCACCTGGGTATCGATGGTTAAATCCTGAATTGGCTGGAGGTACAGCTCAATACCCGGGACGCGCGCCACGGCAGTTTGCAGGCGGTCGATTACCGTCTGCACGCGGTCGTCGCGATCGTCAAGCGGTTTAAGGTTGATCTGCAGGCGGGCACTGTTTAGCGACGGGTTGGTGCCATCGACACCGACATATGACGTCAGGCTCTCTACTGCCGGATCTTTCATGATGATCTCTGACACCTGCTGCTGACGCTGCGCCATGTTAGCGAAGGAGACCGTCTGCGGTGCCTGAAGCGTACCCTGGATAATGCCGTTGTCCTGAATCGGGAAGAAGCCTTTCGGGATGAAAATCCACAGCATAACGCTGAGCGCCAGCGTACCAAGCGCCACGCCAAGGGTTGCCCATGGATGGTTAAGCACTTTCGCCAGCACCCGTCCGTAAGCGGCAATAATGCGTTCGAACATCCGCTCAGAGGCGCGCGAGAAGCGGTTTTGCTTGCGCAGGGAGGCGTGGCTCAGCATACGGGCGCACATCATCGGCGTGAGGGTCAGTGACACCACGGCGGAAATCAGAATGGCGACGGCCAGCGTCACGGCAAATTCGCGGAACAAACGCCCGACGATATCGCCCATAAACAGCAGCGGGATCAGTACCGCAATCAGTGAGAAGGTGAGGGAGATAATGGTAAAGCCGATCTCGCCCGCCCCTTTCAGCGCCGCGGCTAACGGTTTTTCACCTTTTTCGATATAGCGCGAGATGTTCTCGATAACAACGATAGCGTCATCGACCACAAAGCCGGTGGCAATAGTAAGGGCCATCAGCGTCAGGTTGTTTATCGAAAAATCGAGGAACACCATGACGGCAAATGTTCCCACCAGTGAGAGCGGCACGGCGACGGCAGGAATGAGGGTCGCCGGCACGTTACGCAGGAACAGGTAGATGATCATCACCACCAGCGCAATCGCCAGCATCAGTTCAAACTGGGTGTCAGTCACGGACGCGCGAATATTGGTGGTCCGGTCAGACAGCACTTTCACGCTAACTGACCTGGGCAGGCTTTCAATCAGTTGCGGCAGCATAGTGCGAATGCTGTCTGCGGTTTCAATGATATTGGCACCCGGCTGGCGCTGGACGTTCATCACGATCGCCTGCTGTTTGTTGGCCCAGGCGCCGAGCCAGCTGTTTTCCGCACCTTGCTCAACGGTTGCCACATCGCCCAGGCGCACCGGCGCACCGTTCTGGTACGCGACGATCAGCTGTCGATATTCATCCGCGGACTGCATTTGATCGTTCGCCGAGAGGGTCACGGCCCGGGTTGGGCCATCAAGCGAGCCTTTTGCCGAGTTGACGTTGGCGTTACTGATGGCGCTGCGGATAGTTTCGCTGGTGAGGCCCAGCGCGGCGATGGCCTGGGCATTGAGCTTCACGCGCACCGCCGGACGTTGACCGCCGGCAAGCGTAACCAGTCCCACGCCAGAGACCTGTGAAATTTTCTGTGCCACGCGCGTTTCGACCATGTCTTCGACCTGAGTCATCGGCATGGCGGAGGAGGTGACGGCGAGCGTCATGATCGGCGGATCCGCCGGGTTTACTTTGCTGTAGACCGGTGGGTTGGGCAGGTCGGATGGCAGCAAGTTGGTGGCTGCGTTAATCGCGGCCTGTACTTCCTGTTCGGCAACGTCGAGTGAGAGCGTAAGCTGGAACTGCAGCGTCACCACGGATGCTCCGCCGGAGCTTTGCGAGGACATTTGCTTCAGGCCAGACATCTGACCAAACTGGCGCTCCAGCGGCGCGGTGATGGCCGACGTCACCACATCCGGGCTCGCACCCGGATAAAGGGTGACCACCTGGATGGTGGGATAATCCACTTCCGGCAGCGCCGAGACGGGCAGGAAGCGATAGCCAATAATCCCGGCCAGCAGAATTGCCACCATTAACAGCGTGGTGGCAACAGGGCGCAGAATAAACAGGCGTGAAGGCCCACCTGTAGAGCTCGGGGGCATAACCTGCATCAGGAAGTCGCTCCCTGCTTAGCAGGCTGTTGCTGGCCTTCAACCACTTCGACTTTCGCCCCCTCGGTGAGACGATCAATACCGTCGGTAACCACGCGGTCACCTGCGGAAAGGCCGGCGCTGATCACCACCGTCTGGCTGTCCTGAATGCCGGTTTTCACCAGATGCTTGCTGACGTTATTCTCACTGTTAAGCACCCAGACAAAGTTCCCTTCGTTGCCCATCTGCAGCGCCGCCGTCGGGATAACGACCGCATTTTCCTGCGTTGCGACCAGCATCCGCGCATTCACGAACTGATTCGGGAAAAGCGCATCATCCTGATTGTTAAAGCGGGCTTTTAACTTGATGGTGCCGGTGGTGGTGTCAATCTGGTTATCCAGACTGAGCAGGGTGCCTTCGCTCAATTTTTGCTTGTTGGTGCGATCCCAGGCTTCCACAACCAGCCCTTTGCCGGCTTTCTGCGCCTGAACCACGGTTGCGATGTCGCTCTCCGGCAGGGTAAAGACTAAATCGACAGGATGCGTCTGGGTGATGACCACGATACCGGTGGTATCGCCGCTGGAAATCTGGTTGCCAATATCAACCTGCTTCAGACCGACGCGGCCGTCAATCGGGGCGGTGATGCGGCTCCAGTCGAGCTGTAACTGTGCGCTGGCCACAGCGGCTTCGTCAGCTTTAAGGGTGCCCAGCGCTTCGCTGACCAGAGACTGCTGCGTATCCAGTTCCTGACGCGATACCAGGTTGGTTTTCACCAGTTGCTGATAGCGTGCCAAATCGCGTCGGGCGTTCGCGAGCGTGGCCTTGTCTTTCGCGAGCTGACCCTGCGCCTGCGCGAGGGTGACTTTAAACTGGCTTGGGTCAATTTCCGCCAGTAAGTCCCCGGCTTTAACCTGCTGGCCTTCCTGGAAGTGAAGCGCCATCAGCTGCCCGTCCACACGGCTGCGAACCGTAACGGTGTTGGCGGCGGTAATGGTTCCCAGCCCGGAGAGATAACGGGGCACCGCTTTATTTACCGCAGTAGCCGCCTGAACGGGAGCCAGCGCACCGCCGCGCATGCCGTGACGTCCGCCACTCGCGGGACGCTGAGATGGGCTGCTGGCACCTGCGGAAGTGTCAGAAGAGTGATTGTGCCAGAACCAGGCGGCGGCAAGAGCCACCACAATGATGCCAGCGGCGATTGCCCAGCGGGATTTGTTACTGCCTTTCATCGTTATACGTTCTCATCCTGAATACTTCGGGGAATGATACTAGTTTAGTCAGGCAACACGGCAGAAAAATGGAGGAAATATGGAAGACTGTCTGGATTTGTCTGATTGGCAGGGGGAGGGGCGCGGCGTGAGACGGCCTTCAAATCGGATCAATTGCCAGTGCGTAATTTACCAGGAATATTCCCTGCCACCTGAAATATTCTTATTATTTATCTGCCGGGTGAGAAACGGAGAAAGATAACAATTGGTTTTATTATTTAATTTGTCTTTAGGAAAATTTCATTATTCATCATGTAAGGATCGGAATATTCTCTGTTATACCAATATTTTTCATCTTGTTATCAAATCATTAACAAACTAATGATTTTTTGCAATGTGACGTATTTATTTGATTTAAAATATGTTTTTGTTATTCCTTTCAATGCACTTCTTTTGATTTGTATCAAAAAGCTAAAACAGTTTAAATTACCTAAAATTGCGATAATTATAGATTTTTATTTTAAAAATGTTATTTAAATGGTTTTATGTTTTTATTTAAGCGATCTCGTCATGAATGATTATGAGAAAAATCCTAACGGCGGAGGGTTTTTTCGTCATTCGATTGGTTGTCCTGAAACATAATTCAAATAATACTTTTTTGGCGCGGTAAATCCCGTTCGCATTTAAATGGAGCTTCCAGGTTATTTATTAAATGGCACCTGGCAGTACGTTTGTTCTCAGGAGATGAAAATGAAAAAATTATTACTGGTGGCCTCTCTGGTTTCTGTATTTGCTGCTGCAAATGCTATGGCTGATGTTACGGCATCTGCCACCGCATCATGGGATGCAACGGCAACGAAAGATACAACCAGCCTGCTGGTCGTGACCCCATTGAACTCGCTGACGTTCCAGTATGCAGAGGGCCTGAATGGGTTTAACACTCAGGATGGCGCTTTTGATGTGACGATTCAGGGACAGGAAAGTGCAACCGATTTTGAACTGACTGCTCAGGTCATCAGCAATACGCTGACCAATGCAAGCGGTGATGCATCTACCCTGAATGTGGGCGTGGCATGGAATGGTCAGGCGCTGTCTAACTCTGCCGAAACCGTTCTGGTGAATGCGGCTTCCACTTCAGGTCTGGAAAGCCTGCTGGCCGATGGAGCCTATAACGGCGCTGAGCGTGTAAGCGATCAGTCCAGCTTCAAATTCTCCATCGCTTCAGCGACTTCTGACGGTTCGACTGCTGTAACTGACTATTCTGCGCTGCCGGATGGTTACTGGACGGGTGACGTAAAAGTTCAGTTCAATGCAACCTGGACCACTCCAGCGTAATGAATATTAATTCGGGAGAGGCTCTCTCCCGAATTTCGCAGGAATGCACTGATGAAGAAATATTTGCCACTCGCAGCGCTGGCAGGGATGGCTATATCCTTTTCCAGTCTGGCGATTAATGTGGGTGATATCACGTCAATAATGACGGCCGATCAAAACGCGTTATCAAAAGAAATTATCAACACCACTGATTCCGCCCGCTATGTGAGCGTTACCGTAAAAAGGCTCTCTTCACCGCTGCCTGACGGAACAGAAATGCAATTTGAAACGTCGGGAGAATTACTTTCTACACCGGCGAGCCTTATTTTACCCGGTGATGCAAAAGATGTTTTTCGCTTTTTCTATAAAGGGCCAGAAGATGATAAAGAACGTTATTACCGGCTGCAGTGGGTTGACGAACCCGTAAGCGAAAGCGCATCGACTAAGGCTGGCAAAGCCGCGATTGCGACGGCGTCGGCAGAAATCGGGACAATACTGGTCGTGGCGCCACGCAAGGAACGATTCGAATACGGTCGTGACGGGGATGTCATCACCAACAAAGGCAACGTCTCGTTTCGGGTCATTGCTTACGGAGCCTGCAAAGAGGCGTCACAGGATCGGGGACGCGGGTGTCGCGAGCGTTATTACGTCATGCCAGGTACAAAAATAAGATTGCAGAAAAGCGATGTGTCAAACAGTCGCACCCGCATTGGGATTTGGCATGGCAAGCAATTTATTACAGTGAAGTAATACACGGCGTCATTTCCGGTACCAGTAATAAAAATACCGAAAAGTAAGGATGCGTATGTCTTTTAAATATCTTATAGGAGGGAGTTTATTACTCTCTTATGCGCTAACATCAGGGGTTGCGCATTCTGCACCGGTTAAGATTGGTAATTATGTTATTCCAGGGGCATTCGCGCGTTCTCTTGAACAGGGGATGACGGTCCCCGTTTATATCCGCTACCAGGAGACGGATACAAAAAGCCAACAAAAAATTGCTGATGCGGTCATCTCGCTGGTTGAGGGAAATATCGTTGTAAAATCCATTATGATTGCCGATTTGCCCAATAACGCGGTGCTTTCAGAGAAAACGCGCGAGATGGTGGAAAAAATAGGCGATGCGAAATTTATCGACAATACCTCTCTTGCCCTTTCGCGAGACGCACGGCTGAAATTAAACGTCTCCTCTTTTCATCTGGAGATGATTGTCAGCCGGGATGCCCTGACTGAAGCGGTAGTCGCCCGCAGTTCATTGCTGGGACCGTCCAGCGTTGATCGACTGTCTACTGTGCTGAATTACAACTTTGGTACCTATTACAATGACTACCGCAATGGCAGCAGCTCTCGCAGTTATTTAACACTGGATAACACCACCTCGTTGAGAGAGCACCACCTCAATATCAATGGCTCGGTCTATGGTATTGGCGAGAGTAACCGCTCCAGCAAACTGTATCGTGCCATGTATGAGCGCGATTATGAGGGTTATCGTCTGGCGTTGGGCATGCTCGACACCTGGAACGTTCAGTCGATCGCCAGCCTCAATGCGCTGAATGGCGGCAAGATCTACGGCGTCAGCTACGGCAATAAAGGCAGTACGGTGGTTGAAAACACCTCCCTGTCCTTGATCCCAATAACCATATTTTTACCGTCTGCCGGCGAAGTGCATGTGTTTCGTGATGGGCGCTTGTTAAGCGTTCAGAACTTCAACATGGGCAGCTACGAAATTGACACCAGCCGGTTCCCTTACGGTGTGTATGACGTCACGGTGGATGTCGTGGTAAATGGCCGGACGGTGAACACCCGCGTCAGTCGGGTGAATAAAATATTTGCCCGCCAGCAGGCCGCAGGCCTGCATGAAGTCGCATGGCAAATTTTTGGCGGTTCACTTGATTACGACCGCGTGAGTTATAAACGCAATCATTACCGTGATGCCGGCAGTGAACAGACCTGGATTGCGGGTGGTGCGGCCTCGTTAACCCTGGCAATGCTCTCCGGGCTCACCCTGAAAACGACAGGTTATGGGTTTGATGACAATGCCGTCAATGAAACGGACATTACTCTTAACGTCAACGAATATGTCAGCGTCGGGACACAAACGCTGGTGGCGAACGACGGAACATGGCGCAACGTCAGCAGCGCCAGTCTTAATGCTCCAGGCGGGTTTGGCTCGCTGTGGGCGTCGCGGGAAGACAGCAAAATCGGTAACCGTCTGCCGGTGCAGGAGCGGGATAACTATTCGGTTGGCGCAACATTGAACCTGAGCCGGTTTATTCCGCACGGTGGCACGTTAACGGTCAGCCAGACCGAAAACCGCTATTCCGGTAATACCTACCGAAACCTGGATTACAGTACCACCCTCTATGCGGGACGGTACGCCACAGTGGGGTTACGGGCCGGGATACAGCGCTATTACTACAACAATACGAATGATGACGGACGTCAGGAACGCTATGTCAGCCTGGATTTATCGCTGCCGCTGGCCTCGTGGATGAGTGTCGGGGTTTCACGCGATCGCTACGGCGCAACACAGGGCAATATCAGCGCGCGTAAACAATTTGAGGATAGCGTCATTACGTCTGCAGGCATTTCCGCCTCGACTCGCCTGAGTGGAGAGCAGAACTACGACAACAATTACGCTGTAAATGGCAACCTGAGTTATGACACCCGCTATAACGGCGGGACGGTTTCGGTGACCCGTTCAGCGGACAACTCGACCAATATGAACTTCTCCTCTCAGGGTTCCGTTGCCTGGGCGGGTGGGGATTTTGGTCTGAGCAAAGAGCGACAGCGCTCGGGCATTATTGTGAAAACCGATCTTGTGGGTGATGGAAAGCTGGCCGCAAAAATAAATAACCGAAATTATATTCTTAGCGGCAAATCGAGCTTTATTGCACTCCCGCCTTACGCGCAATACAAGCTGGAAATTATGAATGATAAAAACTCTGAAGACAGTTTTGACATTGTCTCGGGCCGTAAACAGGCGCTTAACCTTTATCCCGGTAACGTCGGCGTGGTGTCACCTGAGGTGAAAAGCATGGTGACCGTGTTTGGCCGGGTGCGATATCCCAATGGTGAACTGGCGTCAAATACGGACATCCATAACCACATTGGCAAAACGCGCACCGACGCGAAAGGTGAGTTCGCCATTGATATTGATAAGAAGTATCCCGTTATTACCCTGGTGTCCGCCAACGGTAATATCTGCGAAGCGGATTTAGATCTGGAAAAAGCCAGGGGCGCTGCGTGGGTAGGGGATGTTAAATGTGCACCGCAAACCACGATGGCGCAGAGATAATGCTATGAAAAAAAGTGCTTCCGTTTTTATTCCGCTCCTGTTTTTGGCGGGATTGATTCCCTTCACCGCAAGGGCACTGACCGCCTCATCGTCAGGGGCGATCAACAACACGTTTTTATTTATCGAGAACGACATTGACGGTGAGTATTTCATTACGCCGTCCGCGTTAGATCCCCGTTTCAGCGGCTCAAATACCTGGGTTAAATACGGCACATCCCAGGTCAGCCTCGGTTACCTGGGTTATGTCATTTGGACTGCGCCGGCCAATAATTATCAGGATATGTGGATTGATAATTCGCCCATTGATGCTCCTTTCACAGGAATACGCTGCTACCGAGGTTCGCAGTGTCCGACGACGGGCTACATTGCCGGGCAGGGGGTGGATAACAATGGTTTTTACCACGCGCAGGTTGGATCCGTGGCGGGGGTTATTGGCGGAGCGTATGGCTTTGCTTCGCTGAGCAACTCAGCCTATGAGTATTTTCGTAATATGCCGACGGGTGGCAGCGAAACCTATGTTTTTAACCGCTGCTATACCTCGGTTAACTATGATTACGCCTCAGGACAACGCTGTAAGGATCAGACAACAGGTCGCTGGAATTACATCAATTACACGTTAAACAAGCGGGGACATCTGGCGCTGGAATCAACAAGTGCCTTTCAGGAGCTGTGGATCGCCAGTGATGGAACCCCAAGCATCACAAATGATTCCGGATCCTGTGAGCTGGGTGTCGTCAGTAACGTTGATGGCGTAATTTGTAAAATGGTCAAATACAACCTTGAGCAGGCGCAAAATTTGACGGCATCGTTGACGTTCAGAGCGTATATCGATTCTGCTGCGTTGGGTTTTACCCCTTCCGCAACCACCGTGAAATATTCTGGAAATGGCTCGACATGGTATAACTTCAGCGCCTCGACGGCGTATTACAACGTCTTTTCGACATCTGGCCAGTATATCTATGTCTTTTTGTCGAAAACATTCCTTAAGAATCTGGTGGATGCAGGCGTCAGTATTACCAACAGCCAGCCCTTTACGTTTGCGTTTACGAATGCATTAACTCCGGAGTCAGGCTATTACCAGTTTACCCCCTCTTTGCAGCTCAATATTGTGCCGAAGGAGTATGGGATTAGCATTGTCTCATCGAATAATACGGCCTCTGCCAGTGGAAGCGGCACCATCGGAGATGACGCGCCGATTGAGATGGATTACGTCGTCACCGTATCGGGACCTCGTCAGGCTGACAGTATTACGGCCCAGGTTATCGGGGACAGCACGACAATCAACGATACCCCTTACTGCCTGTTTACGTCGGCCCAGGGGGGAATAAACGTGCCTGTCCCTGCCTATCTGCAATACAACACCGCGTCGGGAAGCCCTACTCAGGTGAGGAACAGCTGCAGTGAAAATGCCATTAGTCTGAACGATGCGTTATGGCAACAGGTGCCATGGGATGCCAACAACACGGATGATGGCAGCTTTTTCAGCACCAACTTAACGCTGCTGTTCCCGATGAATGATTCCCGCTCAGCACTGACGGTGGCTGGCGCTGACTGGGAAGGCGTGGTCAGCGCCAGTGGTGAAATCAAAGTCACCGCGAACTGGCTGGGAGTAACAAAATGATGCGCTGGCGGAAGGTCACGGAGGGTGTGGTGGGACTCTGCATTGCGCTTTACACGCTTTCTGCCCACGCGCTGTATCTGGACTCCACGATCTATGATATTCCCGCAGAGCGGTCGTTCATTAGCAAACGTATTTACAACGACAGCCACAAACAGAATGTGTACAGCATTTCGGCGATTAAAATCGACCGTCCAGGACCGGGTGGGGAAAAGCGTCTGCCAATAGAGGATGGGGAGTTGCTGTTTACACCGCTCACGTTTTCGCTCGCCCCGGACGCCGGGGAGTATTTTAAGATCTTCTATCGCGGGCCCGAGGATGACAAAGAGCGTTACTACCGGATTCAGTTTCGCGAGATGCCGGTAACGCTGTTTGCTGAACGTCATTCAGGCAAAGCAAGTGAAGCTGTGCCCGCTATTGCATTGGATACGATACTTGTGGTCAGGCCCAGAAAGCTGACGCTAGGTTATACTCTGGATGAGCAAAAAGGGGCGCTGACAAATACCGGCAATACGTTTTTCAGGATCATCGTACACAAGGGATGCCAGTCAACCGATGACGAGGCGACGATGCGCTACCTGCTGCCTGGAGAGACCTACCGAAGCAGCGCGTTAAACACTAAAAATAAAAAATTCATCGTTGCGTTGAAAAAATATATACCGATAGGCGATGGTTGTTTTAAAAATAACAGTTAAAGTTTAAAGAAACAGTTCTTATATTGCTAACTGAACTCTGGGAATATATTCTGTACTGCGTGCTGGCATTGCCGCCGATAATAAAAGAGTTCCCGGATGAAAAAGATAATCAATGATCATATTGTATACGATTCAGAGACCAGAACGCTAAGTGTACAGGGAGAAAGAGTGGTTCTGTCCGCTGCAACGGCAAGATTACTGGAGCTCTTTATTGCGAATAACCGCAAACAATTACATCGGGATCTGATTATAGAAGAAGTGTGGGGAAGGTATGGGTTGATCCCATCAGGTCACAGTCTGAATAAAAATGTCAGTATTTTGCGCAAAACGTTAGCAGAACTGGGAATGGATAATCTGATCGCAACTATCCCCCGAGAAGGATTTGTTTTTCAGGCGCAGATCGAAAACGTAAAAGAAGATGCGTTGCCGCATAGCATCACTGCATTAACCTCTGCCACCAAACCCGGGTTAAGGCGATACGGTAAAACGATCGTTGGCGGAATGTTAGGCATCAGCCTGGTGATATCTGGCTTTGTCCTTCTGCCAAAATTATTACGAGATACCGATGGTGTCGTGCATGTACAAAAATCCGGTTCCTGTGAAATATTTACGACAGATGATAATTCAGTTGAGAAAATATCCACTTTTTTGAATTCATCCCGATGGCAGCAATTCAAATCTATCTGTAAGGGAAGAAATAAGGTCATTGTGTTTTATGATGACAATGGATTGTCTGCGGGTAATAAACTAAAGGAATCATTTTTCAGTATATGTACGTTAGGCTCCCGGGGAGTTGCACATGCGTGCGAAAATTATGTATTTTAGTCTTGCCGTAGCGCTTGTTATCATTTTTTTGTTTTTATTTAAACGTCATGAGGTTCCGGCAGCGCTGGTATGCTCAGCGAAGAACCATCTTGTGCTCAATACGCAAAAAACAGGTATGCACATCGAAGGGGAGGTATTGCTGGTTTTCAGGATATCATCTGCTGAAGAGGGGGTATTGTCACAAGTGGGCGTGATTAATGTTAATGGGAAAAGCTACGCCATTAACCGTTCCACGATGCTTAAATTTTTAGGTAATGATAGTGACGGCTACATACGTACCCAACGGGTTTCTGTGATCAAAAATGATAATGATGATTTGCCTGATGAGATCACGGGATTAATTATGTCTAAGCAACACAACTTCTATTATAAAATAATGCATATTGCGCACAATGTGTACGGTATACGCGATTTGCGACGCACCCTGTTGGTGTGTCGGGCAGCGTAATCCTCAGAATAGGGTATCGTCTTATTCTGAAATAATAACCTATGTGTCGCATCATTTATGGTTTTTTATTCTGTTAAAATAGTGTTTATTATCACTAAAGTTTGTCCGAATGTGAATATAAGCGCATAAGTTTGTACTCATTTCGGACCTCAGAATTCGCTACCGATACAGCAAGAATATTCTTATCATTTCCCCTGCGCTCAGTTTTATTGCAAGGGGGATGAGCTACTACACACTATGCAATCTAAAGGCATTTTATTTGTTTTACCTTAAGTCTATGTGAATACCAGGTCAATTGTGAATACACTTTCCTGTTCGGGAAGGCTGCGTTTTACAATGAAAACGTGATGGTGATTATTATGAATAAGAAAAAGGTCTTCCTGCTCAGTTATGACATTTATCTTTTCGCCGGGCTCAGGGCTTTTTTGCCTAATCTGGTACTGGTCGACAGTCAGACATTTATATCAGAGTCAGACCTTTCTTTTCAGCAATACAACTCCTGTCTGTTAATTGTTGATAACCGGATGCCCTTTTTCCTGGTGAAGAAATGGCTACATCGTAACAGTAGCCAGTTTATCATGGTAAACAGCGTTGTTCTCAGGTTGAGCGAAAATGAGTGTATTAATCGAGGCTATGAATACAGTACCTCAATTGATGTAACACTGCATTATACGACCGTCATCGATATACTCACGCGTATACTGATGACCACCCCGCAACCGGAATCACGCGTAAAATCAGATGAGCTGGACGTTTTCGCGTTAACCGAATTTGAGGCAGACATGCTTAATGCCATGATGACGAAAGAGGGGCAGGCCGAATTCTGCCGGGCAAATTCATTGACCACAAAATCCCTGTATCGCTACCGGGATAAAATAACGCACAGGCTTGGTTTTAAAAATTTTATTGAATCTATTATTTTTCTTATCCGCAATGGTTTCCTGACTGAAAGAGATGTGGGGCAGAACAGTACGTTAATGCGCAAATCCACCGGGCGTAGTTATGATAATAATGATGCGGGGCGTCTGAGTCTGGCACTCAAAAATGATGAAATTTTACCTTATTATCAACCCGTTGTCGGTGCAGGTGGTGAGCTGTGTGGTATAGAGATTTTGGCCCGCTGGCCATTAGGGCATAATTACACGATTTCGCAGCGAGAATTTATTCCGCTGGCAGAAAGCTGTGGCCTGATTAATGAACTCACCAGCTATTTAATGCATAAAGTTGCCAGTGACTTAAAGCAAAAGAATAACGGGTTAAATACACCGCTGTTTGTGGCGTTTAATGTCAGTCCAACCACGTTAAGTAACCCGGTGTTTTATTGGGAGTGCCTCAATTTTTTAGAGCTGACAGAATCGTTACCGGTGAAGCTCATGATTGAGATCACCGAAAATCAAACGCTGGCCGTGACGCCTGCAATAAAAGAACTGATACGTTCACTGCGTAATCGCGGGGTGATGTTTGCGCTGGATGACTTTGGTACAGGATACGCGAATTTATGCTATCTGAATGAACTCGAACTGGATGTCATAAAAATTGATAAGACCTTTATCAACGCTATCCAGGCTGATAACCAACCGCTGCCGATGCTGGAATCGATTATTAATCTGGCGATGATTCTTGGGCTGCGTACCGTGGCGGAAGGGGTGGAGTACGCTTATCAGCGAGAGTGGCTTATCAGCAAACAGGTGGATTACCTGCAGGGGTATCATTTCCTGCCCCCGGTGCCGTTCGCTGATTTCCGGCGATTTGTCGAGCAAAGCCAGCCGACGACAAGAGAAGCGGCATGCAAAAAGGGCAGCGTGCTGCCAGGTAAAAAGGAAAATGTGCGTTTTAACGCGCTGTAAACGACGGAAGCCCTGCGCATTTCGAGGGCTTCCGTCGGGGCTTAACGGAACATCACCTGTGCCCAGCGGGCCAGACCTGCCGTTACGGAGCCAAAGTCATCGCCACCGGCAATCGGAATACCCGGAAGCTGTTCCGCCAGCGCTTTCTTGATAAGCGGTGAACGGGCGCTACCGCCGGTCAGGTAAATCACATCCGGCTTCTCTTTGCCATTCTCCAGCGCCAGTTGCACCTGCTCGAGGATCCGCTGCAGCGGCTGGGCGAGTGCCGTTTCCAGCCCTTCCTGCGATATCGCGGTCGCCAGCTCATCACTGATAAAAGGTAATGAGACAGCGTGTTCAGCACGGTCAGAGAGGGCGATTTTGCTCTCTTCAGCGGTACGCACTACGCGATAGCTGAGACGCTGACGCCACACTTTATAGAGCAGGGCGACTTTATCCGCGTCCTGCGCGTCGCGTACCAGATCGTTCAGGAAGCGCCCGTTCGCGGTGCTGTAAAAATCACTCTGCGCCGGAACGTCGTTGATGGCGATGGCGTTCCACCAGGGCAGAATTGGCAGGGCAATGCCTTTTTCGGTTTGTCCGCCCATGCCGAGCAGCGGCATCAGGCTTTTAAATGCCAGAGCAATGTCCAGGTCGTTACCGCCTACGCGGCAGCCGCTGTGGCCCAACAGGCTGGTTTCGCGGTCACGACGCTGATGCCATTGTGGCCCCATCAGCAGTAAAGAGCAGTCGGTGGTGCCCCCGCCGATATCCACAACGAGCACGCGTTGCTCTTGCGTTAATGTGGCTTCAAAATCCAGTCCTGCCGCTACCGGCTCATACTGGAAGACCACGTCACGGAAACCGGCTCGGTGTGCGGCGCGCTCGAGGATCCCCTGCGCTTGCTGGTTAGCCTCTTCACCGCCCAGACCCTGGAAGTTGATCGGACGACCAATAACGGCCTGCGTGATGGGATCGGGTACCTGGGTCTGCGCCTGGTTACGGATGTGCAGCATCATGGCGCACACCAGGTCTTCGAACATCGCCACCTGCTGTGGTTTTAACCCACTGGCGCCCAGAAACGACTTCGGTGATTTAACGAAGTAAACCTCTTCCGGATCGTCAATGTAATGGCCCAGCGATGAGAGGCCAAACTGCACGCTGGAAGGGGTCACGTCGATATCTTCGTCGCGGTTAAAACTGACCGCACGGCGCAGCAGCGCCTGGGTTTCCGCCGCGGTAGCGGGAACCTGATGATGACGGAACAGCCATTCGCTGACCGCTTCGCGAGTGGGTGCGCAGAGCATTGATGGCAGCAGCGTGCTCTCGTTTTCCATCTTCAGGAGCTGTGGTTGCCCGTTTTGCATAATGGCAACCGAACAGTTTGCCGTACCGTAGTCAAATCCAATAAACACGATTAGTCCCCATGCCAGTGAGAAGGGGCGAGACTTTAGCGAAATGTCTGCCTGGCGACAACAGGAATATGAAAGCAAGGCGAAACAAGGCCTTTCGGTTTATGCTGAGGGGAACAAAAAAGGAGCGATGATGTATACCCTGACCTGGCAACCCCCTTACGACTGGCAATGGATGTTTGGTTTCCTTGGCGCACGTGCGGTAGCGGGCGTAGAGACCGTCACGGACCACTATTACGAGCGCAGTTTCGCCTGCGAGGGGCATCAGGGGATATTTCGCGTTACGCCGGACAGCCAAACCCCTACGCTTACCGTGACGCTCAGCCCGGGCTTGATTCCGGTTGCGCAGAGCTGTCTTGAGCGTATCGGGCGACTTTTCGATCTTGACTGCGATCCTCAGGCGATCCGCTCGACACTGGGGGATCTGGGGGCCGCACGGCCAGGCTTACGGTTGCCGGGGGCGATGGATGCCTGGGAGCAGGGTGTGCGGGCGATACTCGGGCAACTGGTTAGCGTGGCGATGGCGGCAAAATTGGCTTCCCGCGTTGTCGCCCTGTGCGGGGAGCCGGTTGAAGACGCCCCGGGTTATCTCTGCTTCCCGACCCCGCACGCGCTGGCCGCAGCGGACCCGCTGGCGTTGAAAGCGCTTGGAATGCCGGTAAAGCGGGCGGAGTCGATCGTTCATCTGGCTCAGTCTGTGGTGGACGGGACGTTTCCGTTTTTCCCTCCTGCGGATATTGAGGCGGGAATGAAGGCCTTACAGCAGCGGCCCGGAATAGGACGCTGGACGGCAAACTACCTGGCCCTGCGCGGCTGGCAGGCGAAGGACGTTTTTCTGCCGGATGATTATCTGATTAAGCAACGTTTTGCCGGGATGACGCCTGCGCAAATTCGGCGGTACGCCCAGCGCTGGCAGCCCTGGCGCTCGTATGCGTTGCTGCACATCTGGTATACCGACGGCTGGGCGCCATCAGTTGATGGCGAAATAGCTGGTATTAAGCAGTAGATCCAACGGCTGCGGCTCGGCGATGGTGTCGCCGTAAATAAAATCAATGCCGATGCCGGAGAGCGTGTCCATCATGATGGGCTGGTTACACGGACCGGCGATGGTTTTCATGCCCAGGCGCTGGGCGTGCCCCTGAACGATCGTCACCATCATCTCATCCATCAGGTTGCCATAAACATTCGTCACCATTTCCGTATCAAGCATCAGATAATCGGCCATATTGGCGCTGAGGTGGCTAAAGACGTTCATATCGCGTCCCACCTGGCTGAGCACGACGCGGCAGCCAGCATGGCGAAGCTTTTGCAGGCCCTGCTGCAGGTTCTCATCCGGGTTACATACCACGTCGGCAGCGATAACCAGATGCAACAGACGGCCCGGCATGGGGCTCTTCTCCAGCAGGTCGACAAGTTCATCAACCAGCGTGACGCTTGCTAAACCCGCTTCAGACAGCGGAAGCGCAACCCCCATGCCTTTGTGGGCGACCTGTGCGGCGGAGGTGCGGAAAAACTCGTTGAAGATACGTCTGTCAAGGGCGTGCAACAGTTCAGGCTCCGCAAGTCCGGAGCGGAACGCATGCTCTTCCTGCACTTCGCCCTGGCTGGTCCACAGGCGTAATGAAATCAGCCAGAAGTTGCAGCTTTCCGGTATCCGTGGAGACGCGACGCTGCGGGCAATCATCATCAGGTGATTGTCTTTAATCATGTGCCACTGCTCATCAAGCGACATCATGCTGCGCATGCCGTGGTCCCGTTCCTGCTGGGGTTCGTAAACCGTGACGACGCCGCGTCCGCTGTTTTTCGAGGCGTAACAGGCGATATCCGCCTGCGACATGATTTCTGAAGCCTGATGGTTATTTTCATCAATCAGAGTGATACCCGCGCTGGCGCCGATCCGGTGCAGACGTCCTTCCCACATAAAGTGATAGTCATTGATGGTGTTAATCAGGCGGCCGGTAATATAACGCGCGCTTTCGATATTGCAGTCCGGGAGCAACAACCCGAATTCGTCCCCGCCGAGACGAGCCAGCACGTCGCTGGAACGGAGCATGGTCAACATTAATGACGAAAGCTCCCGCAGCAGAGCATCACCCGCCGCATGGCCTGCGGTGTCGTTGACGGCTTTAAAACGATCGAGATCGATAAACACCAGCGCATGACGCTGGCGTGTCTCCTGTACGGTCTGTAAGAGCCGTTTGAGGTGGTTTTCGAAACTGACCCGGTTTGCGAGGTGGGTGAGGGCATCGTGCGAGGCACTGTAACTGAGCTGACGCAGCATTTTGCGCGATTCCGTCACGTCCTGAATTACGATCACGGAGCCAATGTTCTGCCCGTCCAGCGTACTGAGCGGGGTGATGCTGTAGTGGATATCGTAGTTGCCGCCGGTACGGCAGTTCAGCACCACGTCCTGGTCTATATCGGAACGGGACATATCGCCGCTGTGAATATTCTCCATCAGCGGTCCCTTTTCACCAAAGGTGATGTGCAACACTTTCAGGACAGGCTGCCCGATAGCCTCGGTCTGCAGCCAGCCGCTCATTTTCTCGGCAACCGGGTTCATAAAGGTGACATTCATGTCGATATCGGTACACAACACCGCTTCGCCGATGGAATCGAGGGTAATGTGCAAACGCTCTTTTTCCTGGAACAGCGCTTCGTTGAGCTGCTTCACCTCGGTCATGTCCATGTTGATGCCGAGCAGGCGTTCGACTTCACCCTGTTTGTTCAGTACCCGGTTCGCCAGAGAGCGTATATGGCGCACGCCTTCTTTAACACGAATGCGGAACTCAAGCTTAAACGGCAAACGTGAAATGAGGGAATCCCGGAGCACCTTTTCAGCGTGAGCGCGGTCTTCCGGGAGCATCGTTTCGTGCCAGAGCTGCCAGGTGGGCTTGATGTGCGGCGGGATCTCATACAGCTCAAACATCCGCTTATCCCAGCTGATAATGTCCGGCTCCAGATCCCACTCCCAGATGCCGATACCGCCCGCTTCGTTGGCGAGGGTGATGCGCTCCATCAGGCGTTTATTGACCCACTCGGTCTGCTTCAGGTCGTTAATATCTTCAATCTGGGCGATAAAATAGAGCGGTGAACCGTCGGTGTGGCGCACCACGGAGACGGCAAGCAGGGCCCAGACCACTTCACCATTGCGGGTGTAGTAACGCTTCTCAAGGGTGTAGGTGTTGATGTCGCCGTTGACCAACTGCTCCAGCTGTTCGAGATCGGTATTCAAATCTTCCGGCCAGGTTAACTGCTGGAAGGTGAGGGCCTGAAGCTCCGTCTGGCTGTATCCCAGGAAGTTACACAGGGCTTTATTGGCCTGAAGCCACTGCCCCTCAATGCTGACCAGCGCCATGCCGATGGCGGAATACTCCATCGCGTTACGAAAACGTGCTTCACTTTCGGTGATATGTTTGCGTTCGGCGCGAAAGGCATACATCACCATGGTCATAATATTGGCCGGCAACAGCATCATTAAAAAGGGCAGCCAGGGCGCGTTCAGCGTCACCAGCAGGTTTTGCGGCGTCATGGATATAGGGTTACGCGTCATGATCAGCGAGACCATCATTACGGTGACCAGAAACACCAGAAACGCCTCCATTCGCGGCAGGCGCACGGCGCTCCACATAAGCAGAACGATAACGCAGGTGAAGGGCCACGGCAGCCAGGTAATCGCCATCCAACTGAGAGCCAGCGTCACGGCCATGGTGGCCAGCGTTTCCAGCAGCAATTTTGGGTTGCGGTGACGCAGCAGATAATGTGGTTTAAACAGTAACCCTAACGGTACCAGCGCCAGCGCACCAATGGCTTCTGATAACACCCAGACGAGAAAATTACGCAGCGGCTCCGGACCCGGCACCAGAAGATACACCAGCACCCCGCCAACCAGCGGTGGCACCAGCGCACTGCCGATGGACAGACGGATCCAGTCATTCAGATTCTGCAGGGGGTTATACCACGGGAGCAGTTTACGCAGTAACACCGCGCCAATCACGGCTTCAACCACGTTGATAGCGGTATAGGTCGGGTTGATCGACGACCAGGAGAAAAGCATCCACGCGGCCAGGATATTGCCAAACGAGCAGGCCAGGGCGATACCCGGCCACATCTTTCCTGCATGACGGTAAAAGGCCACCATCATGATGGCGGTAGGGAACCAGAGCGGGGCGAGCAGGGTGCCGAAGCGGGTCAGCTCCAGCGAAAATAAGGTAAAGATAAAGGTGACCAGGCCCAGACAGACAAGTCGCAATAAAGGATGTGGGGTGGTAACCAAAACCCGCTGGTATTGTTTATTCATTACCGCTTTATCCAGAGACGCCATGCCGTCAGGAGAGAAATCCGGACGAGTGAATTTGATAATTTGGTTTATGCTAGTACAAACAATTTACAATTCATATGGCGACTGCTCATAATTTGACATCATAGACTTATTAAATAGTTACTCGGTAAAAAATCCCCGGCAAACGCTGAAAAAACGTGCGTTTAAATTTCACAAAGGGATCATTTCGTCGCTTTTCACCCTGTCTCGCAGAACCTGCGCTTTCGACTGGTATCATGCCCGCGAAATCCCTATAATTGCCGCGTTTGACGCTCCGGCGTCGTCCTTCCTTAACATCCAGGTTAATCAGGTCGCTAAATTTATGACTGATAAGTCTCATCAGTGCGTCATTATAGGCATCGCCGGCGCATCGGCTTCAGGTAAAAGTCTTATTGCCAGTACGCTTTACCGCGAACTGCGTGAACAAGTTGGTGATGAGCATATCGGCGTCATTCCCGAAGACAGCTATTACAAAGATCAATCCCATCTGTCGATGGAAGAACGCGTAAAAACTAACTATGACCATCCTAATGCGATGGATCACAGCTTACTGTTCCAGCATTTAGAAGCACTTAAAAGCGGCCAGGCAATTGAACTTCCCGTCTATAGTTATGTAGAACATACCCGTACGCAGGAAACGATCCGTATCGAACCGAAGAAGGTCATTATCCTTGAAGGTATTTTGCTTCTGACCGACTCCCGTCTGCGTGAATCAATGAACTTCTCGATTTTCGTCGATACGCCGCTGGATATCTGCCTGATGCGCCGCATTAAGCGTGACGTGAATGAGCGTGGGCGTTCGATGGACTCCGTGATGGCGCAATACCAGAAAACTGTCCGCCCGATGTTCCTGCAATTCATTGAACCATCCAAGCAATACGCCGATATCATCGTGCCTCGCGGCGGTAAAAACCGCATAGCCATTGATATCTTAAAAGCGAAAATCAGCCAGTTTTTTGAATAAGCCGCGCGAATTGTGTACCGTTCAGGGATAACCTGGTTTTGCCCTGAGTCTTTATGGCTTCAGGGTACGATGCATGAAAGGAGAAAGTGCGATGCGTCTTTGTGATCGCGATATTGAAGCCTGGCTGGATGAAGGCCGTCTGTCTATTACACCACGTCCACCCGTGGAGCGTATCAATGGTGTGACTGTTGATGTGCGCCTGGGAAATAAATTCCGCACCTTTAGCGGCCATACCGCACCGTTCATCGACCTTAGCGGGCCGAAGGATGAAGTCAGCGCCGCGCTTGATCGCGTGATGAGTGATGAAATCGTTATTGACGAGGGCGAAGCCTTTTATCTGCATCCGGGTGAACTGGCGCTGGCGGTGACCTATGAATCCGTGACGCTGCCTGCGGACCTGGTCGGCTGGCTCGATGGCCGTTCTTCTCTGGCGCGACTGGGGCTGATGGTTCACGTGACCGCGCACCGTATCGATCCAGGCTGGTCGGGCCGTATCGTGCTCGAGTTCTTCAATGCCGGTAAACTGCCTCTGGCACTGCGTCCAGGGATGATGATCGGTGCGCTGAGCTTTGAACCGCTAACCGGTCCGGCAGATCGTCCTTATAACCGCCGTCAGGACGCTAAATATCGCGACCAGCAGGGTGCGGTCGCGAGCCGTATTGATAAAGACTGATCGTTAGTCCACTGAGGATGCTATGAGAAGAGTTCTGACAACGCTGATGATTTTGCTGGTGGTTCTGGTTGCTGGCCTTTCGGCGTTAGTCCTGCTTGTTAACCCTAATGATTTCCGTGCTTACATGGTGCGGCAGGTCGAAGCGCGTAGTGGTTATCAACTGAAGCTTGATGGGCCGCTGCGCTGGCACGTCTGGCCGCAACTCAGCATTCTCTCAGGCCGCATGTCGTTAACCGCGCCGGGTGCCTCCCAGCCGCTGGTCTCTGCCGATAACATGCGTCTTGATGTGGCGTTGATCCCGCTCTTTTCACACCAGTTGCAGGTCGACCAGGTGATGCTGAAAGGGGCGGTGATTCAGCTGACGCCGCAAACTGAAGCCGTGCGTGACTCGGATGCGCCGGTCGCCCCGCGGGAAAATACGCTGCCCGACGAGCCGACGGATACGGGCTGGTCATTTGATATCGCCAAACTGAAAGTCGCCGACAGCGTGCTGGTTTTCCAGCATGAGTCCGACGAGCAGGTAACCGTCCGTAACATCAACCTGAAGATGGAGCAGGACGACCATCATGTTGCCTCGCTGGAGTTTAGCGGAAGGCTGAACCGCGATCAGCGCGATCTGAATCTGTCGCTGAACGCCAACGTGAATGCCTCAGATTACCCCCATCAGCTCACGGCGGATATTCAGCAACTGAACTGGCAACTGACGGGAGCCGATCTTCCTGCCCAGGGGATCACCGGTCAGGGAACGCTGCAGGCCGTGTGGCGCGAAGAGCAAAAACAGCTTGAGCTGGATAACCTCAATCTGCAGGCGAACGACAGCAGTCTGACAGGGCAGGCGAGCGTCACGCTTGAGGAGAAGCCGAAGTGGGTAATGAATCTGCAGTTTGACAAGCTCAATCTGGAGAACTTACTTCCGCCTCAGCCAGCAGGTGCAACCGACGGTAACGCTGCTCAGAATGGGCAAAGCCAGCCGTCCAAGCCGCGTCCGGTCATCTCCTCGAGTCTTGATCAGCCAGACTATAACGGTCTTCGTGGATTCACGGCCGATATCTTACTGAAAGCTAACAGCCTGCGCTGGCGCGGTATCAATTTTACCGACGTGAGCAGCCAGATGTTTAACCATAACGGTTTGCTGGTGATCTCCGAACTGAGCGGCAAAATGGGTGCCGGACATCTTTCTCTGCCGGGCACGCTGGACGTGCGTAAAGAGACGGCCAGCGCCGAATTCCAGCCGCGTCTCGACAACGTTGAGATTGGTACCATCCTTAAAGCCTTTAATTACCCGATCTCCTTAACGGGCCAACTGACGCTGGCGGGTGACTTCTCGGGGACAAAGATTGATGCTGAGGCTTTCCGCCGCGAATGGCAGGGGCAGGCCCATCTTGATCTGAAAGACTCCCGTATGGAAGGGCTTAACTTCCAGCAGCTGGTACAACAGGCGGTGGAGCGCAGCAGTGATGTCAAAGCCCAGGAAAACTACGACAGCGCAACGCGCCTCGACAGCTTTACCACTGACCTGACGCTGGATAACGGGCAGCTCACCCTCGACGGAATGCAGGGAACCTCTTCACTCCTGTCGTTAACCGGTGAAGGTAAGCTGGATCTGGTGAAAGAGACGGCGGATACCCGATTTAACGTGCGGGTACTTTCCGGCTGGCAGGGTGAAAGTAAACTGATCGACTTCCTTAAAGAGACGCCGGTTCCGCTCACTGTTTATGGCAAATGGCAGGCGCTGAATTACAGCCTTCAGGTGGATCAGATCCTGCGCAAACATCTGCAGGACGAAGCGAAACGTCGTCTGAACGACTGGGCGGATCGGAATAAAGATTCTCAGTCAGGGAAGGATGTGAAGAAGCTGTTAGATAAGCTTTGATGCCCGGGCGCCCGGTAGCGCACATGCTACCGGGCAAAACAACTCACTAAACCTCATAGTCCAGTTCTTCATCATCCCGCAGTGGAATGAGCTGCACCTTCTGTACACGGTGGCTCTCAACCTGCAACGTTTTAAGCAGATAGTCCCCCACCTGAACCTCTTCTCCCGGTTGCGGGATACGCTGCAAATATTCCATCAGCAGACCGGCAATAGTGTGGTATTCGCGTTTTTCATCCAACGGCAGCGGCACATATTGCACCAGGTCTTCCAGCGGCATATGGCCGTTCGCCGTCCACGACCCGTCGGCATTTTTCTGGATGTCGTGGCGCGCATCAATCTCATCCACCTCGTTGGGCAAATTACCGGCGATGGTTTCCATGACGTCGCTGAGCGTGACCAGTCCTTCAACGGAACCGAATTCATCCACCACGAAGGCAAAGTGAGTGCGCGCATTACGGAACTGCTCAAGGGCAGAAAGCAGCTGCAGTCCTTCAGGGAAGACCAGCGGCTGGCGCACCAGGGCGCGCAGATTGAGTGCTTCACCGTGCAGCTGCTGTTGCAGCAGGTCGATGACGTGCACCACGCCAAGCAACTCCTCTTCCTCTTCACCACCGGTGACAACCACGCGGGTGTGCTGGTTTTTATCCAGCAGGGCGCGAATGTGCTCCTCCGGTGCCGTCAGGTCGATATGCTCGATGTCATGCCGTGATGTCATGATGCTGCTGACCGTCCGCTGATTAAGATTGAGCACCCGCTCAATCATCAGTCGCTCCTGCGGATTAAAGATCAGCCCGTCACTGTGATCGGCAAGCATCGCGGCGGATTCCGCATCCAGTTCTGCATCCTCTTTTTTCCCGCTCAGCAGGCGCATGACCGTGTCGGCCGTGCGTTGACGTAACGTCTGATTTGCTGAGAGGAAACGGCGACGGTTGAATATCGCCAACTGGTTCAGCGCTTCAATCATTACTGAGAAACCAATGGCGGCATACAGATAGCCTTTCGGAATGTGGAATCCAAACCCGTCCGCCACCAGGCTAAAGCCAATCATCAGCAGGAAACTCAGGCAGAGAATAACAATGGTCGGATGGCTGTTAACGAACCGGGTCAGGGCTTTACTTGCCATCACCATCAGCGTGATGGCAATGATCACTGCGGCCATCATCACGGTCAGGTGGTCAACCATCCCGACGGCGGTGATCACCGAGTCCAGTGAGAAGACGGCGTCCAGCACCACGATTTGCGCCACCACAGGCCAGAATTTTGCCCCGCGTCGCTGGGTCGGGTTTTCACTGTCTTTGCCTTCGAGCCGCTCATTTAGTTCAACTGTCGCTTTAAACAGCAGGAACAAGCCACCGAAGAGCATGATCAGGTCACGGGCGCTGAAGCTCAGGCCGTGAACGGAGAACAGAGGCTGTGTCAGCGTGACCAGCCAGGAGATAGAGGCCAGCAGCAGCAACCGCATCACCATCGCCAAAAGCAGGCCCGTTACGCGAGCGCGGTCACGCTGAGAAGGGGGCAGTTTTTCGGCGAGGATGGCGATAAAGACCAGATTATCAATACCGAGCACCAATTCGATGACAACCAGCGTCACCAGTCCGGCCCAGATTGATGGATCGGCAATCCATTCCATAGTAATAGCAATACCTTCTGTTATATGACGAATGTCACACTTCGATCATGGATAAAGCGGCGGGAAATTGCAATGCCGGGCTGAGATTTCTCTTAATAAGGCCGAACAAAAAGAGAGCAATACGCTGGCGCTGTAAATAAGGTAATTACGTATATTTTATTACGCACAGTACATTTTAGGATATATCGCAATTAATGGTTTTTATTGTTGCTTTGTCAATATAAAGAAAATCCTAAAAGGTCAAAACTTTGCTCTTAATATTAATCTTAAAAACAGTTATTAGGACAGTTGTCTCCTTGCCTGCTATTAGGTTAGCTGCAACAATTCCTCCAGCATCAAATGTTAAATCTCCTTGTTGCTATTATTGTTTCGGTCTTCAGGAATGGTTATTGATTATCCGTCGGGCGTTTTTGCGGCTGATATATTTCCAGAAGACCTTGTTCAAGAGGGTGTCTATCCATAACACATTGTTTAGTCAGTGGATTGGTAACTGAAAGCCAAGGGCGGTAGCGTGCCTGAAAGCGTGTGAATCAGCCTCGATTATTCTGTCAATAGCCAATGGATGAATAAGCTTTTTTTAGGACTGATGCCAGTTATATTTCTATTTGATTAACTGCATGCTGAAACCCAATACGACCCGGCTTATTTTAAATTGCACAGGATAATTACTCTGCCAAAGTGATAAATAATCAATGATGAAATCCAAAATGAAATTGATGCCATTATTGGTGTCTGTGACCTTGATGAGTGGTTGTACGGTCTTTCCCGGCAGCAATATGTCAACAATGGGTAAGGATGTGATCAAGCAGCAGGATGCCGATTTTGATCTCGACAAAATGGTGAATGTTTATCCACTCACGCCACGTCTGGTCGAACAATTACGTCCACGTCCGAATGTTGCTCAGCCGAATATGTCTCTGGATCAGGAGATTGCCTCCTACCAGTACCGCGTGGGGCCGGGTGATGTCATCAACGTCACCGTCTGGGACCACCCTGAACTGACCACACCAGCGGGCCAGTACCGTAGCTCAAGCGACACCGGTAACTGGGTACAGTCAGACGGCACCATGTTCTATCCCTATATTGGCAAGGTACACGTTGCCGGGAAAACGCTCGCCGAAATCCGCAGTGATATTACCGGCCGCTTAGCGCAGTACATCGCCGATCCGCAGGTGGACGTTAATATCGCCGCATTCCGCTCGCAAAAAGCCTATATCTCCGGACAGGTGAATAAATCCGGTCAACAGGCCATCACCAACGTACCGCTGACCGTTCTGGATGCCATTAACGCCGCTGGTGGTTTAACCGACGGTGCCGACTGGCGCAACGTGGTTCTGACGCACAACGGCAAAGAGCAGCGCATTTCGCTGCAGGCGCTGATGCAAAACGGTGACCTGACTCAGAACCGTCTGCTCTATCCGGGCGACATTCTCTACGTACCGCGCAATGACGATCTGAAAGTGTTCGTGATGGGCGAAGTTAAGAAACAGAGCACCCTCAAAATGGACTTCAGCGGCATGACCCTGACCGAAGCGCTGGGTAATGCAGAGGGTATTGATCTGACCACCTCCAACGCCACCGGTATCTTCGTGATCCGTCCGCTGAAAGGTGAGGGCAGTGCGAAAGGCAAGATTGCCAACATCTACCAGCTGGATATGTCCGATGCGACGTCTCTGGTGATGGCAACGGAGTTCCGTCTCCAGCCATACGATGTGGTGTATGTCACCACCGCACCGGTTGCCCGCTGGAACCGTCTGATCAACCAGTTGCTGCCAACCATCAGTGGCGTTCGCTACATGACGGATACGGCGCGCGACATTCATACCTGGTAATCCGCGATGTTTAACAAAATTCTGGTGGTATGCGTGGGGAACATTTGCCGTTCCCCCACGGCTGAACGGCTGCTGAAACTCTACCAGCCCGAACTGACCGTTGAATCCGCAGGGCTGGGTGCGCTGGTCGGTAAAGGTGCCGATGAGCGCGCAACGAGCGTGGCCCGCGATCATAACCTTTCGCTCGACGGGCACATCGCCCGTCAGGTCACCGGCCGTATGTGCCGGGAGTATGACCTGATCCTGACGATGGAAAAACGCCATATCCATGCGCTGTGTGATATCGCACCGGAGATGCGCGGCAAGGTGATGCTGTTTGGTCACTGGGACAATGAACGCGAAATCCCCGATCCATATCGCAAAAGCCATGAGGCCTTCGAGGCGGTATACACCTTACTTGACCAGTCTGCCCGTCAGTGGGCGCAGGCACTGAAAGTTCAGCAGGGATAACAATGACAGAAAAAACAAAACCTTCTGCCGCCCCGACTTCGGGCAGTGATGAAATCGATATTGGTCGCCTGGTCGGCACCGTCGTAGAGGCAAAGTGGTGGGTGCTTGGGATCACCGCCGTGTTTGCCGCGGCGGCCGTCGTCTATACGCTGTTTGCGACGCCCATCTACAGTGCCGATGCGCTGGTGCAGATTGAGCAGAATACCGGTAACTCGCTGGTGCAGGACATTGGCTCCGCACTGGCGAACAAACCGCCGGCCTCCGATGCGGAAATTCAGCTGATCCAGTCGCGCCTGGTTCTGGGTAAAACCGTTCACGACCTCGGCCTTGATATCTCCGTCACCAAAAATACCTTCCCGATCTTTGGTGCCGGCTGGGACCGTCTGATGGGACGCAGCAACGACACGGTCAAAGTGACTGACTTTGTGCTGCCAAAAGGAAGCGCGGATCAGACCTTTACCCTGACGGTGTTAGGCCCGAAACAGTACCAGTTGACCAGCGATGCGGGCTTTAGCGCGCGCGGTGAAGTGGGGCAGATGCTGACGAAAGAGGGTGTCAGCATGATGGTCAGCGCGATCCACGCCCAGGAGGGCGGTGAATTTACCGTGACCAAATTCTCCACGCTGGGAATGATTAACAATCTGCAGAACAACCTGACCGTCACCGAAAACGGCAAGGACACCGGTGTCCTGAGCATGACCTTTACCGGTGAAGATAAGGATCAGATCCGCGACATCCTCAACAGCATCACCCGTAACTATCTTGAGCAGAACGTTGAGCGTAAATCGGCTGAAGCAGCGAAAAGCCTGGCATTCCTCGCCAAACAGCTTCCGGAAGTCCGCGCCCGTCTGGATGATGCCGAGAACAAGCTGAACGCCTATCGTCAGGATAAAGACTCTGTCGACCTGCCGCTGGAAGCGAAATCCGTTCTCGACTCGATGGTTAACATTGATGCGCAGCTTAACGAGCTGACCTTCAAAGAAGCGGAGATTTCCAAGCTTTATACCAAGCGTCACCCGGCCTACCGTACGCTGCTTGAGAAACGCCGCACGCTGGAAGAAGAGAAGGCGAAACTCAACGACCGCGTCACTGCGATGCCTAAAACGCAGCAGGAAATCGTACGTCTGACCCGCGATGTGGAATCCGGACAGCAGGTGTACATGCAGCTGCTGAATAAACAGCAGGAGCTGAAAATCACCGAAGCCAGTACCGTTGGTGATGTGCGCATCGTTGACCCGGCCATCACCCAGCCTGGGGTGTTGAAGCCGAAGAAAGCCCTCATCATTCTCGGCAGCATTATTCTGGGTCTTATCCTCTCCATCGTTGGCGTGCTGCTTCGCTCGCTGTTCAACCGTGGAATCGAAAGCCCGCAGGCACTGGAAGAGAGCGGTATCAACGTCTACGCCAGCATCCCGCTGTCGGAGTGGCAAAAATCGCGTGACAGCGCCAAAACCACCAAAGGCGTTAAGCGTTACAAACAAAGCCAGCTGCTGGCCGTGGGTAACCCAACCGATCTGGCCATCGAAGCGATTCGTAGTCTGCGTACCAGTCTGCACTTCGCCATGATGCAGGCCAAAAACAACGTCCTGATGCTGACCGGTGTCAGCCCGTCAATTGGTAAGACCTTTGTTTGTGCCAACCTGGCGGCGGTGGTGAGCCAGACCAATAAACGGGTGCTGCTGATCGACTGTGATATGCGTAAGGGCTATACCCACGAACTGCTGGGTACCAATAACGTCAACGGGCTGTCGGAAATCCTGCTGGGCAAAGGTGAGATTAGCCAGAGTGCAAAACCGACGACGGTGCCGAAGTTTGACCTTATTCCGCGTGGTCAGGTGCCGCCGAATCCATCAGAGCTGCTGATGAGTGAACGTTTTAGCGAGCTGGTGGAGTGGGCGAGCAAAAACTATGACCTGGTGTTGATTGATACCCCACCAATTCTGGCGGTGACCGATGCCGCCATTGTGGGCCGCCATGCCGGCACCACGCTGATGGTGGCGCGTTACGCGGTGAACACGCTGAAGGAAGTGGAAACCAGCCTGAGCCGCTTCGAGCAAAACGGAATTGAAGTGAAAGGGGTGATCCTGAACTCCATCTTCCGTCGTGCGACCGGTTACCAGGACTACGGTTACTACGAGTACGAATACAAGTCTGACAGTCACTAATCGTTAGCTTTCGGGGAAGACCATGACTACACAACGCCCTTTAGTTTCTATTTATATGCCGACATGGAATCGTCAGCAGCTGGCGATCCGCGCAATAAAATCTGTGCTGCGACAGGATTACGATAACTGGGAACTGATCATCGTTGATGACTGTTCTTCCTCGTACGAACAGCTGCAAAAGTTTGTGACTGACCTTAACGACCCGCGCGTGGTTTACACGCACAACGAGATTAACTCCGGTGCGTGCGCGGTGCGTAACCAGGCGATTATGCAGGCTAAAGGCCAGTATCTGACCGGCATCGACGACGATGACGAATGGACGCCGAACCGTCTGTCGATCTTCCTGTCGCACAAAGCACAGCTGGTGACGCATGCGTTTTTGTATGCCAACGACTATGTCTGTCAGGGTGAAGTTTACTCGCAGCCTGCCAGCCTGCCGTTGTACCCGAAATCGCCTTACTCACGCCGCCTGTTCTATAAACGCAACATCATCGGTAATCAGGTCTTTACCTGGGCGTGGCGCTTTAAGGAGTGCTTGTTCGATACCGAGCTGAAGGCTGCGCAGGATTACGACATCTTCCTGCGCATGGTGATGGAGTATGGCGAGCCGTGGAAGGTGGAAGAGGCGACGCAGATCCTGCATATCAATCACGGGGAGATGCAAATCACCTCGTCGCCGAAGAAATTCTCTGGTTACTTCCACTTTTACCGCAAGCACAAGGACAAGTTCGACCGTGCCAGCCGGAAGTATCAGCTGTTTACCCTCTATCAGATCCGCAATAAGCGCATGAACTGGCGCACGCTGCTCACGTTGTTGTCCGTGCGTAACGGCAAGCGTCTGGCTGATGGACTTCGGGGGAAATAATGTTTCTGGAAGATTGCCGCGCTAACAGCTGGAGCCTGCGCCCGTGCTGCATGGTTCTGGCGTACCGCATCGCGCATTTTTGCTCGGTGTGGCGCAAGAAAAATGTTTTAAACAATCTCTGGGCAGCACCGGTGCTGGTGCTGTACCGCATCATTACTGAATGTTTTTTTGGTTATGAAATTCAGGCCGCTGCCACCATTGGTCGCCGTTTTACCATTCATCACGGTTATGCCGTGGTGATCAACAAATTCGTTGTAGCCGGTGATGATTTCACTATTCGCCACGCGGTCACCATCGGTAACCGTGGGCCCGACAGCCTGGCCTGCCCGGTGATTGGCAATAACGTCGAGCTGGGCGCGAACGTGGTCATCATTGGCGACATCACGATTGGTAATAACGTCACGATAGGCGCAGGGAGCGTGGTGCTGGACAGTATTCCGGATAACGCGCTGGTGGTGGGTGAAAAAGCCCGCGTGAAGGTGATCAAATGAACATTCTGCAATTTAACGTCCGTCTCGCAGAGGGCGGGGCGGCCGGTGTGGCGCTGGATCTTCACCAGCGCGCGCTGCAAAAAGGACTTCAGTCTCGTTTTATTTACGGTTATGGCAAAGGCGGTAAGAAAAGCGTCAGCCACGATAACTACCCGCAGGTGCATAAGCACACGCCGCGCCTGACTTCCGTGGCTAACATTGCCTTGTTCCGCCTGTTTAACCGCGATCTGTTTGGCAATCTTAATACCCTTTATCGCACAGTGACGCGCTCTCAGGGGCCGGTTGTGCTGCATTTCCACGTGCTTCACAGCTACTGGCTGAATCTGGAAGAGGTGGTGGCGTTTTGCCAGAAGGTGCAGGCCCACAAACCGGATACCCGCTTCGTCTGGACGCTGCACGATCACTGGAGCGTGACCGGTCGCTGCGCCTTTACCGACGGGTGTGAAGGCTGGAAAAGCAACTGCCAGAAGTGCCCGACGCTGAGCAACTACCCGCCGGTGAAAGTGGATCGTGCCCATCAGCTGGTGGCCGGAAAGCGCCAGCTGTTCCGCGACATGCTCTCGCTCGGCTGTACGTTTATCTCCCCAAGCCAGCACGTGGCCGATGCCTTTAACAGTCTGTATGGGGCAGGGCGCTGTCAGATCATCAATAACGGTATCGACGTGGCGACGGAAGCGATTCTGGCCGAACTTACCCCGGTTGCAGAAACCCCGGGTAAACCAAAAATCGCTATCGTTGCGCATGACCTGCGTTACGACGGCAAAACCAATCAGCAACTGGTGCGCGACATGATGGCGCTGGGTGACAAGATTGAACTGCACACCTTCGGCAAGTTCTCGCCGTTCGAAGGGGCTAACGTGGTGAATCACGGGTTTGAAACCGATAAGCGCAAACTGATGAGCGCCCTCAATGGGATGGATGCGCTAGTATTCAGTTCGCGCGTGGATAACTACCCGCTGATCCTGTGTGAAGCGCTCTCCATCGGTGTGCCGGTGATTGCCACCCACAGCGATGCGGCACGTGAAGTGCTGGAAAAATCGGGCGGGACCACGTTTGCGGAGCATGAGGTGCTGCCCCTGGTGCAACTGCCGAAGGCGCAGATCGCGCAGGCCGTTTTTGGCACCGACCTGGAATCGTTCCGCAACCGCAGCCGCAAGGCCTACAGTGGACAACAGATGCTGGAGGAATATGTCTCGTTCTATCAGAGTCTGTAGTTATCTGCTGCTGCCGCTGATTTACCTGCTGGTCAACGTCAAAATTGCCCAGCTTGGCGAAAGCTTCCCGATAACCATAGTGACCTTCTTGCCCGTTCTGCTTCTGCTGTATGTCGACAAAATCAACCTCAAGAAGCTGATGATGGCCTTAGGGCTGGGCGTGGGTCTGACGCTATTTAACTACATCTTTGGACAGTCTCTGGATGCCAGTAAATACGTCACCTCCACCATGCTGTTTGTTTATATCGTCATTATTATTGGCATGGTCTGGAGTATTCGTTTCAAGGTTATTTCGCCACACAATTATCGGAAAATCCTTAGGTTCTTTTATATTGCCGTTGCGTTAATTGTTATGCTTGCTGCACTGGAAATGGCGCAAATTATTTTGACCGGTGGCAGTAGCCTGATGGAGATAATTTCGAAATATCTCATTTACAGTAACAGCTATGTATTGAACTTCATCAAGTTTGGCGGAAAACGTACGACAGCCCTCTATTTTGAACCGGCGTTTTTTGCTCTGGCACTAATCTCAATTTGGCTCAGCATCAAACAGTTTGGTATCAAAACCCCTAAGACCGATGCTATGATTCTTGCAGGAATTGTTCTGTCAGGATCGTTCTCAGGGGTAATGACATTTATCCTGTTTTACCTGCTGGAGTGGGCGTTCCAGTACCTGAACAAAGATGCGATTAAGAAAAAACTGCCGCTGGCGATTATCTCTCTGACAGTATTTATGGTTGGCGTGATATTTGCCTTCCCATACATCTCAGAACGCCTGGGAGATTTGGGAACCGAAGGCTCGTCATCCTATTATCGTATCATTGGTCCGCTGGTGATGGTGGGTTATTCCTTAACCCATATCGATGGTGTAGTAAGATTCGGCTCACTTTACGAATATGTTGCATCATTCGGAATCTTTAACGGTGCGGATGTCGGTAAAACCATAGACAATGGCCTGTATCTGTTAATTATCTATTTTTCGTGGTTCGCCGTACTGTTGACACTGTGGTATCTGTTTAAAGTTTTCAAAATGATGATTAACGCGTTTGGTGATAACCAGAACTTTCGCGTGCAGCTTTATCTGTTTACACCGGTGTCGTTGTTTTTTACCGGGTCAATATTTAGCCCGGAATATGCTTTCTTGATTGTCTGTCCGTTTATTCTGCGCAAAGCGCTTAATATTACGAACGTATGACGAAATGAGGTGATTTATGTTTCTTAGCGTCATTACTGTCGCTTTTCGTAATTACGAAGGGGTGGTAAAAACCTGGCGCTCGCTGCGCAACCTGGCGCGCGATCCAAGCCTCACCTTCGAGTGGATTGTGGTCGATGGCGGCTCGAACGATGGTACGGCGGAGTTTCTGGAAAAACTCAACGGTGAGTTCAACTTACGTTTCATCAGCGAGAAAGATAAAGGCATCTACGATGCGATGAATAAAGGCATCGACATGGCGCAAGGCCGTTATGCCATCTTCCTGAATTCCGGTGACGTATTCCATGAGGATGTGGCGTTATTTGCCCGTCAGCTGGCGCGCCAGAAAGAGGATGCGATGTACATTGGCGACGCGCTGCTCGATTTTGGCGATGGCCATAAAGTTTGCCGCAGTGCGAAACCCGGCTGGTATATCTACCACAGTTTGCCTGCCAGCCATCAGGCCATTTTCTTCCCGGTAAAAGGTCTGAAAAAACAGCCTTACGATCTGCAGTATAAAGTTTCTTCAGATTATGCGCTGACTGCCAGCCTGTATAAATCAGGTTACCCGTTCCGTCGAATTAAAGGGCTGGTATCTGAATTTTCAATGGGCGGTGTGTCAACGTCTAATAATCTGGAACTGTGCCAGGATGCCAGAAATGTGCAGCGTAAAATATTAGGCGTGCCGGGGTTCTGGGCGGAATTATCTTATTTATTACGTCTGCGTACCACGGGTAAAACGAAAACCTTATATAACAAAGCCTGAATATAAGGAAACGTAATGCAGGATCTTAATGGTTTCTCCGTGCCGAAAGGCTTTCGGGGCGGGAGCGGTATTAAAGTGCAGTTGTGGTGGGCCGTACAGGCCACCTTATTTGCCTGGTCACCGCAAATACTGTACCGCTGGCGAGCTTTTTTATTGCGTCTGTTTGGCGCAAAAATCGGAAAAAACGTAGTCATTCGCCCGTCGGTAAAAATTACCTACCCGTGGAAATTAACGCTTGGGGATTATGCGTGGGTAGGGGATGACGCGGTGTTATATACCCTTGGCGATATTACGATTGGCGCAAATTCAGTGGTTTCACAGAAGTGTTATTTGTGCACCGGCAGTCACGATTTTATGAGTCAGCATTTTGATATTACCGCCACTCCGATTGTGATTGGCGAAAAATGCTGGCTGGCGACAGATGTTTTTGTTGCACCTGGTGTTTCTGTTGGCGATGGCACGGTAGTCGGTGCCCGCAGCAGCGTTTTTAAATCGCTACCGGCAAATAAAATTTGCCGTGGCAACCCCGCAGTGGTGATACGCGAACGCGTTGAAACTGATTAAATTCATAAGTAGAGGAATATAAACATGTCTAAAGTCGCTCTCATCACCGGCGTTACCGGACAGGATGGTTCTTACCTGGCAGAACTGCTGCTGGAAAAAGGTTATGAAGTACACGGTATTAAGCGTCGTGCTTCTTCATTCAACACCGAACGTGTGGATCACATTTATCAGGATCCTCATGCGGCGAACCCGAAATTCCATCTGCACTACGGCGACCTGACCGATACTTCCAACCTGACCCGTATTCTGCAGGAAGTGCAGCCGGATGAAGTGTACAACCTGGGCGCGATGAGCCACGTTGCGGTCTCCTTCGAATCTCCGGAATACACCGCTGACGTTGACGCAATGGGTACGCTGCGTCTGCTGGAAGCGATTCGCTTCCTCGGCCTTGAGAAGAAAACCCGTTTCTACCAGGCATCCACCTCTGAGCTGTACGGTCTGGTGCAGGAAATTCCTCAGAAAGAGACTACCCCGTTCTATCCACGTTCTCCGTACGCCGTGGCGAAATTGTACGCGTACTGGATCACCGTGAACTACCGTGAATCCTACGGCATGTATGCCTGTAACGGCATTCTGTTCAACCACGAATCCCCACGTCGTGGTGAAACTTTCGTTACCCGTAAAATCACCCGCGCTATCGCTAACATCGCACAGGGTCTGGAATCTTGCCTGCACCTCGGCAACATGGATTCCCTGCGTGACTGGGGCCATGCCAAAGACTACGTAAAAATGCAGTGGATGATGCTGCAGCAGGAAAAACCAGAAGACTTCGTTATCGCAACCGGCGTGCAGTACTCCGTACGTCAGTTCGTTGAGATGGCTGCCGCTCAGCTGGGTATCAAACTGCGCTTCGAAGGTACCGGCGTGGAAGAGAAAGGCATCGTGGTTTCCGTAACGGGCCATGACGCACCGGGCGTGAAACCGGGCGACGTGATTGTACAGGTTGACCCACGTTACTTCCGTCCTGCTGAAGTGGAAACCCTGCTGGGCGACCCAACCAAAGCACACGAAACACTGGGCTGGAAACCAGAAACGACTCTGCAGGAGATGGTTTCCGAGATGGTTGCCAAAGATCTTGAAGCAGCGAAAAAACACTCGCTGCTCAAGTCTCATGGCTACGAGGTTGCCATCGCGCTGGAGTCCTGAGAATGACAAAACAACGTATTTTTGTCGCGGGTCATCGCGGAATGGTGGGTTCCGCGATTGTTCGCCAGCTTGAACAGCGCGGTGATGTCGATGTGATTGTCCGTACCCGTGACGAGCTGAACCTGCTCGACAGCAAAGCGGTACAGGACTTCTTCGCCAGTGAACGTATTGACCAGGTGTATCTGGCGGCGGCGAAAGTGGGCGGCATTGTTGCCAACAACACGTATCCGGCGGATTTCATCTACGAGAACATGATGATTGAGAGCAACATCATTCACGCAGCGCATCTGCACAACGTGAATAAGCTGTTGTTCCTCGGCTCATCCTGTATCTACCCGAAAATGGCGAAGCAGCCGATCGCTGAGAGCGAACTGCTGCAGGGCACGCTGGAAGCAACCAACGAGCCGTATGCGATTGCCAAGATTGCCGGGATCAAGCTGTGCGAATCCTACAACCGTCAGTATAACCGCGACTATCGTTCGGTGATGCCGACCAACCTGTACGGACCGCATGACAACTTCCACCCGAGCAATTCGCACGTGATCCCGGCGCTGCTGCGTCGTTTCCACGAGGCAACGGCCGAAAATGCACCGGATGTGGTGGTGTGGGGCAGCGGGACGCCAATGCGTGAATTCCTGCATGTGGATGACATGGCGGCTGCCAGCATTCACGTAATGGAGCTGGATCGTGAGGTGTGGCAGGAAAACACCGAACCGATGCTGTCACACATTAACGTCGGTACTGGCGTGGATTGCACCATTCGCGAGCTGGCGCAAACCATCGCGCAGGTGGTGGGTTACAAAGGCCGCGTGGTCTTTGACGCCACCAAACCGGACGGCACGCCGCGCAAACTGCTGGACGTGACCCGTCTGCATCAGCTGGGCTGGTATCACGAGGTATCTCTGGAGCAGGGGCTGGCAAGCACCTACCAGTGGTTCCTTGAAAACCAGCACCGCTTCCGGGGGTAATGATGTTTTTAAGTCAGGAAGATTTTGCCACGGTAGTGCGTTCCACTCCGCTCATCTCAATTGATTTGGTGGTGGAAAACGAACGCGGCGAGTTCTTGCTGGGAAAACGAACCAACCGTCCTGCACAGGGCTTTTGGTTCGTGCCCGGCGGGCGCGTGCAGAAGGATGAGACGCTGGAAAATGCTTTTGAGCGTCTCACTCTGGCGGAACTGGGCCTGCAACTGCCGATGGCGGCAGGCCAGTTTTACGGGGTCTGGCAGCACTTCTATGACGATAACTTTTCGGGCACCGGTTTCACCACGCACTATGTGGTGCTCGGTTTTCGCCTGAAGGTGAGTGAGGCAGACCTGCGTCTGCCTGATTCTCAGCATGACGACTACCGCTGGCAGACGCCAGAGGCGTTGCTGGCCAGTGACAAGGTGCATGACAACAGTCGTGCCTATTTCCTGGCCGATCGTCAGTCCGGAGTGCCGGGCTTATGAAAATTCTGGTGTACGGAATCAACTATTCGCCGGAGTTAACCGGCATCGGTAAATACACCGGCGAAATGGTCGAGTGGATGGCGAGCCAGGGACATGACGTGCGGGTCATTACCGCGCCGCCATACTACCCGGAATGGAAAGTAGGTGAGCGCTATTCAGGCTGGCGCTACCGTCGCGAAGAGGGTGCCGCGACCGTCTGGCGTTGCCCGCTGTACGTGCCGAAACAGCCCTCAACGCTGAAACGGTTACTTCATCTGGGCAGCTTTGCCCTGAGCAGTTTCTTCCCGCTGATGGCGCAACGTCGCTGGAAGCCGGATCGCATTATCGGTGTGGTGCCAACGCTGTTCTGCACCCCAGGCATGCGCCTGCTGGGCAAACTCTCCGGCGCGCGCACGCTGCTTCACATTCAGGATTATGAAGTGGACGCCATGCTCGGCCTGGGAATGGCCGGCAAAGGTAAGAGCGGGAAGGTGGCGAAACTCGCCAGCGCCTTCGAGCGCAGCGGCCTGCATAACGTGGATTATGTCTCGACCATCTCGCGCTCAATGATGAACAAAGCGCAGGAGAAGGGCGTACCGGCGGAAAAAGTGATCTTTTTCCCTAACTGGTCTGAAGTGGCGCGTTTTCGCGACGTGACAGACAGTGACGCTCAGGCGCTACGCGCTCAGCTCGGTTTGCCTGACGACCAAAAAATCATTCTTTACTCAGGCAACATCGGCGAGAAGCAGGGGCTGGAGAGCGTCATCGACGCCGCACAGCAACTGAGCCATCAACCCTGGATGTTTGTCATCGTCGGGCAGGGCGGCGGAAAAGCGCGACTGGAAAAAATGGCCAATGACCGCGGCCTGACGAACGTGAAATTTTTCCCGCTTCAGTCTTACGAGGCACTGCCTGCGTTGCTGAAGATGGGCGACTGCCATCTGGTGGTACAAAAGCGCGGCGCGGCAGACGCGGTGCTGCCGTCCAAGCTGACCAACATTCTGGCAGTGGGCGGTAACGCGGTGATCACGGCGGAAGCCGAAACAGAATTAGGCCAGCTGTGCGACAGCTATCCGGGGATCGCCGTTTGCGTGGAACCGGAATCGGTCCCGGCGCTGGTCACTGGCATTGAACGGGCACTTGCCATGCCAAAAACGAACACGGTGGCACGTGAATATGCCGAACGCACGCTCGAGAAAGAGAACGTGCTGAGCCAATTTATTGCAGATATACGGGGATAAATCATGAGTCAAACCACTTTGTATCCGGTTGTGATGGCGGGTGGCTCTGGTAGCCGGTTGTGGCCGCTGTCCCGCGTGCTCTATCCAAAACAGTTCCTCTGCCTGAAAGGGGAGCTCACCATGCTGCAGACGACGGTTAACCGCCTGCAGGGTGTGGAGTGTGAAAGCCCGGTGGTGATTTGTAACGAACAACACCGCTTTATTGTTGCCGAGCAGCTGCGCCAGCTGAACAAACTCACAGAAAATATCATTCTGGAGCCTGCCGGACGTAACACCGCCCCCGCGATTGCGCTGGCTGCGCTGGCGGCCAAACGCAGCAGCCCGGATTGCGATCCGCTGATGCTGGTTCTGGCGGCAGACCATGTTATTCAACAGGAAGAGTCGTTCCGCGAGGCGGTACGCGCGGCTATTCCTTACGCCGAAAACGGCAAACTGGTGACTTTCGGCATCGTGCCGGACCTGCCGGAAACCGGCTACGGGTATATTCGTCGTGGCAATGTGACCCCGGGCGAAGGCGACAGCGTAGCGTTTGACGTGGCGCAGTTTGTCGAAAAACCGAATCTGGAAACCGCGCAGGCGTATGTGGCCAGCGGTGAATATTACTGGAACAGCGGGATGTTCCTGTTCCGCGCTGGCCGCTACCTGGAAGAGCTGCGCAAATATCGCCCGGATATTCTGGACGCCTGCGAGAAAGCGATGGCGGTAGTGGATCCGGATCTCGATTTTATCCGTGTTGACGAAGCGTCTTTCCTCGCCTGCCCGGAAGAGTCAATTGACTATGCGGTAATGGAACGCACGGCCGATGCCGTTGTGGTACCGATGGATGCGGGCTGGAGTGATGTTGGCTCCTGGTCCTCCCTGTGGGAGATCAGCGCCCATACCCCGGAGGGTAACGTCCACCACGGTGATGTTATCAGCCACAAAACGGAAAACAGCTATGTCTACGCCGAGTCCGGTCTGGTGACCACTGTTGGCGTGAAGGATCTGGTGGTCGTACAGACGAAAGACGCCGTGCTGATTGCTGACCGTAATGCCGTGCAGGACGTTAAAAAAGTGGTGGAGAAGATCAAGGCCGATGGTCGCCATGAACACCATATCCACCGCGAAGTGTATCGTCCGTGGGGCAAATATGACTCCATCGATGCCGGTGAACGTTACCAGGTGAAACGCATCACCGTGAAACCGGGTGAGGGGCTGTCGGTACAGATGCACCACCACCGTGCCGAGCACTGGGTCGTGGTGGCGGGTACCGCCAAAGTCACGATTGATGGCGAAGTGAAACTGCTGGGCGAAAACGAGTCAATCTATATTCCGCTGGGAGCCACGCACTGCCTGGAAAACCCGGGGAAAATTCCTCTCGACTTAATTGAAGTGCGCTCCGGTTCGTACCTGGAAGAAGACGATATTGTCCGTTTCCAGGACCGTTACGGGCGGGTATAGCGCCGTCTCTAAAGCCGGATAGCGTTTCGCGCATCCGGCCTGCGAATGAATAAAAACAAATTTGCCTGTTAATCGGGCGGGCCAACTGTTGCCTGAAAAAGGGGTCATCATGGAAAAATTAACCTGTTTTAAAGCCTACGATATTCGCGGCAAGCTGGGCGAAGAGCTGAATGAAGACATTGCGTGGCGCATTGGCCGCGCATACGGCGAATATCTTAAGCCACAAACGATTGTCCTTGGCGGCGATGTGCGCCTGACCAGTGAGTCCCTGAAGCTGGCGCTGGCAAAAGGGCTGCAGGATGCGGGAGTGGACGTGCTGGATATCGGCTTGTCCGGCACCGAAGAGATTTACTTTGCCACCTTCCACCTCGGCGTGGACGGCGGTATCGAAGTGACGGCCAGCCATAACCCAATGGACTACAACGGTATGAAGCTGGTGCGCAAGGGCGCGCGTCCTATCAGCGGCGATACCGGTCTGCGTGACGTGCAGCGTCTCGCCGAAGCTAACGATTTCCCGCCGGTGAATGAAGCAAAACGCGGCAGCTATAAGCAGATCGACCTGCGTAAAGCGTACATCGACCACCTGCTGGGCTACATCAACGTTGCAAACCTGAAACCGCTGAAGCTGGTGATCAACTCCGGTAACGGCGCGGCCGGCCCGGTGGTGGATGCGCTCGAAGCCCGCTTTAAGGCCCTGAATGTGCCGGTAACCTTCGTTAAGGTCCATAACACCCCGGACGGCAACTTCCCGAACGGTATCCCGAACCCGCTGCTGCCGGAGTGCCGCGACGACACCCGTAACGCGGTCATCGAACACGGTGCCGATATGGGTATCGCCTTTGACGGCGATTTCGACCGCTGTTTCCTGTTCGACGAAAAAGGCCAGTTCATCGAAGGCTACTACATTGTCGGCCTGCTGGCGGAAGCGTTCCTTGAGAAAAACCCGGGCGCGAAGATCATTCACGATCCGCGTCTGTCCTGGAACACCGTGGATGTGGTGAACGCCGCGGGCGGCCAGCCGGTGATGTCCAAAACCGGTCATGCCTTCATCAAAGAGCGTATGCGCGAAGAAGACGCCATTTATGGCGGCGAGATGAGCGCCCACCACTATTTCCGTGACTTTGCCTACTGCGACAGCGGGATGATCCCGTGGCTGCTGGTGACCGAGCTGCTGTGTCTGAAAGGGCAGACCCTTGGCGAGCTGGTACGCGACCGCATGGCGGCCTTCCCGGCAAGTGGCGAAATCAACAGCAAACTGGCGCAGCCGGCCGAGGCCATTGCCCGTGTGGAGCAGCATTTTGCCCTCCATGCGCTGGAAATTGACCGTACCGACGGCATCAGCATGGCGTTCCCGCAGTGGCGTTTTAACCTGCGCTCTTCAAATACCGAGCCGGTGGTGCGCCTGAACGTGGAATCCCGCGCGGATACCGCGCTGATGGAAGCGCGAACGAAGGACATTCTGGCGCTGTTGAATCAGTAAATAGCTTTCCCCCTCACCCTGATGTGGGGTGAGGGGGCAGGTGTTGAACTAAAGGAACAACGATGACGAATCTAAAAAAACGCGAACGAGCGAGAACGAATGCATCGTTAATCTCCATGGTGCAGCGTTTTTCTGATATCACCATCATGGTCGGCGGATTATGGGTGGTGAGTTGGGTAAGCGGGCAATCCTTCTTCTACATGCATCTGCTCATGGCGCTGATTGCGCTGGTTGTGTTCCAGATGATCGGGGGGATGACCGACTTCTACCGTTCGTGGCGTGGTGTGAAAATGACCACCGAACTGATGCTGTTGCTGCAGAACTGGACATTAAGCCTGATCTTCAGTGCAGGTCTGGTGGCATTCAGCCATGATTTTGATAATCGCCTCGTGACGTATCTGTGCTGGTACCTGATTACCAGCGTCGGCATGGTCGTATGCCGCACCCTGATCCGTTTTGGCGCCGGCTGGCTGCGTAACCGCGGTTATAACCGTCGCTTTGTCGCCGTGGCGGGGGATTTGCCGGTAGGGAAGGTGCTTCTCGATAGCTTCCGCAAAGAGCCATGGTTAGGTTTTGAAGTGGTCGGGATTTATCACGACGCGAAGCCTGGCGGCGTGCCTTCAGACTGGGCCGGTAATTACGAACAGCTTATTGAGGACGCGAAAGCCGGCAAAATTCATAACGTCTACATCGCGATGCAGATGAAAGATGAATCCCGCATTAAGAAACTGATGCGTGAACTGGCCGATACCACCTGTTCGGTGATCCTGATCCCGGACGTCTTTACCTTTAACATCCTCCACTCCCGTATTGAAGAAGTGAACGGCGTGCCGGTCGTGCCGCTGTATGACACCCCGCTGTCGGGTATCAATCGCGTGCTCAAGCGCCTGGAAGATATCGTGCTCTCTTCACTGATCTTACTGCTGATCTCCCCGGTGCTGTGCTGCATTGCTCTGGCGGTGAAGCTGAGCTCCCCGGGCCCGGTTATTTTCCGTCAGACCCGCTACGGCATGGACGGTAAGCCCATCATGGTGTGGAAATTCCGCTCAATGAAGGTGATGGAGAACGACAAGGTCGTGACCCAGGCGACGCAGAACGATCCACGCGTTACGCGGGTGGGGAACTTCCTGCGCCGTACCTCGCTGGATGAGCTGCCGCAGTTTATCAACGTCTTTACCGGTGGCATGTCGATTGTCGGACCCCGTCCCCATGCCGTGGCTCACAACGAACAGTACCGCTCGCTGATTGAAGGCTACATGTTGCGCCATAAAGTGAAGCCAGGCATTACAGGCTGGGCGCAGATCAACGGCTGGCGCGGCGAGACCGACACGCTGGAAAAAATGGAAAAACGCATCGAATTCGACCTGGAGTACATCCGTGAATGGAGCCTCTGGTTCGATATCAAGATCGTCTTTCTGACCATCTTCAAAGGTTTCGTGAACAAAGCGGCGTACTAAGATGAGCTTACGTGAAAAAACCATCAGCGGCGCCAAATGGTCAGCGATGGCGACCATTGTCATCATTGGCCTCGGCCTGGTGCAGATGACGGTGCTGGCGCGCATTATCGATAACCACCAGTTCGGTCTGCTGACCGTCTCGCTGGTGATTATCGCGCTGGCCGATACGTTGTCTGACTTCGGCATTGCTAACTCGATTATCCAGCGCAAAGAGATCAGCCATCTGGAACTGACCACGCTCTACTGGCTGAACGTTGGGCTGGGGGTGTTCGTTTTCGTGCTGGTGTTCCTGTTGAGCGATACCATCGCCAGCGTGCTGCACAACCCCGATCTGGCACCGCTGATGCGTACGCTCTCGTTTGCTTTTGTGGTGATCCCGCACGGGCAACAGTTCCGCGCGCTGATGCAGAAAGAGCTGGAATTCAACAAGATTGGGATGATCGAGACCAGCGCCGTTCTCGCAGGGTTTACCTTTACCGTGGTCAGCGCCCATTTCTGGCCGCTGGCCATGACCGCTATCCTCGGGTATCTGGTTAACTCTGCTGTGCGTACGCTGCTGTTCGGCTACTTTGGCCGCAAGATTTACCGTCCTGGGCTGCATTTCTCTCTCGCTTCGGTGTCATCCAACCTGCGTTTTGGTGCGTGGCTCACCGCCGACAGCATCATCAACTATGTCAACACCAACCTCTCCACGCTGGTGCTGGCACGCATCCTCGGCGCGAGCGTCGCGGGGGGGTACAACCTGGCGTACAACGTCGCGGTAGTACCACCAATGAAGCTCAACCCGATTATCACCCGCGTACTGTTCCCGGCGTTCGCCAAAATTCAGGACGACACCGAGAAGCTGCGCGTCAATTTTTACAAGCTGCTCTCTGTGGTGGGCATTATCAATTTCCCGGTTTTGCTGGGGCTGATGGTGGTCTCGAGCAACTTCGTGCCGCTGGTGTTTGGCGAGAAGTGGAACAGCATTATCCCGATCCTGCAGCTGCTGTGCGTGGTGGGGCTGCTGCGATCCGTTGGCAACCCGATTGGCTCACTGCTGATGGCTAAAGCGCGGGTTGATATCAGCTTCAAATTCAACGTGTTTAAAACGTTCCTGTTTATTCCGGCGATTATCGTCGGTGGACATATGGCCGGCGCCATTGGGGTCACGCTTGGTTTTCTGCTGGTGCAGATCATCAACACCATACTGAGCTACTTCGTGATGATCAAGCCGGTGCTGGGCTCCAGCTACCGGCAGTACATTCTGAGCCTGTGGCTGCCGTTTTATCTGTCACTGCCTACCCTTGCGGTGAGCTATGGCCTGGGCATCGTGCTCACTGGCCATCTGCCGCTCGCGGCCATGCTGGCAATACAGGTCGCAGCAGGTGCACTGGCGTTTGGCGTGATGATTGTGCTGTCACGTAATGCGCTGGTGGTGGAGATGAAGCGCCAGTTTTGCCGTAACGAAAAAATGAAAACGCTGCTTCGCGCAGGCTAGTTATTTAAGAGGCCATTATGAAATTACTTATTCTTGGCAACCATACCTGCGGCAACCGTGGCGACAGCGCCATTCTGCGCGGTTTATTGGATGCGATTAACACCCTTAAGCCTGAGACTGAAGTGGACGTGATGAGCCGTTATCCGGTCAGCTCTTCCTGGTTATTGAACCGCCCGGTAATGGGCGACCCGCTCTACAGCCAGATGAAGCAGCACAACAACGCCGCCGGCGTGATGGGACGCGTGAAGAAAGTTCTGCGCCGTCGCTATCAGCACCAGGTGTTGCTGTCCCGTGTAACTGATACCGGCAAGCTGCGTAACATCGCCATTGCTCAGGGCTTCACGGATTTCGTTCGACTGCTGTCGGGCTACGACGCCATTATTCAGGTCGGCGGATCGTTCTTCGTCGATCTTTACGGTGTGCCTCAGTTTGAGCACGCACTTTGCACATTCATGGCGAAAAAACCGCTGTTTATGATTGGTCACAGCGTCGGGCCGTTCCAGGATCCGCAGTTTAACCAGCTGGCAAACTATGTCTTCGGCCACTGCGATGCCCTGATCCTGCGTGAGTCGGTAAGCCTCGATATGATGAAACGCAGCGAGATTGACACCTCTAAAGTCGAACACGGGGTGGACACCGCCTGGCTGGTGGATCATCAGGACGACAGTTTCCAGGCGAGCTACGCAGTGCAGCACTGGCTGGACGTGGCGGCGAAACAGAAAACGGTCGCCATCACCCTGCGCGAACTTGCACCGTTTGATAAACGTTTAGGCACCACCCAGGCGGCGTATGAGAAAGCGTTTGCTGACGTGGTTAACCGTGTGCTGGACAGCGGATACCAGGTGCTGGCGCTTTCAACCTGTACCGGCATCGACAGCTATAACAAAGATGACCGCATGGTGGCGCTGAACCTGCGCAACCTGGTAAACGATCCGTCCCGTTATCACGTAGTAATGGACGAACTGAACGACCTCGAGATGGGCAAATTGCTCTCAGCCTGTGACCTCACCGTGGGCACGCGTCTGCACTCGGCGATCATTTCGATGAACTTTGGCACGCCGGCCATTGCGATTAACTACGAGCACAAGTCAGCCGGTATTATGCAGCAGCTTGGCATGCCTGAAATGGCCGTTGATATTCGTCATCTACTGGATGGTTCGCTTGGCGCGATGGTGGGCGATACCCTGGGGCAATTGCCTGCCATCAATGAACGCCTGGCCGTCGCGGTGAAAGCCGAGCGCGAGAAGGGAATTGGGATGGTGAAATCGGTGCTCGACCGCGTCCGGGAGGGGAAATGAAGGTTGGTTTCTTCTTACTGAAATTTCCGCTGTCGTCTGAAACCTTTGTGCTGAACCAAATCACCGCGTTTATCGATATGGGATACGACGTGGAGATCATCGCCCTGCAAAAGGGCGATACACAAAATACCCATGCGGCGTATACGCAGTATGGGCTGGAGGCGAAAACCCGCTGGCTGCAGGACGAGCCCTCAGGAAGAGTAAATAAGCTGCGCCACCGGGCCAGCCAGACCTTACGCGGGATCCATCGTGCGTCGACCTGGCGCGCGCTGAATGTTTCCCGCTATGGCGCGGAATCTCGCAACCTGATCCTGTCTGCCATTTGTGGTCAAACGGCGCAGCCGTACCGCGCCGATGTGTTTATTGCTCACTTTGGCCCGGCGGGCGTGACCGCCGCCAAACTGCGTGAGCTGGGGGTGATTGACGGTAAGATTGCGACCATCTTCCACGGTATCGACATCTCCAGCCGCGAGGTATTGAACCACTACACGCCGGAGTATCAGCAGCTTTTCCGCCGTGGCGACATGATGCTGCCCATCAGCGACCTGTGGGCCGGGCGTCTGAAAAACATGGGCTGTCCGCAGGAAAAAATCACCGTTTCGCGTATGGGCGTGGATTTAGAGCGCTTTACCCGCCGCCCGGTCAAGGTGCCGGGAAAACCGCTGCAGATAATCTCTGTTGCGCGTCTGACGGAGAAAAAAGGTCTGCACGTGGCCATCGAAGCCTGCCGCCAGCTGCGAGCGCGCGGCGTGGATTTCCGCTATCGCATTCTCGGTATTGGCCCGTGGGAGCGTCGTCTTCGCACGCTTATCGAACAGTATCAGCTGGAAGATTACGTGGAGATGCCAGGTTTTAAGCCAAGCCACGAGGTGAAGGCCATGCTGGATGAGGCGGATGTATTCCTGCTGCCTTCCGTGACCGGCGCCGATGGCGATATGGAGGGGATCCCGGTTGCGTTAATGGAGGCGATGGCCGTCGGTATTCCGGTGGTGTCGACCCTGCACAGCGGGATCCCGGAGTTAATCAAGTCTAATTACTCCGGCTGGCTGGTACCGGAGAATAATGCGATGGCCCTTGCGGATCGTTTAGCCGAATTTAGCGGCATCGACCAACAGGCGCTGGAGCCCGTTATCCACAACGCCCGACAAAAAGTTGAAGCAGATTTTAACCAGCAGGTGATTAATCGCCAGTTAGCGAGCCTGCTGCAAACGTTGTAACGCCGAGGTTGTATGCTGAAAAAGATTACCCGACGCACCTTTGTCTCTTCTTTATCCGTCCTGGCGGCTACGCCGCTGCTGTCGTCCCGCATTGCGCGGGCGGCAACCGGAAAGACGGTCTCTGTTAACCAGTACAATAACAACGACTGGATCGCCGCCTTTAAGCAGGCGTTTAACGAAGGCGACACCGTTGTTGTCCCTGCCGGGCTCACCTGTAAAAACATCAATACGGGCATTTTCATTCCTGACGGTAAAACGCTGCTGATCCGCGGTGCGTTAACGGGCAATGGTCGCGGACGCTTCGTGCTGCAGGAAGGCAGTAAAGTGATTGGTGAAGGTGACGGCCGCACGGAGAACATTACGCTGGACATTCGCGGTTCAGACTGTGTGATTAAAGGGCTGGCAATGAGCGGCTTTGGACCGGTGACGCAGATCTACATTGGCGGCAAAAAGCCGCGCGTCATGCGCAACCTGCTGATTGATAACATCAGCGTAAGCCAGGCGAACTACGCCATCCTGCGCCAGGGATTCCATAATCAGATAGATGGCGCGCGCATCACTAACAGTAAATTCAGCCATCTCCAGGGCGACGCGATTGAGTGGAACGTCGCCATTAATGACCGTAACATCCTGATCTCCGATCATGTGATTGACAACATTAACTGTACGAACGGCAAGATCAACTGGGGCATCGGCATTGGTCTCGCCGGCAGCACCTACGACAACGATTATCCGGAAAAGCAAACCGTGAAGAACTTCGTGGTGGCAAATATCACCGGCAGCAACTGTCGTCAGTTAGTCCACGTCGAAAACGGTAAGCACTTTATTATTCGCAATATTAAGGCCAAGAATATCACTCCTGACTTCAGCAAGAAGGCGGGAATAGACAACGCCACGGTAGCCATTTATGGCTGTGATAATTTCATTATTGATAATGTCGATATGGTCAATAGTGCTGGCATGCTGATCGGCTACGGTGTAATAAAAGGTGACTATCTCTCGATACCTCAGAACTTTAAGCTGAACGACATTCGCCTGGATAATCGCCAGCTTGCGTACAAACTGCGCGGAATACAAATTTCATCCGGCAACGCCACCTCCTTTGTGGCCATCACCAACGTTGAGATGCAGCGGGCAACGCTTGAGTTGCACAACAAACCGCAACACCTCTTCTTGCGTAATATCAACGTGATGCAGGAAGCTGCCGTCGGCCCGGCGCTGAAGATGAATTTCGACCTGCGTAAGGATGTCCGAGGCAAGTTTATGGCTAAAGATGAGACCTTACTGTCGCTGGCGAACATCAAGGCTGTGAATGAGAAAGGGCAGAGCTCCGTGGATATTGACCGCGTGGACCAGCAGGTGGTGAATACGGAGCGGCTGAATTTTGCGCTCCCGCACAGATAATCGACAATTGTCTTTTTTTGCGACTATTCCTGGCACAGAAACGCGATCTATTCAGATTACAACTACTGTTTTTTGTGATGTGGTCCCCTAACATCATATAAGAATCACGGCAAATCATGCTGGCGAAAACAGGTTAAAGAGCTATAATTCGTCAACCATTTTAAGGTGGAAGAAATAATGATTAATTTGAAAGCAGTCATTCCGGTAGCAGGCCTGGGCATGCATATGTTGCCAGCCACAAAAGCCATTCCTAAAGAGATGCTGCCGATTGTCGACAAACCGATGATTCAATACATTGTCGATGAAATTGTTGCTGCAGGGATCAAAGAAATCGTCCTGGTTACGCACTCCTCCAAGAATGCGGTAGAAAACCACTTCGACACCTCTTACGAACTCGAAGCGTTGCTTGAGCAGCGCGTAAAACGCCAGCTGCTGGCTGAAGTGCAGTCTATCTGTCCTCCTGGCGTAACTATCATGAACGTGCGTCAGGCGCAGCCGCTGGGTCTGGGCCACTCCATTCTTTGCGCACGCCCGGTCGTGGGTGACAACCCGTTCATCGTTGTACTGCCGGATATCATTATCGACAGCGCATCTGCCGATCCGCTGCGTTACAACCTTGCGGCAATGGTGGCGCGCTTCAACGAAACGGGCCGTAGCCAGGTACTTGCTAAGCGCATGAAAGGCGATCTCTCCGAGTACTCTGTTATCCAGACTAAAGAAGCGCTGGAAACGGAAGGGCAGGTGAGCCGTATCGTTGAGTTTATCGAGAAACCGGATCAGCCGCAGACGCTGGATTCTGACCTGATGGCCGTCGGCCGTTATGTTCTCAACGCGGATATCTGGGCCGAGCTGGAAAAAACCGAGCCGGGTGCCTGGGACCGTATCCAGTTGACCGATGCGATTGCTGAACTGGCTAAGAAGCAGTCTGTTGATGCGATGCTGATGACCGGTGACAGCTACGACTGCGGTAAGAAACTGGGCTATATGCAGGCATTTGTGAAGTATGGCCTGCGTAACCTGAAGGAAGGTCAGAAGTTCAGAAGCCGGATTGAGAAGTTGCTGGCTAACGACTGATTCCTCTCTGTCTTTTGAATAAGCGGCAGTTATCATTTGGCTATGTAAAACATAACCAAAATGGTGACTGCCGTTTTTTGTTATTAATTATAATGATAACATGGGGTTATCTGATTCAAATGTGGACTGATTTGTAACGATTTGTGCTTGTTTCTAAGACCATTTAGGATGACAATTAACGCCAGTTTTTGTCTGTTATCAGACTCCCAAAACCTTTTTTCAACATTCGCTCAGTGCACTGGTAGCTGTTAAGCCAGGGGCGGTAGCGTGCAAAATTTCTGAAAACGATATTTTTAATCGGTTTCCTGAGCATCAATATCTCGATATACCCAATAGATGGAAGAGCTAACGTGAAAATTCTTGTTACCGGCGGTGCCGGTTTTATCGGCTCAGCGGTGGTGCGGCATATTATTAAAAATACCCAGGATGCAGTCGTCAATGTGGATAAACTGACGTATGCAGGTAACCTGGAGTCACTGACCGACGTTAATGGTAGCGATCGTTATGTCTTTGAACATGCGGATATTTGCGATAAGGCGGCTATGGATCGTATTTTCGCCGAGCACAAACCGGATGCGGTGATGCACCTTGCGGCAGAGAGTCACGTTGACCGATCTATTACCGGCCCCGCAGCGTTTATTGAGACCAACATTGTGGGTACCTATGTCCTTCTGGAAGCCGCGCGAGCTTACTGGTTGACGCTGGATGACGCGGCCAAAGCGGTGTTTCGTTTCCACCACATCTCTACGGATGAAGTGTACGGTGATTTGCCGCATCCTGATGAACATCCCGCGTCTGCTGAGCTACCGCTGTTTACCGAAACCACAGCCTATGCACCAAGTAGCCCGTATTCCGCCTCTAAAGCGTCCAGCGATCACCTCGTACGCGCATGGCTGCGTACGTACGGTTTCCCAACAATCGTGACCAACTGCTCAAATAATTATGGCCCGTATCACTTCCCTGAAAAGCTGATCCCGTTGGTGATTTTGAATGCGCTGGACGGTAAAGCGCTGCCAATTTACGGCAAAGGCGACCAGATCCGTGACTGGCTGTATGTTGAAGACCATGCGCGTGCGCTGTACACCGTTGTAACCCAGGGTAAACCGGGTGAAACTTATAACATCGGTGGGCATAACGAAAAGCAGAATCTGGATGTGGTACACACCATTTGCGATCTGCTGGATGAAATCGTGCCGAAAGAAGTTTCCTATCGCGATCAAATTACTTACGTCGCTGACCGCCCCGGGCATGACCGCCGCTACGCGATTGATGCGCATAAAATTGGTGTTGAGCTGGGTTGGAAGCCTGAAGAGACATTCGAAAGCGGAATACGTAAGACTGTTGAATGGTATCTGAATAATAAAAGTTGGTGCATGCGAGTGCAGGATGGTAGTTATCAACGTGAACGTCTGGGGTTAGTATAAAATGAAAGGTATTATCCTTGCGGGTGGATCGGGGACGCGTTTGTACCCTATTACAATGGGTGTCTCGAAGCAATTATTACCTATTTATGATAAACCAATGATTTATTATCCATTATCAGTTTTGATGCTTGCGGGTATAAGAGATATTTTAATTATTACGACACCCGAAGATCAGGACGGGTTTATACGTCTTCTGGATGATGGAGCAAAACTGGGCTTGAATTTACAGTATGCAATTCAGCCTTCGCCAGACGGATTGGCACAAGCATTCATTATTGGTGAAGAATTCATCGGTAATGATTCTGTTTGTCTGGTATTAGGTGATAATATTTTTTATGGACAAGGGTTCTCTCCTAAACTAAGAGAAGCTGCAGTCCGTGCGACATCTAAGGCGACGGTGTTTGGATATCAGGTTAAAGATCCAGAGCGTTTCGGCGTTGTCCAATTTGATGAGGATCGCAATGTGTTATCGATAGAAGAGAAGCCCGCTAAACCAAAAAGTAATTATGCAGTTACCGGGCTTTATTTTTATACAAACGAAGTCGTAGAATACGCAAAACAGGTTAAACCATCAGAACGTGGTGAGCTTGAGATTACGTCAATCAACCAAATGTATCTTGAGAAGGGTAACCTTGTGGTTGAAATGCTGGGCCGTGGTTTTGCCTGGCTTGACACTGGGACTCATGAAAGCCTTTTGCAAGCAGCTCAATTCGTTGAGACTATCGAAGTTAGACAGGGGTTTAAAGTCGCTTGTCTTGAAGAGATTGCATTTAACAATGGATGGTTAGCTAAGGCAGACGTATTAAAACAAGCTGCCTTAATGTCCAAAAATGGATATGGCCAATACCTGTCCCAACTTATTAAGTAATAAATAGTGTCTGAACTAAAAAATAAAACAGTCAATGGTCTAAAATGGAGTGCCCTAGAGCGAATACTTTCTCAGGGCATTCAGCTCATTCTGATGCTGATTCTAGCTCGTCTGTTAGGGCCAAAAGCCTTTGGTCTCATTGGAATGTTAGCAATGTTTATTGCAATAGGTCAGGTATTTATAGATAGCGGCTTCAGTTCAGCACTGATAAGAAAGACCGATCGCACGAATACTGATTATTCGACTGCATTCTATTTTAATATTATAGTTGCTATCTGTTGCTATCTTTTGCTGTATTTTTCTGCAGGATATATCGCTAATTTTTATCAGCAACCCGAATTAGTGTTATTAGCGAAAGTCATTGGCTTATCATTAATAGCGAATAGCTTCTCAGTTGTGCCAAGAACTATTTTGACAGTGTCAATGAACTTCAAAGCGCAAGCGAAAGCGTCGATTTGCTCTGTTATTCTGGGGGGGGGCGTTGCGTTGATTTTCGCCTGGAAAGGGTATGGTGTGTGGGCGCTGGTTGCGCAAACTCTGTCTGTCTCTGTTTTGAGCGCATTGTTTCTTAATATAATAACACGTTGGGTTCCAGCACTAATTTTCTCAAAAAAATCATTTAACTATCTGTTTGGTTTTGGCGGTAAATTATTGGTATCCGGGTTACTTGATACGACATATAATAATGTCTATCAACTCATCATTGGCAAGAAATTCAGTGCTGAAAATGTTGGTCAGTTTACGCAGGCCAACCAGGTATCAAGCATTCCTGCCATGACAATGACTAATATTATTCAGCGCGTAACCTATCCTATGTTTAGTCATATGCAGGAAGATAGTCACAAGATGGACGAATATTACCTGCTCACAATGAAAGTGGCTGCGCTGTTCATCTTTCCATTGATGGCCGGTGTTGCCATACTCGCACAACCTTTGCTGCAACTTGTGTTAGGTTCGCAATGGCATGAAGCGGCAGGACTTGTAACAATCCTTGCCCTTGCTTATATGCTTTATCCAATCCATGCCATAAATCTGAATGTTTTACAGGTAAAAGGTCGAAGTGATTTGTTCCTGAAGCTGGAAATAATTAAAAAAATCATTGGGATTTCAATCGTTACCGTAACAATGAATTACAGCATTTACATAATGTGCTTTGGTTTATTGATTCATTCTTACTTTGCACTCGTATTAAATACGTATTACACCGGAAAACTGACTGGTTTAACGGTCTGGCGACAGTTCAAAGAAGTGTCACCTATCTGGTTAATTACTATGCTTTCTTGCTTTATTGCCAAAATTATTGCGATGAATCTATCAGCGCAAAACATTTGGCAGATTATAATTATGTTAACTTTAGCGCCTGGTATATATATTGGAATGATTTACCTTACGCAAAGAAACTTATTTAAGATTGTATTGTCTATCAGAGAATAGAGTAAACTAAATGAAAAATATACCAGTGACTCAACCCTTTCTTCCTGAATTAAGTGAATTTATTCCTTATCTTGAAAAAATCTGGGATAATAAGTGGTTAACAAATAATGGTCCATTCCATCAGCAGCTTGAAAAAGAATTGTGTGAGTATTTAGGCGTTGATTATATTTCTCTTTTTAATAACGCAACAATCGCGTTAATCACTGCACTTCAGGCATTACGTATTTCGGGTGAAGTGATTACCACACCGTACTCATTCATTGCCACCAGTCATTCTATTCTGTGGAACGGCCTGAAGCCGGTATTCGTCGACATTGATCCCGACACGTTCAACATCGACCCGAAGAAAATCGAAGCGGCTATTACGCCTAATACTACCGCGATTATGCCCGTGCACTGCTATTCCAGCCCATGCGAAGTAGAAGCAATTCAGGAAATTGCTGATAATTACGGGCTTCGCGTGATCTATGATGCTGCACATGCATTTGGCGTAAATTATAAGGGGCAGAGCATATTACGCTATGGCGATATGTCCATCCTAAGTTTCCATGCTACAAAGGTCTTCAACACCTTTGAAGGCGGTGCGATAATTTGTCAAGATGCCAAGACCAAGCAGCGTATTGATAGATTGAAGAATTTTGGTATTGCCGATGAGTTAACAGTCACTGCGCCGGGCATCAACGGTAAAATGAGTGAGATCAATGCTGCTTTTGGTTTAGTTCAGTTGAAACATATCAACAGTGCCATTGAGCAGCGTAGAAGGATTGATCTGGCTTATCGCCAGGAGCTTACGCAAATCAAAGGTATTACTGTTCCTGCAGCTTCTGAACACTCTAACAGTAACTATTCATATTTCCCAGTTCTCATTGAACCTGAGTTCCGCATGACCAGGGATGAGCTCTATTTCGAACTGAAAAAGAATAATATTTTATCGCGTCGCTATTTCTATCCTTTGATCAGCAACATGCCTATGTACCGCGGAATTGAATCAGCAGCTATTGAGAATCTGCCTTTGTCTAATGCCGTTTCGGATAAAGTACTGTGTCTGCCCATTTTTAACGAAATGGATGAGAATGATTTTTCTCGTATTATAAATATTATCCGAGGATAATATGGCTATCTTAACCCGTGAAGAAATTGAACAGATGGGATTTGCCTCCGTAGGGGAAAATGTCCTTATCTCAACGAAAGCGTCATTCTACGGTGTATCTAGAATCCATATCGGAAACAATGTCCGGATAGACGACTTCTGTGTTATTTCCGCAGGAGAAGGAGGCGTTTTTATTGGTAATTACATTCATATAGCGGTGTATTCTTCCCTGATTGGTGCCGGAAAAATTTCATTAATGGATTTTGCAAATATTTCATCACGGGTTTCTATTTACGCTAGTAACGATGATTACTCTGGAAATTACATGAGTAATCCTATGGTACCGACGGATTTCACAAATGTCACACATGATTCGGTTGTCGTAGGAAAACATGTCATTATTGGCTCAGGAAGTATCGTTTTACCGGGAGTAACTCTGAATGACGGATGTGCAATTGGTGCCCATTCATTGGTTAAAAATAGCTGTGAAACCTTTTCAATATATGCTGGTAATCCTGCGCGCAAAATACGAGAAAGAAGCAGGAAACTTTTAGAGTTTGAAGCCCAGTTAAATGAAGATATTCAACGTGCTCCGACAGGTAAAACAGATGTATAACGAAAGCCAAGAATTGATTCAAAAAAATTGGCAAAGTTTTGAGATTAAAGTATCAATTTGCTGTATAACGTATAACCATGAAAAATATATCGCTGCAGCGATAGACAGTTTTTTAGCGCAGCGAACAAACTTTGCGTTTGAAATATTAATTGGTGAAGATAAGGGGGGCGATGGCACACTTACTATCATCAATGAATATCAAGAAAAATTCCCAGGGATTGTTAAAGTTATTACCGCTGAAAAAAATCTTGGTGCAAATGGCAATATCAGAAATGTCATTTCACATGCGCAGGGAAGTTATATAGCTTTTTGTGAAGGCGATGATTATTGGCTGGATCCCAATAAAATCCAAAAACAATACGATGCGATGATTCTGCATCCAGAAATTAACTTCTGCTTTCATCCTGCCTTTGCGTTAAATCCAGATGGAAGCAAAGTAAAGCGCTTTGACAAAGGTGATTTGGTTCGTCGTTTCAACGTTGAGGATGTTCTAAATAAAAATGGGCAATTCTCTCCAACGTCTTCCTATATGTTCAAAAAAGAGGTAGTGGCATCGCTTCCGGCATGGTTTGAAAATGCACCTGTTGGCGATCTCTTTATTGAACTTTATGCAATGAAAGAGGCGGGTGGGTTATATTTACCTTCTACGATGTCTGTGTATCGTTTGTTCGCTGATAACTCTTGGTCAAGTGCTATCAAAAAGGATTTCACCAAAAATATTGAAACGCAGAAAAATATCATCAAATATACTAAGTTAAGTATTGCAGATTTTGATGAGTACGAAAAGATTTATGATCTTCGCTTTTCAAGGATTTATTGCGATATTGCGACTAAGTTTCTTATTAGAAAAGATTATATCTCTTTTGAAAAATATCTGGTAAAGTCTTACTCTTGTCATCCACACTCTTCTAGAAAACAGGAGTTGTATTTAAGATTCAAGGCTTTTCCCGTTTTATTAAATTATTTTCATAAGCTTAAGTCAATGTTAAATAAATAATCTGGATGCGAAATGAAAAAAATTTGTTTTTTCTTGACAGACGCTTCTGATGAAGGTGGAATTCAACGTGTCATTACCGAGCTTTCTAATCACTTCGTTAATGGCTACGAGATATGGATCGTTAGCATTTTCTATAAAGATAGTAATGATATCAGTATATTGCCGTATAAATTAAATAAGAACGTTAATTTCAAAGGTTTTATTAATAAGAGCACGACGCATAATAAAATCATCAAAAAGATAAAGACCCTCTTTGCAATTTCTAAACTTTATTTTTTTTTGAAAAAACAAAAAATTGATGTTTTGATTGCTAACGGTATGGAAAGTGTTATGTGGTCTTTTCTGCCGGCATGTTTAAATAGATTAAAATACATTTGCTGCGATCATACTAGCTTCGACAGAAAACCACTCTGGGCTCGACTGGGGCGAAAATTATCTTTAATGTTTGCCCACTCTATCGTTGTGCTGACAGCGAGTGATGCGCGAGCTTGGAATAATGTTAAAGTAAATATTATACCTAATCCTTCTCCTTATTCTGATGAAACTATTTCTGCTCCTTACTCTCAAAGAACTAAAAGAATAATCGCCGTAGGGCGTTTGGTACAGGTTAAGGGTTTTGATCGGCTTTTAAATATATGGAAAAAATTCGTTACACAACATCCGGATACACCTTATTGTCTTGAGATAATTGGTAGCGGGCCATTAAGAGAATCTTTAAGTAACAGAATAGAAAATGTAGGTATAGCGAATGCAACAATATCAACGTTTACCTCAGATATTGCAAAGATCTACAATGACAGCCAGCTTATATTAATGACCTCATACCATGAGGGATTGGCTATGGTTCTAATAGAGGCACAAGCCTTTGGACTTCCCGCGCTTGCTTACGATGTCAGCGGGCCTTCCGAAGTTATCGTCGATGGTGAAACAGGTTATCTGGTAGAAAACGGCGATGAAGAACAGTTCATCAGTAAATTGTCCACTCTGTTGAATAATGATGCTTTGCGAAACGAGATGTCAGGAAAATGCCCTGAATATTTATATCGCTTTAAAATTGATGTCATTGCTGAGAAATGGAAACGCTTATTTGAGGCTTAATTAATATGTCTTATGAACAAAATCAAGCCTTACTGATAAGAAGGTACTTTTTAAAGATTTATATTTTCTTTAACGTAATTTGCGGTATTTATTTTATTTACGATGGTAATCTGGGGGGGGACTTTCAAGGGGTATATCCTACCGAACCGACCCTGATGATTATTGCCATTATACTTGTACTCGCTATTTTTTATTTTGTACTATTACTCTTGTTTCCGTTTTTTGAAAAAGTAAGAGTGAGAGAATTAACATATTGCAGAAGCAAACTCCTCGATTATTTTATACTTGTATTATTGGTATTATCCATTTATGCAGCAATTAACCTTAATGTAGGAATCTCTGGGCTAAAGCTTGATGAGCCTGACGGTAGCTCTAAGTTTTATTTCTTTTTAATCTCCATATTTCAACCTGTAAACTTAGCACTTATCTATCTTTTCTATAGAGTAATACCATGCCGTGTAAATAGGTTATTATTATTGAATGTGTGTTTATATGTTGTTTATGTTATTGTTAGTGCTCAGACAGTTAACATCTTGACGTTATTTGCCTTATTTATTGTTTATCTTCAACTTAAACAGATTAGGGTTTCCGGAAGGAAACTATTTATGTTCACCGCATTAGGATTGGCAATTTATCCAGTCATTAGGTTTTTAAAATATGCAATTGTCAGTAGCGGTCGACAAAATATGGAATTAGTTAACACTTTCCAGAGTAATTTAGGTGGCGGTGCGACAGATATATATTTTGATTTTTTCTTTAAAAGTATTGAGCGTTTTCAAATGGTCGCTAATATACAATTCATCATGGAAAAGTGGGCTGCTTTATCTTATGCATACAATAACGCTGTGAGTGGATATAGTTTCCTATCCTCATACTGGTTCATTGATGCAATACTAAGAAGAGTTTTTGGAGAGAATTTTTTTGCCACAGGTATGGCGCCACAAGATTTTATGGCAACGGCAATAAATGGTCAAGATACTTGGTCTTCACACATCAGTTTTTTGGGGTATATTCCATTCTTCGGTTTTTACAGCATATTGGTTTATACATTGATGATAATCTTTGTTTTCATTAGTATAATCCTTTCCAGAAAGTTAATGTCCAATCGTTACTTTTTAACATTAACTTGGCTCATGTGTTTATTTCTGGTATGCCACGGTTGGTTTATTCCATTTATTAATTACATTCAATCATTAGTGGTTTTTATTTTCGTCATTATTACATTGCAAGTTTTTAATGTGGGACGAAAACAGATACAACATATCAGGTAATAGCATGACTGGTAAACTTGCAGTAATTATGTCAATTTATAAATCTGATGACCCGGAAGCACTTAAAGTGGCATTAGATAGTCTGATAAATCAGACCTACCCATGTGACATTTTCCTTTATCAAGATGGTGAAATCCCTTCTGAACTTAACACTGTTTTGCAAGATTATCTCCATTTTAATCAAGTGAAGTTGACTACCAGCCCGGTAAATAAAGGACTGGCTCATGGACTCAATACCCTTATCGACTGCGTTCTTAAGGAGGATTACGCTTTCATTGCCAGAATGGACAGCGATGATATTTCACGTGTTAATAGAATGTCCGAGCAGGTTTCTTTCCTTGAGAACCACCCTGAGGTTGATCTCTGTGGAACATATTGTCAGGAGTTCGGTAGCACCTATGCATTAACAGAAAAATGTCTTCCTAAAGCGCATGAGGATTTGGTTAAATTCAGTATTGCCAGATGTCCTTTCATTCATCCAACTGTGATTTTCCGACGTCACATTTTTGAAAGCGGCCATCGTTACCCTACGCATACCACCTACACAGAAGATATGGCATTATGGTTTGAGCTGATCAAAGGCGGTTATACGCTTGGCAACGTCGATAGGGTGTTACTTGATTACCGCCTGACTGAAGATACTATTTTGCGGCGTCGTGGCTTTAAAAAGTCGATAAGTGAAGTGAGATTACGCTTTAAATACATGATAATTCTGAAACAACTTACGGTTAAAAACATTTTATTAATTACATCGCGAGTTGTATTTCATCTGTTGCCTGTTTCATTTATGCGCTTTATGTATCGCAACATGCGCTAACTAACGACATTATATTGCTGTAAATGAGGTGAGGTAATGTTTTCAATTGTAATTACAACAAAAAACAGACTGGCTTTTCTTCGAAGAGCCGTAAGTAGTATTCTTAATTCATCGTTGCTTCCGAACGAGATTATCATCGTTAATGATGGTGGTGAAAAACCTGATTTTTCAGATATAGATTTTGGCACTGTCAGTTTAATTATCAAAAATAATGACTCAAGTTTGGGGGCTAATTATTCCCGCAATAAAGGAATTGAACTTTCCTCAGCCGAAAACGTTTTTTTGTTAGACGATGATGATGCTGTTGAAGAAGATTCATTTCAAAAACGCATGAATGTCCTCTTAAAGGATGAACGGATTGGGCTTGTTTTTACCGGTATCAAAATTGTTTTAAGTTCAGATCTTAATAACGTTAGACGAACCGTATTTCCTCGTGAATATTCTGATTACACAGAGGCTCTTTTCTCCAAAGGAAATGTCATCGGCTCGACATCAAGGGTGTTGATTCGTAAAAAATTCTTCATGGCGGCGGGAAAATTTGATGAGACGTTACCTTGCATGCAGGATTACGATCTTTGGATCAGAATGTCTCAGCATTGCAAGATCAAACATGATAATAGCGCGACAGTAATTTATACCGTTCATAACAATAAGAGGCAAATAAGCTCTAATTTTATGAAGTATCTTGAAACTGGGGAGGTATTGCTGAGTAAATACAGTGCGCTAATTAATGAAAGTCAGCGTAAGCAGTTTATGGCTAATCTGTACTTCCGCGTCGCGCTATCGTCCGCTTCAACGTCATATATTCACAGAATGCGTTACGCTTTACTATCTTTAACTTCAGTGTTTTCACTTAAAGGACTCATATTACTCTTGACTCCCTATACAATATTGAAACGCACATATCTCTTTGCGTAGGGACTCGTAATGATTTTAATTATTGTCTGCATCTGATTGCACCTTCCACTACACATTCGTCCGCAACCTGAGTTAACATTGACTAAACATTCAAGCCGCGCACAGTCGTGGCGACCACACCTGACAGGAGTATGTAATGTCCAAGCAACAAATCGGCGTTGTCGGTATGGCAGTGATGGGGCGCAACCTGGCGCTCAACATCGAAAGCCGTGGTTATACCGTCTCCGTTTTCAACCGCTCCCGTGATAAGACTGAAGAAGTGATTGCCGAGAACTCAGGCAAGAAACTGGTTCCGTTCTATACGGTGAAAGAGTTTGTTGAGTCTCTGGAAACGCCTCGTCGTATCCTGTTAATGGTGAAAGCGGGCGCAGGTACCGATGCTGCTATCGACTCTCTGAAACCTTACCTCGAAAAAGGCGACATCATTATTGATGGCGGTAACACCTTCTTCCAGGACACCATTCGTCGTAACCGTGAACTGTCTGCTGAAGGTTTCAACTTCATCGGTACCGGTGTTTCCGGTGGCGAAGAGGGCGCACTGAAAGGCCCATCTATCATGCCTGGTGGTCAGAAAGAGGCGTACGAACTGGTTGCGCCAATCCTGACAAAAATCGCTGCGGTTGCTGAAGATGGCGAGCCGTGTGTGACCTATATTGGTCCAGACGGTGCGGGCCATTATGTGAAGATGGTTCACAACGGCATCGAATACGGCGACATGCAACTCATCGCAGAAGCTTACTCTCTTCTGAAAGGCGGCCTGAACCTCTCTAACGAAGAGCTGGCTGAAACCTTTACCGAGTGGAACAAAGGTGAGCTGAACAGCTACCTGATTGACATCACCAAAGATATCTTCACCAAGAAAGATGAAGAGGGTAAATACCTGGTTGATGTGATTCTGGACGAAGCTGCGAACAAAGGTACCGGTAAATGGACCAGCCAGAGCTCTCTGGATCTGGGGGAACCGCTGTCTCTGATCACCGAATCCGTATTCGCGCGTTACATCTCTTCCCTGAAAGAACAGCGTGTTGCGGCATCCAAAGTGTTGTCTGGCCCACAGGCTAAACCCGCGGGTGACAAAGCTGAATTCGTCGAGAAAGTTCGCCGCGCTCTGTACCTGGGTAAAATCGTCTCTTACGCGCAGGGCTTCTCTCAGCTGCGTGCCGCGTCAGACGAGAACAACTGGGATCTGAACTACGGTGAGATCGCGAAGATCTTCCGCGCAGGTTGCATCATTCGTGCGCAGTTCCTGCAGAAAATTACCGATGCTTATGCGGAAAACGCGGGTATTGCTAACCTTCTGCTTGCGCCATACTTCAAGAAGATTGCCGACGAATACCAGCAGGCGCTGCGCGATGTGGTTGCTTATGCCGTTCAGAACGGTATACCAGTACCAACCTTCTCCGCTGCAGTGGCGTACTATGACAGCTATCGCGCTGCCGTTCTGCCTGCGAACCTGATTCAGGCGCAGCGCGACTATTTTGGCGCGCATACCTACAAGCGTACTGATAAAGAAGGTGTGTTCCATACTGAATGGATGGAATAAGTTAAATTACACAATGTAATCAAGGCCCGAAGCTCGTCTTCGGGTTTTTTTTATGTAAAGTCTGGCACGTAGTACTCGAAGATATCTGAATATTATCTCGGGAGTAGGGATTGCTCCTGGTTTGCCTTGACAGTTCTGGCTGCCAGGAGGTACAAAGCCCAACAGTCATATTTATCGCGATGGTCAGGCGACCATCTCTTCATTAAACTTACAGAAGTCATTAGCGAATGAAAATAACTATCTCCGGAACTGGCTATGTCGGTCTTTCTAACGGCATTCTGATTGCCCAGAACCATGAAGTGGTTGCGCTGGATATCGTGCAGGCCAAAGTGGATATGCTGAATCAGAAGAAATCTCCGATCGTCGACAAAGAGATTGAAGAGTATCTGGCGAACAAACAGCTGAATTTCCGTGCTACCACCGATAAAGAAGATGCTTATCGTGATGCGGACTTTGTCATCATTGCGACCCCAACAGACTACGATCCAAAAACCAACTATTTCAACACTTCGACGGTTGAAGCGGTGATCAAAGACGTTATCGCGATTAATCCGAATGCAGTGATGATCATTAAGTCGACCATTCCGGTCGGTTTCACTAAATCAATCAAAGAAGAGCTGGGTATTGATAATGTCTTCTTCTCGCCAGAGTTTCTGCGCGAGGGCAGGGCGTTATACGATAACCTGCACCCATCCCGTATCGTGATCGGTGAGCGCTCTGAGCGTGCGGAGCGTTTTGCTGCTCTCCTTCAGGAAGGCGCAATCAAGAAAGATATCCCGGTGCTGTTTACAGATTCCACCGAAGCCGAAGCGATCAAGCTGTTCGCAAATACCTACCTGGCAATGCGCGTGGCTTACTTCAACGAGCTGGACAGCTATGCCGAGAGTCTGGGCCTGAATACCCGCCAGATCATCGAAGGGGTGTGCCTCGACCCGCGTATCGGTAACCATTACAACAACCCGTCCTTTGGTTACGGCGGCTATTGCCTGCCTAAAGATACGAAACAGTTGCTGGCGAACTATCAGGCTGTGCCAAACAATTTGATTTCAGCGATTGTTGATGCAAACCGTACGCGTAAAGACTTCATTTCTGATTCCATTCTCGCGCGTCAGCCGAAAGTGGTGGGTGTATATCGTCTGATCATGAAGAGCGGTTCTGATAACTTCCGCGCCTCTTCCATTCAGGGGATCATGAAGCGTATTAAGGCTAAAGGCGTTCAGGTGATTATTTATGAGCCAGCGATGCAGGAAGATGAATTCTTCCATTCCCGTGTGATTCGTGACCTGGATGCATTCAAACAGGAAGCGGATGTGATTATCTCTAACCGTATGGCGGAAGAACTGGCCGACGTGGCGGATAAAGTGTATACCCGCGATCTGTTTGGTAGCGACTGAGTCTCTGCTTAAGGCGCATAAAAAAACCGGCACTTGCCGGTTTTTTTATTTTTATACTTTGTAGAAGTCGCGATACCAGTCAACGAAATTCTTCACGCCTTCTTTAACGGAAGTCTGCGGTTTGAAGCCAATAACCTCATACAGCGCTTTAGTATCTGCGCTGGTTTCAAGTACGTCACCCGGCTGGATTGGCATCATATTCTTTTCTGCCTCTATCCCGAGCGCCTCTTCAAGAGCCGTAATGTAATCCATCAGTTCAACCGGAGAGCTGTTTCCGATGTTATAGACGCGATAAGGCGCAGAGCTGGTTGCCGGTGAACCGGTTTCAACGGTCCAGTTTGCATCGGCCTGAGGAATAACATCCTGCAGACGGATAATGGCTTCGGCGATATCATCAATGTAAGTGAAGTCGCGCTTCATCTTACCGTAGTTGTAGACATCAATGCTTTTGCCTTCAATCATCGCTTTGGTGAATTTAAACAGCGCCATATCCGGACGACCCCACGGACCGTACACGGTAAAGAAACGCAGGCCCGTCGTGGGCAGGTTGTACAGGTGGGAATAGGTATGCGACATCAGTTCATTGGCTTTTTTGGTCGCGGCATAAAGTGAGACAGGGTGATCGACCGAATCGTCAGTCGAAAAAGGCATCTTGCGATTCAGACCGTAAACGGAGCTGGAAGATGCATACAGAAGATGTTGTACCTTGTGATGGCGACAGCCTTCCAGCACGTTGAGGTGCCCTACCAGGTTGGCATCTGCATAGGCGTGAGGGTTTTCAAGCGAGTAGCGTACGCCTGCCTGTGCGGCCAGGTGGATGACGCGATCAAATTTCTCACGGGCGAACAGTGTGGCCATGCCTTCACGGTCGGCCAGGTCCAGCTTGTGGAAGGCGAAACTGTCAGATGTCAGCAGATCCAGACGTGCCAGCTTAAGATTGACATCATAGTAGTCATTCAGGTTATCAATACCGACGACCTGATGACCGGCATCCAGGAGTCGTTTGCTGACATTTGCGCCGATAAAGCCTGCTGCACCCGTTACCAGAAATTTCATATCTTCCCTCATAAACATGTGTTCTTACTGATGCCATCACGCATCACATTGCGTCTATCATAGCGCGGCGGATGCCAGTTACATAACCCATCTTTCCGATTTAACTCATCGGATTCTTATAGAAAAATTCATAGCAACAGATACACTATGTGAACATGTTTATTTTTGCCCTTTATCATCTGTTAGGGATTGTATGACGCAGAACAACAATAACCTGGTCAGCAGAAGTAATGACCCGGAGCAAATTGATTTACTTGATTTAGTGCTGCAACTGTGGCGTGGAAAGTGGGTTGTTGGAGCTTTTGTTGCTGTATTTATCATATTGGCTGGGATCTACATCACCGTAGCAAAAGAGAAATGGACATCGTCCGCTATCATAGCCCAGCCGGATGCCGCACAGATTGCAACGTATGCAAATGCGTTGAATATTCTGTACGGAAGTGCCGCGCCTTCAATTTTGGATATCCAGACCCGTGCAATTAGTCGTTTTAATTCATCCTTTTCTGCATTAGCGCAGGCGCTTGAAAATCAGGAAATCCCGGAAAAGCTAACCATCGATTCCACGGTTAAGGGACAAGCATTTCCATTGACCGTCAGTTATGTTGGTGAAACTGCTGAAGCTGCGCAAAAGCAGCTTGCCCAGTATATTCAGCAGGTTGATGAACAGACGGCGAAAGAACTTACGCTTGACCTAAAAGATAACATTAAGCAGCAGATTACAACCCTGAATGACTCCCTGGAAAACCAGGAGAAAGTCTCTCAGGAGCAAAAAGATTTGCGTATCAAACAGATTACGGAAGCGCTGAAGAACGCAGAAGCAGCGAAAATCACCTCTCCACAGATTCAGCAAACTCAGGACGTGACGCAGGAAACCATGTTCCTGCTGGGCAGCGAAGCGTTAAAATCGATGATTGAAAACGAAGCGTCTCGTCCGCTGGTGTTCTCAGGAGCGTACTACCAGACCAAGCAGAACTTGCTGGATATCGAAAAGCTGAACGTTAACCCTGACACTATCCACGTCTACCGTTATGTGATGAAGCCAGATTTACCGATCAAACGTGACAGTCCGAAAAAGGCCATCACTCTGATCCTTGCTGTCCTGCTTGGCGGGATTATCGGTTCGGGTGTGGTGCTGGGCCGCAACGCATTGCGGAACTACAAACCAAAAGCGTGATTCTCATCAGATAAAAAACCGGGGAAATTCCCCGGTTTTTTTATTTATGTCTCTTACGTAAATTCTCAATCACCGCCGTCAAATCCAGCTCCTGATCCTGCAGCAGCACCAGCAGGTGATACATCAAATCCGACGCCTCGTTCGTCAGCTCCTCGCGGTCATGCACGGTCGCGGCCAGCGCTGTCTCAACGCCTTCTTCCCCCACCTTTTGCGCGATACGTTTGGTTCCGCTGGCGTAGAGTTTCGCCGTATACGAACTTTCAGGATCCGCCGTTTTACGCTCAGCGAGTAACTGTTCCAGCTGATACAGGAACAGCCACTGGTGGCTTGCGTCGCCGAAGCAGCTGCTGGTGCCCTTGTGGCAGGTTGGGCCGATCGGATTCGCCAGTACCAGAAGCGTATCGTTATCGCAGTCCGGCGTAATGCTGACTACATTCAGGAAATGGCCAGAGGTTTCCCCTTTGGTCCACAAGCGTTGTTTGGTACGCGAGAAAAAGGTGACCTTGCCGCTGTCGATGGTTTTGGTTAGTGCATCCTGGTTCATATATCCCAGCATCAGCACTTCACCTGAGACGGCATGCTGTACAACCACCGGCAGTAATCCGTCAGTTTTTTCCCAGTCCAGTTGTGCCTGTTGTTGCTCTGTTAACATACCCTGATCTCCACGCCCTGGTCGGCCAGGTACGTTTTTAACTCACCAATATTGATAATCTGTTTGTGGAACACAGAGGCCGCCAGCGCGCCGTCAACGTTTGCATCGCGGAAGGCTTCAAGGAAGTGTTCCATGGTGCCTGCACCGCCGGAAGCAATCAGCGGTACGTGGCAGACCGCGCGGACTTTTTTCAGCTGCTCAAGGTCATAGCCGTTACGCACGCCGTCCTGGTTCATCATGTTCAGCACAATTTCGCCTGCGCCACGTTTCTGGACTTCCTGCACCCAGTCCAGCGTCTCCCATTGGGTTACACGGGTCCGGATTTCATCGCCGGTGTACTGGTTGACATGGTATTTACCCGTTGCGGCGTCATACCAGGTGTCAATCCCCACGACAATACACTGTACCCCAAAGCGATCGGCCAGACGGGTAATCAGCTCCGGGTCTGCCAAAGCAGGGGAGTTAATGGAAATCTTATCGGCACCAAAGGAGAGGATTTTTGCCGCGTCTTCCGCAGATTTAATCCCACCTGCCACGCAGAAGGGAATATCAATCACTTCTGCCACGCGCGCCACCCAGCTTTTATCCACGACGCGGCCATCGCTGGAGGCGGTGATATCGTAAAATACCAGTTCATCTGCGCCTTCTTCAGCGTAGCGTTTTGCCAGCGGGACGATATCGCCAATGATTTCGTGGTTGCGGAACTGCACGCCTTTCACTACCTGGCCGTCACGTACGTCCAGGCAAGGGATTATCCGTTTTGCCAGCATTGAATCGCCTCCGTCACAGTAAATTTACCTTCCAGCAGGGCCCGGCCCACAATCACGCCCTGTACACCCGTTCCGCGCAACGCGGCAATATCAGTGATATCACCAATACCGCCCGACGACTGGAAGGCCACCTGCGGATAACGCGCGCAGATTTCTTGATATAAAGAAACGTTAGAGCCTGCCAGCGTGCCGTCGCGGGAGATATCGGTGCACAGCACGTGCTTCAGGCCAACGGGCAGATACCTCTCGACCAGCTCTTCCAGCGTCACCCCGGAGTTTTCCTGCCAGCCGCTGACTGCAACCTGCTTGTTACCCTGTTCGTCGATACGAACATCCAGCGCCAGCACCAGCGCGTCAGCGCCAAAGCGGCGGAACCAGGCTTTAACCTTTTCAGGATCGTTAACGGCAGTCGAGCCGACGACCACGCGCGCCACGCCAGCGTCCAGCAGCGCCGCAACGTCATCTTCCGTACGCACGCCACCGCCTACCTGGACGGGCACATCCACGCCGGCCACCAGTTTTTTAAGAAGCGGGATTTGACGTTTTGTCGGATCTTTTGCGCCAGTCAAATCCACAAGGTGCAACACCTGCGCGCCCTGGGCGGCGTAATCCTGCAGACGTGGCAAGGGGTCGTTACCGTAGTCGCGTTGCTGCCCGTAATCGCCCTGATGGAGACGGACAACCGTGCCGTCGATTAAATCTAAAGCGGGAATAATCATTACATCTCCAGGAAGTTTTTCAGCAACTGTGCGCCTGCGGCACCCGAACGTTCCGGGTGAAACTGCACGCCGAAGAAGTTATCTTTCTGCACCGCCGCGGTAAATGCTTCGCCGTAATTGCACTGGGCAATGGTGTACGGATTTACCGGCATGGCGTAGCTGTGCACGAAGTAAAAATAGGCCCCGTCTTCAATGCCGCGAAACAGTCTGTCACCGGCTTTGGCATAAACACGGTTCCAGCCCATGTGCGGCAGAGGCAGACCGTGATCGGTCATTTTCGGCACGTCTTCGTCGATAATCCCGAGCAGATCAACACCGTTACTCTCTTCACTGCGTCGGCCCAAGAGCTGCATGCCCAGACAAATTCCCAGCACCGGTTGAGTACAGGCTTTGATGAGACTCACCAGCTCACGCTCGTGGATCTGATCCATCGCCGCCTGCGCTGTCCCTACGCCGGGCAGAAAAAGTTTATCGGCGCGCAGTACGACGTCCGGGTCGCGACTCACGTCCGGCGCATAGCCGTGACGGGCAATTGCCGATTTTACGGAGTTCAGGTTGGCGCATCCGGTATCCAGAATCACCACATTCATTACAGCACTCCTTTCGATGAGGGCAGGGCGTCACCTTCCACACGAATCGCCTGGCGAAGGGTACGGCCAAAGGCTTTGAACAGGCTTTCCACGCGGTGGTGGTCGTTCTTGCCCTTGGTCTTGAGGTGCAACGTCAGGCCCATGGTGTAGGACAATGAACGGAAGAAGTGTTCAACCATTTCGGTGCTGAGGTCGCCCACGCGCTGGTAGGTGAAATCCGCTTTGTATTCCAGGTGTGGGCGCCCGGAGATATCCATTGCGCAGCGCGCCAGGCACTCGTCCATCGGCAGCACAAAACCAAAACGGTTGATGCCGCGTTTGTCGCCGAGCGCCAGCTTCAGCGCTTCACCCAGCGCCAGGCCGGTATCTTCCACGGTGTGGTGATCGTCGATATACAAATCGCCTTTCACGGCGATCTCCATGCGGAAACCACCATGGGTCGCGATCTGGTCCAGCATATGGTCAAAGAAACCCACACCGGTGTGGATCTTGCTGCCGCCTTCACGATCCAACCAGACCTTAACGTCGATTTGCGTCTCTTTGGTGTTGCGCTCAACGTGCGAGTAGCGGTCACGCTGGGTCAACTGCTCACCAATTTTTGCCCAGTTAAGGGTGGAACGGTCATAGCGCAGCCCGGAGATACCCATGTTCTCCGCCAGCGTAATATCGGTCATGCGATCGCCAATAACATAGCTATTGGCTTTATCCAGCACGTCATCCGCCAGGTAGCGTTCGACCAGCTTTACCTTTGGCTTGCGGCAGTCACATTCATCGGCAGGCAGGTGTGGGCAGATCAGCACCTCATCAAATTTAACGCCCTGAGAGGTCAGCACCTGCATCATCAGGTTATGCGGGCCGTCAAAATCCGCCTGCGGGAAACTGTCGGTACCCAGCCCGTCCTGGTTAGTGATCATCACCAGCTTATAGCCGGCTTTCTGCAGCTTGAGCAGCACCGGGATTACATCGGGTTCAAAAGCCAGTTTGTCGAAACGATCGACCTGAAAATCGGTTGGCGGCTCCGAAATAAGGGTACCGTCACGATCGATAAAGAGGGTCTTCTGGCTCATACTTTCTCCGCTTTCAGGGCGTCAATCACGCGCTGACTCTCTGCACGGGTGCCTACGGTAATACGCAAGCAGCCGCTTAAGGATGGTTGTTTATTTTGGTCTCGTAAGATAATGCCCTGATCCCATAAAGATTTAAATACAGCACTCGACGCGGTAAAGCGTACCAGGATGTAGTTGGTTTCAGAGTCGAATACCTGCTCCACGCAGGGAATATCTTTCAGGGCAGTGACCAGATACTGCCGTTCTTCAAGGATTTGTGCCACGCGTTCGCGCATCGCCTTGATCCCCTGAGGGGCCAAAGCCTGCGCCGCAATGTCGGCAACCGGCGTAGAGAGTGGATATGGCGCAATCACTTTCATCAGCAGGTCGATGACTTCTTTATTGGCCAGCGTAAAGCCGCAGCGCAGGCCAGCGAGGGCGAAAGCTTTTGACAGCGTACGCAGTACAACCAGGTGCGGGTACTCCTCGAGCCAGCCAGCCAGCGTCGCCTGCGGGCAGAACTCAATATAGGCTTCGTCAGCCACCACCAGCGCTTTACCGCGCGTCATCTCCAGCAGGGTTCGAATGTCCTGCGGGTTGATAATCTGCCCGGTCGGGTTATTTGGACTGCAGACGAACACCACTTTCACGCCGTTAAGATTATCGGCAATCCCCTGTAGGTCGAGCTGCCAGTCTTCCAGCGAAAGCACGTTACGGCACGCCACGCCAAAGGTTTCTGCACTGACGCTGTACATTCCGTAGGTTGGCTGGCAGTACATGACAGCATCTTTGCCCGGTTCGCAGAAGGCTCGGATCAGCAGTTCAATGCCTTCATCTGCACCCCGGCTGACCAGCACCTGCTCAGGCTTTACGCCTGCGTACCGGGCGTAATTTTCGATAACCGTTTTCGGCTGGCATTCCGGATAGCGGTTCAGCGTTTGCTGCGACAGCTCGAACTGTACGGCCGTCGGGTATTCGTTGGCGTTCAGCCAGACATCACCGTTGCCACCCAGACGACGAGCAGACTGATAAGGCGTCAGGCGACGGACATTTTCGCGGGCTAATTCTTCAATGCTCATGCTTGCTCCTTCAGGGCTGCAACGCGCAGCGTAACGGCGTTTTTGTGGGCGGTCAGACGTTCGGCAGTGGCCAGGGTCTCAATGGTGGAGGCCAGAGAGGCAAACCCCTCGCGGGACAGCTCCTGTACGGTCATGCGTTTCTGGAAATCCGCCAGCCCGAGGCTCGAACAGGTTGATGTATAGCCGTAGGTTGGCAGAACGTGGTTGGTGCCGGAAGCGTAATCGCCGGCGGATTCCGGTGACCAGTCGCCAAGGAAGACCGAACCTGCGCTGGTAATGCTGTCAACCAGATCGCGCGCATTTCGGGTCTGGATAATCAGGTGTTCCGGGCCGTACTGGTTGGAGATGGCAATGCACTGCGCCAGATCGCGCGCCACAATCAGGCGGCTTGCTGAGAGTGCCTGGCGTGCCGTGTAGGCGCGCGGCAGGTCGGCAAGCTGACGTTCAACGGCTTCACCCACGCGTTTTGCCATATCCGCATCCGGCGTCAGCAAAATAACCTGTGAGTCCGGGCCATGTTCTGCCTGTGATAACAGATCGGAGGCGACGAAGTCCGGCGTTGCACCGCTGTCGGCAATCACCAGCACCTCAGAAGGACCGGCAGGCATATCAATTGCGGCACCGTCCAGACGCTGGCTGACCTGACGCTTGGCTTCGGTCACATACGCGTTGCCCGGGCCAAAAATTTTGTCCACTTTAGGAATGGATTCGGTACCAAACGCCAGCGCGGAAATTGCCTGTGCACCCCCCACTTTATACACCGCCTGTACGCCACACAGTTTTGCCGCATAGAGAATTTCATCGGCAATCGGAGGCGGCGAGCACAGTACTACTTTCTGACAACCGGCGATGCGTGCCGGGGTTGCCAGCATTAATACGGTAGAGAACAGCGGGGCGGAACCACCGGGGATGTAAAGCCCCACCGACGCAACCGGACGCGTGACCTGCTGGCAGCGTACGCCGGGCACGGTTTCCACATCGACCGCCTGCAATATCTGCGCGGTGTGGAAGGTATCAATGTTTTTCACCGCGACGGCCATCGCCTGTTTGATCTCGTCACCGAGGCGGCTTTCCGCGTCCGTGATTTCCTGTTCGGTTACCTTTAAAGCGCCAACCTCGGTTTTATCAAACTTTGCGCTGTATTCCCGCAGCGCATCGTCGCCACGGGCCTTGACGTTATCAAGGATCTCGGCCACGGTGCGGGTGATGCTTTCTGAGGCGGAAATCGCCGGACGCATCAGCAGCGCGCGCTGTTGTTCTTGCGAACAATCGTTCCAGTTGATGATTGTGTTAAAGCTCATGGCCATCACTCCATCATTTTCTCAATTGGCAGCACCAGAATTGAGCTTGCGCCCAGCGCCTTCAGTTTTTCCATGGTCTCCCAGAACAGGGTTTCGCTACTGACCATGTGCATGGCGACGCGCTGCTGGTCACCGGCCAGAGGCAGGATGGTCGGACGCTCTGCGCCCGGCAGCAGGGCAATGACCTCATCAAGACGTTCGGTTGGCGCGTGCATCATGATGTATTTCGATTCACGGGCCTGAATCACGCCCTGAATACGGGTCAGCAGTTTGTCGATCAGCTGCTGTTTCGCATCGGCCATTTCGCCGTCGCGCTGGATAAGGCACGCTTTGGAGCGGTAAATCACTTCCACTTCGCGCAGACCGTTCGCTTCCAGCGTGGCGCCCGTAGAGACGAGGTCACAGATGGCGTCAGCCAGACCCGCGCGCGGCGCCACCTCAACAGAGCCGTTCAGCAGGCAGGATTTAAACTGCACGCCTTTCTGATCCAGGTAACGTTTTAACAGGTGAGGGTAGGAGGTGGCGATACGTTTGCCGTTCAGCGCGGCCGGGCCGTCCCAGGCTTCATCGACAGGCGTGGCCAGCGACAGGCGGCAGCCGCCGAAGTCCAGACGACGCAGGGTAAAATAGCGTGGATCTTCACCCTGGGCACGGCGGGTCAGGAGCTCTTCTTCCAGCACGTTTTCACCGATGATGCCGAGGTCAACAACGCCATCCATCACAAGGCCGGGAATATCGTCATCACGCACGCGCAGAATGTCGATGGGCATATTTTCAGCCAGGGCAATCAGGCGCTGGGTGTGCAAGTTGATTTTAATCCCGCAGCGGGCGAGCAGTTCGCGTGAATCATCACTCAAACGGCCTGATTTTTGAATAGCTATGCGTAAACGTGAGTTATCTAACATTCTGTTTTCCTCGTTAACCTGTTTTAACCTGTCTGAATTTGGTCCAAAAAAAAGCCCCCGGAAGAAGATCTTCCGGGGGCTTTTTCATGCGTTCATGCACCACTGGAAGATCCAAACGTCTTCCAGCACACATCGCCTGAAAGACTAGTCAGGATGATGGTGATGATGGTGGTGTTTAAATTGAACGCGTGTCATAAAATTCTCGATGAATGCTTATTCATTTGATGTCTTTTAACCTAAACCAGTTGTATGACTCATTGCAAGGGCTTTTTTTGATCATTAATTCATTTCATATTGACGCTATGAATTGTGTGTTCTGTCGGGCTGGCGTAGCCTTAAGAAAGACGAGTAAAAGTCAGGAGAATTCGCATGAAAAAGGTCGCGATTGTCGGTTTAGGTTGGCTGGGAATGCCGCTGGCGATGTCATTGGCCGCAAAAGGCTGGCAGGTGACCGGAAGCAAAACCACGGCGGATGGGGTTGAAGCGGCGCGTATGTGCGGTATTGACGGCGTCGAGCTGCGTCTGGAACCCGAACTGGTGTGTGATGCTGACGATCTGGACACGCTGATGAACGTTGATGCGCTGGTGATTACGTTACCGGCACGGCGCAGTGGCCCGGGCGAATCATTTTATCTGCAGGCGATGCAGGAGATTGTCGACAGCGCGCTGGCGCATCACATCCCACGCATTATTTTTACCAGCTCAACCTCGGTCTACGGCGATGTTGACGGCGTGGTGAAAGAGACCTCTGAGCGTCATCCCGTTACCGCGAGCGGTAAAGTGCTGAAAGAGCTGGAAGACTGGCTGCATCATCTTCCCGGCACCCAGGTCGATATCGTACGGCTGGCAGGTCTGGTTGGCCCCGGACGGCATCCAGGGCGCTTCTTCGCGGGAAAATCCGCGCCAGACGGACAACATGGCGTCAATCTTGTGCATCTTGATGACGTAATTGCCGCAATAGAACTACTCTTACAGGCTCCAAAAGGTGGGCACATCTATAATATATGTGCGCCTTCTCATCCAGCGCGTAGCACGTTTTACCCGCTGATGGCACGCCAGCTGGGTCTGGTTCCGCCTGTTTTTGGTGAAGCAAAGGACGAAAGTAAAGGCAAAATTGTTGATGGCAATCGCATTTGTCATGAACTGGGGTTTGAGTATCAATATCCCGATCCGCTGGTGATGCCGATGGAATAAGTTTCTCAGCGGAAACGATCGCACACCGGAAGGGGGCGAACATGAAACCGCTGCTGGATGTTCTTATTATTCTGGATGCACTGGAAAAAGAGGGGAGCTTTGCCGCTGCTTCGGCAAAGCTCTTCAAAACCCCGTCGGCGCTGAGCTATACCGTTCATAAACTGGAAAGCGATCTTAATATCCAGATCCTCGATCGCTCTGGTCACCGCGCCCGTTTTACCCGTACCGGGCAGATGCTGCTGGAGAAGGGGCGCGACGTCCTGCATACCGTTCGCGAACTGGAAAAACAGGCCGTCAAACTGCACCAGGGTTGGGAGAACGAATTGGTCATCGGCGTTGATGATACTTTTCCGTTTTCTCTTCTGACGCCGCTGATTGAGGCGTTCTATCAGCACCACAGCGTAACCCGGTTAATCTTCATTAATGGCGTGCTGGGCGATTCATGGGATGCCTTAACTCAGGGCAGGGCCGATATTTTTGTCGGTGCGCTGCATGAACCGCCCCAGTTAAGTGATTTCGGTTTCGCCCGGCTGGGTGTGCTGGAGCAGGTTTTCGCCGTCGCGCCACACCATCCGCTCGCGCAGGAGCCGGAACCCCTTAACCGGCGCACGATTAAAGGCTACCGCGCCATTGTGGTCGGTGACAGCTCGCGTCCCGATTGTGCGGCCTCCACGCAGTTGCTTGATGAGCAGGAGGCGATCACGGTGTTCGACTATAAAACCAAGCTGGAGCTGCAAATCAGTGGCCTGGGGTGCGGCTATTTACCCCGCTATCTGGCACAGCGGTTTTTAGACAGCGGTGCGCTTGTTGAAAAACAGGTGCTTGCACAAAGCAGCAATGAATCGGTGTGGGTCGGCTGGAATGAACAAACTGCGGGGCTGGCAAGCGCGTGGTGGCGGGACGAAATTTTAGCAAATAGTGCTATTGCTGCCGTTTACTCGCAAAGCAGCGTCGAGAAATCAGCCAGTTAGAAAAAAGAAAATCGCCCCGGGCGTTGCAAAGTATTGCCTTTTGTATCCGATGTGGGGCAAAATGCGCCGCTGCAACCAAATGAATAATCGACGATATAAAAGGCGTCGGTTATTTTTTTTTGCACGTATGAAACGAAACTAAAAACCAAGAGGCCGGGCTTCGTACCGGATAGATATTTACTAAAATCCGACAGTTGTTGTCGCTGAGGAATACAGAAATGGGGCAATTTTTCGCTTACGTGGCGGTTATCACCGTAAAGGAGAATAACTATGTCGCATAACGCAACTCCAAACACCTCTCGCGTGGAATTACGTAAAACCCTTACGTTAGTTCCGGTTGTTATGATGGGCCTTGCCTATATGCAACCAATGACGCTGTTCGATACATTCGGTATCGTATCAGGCCTCACAGACGGTCATGTGCCGACGGCTTACGCCTTCGCGCTGATTGCGATCCTCTTTACCGCGCTGAGCTACGGTAAACTGGTTCGTCGCTATCCGTCTGCCGGTTCTGCCTACACCTATGCCCAGAAATCCATCAGCCCGACCGTTGGCTTTATGGTGGGCTGGTCTTCGCTGCTCGACTATCTGTTCGCGCCGATGATCAACATTCTGCTGGCTAAAATTTATTTTGAAGCACTGGTGCCGTCGATCCCTTCGTGGATGTTCGTCGTGGCGCTGGTGGCCTTTATGACGGCGTTCAACCTGCGCAGCATCAAGTCCGTTGCGAACTTTAACTCCGTTATTGTTGTGCTTCAGGTCATCCTGATTGCCGTGATTCTGGGCATGGTTATCTTTGGTGTCTTCCACGGTGAAGGTGCAGGTACCCTGGCGAGCAGCAAGCCTTTCTGGTCTGGTGATGCGCATGTGATCCCAATGATTACTGGGGCAACTATTCTGTGCTTCTCCTTTACCGGTTTTGACGGCATCAGCAACCTGTCTGAAGAGACCAAGGACGCAGAGCGTGTTATCCCGCGTGCTATCTTCCTGACGGCGCTGATTGGTGGTCTGATCTTTATCTTTGCGACCTACTTCCTGCAGCTGTACTTCCCGGATATCTCTCGCTTTAAGGATCCGGATGCCTCTCAGCCAGAAATTATGCTCTACGTGGCGGGTAAAGCGTTCCAGGTTGGCGCGTTGATCTTCTCCACCATCACGGTACTGGCATCCGGCATGGCCGCGCACGCAGGCGTTGCACGTCTGATGTATGTAATGGGTCGTGACGGCGTATTCCCGAAAAGCTTCTTCGGCTACGTTCACCCAACCTGGCGTACGCCGGCGATGAACATCATCCTGGTCGGCGCTATTGCTCTGCTGGCGATTAACTTTGACCTGGTGATGGCAACTGCGCTGATTAACTTCGGTGCGCTGGTGGCGTTCACCTTTGTTAACCTGTCGGTTATTTCTCAGTTCTGGATCCGTGAAAAGCGTAATAAAACGCTGAAAGACCACTTCCAGTATCTGTTCCTGCCGATGTGTGGTGCGCTGACCGTGGGTGCGCTGTGGGTTAACCTGGAAGAGAGTTCCATGGTGCTTGGCCTGATTTGGGCGGGTATCGGCCTGGTTTACCTGGCGTGCGTCACGAAGAGCTTCCGTAACCCGGTTCCTCAGTACGAAGACGTTGCGTAAGAACTAAGTAAAAAAAAAACCGGAGACCATCGCCTCCGGTTTTTTTTCGCCCAAAATCTGTCAGACGATTTCCTGCGCATACTGATACAGCGCTTTTAACAGCGCCTGCTTTTCAGCATTTCCTTCATACTGGCTATACAGCATCTCCAGCTCCTGCGCGTAGCTCTGCAGAAACTCCGGTGTAAACACATGACGACGATGCTGAAGCCAGCGCGCCTGTTCGGTTTCATCCAGTGTGCCAGGATAGTTGCGCGCGCGATAATTAAACATCAGTTTTTCGATACGTGCGTCCGCGAAGGTAATATCCAGCGCGGGTAAGTTACGCGGTTCGGTTTGCAGAACAATATTCATTGCCGCACGGTCTGCGTCGCTGAAAAAGCCGTTGTACAGCTGCGCATCGACGTTGTCTGACGGAACAAAGGGTTCGGCTTCGGCAAAGATCGCCACCGCTTTCTCACGCACCTGCGGGTTTTCACGCAGCACCTTGAGGTTATCCAGGCAACGCTGACGGTTAATCCCCAGCCTGTCGGCATCCTCTGCGCGCAGAGTATTGGCCTGGGCCAGGACCGGACATTTATTGATATGGACCAGTTTGACCGGCACCGCGGGCAGATCGCCGAGTTCATCTTTCGGGGTATAGAGCCGTTCGCGCAGCGTATCGCTGTCGAGATCGAGCAGCGGTGTAATATCACCGGCTAAATCCACCATAATCACGGCATTACGGTTATCAGGGTGCCAGGCCAGCGGTGCGACCCAACTGGTATTGCCGCGCCAGGCGCCAAACATACCGGAGATATGTACCAGCGGTTTCATCTGCGGCACATCAATCAGCGTGGTGAGTTTCTGCTTGCTGCGGTGGCTCAGCAGATAGTCAAACAGCCGTGGCTGAGCGGTTTTCACCAGCTTTGCCATAGCAATGGTGGCGTAGACATCGGCCATCGCATCGTGGGCATTGCTGTGCTCAATACCGTTTGCGCGCGTCAGGTGTTCCAGTCTGAAGCTCGGCAGCCCTTCATCATTCTCAGGCCAGTTGATGCCTTCCGGGCGCAGCGCATAGCAGGCACGCATAATGTCGAGCAAATCCCAGCGCGAGTTGCGGTTCTGCCAGCTCCAGGCATAAGGATCGTAGAAGTTGCGGTAGAAGATATTGCGCGTCACTTCGTCATCGAAACGGATGTTGTTGTAACCGACCACGCAGGTATTCGGGACGGTGAAGAGGTCGTGAATGCGCCGGGCGAATGCGGCCTCGTTCACGCCTTTGTCCCGGGCTTCCTGTGGGGTGATCCCGGTGACCATTACCGCGCCGGGCTGGGGCAGGTAGTCATCGGCCGGCTTACAGTAAAAGACCTCAGGCTCGCCAATGATGTTGAATTCGTCGTCGGTACGGATGGCCGCAAACTGTGCCGGTCTGTCCAGCGCCGGGTGGGTGCCAAAGGTTTCGTAGTCGTGGAACAAAAATGTAGGGCGCGCGGCTGAATCAGACACCAGTAATACCATCCTGTTAAAAAATGACGTCTCTATGGTAAACGATCGTGCAGGTCAGTCCGAATAAAAAGCGCCATCACCGTGCAAATTTGCGAGGCCGCTTCAGCGTAAAATCTGCTTTCTGTCACATTTTTTTGCAATTAAGCCAGGTAACGACAACAGAACTCCCGTAAAAAGGTCATCGATTTTTAATGACCTGAGGATATACCGTTGAAACGCCGTCTGTTTATTGCTGTTTCTTTACTCGCTTCGAGTGTCTCTTCTGCCTTCGCGGCCGATCCGCTGGATTTTTCGCCGCAGCCTCCGGCCATTCAGGCGGGCTCCTGGGTGCTAATGGATTACACGACTGGTCAGATCTTAACGGCGGGCAACGAACATCAACAACGTAATCCGGCGAGCCTGACCAAGCTGATGACGGGCTACGTTGTCGATCGGGCCATCGACAGCCACCGCATTACCCCGGATGACATCGTTACCGTTGGCCGCGACGCGTGGGCAAAAGTGAACCCGGTGTTTGAAGGATCGTCGCTGATGTTCCTGAAAGAGGGCGATCGCGTCTCGGTGCGCGACCTGAGCCGTGGTCTGATTGTGGATTCCGGTAACGACGCCTGCGTGGCGCTGGCGGATCACGTAGCGGGTGGTCAGCCGCAGTTTGTGAAGATGATGAACGACTATGTACAAAAGCTGAACCTGCGCGATACCCACTTTGAAACCGTCCACGGTCTGGACGCGCCGGGCCAGCACAGCTCTGCCTATGACCTGGCCGTGCTCTCCCGGGCTATCATTCACGGCGAGCCAGAGTTCTACCACATGTACAGCGAAAAGAGCCTTACCTGGAACGGGATCACCCAGCAAAACCGTAACGGCCTGCTGTGGGATAAAACCATGAACGTTGATGGCCTGAAAACGGGGCACACGTCGGGAGCGGGCTTTAACCTGATTGCGTCAGCGGTTGACGGTCAGCGTCGTTTAATCGCGGTGGTGATGGGTGCTGACAGCCCGAAAGGGCGTGAGGAACAGGCCCGGAAGCTGCTGCACTGGGGGCAGCAGAACTTTGATACGGTGCAGATCCTGCATAACGGCAAAAAAGTGGGAACAGAGCGTATCTGGTACGGCGATAAAGAGCAGGTGGAGCTGGGCACCGACCAGGATTTCTGGCTGGCCTTGCCAAAAACAGAAGTTCCTAACATCAAAGCCAAGTACGTGCTGGATAAAAAAGAGCTGGAAGCGCCGATTGCGGCTCATCAGCGGGTAGGGGAGATCCAGCTTTACGACCGTGACAAAGTCGTGGCGCACTGGCCTCTGGTGACGCTCGAAGCGGTGAATAAAGGCGGCCTCTTCTCCCGTCTGAGCGATTATCTGCATCACACGCTGTAACGGCCTGCGTTAAAGCACATGAGCAGACTGGCGCGGTTGCGAGTCTGCTCACATAATAAACACTCCTCGTTTGCTGAACAGTTAAAACCTGCTTTATAGTGTATAAATATACAGTAATAAAAGGAGGCAGCATGGACTACAGCATCAAGCAGCAACAGAAACGTAAAATCGCCGGCTTTCATCTGGTCGGGCCGTGGGACAAAACGGTAAAACAGGGCTTCGAACAGTTAGTCATGTGGGTGGATGGACGTCACATTCAGCCGCTGGAGTGGGTTGCGGTTTATTACGATAATCCGGACGAGGTCCCGGCAGAAAAATTGCGCTGTGACACGGCCGTAACGGTCCCGGACGATTTTGTCATTCCTGAAAACAGCGAAGGCGTCATGATGACGGAAATCGCCGCTGGAGGGTATGCGGTGGCGACGGCACGCGTTGAAAACCATGACTTCGCGACCCCTTGGAACCAGTTCTTTAATTCCCTCTTGCAGGACAACAGCTACCAGATGGCCCCTAAACCCTGCTTCGAGCGCTACCTTAATGATGGTAACGCGGACGGTTACTGGGACATCGAAATGTATATTGGTGTAGAGCACAAAGCCGGTTAAGCCTGGTTATTACAGGGTTTTTCAGCCGGGTGTGATCCGCCCGGCTGAAAACACAGTACAATTGTGATTTGCCGTGTAGCTGGAGAGCGGGTGTGCGTCCCGACAAATCATTAACCCCTTTTGAAATTCGTCTGTACAAACACTACCGCGTGGTACATGGGTGCCGTATCGCGCTGGCCTTTGTGTTGACGTTTGTGCTGGTTCGTTTGCTGGATGTTCCTGAGGGAACATGGCCGCTTATCACGCTGGTGGTCGTGATGGGGCCTATTTCGTTCTGGGGGAACGTTGTTCCACGCGCCTTCGAGCGCATTGGCGGTACCGTTTTAGGCTCTGCCCTGGGGCTTATCGCGCTGAAGCTTGAGCTTATCTCGTTTCCGGTTATGTTGATCTGGTGCGGTGTCGCGATGTTCCTTTGCGGCTGGCTGGCATTAGGCAAAAGGCCCTATCAGGCGCTGCTGATTGGTATCACGCTGTCGGTGGTGGTCGGTGCACCGGCGGGGGATATGACGACCGCCCTGTGGCGAAGCGGGGACGTGATCCTCGGCTCACTGCTGGCTATGCTCTTTACCGGCATCTGGCCACAGCGTGCTTTTCTGCACTGGCGTATTCAGATGGCTAACTATGTCACCGCGTTTAACCGTGTCTATCAGGCCGGATTTTCCCCTAACCTGGTTGAGCGCCCCCGGCTGGAAAAACACCTGCAAACGATCCTCAACGATGTGGTCAGGATGCGCGGGCTGATTACTCCGGCCAGCAAAGAAACCCATATCCAGAAATCCATTTTTGAAGCCATACAGACGGTAAGCCGCAATCTGGTATGCATGCTTGAGCTGCAAATCAACGCGCACTGGGCTTCTCGTCCCAGCCACCTTTTAATGCTCAACGCCCATACCTTAAAAGAGACGCAGCAGATGACGCAGCAAACGCTGCTCACCATCGCCCACGCGCTTTATGAAGGTAACCCGCAGCCCATCCTGGCGAACAGTGAACGTCTGAATGAGATCGTTGCGGAGCTGAAGCAGTTAATGAATGAGCGTCAGAGCGATAACGTCGCGGAAACGCCTATTCATGGTTATGTCTGGCTGAGCATGGAACTGGCGCGGCAGCTGGAGCTACTGTCGCATCTCATTTGCCGGGCGCTGCGCAAATAAAGAGCAGCTATCTCCATATGTGACGCCTGCTGCTTCGATTCAGCATCAATTGGGGTTATGATAGCTTTAAACGATATACTCATTGTCATTCGCAGCCGCTGTCAGTAAGGTTATTGTTACAACGGTTGCTTTAACGAATCCGAATCTCACATTATCAGGGGTGTAAAAATGGAAACTACCAAGCCTTCGTTCCAGGATGTTCTGGAATTCGTCCGCCTGTTCCGCCGCAAAAACAAACTGCAGCGTGAAATCCAGGACGTTGAGAAGAAGATCCGTGACAACCAGAAACGTGTCCTGCTGCTCGATAACCTGAGCGACTACATCAAGCCAGGCATGAGCGTTGAGGCTATTCAGGGCATCATCGCCAGCATGAAGAGTGACTACGAAGACCGCGTTGATGACTACATCATCAAAAACGCTGAGCTGTCTAAAGAACGCCGTGATATCTCCAAGAAACTGAAAGTAATGGGCGAAATCAAAAACGGTGAAGCCAAAAGCGAGTAATCGCCGATGAATACAAAAAAGGCTCTCTGGTGACAGAGAGCCTTTTTTATTACGCAGTACGCGGCTGTAGCTGATAAATCCAGGCGTTGACCTGTTTTCCATCCGGCGTGGTCACATTGACCTCAACCCGATCGTAGCCGTCTTCAAATTCGTCCAGCATTGGCCAGTGTGCACTCAGGCTATCAGAGATAAACAGAAAGCCCTCCACGCGTGGGCCGTCCGGGTGCAGCACTATCCCCGGAAAATCTGCCGCCGCGCCCCAGCCACGTTCGTAAAACGTCCCGGTGACAAAACCGGCCTGCCATTCGCCACCGATGTTTTCAAGAATATGTGCATTCGCGTGACCCGGGCGTAGCGTGCCGTAGACAAACAGAGCGTTCATTTTCCCTCACCAGCAAAGCAAAAAGCCTGCTATAAAAGCAGGCTTTTTAAATTTGGCTCCTCTGACTGGACTCGAACCAGTGACATACGGATTAACAGTCCGCCGTTCTACCGACTGAACTACAGAGGAATCGTTGTGGAGGCTTATCTTAGCGGCGAAAAAAGTTTTGTCAAACCTGATCTTAGCGATTAGCGATCGATTGATGATTCTGTCGACAGTTTGTTGTAAATCCACACATCTTTTTATGGAAAATACTTTGCAGGTTTAGCATTTCTCCCCCATCATTTGAAATGGAGTTTCAACTTTCTCGTTAAGGTCCATTTTGAACGTCACTGCCCCCCTACGCCAGGCGATTATGCGCACGCCATGGTATGCAAAGCGTAAAAGCTATCGTGTTCTGTTCTGGCGTGAAATCACCCCCCTTGCCGTGCCTATTTTCCTGGAAAATACCTGCGTTCTGTTGATGGGGGTGCTGAGTACCTTCCTGGTCAGCTGGCTGGGTAAAGAGGCGATGGCCGGTGTCGGGCTGGCGGACAGCTTTAACATGGTGGTTATTTCTTTTTTTGCCGCCATTGACCTCGGGACGACGGTTGTCGTCGCCTTTAGCCTCGGTAAGCTCGATCCTAAACGTGCGCGCGAGGCTGCCCGACAGTCGCTGATGATCATGACCATTTTCTCGATCGTGCTGGCGGCGGTGATCCACTATTTCGGCAGGGAAATTATCGATTTTGTCGCCGGTGAGGCCACAAATGAAGTTAAAGACCTGGCGCTGACCTACCTGGAAATGACGGTCCTGAGTTATCCGGCTGCAGCCATCGCGCTGATTGGCAGCGGCGCGCTGCGCGGGGCGGGCAACACCAAAATTCCGTTGCTGATAAACGGCGGGATGAACATCCTGAATATCATTATTAGCAGCGTGCTGATCTACGGCGTCTTCTCCTGGGACGGGTTCGGGTTCGTGGGGGCCGGGCTGGGGTTAACGATTTCACGTTATATCGGTGCTGCTGCCATTCTCGGGGTGCTGATGGCGGGGATCACGCCGTCACTGCGCCTTACGCTGAAGAGCTATTTCCGCCCCTTTAACTTCGCCATTATCTGGGAAGTGATGGGAATTGGTATTCCCGCCAGTATTGAATCCGTGTTGTTTAATGGGGGCAAGCTGCTGACGCAAATGTTTGTCGCCGGGATGGGGACCGACGTTATCGCCGGTAACTTTATTGCCTTCTCCATCGCCTCCCTGATAAACCTGCCGGGCAACGCCCTCGGTTCGGCGTCGACCATCATCACCGGTAAACGGCTGGGGAAAGGGCAGATAGGGCAGGCGGAACGGCAGTTGCGGCACGTCTTCTGGCTGTCAACCATTGGCCTGACGCTGATCGCCTGGGGAAGCGCCCCCTTTGCCGGGCTTATGGCCTCTTTTTATACCCACGAAGATGATGTCAAAGAGGTCGTTAAGATCTTGATCTGGCTGAATGCGGCCTTTATGCCCATCTGGGCGGCTTCATGGGTTCTGCCTGCCGGGCTGAAAGGGGCACGCGATGCACGCTTCGCGATGTGGGTGTCGATGCTCGGCATGTGGGGTTGCCGCGTGGTGGTGGGTTACACGCTCGGGGTCATGCTTGGCATGGGGGTAGTCGGCGTCTGGCTGGGGATGTTCCTTGACTGGGCGGTGCGTGGGGCGTTGTTCTACTGGCGTATGGTCAGTGGGCGCTGGCTCTGGAAATACCCGCGAATAAAACAGGAACCAACGACCACAGAATCAACAGAATGCCTGACAAATGCGCGAAGTGGAGAATAATTCGGCAAACAGTCAGAAATATGCATTCTGCCTTTGACATCATCGGGGAGCATCGATAATATGCGCCCCGTTCACACGATTCCTCTGTAGTTCAGTCGGTAGAACGGCGGACTGTTAATCCGTATGTCACTGGTTCGAGTCCAGTCAGAGGAGCCAAATTTAAAAAGCCTGCTTTTATAGCAGGCTTTTTGCTTTTCTGCGTTCTGAAAAAGTCCGATGCGACGGGCTTACAGCCGGGTCAGGCGAAACCGCCGCCCGGCATCCACCTGATATTTCTAGTGGTTAACCCCAACCGGCATCGTCGCCTCAAGCAACCATTGCCGCGCGTCGCTGTCGACCAACGGTAACAGGGCCTCACGCACCTGCTGATGATACTCATCCAGCCACTGTTTTTCCTGTTCGTTCAACAGCTGTAACTCGACCTGGCTCAGGTCGATCGGGATCAGCGTCAGTGAGGAAAACGTGCAGAATCCCGGACGGCTTTCGACTATCTCCACCTGGTTTTCAATGCGGATCCCATGGCTGTCCGCCAGATAATATCCAGGCTCGATAGTCATGATGGTGCCGGCCACCAGGGGCCACGGGTTAACCTTTTTGGCGAGACGATGCGGGTTCTCATGGATAAGCAACTGATGTCCTACGCCATGCCCTGTCCCGTGATCGTAATCCAGCCCCATTTCCCACAACGGGCGACGCGCGAAGGCATCAAGCTGATGGCCCTGGCTGCCGGAGGGAAACTGTAAGGTTATCAACGACAGGAACCCTCTCAGTACGGCGGTGTAGTGCAACTTCTGCTGTGACGGCACGCTACCCCATGCCAGCGTACGCGTGGCGTCAGTGGTGCCGTTATGGTACTGACCGCCGGAATCATTAAGGTAAAAATGATGATGACCGATGGACTTATTGCTGGCTTCGCTTGAGTGATAGTGGCACATCGCCGCATTACTGGAGGAGGCGGAGATGGTGGCAAAACTTTGCTCAATAAATCCAGGCTGCTGTTTACGGAACGCAAGCTGCTGCGCCTGCGCTTCCAGCTCCGTCAGCGGTTTTCCCGCCGCCTCACGCAGGGGGACTTCACGGCTTAGCCAGGCCAGGAAATTTACCCAGGCAGCACCGTCCTGGTGATGACACTCGCGGTACCCGGCAAGTTCGACCGGGTTTTTAGTGGCTTTCATCAGAGTGATGGGATCGGTTCGCCAGGCTATTTCGCCCTCTGGCTCAATGGCAAAGCGCAGGGCGACCGGCGCGGAATCGGCATCAACCATCACCCGCTTACCTTGTGACAGGCGCTGACAGCGTTCGATAAAGGCATCCTGTGGCGCAATCCTGAACGCGTTTCTCACGCTCTCGGGTAGCTCGCTAAGCTTATTGTCGTTAACAAACCACTCCACGCTACCGTCACGGTCAAGAAGGGCAAAGGAGAGGGGAACAGGACTGGATGGAATGTCGGCGCCACGCACGTTCAACAGCCAGGCGATGTTATCCGGCAGAGTCACGGCCAGATAATCGGCATCGTGTGCGGCCAGCACGGCGGCAACGCGCTGGCGTTTGGCGAGGCTGCTTTCGCCACTGACCTCCACCGGCATTTCTCGAATACGTCCCGCCGGCGCGGCAGGGCGATCGTGCCATAAGGTATCAAACGGCGACTTACTGAGCGGAACCAGTTCACAGGGTGTTGCAGACAGTTGCCCGAACTCCGTATTGGTCATCAGCAGTGCTTCAAACCCAATACGCATGCCGGCCCCGGCGTTGGCTGTGAGCCATTCGGCCAGCGGTTCATTGTGCAGATGGTGGATTTCAATTTCATCCATATTGACCTGAAGGCGAGCCTGAACCTGATAGCGGCCATCGACAAACAGCAGGGCTGTGTTTTTCAGTATCAGCGCCAGACCTGCGGAGCCATCAAAGCCCGTCAGCCAGGCCAGCTTTTCATCGTACGGCGCGCAATACTCACTCTGCCAGGCATCCGCGCGCGGCACGATCATGCCATCAAGATTGTTTTCCTGTAGCCATCGGCGCAGGGCCGATAAGCGTGATGGGGTGTGCATGGTTATTCCTTGTTCTGGTTAGCGGAATGGCGGCTCGTTGAAGGTACGTAATTTACGGGAATGCAGCCTGTCACCTTCCGCACGCAGTAAATCAATGGCGCGAATGCCGATTTGCAGATGTTCGGAGATAGCCCCTTCATAGAAACGGTTGGCCTGACCCGGAAGCTTAATTTCGCCGTGCAGCGGTTTGTCGGAAACGCACAGCAGCGTGCCGTAAGGGACACGGAAGCGATATCCCTGTGCGGCGATGGTGGCGCTTTCCATATCAATCGCGACGGCACGGCTGAGATTGAAACGCAGCGCGGAGGCGGAGTAACGCAGTTCCCAGTTGCGGTCATCCGTCGTCACTACCGTACCGGTACGCAGACGCTGTTTAACTTCTTCACCCGGCATACCGCTCACCTCTTTGGTGGCGTCATACAGCGCACGCTGCACTTCGGCGATGCTCGGGATAGGAATATCCGGTGGAAGCACAGCGTCAAGCACATGGTCATCACGCAGATAGGCGTGTGCCAGCACGTAGTCGCCAATCAGTTGGCTTTCACGCAGGCCGCCGCAGTGTCCAATCATCAGCCACACGTCCGGGCGCAATACCGCCAGATGGTCGCAGATGGTTTTGGCATTTGACGGACCAACCCCGATGTTAATTAAGGTGATCCCCTGGCCGTCAGCGGTGATCAGGTGCCAGGCAGGCATCTGGTGTTTTTTCCACGCCAGGTCGGAGATGGCCTGCTCGGGTGCCTCGGTTTCCGCGGTGATCCAGATCCCGCCGGCGCAGGACAGCGCGATGTAAGGGCTATCCGGGTCGAGGATCTGGCTACAGCCCCAACGGACAAACTCGTCGACATAGCGGGTGTAGTTGGTAAACAGTACAAAGGGCTGGAAATGGTCGACGGGCGTCCCGGTGTAGTGACGCAGGCGCGCCAGAGAGAAATCCACGCGGCGGGCATCAAAGTGCGACAGCGGTGAAAATTCTGCCGGGTGGTAGATACCATCCGCCGTCTCATCGCCAATCTGCGACAGCTCGGTGGTCGGGAAATGGCGCGTCAGCCCCGCGCTCATGGAGCGGTCAAGGGTTAATGCTGAACCGTCAATCACATACGGATACGGGATCTCATGCTGTGAAGGTTCAACGGCAATGTGCGCGCCGTAATCCTGATACAACAGCGTGAGTTGCTCTTCAAGATAAGGGCGGAACAGTGCAGGGCGGGTGACGGTGGTGCTGTAGCAGCCGGAGTGGGTAAAGCGTGCGTAGGCGCGCGTTTTCGGCGTGTTAGTCGCGCTGCCGTCCCAGGTGACGGAAAGCGATGGATAAACAAAAAGGCCCTTACTTCTGGCCTTTTCGTCGGGGAGTTTCCCTGTTTCGATATACTCACTGATGGCGCTGCGCAGCGCGTTGACGGACTGTTCATACAGTGCATCGAGTTTTTCCAGTGCCTGAGCCGGGGTCAGGCTGGAGCCCTTATTATTCATCTCTGTCTCCTTGTTCCACAGGTGTGCGACTCTACCCGATAGTATGTCACACGCCTGTGAAACAAAAGTGAGATCAGGTGTGGCTCGTCTCTTTCATCAATAGCGCCGTCGCTGCTGACAGCAGGCAACCGGCCAGCAGATAAAGTGCCACACTATGCCAGTTGCCGCCGGAGAAGGTCACCAGCGCGGCGGCAATAAATGGCGTAAACCCGCCGCCGACCACGCTTGCCACCTGATAGCCTACGCCCGCGCCGCTGTAGCGATAGCTCGCCCCGAACAGTTCGGTAAACATGGGCTGCTGCACGCAGACCACCATATCGTGGGCGATGTTAGCGAGCATGATGGCAAAGAAGACAATCCAGAAGATCGACTGTGCCTCCAGTGCCATGAAGAACGGCCAGGCGCTGAGGGTGCCAATCAGCGCCCCGGTGATATAGACGCGACGGCGACCAAACCTGTCCGCCAGCCAGGCGAAGCAGGGGATAGTCAGGCAGCTGATCCCGCCGACCAGCAGGCCAATGTTCAGGAACAGCTCGCGGGGCAGACCGAGATTTTGCGTTGAATAATTGAGGGCAAAGGCGGTCACGATATACATCGTCAGCAGTTCGCACAGGCGCAGGGCGATAATTTTCAGAAAAGCGCCAGGATGCCGGACAAGCGCTTCCATCACTGGAAGCCGTTTTCTGGCAACGGGCGGTTCTTGCCGCTGTTGTTCGAACTCAGCAGATTCCTCCATGCCGTTGCGGATCCACAGTGCAGCGACAACCAGCACGATGCTGAAGATAAACGGAATGCGCCAGCCCCAGCTCAGGAATTGTTCATCGGTGGTGAAGTGGCTCATCAGCGACACCAGCCCGGTGGAGAGCAGCAGACCTACGCCATAGCCCACCTGCACGCCGCTGCTGTAAAACGCTTTCTTGTTCTTCGGGGCACTCTCAACGGATAACAGCGCCGCGCCACCCCATTCGCCGCCTACCGCGAAGCCCTGAATGGCGCGCAGCGTAACCAGCAGCACCGGCGCCCACCAGCCAATGGTGGAAAATGAAGGGAGAACGCCAATCAGCGCGGTGGCGATGCCCATCATCCAGACGGTGAGCATCAGCATGCGTTTGCGTCCGAGACGGTCACCGAAGTGGCCGAAGATCACTCCGCCCAGTGGACGAAACAGGAAGCCGACGCCAAAGGTGGCAAACGCGGCGAGCGTACCCATTGCCGGGCTAATCTGGGGGAAGAATTCGCGGTTAAACACCAGCGCGGCAGTAATGCCGTAAAGCAGAAAATCATACCAGTCGACGACGGCACCCGCGAAGCTGCCGAGGGCTGCGCGGCGGGCACGATTGAGCGAAGGTGTCTCCTCGTTGGGATGTGTGGAGGTGAGAGTGGAGTCCATAGTTGTCCTGTCTGCACGTATTTCTAATTATTGGTATAAGAAAAGGTCACTCACATAGCCACCGTCATATAAACGGAACGTATGAGACTACCGCGCCAGGGCGCGTGTGCAAACTGATTTTATTTCCTGATGGGTAATGCAAAGTGGCTACGCTATGCTTAGCAAATCGAGGTGCGACTGAGGAAGGGAATATGTGTCGTATAAATGTGTTGAGTTGTCTTGCTGCATTACTTATCAGCCAGAGCGTTCAGGCGGTAAGTTATCCTTTACCGCCGACAGGCAGTCGGCTGGTGGGCACTTCGCAAACCATTACCGTGCCGGATCACAATACGCTACCGCTCGAAGCGTTTGCCGCGCAATACGGGCAGGGTCTGAGCAATATGCTGGAAGCGAACCCGGGCGTGGATCCTTTTTTGCCTAAATCCGGTACGCGACTGGTGATACCCCAGCAGCTGATTTTGCCTGACACCGTCCGCGAGGGAATTATCGTTAATGCGGCAGAAATGCGCCTCTACTATTACCCACCGGGAAGTAACACTGTTGAAGTGTTACCCATCGGCATTGGTCAGGCCGGGCGCGAAACCCCGCGAAACTGGGTCACAGCGGTAGAACGTAAGCAGGAAGGCCCCACCTGGTCTCCTACGCCGAATACGCGACGCGCCTATGCGGCAGAGGGGAAAACGCTGCCTGCATTCGTGCCCGCCGGGCCCGATAACCCAATGGGACTGTATGCGATTTATATTGGCAGGCTGTATGCCATTCACGGGACAAACTCCAATTTTGGCATCGGACTGCGGGTGAGCCAGGGTTGTATTCGTCTGCGCAATAACGACATTAAATATCTTTTCGATAACGTCCCGGTAGGCACCCGTGTGCAGCTTATCGATCAGCCCGTTAAAGTGACGACAGAGCCGGACGGCAGCCGCTGGGTTGAGGTGCATGAACCGCTATCACGGAACCGGGCGGAATTTGAATCGACCCGGAAAGTGCCTTTGCCGATATCTGCCTCGCTGCGAACCGAGCTTGTCAACGAGGGGGCGGGCGCGGAACTGGAACGTCGGTCAGGGATGCCGGTTAAGCTCGGCAACTGAGGGCAATTTTACCTGCCGCAGAAAAGCAAAAAGCCTGCTATAAAAGCAGGCTTTTCAAATTTGGCTCCTCTGACTGGACTCGAACCAGTGACATACGGATTAACAGTCCGCCGTTCTACCGACTGAACTACAGAGGAATCGTGTGAACGGGGCGCATATTATCGACGTCAGCCGGCCTTGTCAAAGGGTGGATCAACGCCTTTTGATCGTTTGCTGACAAAATCAGCAAAATGGCGTTTTTGACGCCGGAATGCACCGTAATGGTGCGCGCATACCCCTAATGGGGCAGATCATAAACTGCTGTTTCAGTAATAAAACCGCTGCTTATGATTAGCTTTCCTTATTTTCAGCCGCTTAGCGACAAATCAGACCTCTTCGTAAAACTGGCATTCATATTGCAAAACCCTATCAACAATGAAAAGCCAGTACCGGCACAGCATTTCGAACAGGGGGCAAAATGAACTTAAGACGACTGAAATACTTCGTAAAAATCGTCGATATCGGCAGCCTGACTCAAGCGGCGGAAGTGCTGCATATCGCGCAGCCTGCGCTGAGCCAGCAGGTGGCTACTCTGGAAGGCGAGATGGATCAGCAGCTGTTGATCCGCACCAAACGTGGCGTGACGCCAACGGAAGCAGGCAAAATCCTTTATACCCATGCGCGCACCATCCTTCGCCAGTGCGAACAGGCGCAGCTGGCGGTGAATAACGTGGGCCAGACGCTGAGCGGCCACGTATCCATTGGGCTGGCTCCGGGAACGGCCGCGTCCTCTATTACCATGCCGCTGCTGCAGGCCGTCCGCGCAGAGCTGCCAGAAGTACTGGTTTACCTGCATGAGAACAGCGGTTCTGTGCTGAATGACAAACTTCTTAGCGGCCAGCTGGATATGGCGGTGCTGTACGACCGCTCACCGGTGGCCGGGATCACCAGCCAGCCGCTGCTGAAAGAAGATCTCTACCTTGTGGGCACCCGCGACTGTCCGGGGCAGAGCGTCGATCTGACGGCCGTAGCAGAAATGAATCTTTTCCTGCCACGTGACTACAGCGCGGTGCGCGTGCGTGTGGATGAAGCGTTCTCCCTGCGCCGCCTGACGGCAAAAATTATCGGTGAAATTGATTCCATCTCCACGCTAACCGCCGCTATAGCCAGCGGTATGGGTGTGACCGTCCTGCCTGAATCCGCAGCACGTTCGCTGTGCAGCGCGGCAAACGGCTGGATGGCGCGCATCACCACGCCTTCGATGAGCTTACCGCTGTCGCTGAATATGTCCGCGCGCGGATCGCTGTCACCTCAGGCGCAGGCGGTAAAAGAGATTCTGATGTCGCTGGTCAGCAAACCGTCTCTGGAGAACCGTGAGCTGCAGCTGGTGAGTTGATATTCCATAAAAGCATAAGATGCTGGTTTTTATTATTTGTTCTGCAGGTCGGCTGACTCTAACAATAGCGTTATGTCAGATGCGCCGGAGTGAATCGTGAATTTCCAGCAACTTAAAATTATCCGTGAGGCGGCCAGGCGGGACTACAACCTGACCGAGGTCGCCAATATGCTTTATACCTCTCAGTCCGGCGTCAGTCGCCATATCCGCGAGCTGGAAGAAGAACTGGGTATAGAGATTTTTATCCGCCGCGGCAAGCGTCTGCTTGGCATGACGGAGCCGGGAAAAGCCTTGTTGACCATCGCTGAGCGGATCCTCAACGAGGCCAGCAATGTGCGTCGCCTGGCGGATCTCTTTACCAATGACGCCTCGGGCGTCCTCACTATCGCCACCACCCACACCCAGGCGCGTTACAGCCTGCCGCCGGTGATTAAAGCCTTCCGTGAACTTTTCCCTGACGTCCGTCTGGAGCTTATCCAGGGCACACCGCAGGAAATTGACGTGCTGTTGCAAAACGGTGGGGCAGATATCGGCATTGCCAGTGAACGCCTGAGCAACGATCCGCTGCTGGTGGCTTTCCCGTGGTTTCGCTGGTACCACAGTCTGTTACTTCCCGTCGACCATCCGCTGAATCAGGTTACGCCCCTGACGCTGGAAGATATCGCGAAATGGCCACTGATTACCTATCGGCAGGGTATTACCGGACGCTCGCGCATTGATGAAGCCTTTAACCGCAAAGGCTTAACGCCGGATGTGGTGCTGAGTGCACAGGACTCTGATGTGATCAAAACCTACGTCGAGTTGGGGCTGGGCATTGGTCTGGTGGCGGAACAGTCCGGTGGTGAACGCGAGACGGAGAACCTGGTACGACTGGATACGCGTCATCTCTTTGATGCCAATACCGTATGGCTCGGCCTGAAGCGTGGACAACTGCAGCGCAACTATGTGTGGCGCTTTATCGAACTCTGCAACGCCGGGCTGTCCGTGGATGAGATTAAACGTCAGGTGATGGAGCCAGAAGAAGTGGCGATTGATTATCAGATTTAGCGGCTGGCTTTCAAACGCAACGCCATAAAGCTCAAGGGAAATCGCCACGCGCCGAACCATCATAGTAAACGGAAGCAGTTGCCCAAAGAGAAGCCTGTCTGAGGTGGCGTATGTATTTTTATCACATACGCCACCTCAGACAGGGGGCGGAAACATCCTGACGGTAACGTGGCTGAGTTGGCAGACTGTCCGAAATTGATTCCTGATACAGTCTGAGTACGCAATGCCGCATCAGCCCTGTCTTTTGGCCTTCAGCCCTGTAGCCTTTTCGGGCAGGGCCGTTACCTTTATGCGCCAATACCCTTCAGCCTTTTCCCTTTCGTAAGACCCTTAATATCTACGTGCTGTTGCGGTAACATCTGTTATCGTCTGCAAACGCATAATTACCTGCCTGTAATAAAATCTGCATAAATTTTACTCCCCTTCGTATTAACTCCCTGCGACTATTATGGTTTTAGGGATTTAACTTAAGGAAAAACGATGGACATACGTTACCCGGTACGGAAGGCCGACGGGCGGGAGTATAAGAACTATGACGAATTGCTGACCGACATCCGCAAAAATGCCCACGGTTGGTGGTTACTTGGCATGAGTCGTTACTGGCACGGCGGTATCCATATCGGATCATCCTCCTCTCCGGCATCGGTGCTGAGCCAGAATGTACCGGAAACGTCTGTACCGCTCCAGTTCATGATGGACGGCGAAGTGGTGGCATGGCGGGTGAACCGGGACTACGCGAATATTGAATGCATGCAGGCGCAATCGCTTCGCCAGTCCGGTACCTTTGTGCTTGTCAGATCTGTGTACAAGCCTGATGAACAAGATGAGTCCTCCTGGCTGACGCTGTATCAGCTTTATATGCACCTGGCACCTTTGTCAGAATATCCTGAACGCCCGCTTTATCGGGTTACGCCGAAAGGTCATGGTGTGCGGATGCGTAAATATTCCCGCCATGACGACAGCCGCGAAATTGTGCCGGAAGTACTGACAAACAAACACGGTCACAGCAGGACGCTGATGCAGGGCGATACGCTCGCAGTACTGCAACAAATATCGTTTTTGATGGAAAGACAGCCTGAGCCGTTCGCCCTGGTGCAGCGCCTTCAGGATGGTAAACCCGCCGGGGAGCTCTTCTGGGTTTCAATGCGTCCTGAATATCTGGAGCCTGACGGTGAATGTCACGTGTGTCTACCTGACTGGATGCACGATGCGCTGAATCACGGCATGTTTGATGATGTGGTGGTGCCACCTGTCCCACTTAAAGTGACGGTTAAGGCGGGTGATCCGGTCGGATTCCTCGGCGCTCAGGATCTGGCCGATGAAGATAATTACCCACAAATAATCACCACGGACTATAAAACGCATATCGAATTGCTGAGCCTTGATGAGCATGTGCCGGATTTTGTGGCCAACGTGAAGGGCATTAAAACCGGCAAAAAGTTTATCAAGCTTAAGCTGAAACGACCAATGTACCTGCGAAACGGAGAGAATGAAGACAGTACCTTTGAGCAGATGAGCGCCATTACCCGCGCTGATGCCGGAAGAATTATCCCGCGCGATGCCACGTACCCGTTTACGGATAAAACCGGGATAACGTACTTTCAGATCCGCCCACACAGCTGGATGCACCAGGACGATGTTGAGCAGCTCAGTCAGCATGATTTAGCCGCGTTAAACTTTCACTGCATCGAAGCTGCCCCCACAACCGATTTTACCCGCACGCTGGATGAACCCTGGGTTATTGATGCCCTGAGAAGCATCGATTCTCACTTTGATGGCGAAAAAGGGCCACAAAGTTCACAGGCAAAAATGTTTTATGACAGCCTGATCCACAACGCTGAAAACAGAAGACCACCCAGCCCATACCCTGATAAATCACAGGACCAGTATTTGTTTGACGCACTGCATACGAATCAGATGAATATCCCGGAGTATGCGCGACGGCTGATAGTGAAACATGACAGCGACTGGCACAGTACCCGGGATGATACACGCTGGTCATCGGTATTTAAGGACAAGGACGAAAGTCCAGTTGTGAAACTGGCTAACGGCGGATTTCTGGACGCCACGCACTGGATGGATAAGGTTCAGCCGTTCGCCAGTCAACGTTCAGTATGGCACTTTCATCCTCTGGAGTTCTTATATGTAATGTCCGGTGATGATGATATGGATATAAAATGGTTAACTGTACCTAAAGGGCAGTTAACGTTTGATGCTGAAGGAAATGATAATAATAGTAGTCCTTATTTCAGTCGCCATATTCACTGGCCGGGTGGTGTTTCAGGAATAACGATTGGCCGGGGATATGACCTGGGTCAACAAAATGATCCAACATCAGACCTTGACTCTATTGAATTAAGTCAACCGCTTAATACCTGGCTTGTCGAATCAAAAGGTCTGTCTGGCTTAGAGGCTCAAAATCGTTATGAATCAGCAAACAATGACATCAGTAGTTATGAGATAACCAGAAAACAGCAATATGATATTTTTGTTATCATTTACAATAGGTTAGAAGCCGATGTCAAAAGAATATGTCAGAAGCCTGCAACCATCAGGGCATATCATCCGAATCAAAATATCACTCCGGAACAGGCATGGAATGATATTCCAGAAAAAATAAAAGAGGTACTTGTTGACCTTAGATATCGTGGAGATTACACATCTCATGCTCGCTCTTTAATTCAGCGCTACGCATACATTGGGGATTTATCTGCATTCGGTCAGATATTATCAAATAGAGCTCAGTGGTCAAATGTTCCACAAGATAGATTCTTAAGGAGAGTTAGATTTTATGAAAATTAAATGTCTGTTACTTATTTTATTTGCTTCATATTCTACAGCAGGTTTTGCCGCATTTTCCGAGGCGGAAAATAATCAACTGGCGAGCATTAATCAGAAAAGTTCAGGAGAAGTTAAATCCGCACTGGACAATTTGAATAAATCTATTGATGAACAAATCGATAACAATATAGAGCGTAAGTCTTTGATTTTGGATCTGAAAAATTCGTGGGGGCAGATGATTAATAAAAAATGCCAGCTGGAAACTATAGAGTCAAAAGGGACTGATGCAGAAATGGCCGAAATGAATAATTGTCTTATTAAAAATTATCAGGAAGAAATGAAGTATTTTGATGCAATGCTTCCATAATTGTATCCTCAGGCTCCTGGTCTTGGTTTGTCGAAGCAAGGTTTTACTGTACGAATAACAGTAAGTTTAAAAAAGCCGCCGCAAGATACAATCTTGTAGCGGCCTCTTTGAGGCGCTGAAAAGCGTTAATTCTTATATAATTATAGTGGGTTGATAATTGGTCTGGTGCAGAACTGAATTACATTTTATTCTGAATTGAATACCTCAATATCCGGCAATTACGTAAAATCTACAAACATACACGATTGAAAAGAGGTCTGTGCTATGAAGCTTCTCTCTCGTGTCCCGCATACTGATAAGGCGATAGATACCGCTCTATGTTTACATCCAGATAATCCGCCCACCACTGCATCATGCTGATCCGCTCTTCCAGATATTCTGCCTTATGGATATAGGCGGCACCCACGCTGTTTCTTTCCTGATGGCTCATCTGTTTTTCAATGGCCTGCTTGCTCCATAGCCGCGACTCACTCAGCGCACTGCATGCCATCGCCCGGAAACCGTGACCGCAGACCTCTTTTTTGGTGTGATAGCCCATCACACGTAATGCCTTGTTGATAGTGTTGTCGCTCATGCACTTATCCTGGTCGTATTCGCCGGGGAAAATAAACGTCAGATGCCCAGAGAGCGCTTCAGTTTGCTTCAGGATCGCGATCGCCTGAACGGATAGCGGGACGATGTGCTGTGTTTTCATCTTTGTGCCACGATGGGAGAAGAGCACGTTTTCGAGCTGTTCCCGTTCTTCCGGGATTATCCAGAGCTTCTGCCGCCAGTCGGTCTCACTCCAGCGGGCAAAGCGCAGTTCGCTGGAGCGGACAAAGAACAGCAGCGACAGCTTAAGCGCATACCGTGTCAGCAGCCTGCCGGAGTAGTTATCCGTCCGGGATAACAGTTCAGGCAGTTTTTCAAGCGGCAGGGCCGGGTAATGTTGCGTCCCCGGTGGGGTAAACTCACCATCCAGATCCAGCGCCGGGTTTGATTTGATGAACTGCTTTTTCACCGCATAGCGCATGATTTCGGTGACGTAGTTTTTCAGCATTGCGGTGATCTCCAGAAAGCCTTTGTTCTCCACTTTACGCAGGGTAAACAGCAGATCTTTCGTGACGATTTGATGGATATATTTGTCCCCGAGATCCGAAAACATATACCTTTCCAGCCTGCGCTGGATGGTCGTCGCATAATGTGCAGAACAGCGCCGGTGGTCGGCATGCCAGTTCATGGCGATCTGGCGGAATGTCTGTCTGTTTTTCTTTTTCTGCTGTGCGATTTTTTTGTCAACGGCGGGATCGGCTCCTTCACGCACTTTACTGCGTGCCGCATCCCGGAACTGGCGCGCCTTAAGAAGGGAAACATCTGGGTAGGGGCCAAAGGCCAGCTTCTTCTCTTTCCCGTCAATGCGGTACTTCATATACCAGAGTTTTGAGCCATTAGACTTGATCAGCAGGTACAGTCCTGAACTGTCGCCGAGTTTGAAGGGTTTGTCAGTGGGTCTGAGATTGCGGATAGCGGTATCTGTGAGTGATATAGCGGGGGGGCTCCATGCGTTCAACGAACCGTGAGGCCCCCGAGCAAGCCCAAAAACACAGATGCCAAAAAAACCGGCAATCCTTATCAGGACAACCGGTTCAGTCTAACTGCTTGTTTTTAAAACGTCTTAAGACTCACTGAGATGTCTTAAGACTAAAATTTGGCTCCTCTGACTGGACTCGAACCAGTGACATACGGATTAACAGTCCGCCGTTCTACCGACTGAACTACAGAGGAATCGTGTGAACGAGGCGCATAGTATCGACCTCAGTTCGTCTTGTCAAAGGGGGAAAACGCACTTTTCGTTCGTTTGCCGACAATTTCAGCAAATCGCTGATTTTATAGCAAATTTGTGCTGAAATTACACAGTAAATTGCGCCGCCCGCAGGCGGCGCGCAGGATTAGAACAGTACGGAGTAGTTCAGACCAAACGTACGGCCACGGCCTTTATAAGTATACAGACCTGGTGCACCGTAGGTTGGGCTATACAGCCCCGGCGCACGCTGACCCCAGGCGGTGGTGTAGTCTTTGTCCAGCACGTTTTCCACGCTGAAGCTCACTTTACCCACCGGCAGGTCGTAGCTGCCCAGGAAGTCGACCGTGTTATAGCCATCGATCTTCTTACCGTCGGCATCTGACACGTCAAAGGTCTGCGTACTCTGCACGCGCAGGGTCCAGTCGCCCGGTGCCCAGTTGACCCAGGCGCTGGCTTTCGACGGGCTGGCGCTGTCTACCGTCAGCTTCTCCCATTTACCGTTTTCGCGGGTTTCAGACTTAATGGCGTTAAAGTTCGCGCCGGTGCTCCAGTCGCTGTCGGTGAAGAAATAGTCCACCTGGCCTTCAATCCCGTAGATACGACGTTTGTCGTCTTCCAGGTTGATGGTCATGTCCGTTTTGTTGATGGTGATGGTTTTGTCCGAGAGCGAGTAATACGCCGCAACCTGCGTACGCAGGTTGTCGCCGGTGTAGCGCCAGCCCAGCTCATACGCGTTAACCTTAATGCCGTCCAGCGTCGAGTCGTTAACGTTCACGCTGTTCAGCAGGCGATAGTGCCCGTCGACAAGCTGGTAGGTACCGGAGCCGTAGTACTTCGCCAGGTCCGGAATTTCGAAGCCCTGGGAGAAGTTAAACCACAGCTGCTGCTGTTCGGTCAGGCGGCCAAGGATCCCGGCGTTGAACAGGAAGTTGTTGTAATTGGTTTTCCCGCCCGGTACCGCATCAGCCGATGTGGCTTTCCCGTTAGCGATGGCCTGTTGCTGGGTATAACCTACGAAGTCATCCACCTTGTTTTCGGTGTACTGATAGCGCACGCCGCCGCTCAGGGTAATGGCATCAATGTCGTAGCTGGCCTGCAGGAACGGGGCGAGGTTGGTAATGCTGTAACCCGGGTAACGGCCCACGTTATAGGCGTTCTCCAGATCCATGCCGCCGCTTGCTGCCGCTTTATCCAGGTTGAAGAACTGCTGGTTAGCGTCGAAGGTTTCGTGGTCAGCATCCACACCCCAGGTCAGCGTTAAATCATCCATCGGTTTGCTGTTCAGCGTCAGCTTGCCGCCGTAAAAATCGGTTTTCTGCTGCGACGCACCGATGCTGCTCACCACGCCTTTGGTCAGTGTCGGGAACGGGTAGTAGGTCAGGCTTTCGTCACGATAGTAAATCTGTGCGACCAGATCCTGGCCCCAGAAATCGGTGTTGGAGTACTGCAGGTTAATCAGATGCCGCTCTGTGCCCGGCAGGCGGTCAGAGTTCAGGTTGCCTTTATTGTAGGCTTTGGCATCACCCGTAACCGCGGAGAAGTTTTCCCCAAGGAACAGGCCATGCTTCCCGTCGGACTCGCTCTTGTAGTATTGCGTCGTAAGCTGCAGCTGCTGATGATCGTCGATGTTGAGGGTGCCTGTTCCCATCACATCCAGACGGTCGGAATACTGTAATCCGGTCTGGGTGTTATCAATAATCACCTCGTTGCCTTTGCCGTCGTACCAGCCGCCGTAGCGCTGATACGATACTGACAGCCGGCCAGAGGCATTGTCGTTGCCGCCGCTCACCGCGGCTGACACGTTCTCATCGTGGTCGTTGTGGCTGTTAAAGCCACTCTTTGCTCCGGTCTGGAACTCCACTTCGGTATCCGGCTGGCCTTTTTTGGTCACGATATTCACCAGACCGCCGGTGCTGCCGCCGCCGTAGAGGGACGTGGCGCCGGAGATCACTTCGATACGGTCAATGTTGAACGGATCGATAGAGTCAAGCTGGCGGCTGTCGCTGCGGGACGAGTTAAGACGCACGCCATCCACCATCACCATCATCGAGCGGCCGCGCAGGTTCATACCGTAGTTGGTGCGGCCCTGGCTGCTGACGTCCATGCCCGGGATCAACTGCGCCAGCACCTCTTTAATCTCTTTTCCACCCTGAACCTGCTGTTCAATCTCAGCACGCTCAATAACCCAGGTAGTCTGCGCCATCTCCGCCACGCTGCGGTGCGCGCGGCTGGCGGAGACAACAATATTTTCTTCCTTTTGTTCTTCCGCCCACGCAGAGGTAGAAAGCATTGCAAGCAAGCAAGGATTTAAAACCCAAAGATGAGAACGTTTCATTGTTATGTAGTTCCTGAATGTGTGTGTCAGTACTCGGTGGTTCTTGCTAAAGATTGATAAACCTGACTGCTGTCCAGGCGGGGAGTGCTTCGCCAGTGGATCACGCCAGGGGTAGTGGCCAGCTCAAACGGCTCGTCGTCGTGCGCGCGATTCAGAATACGCGCGGCGCGCCAGGCCATCAGGCTGAGCTGGGGTTCGGCAATGCCAAGACGGTGCATCCCGGCATTCACGGCGAACAGGCGGTTGCTCTGCGGACCGTCCCATTCAAGGGTGAAATCATTGTTGATGCAGAAGGTTTCGTCGGCGTCCAGACGCAGGCGATGGGAGAGCGGTGCCAGAAACGCAGGCTGCACGGTGCGATAGCCGGTCGCGAAAATCACCACGTCGGTATCGAGTTGTTCACGGCCACCGTCAAGGTGATGCTGTAACGTCAGGCGCTTGCCGTTCTCCTGCTGCGCGATCGCGGTGACCGAGCGAGAGGGCAGGAGGTGTGCCCACGGTTTTTCCCGCAGCACTTCGAAGCGGTGATACATGGCGCGATAAATCGCCAGCAGAGACTCCGTGGTGATGCCGTCGGAGGTCATCTTCTGCTCGTGCAGCATCTGACGACGCGCCTCTTCGCCAAGCGTGGAGAAGCTGTCTACATATTCCGGTGTGAAATACTCGTTGGCGAAAGCCGCTTCATCCAGCGCGTTATAATTGTTGCGTCGGGAAACCCAGTTCAGGCTCAGTGGCTGACCCCACTCCCCGCGGAAGATATTCAGAAACAGATCCGCACCACTCTGACCTCCGCCGACGACGGTGACGCGCTTGCCCGCTAAGTCCGGCGTGCGCAGCATCATCTCGCTAGCGTGGAAGCAGCTGTCATCCTGCGCCGGAGCGCAGTCAGGCAGGTTAATCTGTTTGCCAATTCCCACGCAGACGTTACGCGCCAGGAAGCGATCGCGCTGAGTCACCACGTCGAACAGACCGTTTTTTTCATCAAAACTGACCTGCTGTACCTGCTGGCTGAAGGACAGGTTAGTGAGATTTTCCGCGGCCCAGCACAGGTAATCGGCAAACTCTTCGCGAGAAACGGTACGCTGCTCGGTGGTCAGAAAACGATAGAACTTTTTACGCTGCACCAGATAGTTAAGAAAACTGTGGCGATTGGTGGGCTCCACGGCGCTCACCAGATCTTTCAGGAAGCTGGTTTGCATATGGCAGTCCGGCACCATCATGCCAGGGTGCCAGGAGAAATGCGGCTTGCGTTCAAGAAACAGCGAACTAAAACCGTCCAGTCCTTCAGCCAGTGCGGCGATGCTGAGGTTAAACGGGCCAATACCAATGCCGATGAAATCATACGTTTTCATTGCGCTGACTCCTGGGAGACCAGAAAAAGAGGGTTATCAAGATCGGTGACATAGTTCGGCAACATGCGGCTGCCGCCGTCGTGTTCGGAGAAGGTCAGTTTGACCGGGTTGAGGATCACGCGAATAATTTGCGGCTTAAACAGATCAAACTTCGCAAAGCGTTCGGCGAGATCGGGATGCGCGGCCATATAGCGGCGCAATACCTCGGCCAGGATCTGGTAGAAACGGGTTTCGCTGACGCCGCTTCGCAGGGTAAGGCGTGAAATAAACCGCAGCACCGTGACAAAGTTACCGGTTTGCAGATCGTGAATGATGTAATCCGCACTCAGGCGCGCCGTGACGGACTTCACCTGTTCAGGCAGGCTTGCTGCCTGCGGGAAATCTTCATCCACCAGGCGCATGTCCCCCTGGAAATCTTTCAGCAGGATGCGTTGCGGGATGGCGTCTTTCATCACCAGCGTCACGTTCTGGCCGTGGGCGATAAGCGCCACGCCGTAGCGGCAGAGCAGGTGATAGAAGGGGATGACCGTCGCGTCAAAGAGCTTTTCCAGCCAGGCTTCAGCGGTCAAACCGGATTGGGCGATCCATGCGTCAATCAAGGGGCGTCCGGCGTTATCGCTCTCCATCAACGCAGCCATCAGCACCGCTTCTTCACCCTGCTGAAGATAACAGGACGGATTTTCGCGCCAGATAACCCCCAGCATCTCCTGATAGCGGTAAGGCGCTTTCGGCAGCGCGGCGTAACCCGGGTGGGAAAGATACCCGGCCGCGGGCTCGCCAAGCACCTGCGCGCCACAGCGAATAAGCGTGGAATCGCTGGCGAACTGCTGCTGTAACCAGCGTGAGGCCAGCGGGCCAGCGGCAATGTACTTACCCGGAATACCGCGATAGCAGGAGGTGTTGTAAATGGTCAGCGGCAGCTTGATGTCAAACGGCGCGCGGCGGCTGGCATTGGTGAGGGTACGCAACGATTGCTGCGCCAGGTACTCGTCGCCAAACTCGCCCAGCTCAACCATTTCGCCGCGCGCGAGTTGCGCCAGGAAATGGACAGCAATCTTTTGTTGCCACTGCCACGGATGCAGCGGCACGGGCAGCCAGTTATCATCAAGATCCAGCGCCTGCCAGCGGGCATCAAACCGGGCGCGCTCGGCGTTATCCATGGCGCTCGCCAGCAGAGTACTGATATCGCAATCAACATCGCTGCTCCAGACCAGGTGCGCACGTTGCACGGCGACCCAGTGCAGGCGAAAACGGCCACGGTATTCCGGGGCATACTGGCGTAGCGCATCCAGCCCCCAGCCGCGGCGTCCCTTGTTAAAGATAAACTTAGGATGGCCGCTCATCAGGCACTGTAATTCGTCCGGGTCGAGATGAATGAGCGCGTCAGCATCCAGCGTTTCACGCGCCTGTAACAGCTGAATGTCACCCCGCAGCGTGGCATAGAGATCTTCCAGATGCTCCGCGGTCTGCGCGTCGCTCATCTCCAGTACCGTCGCAAGCTGCAGCAGTGCAGTTTCTGCGTCCACTGCGTTACCGCTGACGGTGGTCAGGCTCTCGGGGTCGATATGCAGCCAGCCCCAGATCCCGCGCGTGGCCTGGAACTGCCAGGTCTCCGCGCCCATGGTGATTTGCCAGCGATTGTCTGCAAGCTGCCGGGCGCTCAGGGTGCGTTCATATTCCAGCTCGGCGAGGATCTTCGCCACCATGTCGCGGTTCACTTTCTGCCAGTACACGTTCACAGTCCCACCTCGCTGAAGAAGCGGTGACGCTGGTTCATGATGAGGCGCGAGCGTTTATGCGGGAAGTCGAACTCTTTTACGGTTTCGAAACCGGCAGACGAAAGATGGCGGAACAGGCGCTGGTTGTCGAAACGCGGCTCGGCAACGATGCGTGTTGTGCGTGGCTCATCCAGCCACAGATAATGGCTCAGACCGCGCAGCCAGCTGCGGATATACTGCGCGCCGCGCCAGTTTTCTTCCCCAACCAGCATGTGCAGGCCGCGGTCAAACGCCTGCCAGCGATAGTGACGGCCAATACGGTCTTCCGCCGCCCAGTAAATTTCAAAGTAGCCGAACGGCTGGTCATCAAAGCAGCCGATAAGCGGATAACAATAGGTCGAGTCGAGCTGACGGCGCAGGTAATTTTCCTGCTCCGCCTGCGGGCCGGCCATCTCCCAGAAGGCGTTAACGCGCGGGGTGTTCATCCAGCGGGTGAAACGTTCGCCGTCCTGCGCCACATCGGCCACGCGGAAACTCAGGGTGCGTTTAATCTGCGGGTCGTAACGGCGATAGACTTCGCCTTGCGGACGGTGAGGGCGCCGCGGGAAGTAAAGCTGACGGCTTTCATCGAACTGCATGCCGCCGTGGTTCTGGGGCCGTTCTCCCTGCAGCCACAGGGGCAACTGCCAGAACGTTTCGCGCGGCAGATAATCTCCGCTGGCAAGCGTAAACAGCGCCTGCGCCTGCGGTTCATCCTGCCAGGCAGACCAGGGGAGCGTGACGCCGGTCAGTGCCGGTGCGGCGATAAACAGCTGATCCAGCGCGTCGACTAACCAGCCTTCCGGGATACCACTCACGCGCTCAAGCACTGCGCTGCCGTCGAGACCTAACGTCAGGGGCAGAGTGTTCTCCGTTGCGGTGCAGCGAAAGCCATAGCCAGAATGGACGATATTCGCGTTTGCCATCACGCCTTCTCCTTGTAAAACGGGTTGCTAAAGTCGAAATAGATCACTGCCGGATCGGCGATGGTGTTTTCGTTGCGATCGTGCAGATAGCAGAAAAAGTTGCCTTTACAGTTCCAGGTTGGGCTGTCGAGCACGTAGTCGAGGCAGCGGGTCTGTTTCGCTGTTTTGCGTAATTCGGCCAGTGCGTCACGCACCTGCGCCATCAGGCTCTCTTCGCTGTCGAAACCGGCGGCGGCGAGGGCGGCAGTCACGGCAAGCGTTGAGTTCAGCAGCAGGTAGTAGGGGAAGTAGCGCAGCAGCTGGCTTTCGCCAAAACGGTTTTCCACATCATGTTCACCCGCCTCTTTTAGCCATTCATCGGCGCCTTCAGTCCAGGCGCTGCCCTGACAATCGCGGTAGATCAGCCCGACGGGGAAATCCTGCTGCATCTCAACGAGGATATTTTGCTGGTGCGCCAGCAGAACCAGGCCGTAATCCGCTTCAGCGCTAAACAGCGGAAGTAAGACGCGATCGCAATACGCCTGCACCCAGCAGCGCGCAGCCTCGGCGAGGGGTAAATCCAGGCGATGGCTCAGACGACGTACCGCCGCAACCAGCAAACTGTCACCTCCGTCCGGTGCCGCCTGCGTCAGGCTCACCAGTACATTGGTCTGATTGTCTGGCGTCTCGAACAGCAGGTTCACGCGAAGGGCCATCAGGCTCTCTTCCTGGATGACGCCATTTTCATCACGCAGCCCCGCCCAGCCGTCTTCCTGCATAACACGCAGGGTCGGGTAGCGTGCCTGTAAGGTCTGCCAGCGCGCTGTCTTAGCCAGACGCGCCAGGCGCATACCGCGTTTAACCTCTTTCACCGACAGCGTGCGCACGGAGTTGGTCAGGCGCACGCTGAGGGAAAACTTGATCATGTCGCTGTTGGTTTCGCTGTAGAGCGAGCGCGAGGAGCTGGTGGGCAGCCACTGCGCGCCCGCTTCGCCCAAATCCTGCAGGTCGCCGTTAGCCACAAGACGCTGGCACCAGGCCTGACCCAGCAGATGCTCGGCCTGCCACGGATGCATCGGCAGCAGCCAGCAGGTATCGGTGAAGTGACCGAGGAGCTCAGGGGCACTCTGCGCTGCGAAGCGCAGCAGGCGTTCGCGAAGAGAGACGGCCAGGCTGTCGCCGGCAATCAATTCACGCTTAACCGCAAACCAGCGCAGCGGGAAGCGGGAGGCAAAATCAGGCAAATAGCGGCGCGCTTCACTTTCGTTAAACGGCTCGTGAGATTTGGGGGCCGGGTGAAACGCATGCCCCACCAGCAGCGCCTGTTCTGCTTGCGCAAAATTCAGCGGTTTGTCACGCAGGTTTGCCCAGTTGTGGCGCAAATCTATGGCCTGCCAGGTGTGGGCATGGCTTTCAAGGGCACGTTGCTTAAAGCGAGCCAGCGTTTCGGTATCGAGTGAGCCTTTAACTGAAGGTTTTTCCAGAATTAAGTCAACCAGTTGCGTGAAAGTGACGGCGTCACCGCTGTCGCTGTCGCGCTGGATAAGCGTCGCCGGAAAGTGATACTGATGATGCTGAGTCGGAGAGAAATAGCGTACCGGAACCCGAATGGCCTGGGTTGAAGAGAGCGGAATATGAATCTGCGATAGCTCATCCGCAACGGTAGCGGGGAGATAGCGCCAGTCCTTCGTTTCACGCAACAGGGCGTTCAAAAAACACTGGGCCGCAACGTCTGTACCGGCGGAGCGGGGCAGAGTACGCATAGGTGTACCTCATTCCATGATTGATAATAATTATCGTTATGATATGCATTCTGTTTACAGTCGCAACTATTTTTGCAATATTTGTTTTCATAAATTTCATGATTTCCACACATTTATTGACACTATGTTCACATTCTCATGCGCACTTACCCTGAAACACTGACGGAAAACCTCACCCCGAAAGCGAACTGGCCACTGGCGTTATGCGCCGGATTGTTAGGTATTGGGCAAAACGGTTTGCTGGTCATGCTGCCGCAACTGGTCACCCTGACCGGGTTATCGCTCTCCGTCTGGGCGGGGCTGTTAATGTTCGGCTCCATGCTCTTTTTACCCGCATCGCCCTGGTGGGGGCGTCAGAGCGAGCGACACGGCTGCAAGGTTGTGATGCAGGCCTCGCTAAGTGGCTATCTGGCGAGTTTCGTCGTGATGGCGCTGGTGGTTTGGGCGATGGCAAGCGGGATGATGAGTGCTGTCTGGGGGCTGGCGGGCCTGATCCTCTCGCGTACGCTGTACGGCCTGACCGTCTCAGGGCTGGTGCCCGCGGCTCAGACATGGGCCATTCAGCGCGCGGGTCTGGATAAACGCATGGCCGCGCTGGCGACCATAAGCTCCGGCCTCAGCTGTGGTCGTCTGCTGGGGCCGCCGCTGGCGGCGATGATGCTTAGCGTCAATCCGGTGGCTCCCCTCTGGTTGATGGCGATTGCACCGTTTATCGCTCTCCTGCTGGTCCTTCGAGAGGTCGCCGATCCGCCGCTGCCGCCGGTCGCGCATCAGGCGACGCGTGTGCAGGTTTCAATGCTGCCGTACCTTGTGCTGGCGTTGCTTCTGGCCGCACTGGTGAGCCTGATGCAGCTTGGCCTGTCACCGCATCTCAGCCCTCTGCTGGACGGTGACCCGCGAGAGGTAAGCCATCATGTCGCGCTGCTGCTGAGCCTGGCCGCGCTGGCAACCCTCGCTGCACAATTTCTGGTGGTCCGTCCGCAGCATTTCAGCCCGGTGACATTGCTCTGCCTGGCCGCGGTACTGATGGTGACGGGACTGGGGCTAATGTGTATTGCCGGTCTGGTGTTGTTCTACGTGGGGATTGTCATGACGTCGCTGGGAGCCGCCATGGCGACGCCGGGATACCAGCTGCTGCTGAATGAACGGCTGACCACCGGAAAAGGGGCGGGAGTGATTGCCACCAGCCACACGCTGGGCTACGGGCTGAGTGCGCTGCTGGTGCCTGTCGTCACGCGTTTATTCGGCGAGGTATTTTTAACGCAGGCCGCCTGGGTGATGGCGCTGATGTTTCTGGTGATGAGCCTATGGGTACGGGCGGTCAATCGTACCCATGTCGACCCGTCTTAATGGAGCTGGTGAGATGAATTGCCGGCAGGATCCTCATTTTGCCGCAGACGCAGCAGAGGGTCTTGCTGATAAAACTGACAGAACCGTTGCCAGAGGGCCGGGAAACGGGGGGCGAAAAGCTCAGGCGCGCTAAAGAAATATTCTGACAGCACCGCAAAGCACTCCGCAGGATCGGTTGCCGCATAGGCATCGATGCTGGCGGCACTTTCGCCCACCAGATCTATCTCATCCTGGATATTATCCATTGCCGCATGCAGATCGTGTTCCCAACCTGCAACCTCACGAAGCGGGATCAGCGGTACACCGCTGGCACGATCCCCGTTGCGGGTATCCAGCTTATGCGCCACTTCGTGAATGATCAGGTTAAAGCCTGATGCGTCGAAGGAGTCCTGAATATCAAGCCAGTTCAGGATGATCGGTCCTTGCTGCCAGCTTTGCCCGGACTGCACCACCCGCTGGTTATGCACCAGGCCGAAATCGTCCTGCCATTCATCGTCCACCACAAACGGTGCGGGGTAAATGAGTACTTCATGGAAGCCATCCAGCCACTCAATACCGAGTTCCAGTACCGGCAGACAGAAAAGCAGGGCGATACGCGCGTTTTTCAGGGGATCCAGCTCGAAGCCCTGCAGCGGAACCAGACGTTTTTGCTGCAAAAAGCGATCCGCCAGTTGAACCAGTTTTGATTGTTCATCCGGCTGAAGATTAGCCAGAACAGGGATCGCCAGCGCTTCATCCCACGGCAGCGCCATATTTCGGCCAGCGTCATTCGTTTTCCAGGGCCACTTAATCATCGCTTTGCTCGCAAACTCGTCACTTGAACAAAAGGGGAAGGTAAGGTTCTGTTAAAATGCCAGACATTCTGCCACCAGGGCAACTCCAAACAGGAGAGATGTGGAGGGGATCCTACACCTTTTCTGCATGCACGTTATCATTTAGGTCACGGAGTGGATAGTGCTTTGAAAAACTGACGTTCGTTTTGTGACTCTGGTCGTCAAGCGTAAGCGCAATGAACGTTCTCTGCGCCTGTCGTTGCCTTCACTTTGTCTCACAGGTGAGACGCTTTCCTCTGAAGCACGGTCAATGCTAAAGAGGTTTATTATTATTTGTATAAGTATTTAGCAGGCAATTTTATTCTACGGAAACTATTATTGATTCATCATAAATACACAAAACGTCCTGTATTTGAAGATTTCACTATAACGTATTAAAAGCCGTCATTTATGTGCGCTTAAAGGAATATTGGTTCTATAGAGTGGAGGCGTTTTTATTGCTATGGTTTGACGGTCAGCAAAACGATATTGTTGATACCCATTATTCCTACCTGATAATTCACGGTGCTAACGCGCTACGTATATTAATGGAGAATATATGCTGTTCAGAAAAATCGCTTTCGTTGCTGTTCCTTTACTTTTTTCCTCCGTTGCATGGGCTGATGTTGGTGCGCCATGTTGCCCTTTCAGCGATGAAAATCTGAAAGAAAATATCAAGCCACTGGATCATTCTCTGGAAAAAATCCTCAAACTGAAAGGCGTTTCTTATACCTGGAAAGAGGATAAAACAGGGGATGTCGGCTTAATTGCTCAGGATGTAGAGAAGGTGTATCCGGAGCTGGTTAAAACTAAAGGTGAAATAAAACATGTTGATTATCAAAAGCTTGTCGCGCCATTGATTGAAGCCGTACGTGAGCAGCAGAATGAAATCAACGCGCTGAAAGCAGACGTCGCCCAATGTGCACGTAAAGCAAACTAGTCGGTTTTTTGGTGTACGCCCGCCGTGTAACCATTGCGGGCATTTCTTGTGTTGCGTAAAAAAGACTGTCTTTGGTGAGTAACAGGGTGAATGCCGGAAAAAGCCGACAGATCTGAGTGTGTTATAAGAGATAGAATTTATTCCTCTTTTAATTTCCGGAAGCGACCTATTACGTGCATTAGTTTTATCTTATTGCCCATTTGAAATAATGAACTTATTGATATTCTGAAAAAGAACCATTTTGTCTCGCCAGGAGAGTCATCTCTTTCACCAAATTATCGACCTCGTCGAATGATGACATCCTGAACGCTATATTGATAAGATTATTTCTCTGGGAATTATGGATAATAAATTACTCACACAGTCTCTCATTGCCGCAGGTCTGATTGCGGCAATTCCTTACGCCAGCGCGTCCAGCAATGGTTTTGACGCACGTAGCTCCGCCATGGGCGGGGTCGGTGTTGCATCGGCACACTTCGGTGCTGCCCCTCTGACCAACCCGGCGCTGCTGGCGACCTCCCGCGAGCAGGATAAAATAAGCCTGATTGCACCGTCAATCGGTGCGCAGGCCAGCGATCCGGCGAATCTGATTGATGGTTTTGATGACGTAACGACGGCATGGGATAACCTGGAAAACGCACTAGGCAGTGGCAATGAGGCGGAAGCTGCTGGCAAACTGGCTGATACCGTAGCGGGCCTGGCGGGTGAACATGCCTATGCGAGCTTGGGGTTAAGCATGGTGCTGGCGGTGCCGGATGACGAATTACCGGTGGCCTTATCCGTCAACAGCTGGGCGAAAGGGCATGCACGCGCCCTGATCAGCCAGTCTGATTTGGATTATCTGGATGATGTCGCCAAAGGTATTATCATTCCGGGAAAAGATGACCTTGATAAACTCACTTCCCGTGCGGAAGGCATGGCGGCGCTGGTGACGGAATATGGCGTGACGGTTGCGCACCCCTTTACGCTCGGCGAACTGCCGGTGGGTGTTGGGATCACGCCTAAAATCCAGCGTATTGAAACCTGGAACTACAACGTCGCCATTAATAATTATGATTCATCGGATCTGCGCGACGGCAACTGGCAGCATCAAACGATGAGCGCCAATATTGACGCAGGCTTTTTTGCCTCCGTCACGCCAGAGTGGATGGTAGCCCTTTCCGCGCAGAACCTGTTTGAAAACAAAGTGAAAACGCGTGAAATCAACGGTTATCAGCCGGCGTTTATCATTCGTCCCGAGCTGACGGCTGGTACGGCCTGGAATAACGAGCGCGTAACCCTGAGTGCAGATATCGACCTCACCCCGGCGAGCAATTTCCAGTATGTTGATAAAAGCCAGTATGCAGCCTTTGGGGCAGAACTGCGTGCAGCGGACTGGGTGCAATTGCGGGCGGGCTACCGGCTGGATATGCGCGGTAACGATCGTCGTGTTGTCACCGGTGGGGTTGGCTTATCCGCCGGTGAGGCCATGCAAATTGATTTAACGGCTATCGCCGGGCGAGATCGCACGATTGGCGGTGTCGCACAATTTACGTTCCATTTCTGATCGAATAAAGGCCACGAGAGTGGCCTTTATTCAGCTGTCATCATCCTGATTTTCCCTACTTCTGTGATTTATTATTTCAGGTGGCTTACGTGAAAAAAGAAACAAATGATGAAATAAAAGTTTATACACCGCTCGCATTGAAATTCTATGACTGGTGGGTGTTAAATATATCAAATCGCTACGCCTGGAAATGCGCCACAGAGCGTCATCTTATTCCGTATTTCAGAAACAACATGAGAAATCATCATCTGGATATCGGGGTGGGAACGGGGTTCTACCTGAATTATGCCCCGTCCCTTTGCACTGTATCTTTGTTGGATTTAAACAGAGCAAGTCTCGAAGCGGCAAATGCTCGCGTGGGAAGAGACAGGATCAAAGAATCTATTCTTCATGATGTTTTCAATCCTTTTCCGTCTCATCTGCATGACCAGTTTGATTCTGTTTCTCTGTTTTATCTGCTTCATTACCTGCCCGGCACGATGAAAGAGAAATCCCCGGTTATCCGCAACGCTGCCACTGCATTAAACGATGAAGGCTGCCTGTTTGGCGCGACCATCCTCGGCGACGATATCGGCCATAACGCTTTCGGGCGTAAACTGATGGCCGTTTATAACAAAAAAGGCATATTTTCTAACAGAACCGACAATATCGACGATTTGCAGACGATCCTGTCAGAGGCTTTTCATCAGGTTGACATTAAAGTAGAAGGTAAAGTCGCCCTGTTTAAGGCTGCGAATAAAAAAACAGGCCGCATACCGGTGAGTTAATTTCAGTGAATTGTCTTTTCACCGATAAGTAATGTGAGAGGAAATCTTCTCTTCATTCTTTCTTATTGTTAAGGCAATTCATGAAACTATTATATCAATACTCTCTTCTGCGCAGGGCCATTCTGGTCGCCATGCTGGGTGTAACCGGTACCTCATCTGCTACTACCCTCATTGATAAAGACACTTTTATCGACGCTAATTCTCCTGTGAATGAAAACTACCGCATCGAAAACGGTGCAACATTGTCAGTCAACGGTGCCACTACCGGAAATATTACTATCTCTGACGGGCATTTAGCCATGAACGGGGGAAGCGTAAATGTTCTATACGGTGAATATGGTGCTACAGCAGATATAGCGGATGCGACGCTTAAGACTGCAGCATTGCAGGGGGATTCCCGGCTTTCTCGCACGGTGATTGAGGGACAGTTGAGTATATGGTTTATGAACCTCTCTGCGAACAGTATTAGCGCACAGCAATTTTATGCTGCCGGAGCGCAAAGCACCGTCGAAAAAGGGTATTTCGAACAGACTGAGAGAATGTACGCGGGCGCAGTCTACCTCACCTCCAGCGAAGGTATATTTACTGACAGCGTGATCAAGGGGATAAAAACCGCGGTCTACCTGGAAGGAAATGGTTCTGTTGATCTGATTCGATCAAGTATCTGGGCAACAGAAGGTTCTGTGTTTGATATCGCCCGAGGTAACCAAAAAATCCTGCTGCAGGGCAGTAGCGCAAGCTCGCAAACTGGTGAGTTGTTGGTTGCCCGAACGGGGAGCAGCGTTAACTTAGCTCTTGATGCCAGCCACGCAGCAGGCGATATCCGTGCCGAAGGTTCTGCCATTGTTGACGTGGCATTAACAAACGGAAGCGTTCTTTCAGGTGGTATGACCAACGTTAACTCGCTGATGCTGGGCAATGCTTCACTTTATGAAATGACATCCAGTTCTGACATCAGGACGCTGTCAATGGCAGGGGGGATGGTGAAATTTGCCCCGGCAGAGGCAGGTGAGCATCACACGCTGACCCTCGGTTCTCTTGAAGGGAACGGCCACTTTATGATGAACATTGATACCGAAAACGGGAGCAGCGACCTGCTGGATGTGACCGGTCATGCGGAAGGTTCACACACCCTGCACCTGGCGGCCAGCGGACGTGAAGCTGAAAACACCGACCCGTTGACTCTTGTCCGCACCGGCGGTGGTGACGCTGAATTTGCGCTGAACGGCGGTCGGGTGGACATGGGGGCCTGGCAGCAAGAGCTGGTGCGTAACGGCAATCAGTGGGAGTTGGTTCAGGCGAAGGGCGCGACCTCGGCCTCCACCGATGCAATGCTGGCGATGGCCTCGGCACCCCAGTTTATGCATCAGGGCGAACTGAAAGTCCTGCGATCCCGTCTTGCAGTTAAAGACACTGACAGTGCCGCTGGCGTCTGGGGCGCCATGCTGTACAACCGCAGCGACATTGAGGGAGCACAGGGTTCCGCTTATCGCCTGACGCAGAACGGCATGATGCTTGGTGGCGATAAGGTCACCGGCACCCGCGCAGGTGAGCTGACTACAGGCGCCTATCTTAGCCAGTCGACGGGTAACATTAAGCATGCCCGCGGCGGAGACAGCAAGGTCACCGGCTACGGCGGTGGCGTATATGCCCGCCTGAGTGCAGAGAATGGCGCGTATGCCAGTACCTCTGCGCAAATCGGTCACTTCAGCAATAAACTTAATGCCCGCATGAGCGATGGTGGTACGGCGCACGCTGACTGGAACAGCCTGGGCTACGGCCTGATGGTCGAGACGGGCCGCCAGATTACGGTGGGGGAAACCACAAGCCTGACGCCGTTCGTAGGGGTAAACGCATGGTTGACGCCATCCGAAAACGTTACGCTGAGCAACGGTATGACGGCAGAAACAGGTGACAACCGCTCCCTGCTGGCAGAAGCGGGGGTACGCATGAGTACCCGTCTGGACGTGGCTGAGATGGCGGTAACGCCCTACGTGACCCTTGCAGTGCAGCAGGAACTTGTAAAAAGTGGCAGCACGCAAATTAATGATGCGTATGACTTCACCAACGATTTCACCGGCACGGGCGGTACCATTGCAGGAGGGATCAGCGTGGCAATTGCCCCAACGGCGAGCGTCTGGCTGGAAGCGGAGTATGGTAAAAGTGAGCAGACGGAATCAGCGTTAGCGGGGAACGTTGGTTTCCGCGTCGCGTTCTAAACGGACAAAGGCTTTACCGGCTCGCCGGTAAAGCCTTTTTTAATGGCTGGAGCGATAACTCACCGTCAACTGATTGCTCAGTATGGACACCGGGGAACGAAGCGTCCCCGCTTCAGAGGCATAATATTCAAACCGAAACGGTCCTTCTGGCGCAATCCCGGCCGGGAGGGGCATTTCTCCCGCCCACCCGGCTAATCTCACACAGCGTGCCGCGTTGCACAGTCGAATACGCAATCCTGAAGGCGTAAGGCCATCCGTTTTTATCTTCCAGTGAATAGTCGTCGCGCGAGCCCCAGGAGGAAGGGGAGAAGGGCTCTGGAGCGGTTTACTTTTTACGGACTGTTGGCCGCGCGTCATCGTACCGCCAAAGCTCTCGCTGCTCCAGCTGCCGCTGGCGGCCAGCGCCCACGGCGAGATCAGAAGGAGTCCCGCCAGATATGGTTTACTCATCCTTTGCCTCCAATCAGGTAGGTCATACGCACGTTACGCTGGGTATTGATCTCCTGACTGGAGAGCACCGCCAGTTGAGGGAAGATGCGGCGCAGATAACGCGACAGCATCAGCCGCAGTGCGGGGTTCACCAGCAGTACCGGCGGTGCGCCTAATCCTTCCTGATGCAGCAGCGCTTTTTCTGTCTGTTTCATCAGGTTTTCGGCAATCCCCGGCTCGATGGCGCTGCCGCTCTGGGTGGCCTGTATCAACAACTGCTCCAGCGAGAGATCAAGGCCAATCAGCTGAATATCGTCCTCGCCGGGGAACCATTGCTGTGTAATGGCACGAGAGAGGCGCGCACGCACGCGGGCCGTCAACTCATCAGCATCGCTTTGCGCGGTGGCAAACTCGGCCAGCGTATCAATAATGGTGCGCATGTCGCGGATCGGCACACGCTCTGAAAGCAGGTTCTGCAGCACTTTATGCAGGGTGGTAAGGCTAATGACCGCCGGGATCAGATCGTCAATCAGCTTCGGCGACTGTCTGGCGATTTGGTCGAGCAGCTGTTGCGCCTCCTGACGACCAAACAGCTCGTCGGTATGGGTGCTGATCAGATGGTTGAGGTGCGTCGCCACGACTGAACTCGGGTCGACGACCGTGTAGCCCAGCGTCTGCGCCAGTTCGCGATGGACTTCGTCAATCCACAGCGCCGGGAGGCCAAAGGTCGGCTCCGTGCACGGCGTGCCAGGCACTTCACCCTCGGCACAGCCTGGGTTGATCGCCATCCAGCGGTCCGGCTGTACCTCGCCGTGGCCAATATTGACCCCTTTGAGCAGAATGCGGTAATGCGTCGGGGCCAAATCCAGGTTATCGCGAATATGCACGGCAGGAGGCAAGAAGCCCATCTGCTGAGCAAATTTCTTGCGGATCCCACGCACACGTGTCAGCAACTGACCCTGCTGCTCATGATCCACCATTGGAATCAGTCGGTAACCGACTTCCAGACCCAGCATATCTTCCATTTGTACATCGGACCACGTGGCTTCATTCACCTGGGCCACCTCGGCGTCGGTAATGTCTGAATTCGCCTGCGCCGTGCTGGATTTTTTCGTCTCGCCTTCGCGGCCACGCAACCACCAGGCGATGGCCAGTAACGTCACGGTAAACAGCAGGAAGACAAAATTCGGCATTCCGGGGATCATGCCCAGCATTCCAATGACGCCTGCGGCGAGAACAATCACGCGCGGAGAGGTAAACAGCTGGCCAACCATCTGCTCACCCACGTCCTGATCGTTTGCCACGCGGGTCACCACCACCCCTGCGGCGGTAGAAATCACCAGCCCGGGGATCTGCGCCACCAGCCCATCACCAATGGTCAGCAGGGTGTAGGTTTCACCTGCCAGACCCACGGTCATATCATGTTGCATGACGCCGATCACCAGTCCGCCGATGATGTTGATCGCCATAATCAACAGTCCCGCGATGGCATCACCGCGCACAAACTTGCTGGCACCGTCCATCGAGCCGTAGAAATCAGCTTCCTGTGTGACCTCTTTACGACGGCGTTTGGCTTCGTCTTCTCCAATCAATCCGGCATTAAGATCGGCGTCAATTGCCATCTGTTTACCCGGCATCCCGTCCAGTGAGAAACGAGCACCAACTTCTGCGATACGTCCTGCACCTTTCGTGATGACCATAAAGTTAATGATGATCAGGATGACAAAGACGATGATCCCGATGGCGAAGTTGCCGCCCACCAGGAAGTGACCAAAGGCCTCCACCACCTGGCCTGCCGCTTCGGAACCGGTATGACCGTTCATCAGGATCACACGCGTGGAGGCCACGTTTAGCGCCAGGCGCAGCAAGGTCGAAAACAGCAGGACCGTAGGAAAAGCGGAAAACTCCAGCGTGTTCTGGGTAAACATGGCGACCAGCAAAATCATGATCGCCAGGACGATATTGAAGGTAAACAGCAGGTCCAGCACAAAGGTGGGCAGCGGCAGGATCATCATCGCCAGGATGGTCATGATCAATACCGGCCCGGCCAGCACTTGCCACTGGGTTTCCTTCATATTGGGTAATCGTAACTTGGTGGCGATATTGGCCATCACTCTCTACTCTCTTGTACAAAATCCATCGTCGCGGGGACGGGAAGATCTTTAGGTGTCAGCGGACGTGAGCCATAGCCTTTACGCCAGCGCTTCAGGCCATAAACCCAGGCCAGCACTTCGGCCACCGCGCTATACAGCTCGGCGGGAACCGGCGTGCCCGGGTCACAATGGCGATACAGGGCGCGCGCCAGTGGCGGTGCCTCCAGCATGGGAACCCGGTTCTCTTCGGCCAGCTCGCGAATACGCAGGGCAATCAGCCCACTGCCGCTGGCAACCACCATCGGGGCGCCCATTGCTCCCTCCTGGTACTTCAGGGCCACCGAATAGTGGGTCGGGTTGTTCACCACCACATCGGCGGTGGGAACATCGGTCATCATTCTTTGCTGCGCCATCTGACGTTGCAGCTGGCGGACTCGCGCTTTGATCTGCGGGTCGCCTTCCTGATTTTTGAATTCGTCTTTGATCTCTTTGAGGCTCATGCGCAGCTTCTTGAAGTTGCTCCAGAGCTGGTAAATCACGTCGAAGGCCACCATCGGGATAAGCGATAAAATAATGACCAGCATGCAGCCAATCAGCAGGGCGCTGATATCCGCAAGCGCCATGCCCAAAGGTTCAAAAATCAGGTTGATAAACTTCGCTTTGTTCAACCACAAAAACAGCCCTCCACCGATCCCCGCCAGCAAAACCTTCAGAATGCTCTTCACCATTTCCGACACCATTTGGCCGGAGAACAGACGCTTAATGCCGCTCAGGGGGTTGAGCTTCTTAAGGTTAAATTTGATGGCTTTGGCACTCATATTCAGGCCGCCAATAATTGACGGCGTGACGAGGGCAGTAATAAACAGCCCGCCGACGAACGGCAGGATCGCCAGAAACGCCATTCCCAGTAACGCGGCCGCATGGTGCAACATATGCTGAGGATCGCTGACCAGCAGCCGGTCGAACGTTAAGCCGTTATGCAGCAAATGCTGCAGTTGCTTTGCCAGGTAATTTCCGCCCACGAGCAGCAACCCCCATCCTGCCAGCAGCATGGAAAGGCTTGTCAGCTCGCGCGAGCGGGGAACCTGGCCCTCTTCACGCGCTTTTTGCTTTCGGTGGGGGGTGGGGTCTTCTGTTTTTTCGCTGTCGTTTTCTTCTGACATGGCATAAGCCCGGCGTGATTAGAAGCCGAGTGACTCCAGCAAATCGTCCACCTGCTCCTGCGAGGCGACAATACCTTCCACGCTGGTATCAATCTGTGGACCGTTTTTCAGATGATCGTCACCGTTTTCAGCATCGGCATCGCGCTCGGTCATGTTCTCAACCAGTACGCTGATAAGCTCTTTTTCTACCGTCTCGATAACCTGCATCAGGCTTTGCAGTACCTGGCCGGTCAGATCCTGGAAATCCTGAGCCATCATGATTTCGGTTAACTGACGGTTGGTCTGCTGAGTGATATCCGGCACGGTGTGCAAGAAGGTACGGGTCGCTTTTACCAGTTCACGGGCCTCGTCAAGCGGCTGTGGCTCCTCGAACCATGCATCCCAGCGTTCGGTCAGTTGTGACGCGTTCTCGCTTAACCCTTCCTGAAGTGGACGCGCCACTTCTACGCTGGTGAGGGCACGATCGGCGGCCTGAGAGGTTTTACCTACCACGTAGTTCAGGCGGTCGCGTGTGTTAGGGAACGCGTCAGCCACCTCCATGATAGCCTGCTCCAGCCCGAGGTTGGCCATGCTGTCGCGCAGCAGGCGGGTCAGTTGTCCGATACGTAAAAAGATATCTTTGGCGTTATCCGCCTGCATATTTAACGGGGTGCTCATCATCGTTACCCGAGTTTTTCAAAGATTTTGCCCAGCTTTTCTTCCAGCGTAACGGCGGTGAAAGGCTTGACGATGTAACCATTCGCACCCGCCTGAGCGGCCGCGATAATGTTCTCTTTTTTCGCTTCAGCGGTGACCATGAGCACGGGCAGTTTTGCCATGCCGGCATCGGCGCGAATGGTTTTAAGCAGCTCGAGTCCGTCGACGTTCGGCATGTTCCAGTCGCTTACAACGAAATCGAAATTGCTGGCACGCAGTTTGTTGAGCGCATCCTGACCGTCTTCGGCCTCATCAATGTGCTTGTAGCCCAGATCCTGCAGCAGGTTACGTACGATGCGTCGCATAGTGGCGAAATCGTCCACCACCAGAAAACGCAGGTTTTTATCTGACATGGGTGAAACTCCTTAACGTCTGACATCCTTTGTGGATGCATTTTTATAATGAAAACTGTCCAGCAGGCACTGGCTGATATCGTCAAGGTCGACGACCTTTTTCGCGCCACCGAGGGCGATAGCTTCGCGGGGCATACCGAAGACCACACAGGTTGCTTCGCTTTGCGCCAGCGTAAACGCACCGGTTTGCCGCAAATGCAGCAGACCACGCGCGCCATCGGCGCCCATGCCGGTCAGGAGCGCGGCGCTGGCATGTTTGCTGGCCTGACGGGCCACTGAATCAAACAGAACATCCACCGACGGACGGTGGCGGTTGACCGCGGGCGCATCGCTGAGCCTCACCCGATAGCCATTGTCCTGGCCGATGATTTCCATATGCCGATCGCCTGGCGCTATCAGGGCCGTGCCGGGCAAGACGGGCTCACCGTCCTGCGCTTCGCGCACGGCAATCTGGCACAAGGAGTCAAGGCGCTGGGCAAACGAGTGAGTAAACCCTGATGGCATATGCTGGGCGATAACGATCCCCGGGGTGCTGACGGGAAGCGGCATCAAAACCTGACGCAGGGCTTCGGTACCGCCCGTTGATGAGCCGATTGCAATAATGCTTTGCTGGCGGACAGGTATTCCGGCCAGTATGGGACGAGTGCGCTGACTGCGCAGGTTCAGCTTCGCGCGAGCGGCAATGCGGATCTTCTCGACCACCTGTTGCCCCCAGCTCTCAATGTTTTCTGCGGCGCGATGTTCCGGCTTAGGCAGAAAGTCGACCGCACCGTGTTCAAGCGCGCTCAGGGTGGCCTTTGAGCCTCGCGTGGTCAGGGAGGAGATCATAATGACCGGCATGGGGCGCAGGCGCATCAGGCGGGAGAGAAACTCCAGCCCGTCCATACGCGGCATGTCAATATCCAGCGTCAGCACATCCGGATTCAGCTGTTTGATCAGCTCACGTGCAATAAACGCATCCGGCGCTGTTCCTGCCATTTCCATATCAGGCTGCTGATTCACTACCGCGCTTAGCATGTTACGCATCAGGGCTGAATCATCGACCGCCAGCACGCGAATTGGGCTCACCGTATTGTCTCCGTCAGTTCATACACCGACTGCCCGCGCAGGCGCAGCGGAATATGTGAATGCGTAAAGTGTTCTGAATGGCCCACAAACAGCAGACCGCCCGGCTTAAGTAAGCGGGCAAAACGCTGCAACAGACGCTGCTGGGTCGTCGCGTCGAAATAAATCATGACGTTGCGGCAAAAAATGGCGTCAAAGGGACCCGGTACGGACCACGTCTCATCCAGCAAATTAAGTTGCTGATAATGGATAGCCGACAGCAGTTCCCGCTTCGCTTTGACCCACTCACTGTTATCCCCTGCGCCACGCAGAAAATAGTGGCGCTTTTGCGCCAGCGTCAGGGAATCCAGATCGCTCAGGCGATAGACGCCGGCTTCCGCTTTGGTCAGTACGTCAGTGTCGATATCCGACGCCCACACGCGCGGCCCGCCGATGGCGGCCCCCAGTTTCTCATCCAGCGTTATGGCGATAGAGCAAGGTTCTTCGCCGGTAGACGCGGCGGTACACCAGACGCGATAGCCGTTGCCTCGTGTGCGCGCATGTTCCGCCAGAATCGGAAAGTGATAGGATTCGCGGAAAAAGGAGGTCAGATTAGTGGTGAGCGCATTAATAAAGTTTTGCCACTCCGGATGTTCTGAATGCGATTCAAGCAGGCCGATGTACTCGCTGAAACTGGTGAACGCCAGCGTACGGACGCGACGCGAGAGACGATTAAAAATCATCTCTCGCTTTTGGGCGTTGACGACAATTCCCGCGCGCTTATAGATTAATTTGCCGACACGCTGTAATTCGCTGTCAGATAAAGAGAGCGTATTAAGGGATAAGCGTGCAGGAATGCTGTTAATTTCACTCATAGAAAGTGGATTGGCCTTAAACCGGGGTGTTCATTATTTCCTGATAGGCGCCGATCATTTTATTCCGCGCCTGCATGCCAAAACTGAATGAAATAGAAGATTTCTGCATTGCCAGCATTACATCATTCAGGCCGATATCGCTACTTCCGGACATCCATTGCTGAGTTTTGGTTTTCGCATCGACCTGCGTTTTATTTATTTCATTAATGCTGTTAAATAACGCATCAGAAAACGAGGGCATGTCGCCGTGCGAGGTTTTACGCAGGTTTGACGGGCCACTGACCTGCTGCGCCTGCGTCTGAATTTGATCGAGTACGCCACGCATTAAAGTTGCTGACATTGTTCAATTCCTGATTGAAGAGATAAAAAACGGGTGTTGGTTGCACATCTTTTAAACGTCGACAGCTTAACACGTGAATAAAAACGTCAGAAAATCCAATAAGCCGACAGAACTTTGAGCTTATTTATCCTTAAAAAAAATGCCTTTCAGACGATAATGCCCGCCTGAAAATTCTTATATTTTTGAAATCGTCGACATCACTCTCGCGAATTACGTGAGCTGACGCGCATCGCTGATGCGTGCTATTTCATACAGGAATACGGCATGAGTGCCACACTAAATGAATTAACGAATAATCCCGCAGAGCGAATTAAATCGATGCTGAGCGCATTGCGCGGCAGCCCGAAACTCTTGCTGGTGATTTGCGGCGCCGCGGCGCTTTCCGTCATCATCGCCCTGATGTTCTGGGCAAAAGAGCCGGATTACCGGGTGCTGTTTAGCAACATCAGTGATGAAGAGGGCGGTGCGATTGTCGCGCAGTTAACGCAGCTCAATATCCCTTACCGCATTGACACGCCGGGTGGCGTCATCATGGTACCGGGATCGCAGGTGCATGAGGTGCGCATGAAGCTGGCCCAGCAGGGGTTGCCAAAAGGCGGCTCGGTAGGCTTTGAATTGCTGGATCAGGAAAAGTTTGGCATCAGCCAGTTTACCGAGCAGGTGAACTATCAGCGTGCGCTGGAAGGAGAACTGGCTCGCACTATTGAGAACCTCGGACCCATTCAGAGTGCTCGTGTCCATCTGGCGACGCCGAAGCCGTCGATGTTTGTGCGCGAACAGAAAAAACCGACCGCATCGGTCACCGTCAATCTGCTCCAGGGACGTACCCTGGATGATGCCCAGGTGGTCGCCATTACCCATCTTATTTCCAGTGCGGTTACCGGGCTGGCCGCCGAGAGCGTCACCATTGTCGATCAGCGCGGCAATCTTCTGACCCAGAGCGGCTTGCGCGGTCTGCAAACGGCGCATCTTAAATACACCAATGAAATTGAGAGCGACTATCAGCAGCGTATCCAGCGCATTCTTGCACCGCTGGTGGGGGATGAAAACATTCGGGCACAGGTGACGGCGCAGATTGATTTCACCGAGCAGGAGCAGACGCAGGAGCAGTATCAGCCAAATGCCGATCCGCAAAAGATGGCAATTCGCAGCCGCCAGGCAAGCCTCGCAGAACAAGGTAATCGCCGTGGTGCAGGGGGCGTGCCGGGGGCGTTGAGTAATACGCCGCCCGCCCCGGCCACCGCGCCGATCACGCAGCCGCTCAACACACCCGCGGATGACAAAACAGAGAAAGCCGCAGGCACCGGGAGCAGCAATGAACCCGCGCAGCCTTATAACAACCGCAGTGATGAAACGACGAACTTTGAGGTGGATCGCACGCTGACCCACACCAAATCCAATGCCGGACGTATCCAGCGTCTCTCGGTCGCGGTGGTTATCAACCATTTACCGCAGGGCGAAGAGGGCAAGCCGGGACCGATCGGCGAGGCAGAGCTCGCCCGCATTAATGCGCTGGTGAAAGAGGCGATTGGCTATAACGCCACGCGCGGTGACAGCGTCAACATTCTCAACTCAGCCTTTAATGGCGTGGTGGAAGAGCCAGTACCGCCATTCTGGGAGCAGGAAAGTTTCTACGCGCTGCTGATGGCGATTGCCCGTTACCTGGTCATTGCGATTATCGCCTGGATTATGTGGCGCAAGCTGGTGCAGCCGGCCTGGATCCGTCATCAGGAAACGACGATTCGCCGTCTGGAGATGGAGAAAGAGGCCCGCGAAGAGCAACAGGCAGCGAAAAAGCGTGCTGCCGAAAAAGAGATGCGCGACCGCGCACAGCAGCGGGTGGATACCGAACTCAATGGTCAACAGCTGCGTGAGCTGGCGGAGCAGGAGCCACGCGTGATCGCCCTGGTTATTCGTCAGTGGATGAGTAAGGAGCCAAAATAATGAATGCCTCAGAAAAAAGCGCCATCGTCATGCTGACGCTGGGAGATGTCCTCGCTGCGGAGGTGTTTAAACACCTCAACGCCCACGAGGTAAAGCAGATCAGCGCCTCCATGGTCAATATTGCGGGCTTTACCCACGATCAGATGGCTGCGGTGCTGGAAGAGTTTAAGAACGATTCCAGTGAGTATGCCGCGCTGAGCCTTAACACCAACGACTATCTGCGCAGCGTGCTGGTGAAGGCGCTGGGCGAAGAGCGCGCCTCGTCGCTGCTCGAAGATCTGCTGGATACCCATCAGGGAACCAACGGTATTGAGACGCTGAACTTTATGGATCCGCAGGCGGTGTTCGATCTTATCCGCGAGGAGCACCCGCAGATTATCGCCACCATTCTGGTGCACCTTAAACGTAATCAGGCTGCGGACGTGCTGGGCAAGTTCGACGATCGTGAGCGTAACGACATTATGCTGCGTATCGCGACCTTCGGTGGTGTACAGCCTGCCGCGTTGCAGGAGCTGACAGAGGTGCTGAATAACCTGCTGCATGGGCAAAACCTCAAACGCAGCAAGATGGGCGGCGTACGTCCGGCAGCCGAAATTCTCAACCTGATGAAATCTCAGCAGGAAGAGGCTGCCATTGAAGCGGTGCGCGAATTCGACGGCGAGCTGGCGCAGAAAATCATCGACGAGATGTTCCTGTTCGAAAACCTGGTGGATGTGGAAGACCGAAGCATTCAGCGTCTGCTGCAGGAAATCGAAAGCGAGACGCTTATCGTGGCGCTGAAAGGGGCAGACGAACCGCTGCGCATGAAGTTCTTCCGCAACATGTCCCGTCGACAGGCCGAGCTGATGACCGACGATCTGGCCTCTCGCGGGCCGGTGCGTCTGTCTCAGGTCGAGGCCGAACAGAAGACGATCCTCAACGTGGTGCGTCGTTTGGCCGAGTCCGGCGAGATCCTGATCGGAGGCAGCGACGATGCCTACGTTTAATGATAACAACGCTCAGGGATGGCGCAGCTGGCAGCCGGAGAACCTGCTCGGTGATATTGCCGAGCCCCCACTGCCAACGCTGGATAACACCCAGTCGGACGCACAGCTGAAGGCAGAACTGGCGCGCCTGCGTAAGCAGGCGGAGCAGCAAGGATTTGCTCAGGGGCAACAGCAGGGGCAGGAAGAGGGCCGCAAACAAGGCTATGAAGTGGGGCTAAAAGAGGGCCGTGACGCTGGATTTGCACAGGGAGTCGAACAGGCGCGCGTCGAGCAGCAGGCGCTGCTGCGCCAGGCCGGGGAGTGGGTGAGCAACCTCAAACTGTCGCTGGAAAACCTCGAGAGCCTGATCCCGGGTCGCCTCGTCCAGCTGTCACTGACGGCAGTACAGCAGCTGTATGGCTCGATCCGTGTTGCGGATAACCACGCGCTGGTTACCCAAATCCGCACCCTCATGAAGCAGGATCCGCTGCTGAATGGCACGTTCCAGCTGTACGTCAGCCCGGAAGAGTTTCCGGCGGTTGAACAGGCGCTGGGCGAGACGCTCACGGCGATGGGCTGGACGCTTCATCGTGACGCGCAGCTGGCAGCCGGCGGTTGTCGGGTTGTTTCACCGGATGTAGAAGTGGATGCCAGCATGGAAACACGCTGGCAGGCACTCTGTCAGCTGGCGCGAGAGGAACTCTCGCAATGAGCCAGCAGTTAAAAACATGGTTATCAACGCTTGATCGGGTCGAGGAGAGACTGACTCAGGTACCCGATTATCGCCAGTACGGCAAGTTAACGCGTGCCACCGGGCTGGTGATGGAGGCCGTAGGGCTGAAGCTGCCCATCGGTGCGCTCTGTATTGTCGAGCGGCAGACTGAGAAAGGCATCATCGCGGTAGAAAGCGAGGTGGTGGGCTTTAACGGCGAGACGCTCTATCTGATGCCGCTTGAACATGTCGACGGCATTTTGCCGGGGGCACGCATCTACGCGCTGCAGACAGACAGCCATACCGGCAAGCAACTGCCCGTGGGCCCGCACCTGCTTGGTCGCGTGCTGGATGCACAGGGCCGGCCGCTGGATGGTCGTCCGGCACCGGGTAAACCGACCGCCGGGCTTTTTACGCCCACGTTAAACCCGCTGCATCGCGACCCGATTAAAACGGTGCTCGATGTAGGCGTACGCGCAATCAATGGCCTCTTAACGGTCGGACGGGGCCAGCGTATGGGGCTTTTCGCCGGTTCCGGCGTGGGCAAAAGCGTGTTGCTCGGCATGATGGCACGTTTCACCACCGCAGATGTCATCGTGGTCGGACTGATTGGCGAGCGTGGTCGTGAGGTAAAAGATTTTATTGAGAACATCCTGGGCGAGCAGGGGCTGTCGCGGGCGGTTGTGGTGGCCGCACCGGCCGATGTATCACCGATCCTGCGCATGCAGGGCGCCGTCTATGCCACCCGCATTGCGGAAGATTTTCGTGAACGCGGCCTGAACGTACTGCTGATTATGGATTCTCTGACACGTTATGCCATGGCGCAGCGTGAGGTGGCGCTGGCGATTGGTGAGCCACCCGCGACGAAAGGCTATCCGCCGTCCGTCTTTGCCCGTCTGCCCGCGCTGGTGGAACGTACCGGTAATGGGGTGAAGGGGGGCGGGTCTATCACCGCGTTCTACACCGTACTGACGGAAGGGGACGATCAGCAGGATCCGATTGCCGACTCAGCGCGTGCGATCCTTGACGGTCATATTGTCTTGTCACGTCGTCTGGCCGAGGCGGGGCACTATCCGGCTATCGATATTGAAGCCTCCATCAGCCGCGCCATGACCGAGCTGATCCCGCACGCGCAGTACCGCCAGGTGCAGCGCTTTAAGCAGCTGCTCTCTGCCTGGCAACGTAACCGCGATCTGGTGAGTGTGGGGGCTTACGTGAAAGGAAGTGACGCTTTACTCGATCAGGCTATCGAGCGCTACCCCTCTCTGGAGGCGTTTCTCCACCAGGCGATCCACGAGCGCAGCGGCTATGAAGAGGCTGTCCGCGCCCTCAGCGGGCTTTTTCCCAACCTAAACGCGTAATCGTGGAGAGTGAATGAACGTAAATAATCCCATGGCTCTGCTGCGCGACATGGCGCAAGAGACGCTGACGGAAACCACCCGCGCGTTGGGTGGCGTTCAGCAGCAGCTTCAGCAAGCGGTGGTTCAGCATGAGCAATTGCAGAATTACGAGCGGGAATACCAGCAATCCCTGCGCCAGGGAATGATGGGCAACGGCATGTCGGTGGCGGATCTGGTGAATCATCAGTCGTTTATTTTATCGCTGAAACAGGTCGTCAGACAGCAGGAAGGTCACGTTAGCGCCTGTGAAAAGGCGGTGGACCAGGTCAAACAGAACTGGATGCAAAACAAACAACGTCTGAACGCATTTGAAACCCTTATTGACCGTCGCGCGACGGCGCAGGCGCTGGTTGAAAGCCGGCATGAACAAAAACTGATGGATGAATTTGCCCAGCGTGCCGGACAGAAAAGAGAGAGACTATGAATATTGATATCGCCACCCTGCTATTGGGTGGAACGCAGGGTAAACCAAAGGCGGGAAGGGTGGCTGATGAAGGTTTTAGCCTTGCGATGGATGACAAACTGGCGGAACTGATCCAGGTATTTCCCGGTCTCGATCCTCAGGCGCTGGCGGCAGCGTTACCGGTAGAAGGACAGTTGCAGGAGACGCTCAGGCAGACAATGACCGACCTCCCCGCAGTCGACGGTGAGTTACTGGCAGCGAACCCGCAGATAGCAGACGTTCTGGCGGGTGCGATGTCGGGTGATGGCGAGAGCGAAGAGAATCCATTGTGGCAGTTACAGCAACTGGTCATGCGCAGTGTGAACGGGAGTGAGGTGCCCGCGCGGCCTGATTCAGCTAAACCGGTGGCGACGGTGTCCGGTGATAAGCCCGCTGCACAAAGTGCTGCTGCGCCGACAGCGCTGGAGGCTACTGACAAAACGCCAGCCGCAAACAGTGCTGCGCCGCTTTCACAACCCATTCCCGTTACGAATGACGATGTTGTAGCGCCTGAGTTCACGTCTGTTCCCAACGCTGCCCCGCTCCCTGCCGCAGTGCGTACCCGCGTCGCCCATGCGCCACAGCAGGTGGTGACCGTCAACCATCCACCCGAGACGCCAGAGTGGAAGCAGTCCGTTAGCCAGCATATTGCGCTGTTTAGTCGCAACGGCCTGCACAGTGCGGAGATCCGTCTGCATCCGGAAGAACTGGGCGCGCTGCATATTTCATTACGTATGCAGCACGACCAGGCGCAGATCCATATCGTCAGCGATCATGCGCATGTTCGTCAGGCGATGGAGCAGGCCATGCCGCAACTGCGTGCAGCCATGGCGGATTCGGGTATCCAGCTGGGCCAGGCAAACGTCAGCGCGGACGGCCAGGGTGCGACAGGTGAACGCGGCGAGACAGCGCAGGGTGAGCATGCACATCAGCATGAAGGCGAAGATGAGCAGGCTGATACCGAAATCGTCCCAACACTGTTAACAACCACACCGGGCAATATATACGGAATAAATACTTTCGCCTGAAGTGTTGAATTACGTTCATGAATGAAATTTTATCGCCTGATTATCAGGGTGATCAAATGGACTACAATAACGGCCATATTGAACTGAGGGTAGCGAGCTACCTTCTCTTATTTATCAGGTGTACGTTCGATGAGTAATAAAAATAAAAAGGTCGCCAGCGGCGGAGGTTCTCGTTCGCTTCTGATGACGTTCCTGTTTTTGACTGCCGTTGCGGCGTGCGGAATTTCCGGCTACCTGTTCTGGGAAATGAAATTCGCGAAACCCGCAGATGTGGCAGTGGAAGGCGCGGTTAAAGAGCCGCCAGCACCGGTGCCCGTTGAGCCGCTGTATGCCTCGATGAATACCTTTACCGTGAGCCTGAAACCGACGGCAAACGAATCGGATCGTGTTTTATATCTGGGGCTGTCTATTCGTGTGGCAGAACAGAAGTCGCTTACTGTGCTGGAAAAATATTTACCGGAATACCGTAGCCGAATATTTATGTTGTTGACCCATCAGACGTATGAAGATTTAGCCACGGATGAAGGAAAACGCCATCTGATTACAACGATTCAAAACGAGCTAAATAAACCGCTGGCGTTTAACCAGTCCATTCGCGTCACTGACGTGCTCATTAATGAATTTATTCTGCGGTAATTATTATGGCTGACAGCTTTTTATCCCAGGATGAGATCGACCGGCTGCTGAACGCAGATGCAGAGAGCAGCAGCGAACTGCATAACAGCCGGAGCGATGGCGGCATTAAACCGTACGATCCGCATACCCAGCGTCGTGTTATTCGTGAACGTCTGCATTCGCTGGAAATTATAAACGAACGTTTTGCCCGTCAGTTTCGGATGGGGTTGTTTAATTTGCTGCGCCGTAGCCCGGATATTACGGCGGGAAATATCAAGATTCAGCCGTATCACGAGTTTGCCCGTAACCTGCCGGTGCCGACAAACCTGAACCTGCTGCACCTTAACCCGCTGCGCGGAACCTCGCTGATGGCATTTTCACCGGGCCTGGTGTTTATGGCCGTGGATAACCTGTTTGGCGGCGACGGACGCTTTCCAACAAAAGCGGATGGACGAGAATTCACCCCCACCGAGCAGCGCGTGATCCACCGCATGTTGTCGATGGCGCGTGAGGCGTATGAATTTGCCTGGAGTTCTATCTATAAAATCAAAACGGAATATATCCGTTCTGAAATTCAGGTGAAATTCACCAATATCACCTCATCGCCAAACGATGTGGTGGTGACCACGCCGTTTTCAGTGGAGATTGGCTCGCACCGGGGGGAGTTCAATATCTGTATTCCCTTCAGCACCATCGAGCCGCTGCGCGAGCTGCTGAGTAATCCGCCGATGGACAATTCCCGGCATGAAGATACCCACTGGCGCGGCATGCTCGCAAGCCAGATGCGCGAAACGGAGCTCGAACTTGCGGCGCGCTTCGCGGATATCGGCACCCGGCTGTCGAACGTCATGCAGATGAAGAAAGGCGACATCATCGGCCTGGATAAACAGGAGCTGATCGAAGCCAGCGTGGGTGGCGTGCCGGTCTTCACGGCCAGATACGGTGCCGTAAATAATCAATATGCCCTGAAGGTCGAGCAGATGATTCAGCCTTCATTACTATCATTAAACAAGGAGTAATTTCCCCATGAGCGACATGAACACCTCATCGGGTTCTGACGATCAGTCCATTGATAATCTTTGGGGTGAGGCCATGACCGAACAGCACGCTGCGGGAATTACCGACACAATGGGTGCACCACAATTTTCTGATGAGATGAACCTGATCCTGGATATCCCGGTAAAAATGACCGTTGAGCTGGGACGCACCAAGATGACCATCAAAGAGCTGCTGCGCTTAAGCCAGGGCTCGGTGGTCTCGCTGGACGGGCTGGCGGGTGAACCGCTGGATATCTTGATCAACGGTTATCTGATTGCGCAGGGTGAAGTGGTGGTGGTTTCCGATAAATTCGGTATCCGTATCACGGATATTATAACCCCGTCTGAGCGCATGCATCGCCTGAGCCGCTAATGAACGCAACAGATTCCCTCCCGGCCACTGGCTCGGTACTGATGACGGTAACCGGCGCGCTGGCGCTGATTGTCCTGCTGATGGTCGTACTGGCCTGGGCCGTCCGCCGCAGTGGACTGTCGCGTCGTCTGAACGCGGCTCAGGGCACGATAACCCTGGTGGCAACGCAGTCGCTGGGGCCGCGAGAGCGGCTGGTCGTGGTGGATGTGGGCGAGCAGCGCCTGGTGCTGGGCGTTACCGCCTCGCAGATCGCGTGTCTCACGACGCAGCCGCGTCCGGAAAACGCCCCGCAGACAACGGCGCCGGCGGCAACATTTCCGCTGATGCTGGAAAAGCTGCGCCAGACGTATCGTCAGGGAGGTGATAAGTGAATCGCGTTACGTTACGCCTGTTGCTGGCTACCGGTCTGCTACTGCCCGCTGCCTGTGCGACGGCGGCCAATGCCGATATCACCCTTGGTCAACCCACGGGTGAGGGCGGCTGGACGCTCCCGGTGCAAACCCTTCTGCTGCTGAGCGGCTTTACCTTTATCCCGGCTGTCCTGCTGATGATGACCGGCTTTACCCGCATCATCATCGTACTGGGATTAATGCGAAGCGCCCTCGGCACCCCCACCGCACCGCCAAACCAGGTACTGGTGGGGCTATCGCTCTTTTTGACCTTCTTTGTGATGTCGCCTGTGTTTAGCCAGATCTATGAAAAGGCCTGGCAGCCGCTGCAGGAAAACAAAATCACCATGGAGGTGGCGCTGACGGAAGGGGTTAAGCCGCTGAAGGCCTTTATGCTCGATCAGACCCGTGAAAGCGATCTGGCGATGTTTGCCCGGATTGCGAAAGCACCGGACATCGCTTCCCCTGAAGAGGTGCCGTTGAGCATTCTGATCCCGGCGTTTATCACCAGCGAGCTAAAAACGGCATTTCAGATAGGCTTTACCATTTTTATTCCGTTCCTGATTATCGATCTGGTGGTCGCCAGCATTCTGATGGCGCTGGGGATGATGATGGTTCCGCCGACCACGATTGCGCTGCCGTTCAAGCTGATGCTGTTTGTGCTGGTGGATGGCTGGCAGCTGCTGGTGGGATCGCTTGCCCAGAGCTTTTACAGTTAGGAGACCCCGATGACCCCTGAAAGTGTCATGGTGATTGGCATGCAGGCCATCAAGGTGGGGCTGATGGTATCAGGCCCGCTACTTGTTGCGGCGCTGATCACCGGCCTGATTATCAGCATTTTGCAGGCCGCGACGCAGGTCAATGAAATGACCATGACGTTCATTCCGAAAATCCTGATGATTGTCGGGATCGCGGTGGCGCTCGGCCCGTGGATGATGAAAATCTTTATTGAATATACCCGCGCAGTGTTCGCCAGCATTCCTTATGTGATCGGCTGATGGCCTTTGGACTTCCCCTCGATCAGCTTTACGGGCTGGTCAGCCACTACTTTTTTATCATGGTGCGCATTGGTGCGTTGCTGCACGTTGCGCCAGTATTCAGCGAAAAAGCGATCAGCGCGCGGCTGCGTGCGTGTCTGGCACTGCTGATCGCCATCCTGATTGGGGGTTCGCTGCCCGATGCGCAGGTGGGACTGTACTCCTGGGAAGGCGTGTGGGTGCTGGCAAAGCAGGTGATTATTGGTGCCGCAATGGGGCTCACGCTTCAGCTGCTGTTCGCTGCCGTACGCATGTCGGGTGAAATCATCGGTATGCAAATGGGCTTATCGTTCGCCACCTTCTTTGATCCCGGGGCGGGGAACAGCCCGGTTATTTCGCGCTTTCTCAATTTACTGGTGACGCTGCTGTTTCTGGTCTTTAACGGCCACCTCTGGCTTTTGGCGATGCTCGCCGAAACGTTCGAGACCCTGCCAGTCAACGCCACGCCACTGCACGCCGGGGGTTTTCTGTACCTGGTGACGCACGCCGGGCTGATCTTCAGCCAGGGGCTGATGCTCGGTCTGCCAATCGTTTCATTGCTGCTGTGCATCAACTTCGTCCTCGGGCTATTAAACCGCCTGACGCCGCAACTCTCCATTTTTGTGATTGGCTTCCCGCTGACCCTGACCTTCGGCATGCTGGCGCTGTTTTTACTCGCGCAAACCCTGGCACCGTTCTTTGAGCGTCTGATGGCGACAGGGTTTGAGCACGTGGCACAGCTGATTCAGGCGCTGGTGTAGCGGCGTCAGTTGGTGCAGACGATACGGGCAACGGATTCGGTACCACTGGCCAGCACTTTATTATCCAGCATATAGATGGTGCTGGTTGCAACCTCTCCCCGCTCTATATGCGGGTAGACATAGTCTTTGACTTCCCGATCGCTACTCTGATCCCCCAGCTTGCGGTGCTGGCTCGTGACCGTCAGGTGGATGCGTTTCCCTTCCACATCCGTGTCAAAACGCACTTCACGGTGTATCGCCGTGGGTCGTCCTGCCAGCTTACCCTCCTTAAAGTGGCTAAGACTGCCAATATAGGTGGTGTGCCCGCTAAAGAGACTGTCGCGATACGAACGATATATCCCGCGTACCAGCGTCGCATTGTTAGCGTCCTCAATGGTGTAATAGGAAGTTGGCGCGACGCACGTGGATTTAAACGGCGAATAATAAATCCCGTAAAATACTTTCCCGCCAAGCCCCACTAACGCGCCAGCGGTGAACAGCAGCGCGAGCCTGAATTTAGTAGAGGCGAAAATAGAACGATTCACAGTCATTCCCTGAGTCCTTTAAGCGTTGTTGACAGGCAATCAGCCCCTGGAACTTGCTCATTTTTTCTGAGCCGGTCGTGACGTAAAGCACCGGGGCAGATTGTTCATCTGCGCGTCTGTCCAGCACGTGTTGCTTATAGGTTTGCAGCGTGGCTTCAATAAGCGCTTGTTTGTTCTGGTCGCTCTGCTGAACCAGCACTTCCGCACCAGGCGGTATGCCGGGTCCATTCCACGGGACAAAATGCACAGGGATTGGGCTAAAGAAGAAAAGGTTTCGCAGTAAAATAGCCAGACCCACGCCCGCGAACAGACCGGCGAGGGTGACACCCACAGCAAGCGTAATGGATTGACGTGCGCGCGGTAGGGCAGGGGTAACGGTTGGGGAGGTTGTCGTGTCTGTTTCGGCGAGCAGCACAGGTGACTTCGCGTCTGGTGCAGGCTGCTCCGCACCGTTTTCCCGTACGACCAGCCGGTAACCGCTGCGCGTTACGGCGACGAGGGTGACTGTTTCGTGCACCTCAAGCTGGGCAAATGCGCGGCGAAGTTTTGTTATCATCACTCGTACACTGTTTTCTGTGACTTCCACGCCAGCGCTGCGCCAGCCTATATCCATCAGCTGTTCCTGCGACAGCACCTCGCCCTGTGCTTCCGCCATGGCGGCGAGGCACAGGCAGGCACTTTGGGGGAGCGTGACGTTGGCTTCCCGGTCCGTGCGGGCAAGCGTGCGCGTCTGAAGATCCAGCGTCACGCCTGTTCCAATCGCGATGTAATTGAGCATAGTTATTTGATTCTTCTGGTGTAATGGGTATCGCTGTTGGCTATTGTAATTAATAGTAATGATTCCACTTTATTGCTAGCGAGTGGTCAGAGCGACATGCTTTTTATGTCGTACTTCATTTTTTTGCAACCACTAAGTAATAACAGCCATACCCACTTTAAGGTTATTAATCGGTGGTAAAATAACCTTGCTAATTGTCTGGTGAAGTGAATGTAATTTTAATCATATTAAAACCAATTGCTTACCTTTGGAGCGGTCAGGCCGCCAGGCGCAAGGCTTTGCTGGGGAGAGGTAATCAATGTCTTGAGTTAATAAAAATTAATATGACAAAGATTATTAATTGTAGGGAAGAATGTATGGGAATGGTTGCGCAAGAAGACCATCAATTTATACTGTTGTAAACACATGTCATTGAATTTATTAAACAGTAAATATTTTACAAGGAAGGCTAATGTTCACTCTCACGCGTTGTTTACAGACGTCAGATACCCCTGCGATGTTGCCGGTCTTTATTTGCCGCCTGGTGATGGGGATCTTTTTCTTTACGGCCGGGTTTAATAAGTTATTTGTTCCTGAGAACCAGTTGCTGATGCTGGGTACCCTGCACGATGCCGGTATTCCTTTTCCTGCGGTGATGGCGGTGGTCGTGGCATTTCTTGAATGTTTTATGGGGATGCTGTTAACGCTGGGTTTATTCACCCGTTTTAGTGCACTGACGCTGATGATAATCAGCAGCGTCGCACTGGTCACGATTGGTATTTACACTATTCCACCGGGGCTTAACCTGATAGCCTGGCTGAGCTGGCTCTTTTACCTGCCAGAAGCGCTTTATATCGTTCTGGGGCTGGTACTGATGAGCCTGGGCGGAACCTGCTATAGCGTCGATGGCTGGCTGGTTAAGCGCTGGCAGAGTGTGCGCAAAATTATTTTTATCGATGGATAACAGGAATGCGCTGTTATCAACGGTTTGAAGAGCATATTTCCTGACCCCCGCATAATAAAATAGCCCTGTTGAGGCAGCGTCGTGCTGCCGTTTAACGTACAGGCGCTAAATACATGGTTTTCACAGTCATACTGATCATTATCTTTATTACACTCCTGATTCTGGTGCAGACCGGCATCATGCCCTGGTTTATCCGCACCGAAGGGCAGCGCCTGCGCACGCAGGTTGACACCCTCGCGACCCAGTTACGTGAACAGCTCGATCGTGTTGAAGCACAGCAGCGCACGGTGACCGAAAGTGTCGTGACCCTGAAAAGCTTCGCCATGGACAAGGGGCCTCCGGGGGAAACCGACGTGGCGGAAGAGGCGGGGAGCCATCGTCAGTTCTTCAATGCGCTGGTTAAAGAGATGGGCGAGCGTCTGGGGGGCCGGGCCTGGATGGTGGAGGATACAGGACGCATTATTGGTGATGCCGCAGGGGCGCCCAATGTGCAATCCCTTAACGATACTGACCTGCCGATGGCAGTGCCGCTACGTTCGCTTCTGGCTCAGTCCGGAGAGGGGTTGCGACATACCCGTTTTCGTAGCGCCAGCGGAGAACATACGCTGGTGGTTGTGCCAATTGCTGATACGCCGTGGCAGCTGGCCATTGACGTACCCACCCGTCGCATGGGGGAACGACCAGGGATTCTCCTGCACAAGCCCTGGCCGCTGGCGGCCCTGCTGCTGGTTTCTACGCTCACGCTACTGCGAAGCCTCAACCTTCATCTTTCTCGTCTGAATGAAGAACTCCCCACACAGTTAAAAAGCGATCAGGGAGCGCATTTACCACCGCTGATGAAAGATATCGGCGAGCAGGTGAATGTGATTGCACGCGCTGCCATGACTATTGCCCAGGAAAATGAGCGTTTGCTGCGGGTTCCTGAGGCCAATCCGAATACCCTGGCAACGCTGAGCGAAAGTGCGACCCATGTCGTCCAGGCGATGGGGGCGTTGAATGATGCTGCTCTGAACATTGCCAACAGCAGCGGCACGCTGGTACAGCTTGCCAGCCGGGCCTACAGCTACTCGATGGATAATGAAGAGAGTGTTTTTGCTGTGGAGTCACGCAATCTGGCCAGCCGTTGCGCGCGCTCTTCGAAAGAGCTCAGAGCCTTAATTGACGATGCGATGATGCAGGCACAAAGCGGTGTGCCATCCGTTGCGCACAATAACAGCGTGTTGATTGAAGAAGTGTATACGGTGGCGAATGCGTTAACGCAGCGGGTGAAGGGCTAATCCTCGCCATCAATAATTCCACCTTAAATTTTTTCTTTTAGAGTTGTTATTTATGTTTACGTCACTTCAAAGTAGAGCCTTCTTACTGGTCTCTGCTTTCTTTTTATTGCTTACGGCACTCACCGTCTGGGTCGTGCTGAATTTTGTCGCACCCCAATTGCTGAAAAACGAATACCGGCGCGTCCACCATGAAATTGGTGAGCAGGCTGCCGCCATTACGCAACTGATGTCTCGCGTAGAGGCGCAGCAGCGCACTATTACTGAAACCGTCTCGCGGCTGGATAGCGCGGATATCGATCGTTTGCTTCCTGCGCTGGTTGATCAGTACGGCGATGCCACTCTCTTCGGCGGCGGCGTGTGGCCGCTGCCGGGGAAGCGAGAGCCTGGTATCGAAAAGTACAGCACCTTCTTTGCCCGCGACGCGCAAAAAACGCTGCGTCTGAATACCACCTGGAATCAGCCTGATGCCCCGGCCTACTGGCAGCAGCCGTGGTTTAAGGCGGGGATGCGCGCGGCGAAAGGACAGTGCGCCTGGGCTGAGGCCTATATGGATGCGGCGAGTCCTCAGCCGCGCACCAACTGCGCGATGCCCATTTATCGTGATGGCCAGCTATGGGGGGTGGCGACGCTTGACGTCACGCTGGGCTTCTTCAATCAGCTTGCCCGTAAAATGGCTGAACCTCTGGAAGGTGGCGTGCTGATTGTAGAGGCCAGCGGCAAAATTGTGGCTTACAGCCGAGCAACGGATAATACGCCGGCGCTGAAAAACATCAGCGAGATCCCCGGCAAAGAGATTGCCCTGCTGCAGGCGATGTTAAGCCGGCAGGTGGACGGTCACAGTGAGCAAACCTATGACGCTGAGGATGGCGAACACACCATCTTTCTCTATCCGATTGCCGGCAGTCCGTGGTTTGTGGCGACCGATACCCGGAGCAGCGTGCTAAGCAAGCAGACCCGCGATATTTTAGTGCGTCTGGCAATGGTGCAGATCCCGCTTCTGCTTCTGCTGGCTGGCGTACTGCTCCTGAGCGTTCGCATCCTGATGCGTAATCTTCAGGGGGTGGGAGAGCGTCTCGCTGCGCTCTCTGCTGGCGGTGCTGATTTGACGCGCCGTCTTCCTGAGAGCGGTACACAGGAGCTGAACGCGATTGCCACCCACGTGAACACGTTTATGAATTATCTTCAGGGACTTTTGCAACAGGTCGGGGCCAGCACCCGGACCATTGCCGCGGCATCGCACCAGATTGCCGACGGCAACCTGTCGCTTTCGTCGCGTACCGAAGAGCAGTCTGCTTCGCTCACGCAAACGGCAGCGTCGATGGAGGAGATTGCCGGTATCGTGGCCAACAATGCGGATAACGCAGAGCATGCCGACAGGCTGGCGACGCAGGCGGCAGGAATTGCCCGGCGCGGCGCAGCGCTAATGAACGCGGCGGTGGACAAAATGGGCCATATTGAATCGTCTTCAGCGCGGGTGGCGGATATTGTCGGCGTGATTGACGGTATCGCCTACCAGACCAATATTCTGGCGCTGAATGCGGCGGTGGAGGCCGCGCGTGCCGGTGAGCAGGGGCGCGGGTTTGCCGTGGTGGCCACAGAAGTCCGTAATCTCGCCTTGCGTTCCTCCAGCTCCGCGAAGGAGATCCGCGAGCTGATTAACGAGGCCGTGAGCGGCGTACAGGACGGCAGTCGCCTGGTGCAGGATGCCGGAGAGACGATGAATGCGCTGGTAACGTCCGTGGGGGAGGTCTCCACCCTGATGGAAGAGGTCAAGACCGCCAGCCGTGAACAGCGTGCGGGTATCGAACAGGTCAACGTCGCGGTTTGCCAGCTCGAAGGGGCGACCCAGCAGAATACGACGCTGGTAGCGGAACTGTCGTCGGCGGCGAAAGCGATGGAAGAGCAGTCCATGGAGCTGGAAAGCGTGGTGAAGCGGTTTAACGTTTAATTTTCGTTTTTGCCGGGCGGCGCTGCGCTTGCCCGGCCGACGAACTGCACCGAATACGCCCTCTCCCTTGAGGGAGAGGGCTGGGGTGCGGGGGAAAATACAGCACCAGACTTCATGCTTTTCATCCCATTTTTTTCGCTTTTCTGAAGACGCCTCGCAAGTTTAAATTTCTCCCGAATGACCCTCTGTTCATCCCTTATCGCCGGGCGTAATGTGCACGCACGTCAGCCACAGCTGGCGTCGGGATTGACCTCCTGAAAAATGCACTGGGGACAACGCATACCATTTTCTGGAGGTTACGCTATGGCTTTACAACATCTTTTCACCACCCCGTTCGACCATCATACCGATTTCACCGATCTTGCCGACCACTGCGAACGTTTTTGCGACGCGTTGTTGGAAGAGCGCGATCCCGTCGTAAAAGCAGCATTATGCGGTCGCTTAAGCGCCTGTCTGGCCCTACTTAAACCGACGCTGACCGACCCGATTCCGCCCCATCTGGTGGACTTTTTGACTGTAGACAGTGAACCCGTAACGTACCCGGAATTTAACCCGGAAACCGATCAGCTTTGCCACTACTGCGAAGTGATTACCCAACAGCTGCTGGGGGGAGGGCTCTCTGACAATAGCGCACGGGTGATGATGGATTTACTGTACGACCTGACCGGCTATTTTGCCGAACGACTGAAGTTCCCGCGCTGGATACACACGCAGGAAGGACGGGCGTTTATCGAATAAAAAAAGCCCTCCACCTGGGAGGGCAACCGCGCATGGAGGACATGCGCGTAAGTGTTTGAGGGGGTTACGCAGATTAACGCAGCAGGGACAGCACGTTCTGCGGAACCTGGTTGGCCTGGGCCAGTACGGACACGCCAGCCTGCTGCAGGATGTTTGCACGGCTCATGGCGGACACTTCCACGGAGAAGTCAGCGTCCTGAATACGAGAACGCGCTTCGGTGGTGTTAATGATGTTGGTGTTCAGGTTCGCAATGATGGAGCTGAAGCGGTTCTGAACGGCACCCAGGTCGGCACGGAAGTCAGCGACTTTGGTCAGGGCGGCATCCAGGTCGGCCAGCAGGCCATCAGCTGCCACCGCACCAAACTCTTTCAGAACAAGGTCGCTGTCGGCAGGACGGACATCAGCTGCCGCTGGCACATCAGCAGCACTAAATGTGATTTCTTGTAATATTTTAGTACCAGAAGTATCCTCGCCGTACGCAAAGTAACGTTCGGGTCCACCAGCACTGGTCATCTTGATCAGCTTCATGCCTGAATTTTCAGCTGTCTGACCCGTACCGAAGGCTTCTTCTGCAATTTCGTCGAGTTTAGTGGCATTAAGGGTCAGAGTACCACCACCTGCTTTATTAACTACAGCTCCGTCACCAAGTGGAGTGGACGAACCTGCGTTTAAGTCAGATGGGCCCGTCAGCAGCATGTCCGTATCTTCAGCTCCGAGTTCTTCCAGGCCAGTTCCAGCCACTGCAGTCACTTTAGCTTTTGTGTTATCGACATCGTGCTCAGCGAATGTAATTGCAGTAACATCGACTTTATACATTTTTTCAGCGGCAACATCGTAAGCAAAAACTTCGCCATTGAGCTGATACACTTCAACATCACCGGTAGGAGCTGTGCCTGATTTGTTTTGTATTGCCGTTTTGAATAAATCAGCTTCTGCAGCAGTGTATTTCCACTTGCCATTAGCTGGTGAGTCGATGCCAGTGACGAGATCAGCTGTAAGCTTAGTTGCTGCTTGATCATATTGGCTGCTCGCAATACCTGCCCCATTCATGGTAATCCCGATATCCGCGAAATCATCCATAAATTTATCCAGACCCAGAGTTTCCATGTCCAGCTTGTTCAGTTTGATGTCGATGGTATCGCCGTCTTTATCGCCGATCTGAATGGAAATTTCGTCCTGAGAGCCGTCGAACACTTTCACGCCGTTGAAGTTGGTCACTTCCGCAACGCGGCTAATTTCTTCCAGACGGGTACCGATCTCTTTCTTGATGGAGTCCAGGTCGCTATCGGAGTTGGTACCATTTTTCGCCTGCACGGTCAGCTCACGGATACGCTGCATATTTTCGGTCACTTCTTCCAGCGCACCTTCGGTGGTCTGCGCCAGTGAGATACCGTCATTAGCATTACGCGCCGCCTGAGTCATACCGCGGATAGAAGAGGTGAAGCGGTTGGAAATCGCCAGACCCGCAGCATCGTCTTTTGCGCTGTTAATACGCATACCGGAAGAGAGGCGCTGAATCGCGGTGCCCAGGGAAGACTGGGATTTGTTCAGGTTGTTCTGAGCCATCAGGCTCAGCGCGTTGGTATTAATGACCTGTGCCATTGTTTATATCCTTTTAAGTGATAATAACTGTATGTGCTATGCGTTCGTTGATGCGCATACTGAATTCATCGGGGGAAATAAAAATGACTAAATTATTTTTTTAGGTTTTTTATAAACCAAAGAAATACGCTCACAACTGACATTAATTACACAACTAGCCCAACGCAATAGCGTAATAAGCCCACAATTCTGTTCTGGAGAAGGGTAATCATTGTTGACGTATAAATGAAAAATTAAACTTACGTCTCTATTACCCGATAGGAATAGTGACAGGCTAACCTATTACAAGAGGAACATTTTATTATGGCATCAACCAATTTCTTAGGCGTTGGTTCTAACCTGCCGTTCGACCAGTGGCTGGCGGTGGAGCGTGAGGGTATTAGCCAAAAGCTGAACCCCTATTTGCAAAAGCAAAGCACCTTTCAGGGGCAGATTTCCGCCTGGGGGTCTATCTCCAGCGCGTTGAGTACCATGAAGGACAATCTCGGTAAGCTTGAGAATGAAGGGTTCAACGGCGTCAGCGTCAGCGACAATAAAACCTTCAAGGCCACGGCAGGTAGCGGGGCGATCCCTAACAGCTATTCTGTTGCCGTAAAACAGCTGGCGAAAGCGCATCAGTTGGCGGTCGAGAATAACACGCGTGATAAACCGATGGGTAAGGCGAGTGCGAAGGTGACAATCACCCTGAAAGAGGGTGAAAAACCGCTGGAGGTGAATTTAGCTCAGGATGAAACCTCTCTCGATCAGATTGCAAAAAAAATTAATGAGCAGAAAGGTGATGTGGTTGCGGAAGTAATCACCCTCGAGGACGGGAAGCATAAGCTGGTGCTGACCTCGAAAAAGACCGGTGAGGCCGGTGATATGACTATCAACGTGACGAGCACTGATACTGATTTCCAGAAGAAGCTCGAAGGTGCGGACGTTGAAACCGAATCGCAGAATGCCGAACTTGTTCTGAACGGAAAACTCGTTACCCGCAGTTCAAACACCATCAACGATATGATCACCGGTGTGACGCTGGAACTACGAGAAGTCTCCGAATTGAAGGACCCTGGACTCCCCGCAGACGACCCGCAGAGCTACAAAACCGAATCTCTCACCATCACCGAAGACACTTCAAAAGTGAAAACGCTGATTGAGGAATTCGTAAAGAATTACAACAGCTACCTCAGCACCGTCGCCAGCGCCACCAAATATACCGCCCCGGATCGCGACAGCCAGTCAACGGCTCCCGCAACTACCAACGGCGCGCTCTTCAGCGATGGCTCACTTCGCCGCCTCACCAGTCAGCTTAAAGCGACCGTGGGGGGGAACTATCCCGATGCCGACGCCGTTATACAGTCGCTCGGCAGTATCGGTATTACCGTGAAGTTTGATGGCAAGATTGGCGACGAGCGTGGCGGGAATCTGGGGGAGTTGTCGATTGATACCAAAAAGCTGGATGCGGCGCTGAAAGACAACCCTAAAGCGGTGGAAGCGCTGTTCCTGGGCAAAGACGGTAAAGAGGGTATCAAAGATCGCATGGAGGGTATTTTTGATACCTACCTCGGGGATAAAGACGCCATCACCAAAAAAGAGGGCGTGATCGAAACCGCCCTTGAGTCGCTGCGAGAGCAGGATAAACGTATCGGCAAACAAATCACGGCTATGGAACGGCGTATTGAAGAGGCTATGGCGCGCAAGGAAAAAGAGTTTCAGCGTCTCGACAAGGTGATAAGCGATATGAACAACATGAGCAGTCAGCTACAGGGTTCGCTGGCAGGGTTGATTTAATTTTTATCATAATCCGGGCAGGATACTGCCCGGCAGGATTTTACGATGTACACCAACAATGGCTATAACGCCTATACCGCTGTCTCGCTGGACAGCCAGATTGCGGGCGCCACACCGCACCAACTGATTGTCTTGCTGTATGACGGTGCCATCAACGCCATGCGTCGGGCGGAAATCTACTTTCAGTCCGGCAATATTGCCCGCCGTGGGGAGATGATCTCCCGCGCGATTAACATTATCGACAACGGCCTGCGTGCCGGGCTGGACCACGAAAAGGGCGGGCAGATTGCCGCCGAGCTGGAGAGCCTGTACGAATATATTTCGCGCACGCTGCTGGAGGCGAATCTCAACAAATCCGGTGAAAACCTGCCGCATCTGATTTCGCTGATGACGGAGATGCAGGAAACCTGGCAGGCCATCAACCCGGAAAACAAGCAGGTGAAACATGGATAACGCAGTACTGTCACTTATTGAGCAGATGCTGGTGAGCAATGCGACGCTCCTGCGACAGGCCGAAGACGGTGAGTGGGACGCATTTGTAGAGGAGTCGGCGGCCTATTCCATCGGCATGAGAACGCTGTGTGAAATCGATTTGACCCAGCTGGCACAACACAATAAACAGCAGGTGGTGGGGCAGCTGGGGCAGCTGCTGGATGTTGATGCACGCCTCTCGCGTGCCATTCAGGACCGCCTCTCCACGCTTGGCACCGAACTGTCCACCATGCGTAAATCCAGCGCCTCAGCGAAAGCGTATACCGCGGTTTAATTCCTCTCTTTGTTTCAAAAAACATGTACGGATGGCCTTCCCCTCCTTTGGGGGAGGGGCATCTGTTCCTGCTTCCCGGGTAAAAAAAAGCTCGCCAGAGGCGAGCAAAGAGGACAACGCAGACAGAATGGGTCAGATGCTGATGTTGTATTTGTGGCCGCCAGAAACCTGGCTGGATTCCCCCGCCGGGCCGTAAAGCGAACTGTTGCGCACTACGTGGTCAATCGCTTTTTGAATGTGCTGGTTCTTCTTCATATGACTCTGCAGCAGCGATTCCACCTGTTGATTGAGCGCTTTCGTGTTGCGCACTTTTTCATTGACCTGCTGCCAGCTCGAGAACAGTTTTCCGTGGCCAGGGTAGGGGGCCTGCGTGGCACTGTGCTGCTCCTGCTGGCGGCGCATGTCGTCATAATATTGAATGGTCGTCAGAAGCTGATTTTTATTGTCTGCCAGCACCTGCAGAGAAACCGGGTTTATCTGCGCACGGTTGAGCTGATTGACCTCTTCAATCATGATCGCCTCCAGTTCATCCAGAGACGTTTTCATTTGCGTGAGAATGGGATAAAGCTTGTCCATAACGGTCCTGCTTGCGGTTAAAACTGAAATATATCCTGCACCATGGCCTGCGCAATTTTCTCAGGCTCTATGCGCAGCGACCCTGTCGCCAGCGCGGTGCGGATCGCCTCGACGCGCGCGTAGTCAATATCGCGGCTGTCATCGTTCTGGATCTTTTTCGTCAGTGTGGTCAGGGTGACGTCGGTTTTGTCATCCTGACGCGGCTGCGTCACGTTAGCTGACACGTCGCCGTCCTGCGGGTGAATACGCGCGCGCAAATCCTGAGTGGGCGCGATTTTCGTAATCGGCGCAGTGTTCTGGCTGCTGGAGATGCTCATAATTGTCCTCACAGATAATGATTTTATGTGACTGATACTTCTTTCATCGGTGATTCACAAAAAACCTAAAATTTATTGTTGTGAAATAATGATGACCTGTCCTGACGAATCGACTTTCCCGCTCACGGTGCGCCCGCCAGCGGTTTTCACTTTCAGCGTCTCATCCACCGCCGCGTTGTTTAACGCCTTTCCCTGGCTGCGAATACGAAAGCCGGAGCCGGTGGTGACCAGGTCCACTGTCTGCCCGGCGCGCAGCCGCCATTGCTGTCGGAGCTGATTTTCCAGCAGCGGTTTACCGGCGACAACAGCGCGCGTCAGGCGCTGGCCCACTATTTCGTCGGGATTGAAAATCAGGCCGGCGGGCTGGTGGTCAAGATTGCCAGTGACGGGCTCAATATCGCTGCGCTGAACAATGGCCCCGCCCGGCAGACTCTGGCTGGCAATCCACCATGTGCCCTGAGCACTGAGGCGCACGGGAAGGAAGTGGCGACGAGGCCCACACTGCGCCAGCACGGTGCGTTTGCCGGTAAGGCGACTGTCACGCCCGACCAGGCTCAGTTCCGGGTTATCGCAGACGGCCTCCAGCTGCGCGGGGGTGGCGAGCAGCGAAACCGTGCGGACGATATCAGGCCCCGATTCGGGTTGCTGAATCAAGGCATCTAGCTTGAGCAACAGGCGCTGTTTTGCCGTTTGGGTTGACGGAACGCTGGCGAGGGCGGAGGCCGAACACAGTAAAACGGCTACTGTCGGGCTGAATAATCGCAACTTCATCGTATTGCCTTTATAGAGCGGGATGATAATAAAAAAGTGGATAAATTATATACGTTCCGCGAGGGGTTTTATTGAATTAAATAGTGACATCTTTGGCGGTAATTAAATTAATCATTGTTTTAACTTTTCTCTGGCTCGTTCTATTTCCCTAAATGCGCCTATTTGTGTCGGGTCTTTGCAGTGTGATATTTCACCCACGGTGACTACACTAACGCAGTTTAAATAATGCGAAGCAGGAACTCTATCGTTATGAATAAACTCGATGACGCCTTTCGCTTTCAGCAGCAGGCATTAGGTTTGCTGTCGCGCCGTCAGGATATTCTGGCGTCGAATATTGCAAATGCGGATACGCCAGGCTATCAGGCGCGAGATATCGATTTTACCGGGCAGTTAAAACAGGCCATGGAAAATAATTCGATGGCCAAATCACCGGTCTCACTTTCGTTGACGTCTCAGCGGCATATTGAAGCGAAAGCAAAGCCTTTTGATGACAGTCAACTGCTTTATCGCGTGCCGGATCAGCCGAGCGTCGACGGTAATACCGTGGATATGGATCGTGAGCGTGTGAATTTCGCGGATAACGCCATGAAATACCAGTCGAGCCTGACCTTCCTGGGCGCGGATATTAAGAAAATGATGTCAGTGTTAAGTCAGGGGTAATAAACGATGTCACTTTTTAGCGTATTTGATATTTCGGGATCGGCAATGGCTGCCCAGTCCCGACGCCTCAACGTCAGCGCCAGTAACATGGCGAACGCTGACAGCGTGGCGGGGCCAGACGGCCAGCCGTATCGCGCCCGTCAGGTGGTTTTCCGTGTCGACAACGCTGTCGGGCAGGAGATCGGCGGCGTTCAGGTGAGTGACGTGGTGGAAAGCAGCGCACCGGATCGTCTGGTCTACGAGCCGGGCAATCCGCTGGCCGACGAGCAGGGCTATGTGCGTATGCCGAACGTTAACGTCATGAACGAGATGGTCAACACCATTTCGGCTTCCCGCAGCTACCAGGCCAACGTGGAAGTGATGAACTCCGCCAAAAGTCTGCTGCTGAAAACATTAACTCTTGGTCAGTAAGGACGCATATGGCGGTCTCTTCAATTAACAACAACGATGGCTCAAGTGGCATTGGTAGCGGCAACAGCGCGGCAGATCTGTCAAATCAGTTTATGACCCTGCTAGTCGCGCAGATGAAAAATCAGGATCCCACCAACCCGATGGATAACAACCAGCTCACTTCGCAGCTGGCGCAGATCAACATGACTGCGGGCGTGGAAAAACTCAACGGCTCCGTGGCGGGTGTGCAGGCGATGATGGTTCAGCTCGGCAGCATGAGCGCTTCCTCCTGGGTAGGCCGCAGCGTGCTGATTGAAGGGGAGGCGAAGGTCTCCTTCGGCGAGCCAGAGGGCATTGGTATTCATCAGGTCGGTGCGGATCGTCCTGGCGGCTCGGACGACTTCCACTTCGTATTAGCGGGTGATGCCGAAACGGTGACCGTCACCCTGCACGACGGCGACAAGGCGTATACCGCAGAGCTGAAAAATGTGAAGAAGGGGATTAATACCTACAACCTCGACGACCTGGAAAACTTCAAGCCGGAGCCGGGGCCGCCGCATGACAGGGAATACACCCTCTCCTTTGAAGCCAGCAACCCTGAGGGGGAAAAACCGGAAGTGGTTGGTCTGGTACCGGACCAGGTGCAGGGCGTCACGATGGATCCGAACGGGCCGATTCTGCATCTGGTGAACAACGATCCGATCGGCATGGGCCAGGTTGTTGTCATTCAAAAATAGTCATTACTTTCTGGAAATTAATTATGGGTTTTTCACAAGGTCTTAGCGGTCTGAGTGCCGCAGCAAAAGCGCTGGATGTCGTGGGTAACAATATTGCCAACTCCCAGACCGTAGGGTTTAAAGCAGGCTCCGTCTCCTTCGCCGATATCTTTGCCGGTTCGACCGGGATGGGGGTGCAGGTTGCGGGCGTCAATCAGAATATGGGCGACGGCGGGCTAATGAACGGCGCCTCCGCGCTGGATATGGGGATTTCCGGTCGCGGCTTTTTCCGCATGGTCGATCAGGCGGGCAGCGTGTTCTATGGCCGTAACGGTCAGTTTGAGCAAGACCAGAACGGCTTTATCGTCAACAAAACCAACGGGATGTTTTTAACCGGCTACCAGGCGACGGACGGGGTGATCAACCCGGGCGCGCAGGTGGGGCCGATCCGCATTCCAAAGGATGACATGCCGCCAGCAGCGTCAACCGCAGGCTCCGTGACCGGCAACCTGAAGTCTGATGATAAAATTATCCCCGCGACACCGGTCTTTGATCCTGACAATGCAGACACCTACAACTATGTCAGTGAAGTCACCGCCACCGACAGCCTGGGTAATAAGCATGCAATTAAGGTCTACTACGTGCATACCGCGGAAGGGAAGTGGCAGGCACATGCCCAGGATTCCACCGCGCCGGGCACGGGTACGGATGCGTGGAGTGTGCAGACGCTTACGTTTGGGACCGATGGCAAACTTACCGCGCCGGTGACATTGAACGTCATAGGGTCCGCTTACAACGGCTCAGCAGCGCTGAATGTGAATATTGATCTGAATATTACCCAAAACGCCAGCGATACCCAGGTCATGCTCGACGAAATTGACGGTCAGGCGCCGGGTAAATTTAGTACCTATCAGGTCAGTGACACGGGCGAAGTGATTGCCATCTACGGCAACGGCAAGCGTCAGACCGTCGCGCAGGTGGTGCTGGCAGACTTTGCCAATTCGGGCGGTCTGGAACAGCAGGGCAACAACCTGTGGGCGGAAACCGTGCAGTCCGGCCAGCCGTTTCTGGGAACATCGGGCACCGGCAGCTTCGGAGATATCGATGGCGGTATGCTGGAGTCCTCCAACGTGAACCTGGGCGACGAAATGGTCAACATGATCGTCTACCAGCGTAACTACCAGTCCAACTCGCAAACCATCAAAACCCAGTCTGAGATCCTGCAGACGCTGGTTAACCTGCGTTAAGGCTGAGTGATGGATCGCGCTATCTATACCGCCATGAGTGCCGCCAACGCGGCGCTCAACCGCCAGGCGGTCACCTCAAATAATCTGGCGAACAGCTCTACCGCCGGTTTCCGCTCTCAGCTTGCTGCGTTTCGCTCGGTACCCATCGAAGGCGAAACCCTGCGTACGCGCGCGCTGGTGGCGGAATCCACCCCCTTTCACGACACCACCATGGGGCCCATCACCCACACCGGGCGCAGCCTGGACGTGGCACTGCCGCAAAACGGCTGGCTGGCGGTGGCGTTGGATGACGGCAGCGAAGGTTATACCCGCAACGGCGCAATCGAGGTGGATCAAGACGGAGCGCTCAGCGTCAACGGCCGTCCGCTAATGGGGGATGGTGGCCCACTGGAAGTGCCGCCGCAGTCACATATCACTATCGGTACGGACGGCACCGTCTCCGCGCTCGGTATGGGCGATGACCCCACGGCTCTGGTCCCTGTCGGGCGCATTAAGCTGGTCAACGCGGAAATCAATGCCCTGCAGCACGGTGACGACGGTCTGTTTCGGTCAGCCGCGGGCGATGTGCTGGCACAGGATGAAACTCTGCGCCTGACGCCGGAAGCCATCGAAGGCAGCAACGTCAGTCCGGTGCACGCGATGACCCAGATGATCGCCAACTCCCGTGGCTTTGACATGAACATGAAGGTCATTCGCACCGCCGACGAAAATGCCCAGAAGGCTAACCAGCTATTAAGCGTGAGCTAAGTTCGCGCAAGGAGTTACAACATGATTCGTTCTTTATGGATCGCGAAAACCGGGCTGGAAGCACAGCAGCTCAATATGGACGTTATTTCCAACAATCTGGCGAACGTCAATACCAACGGCTTTAAGCGCCAGCGCGCCGTGTTCCAGGATCTGCTCTATCAGAACATGCGCCAGCCAGGCGCCCAGTCCACCGAGCAGAACACCCTGCCGAGTGGTCTGCAACTGGGTACCGGCGTGCGTCCTGTTTCCACCCAGCGGGTACACACTCAGGGTGGAATGAACTCGACCGGTGACGAGTATGACGTGGCTATCGAAGGGGAAGGTTTCTTCCAGGTGCAGATGCCAGACGGCAGCACCGCCTACACCCGCGATGGGCATTTTGGCAAAAGCCCTGACGGGCAGTTAACGAATGCAGAAGGTTATCCGATCCAACCGGGCATCGTTATTCCTCAGGATGCGCAAAAGCTAACGATTGGCAGCGACGGTATCGTCAGCGTGAAAGTGCCCGGTCAGGCTGAAGAGCAACAGATCGGCCAGCTGACGCTGACCACCTTCGTCAACAACGCGGGGCTCGAAAGCATCGGCGGCAATCTCTACAAAGAGACCCAGTCTTCCGGCGCGCCGAATGAACTGAACCCAGGCATGGAAAGCGCGGGCACGCTGAAGCAGAGCTACGTCGAAACCTCCAACGTCAACGTGGCGGAAGAGCTGGTGACGATGATTCAGGTGCAGCGCGCCTACGAAATCAACAGCAAAGCGGTTTCAGCATCGGACCAGATGCTGCAGCGTCTTTCCCAGCTGTAATGTCCTCTTTCTGGCCGCACGAGCGGCCAGATATTTTATCGACACTGAAATGAAAACACTCTTAATGAATACCCCTGTCGTCGCGCGTCGTTGCGCACTGGCGGCGAGCGTGCTGCTGTTGAGCGGCTGTGCGCACATTATGCAAAACAAGCTCGTTGAAGGTCCGACGACGGCAACACCATTACCGATGGCACCGGCAGCGACCGGCGGCTCGCTGTTTCAGGCGGGGCAGGGCATGAACTACGGCTATCAGCCGATGTTCGAAGACCGCCGCCCGCGTAACGTAGGCGATACGCTGACGATCCTGCTGCAGGAGAACGTGAGCGCCAGCAAAAGTTCCTCCGCCAGTGCCAACCGTAATGGATCGGCCGGGATGGGGCTGATCGCGGTACCCACAAAGCTCAACAGCTGGCTGGGTGACGGCAAAGCGGATTTTGAAGCCGAAGGCAAAAATGATTTTTCCGGCAAGGGCGGCGCCGCGGCGCGAAACACCTTTACCGGGACGATCACCGTGACCGTAAATGAGCTTCTGCCTAACGGTAACCTGCGCGTGGTGGGCGAAAAGCAGATCGCCATTAACCAGGGCACGGAATTTATCCGTTTTTCCGGCGTGGTGAATCCGCGGTTTATCAGTGGCGGGAATACCGTGCCCTCCACCCAGGTGGCGGACGCGCGGATCGAGTATGTCGGCAACGGCTACATCAACGAAGCGCAGAACATGGGCTGGCTGCAGCGCCTGTTCCTGAACCTTTCTCCATTCTGATAAGACCATGAAAAAAGAATCTATCCTGTTTTTCCTCAGCATCCTGCTCTACGGCATGATGCTGGTCGTACCCAAAACCGCCAGCGCGGATCGCATTCGCGATCTGGCGACGGTGCAGGGCGTTCGCTCCAACTCCCTGATGGGCTATGGCCTGATCGTGGGTCTGGACGGCACGGGCGACCAGACCATGCAGGCACCGTTTACCGGGCAAAGCCTCAACAATATGCTCTCGCAGCTGGGGATCACCGTGCCGGCGGGCACCAACATGCAGCTGAAAAATATCGCGGCGGTGATGGTCACCGCCGAGCTGCCGCCGTTTGCCCGTCCGGGCGACAAGCTGGACATCGTGGTCTCCTCGGTCGGTAACGCCAAAAGCCTGCGCGGCGGCACGCTGCTGATGACCCCGCTGAAAGGTGCGGATAACCAGATCTACGCCATTGCCCAGGGCAACATCCTGATTTCCGGCGCAGGCGCGCAGGCGGGCGGCAGCCGCGTACAGGTCAACCAGCTCAACGGCGGGCGTATCAGCGGCGGGGCGACCGTCGAGCGCGAGGTGCCGAACGATTTTGCCACCCAGAGCATTGTCCGGTTGCAGCTTAACGAGAGCGATTTCTCGCTGGCACAGCAGATCAGCGACGCCATTAATCAGCGCTACAGCGGCGGGGCGGCTATCCCGGAAGATGCGCGTACCGTGCGTCTCTTTGCACCGCCGGATGGCCCCTCGCGCGTGCGTTTTCTGGCGAACATCCAGGACATTCCCCTGCGGGTGAACGTGCAGGATGCGAAAGTCATCGTGAATTCCCGAACCGGATCGGTGGTGATGAACCGCCACGTGTCGCTGGACTCCTGCGCGGTCGCGCACGGCTCGCTGACGGTAGAAGTGATGCAGAACAACATTATCAGCCAGCCGGATACACCGTTTGGTGGCGGTGAAACGGTGGTGGTGCCGCAGACGGACATCTCCGTGCGCGACAGCGGTGGCTCGCTGCAGCACGTGCGCAGCAGCACCGATCTGAACGCGGTGATCCGCGCCCTGAACAGCCTGGGGGCCACGCCAAACGAGCTGATGTCGGTTCTGCAGGCGATGAAAAACGCCGGCTGTCTGCGTGCGAAGCTGGAGGTGAACTGATGAATGCCTTCGATAAGTTCGACCAGCCCGCCTTTGACGTCCGTTCGCTGGACCACCTGAAACGGGAGGCCGGGCGGCAATCGCCCGGCGCACTGAAGGCGGCGGCGAAGCAGATGGAAGGGATCTTCGTGCAGATGATGATGAAAAGCATGCGCGACGCCACCTTTAAGGACGAACTGATGAACAGCCAGTCCGCCGAGATGTACACCGCCATGCACGATCAGCAGGTTGCACAAAATATTGCCGGGAGTGGTCAGCTCGGCTTTGCCGATCTTATCGTTCGTCAACTGGGTGGCGAGAGCGATGCGCCTGTCGTAAGCACGCCGGGACGTGATTTTTCACGTCCCGGACTTTCTTCTGTTCCGGCCACCGGGCCGCTGCGCTTGCCTGCCCCGGTGTCGTTCGCGAAACCAGTTGAAGGCGCGCATCCGTTTATCTCGCGTCTGTTGCGCCCGGCACAGGAGGCGGCAGCCCAGAGCGGGCTGCACCCGCATCTGATTCTGGCCCAGGCGGCGCTGGAGTCCGGCTGGGGGAAACGTGAAATTCCGGCCGCCGACGGCTCCCCGAGCCACAACCTGTTCGGCATAAAGGCCACCGGCGACTGGCGCGGAAAAACCACCGAGATTACCACTACGGAATACATCAACGGCGTGAAGCAGAAGGTGAAGGCGGCATTCCGCGTCTATGACTCCTATGAGCATGCGCTGAAAGACTACGCGGCACTGTTGACCAAAAATCCTCGCTATCGCGGTGTGGCGCAGTCTGCTTCACCGGAGCAGGGAGCGAAAGCGCTGCAGGCGGGGGGCTATGCGACAGACCCGGCCTACGCCAAAAAACTCATCACCATTATTCAGAAGGTGAAAGGCGATATTCAGCAGGGCGTAAATGCCTATAAAAACGATATCGACAAAATTTTCTGAAAAAGATGTTTTAGAGATTTTTTGAATCACCGATGAAATAAACAGAGTCATGAACTTTCTGGCCCGGATGCGAATGCCGGGCCCGCAATCAGGGAATATCCAGAACGTATGAATAACCTATTTAATTTAGCCAGAAACGGCATCAGCGTGGCGCAGGCTGCGATCCGGGTGACCGGCGATAACCTGACCAACGGTATGTCTACCAACTACAGTCGTCGCAACCTGATTATCGGTGAGCTCGGCGGCATGTCGACCGCGCAGGGTTTTTATGGCTACGGTGCCCGCGCCAGCGGTGTCGAGCGTGCCTATGATGCGTTTGCCAACAATCAACTGCGGGATTCGCTGTCCGGCTACGCCTCCCTGACCGGACGGATGGAGCAGCTGGCGGATATCGACAACATGCTGGCGGACGAGTCGGATAACGTCTCGGTTTCACTGGGCAAGCTGTTTAAGGATATGGCGACGCTGAGCGGTGACCCGGCGGATGGCCCGGCGCGTGCGGCGGTATTTACCTCCCTCGACGTGCTGGCGAACCGCTATAACGCCAGCGCCAAGCGCCTGTCCGGCCTTGAAAAAAGCACCAATACCCAGATTGAGCGCAGCGCCAAGGAGATTAACAGCTTCACCGAACAGCTGGCAGAGATCAACAAACAGCTGGAGCGCGTACAGGGAAATGGCACGCCGCCTGCCGATCTGCTTGACCAGCGTGACGCGCTGCTGGAAGGGCTGAGCGAGCATCTGGGGATTACCGTCACCGAGGATCAGGTTTCTGGCCGCGTGAGCGTCACGCTGGCTGATGGGCGTCCACTGGTCTCTGGCGGCACTGCGTATAAACTGCAAACCTCGCCGTCGGATGCCGATCCCAACAAGACCATTGTCTCCTACGTGGATGCTAACGGCAAAGCATCGCCGCTGGATGAAAACGCCATTACCAAAGGGCGTCTGGGTGGGCTGTTCAAATTCCGCAATGAGGATCTTACCGTCGCGCGTCAGGATCTGGATCAGATCGCCTTTATGATGGCGCACCGGATGAACGAGCAGAACCGAGCAGGATTCACCCCGGACGGTGAGGCGGGTGGCGATCTCTTCTCTCTGCCGGATATCAAAGCCATTGCGAACGCCAAAAACAGGGGTACCGATGCGCTGGATAATATCAAGGTCACTGATTTCAAAGAGGTCAAGTCGGAAAACTATGACATCAGTTTCGATGGTACAGACTGGATAGTGAAAGGGGCTGATGGTCGTACCGTCCCTCTCGATCCCGCCGCGCCACTTGGGGTATTAAAGTTTGAGGGCATCGAAATTACCCTTCCCTTCCCTTCAACTGCCGAAGCGGGGGATAAATTCACCCTTAATCCTATGGCCGGGGCCGCCGAAGGCATCAGCCGTAAGATAACCAATGGCCAGGAGTTTGCGGCATCTGACGACGCTGCGGGTGGCCCGGGAAATAACAAAAATCTCCAGGAAATGCTGAAAATCCAGGAGGAGGCGCTGATCGGCAACGACACGCTGAGTGCGGCCTATGCGAGCCTGGCGGGCAAGATCGGTGAAAGCGCCCGCGAGGTGAAATCCTATGCCAGTAGCGCCGAAAGTGATTTACGCACCAAATTTGACACCAAACAGGCACTCTCCGGGGTCAACATGGATGAGGAATATATCAACCTGGACATGTTCCGTCAGTACTACAACGGTAGCGCGCAGTTGCTGAAAACGGCAACCGCCATGTTTGATGCCCTGCTGGCCATCCGATAAGGAAAAGATGATGCGATTAAGTACGCTTTATATGTACAAGCAAAGTTCGGAGTCGATGACAAAGCGCATGAGTCAGAGTAACGACGCTTATCTGCGGATGTCAGCAGGTAAAACGCTACTCAAAGCCTCAGACGACCCGACCGCCGCAACCGATGCGGTAAAACATCAGGACGCGCTGGCGAAGCTTGAGATGTACAGCAGCGTGCGCTCCCGCGCGCGCAGCGCACTGGAGTTTCAGGACAATATTCTGAACGGTGTCGGTAATCTTATGACAACCACCCTGAAAGAAAAAATCATTGCGGCAAAAAGCGATACCTATTCTGCTGAAGATCGTCGGGCACTGGGTGAAGAGATAAAAGGGATCCGCGAAAATCTGCTGGATTTAGCAAACAGTCGTGACAGTAGCGGTCGCTATATTTTCTCCGGATTTAAAACCGATACGCCCGCGTTTGATGAAGTCGGTAATTATCGTGGGGGTAATGAAGCGCGCACACAGACCGTTTCCGATGGAACGGAAATGCAAACGGGCCATCTCGGCGATGAGATATTTGATGATATTTTTAGGGTATTGAACGATGCCGTCGCCGCATTAACGACGCTGCCGGATGATCGGGACATGTTGGATGCGGCACTTAGCGCCGCCAGCAACGCCATCGATGCGGGTATTGACCGCCTTGGCAAAGCCCAGGCCGAACTGGGGACGAACCTGCAGCAACTTGACGCGCTGGATCTCACCGGAGACGTGTTGATTAACGACACCATTGTCAAAGTGCAGGATGCCATCGGCGCCGATACCAGCATGCTGGTGACGCTGGTGTCGGAGTCACAGATGTCCGAGCTCGCCTTTAATGCCTCTATGTACGTCTACAAAAATATGCAGAAGATGACTCTGTTTAATATGTGAGTACATAACTGTTTAATTCACTTTTCTTCAGGCGTCGCCGCGTACGATGAATTCGTGCGCGGCAGGTGAAAATCTATGTTAACAAAACTTAAAATCTATACCGCAGTCAGCCTTATTATTGGGCTGTTTGCTGCCTTGCTGTTTGGTATTACCGTCTATTCAGTTTATGACGCCGTCAAAAATAACAATAATTTTAAACGTATTGTTGTCGCCTCTGAAAATAACGATCAGATGCGTGATGCGGTCTATAACATCAGCGCCGTAATGGCCAACACCAACGGCTTAATGCTCCAGGCTGCGATGGGTAATCCGGTCTCGCAGAACGTGACGACCCACACGCAAAACGTCGTGAAATTTGCTCGCCGGAATATGGATGACTTTATGGCATCGCCGTTCAATACGCCGGAGGAGAGTCGTCTTGCGGCGGAAGTGAATGCGGCGTTTAACGAAGTCTACAAAGCGGCAGAAGCGAAGCTTGGCTACCTGAACAATCCGACAGGCTATACCGGCTCACTGGAGCACGACATGAACCTGCGCACGGAGTTGCGTAATAAGGTTGAGCAGTATACGGATGCCAGTGCCCGCCTGAATGAAAGCTATATTCATGAATCAGAGCGTGGCTACAAGATTATGCTCGGCGTTGGGCTGGTCGTGATTCTGCTCGGTGTGGGAATGCTGTTTGCCGTTCGCTTCTGGCTGCGCAATACCCTGGTCCGTCGTATGGAAACCACGGTGGAGACGCTGCGTCGCGTGGCAGCGGGCGATCTGAGTCAGGCGATCGAAAGCGGAAGCCAGAATGAAATTGGCAGCATGTTGTCCGAACTGGAAACGATGCGCACTTCCCTGACCAGCACCATTCTGGGCATTCGTGAAAGCGTGCAGCGCATTCACAGTAACGCCCAGGAAATTGCCCACGGTAATAACGATCTCTCTTCCCGTACGGAAGAGCAGGCGGCCGCGCTGCAGGAGACAGCGGCCAGCATGGAGCAGATCAAAACTACCGTGCGTCAGAATGCCGATAACGCGCATGCGGCCCGTGAGCTGGCGGAAAGCGCCAGTACCAATGCCCATAACGGTGGCGAAGTTATGCACAGTCTTGAGCAAATCATGGCGCAGATCACCACCAGTTCCCGACAGATTGCCGACATTAACGGCGTGATCGACAGCATTGCGAACCAGACCAATATTCTTGCCCTGAACGCGGCGGTAGAAGCAGCACGCGCCGGTGAACAGGGGCGTGGTTTTGCCGTGGTTGCCGAAGAGGTGCGTAATCTGGCTAAACGCAGCGCGGACGCTGCCAAAGAGATTAATCAGCTCATCAACACCAGCGTCAATAATATTGATACCGGTTCACGCCAGGTCGGGCAGGCCAGTAACGTGATGCAGGAAATTGTGACATCGGTGGCGCAGGTAACCCAAATTATGGGCGAGATCACCTCGGCATCTGATGAACAGAGCGCGGGGATTAATCAGATTTCGCAAGCGGTAAATGAAATGGATCTGGTGACGCAGCAAAATGCCGCGATGGTTGAAGAGGCGGCCCTCGCCGCCGGTGATCTTGAAGCACAATCTGATTCCCTGGAAAAACTGGTCTCACAATTCAGGCTGAATGAAGGCAGTGCCGCTGCAAAAGTATTGCCTGTATCCAGTAAACCACAGCGTCAAAAAGATGATTCTGCTCTTGCGCAGTGGGAAACCTTTTAAAGAGATGAAATACCGCCAGTATTAACGCCTTATTCATTGTCTGGGCGTGATATTAAATGAAGTAACGGAATGCGCATTTTTATAAAGGCTTATTGCACTATTTGAATGATTAATTTCACCGGATAATTCTCTGAGAGAATAGCGGGTGGAATGCAATCGTGGATGGTATATATACAGCCGAAGGGCTGGAAGACAAAACAGTCGTCTGGTCAAAATATCATTATCTTGTGCGGCAGGAAGCATTGCGTCTACATAAGCGGCTTCCTGCCAGCGTGGAGCTGGATGATTTGATTCAGGCAGGTTCGATGGGTTTTTTAAATGCGGTAGAAACCTTCGATCCGAAAAAAGGGATAGCGCTCAGCGCGTGGATAACACAACGCGTAAAATGGGCATTGTTAGATGAGTTGAGAGAAAGTGACTGGGTCCCGCGACGGGTAAGAACGCATACGCGAGAAATTGTCAGTATTATTCAACAAATCGAGCAGGAAAAAGGGGGGGAGGCCACCGAAGCGGATATTGCCGGGCGTATGGGCGTGTCGCTAAAAGAGTTTCAGCAAATGTTGGCGGATAATAACAACAGCCAAATGTATTCTGTCGATGAGTTACAGGAGAATTTTGCCGACAGCTGGGAGTCCTGCGGCGATGAAAACGAGTCGCTTAATCCTGTCCATCATGCTGTCAGGCAAAATTTAATTGAGCAAATTACAGAACATTTGCAGTACATACCTGAACGAGAGCAGGTCTTACTTCAGCTTTATTATCTTCAGGATATGAACATGAAAGAGATTGGGCTGGTGTTCGGCATCACGGAAACGCGTGTGAGCCAGTTGCACAGTCTGGCACTCAAAAGATTGAGAAGCCGGATGGAATCGTCTTCAAGATAAAGGTGTATTTGAGTATTCACAGTTTTAATATGTTAAAGCCTGCGGGATGTGCAGTGATTATCAGGTTTAATAACGTTTAACAAAGGTATTAATCTTATGTTAATCATGTAGTTAACATCAATTCGATGATTTGTGGCGATTTCTGTCGCTTGTTCGAAAAATACTTAATGTTTATGATTTTGCCAGTTTTGTGATGCAGCCTCCTTTGGCATTGACAAGGTAATAACGCATTTTCTGAAGAACACAGATTTACTTCAGTGAATATCAATACCAAAAGACTCTCTGCATCAGTTCGGTAGTTTTATATCTCTAAACTGACATGCCATTTATTGGCTGGATAACATTGGGAGTTTTCACCTGTGTCCAATTTCGACGAGTATCTGCAGAATATCCATGACATCAACCTGTCCTATTTGCTGCTGGCACAGCAGCTTATTCGCCAGGATAAATTTGCGGCCGGTTTTCGCCTCGGACTGTCCGAGGGAACCATTGACAATCTTAAAGAGCTTTCGTTGCCGCAGTTAATGAAACTGGCAACAACGAATCAGCTTATTTGTCGTCTGCGCGTGGACGATGAAGTTGTCATTGAAAATCTCACCAAAGATTCTCGTATTGAAGCGCTACAACAGATTCACACGGGCATTATTTTGTCGACCAATCTTCTGAATGGGCTTAGCGAAGAAACTGCGGCTGCAGCGGAGGAGGCGTAATATGTGTGGTGAAAAAAGTCTGCTGCAGGAAATTGATGAAATCAACATCGCGATGGGGTTAATTTCACTCGGTGCAAGAATGCAGGTACTGGAATCTGAAACGTCGCTGAGCCGCCGTCGTCTTTTACGATTATATAAAGAGTTGCGTGGTTGTCCGCCGCCGAAAGGCATGCTGCCCTTTTCGGAGGACTGGTTTATGTCCTGGGAACAGAATATCCACTCATCCATGTTCTACAACATTTATCTGTATCTGAAAAAGACCGAGCAGGGCCGTTCAATTGAAATGCTGATGAAGACCTATCGTCTTTATCTTGAGCAATGTAGCACCTGTGCGGATGAGAAGCCGGTCCTGGGGCTGACGCGTGCCTGGACATTATTACGTTTTATCGACTGCGGCATTATTTCCCGCAAAGCCTGCAGTACGTGTGGCGGCGGTTTTATCGTTACCACGGAATTTATTAAAAATCCATTTACCTGCAGTTTGTGCAGCCCGCCATCGCGTGCGCTTAAAAAATCCCAGGTGAGCCATTCCGGGTTGCGTGGAACCTTTGCCGCCCCGGAAATCATGACGGCGTAAACCTGAACGGCGGCTATGCGCAAGATGGCGTTTACCTGATGCCGGGATGACCGGCATCGGTCGAATAAAGTTAAAGGAGAGAGTGTGTTAGTTATTGTTGGCTATCTTGTTGTCATACTGACCGTTTTTGGTGGTTTTATCCTTTCCGGCGGCAATATTATGTCGCTGTTCCAGCCGCTGGAGCTGCTGATTATCGGCGGTGCCGGGGTCGGTGCCTTTATCGTCGGCAACAACGTCAAATCACTCAAAGCCACCGGCAAAGCGCTGGTGAAATTGTTTGTCGGTAAACGGTACAACAAAGCGGTCTATATGGACCTGATGGCGTTAATGTTCCTGCTGCTGTCGCAAAGCCGTGTTCACGGGCTGATGTCACTTGAGAAGGACATTGAAGATCCGCAGAACAGCGACATTTTTAATGCCTATCCGCGCCTGATGAGCGACCCGATGCTCAGCAACTTTATCCTCGACTATTTCCGCCTGATGATTGGCGGCAGCATGAATTCACACGAAATCGAAGCCTTAATGGATGAAGAGATCGAAACCTGTGAAGAGGAGCTGGAAGTCCCGGCACACAGCCTGAATACCGTGGGCGACGCGTTTCCGGCGTTTGGGATTGTCGCAGCGGTGATGGGGGTGGTGAACGCCCTGGGGTCCGCCGATCGCCCTGCCGCAGAGCTGGGAATGTTGATTGGCCATGCGCTGGTGGGTACCTTCCTCGGCATTCTGATTGCCTATGGCTTTGTGTTACCGCTGGCAACGCTGCTGCGCCAGAAGAGCTCCGATCAGGTCAAGATTTTACAGTGTATTAAAGTGACGTTGCTTTCCAGCCTGAACGGCTATGCCCCACAAATTGCTGTGGAATTCGGCCGTAAGACCATTTTTACCAGTGAACGTCCGTCGTTTGAGGAGCTGGAGGAGCACGTTCGTGAGGTGAAATCCAACGCCACGCTGAAAACCAAATCGGCGGACAACGCAGCATGAAAAACGTCACGCCTGTCATCATTTCACGTAAGCGCAAAAAGAAAAAACACGCGCACCACGGCGGGACGTGGAAGATTGCCTATGCGGACTTTATGACCGCCATGATGGCCTTCTTTCTGGTGATGTGGCTGCTGGCGCAGTCCACGGACATGGAGAGAGAGCTGATTGCCGATTATTTCCGTATGCCGATCAAGCCCTCCATGTCCAATGGCAATAAAACCAGCCTGAGCGACAGCGTCATCCCCGGCGGCGGGGATGACATCCTCAAGCAGCAGGGGGACGTGTTTAAAAGCCAGATCAACGCCCTCGATAAGCATAAGCGCTTTGAAAGTCTTCAGCAGGCCAAAGAGAAGCTACAGCGGATGATTGAAACGGATCCGCGGCTTAACAATTTTAAGTCAAATATCCTGCTGAACCTCACCAACGACGGGCTGTTGATTCAGATTACGGACTCGCAGGATCGCCCTATGTTCCGCGTGGGAAGCGAGCTGCCAGAATCCTATATGAACGGGATCCTGCAGGCGCTGGTGCCACTACTTCAGGAGTTGCCCAATGCGCTCAGCCTGACGGGACATACCGACTCGCTGCCGTATGCCGGCGGTGAGGGAGGATACAGTAACTGGGAACTCTCCGCCGGACGTGCTAACGCGGCCAGGCGCGTGCTGGTTCGCGCCGGGTTGAATGACGAGCGATTTCTGCGCGTCATTGGTACCGCCAGCCGCATGCCGCTGGAAAATACGTCTCCTGACAGTGCGGTGAACCGCCGAATCAGCATCCTGATCCTCAGTCGTTCAAAAGAGCAGGCGATCCGTCTGGAAGATACGCAGTCACAGCGTGCAGAAAGCGTGCTGAGCGACGTGAATCTGCAAAACGTGCAGGGTTATACCGATGGACATGAATGATTTCTCGCAGATCTTCTTTACCGAAGCAGAAGAACTGCTTGCTGAAATGGAACAGGAGCTTTTACAGCTCGATGTTGCTTCTCCCGACCAGGAGCAACTGAACGCCATTTTTCGCGCCGCGCACTCACTGAAAGGGGGCGCAGCCACCTTCGGTTTTAGCGCATTACAGGAGACAACGCACCTTCTCGAGAACTTGCTCGATCAGGCGAGGGCCGGTGAGCGCGCGTTGAGCCGGACGATCGTTAACCTTTTTCTGGAATGTAAGGACATTATGCAAGCGCAGCTGGAAGCCTATCAGTCTTCGCAGGAGCCTGATGAAGCAAGCTTTCGCTATATTTGCGAGGCTTTAAGAGAGATCGCGCTGGACAGTAAAGCACCCGTTGCGCCAGCCCCGGAACCCGTCCCGCAGGTGGGGGCTGGCGAAGACGTCGCGCTACTGATAACGCTCAGTAACGTGGATGCCCACGAGCAGGCGATGTTACGTGAAGAGCTAACCCATATCGGGGAGCTGGTGGCCGCGGAGGCCAGCGCGGACAGCCTGACGGTAACGCTGATGACCAGTGCGTCGGCCGACGACATCACTGCCGTGCTTTGCTTTGTGCTGGAGGCTGAACAGATTAAGGTCACACCAGCCGCTCAGACGCAAGCCATTGCGTCGCCGCCTGTTGCGGAAAATCCTGCGCCTGCCCCGGTGGTCAGAAAAACCACCGCGGCGCCTCGTGCGGCAAATCAGGAGTCGGGTAGCATTCGTGTGGCGGTCAGTAAAGTCGATCAGATTATTAATCAGGTCGGCGAACTGATCATCACACAGGCCATGCTCTCGCAGCTATCGCGAACGCTCGACCCGGCCAGCTACGATCTGCTTTCCGGCTGTGTTGCGCAGATGGAGCGCAATACCCGCGAGCTGCAGGAGTCGGTGATGTCAATCCGTATGATGCCCATGGATTATGTCTTTAGCCGCTTCCCGCGACTGGTGCATGACCTCGGGTCCCGCCTGAATAAACAGGTTGAACTGACGCTCAAGGGCGGCTCCGCCGAGCTGGATAAAAGCCTGATTGAACGCATTATCGACCCGCTCACGCATCTGGTACGTAACAGCCTGGACCATGGCATCGAAGAGAAAGAGATGCGCGTGGCCAAAGGGAAATCTGAGGTCGGGAATCTGACGCTGTCGGCTGAGCACCATGGTGGCAACATCGTGATTGAAGTCAGCGACGACGGCGCAGGACTTAATCGCGAGAAAATTCTCGCCAAAGCACGTGCCCAGGGGATGACGCTCAGCGACTCAATGAGCGATGAAGACGTGTGGATGCTGATTTTTGCCGCCGGTTTCTCGACGGCAGAAAGCGTGACGGACGTCTCCGGGCGCGGCGTTGGCATGGACGTGGTGCGACGAAATATTCTGGCGATGGGCGGGCACGTCGATGTGCTTTCCACGCCGGGCACGGGCACCACCATTCGCATTATTCTGCCGCTGACGTTGGCAATTCTCGACGGCATGCTGGTGAAAGTGGGTGACGAGATTTATGTCCTGCCGCTGGGCGCGGTAATGGAGTCGCTCCGTCCGAACGAAGAGATGCTGTGCCGCTTTGTCGGTGAGGAACGGTTGTTGCAGGTGCGCGGTGAGTATCTGCCACTGGTTCTGCTGCGCCAACGGCTTAGCGTGGCGGGAGAGGTACCCGCCGATGACGGCATTGTTGTGATCGTACAAAGCGCGGGCTGCCGCTATGCGCTGTGGGTTGACCAGCTTATTGGTCAGCAGCAGGTCGTGGTGAAAAATCTTGAACAGAACTACCGCAAAGTTCCGGGCGTCTCAGCGGCAACCATCCTTGGCGATGGCAGCGTGGCGCTGATCCTTGACGTGGTTGAACTCTCAACGCTCAACGTTCCACAACCCCGAAGGGAGGGGGTAAAAGCATGACCGTAGCAACCGCCACAAAACCGACCAGTACCGATGCCATTGCTCAGGAGTACCTGGTATTCCGCCTGGGAGACGAAGAATATGGCATCGATATTTTGAAAGTGCAGGAGATCCGCGGCTGCGATCGCCTGACGCGAATTCCAAACGCGCCAAACTTCATTACCGGTGTAACCAATCTGCGCGGCGTGATTGTCCCGATCGTCGATTTGCGCGTGCGGTTTGATCTGCCCGACCCCTCGCAGGATGAAAGTACGGTCGTGATTGTGCTTAATCTCAACGATAGGGTGGTGGGCATTGTTGTCGACGGCGTGGTTGATGTTCTGTCGATGGGCGTCGAGCAGATTAAACCGACGCCGGACGTGGCCTCGGTGCTGTCCGGACGCTATCTGCTTGGGCTGGGCGTACTCGATACCCGCATGATTATTCTCGTCAATATCGAAATGCTCCTGAGCCGGGAAGAGATGGAACTTGTCGACGCCGTCACTGAGTCGTTTGCCGGGTGAAGTCCCTGACGCAAAACGCCAGAGAACAGCCTGGCGTTTTGCCGCTGTACGTTAGGTTGAAACGTTAAGGGCCTGTTAAAATGTGCGTCAACCCGTCATGATGATCGTCATCAAAACGGAGAGATGTCGATACTATGCCCGTAAATTTTGACCTTAACGATCTTTATGCTTTCAGAGCGTTAGTGGAATACGGCAACTTTCGGGTTGCTGCTGAATCTATCTGTTTGTCCCCGTCAGCACTGAGCCGCAGGATTGAAAAACTGGAAGCGGCGCTGGGAGCGAAGCTGTTTGACCGGACCACCCGCCACGTGGCTCTGACACTGTACGGGCAGAACTTTGCTGAACGTTCAGCGCAGTTGCTCGATAACGTTGAGTCCATGCTGGCTGATATTGATAAAGTGAGTGAAGAGCGGACCGGGCTGATTACCGTCGCTACGGTACCGTCTGCGGCCTATTACTTTATGCCGGATGTCATTCGTCGCTTTCAGTCCCGTTATCCGCGTGTCCGGATTAAGCTCATCGACAGCAGCGCGGGGAATGTCATTGACGCGGTTGCCCGTAGCCAGGCGGATTTCGGGATCTGTTTCGCCGGGAGTTTGCCCTCTGAAATCGAGTTTTTCCCCCTTGTGGAAGATAGCTATGTCGCCGCGTGCAGGCGCGATCACCCGCTGGCAAAAAAGACTCACCTGACGTGGCAGGCGTTTTATCAGCAGGACTATATCATCCTCGACAAAACGTCAGGCAACCGTAACCTGCTCGACCGGATGCTGGGGGATATCGTGCCTGCGCGTCCCAGCGTTTGCGAAACGCGCCATGTGACCACGATGCTCGGTATGGTAGAGGCGGGCATCGGCATTGCTGCCGTGCCCGCCATGTCGATGCCGACGTCAGAGCACTCGCTACTGACGTCTGTCCCGCTCGTGGCACCGGAGGTGAAACGCACTGTGGGGCTGATTCGACGCCGGGGGCGTATCCAGTCTTACATTGCGGCTGAACTGGAAAAACACATTACTGAGCAGTACCGCGGGACGTGACGGGGCTCATCCCCGTGTCGCGAATCACGGCGCTGGACTGTGTCGAGGAAAGGTAATCCAGCAGCGCTTTCCCTTCGCCAGGATGGTCGGCGTGGCGGGTCACGGCGCCAGCAAAGCGGGTGATGTATTGCAGGTTGTCCGGGAGTTTGCCAACAAACGTCACCCCTGGAATCGGCAGCAGTTCGCTGACCTGCTGGAAACCTACCGCGTATTTCCCTTTCGCCACTTCTTCGGCGACGGGGATGCGCTCAACCTTCGTTGCTTTACCCATCGCCTCTTTTTCAATCCCCAGCGTTTTGAACAGCGTCTGGCTGACGTATCTGCCGCTGGCGCTGTCGGAGTAGGCGATGGACTCCGCCTGAAGCAGCGTATGGCGAAGTTTTGCCTCGTTACTGATATCCGGGACGTCTGCGCCTTTTTTTACCACCATACCGACAGGGGAGTCCGCAAGTTCCGTGCGCGAGCCAGGCTGAGTCAGGTTGTCCTTTTCAAGTGTTGCCAGCGCATCGCCCACCATGATCACCACGTCGGCTTTTTCCCCGCGCGCAAGCCGGTTAGGAATTGCCTGCGGAGTCGTTCCCATAGACGGGCCGGGAATGAGCACAATGTTATCTCCGGTCTGGCGTTCATATTCCGGTGCCAGCTTTTCAAGGGCGGCTTTAAAACCGCCTGAGATCATGACCGTCACCTCTTTCGCTGCGGCACTGAAGCTCAGGATGGTCAGTATCAACGCGCTGGTGGTCAGTCGAGGAATCAGTCTCATGCCGCCCCCTCTGATTTCACGGTATTTTGCAGCGTCACTGCACGACGACGGTACAGGTAGAGCGTTGCCAGCAGGGCGCATACCGCGGCGAAACTCATCCAGTAGCCGGGAGAGGCTTTATCCCCGGTATATTCAATCAGCGCGGTAGACATTACCGGCGTGAACCCCCCAAATACCGCCGTTGCCAGACTGTAGGCTAGAGAGAACCCCGCCACGCGAACTTCAGAAGGCATGATCTCCGTGAGCGCCGGGATCATCGCACCGTTGTACAGGCCATAGAGGAAAGAGAGCCACAGCAGGACGCTCAGCATCATTGAGAAGCTCGGTGCCTGCGCCAGCAGCGTCAGTGCCGGGTAGCTCGTCGCCAGAGCCAGCAGCGTCATGGCGATAAGCACCGGTTTACGCCCAAAGCGGTCCGACAGCGCACCGCCTACTGGCAGCCAGATAAAGTTGGAAATTGCCACCAGAAGCGTGACCAGCAGGCTGTCCGAAGCGCTGAGCATCAGCACTTTTTTCCCGAAAGTCGGCGCGTAAACGGTGATCAGATAAAAGGCCGTGGTGGTCATTGCCACCATCAGCATGCCGGCAATGACCACCTGCCAGTTACCGAGCAGGGTTTTAAAGACCTGATGCATCTCCAGATGATGGCGGCGTGCGTTGAACTCCTCTGTCTCTTCCAGCTTGCGGCGCAGGAAAAAGATAAACGGTACGATTAAACAGCCGACCAGGAACGGGATACGCCAGCCCCATTCACGAATGGCGCTCTCTGCCATCAGCGCATTCAGCGCAAAACCCATGGCTGCCGCAACCATAATCGCGACCTGCTGGCTGCCGGACTGCCAGCTGGTGTAAAAACCTTTGCGGCCAGGCGTGGCAATTTCTGCCAGATAGACCGATACGCCACCCAGCTCCGCTCCGGCAGAAAACCCCTGCAACAGTCGGCCAGTCAGAACCAGTAACGGTGCCCACAGACCTATGCTGTGATAAGACGGAATAAGCACGATCAGGAAGGTACCCGCCGCCATAATCGACAGGGTCACGATGAGTCCTTTTCTGCGCCCAACCTTGTCGATATAGGCACCCAGTACGATTGCCCCGATGGGGCGCATTAAAAATCCTGCGCCGAAGACGGCAAACGTCATCATCAGGGAAGCAAATTCACTGCTCGCCGGGAAAAAGGTATGCGCGATGTAGGTCGCATAAAAGCCGAAGAGGAAGAAGTCGAATTGCTCGAGAAAGTTGCCGGACGTCACGCGAAGTATCGCGCCCGCTTTCGAGCGAACGGTTGCAGTTGAGGTTGAGGAAAACATGGTTATCTCCAGTTTATTGTTGACGTTTTGCTCGTCTGTTTCTGAAAACTGGATCAAGAACCCCAAATTTATAAGCGCAATTAATACATGGACTGATGCATTTAACGCATCAATAGCGCGTGGTCGATCGGGAGTGATTGTCGTAACAACAACTTAACAATTAATTGATTTTTTATTCACCAGTTTGGGTAAGTCACTGATATTGCCGTTTTGTGACATCGCGCAGAGGCACCCTTGTTTGCAGCGAATACAAAAGCCAGGCGATGCCTGGCTGTTAACGATGACTTACCGCAACGCGTTGGCAATCGCACTGAACATCAGTGAGGCTTCCAGCGGCTGAGCGCTAAACGACGGTTCGGCCTGCGGCCAGGTGGACCACTGAACGATCACCAGATTTTCCGCCTGGTTTACCATGATCATCTGCCCAAAGATCCCCAGCGCCCAGAGCGAGCCTTTCAGCGACTCATTCGCCGCGGGCACCACCTTCGTGGCCGTGACGGGCACTTCGTTGTTCCACCACTGATAGCCGTACAAGCCGGTCGGGTGTGCGTCAGAGACAGAGCCATCAGCCTGCGTCCAGCGTGAGGCGTCTTTCACCCAGTTGTCAGGCAGGATCTGTTTGCCATTCGATAGTGTGCCGTTATGCAGGATAAACTCCCCGAAGCGTCCCCAGTCTTCCAGCGTGGCGTTAAAGCCATGCGCGCCGACATCATGCTGACCTTTACGGTAGGCATGCCATACACCGTCGCTCGCCATGCCGTACGGCTGCCAGATGCTCTTCTCAAGATAGGCGGCCAGGGTCATGCCCGTTGCACGCTCAAGCACGTCACCCAACAGCCAGGCGCCACCGGAGGAGTAAGACCAGTGCTGGCCTGCCGGGTGTTCGCGTTTCAGCCCGGACACCAGCTTACGCACGCAGTCATAGGTGCCTGGTTTCGCTTCGCACTCGGTGAGCTGTGCGAAATCGGAGGCGGGATTGGTGTAGTCTTCGTTCCATGCCACGCCGGAGGTGTGGGTGATCAGCTGTTTTAACGTCACACCGTCCCAGGCGGTGCCTTTCAGGTCTGGCTCGTATTGCGTGACCAGGTCGTCGAGTGAGCGAATTTTTCCCTCTTTGAGAGCCACGCCAACCAGCGTTGAGACCACGGATTTCCCGACCGAACGGGAGGTCCAGAGCGTCGTATCCGTATTGCCTTCGCCGAGATATTTCCACGCGATTTTGCCGTCTTTCAGTACCAGCATGCCGCTCACGTTCTGACGTTTCAGGTAGTCCTGCAGGTTATAGGTCTTGCCGTTGACCTGATAGCGGGCGTCAGTGAGCGGTTTCTCTGCGCTGGGCAGCGGCGTGGCGTTGCCGTGATGGAACACATCTCCCGCGTAGTTGCGGTAGTCATTTCGAAAGCCGACCACGCGATCCGCCTGGCTCCAGGTGAGCATCTTGTGCGTGTCAGGAAGCTGTTTGTCGAACGGAGCAGGGCAGGTGTTCAGGTCAGTACCGTCGCAGGCCGCCAGCGCGACAGGCGCAAACAGACCGCTGCACAGGCTAATTACAACGCCCGCCAGCAGCGTGCGGTTCAGTGAAGGATAATTCATCATTTTTCTCGCTGTGAATAGGAACGCCTTCAGTTTAAGAACCCGCGACTTATAATAAAAAACGCGTAATGGGGGAAATTCCCCCCGAAAACTGAATGGAGAGTGGCGTGACGACGGTAATTTATTCCTTTGCCCAACTGGAAGCGTTTACCGCCGTGGTGGAATACGGTGGCCTGGCAAAAGCGGCGATGAAGCTCGGGAAAGATCGTACGACGCTGCGCGACCTGATTGATTTTCTCGAAGATGGATTAGGGTACAGGCTGTTTGTGCGTGAAGGACGCACGCTGCGTCTGACCCCTGAGGGCGAGCAACTGCAGCGGCAGGCGCACCTGCTGATGCGCCAGGTGAAAGCCTTTGAGGCATTTGCCAGCGCGGTACCGGAGCGTGCTACGCAGGACATCACGCTGGTTTACGATCCCTTTACCTCGAGGCCATTTTTGCAGGCGCTGATTGGCGAGATGGCGAAGCGACATTTACGTCTGAGCCTGGTCAGCGCCTCCCGGGATGAGGCGGAAGCGATGCTGGCCAGCGGGCAGGCGGATCTGGGCATTTGCCAGGCACGTAATCGCAGTGTGGGTAATGAAATGGAGTGGCGGGCGCTCGGGGCGATCGATATGGATTTCTACGCCTGCAACACGCTGTTCGCCGAAGCCACGCAGCCGCTGTCGCTGCTTGAGTTGTCGCTGGTGCCGCAGGTGATTATGCACGCCGCCTCGGATGAGCCGGTGGCGCGTCGTCTGCAAATTTCGGGGCACACCCTTTTCACCAACGAGCTGGAGATGTTGCGGGGCCTGCTGGAGCAGGGATGCGGCTGGGGATTTTTACCGACGCATTTCCAGCCGACCGGGTGGAAAAAGGTAAAAAGGCTGCACACCGAAGTGGGCAGCCAGGGGATAAGTCAGACGATGGTGACCATCTGGAAGCCGGGAAGCGACAAGCGAGAGAGGATCGCTGAAATGCTGTCGCTGTTACCGGCGTTGTGGAAAAACTCAGCGCTGTGAACACCCATTGCACTGCTGATTCTGGATCTGCTGGAAGAAGTCGTTACCCTTGTCATCCACCAGGATAAACGCCGGGAAGTTTTCCACTTCGATTTTCCAGATGGCTTCCATACCCAGTTCAGGATAGGCCACGCACTCCAGACGCTTGATGCTGTTTTGTGCCAGTACCGCCGCCGGGCCGCCGATGCTGCCGAGGTAGAAACCGCCGTGCTTATGACAGGCATCGGTCACCTGCTGGCTACGGTTGCCTTTCGCCAGCATGATCATGCTCGCACCGTGAGACTGCAGCAGGTCGACGTACGAATCCATCCGTCCTGCCGTGGTTGGGCCGAGAGAGCCTGATGCATAGCCTTCCGGAGTCTTGGCCGGGCCTGCGTAGTAGATTGGATGGTCTTTGACGTACTGCGGCAGTTCTTCACCGTTGTCGAGCAGCTCTTTCAGCTTCGCGTGGGCAATATCGCGCGCCACGATGATGGTGCCGTTCAGCGACAGGCGGGTAGAGACCGGATGAGCAGAAAGCTGGGCCAGGATCTCCTTCATCGGCTTATTCAGATTGATGCTGACCACGTCGCCTTCACCCTGTTGACGCAGGGATTCAGGAATATACTGGCCCGGATTGTGCTCCAGTTTTTCAATCCAGATACCGTCGCGGTTGATTTTGGCTTTGATGTTGCGGTCAGCGGAGCAGGAGACGCCCATGCCAATGGGGCAGGAGGCACCGTGGCGCGGCAGACGGATCACGCGAATATCATGGGCGAAGTATTTCCCGCCAAACTGTGCGCCCAGGCCGAGGTTCTGTGCTTCCTGAAGCAGTTCCTGTTCGAGCTGAACATCACGGAACGCCTGACCGTGTTCGTTACCTTCGGTGGGCAGCGCGTCGTAATAGCGCGTTGAGGCGAGCTTAACGGTTTTCAGCGTCGCTTCAGCCGAGGTTCCCCCAATCACGAAGGCAATATGGTAAGGCGGGCAGGCCGCGGTACCCAGGGTACGCATTTTCTCAACCAGATAGTTTTTCAGCTTCGCCGGGGTAATCAGCGCTTTGGTTTCCTGATAGAGATAGGTTTTATTCGCGGAACCGCCGCCTTTTGCCATGCACAGGAATTTATATTCGTCCCCGTCGACGCTGTAGAGATCGATCTGCGCAGGCAGGTTAGTGCCGGTATTGACCTCTTTATACATATCCAGCGCGGCATTCTGGGAATAACGCAGGTTATCTTCGATGTAGGTGTTATAGACACCCTGACTCAGCGCGGCTTCGTCACCGCCACCGGTCCAGACGCGCTGGCCTTTTTTACCCATGATGATCGCCGTGCCGGTATCCTGGCAGGTGGGCAGCACGCCTTTGGCCGCAATTTCAGAGTTGCGCAGGAACTGCAGGGCAACGTATTTATCATTTTCGCTGGCTTGTGGGTCGTTAAGAATAGCGGCAACCTGTTTCTGATGCGAAGGGCGCAGCATAAAGGCGGCGTCGTGGAAGGCCTGCTGTGCCAGCAGCGTCAGCGCTTCGGGTTCCACTTTCAGGATCTCCTGACCCTCAAATTCGGCAACAGAGACGTGTTCTTTGGTCAGCAGATAGTATTCGGTATCGTCGTGTGCGAGAGGGAAGGGGTTCTGGTAGTAAAACGGTTTGTTTGACATAGCGTATTGCTCCAAAAAAATAAAACCGCCGGAGAGGTAGCCCGGCGGTCAGGGATCAGAACATCATGGACATCCACGGATAACCAATCAGCAGCAGGGCCGCCAGGAAGATGGCACCAAAGATGGTGCCGAGGCGCCAGTAGTCTTTGGTTGGCAGGTAGCCGCTACCGTAGTAGATAGGGCTAGGGCCGGTACCGTAAGGGGTGATAATCCCCATGACACCCAGGGAGGTCACCATCAGCAGGACGAACACCTCCATATTCATGCCAGGAATGGTAGAGGCGATGGTCAGCATCGCTGGCAGCAGCGCCGTGGTGTGTGCGGTGGTGCTGGCAAACAGGTAGTGCAGCAGGTAGAACGCCAGCAGCAGTACGATGGTGGCAACACCCGGCGAGATACCGCTCATCAGCAGACCGCCTTCTTTACCCAGCCAGCTAATGAAGCCCGTGGAGGAGAGGCCATCCGCCAGCGCAACCAGGGTGGCGAACCAGACGAAGGTGTTCCAGGCGGCTTTATTCCCGGTGATATCGTTCCACTCCAGCACCCCGGTCCACAGCATCAGACCCACGATTAACAATGCAGCCATCGCCGGTTCAATCCACGCGGCGGCGAAAATCCACATCAGCAGCGCGCAGCAGACGAAAATCAGCAGCAGGATTTCGTTACGGGACAGTTTGCCCAGTTTTTCCAGTTCACGGGTCGCCCACAGTGGCACTTCGTTGTTCACTTTAACTTCAGGCGGGTAGAACCAGTAGGCCAGCAGCGGCATGGTCAGAATCAGCAGCACGCCCAGCGGCAGGAATGCGATAAACCAGGTGCCCCAGGAGATGTCGATCCCCACGGTGCTTTTCACCAGCGCCAGCGCCAGCAGGTTCGGTGCGAGGGCAGACAGGAACATTGAGCTGGTAATACAGGCCGCGGTGATCGCCACCCACATCAGGTAAGAGCCAATTTTACGCGCGCTTGGATCGTTCGGTTTTGAACCATACAGCGGCGGCAGGTTAGCGATAATCGGATAGATGGTCCCGCCGCTACGCGCGGTGTTGGAAGGTGTAAACGGTGCCAGCAGCAGGTCCGCGAAGGTGATAGCGTAACCGAGCGTCAGGCTGCGACGACCCAGATATTTCACCAGAATCAGCGCCAGACGGCGGCCGAAGCGGGTTTTGTCATAGCCTGCGGCAAACATGAAGGCACCGAAAATCAGCCATACGGTAGAGTTACCAAAACCGCTCACGGCCCATTTAAAGGAGGCACCCGCCAGTTTGAATTTCGGGTCGGCCAATTGTTCCGGGCTGAACAACACCCACTGGCTGCAGAGCGCAATTGCCACGACGCCGGTCAGGCCAATGACCGCGCCTGGCAGCGGTTCGAAGATTAAACCGACAATCACGCCGACAAAGATAGCGAAGTAGTGCCACGCGTAAGGAGGAAGCCCTTCCGGGACCGGAACAAACAGTAACAGCACGGCAACGACAATGGGCAATGCCATCATTAGCAGACGTTTTGCCTTTCCGTTGGATGCTTGACTCGCCACAGGGGGCGTTACAGCAGTTTTTGTATTCATAGTTTCGCGTCTTAAGTTGTCAGGAATTCGGTTATGCGCTGAAATATTCATTTGCTTTCTTTAGTTTGTTTTTATTTTATTTAGTTACTAAAGGTGCGCATTTGCTATTTCAGTAATAGCGATTTAACGCATTTTTGATGCGCTAAATTAAAAATTGATGATATTTATATATTGCGCCTTTGACTGTCTCGATGATTGATCGCGATCAAAAAAATAGAGTGGCGGTGGTGTTTTTGTCCAGTTGATAATAACCACTCTGGCGTATGTGGGTATTATTTATTTTGATATGGATTTTACTCAATGTTGTTAACATTTCAAATAATCATTTCCATATAACTCTATGTTTTTAATGGTTTGTTTTTGCCTCTTGGGATCGTGAAAAGGTCATTGATACGTTAACAGTGTTTAAAGGATTGTGAATAGAGTAATTAATATTGCTAACACCAATGTGTTATTAATGTTATTGAGGGGATTAAATAGTTTTTTAACTAACGTAATATCTTTAGAAACTAAAAAAATCATTATATTAGTATTATGACATCGGAATAAAAAATCGAAATAAAACTGAGCCCGATAACGAATTCTTAATTTTAAAGTTTGGAGTTTCTATTATGAGCACTAACGAACGTATTCTAAGCCCCTTCACATTACCGAATGGTACCGAACTGAAAAACCGTTTGTTAATGGCCCCTATGACGACCTGTACCGGTTATTACGACGGTACGGTGACCAGCGAGCTGGTTGAGTACTATCGCGCCCGCTCAGGCAGTATTGGTACCATTATTGTTGAGTGCTGCTTTGTTGACGATCTCGGTCTCGCCTTCCCGGGTGCGATTGGCATTGATAACGACGAGAAAATCGCCGGGCTGGCGAAGATCGCTGAGGCGATTAAGTCCAAAGGCTCTAAAGCGCTGCTGCAGATCTACCACGGCGGCCGCATGGTTGATCCGAAACTGATCGGTGGCCGCACGCCGGTGGGGCCAAGTGCCGTTGCCGCGCCGCGTGACGGCGCCGCCACGCCGGTTGCCCTGACGGGAGAAGAAGTCGAAGGGATGATCGGTAAGTTCGGTGAAGCAGTACGCCGTGCGATTCAGGCGGGTTTCGATGGCGTTGAAATCCATGGGGCCAACACCTATTTGATTCAGCAGTTCTACTCTCCAAACTCTAACCAGCGTGACGACGAGTGGGGTGGCAGCCGCGATAACCGCGCGAAATTCCCGCTGGCCGTGCTCGACATCACCCATAAAATGGTGCGCCAGTACGCCGATGACGCCTTTATCATCGGCTATCGCTTCTCCCCTGAAGAGCTGGAAGAGCCGGGCATCCGCTTTGAAGACACCATGTACCTGCTGGAAAAGCTGGCCGCGCGCGGTGTGGATTACCTGCACTTCTCCGTTGGCGCAACCCTGCGTCCTTCTATTGTCGACACGCAGGATCCGACCCCGCTTATCGAAAAATACCGCGCAATGCGTTCTGACACGCTGGCGCAGGTGCCGGTCATGGGCGTCGGTGGCGTGGTCAATGCCGCGGATGCGAACGAGGCGCTGGAACATGGCTACGATCTTATCGCCGTAGGCCGCGCGACCATCGCCTATCCGGACTGGACAGACCGCATCGCGGCGGGAGAAACGCTGGAACTGTTTATGGACAGCACCCGACGCGAAGCGCTAAGCATCCCTGAGCCGCTGTGGCGTTTCTCGCTGGTGGAGGCGATGATCCGCGATATGAGCATGGGTGAATCGAAATTTAAACCGGGCATGTTTATTGAGAATGTTCGGGACGATAGCAACGAACTGGTGATTAACGTCAGCCTGGAGACCGACCGCATCGCCGACATTGAACTGGCTTCTGGCCCGACCCAGGACGTTGAGTTTGTCACCAGCTTCGAAGAGATCCGCACCCGTATTCTGGATGCAAACACCCCGCACGTGGATGCCATTACCGGTGCAACCAGCCAGAGTGAAGCGGTCAAAAAAGCGGTGTCTAAAGCCATGCTGAAATCCAGCAAAGCGCTGGCAGCCGAAGAGGGTGTCGACCCGAACGAGACCCGAAGCGTTGACGTTGTGGTGGTCGGTAGCGGTGGCGCGGGTCTGGCCGCAGCAATCCAGGCGCATGACGAAGGCGCAAGCGTGCTGATTGTTGAGAAAATGCCCTCCATCGGCGGTAACACCATTAAAGCGTCTGCGGGGATGAACGCCGCGGAAACACGCTTCCAGCGGGTGAAAGGAATTCAGGACAGCAAAGAGCTGTTCTATCAGGAAAGCCTGAAAGGCGGTAAAAACAAGAACAACCCGGCACTGTTGCGCCGCTTTGTGGAAAATGCCCCACAGGCGATCGAGTGGCTGGCGACCCGCGGCATTATGCTCAACGACATCACCACCACCGGCGGGATGAGCATCGACCGTACTCACCGTCCAAAAGACGGTTCTGCGGTGGGCGGCTATCTGATTAGCGGCCTGGTGCGTAACGTCAACAAACGCAACATCGAGGTCATGCTCGATACGTCGGTCAGCGATATTCTCTTCGAGAACGGCGAAGTCACCGGCGTACGTCTGACCACGGAAGAAAACGAAACCCTTACCGTAGCAACCAAAAGCGTCATTGTGGCTACCGGTGGTTTCAGCGCCAATAGCCAGATGGTGGTTAAGTACCGTCCTGACCTGGAAGGTTTCGTGACCACCAACCACAAAGGGGCGACAGGGGGCGGTATCGCGCTGCTGGAGCGTATTGGCGCCGGTACGGTCGATATGGGTGAAATCCAGATCCACCCAACCGTTGAGCAGAAAACCTCGTACCTGATTTCCGAATCCATCCGCGGTGGCGGGGCGATTCTGGTGAACCAGCAGGGGAACCGTTTCTTCAACGAGATGGAAACCCGCGATAAAGTCTCTGCACAAATTATCGCCCTGCCGGAGAAATACGCTTACATCGTCTTTGATGAGCATGTACGCGCCAAAAACAAAGCGGCAGATGAGTACATCGCCAAAGGGTTTGTCACCAGCGCCAGCTCACCTAAAGCGCTGGCTGAAGCCCTGGGTATGGATTATCACGCTTTCCTGGCGACCCTGGAGCGTTACAACGGCTTTGTTGAAAAACAGCACGATGACGATTTTGGCCGTACGACCGCGCTGCGTGCGCCGATCAACGAAGGGCCATTCTATGCCATTCAGATTGCGCCGGGCGTGCACCACACCATGGGCGGTGTGACCATTAACACCGAAACCTGCGTACTGGACAGCAACCACAACGTGCTGCCAGGGGCATTTGCGGCCGGTGAAGTGGTCGGTGGTATCCACGGTGGTAACCGCATCGGGGGTAACGCGGTGGCAGATATCATTATTTTTGGTACGCTTGCCGGACATCAGGCGGCGATGCGCGCGAAAAGGGCGTAAGTCAGCCGTAAGGGTATGCCGGATACGCACCGTGTATCCGGCATTTCAACCAGGGAGCTTGCACCATGTTTTCTGACCACCGCGTCTACAGTTACTCCGCCGTTCTGATGGGATCGCCCATTCTCCTGAAGCTTTTCTCTCATGATGAAGCCCTCGCTTCTCGCGTTTTTAGACTGATTAAACAGTATGAAGACCTGCTGACCGTCAACCGTGCCAGCTCGCAGGTGATGGATATCAACCATGCTGCCGGTCAGCATCCTGTCACCGTCAGTCGCCCGGTTTTTGAGCTTATCCGCTGTGCGAAAGCGGCAAGCCAGCTCAAGGACAGCGCATTTAACCTGGCTATCGGCCCGCTGGTGAAACGCTGGAAAATCGGTTTTCGGGGAGATAGCGTTCCGCCTGCCGATGAAATCGCGTCGTTGCTCGCCATTACCCATCCTGAGGATGTGGTCCTTGATGAGGCCAGCAGCAGCGTGTTCCTGACCCGGGCGGGCATGGAGATTGATCTGGGGGCCATCGCCAAAGGCTATATCGCCGACAGAGTGCGCGATTACCTGCGTAAAGAGGGCGCTCAACTGGGGCTTATTAATCTTGGCGGTAATATCCAGACGCTGGGTTCACCGGAAGGGGGCTGGAGCGTGGGGCTCAAAAAACCGTTCGCCGGGGAGGCGCTGCTCGGTACGATGACCGTAGAGAACATGTCGGTGGTGACATCGGGTACCTACGAACGCTTTTTTGAGCAGAACGGCAGGCGTTATCACCACATACTTGACCCGCGCACCGGCTATCCGCTGGATAACGAACTGGACAGCGTCACCATCATTTCGAAAAACTCCATTGACGGTGATATCTGGACCACGCTGATGTACGGCATGGGCGTCAGTAAAGGCTGTTCAGCGCTGCGTGCACGACCCGACATTGAAGCAATCTTCGTGACCAAAACAAAAGAAGTGGTGCTCTCTTCAGCGCACCACTTCCGCTTTACCTTGCTGGATAACAGCTACCGCGTTACTGACAGTACTGCTTGAGCAGTGCCGTCTGCTCGGGCTGCAGGCGATAGCGATACACCGGCCGCCCGGTGGCACCGTAGTGAATGCTGGTAAACAGAATGTTGATTTGCGCCAGCCAGATCAGGTATTTGCGACAGGACACGCGCGAGATATTAACCGCGTTTGCCAGATCATCGGTGGAAAACTCCGTCTCCGGGTGCGCATCAATCCATTGACAAATCGTACGCAGCGTTTGCGGCGTTAACCCTTTCGGCAGTTTTTTACTGTCCGCCAGTTCCGGCGCACCGCCGTGGATCAATCTGTCGACGTCGGCCTGCTCATAGTACTGATGCGATCCCATCAGGCTGTGCTTTGCCTTCCAGCCGTTCAGCGCCTCTTCAAAACGCGGGAACTGGAACGGTTTAATCAGATAATCCACCACACCGTAATGGATGGAGGTCTGGATGGTGGCGGCATCGGCGGCGGAGGAGATCATAATGACATCAATCGGCCGGCCTGAGGCACGTATGACGGGAAGGAGATCCAGCCCGTTATCCTGCTGCATATAGACATCCAGCAGCACCAGATCGACAGGCTGGCTGGGGTCGTTAATGATGGCCCTGGCCTGGTTGAGCGTGGAGGCGACGCCGCAGCAGCTAAAGCCTTCAACACGGTTGACATACAGACGGTTGAGGTCGGCCACCATGGCGTCATCATCGACAATTAACACATTTATCACGCGATATTCCTCTCGCTATCCCAGGGGATGTGAACAAAAAATTGGGTAAATACACCAGGCTCAGACTCGACGGTAATGTCTCCGCCCAGGTTCTGGATCTGCTGACGAGCAAGGAACAGCCCAACGCCGCGATTTTCGCCTTTGGTTGAGAAGCCCTTTGTAAAAACAGCCTCGAGCTGAGCCGGAACAATACCGGGGCCATCGTCGCTGACTTCGCAACTGAGCCAGCCATTCTGATAATGTAGCAGCAGGCCAATTTCGCCTTCCTGCTGTCCTTCCATCGCGTCGAGCGCGTTTTCAATGAGGTTACCCAGCACGGTAATCAGCACCGCAACCTGCTCTTCGTTGGCGGTATCCGGTATCTGGCACTCATCGGCCAGCGTCAGGGCGATCCCAGCTTCCTTAGCCCGGTTGATTTTACCCAGCAGGAACCCGGCTATCACCGGAGATTTAACTTTGCTCTGAATGGTACCAATATCGGTCTGATAATTATGCGCCGTCTGGATGATGTACTCTTCAAGTTTGTCGTAGCGCTTCATATGCAGCAGCCCGAGGATCACGTGCAGTTTGTTCATAAACTCGTGCGTATGGGAGCGCAGGGCATCGACATAATTGACCATGCCATCAATACGCTGCATCAGCTGGCTGATTTCCGTTTTATCGCGAAAAGTGGTGATGGCACCAATAACCCGCTCCTGGCTTTTTACAGGCACCATGTTGCACAGCAAGAGTCGCCCGTTGCAGCTGATCTCCTGATCCTTGCGTGCAATGCCACTCTTCGAGACTTCCCGCAGGCTTGCCAGCAGGGGAGCACTGGCATTTTCGGTCTGTTTGCCGGAAGGCAGAAGCAATATTTCTCTGGCGGTGTGGTTAATCATCGTCACCCGGCCCTGAATATCCACGGCCAGTACCCCTTCGCGAAGCGACTGCAGCATCGCCTGCCGCTGTTCGAACAGCGCCGAGATCTCATACGGCTCAAGGCCGAACAGGATACGTTTGAGCACGCGAACCAGACCCCAGATAGCCAGCGAGCTCATCAATATACTGAATAATATGGTCCAGACGGCGTTAAGCCGCCCGCGGGCAATCTGATCTTCCACTTTTTTAAGGGAGATGCCGACCACCACCACGCCGATCTGCTCGTGCTGGCTATCAAAGACGGGAGTAAAGACGCGAAGCGCTTCCGCGAGGGCACCCCGGTTAACGGCGACATGCTCCTTTCCTTCCAGCGCGGGCGTCAGGTCATCGCCGATAAAGTGCAGACCTAACAGGGCTTCGTTCGGGTGCGAGTAACGAATACCGCGCATGTCGGTGACCACGGTGAAGAGCAGGTCGTTGCGCCTGGTGACCGCCTGGGCGATGGGCTGAATAATATCCGCCTGGGGAGCCTGCATCAGACCGCGTTGAATTTCGGGACTGTCGGCCAGCGTTCGCGCGATACCAAGGGCCGTATCCTTAACATCATCGCGGGTGGCGCGGGTGATTTGGACGGAATAGAGCGCAAATACCACCAGCAGCACAGAACCGATAATCGCGCACACCATTAACGTGACCAGGGTGTTCAGTTTCATGGGGCGCTTGCGCGTCAGGGGGAAGGGCTGCAAATCGCTCATCAAAACTCCGCGATGATTAAGAAAGGGGTAATTATCGCCGATGACGCGCGTTTCTTAAAGCCATGTAAAGGCATGGATTCGGTCCTCTTTTCGTGACCCTCCTCGCAGGTCACCTGTCTAAAACACTTTATAGTGTAGGGGTACTCATAATAAGGAGGTTGTTTATGAGCATTACGCTTACCGGTTCGGTCAAGGAAAGACGGCACGCCAGCACGATGAATATCGATAGATTGTCCACGCTGGACATGCTGAAAGTCATTCACCAGGATGATGCCCTCATCTCCGCTGCAATAACCCCATGTTTAACAACGATCGCCCGCGTGGTGGATAACGCCGCTGCGACCCTGAGTCACGGTGGACGTCTGGTCATTGTTGGCGCCGGCCCGTCAGGCCGTGTCGCGCAGCAGGCAGCCGATGAGTATGCCCCGGGAAAAACGCCTGTGATCGCCATAACGGCGGGAGAGGAGGCGGGCAGCTACGAGCGCGGTGTCGCCGACCTGCAGGCCATCAAATTTGGTGAACAGGATATGATGCTGGCGGTCACCGTCAGCGGCAAAACACCGTGGGTCTGGGGCGCGATGCGCCATGCGTGGTCGTTGGGTTCCCCGGTCGCGGCTATTACGGATGACGCGCAAAGTGAAGCCGCGCAGCTGGCGAGCATGGTGATTGCCCCGGAGCTTGGCGCGGACGCGATCGCGGGTTATATCAATACCAAAGCCGGGATCGCACAAAAAATGATCCTGACCATGATAACCACCGGCCTGGCGGTTCGAACCGGACGCGTGTTCAGCAACCTGCGCGTGGATCTGGACGCCAGCAACACCAAATGGTCTGAACGGCAAATTGCCATCGTCATGGAAGCGGGGGGATGCACCCGGTCAGCGGCGAAAGCCGCGCTGGAGAGCTGCAACCATAACTGTAAAACAGCGGTGCTGATGGTGCTGACAGGGCTGGATGCCTGGAAGGCGCATGAACTGCTGGCGCAGAATAACGGCTTTATTCGTCTGGCACTGCAGGAAGCTCCGTAACATTTCTCTGTTGAATAAAAAAAAGCCCGCGATGCGGGCTTTTATCATAGTGGGAAGTTAGAACTGGTACGTCATACCTACGCCAACGATGTCATCTGTAGAGATGCCGTTTGCTTCGTAGAAGCTTTCGTCGTTGTCCAGCATGTTGATTTTGTAATCAACATAGGTGGAGAAGTTTTTGTTAAAGTTGTAGGTCATACCGACGTCGATATAGTTAACCAGATCCATGTCGCCATGCTGGCCCTGTGGGTTACCCGCATTGCCAGGATAAGTCATGTCCTTGCCTTTGGAGTAAACCCATGCCAGGGACGGACGCAGGCCGAAGTCGAACTGGTATTGCGCCACGGCTTCAAAGTTCTGCGTCTCATCCGCAATCCCGGTATCGCCATATGGCGTCATATTACGGGTTTGCGCATACATCATCGCCAGATAAACGCTGTTGGCATCATATTTCGCGCCAACGGTCCACACTTCCGCAGTCTTACCGCCGGCGAAACGTGCGCTGTCTTGTATACCCTTCGCTTCCTGCTCATTGGTACGGTCAGAAGAGGAGTAGGCCGCGCCTAAGGTCAGGCCAGACAGATCGCCGGAGAAATCATAGCTAGTGGACATACCGAAGCCATCACCGTTCTGGAAACGCACGTCGTTATGACCGTTCTTGGTCCCTTCCTGATCTTCTGTTGCGTCCTGACCTTCGTTTGCCCCCTGATACTGCAGCGCAAAATTCAGCCCCTCAACCAGGCCGAAGAAATCGGCATTACGGTAGGTCGCCACACCGTTTGCACGGCCGACCATGAAGTTGTCGGTCCAGGTATAAGAATCGCCCCCAAATACGGGCAGCATATCGGTCCAGGCTTCAACATCATACACGACGCCGTAATTACGACCGTAATCGAACGAACCGTATTCGCCATATTTCAGGCCAGCGTACGCCAGACGGTTAAATGAAGTATCACCGGCACTTTCGGTATTATTGGCGTAAGTTTTATATTCCCACTGGCCATAACCAATAACATCGTTAGTGATTTGTGTTTCGCCTTTGAAACCAATTTGTACATAGGTTTCATCGCCATCATCCCCAGGGTGATCAGAGAAAGTATGACGCGCATCGATCTTACCGTACAGATCAACTTTATTGCCGTTTTTGTTATACATTTCAGCTGCATGTGCTGCGCCAGCCATTAATAATGCGGGTGCGAGAATTGCCAGAACTTTTCTTTTCATTATATATTCCCTTTAAAGATAATTAATATGAATATATGTAATCACTCTCTGTCATTACAGGATTGATACTATTCTACGCAATGTCATTTTGGTTCAAAAATAAATGTAATTAAAATCGTAGAAATATTGCAAAACATTTCTATCTGTCGCTTTATTTTTCTGGTGAATTAGAGTTTAGAATATATAGAAATAAATTATCATTAAGTATTTAGCGGCAGTATTATTTAATATCTCCAATTGATATTAAATATATTTCCTCGGGAATGCAGGGTACACGCGTCCCTGTCAGGACAAGCCGTGATAGCGGCGGGGAAAGTTGCTATTGTAGCCGTTTTAACAACAGGACGTGATGATGGAACTTACGCAGTGGCAGTCTCGCTTTGAGCGTTGGCTCGATAAAAACCACGCGACCCACGACGCTGCGCATGATATTTCGCACTTTCGTCGTGTCTGGATGACGGCGCAAAAAATCATGGCGAACCAGGCGGTCGATTCACTGGTGGTACTGACCGCATGTTATTTTCATGACATTGTGAGCCTGCCGAAAAACCATCCCCAACGCAGCCAGTCATCACGTCTGGCGGCCAGCAAGACGCTCGACATTCTGCGTCGCGATTTTCCGGATTTCTCCTCTGAACGCTATGCGGCCGTGGAGCATGCCATTGAAGCGCACAGTTTTAGCGCCGGTATCGCGCCGCACAGTCTTGAAGCCAAAATTGTTCAGGATGCTGACCGGCTGGAAGCGCTTGGTGCTATTGGTCTTGCGCGCGTCTTTGCGGTATCGGGGGCGCTGGGCGTGGCGCTCTTTAACGCTGAAGACCCGTTTGCCGACGCGCGCACCCTTAATGACCGCGCCTTTGCCCTCGACCATTTTCAGACCAAGCTGCTGCGCTTGCCTGATACAATGCACACAGACGTGGGGCGCGAACTTGCGCAACACAACGCCGATTTTCTCATCCAGTTTATGGCGAAATTAAGTGCCGAATTACAGGGCGACTGCCTGGGGCTGGATAGCCAGGTGCTGAGCCGCTTCCGTCGCAGTTTGAGCGAGTGAACTGTGGTAATCTGTTTCCAGTCTTTATTCTCCGGTTAAAAGAATGCAGGAAAATCGATCAGTGAGTGAGCCCGCGCCAGAGCAGGCTGAGAAATCAACGGCAACGGTGCAGGCTTTATTGCGCCAGCTGCTGGATATCTATGATGCTAAAACGCTGGCGAATCAGCTGGTGGCGCACGGTGAGAGCCACTGGAGCCCGGCAATCCTGAAGAGACTGCTGACCAGCGAGCGGGCAGGGCAGCGTCTGAGTGAGGGCGAGTTTCGTTACCTGCAAAACCTGCTTCCGCGTCCTTCAGCCGCGCACCCGAACTATGCCTTCCGTTTTATCGATCTGTTTGCCGGCATTGGCGGCATTCGACACGGGTTTGAGGCCATTGGCGGGCAGTGTGTGTTTACCAGCGAGTGGAACAAACATGCGGTCCGTACCTACAAAGCCAACTGGTACTGCGATCCCCATGAACACCGTTTCAACGCCGATATCCGTGATGTTACGCTGAGCCACAAAAGCGGCGTGAGTGATGAAGAGGCGGCTGAGCACATTCGCCAGTCAATTCCGGCCCATGATGTCCTGCTGGCGGGTTTCCCGTGCCAGCCTTTCTCGCTGGCCGGCGTGTCGAAAAAGAATGCCCTCGGACGCGCTCACGGTTTTGCCTGCGATACGCAAGGCACGCTGTTCTTTGATGTTGTCCGCATTATCGATGCCCGTCGTCCGGCGATTTTCGTGCTGGAGAACGTCAAGAATCTCAAGAGCCATGACGGCGGAAAGACCTTCCGCATTATCATGCAAACGCTCGATGAGCTGGGGTATGACGTAGCGGACGCTCAGCATATGGGCGCGGATGACCCGAAAATCATCGACGGTAAGCATTTCCTGCCGCAGCACCGCGAACGCATTGTGCTGGTTGGTTTTCGCCGCGACCTCAACCTGAAGGGGGATTTTACCCTGCGGGATATTCCCTCTTTATATCCTGCGCGTCGCCCAACCGTGGCCGACCTGCTGGAACCTGTCGTCGACGCGAAATTTATCCTCACCCCGGTGTTGTGGAAATACCTTTACCGCTATGCGAAAAAACACCAGGCCAAAGGCAACGGTTTTGGCTTCGGGATGGTTAATCCGAACGATCCGCACTGTGTGACGCGCACGTTGTCCGCTCGCTACTATAAAGATGGCGCAGAGATCCTGATCGACCGGGGCTGGGATAAAGCGCTGGGGGAGAAAGATTTTGACGATCCCGATAACCAGCGTCATCGTCCGCGCCGCTTAACGCCGCGTGAATGCGCTCGGCTGATGGGGTTTGAGACCCCGCAGGGGTACACCTTCCGCATTCCGGTGTCGGACACCCAGGCTTATCGGCAGTTTGGTAACTCGGTGGTCGTTCCCGCGTTTGCGGCGGTGGCAAAACTGCTGGCCTCCCGCATCAGACAGGCCGTGGCGTTACGTGAGAGTGAGGCCGTCAATGACGGATGTTCACAATAAGGCGACGCGCAGTAAAAACATGCGTGCCATCGGCACGCGTGATACCGCCATTGAAAAGCGACTAGCCGGGCTGCTGACCGAGGCGGGGTTTGATTTCCGCGTGCAGGATGCCGCGCTTGCGGGCCGTCCGGATTTCGTTATCGATGCGTATCAATGCATCATCTTTACCCACGGCTGTTTCTGGCATCACCACGACTGCTACCTGTTTAAGGTTCCCGCGACGCGTACGGATTTCTGGCTGGAGAAGATTGGCAAGAACGTCGCGCGGGACAACCGTGACCTTAGCACGCTTCTCGCGCAGGGCTGGCGGGTGTTGATTGTCTGGGAGTGCGCGCTGCGCGGCAGATTAAGACGTACCGATGCCGACCTGACAGAACGGTTGGAAGAGTGGATCTGCGGCGGCGGGCAGGCCGCGCAGATCGACACCCAGGGTATTCACCCGCTTACGGTTTCTCCACCTCACACGGCGTAACAACCGGCTTCGCAGGAAGCAGATATTTCCCCAGCGTTACCAGCACAACGGCAAAGACAATCACGCCCAGCGCCAGCCATTCCACGGGAGATAACGTTTCGCCGGCAAAGCTGGTGCCCAGCAGTACGGCAACCACCGGGTTCACGTAAGCGTAGCTGGTCGCGATCGCCGGCGAAACATTGCGGATCAAGAACATATAGGCGTTAATGGCGATGACAGAGCCAAATAGAGCCAGGTAACCCACGGCCAGGAAGCCCGAAAGGTCCGGCATGGCTGTCAGTTTTTCGCCCGTCAGCGTTGAGGCAATCAGCAGCACAATTCCCGCCGCGAGCATCTCAATCGCGCCCGCCATCATGCCGGTCGGCAGCTCAATTCGTGAACCGTATACCGACCCAAATGCCCAGCTCATGGAGCCGATCAGGATAATCACTGCGCCCCACGGATTTCCGCTCAGGTTACCGCCGCTGTTGAGCAGGATGATCCCGGCAAGCCCGATCCCAATCCCTACCCATTCGAGCTTGCGGGTGCGGATGCCGAAAAGACGGCTAAAGCACAGGGTAAACAGCGGGACGGTCGCGACCACGACGGCGGCAATTCCGGACGGCACGTTCTGGTGCTCGGCGACCGTCACAAATCCATTCCCTATGGCCAGCAGCAGCAGGCCAATCAGGGCGGCATTGAGCATCGGGCGAAGCGGAGGCAGCTTATGACCCCGTAACAGCAGGAAGGCCATCAGTAACACGCCCGCCGAGAGAAAGCGTACGCCCGCCATCATGAGCGGCGGCCAGCTCTCCACGCCGATACGAATGACAAAGTAGGTGGAACCCCAGATGATATACAGCGAAAAAAGTGCCCCAATGAGCGGTAGCAGTTGCCGGAAACGCATAATCCCTCGCGACAAAATGAAAAGGTCGCTGACAGTAAACGCCAAAACTATCGGGCTGGCGAGCGCTTTAATTGTGTAGATGATGTGAATTTTTTGTTGACGCGAGGTGCCTGTTTCCGGGTTTACACTTTTGCTCCATACTATTCACTTAATTACCAAAAAAAGAAGGAATGAGATTTTGGCAGGAAGTAGCTTATTAACATTACTGGATGATATTGCCACCTTACTGGATGACATTTCGGTGATGGGAAAACTGGCGGCGAAGAAAACCGCCGGGGTTCTGGGAGACGATTTATCGCTCAACGCCCAGCAGGTGAGCGGCGTTCGGGCCAACCGTGAATTACCGGTGGTATGGGGCGTAGCGAAAGGCTCATTCCTGAATAAGGTGATCCTGGTGCCGCTTGCGCTGCTGATCAGCGCGTTTATCCCATGGGCGATCACGCCGTTGCTGATGATTGGCGGCGCATTTTTATGCTTCGAAGGCGCTGAGAAGATCCTGCACTCGTTCGCCGCACGTAAGAACAGCGACACGCCGGAAATGCGCCAGCAGCGTCTTGAGGCGCTGGCCGCGCAGGATCCTAAAACCTTCGAGCGTGATAAGGTGAAAGGTGCCATTCGTACCGACTTTATTCTGTCGGCGGAGATCGTGGCCATTACGTTAGGTATTGTCTCTGAAGCACCGCTTCTGAACCAGGTCCTGATCCTCTCAGGGATCGCCATTCTGGTCACGGTGGGGGTGTACGGGCTGGTGGGGCTTATCGTTAAGCTGGATGATATCGGCTACTGGCTGGAAGAAAAATCGAGCGCTATCGCCAAAGGTATCGGCAAAAGCCTGCTGGTGACCGCGCCCTGGCTGATGAAGAGCCTGTCAGTGGTTGGCACGCTGGCGATGTTCCTTGTCGGAGGCGGTATTGTGGTTCACGGTATCGCGCCGCTGCACCATGCTATTGAACATTTCGCCTCGGCGCAGGGCAGCATAGTGGCGGCAATTCTGCCCACGCTGCTTAATCTTGTGCTGGGCTTTATCATTGGCATTATCGTGGTTGGGGCCGTAAAACTGGTCGAAAAAATCCGCGGAACGTCGCACTAATTGTTACCTGTTGCGGGGTGCAAAAAGATCATTCCTCGTCTAAATTGAAAACGTTTCACCCTGATACAGGAGGCAGGTATGGTCTTTTTGGTCAGTGATGAAGTTAAGCCTAAGAAGGGCGGCCCACGTATGATTGTCACCGGGTATTCCAGCGGTATGGTGGAATGCCGGTGGCACGACGGTTATAGCATCAAGCGGGAAGCGTTCCGTGAAGATGAGCTTCAGCCGGGAGACGGGCAGCGCAAGCGAGACAAGGCTTAATGACATAACGCCCGGCTTTGCCGGGCGTTTTTACCTTCCGTATCCGGCGTCGGGCAGTAATCAGGGAGTGTGTGTGCAGCGCGAGACCTTTGTTGTAAGACGATCTTTTCTGCAATGGCTGCATATGCGTAGCAATCCGGGGTTGATTGTTAATCTCTGTTTTCTCATCGTACTGATATTTTCCACGCTCCTGACCTGGCGAGAGGTGGTGGTACTGGAAGATGCGTATATCTCCAGCCAGCGTAATCATCTGGAAACGGTAGCCACTTCGCTGGACCGGCAGTTACAGTACAGCGTGGATAAAATGCTGTTTTTCCGCAAAAGCATGCGTGATGCCATCCAGACGCCGCTGGCCTTTGATGTCCTGTATGAAGCGATTTCACGCTTTAACGCCTTTCGCACGCGCCCCAGCTGGCAGCTCGCCGTTGATAAAAAACGCACTCTCCCCATTAACGGCGTGTCGGATGCGTTCGTCGAAAAAACCACGCTGTTGAATCGTGATCCTGAGCGTATCAGCAATGAAATTTCTGCCGCCCTCGAAGTGGGGTATTTACTCCGACTGGCGTCCTCGGTGGGGCAAAGTGAAGAGCGGGTTATCTATGCGTCACGCGCCGGGTTTTACCTTGCGACGGACACGCCTGAACAGACGAGTGATATTAGCCAGCGCTATTACTATCTGGTTACCCAGCCGTGGTTTACCCAGCAGTCTGAACGTAACAATCGCGCTCGCGCGGTGCGCTGGTTTATCTCCAGCCCGTCGCCCTGGACCGGTGGTGAACGGATGATCACGGCCAGCGTACCGATCTATTTTGACCATTACTGGTATGGCGTTGTGGCGATGGATTTCTCATTGAAGACCATGAAACATCTGCTGGAAGAGGCAACGCAAGAGCGTACAGAGGGGGAATATCAGCTGTACGACACCCGGCTGAATATGATTGCCACGTCAGAAGAGACCGGCAGCCTGGTGAACCGGTTTGACGAACGCGAAACGGCGCAGATAGCACACGCAATCGAGAACGATACCGGCGGGGGGATCCGCCTCGGAAGCCGCTTTATCAGCTGGGAGAGGCTCGATCACTTCGATGGTGTGATTTTACGCGTTCATACCCTGCATGAAGGCGTGAAGGGGGACTTCGGCAGTATCAGTATCGTGCTGGCGCTGCTCTGGGCACTCTTCACCGCCATGCTTCTTATCTCGTGGCTGGTTATCCGTCGGATGGTCAGCAATATGTACACGCTTCAGCACTCTTTGCAGTGGCAGGCCTGGCACGATCCGCTCACCCGCCTGAATAACCGTGGTGCCCTGTTTGAGCGTGCCAAAATGCTGTCGGAAAAATGTCGGCAGCAGTCGCTGCCGTTCTCGGTGATTCAAATCGATCTCGACCATTTTAAAAGCATTAACGATCGCTTTGGCCATCAGGCCGGGGACAAAGTGCTTTCCCATGCCGCGGGCCTGATTGGCAGCGCACTGCGCAAGAATGATGTTGCCGGACGCGTGGGCGGGGAAGAGTTCTGCGTGGTACTGCCCGGCAGCGGGCTTGAAGAGGCGAGGGGGATTGCGGAACGCATTCGCTCACGCATCAACAGTAAAGAGATCCTGGTGAAAAAGAGTACCACCGTGCGTATCAGTGCCTCACTGGGGGTAAGTAGCGCCCAGGAAAAGGACAATTACGATTTCGAACAGTTGCAGTCAGTGGCGGATGCCCGGTTGTATCAGGCCAAGCAGTGCGGGCGCAACCGGGTGTTCTGGCACGATCAGGATAAGAAGTGATCCAGCCCCTCCTGCCAGCCCGCGGGGCCGGGCTGTTGCGTGTGGTACACCCGGGCGGGGTTATCGTCGCGTAACGTGATGCCCTGCCGGTTAATGCCCTTAATCACCACGGCGTAGTCCACGCTGTCCAGCAGCGGGGCATCATTTGGACCATCGCCGAGCCCCAGGGTAACCGGCACAATGCCTTCCCGCGCACGGTACTGCTCAATCAGCCAGTCAACCGCAACGTCTTTACCGCAGCGAGCATCCAGAACATGCCAGAAGCGGGCTCCCTGCAGGCATTTCAGGCCGCACTGCGCCAGCGCCTCGTCAAATTGCGCCATTTTTTCATCGCTGTCGCGCCAGATGAGCGTGACGGAGGCTTCGTGTCGGCGCGCGAGGGTCGAACGATAGCGCGTCAGCCCCGTCCACTCGCTGATAACCCGTTCGTCGACGTCATCAAAGGTGGTGAATTTAAAGCCCCGCTGCTGGCGAATCTGGTCGATCAGCGGGCGAATGTCACGGTGCGTCATCCCCCTGATGTGGTGTTGACCTGTCTCCCAGCGCACGTCGGGCTGAATCACCGCGCCATTCTCAGCTATGAAGGGCAACCCCTCCAGGCCCAGATCCTGCTGGATATCCAGCATTTCTGCCGCGGTCTTGCTGCTGCAGAGAATAACCGGCACCTGGTTATCCTGGAGGGTGTCCAGCCAGGGCATGGCCGGTTGCCACTCGTACGTATGAATATCGAGCAACGAGCCGTCGAGATCGGAAAAGATCAGCAGGCTATCCTGCAGTGAAGGCATAACGACTCCTGATAACTGACAAACTGCCACCTAAGAATATTCCTAAAAAAATTCCTAATGCTTAAGTCAGGCAAAAGGGTCTCTCTCCTGCCAAACCCGCATGCAGCGCATGTTGTCCCTCATAACTAAATTTATTATGTACCAAATATTATATTCGCCATGAGAATATATGCTTGTCATACAAAATGGTTGAGGATAGTGTTTTGTGTACATCAGATTTCCTGGTGTAACGAATTTTCAAGTGCTTCTTGCATAAGCAAGTTTTGATCCCGGCCATCCCCATGACCGGGATTTTTTTCGTCCTAACGATTTGCTTCAGACACGCTAAAATCGTGTATATCAAGCTCGAAGGCCTCCGCCAGTTCACGGTAGGTGTGATAATCCCTTCCGTTCACAATGACCCTGTCTGAATTGTCGTCCGAACGACGGACTTCTGACTCACTGATCTCATTGATGGCGGCCAGCAGGGCATCGACATCCACCTCAACCTCGCGTTTGATGGTGTCGCTGTACTCTTTGTCGGTCTTCATTACGGGGTACCTCATTTTGCCGTCTCCAACCCTAAGTATAGACTGCGCACAAAAACGCCATTCACACCGGGCAGCGATGCCAGTTAAGGCGTTTTGTTCTACACTGGCTCAAAACCAGAGGAGGAACGTATGAAGGTCAACGATCGGGTAACCGTTAAAACGGACGGTGGGCCGCGCCGCCCGGGTGTGGTCCTGGCAATTGAAGAGTTTAGTGAAGGCACGATGTACCTGGTATCACTTGAAGACTACCCGCTCGGCATCTGGTTTTTTAACGAACTGGGACACCCGGATGGCATCTTTGTAGAGAAAGCGCAATAGCATGGCGTCGGGTGGCGACTGGCGCGCCCGACACTGTCCACAGAAGCAAAAATCTCTGGCCAGGCCAGAGATCAAAGGTAGGGTGCAAAGGGTTTTTTTAGCGACTAACGCATGTTGACGAAAATCCCGTTCGTCACATTATCGGTGAGGCGTACCACGTGATAGATCACTTGCTTATTATGCGTTTTAATTTTCCTTTTAATATTTCCTTTATGTGACGAAACGGTTTTGGCTTTAATATTCATCTGGTCTGAGATCTGAATAGTCCCTTGCCCTGCCATCCACATTCGCAGCATGCTTGATTCAGTCCTGCTTAATGACAGGGTGGGTAAGTTAACCGCTCCTACATTTTTAACTTCTTTATTCAAATAATCACCCAGAATGTCATCCAGCGACTCTGGTTTAATCGATTTAGAACTGATCAATAAATTTTTACGAACCAACAAATACTCATCGAAATGGATATTCGCGATCGCCATAAAAACAATAAACAGGGTTTTTGGATGCTGATTAATGATTTGCTTAATGTGCTGACTGTTGGCTGGATCGTGAATGAAACAGTCCTCATTAATAAACACCACGCCTGGTTTAAGTTCGTCACAAGCGGCTGCGAGTTCGTCAACGGTGTGTGCATCGTTGATGTCTCTCTTTCTTACCCCTCTGCTTGCCAGGTACCCGGTTAACCCTAGCCGGGTGTAGCTGCATAAATCCATAATGATCGTTGACATGGCATACCCTCACTCAATGCGTAACGATAATTCACCATCTGCCTGAGAGCTCATAACAGCCATACGGGATGGAAAAAATTAATAAACCTGTGAGCATGACAAAGACTTTCAGGCGGACTCACTATCCCGTAAAGTTACGTATAATTTGCCAGGAATCTTCTTAAAGTAAAGTAAATATTAAGTATTGTGAGGTGGTTAGAAACAATTAAACCGCGTCAGATATATCCTGGAAGATGTTTTTCATGTTTTATTTTAGGAATATCCTCAGAAAGACAATATCAACTGTGAGGGCTATTATTTACGCGGTAGCTCACTGACAATATCTGCTAACAGATTGAATATCTCGCCGAATAAGTGCTCACAGAAGGGGGCGATAAGGGGCATCAGTAATGACATTAATAAAATACCGACCGTCAGCGTCAGCGGAAAACCAATGACGAACACCGAGAGCTGCGGTGCCATTCGGTTGAGTAAGCCTAAGGCGAGGTTCACGGTCAGCAGCAGGGTGATGATCGGCAGCGCCAGCATCAGGCCGTTCAGGAAAACAAGCCCGGCCGCACGCGTAAGCGCCAGAAACGCGTTGCTGTTCACCGGGTTTTCCCCAATCGGCAGCGTATGGAAAGTATCCACCAGCATGGAGATGAGCCACAGATGGCCGTTGAACGACAGGAACAGCAGCATGGCGAGCAGATCGATAATGCGCGCCAGCACCGGCATGTTGAGGTGGCTACCGGGATCCACAAACGTGGCGAATGATAAACCCATTTGCAGGCCAATCAGTTCGCCGGCGGTCCGCACGGCCGCGAAGGCAAGCTGCATGGTAAAGCCTACGGCCACGCCAATCATCACCTGTTGCAGTGCAACCCACACCGCTTTCGCCGAGAAGATCGGAATATCCACGGGCGGGAGAGAAGGGGCGACGATAATGGTGATGATGATGCCCAGCCCCACTTTGACGCGCTTGGGTATCGTTTTCTCACTGAGAATGGGGGCCGTTGTAATCAGCGCCAGGATACGCAGCATCGGCCAGAAATAGACGCCAAGCCATTGAACCCACTGGTCACTGGTGAAGTGCAGCATCGTCGGGTCAGCCGATGATGTACGGCAGATTGGTAAACAGGTTGCGCATATAGTCCAGCAACAGGTTCAGCATCCACGGCCCGGCAACGATAATCGCCACGAACACGGCGATGATTTTTGGGATAAATGACAGCGTCATTTCGTTAATCTGCGTGGCGGCCTGCAGGATACTGATAATCAGACCGGTCACCAGCGCGACAAGCAGTAACGGCGCGGCAACGGCTATCGCGATTTTCATCGCTTCCGTGCCCATCATCATGACCGATTCTGGCGTCATTACGGCTCCTTAACTGTAGAAACTCTGCGCCAGCGAACTGACCAGCAGTTGCCAGCCATCGACCAGGACAAAGAGCATGATCTTAAAGGGCAGGGCAATGGTGGCCGGGGGGACCATCATCATCCCGAGCGCCATCAGAACGCTGGCGATCACCAGATCGATAATCAGGAACGGAATAAAGATGGTAAAGCCAATCTGAAAGGCCGTTTTCAGCTCACTGGTGACATACGCAGGCAGCAGAATACGCATCGGAACGGCTTCCGGTCCCTGAAGCTCGCCGGTATTGGACAGGCGGGCGAAGAGTGCCAGGTCCGCTTCCCGGGTCTGGCGGAGCATAAACTCCCGCAGCGGCTGAGCCCCTTTATCGAGCGCCTCCTGCATGGAGATTTTATCTTCGCTAAACGGCTGGTATGCGTCGGTATAAATCTTGTCGATAACCGGCGACATAATGAAAAAGGTTAAAAACAGCGCCAGACCCAGCAGTACCTGGTTAGGCGGCGCGGACGGGGTGCCCAGCGCATTGCGCAGCAGGCCAAAGACGATGATGATTCGGGTGAAACTGGTCATCATCAGCAGGATCGCCGGAATAAACGTCAGCGAGGTGATGAAAACCAGCGTCTGCACTGGCAGCGACCAGCTTTGCCCGCCGCCTGCAAGAGGGGTTGAGACCAGACCGGGCAGTTGCGCGTAAACCGCAGGGGCAAACAGGCCGACGCCCGCAAGCGTAAGGGATAACAAACGGCGCATCAGGATCTCCCGGAACGCTTAAGCAAACTCTTCATGACGGACTGAAAATCCGCAGGGACTTCTGCGCGCTCGTCACCCGTTGCCGGGGCTGGCGGCAGTTTATGCAAGACGTTGATGCTGGAGGCAGTCACGCCCAGCACCAGCCGTGCATCTTCCACATCGACAACGACCACGCGCTCGCGTGGCCCCAGTGTCGTGCTGGCGCTGACCTTCAGACCGCGGGTGCCGGCGGTTTTACCCGCCAGGCCGAAGCGCTTCGCCAGCCATGCGGCGATAAGAATAAAGGCAATAATACCGAGCAACGCGCCACTCACCTGGAGCAGCGGAGAGCCGGGAACGGCAGAGGGCTGTGATATTGTTGCCTGGGTTTTCATGCTTAACGGCTCAGACGACGCATACGTTCAGATGGCGTAATAATGTCGGTGATGCGCACGCCGTATTTATCGGCAACCACCACGACTTCACCCTGGGCAATGAGATAACCGTTGATCAGAATATCCAGCGGTTCGCCGGCGAGACCGTCAAGGGCCACCACGGAACCCTGCGTCAGACGCAGCAGCTCTTTAATGGTCATGCGGGTGCGGCCCAGTTCCACGGTCAGCTTAACCGGGATATCCATAATCAGATCAATATCCTGCAGCGTACCGCTGACATCGCCGCCGCCGAGCTGCTGGAACACAGCATCCGCTGCACTTTTGGCCGGAGTCGTTTTTTGCTCGTTTAACGCGTCAGCCCACAGATCGTCCAGTGCTCCGCTGTTTTCATCGGACGGATTGTTCATGTCACTCATTTGGGCTGTTCCTCATTCAGCGAATTCAATATCGGGTTGATCAAGTGCTCAACGCGTAACGCATACTGACCGTTAATTGTGCCGTACTGACTTGTCAGCACGGGGACACCATCCACATGGGCAATAATGCGGTCGGGTTTTTCTATCGGCAAAACATCGCCGGGTTGTAATTTCAGGATCTGGGATAAGCGCAGCGGGATATCCGCGAAGCTCGCCACCAGCTCAAGCTGAGAATGCTGAACCTGACGCACCAGGTTTTCACGCCAGTTCTGATCTTCGTTGCGTGAGTTCTCCAGCGGCGGGTTGACCAGCAGTTCACGCAGCGGTTCGATCATGCTGAACGGCAGGCAGATGTTGAACTCACCGGTCAGGTTACCGATCTCCACATGGAACGGGGTATTCACGACGATATCGTTCGGGGAGGTGGTGATATTGGTAAATTTCACCTGCATCTCAGAACGTACGTACTCCACTTCCAGTGGGTTAATCGCTTTCCACGCGTCGCTGTAAGATTCCAGCGCCAGCTTCAGCATGCGGTTGATGACGCGCTGCTCGGTGTGGGTAAATTCACGCCCTTCCACTTTGGTTGGGAAACGCCCGTCGCCACCAAACAGGTTATCCACCGCAATGAACACCAGGCTTGGCGAAAACACCACCAGACCTGTGCCGCGCAGCGGTTTCAGGTGGATCAGGTTAAGGTTCGTTGGCACCGGCAGGTTGCGGGCAAACTCATGATACGGCTGAATACGGATCGCACCGACCGTGATATCCGGGCTACGACGCAGCAGGTTAAACAGCCCCATACGGAACTGACGTGCAAAGCGTTCGTTAATGATCTCCAGCGCCTGCAGACGTTCACGTACTACGCGGCGCTGGGTATTGGGATCATAAGGACGAATATCGCTATCGCCGCCAATACCCGGTTGCGGATCATCGTTCTTATCGCTGTCGCCGTTAAGAAGCGCGTCGATTTCTGCCTGAGAAAGAATACTGTCGCCCATGTCGTTACCGCAGTATGAAGGCTGTATACAGAACGTCAGTGACTTCCTGCTTGGGTTGACCGTTTACCAGCGGGGTCGCCAGCGTCTGTTTAATGGCGTCGACCAGCTTTTGCTTACCGTCATCGGTAGCAAGTGTAGAGGCGTCCTGACGAGAGAACAGCAGCAGCAGACGGCTACGCACTTCAGGAAGATAATCATTCAGGCGCGCACGTGTGGCTTCATCTTTCAGGCGTAACGTAATACCCACATACAGCACACGATCCGCATCACCCAGATTCACGGTGAAGGTATCCAGTGGGAAGAATACCGGTGCCGGCGGAGGAGGCGGTTCGGCTTTGGCCGCAGCGGTAGAAGGTTCCTGCTGCATACGCCAGTAACTATAGCCCGCGGTAGCGCAGGCGGCGAGCGTGATTAACACCAGCAGCGGGATCCAGATGGAACGCTTGCTTTTTTTGGTGATCGCGGAGTCAGTCATCTGATACGAGCTTCCTGTTTCGGTACAGCTTAATAAGGTGATTATCCCGTGTCCTGCTGTCGTCAAAGCGTGGAAAAGACGGGGATAATCACGCTACCTCTGGCGTTTAGGCAAAGATGTCTACGGCACTGTTGCCACGCGCCGAGGATTGCAGGGCGGCAGGGGCAGGCAGTAACTCATCGCTCTCCTCATTAAAACCGCCGGTATTACCGGAACGTGAAGCCTGTTGCTGCTGTTGAGAGGAGGACTGCTGCTGTCCGGCAAAGCTCTCGCTGCTGATACTGCTTTGCGCGAGCTGAATGCCACTCTCAGCAAGCGACGTGCGCAGGACCGGCAGTGCAGCTTCCAGGGCCGCACGCACGTGGCTGTGCGCCGACACCATTTGCAGCTGTGCCTGGTTATCATCCAGTTTCAGGGTAATCTGGACCTGGCCCAGATCTTCCGGGTGCAGACGCAACTCTGCGGTCTGCTGGCCCTGTTTCGTGAACAACGTAATGTGCTGACTCAGGGATTGCTGCCACTCCTGGGTTCCCAGCGGCTGGCTCAATACCGGTGCCGTGGCAACGGTTGCGGCAGCGTGGCTGGTGACGTTGCTGGAAATGACGGGCGTAAGCGTTGCGGTCGGGGCTGTTGAAGAGGGTGAACTGGCGAGATCCTGCTTCTCAGCGGCGGCGGCCACGATCGGGGTCGCCGGTGCGTTGACCGGTTGAGACGGATCGGCGTTTTGCGCCTGCGCCTGATAAGTCGACGCTTGTTGCGCTTTTTCATGGCCCGCCAGCAGGGTGCTCATGGACTGTTGACCTGCACCATTTTGCGAAAGCGCGGCAGCGTTCAGCGTTGATTTCGCCGTCACGCCAATACCTGTCGCGCCAGAGGCCACCGGCGTTGCCGTCTGCTGGTGGGGCAGCATCGCCATCAGCGCGCTCAACCCTGCCAGCTCTTCTTCGCTCAGCTCGCTTTTGCTGTCATCCTGCGTTTTCACCGCGCTCAGGGTCTTCAGGGCATCACCTTTTGAAACCGGCACCAGCCCGGAAACGAGGGTGTCCAGCGGGGGGGCTGCTGTCGGTTCATCGCCTGTCAGGGCTGGCTGACGCGAGAGCAGGTTGGCTATTTTGGCCTGCAGGGTGTTCTCTCCCCCGGCTTCCTGAGCAACTTTTGACAGCTTACTGCCGGCTGCTTTCAGGTCAGCCAGCGTCAGCGGCGCATCGTTGCCCTGGCCTGTTGCGTCCGTCAGGGCGCCTGCCAGCAGAGAAAGAAAGTCTTGTGCACCGTCGGTGCCTTTCCCTGTTTGCATGCCGCCCGACAGGTCGCTGTCGGTCATCAGCAGTTGTTGCAATGTGATCATTCCGGTTTCCTCATTGATGCGCGCTGGGCAAACTCATCCATTTTCTTCTGATCCAGGCGGTTTTCCGCCAGGGTCGTTGCCGCGATCTGTCGGTCCTGTAAGGTCTGCCAGGCCTGCAGTCGCTGCTTTTTCTCGCGCCAGAAATTCAGCGCGGTGTCGACTTTCTGGGTCCACTGGTTAAGCTGCTGGCGATGCTGTTCAATCGCCTTTTCCAGCGTCTGAATAAACTGCTGATAGTTAATCCAGCGCTGGCTTCCAATGCCCTGTGTCATATCGGTATTGAGGTTGGTGCGATATTCATGCTGATAGTCGATTAACATCTTCAACTGCTCTTCAGCCTGCTGGCACCCGCGTCGCATTGCGCCGAGCTGCAATGCGGCATCATCAACTTCTTTCTCAGCCAGATCTTTCAGCGTTGATAACGCGCTGTTTTGCGCCATGACCTTCGCCCTCCACCTGTGTTACACCTGCGGGAAAATCAACTCCAGTGCCTGGAGTGAGTCTTCCCAGTCGGCGCGTTCAAAAATACCTTGTTGCAAAAACGCCTCCAGCTGCGGCCACAGGCTAATCGCTTTGTCGAGCATCGGGTCGCTGCCTTTGGCATACGCCCCCACGCTCACCAGATCGCGGTTGCGCTGGAAGCTGGAGAGGAGTTGTTTGAAGTTACGCACGCGAGCGTAGTGCTTCTCTGTGATCAATGCCGTCATTGCACGGCTGATTGATGCTTCGATATCAATTGCCGGGTAGTGGCCGGCTTCGGCCAGACGGCGCGATAACACAATATGACCGTCGAGGATCGCACGCGCGGAGTCGGCAATCGGGTCCTGCTGGTCATCGCCTTCGGTCAGAACCGTATAAAAAGCGGTGATTGAGCCGCCGCCGCTGATGCCGTTTCCTGCACGTTCGACCAGCGCCGGGAGCTTGGCAAAGACCGAAGGCGGATAACCTTTGGTCGCCGGAGGTTCTCCGATGGCGAGAGCGATTTCACGCTGCGCCATCGCATAGCGGGTCAGGGAGTCCATAATCAGCAGCACGTGCTGGCCGCGGTCACGGAAATCTTCCGCGATACGGGTGGCATACGCAGCACCCTGCATACGCAGTAACGGTGAGACATCCGCCGGTGCAGCGATGACCACCGAGCGGGCACGGCCTTCTGCACCGAGAATGTTTTCAATAAAGTCTTTTACTTCGCGACCACGTTCACCGATCAGACCCACGACGATGACATCGGCCTGGGTGTAGCGTGCCATCATGCCAAGCAGGACGGATTTGCCCACTCCTGAGCCGGCAAACAGGCCCATACGCTGCCCGCGGCCTACGGTCAGCAGGGCGTTAATCGGGCGTACGCCGGTGTCGAGGACATGTTCGATGGCGGTACGCTGAAGGGGGTTAAACGGCTGGGTGATCAGCGCGCCGGTTTCGGTGGTATCCGGCGAGGGCAGGCCGTCCAGCGGTTTACCGCTTCCGTCCAGAACGCGGCCAAGCAGGGCAGGGCCAAGTGGGAGCTGTTTCCCGCTTTGCAGTCCATCGCCGCTGATGTTTTTCGCATACACGCGCGCACCGGGCAGAATGCCTTCAACTTCTTCAAGGGGCATCAGGAACAGGCGTTGGCCATTAAAGCCGACGACTTCGCTCTCAACTTCACGCGTCTCTAGTCCATCCTGACGCTCAATCACGCAGGTGGCTCCCAGCGGAAGCTGCAGGCCAGTGGCTTCCAGCACCAGGCCGGTGGCCCGCGTGAGTCGTCCGTAACGGCGAACGGACGGCAGCTGCGTCATCTTCGCTTCAAAATTATCGAGCGTGTTGAGCCAGCGGGTGAGGCGTGCAGTCATCAGACGACTCCCGGTGCTGCCAGGCGGCACAGTTCCTGCCAGCGGGTCGCAACGCTGGCATCCAGGTCGCCTTCATCGGCAGAGACCTTGCAGCCTCCGTGATGCAGCGACGGGTCGCCGCGCAGACGCCAGCCGTGCAGGCTCAGCGTCGCGCCCAGACTCTCTTCCACGCGCTGGAGGTCGTCCGGATGAACGCGCAGCTGCGGTTTCCCACTGAACAGCGGCTCCTGCTGAAGCAGACCCTGAATTTGTTTAATCAGCGCGGTGTTGTCCACCGCCGGCGCGTGGCCGATCACCTGACGGGCGGCTTCCAGCGCCATCTGCATCAGCCTTGAGGCAATGACGCTGTCCAGCGCATCCAGCGTGTGCTGAAACTCGCTGACCAGCTGCTGCATACGGGCGTGAAGCGGAGCCTGTTGCTGGCGCGCCTGTTCAATGCCGTGTTCTAACCCTTTGGCCAGACCTTCCTGATACCCCTGATCGTGGCCTTTCTGGCGTCCTTCGTTCAGGCCAGCCGTGTAGCCCTGCTCGTGGGCCTGCATCTGCAACTGGGCCAGCATCTGCGCGCGCTGCTCTTCTTCGCTCAGCTCAGGCTGCTCGACGTCCGGGTCGCCCTCTTCGGGCGACAGCACGGCGGGTGTGAACTCTGACAGGGGAGGCGCCAGATCGTCGGGCGTCCAGCGCTTCCACGGCAGTTCATTAGACATAGGTGTCGTCTCCGCTGCCAATCACCATCTCGCCGGTTTCCGCCAGACGACGAACGATAAGCAGGATGGCTTTCTGTTCGTTTTCCACCTGAGACAGACGGACCGGGCCACGGTTGGCAAGGTCGTCGCGCAGGATATCTGCCGCACGCTGAGACATGTTGCGCAGGAACTTCTCGCGCAGCGGCTGCTCGGCACCTTTGAGGGCGATAAGCAGCGACTCGGAATCCACTTCCTGGAGCAGGCGCTGGATGCTGCGATCGTCCACTTCGACCAGGTTTTCGAACAGGAACATCTCGTCGATAATTTTCTGTGCCAGCTCGCCGTCGAATTCGCGAACGGCGGTAATGACCGCCTCTTCCTGCTGCGTTTTCATCAGGTTGATGATCTCTGCCGCCGTTCTCACGCCGCCCATTTTGCTGCGCTTGAGGTTCTGGCCATCGAGCAGGTTGTTCAGCACTTCGGTCAGCTCCGCCAGCGCGGCTGGCTGGACACCACCGAAGGTCGCGATACGCAGCATCACATCGTGACGCAGGCGCTCTTCGAACAACGCCAGAATATCGGCCGCCTGGCCACGTTTGAGGTGGACAAGAATGGTGGCGATAATCTGCGGGTGCTCGTCGCGGATAAGGTCGGCGGCACTCTGCGGCTCCATAAAGTTGAGTGTCTCGATACCGCTGGCGGTATCGCGCGTTTCCAGAATGTCTTCCAGCAGACTGGCGGCACGCTCTTCGCCCAGCGCCTTGACCAGCACGGAGCGCAGATAGTCGTTGGCGTTGACGTTGAGCGCGGCAAACTGTTCGGCTTCCTGCTCAAATTCAGACAGCACTTCCGTCAGCTGTTTGTTAGAGATCTGGCGTACGTTTGCCATTGCCGCACTGAGAATCTGTACTTCGCGTTGCGAGAGGTGTTTGAACACCTCGGCCGCACGGTCTTCGCCAATGGTCATCAGCAGGATGACGCTTTTATCGGTGCCTGAAAGCGTGTTACTCATGTTCGTTACCCATCCACTGGCGGATGACCAGCGCCACGACGCGCGGATCGTTATCTGACATTTCGCGAATGCGCTGGCTCATGACCTCGGCGCCCATACGCTGGTTAGCACGGCGTTGCTGCATCTGTTCGTCTTTGCTGAGGCGAACTTCAACCGCATCTTCCACTTCCTGACGGGTACTGACCTGTTCGCGCGCCGCTTTTTCAGCTTCAGCACGACGCTGGAGCTGAGGACGAATGCCCTTACGCCACAGCAGCCACGCGACAATCAGAACCAGCAGCCAGCGACCTGCGGACAGCAGCTGATCGATAAACGCCTGCTGTTGCCAGAACGGCAGTTCGCCACCTGACTCTTCAACCGAGTTGAACGGTGAGTTCACCACGTTGAGCGTGTCGCCGCGTTTCTCGGAGTAACCCATCGCTTCACGGGTCAGGTCTTCAATCTGTTTCATCTGCTCGGCGGTCAACGGCAACGGTTTGCCATCCGCCAGCGTTTTGTAGTTCACCACCACCGCAACCGACAGACGCTGTACATCGCCCACGTTCAGTTTGGTGTGGCGGATAGTACGGTCCACTTCGTAGTTGGTGGTTTCGTTACGACTGCTGGTACGCGGACCGGCGGTGCTGGCTGTTGATGTAGTCTGCTGATTCGTTTGCTGACCGTTCTGCTGATTAGCCGGTGGCGTTGAGATTGGCGCCGCGTTAGCCGGTGCTGGCTGGTTAGACAATGCACCCGGCACACCGCCGGGGTATGCGCCGCCAACCTGTTCGTTTTCATTGACCTGACGAGAGCGCATTACCGCCTGAGCCGGGTTGCCATTCGGGCTGTATTGCTCTTCGGTCTGTTCTTTATTAGAGAAGTCAATCTGCGCGGTAACCTGCGCATGCACGTTGCTGTTACCCACGACCGGGCCAAGGATGGCTTCGATGCGACGTTGCACGCGACCTTCCACATCCGCGGCATATTTCAGCTGCGCGTCATTCAGATCGCGGCCTGCGGTATTGGACTGGGTCAGCAGATGACCACTTTGATCAACCAGCGTCACGTTACCCGGCGGGAGACCGGCAACGGCGCTGGAGACCAGATGGGTCACCGCGCTGATTTGTCCTTCATCCATTGCACGGCCAGGTTGGAGGTTAACGGTGACGGAGGCCGACGGGGATTTCTGCTCGCGGACAAACAGGGAGGGTTTAGGCATGGCCAGGTGCACACGGGCACTCTTCACCGGACCCAATGTTTCAATCGTACGGGCCAGCTCACCTTCCAGCGCACGCTGGTAGTTCACCTGCTCGCTGAACTGGCTGATACCGAATTTTTCCTGATCCAGCAGTTCAAAACCAACCGCACCGCCCTTTGGCAGTCCCTGTTGCGCCAGGCGCAGACGAAGTTCGTGCACCTTATCAGCCGGTACCTCCAGCGCACCGCCGTTATCCGCAAAGCGATAAGGGATGTTCATCTGGGTAAGCTGGGTGACGATGGCACCGCCATCCTGATCGGAAAGGTTACTGTAAAGCGTGCGGTAATCAGGGCTTTTCGCCCACAAGACCATCGCTACAAGGATCGCAATTGCGGCAGCGCCTGCCACGATCAACGGGATTTTAGGATTCGCGCGAAGGCGGTTCATCCACTCGAGTGATTTATTTTGTGGCGCTGTCGATGCTGTTGCACTCATTGCGCACCTCTTAAATCCTGGTGGTTTACGTTATTCGTGTAGAGAAACAAAACTGACTCCCGGGTCGGCAAACACGACAAAAGTTCCATATTGATGGCCCTGCCATTATTTGATGATTCAGGATTTTCTATGCGTCAAATAACCTGGTTTTTTCACGCTATTTACCGCCATTATCTTATTGACAAGCTGTTAGTCTTGACCCCGTAAAAAACCATTCAGGGGAGAGTCATGGCTATACAGGGTATTGAAGGGGTGATCAGTCAGTTGCAGGCAACGGCGATGACGGCCCGTAATCAGAATGTGGCAGAACAACCGAGCATCAGTTTTGCAGGACAACTGCACGCCGCGCTTGACCGTATCAGCGATACCCAGACCGCCGCACGTACTCAGGCGGAGAAGTTCACCCTCGGCGAGCCGGGCGTGGCACTGAATGATGTGATGACCGATTTGCAAAAAGCCTCGGTTTCCCTGCAGATGGGGATTCAGGTGCGTAACAAGCTTGTGTCTGCTTATCAGGAAGTGATGGGGATGCAGGTTTAAGCCCCGTCGATCTTCGCTGGCAGCCCAAGCGCTTTAATGCCACAATATTTTTTTCTTCGAATGCAGGAAAGATGATGAAAAAAATAGCAATTGCTGGCGCGCTGCTGGCACTGACCGGGTGCGTTCAGGTGGATAACTATCAGGAAGTGATCAAACACCCCGTCCCGGCGCATCTGGCAGGGTACTGGCAGTCAAAAGGGCCGCAGAGCAAAATGGTGAGCCCAGAGGCGATTGCCACGCTGGTGGTGACGGAGGAGGGCGATACGCTGGACTGCCGTCAGTGGCAGCGCGTGATCGCTGTACCGGGTAAAATCATGCTGCGTTCAGACAGTTATTATAACGTCACCCGCAAGCTGGATATTTATCCGCTGGAGCGCGATGGCTCTGTTCTTGAGTATGATGGTATGGAGCTACAGAAGGTCGATCGCCCGACGGTAGAGTGCGCAGATTATCTGAGCAAAAATCCGCTGGAGAGTAAACTTCCGTAGTGCATGTTGCCGGGTGGCAGCTTCGCCTGACCCGGCATTCAATTCACGTCAGATGCTTTTACAACTACAACGCATCCTCAATCACCCACACGCTGACGCTTCCACCTTTGCAGGTAAAGGTGCCTTCGCCATCCGCTGCGGTAGTGACCGTTTCTTCGCGATTGCCGAGAAAATCACGCCACGTTTTGTTGCCGTAGTTTTCACCCAAACAAATCACTTTCTCGCCGTCATCGCCATTCGACATCACCACCACACAGCCAGGATCGTCTTCGGTGCCGCTGCGGCTGAAGGCGATACAGTTTGGGTGATCGAAGAACAGCGTCTGCACGCCGTGGGCAAAACGCTGGCGGGCGAGGATTAGCTCGTGAAGCTGCTCGATGACCGGCATATCAATATGGTAGGTTTCGCCGTCACCGCCCGTATCGTCATAGCTGGCACCGAATAAATCCGGATAAAAGACGCTGGGCACTCCGTTTTCACGCAGCAGGATCAGGGCATAGGCCAGCGGTTTAAACCACGCTTCAACCGGCGCTTCCAGCGCCTGCAAAGGTTGAGTGTCATGGTTGGCAACCAGAGTTACCGCATGGAACGGATCGGCTTCGACCAGGGTGCCGGTAAAGATTTGGCTCATGTCGTATTCCCGACCCTGGCGCGATGCTTCGTGGAATTTCATCTGCAGGGGGGCATCGAACAGCATCGTCTTGCCATCGACCTGGTCAATATAGGCCTGCAGTTTATCCACTTCGTGGGACCAGTATTCCGCCACGATAAACAACGGTTGCGTTGCGACTTCCTGAACGTGTTCAATCCACTCCTTATAAAACCAGGCGGGAATGTGTTTGACGGCGTCCAGACGAAAACCGTCACAGCCAGTTTGTTCCATGACCCAGCGGGCCCAGTATTTGATCTCCTCTGTGACGGCATGGTTGCGAAAATCAATGTTTTCGCCCATCAGGTAATCAAAATTACCCATCTCATCATCAACCTGGTCGTTCCAGCCTTCACCGGTGTAGTCGTTGACGATTTTAAAAATGCCGTCTTCATCGGGGTTTTCAATATGGTCGACGCCGCTGAAGCATTTGTAATCCCAGATAAACTGCGAATATTGCCCGGCACGGGCAGGGAAGGTGTAGCGTGTCCAGGCTTCACACTCAATGATCTCATCGTCGATCTGCGTGCGATCCTGTTCGTTGACGCGCTGAACGCGGACGGGTTCTTTCTCGTCTGCGCCCATTTTGTGGTTAACCACCACGTCAAGGAGGACGGCGATCTCATTACTTTTGAGTGCGTCGATGGCCTCCAGCAGCTGAGCTTTATCACCGTACTTGGTGGCGACGCTGCCTTTCTGGTCAAACTCACCGAGGTCGAAGAGATCGTAAGTGTCGTATCCGACCGAGTACCCGCCGGATGCGCCTTTACAGGCTGGCGGCAACCAGATCATATTGATGCCGATTTCGTTAAGATTGGGGGCTAACGCCGTGACCTCTCGCCACAATTCACCGCCCGCAGGGTAATACCAGTGAAAACATTGTAACAGGGTGGGGTTTTTCATCGTCCGTGCTCCAGAAGCCGTTTGGCAGACTTCTGGAGTATGGATGAAGAAATCATAATTGTGAGTCGCGGGTTAAATTTTCTGGGTAAAGAATATTTCCTGACAGCTTTCCATAGGTAGAGGTAATGGATTGCTGTTTACCGGTTTGACCAATAAGATTGCGCAGTTCGTCCATGCGGACTTTCAGCAGTGCCTTTAGCGCATTCTCATTTTCAAGGATCATTTCCAGCAGCGCACGCGCTTGCTCAACCTGAGCCGGAGGGCATGACATGATGGGCGTTAGAGAAATCTTTTCCACCAGTTGAACGTAATGCATTTCCTGCTCGATAAGCGCATCCCATTGACCAGAATGTGCGAGATTTAGCATAGCAATGCTCTGAGCATGTAGCGCCTGCCAGTGGCTAAGCGCTGCGCTGGGATTATTCATCAAAATTATCCTGAAATAGAGGACGCATTGGGGCCGATTTGCTTCCACGCATCCGCAATGTTGTTTAATAAACCCTCGACTTCAACAATTGCGTCTACGTCGTTACTGACATTCGCCAGTAACAAACGTCGAACCATATATTCGTACAAGGAGGCAAGATTACCGGACAATTCGCTCTCAACCTCCATGTTCAGTCCTGCTTTTAAACCGTTGTCGATGATGTTGATGGCTTTCGTTAACGCTTCGCCTTTCTCACGAATTTGTCCGGCTTCCATGAACAAACGCGCGCGAACAAGGGCGCTATGCGCCCCGTCGAACAACATGACAATCAGCTGGTGTGGACTGGCATTCATGACTGCGCTTTCTACTCCTATCTGCTGATAGGATTGAACACCAGAGGTTTTATACATATCCACTCCTGAAGGCTACGACTACTTTTGTGAGAACTGTTGGGTCAGGTAGTTGGCAGTACTGGTCATTTTGGTGACTAATACGTCCAGACTGGTGAACTGGGTTTTGTAACGTGCCATGGTGGCTTCAATTTGGGCATCCATGGCATCGTAACGTTCGCCCAGGGTTTTCAGCGTTTTGTTGATCCCGTCTTTCGCGTTCTGGATCACCCCGGCGCTGCCGGTACTGGTGCTGAGCATATTGGTCAGCGTGTTATTCATCTGGGTGGCCAGACCGGTTTTCTTTCCGTCACCGACAAAATACTGCTGTACGGCGTTCGGGTTGTCGGTCAGCGCTTTTTTCAGCTTATCGGTGTCGACTTTCAGGTTACCGACGGTACCGTCCGAGCCTTTCACCGGGTCCTGGGTGATCCCAAGCTGGGCCATGATCTGAACGGGGCCGGTTTGTGCTTCAGTCAGCAGGCCGCGCAGCTGAGATTGAACCCCGCGCACGTTCGCATCACCGACCAGCGCGCCGTTGCTTGTAGACTGGCTGCCGGAGCCCGCATCAACCGGAACATACTTCGTCAGGCTGTTAATGGTGGACTGCAGCGAGTTGTACGCCGTGACCCAGTCGGTGATCGCCTTCTGGTTCGCATCCGTCGCGCGTGAAACCTCAAGGGTTTCATCGGCTTTGCTTTCGGCTTTCACCGAGAAGGTAACCCCAGGCAGCGCATCGGTAATGGTATTCGACTGGCGCTCGATGGAGATGTTGTTCACCACCACAATCGCGTTCTGCGCGTCGGTGTTCACCGTCAGCGCGCCCGTTTTGGTGGTGGAATCGTAGCCAATGGCGCTTTGCAGCTTGGCGTCGCCGGTGACGCTAATCGTCATCGCACCATCCGTACCGGTGGTTTTTGATGACAGCATCAGGCGGTAATCACCCTCTTTCGCTTTAATGACGCTGGCGGTGACGTTGCCGTTCGCTTTATTAATGGCGCTCGCGATCCCGGCTAGAGACGTATCGCCATCTGCCAGGGTGACCTCTAAAGGCGTTTTCGTGCCCGGTTGGGTGATGGTGATTTTACGCGTTGTACCTGTCGTATCGCCCAGCAGATCCGTGTTATTTGCATATGAGCCGGTAGTGAGTGCCTGTGCCTTTGCAACTTGGTTAACGTTGACAACAAAGGAACCCACGGAGGCGTCAGCCGTTGTCGTGGCGGTAAAAGCCGTGTTGGTACTGCTAACGGACGTTGAGTTCCAGGTGGTTGCTTTACCCAGTGCAGCGGTCGCAGTCTGCAGCGATGTCATGGCGCTCTGCAGTTTGCCGTACGCGCTTAACTGAGCGTTATACGTTGATTGCTGGGAAGTAATCGTCGTCAGCTTGGTTTTCTCTGCCGCTTCCAACTGATTATATAAATCCCCGAGTCCTGCAGAACCTATCCCGAGGTTACTGATAGTAGCCATGCATATTTTCCTTAAATACGAAAGTAGTTCAGAACTCTTATCGGCCTCTTAACGTAAAAGTTTACGATGGTGAGAAAAAAATAATCCAAAGAATAGACACGTCCTGGCTAGGTAAATGAAAGGATTGCACTTTAGTGTCATTATCAGCGCATTGAAAATACGATTAAATGTGTGCGTTTTTTCGTCATTTCTTTGCGCGTTAAAAAAGCGTAAATAATAAACCTCTGGCGGACCTTAATTGTTTTTTTGAAAATAAAATCATTAATAATCAGTGTGTTACATTTTTTTCAAAATTGATTCTAAAGTCTTTTGAGGACCCGTCGATAACCTTGTTGACGGTGAGAGACGCTGTGAGTGTTAGGCACCGGACCTAAAACCCAATTTTTGAAGGAAACAAAACTATGGCAGTTATCAATACTAACCTGTTGTCCCTGACCACTCAGAACAACCTGAACAAATCTCAGTCTTCTCTGGGCACTGCTATCGAGCGTCTGTCTTCCGGTCTGCGTATTAACAGCGCGAAAGACGATGCTGCTGGCCAGGCAATTGCAAACCGCATGACCGCTCAGATCAAAGGCATGAACCAGGCTGCACGTAACGCCAACGACGGTATCTCCATGGCGCAGACTGCTGAAGGCTCCCTGAACGAAATCAACAACAACCTGCAGCGCGTTCGTGAACTGGCTGTTCAGGCAAGCACTGGTACTAACAGCACTTCTGACCTGTCATCCCTGCAGGATGAAGTTAAAGCGCGTCTGGCTGAGATCGATCGTGTTGCAAGCAAAACTGACTTCAACGGTATCAAACTGCTGAACGGTTCTGCTGGTACCGCTGGTGTTGTCAAAATTCAGGTTGGCGTAAATGATGGCGACACCATCAACCTGGACCTGAGCGGCGCTAAAGCTGACACCGCTACCCTGGGTGTTGCAGCGGTAGACCTGACTGCTCAAGCTGGAACCGAATTGAAAACTATCGATGATGCAATTGCAATTGTTGATAAAGCACGTTCAGGCCTGGGTGCTGTGCAGAACCGCTTCACTTCTGCAATCAACAACCTGAACAACACTTCTAACAACCTGTCTGCTGCTCAGTCCCGTATCCAGGACGCTGACTACGCAACTGAAGTTTCCAACATGTCCCGCGCGCAGATCCTGCAGCAGGCTGGTACTTCTGTTCTGTCTCAAGCAAACCAGGTTCCACAGACCGTTCTGTCTCTGCTGCGTTAATTTTACGTACGAAACCCCGCTTCGGCGGGGTTTTTTTATCTCTACTATTTGAGAATCCAACCGTGAAACAAATCAGTGTCACTCAACCAAAGCTGGTCGCAGATTTTTCATGTGTTGGTGGGGAATGCCGTGAACATTGTTGTCAGGGCTGGACCATCGCGTTTGATAAATCCTCCGTTAATCGCTATCTGAACAGTAAAAATGCCGCCATTCGTCAGACGGCGAGAACGGCGATAAAAGTCACCAAAAAGCAGTATGGCAACTGGGGCGAAGTGATTTTCCATACGGAAAGTAAAAACTGCCCGTTTATGGATACGGAAAAACTCTGTTCAATTCATAGCGCCATGGGCGCCCAGGCCTTAAGCCCAACCTGTTCGTCGTTCCCGCGGACAAATCGGGTCTATAAAAATGAAATCGAAAAATCGCTGAATCTCTCGTGTCCGGAAGTTACCCGACTTCTGTTAAACGATCGGGAGTCGATGTCGATGATGGAATCTGTCATTGTTCAGCAGGACGTCAATATTGCGCCGATGATCGATTTGAAGGCCAAGGTCATCAATCTCTTCTGCCAGAATATATTCAGCGTTGAAGGTGCCAGCGTTGAAGAACAGGTTTACGCCGTGGTGAAGTTCCTCATGGTGGCTGAAAAGCTCGATAATCTCGAGGAGAATATCGGCATGCTCGAAACGGTCTATTTCTCGCTGGTTAACGAACTGGTGAGCGGTAAAATAAAAACGGAGTTAGGCGGATTTAATCAGAACTACAGCCTGAAATTCGCGTTAATTTCGCTCATCCAGAGCTACTTTACGAAGAAAGCGACAGCCCGCGGCGGCGCAGTATTAAATCGTTATTTTACCCAGCTATACCAACAATTTGAGCCTGCGGGTGACACCGTTCCGGCAGAGAAGGTCATGGAGAACATCGAGTCCGTCTGGCGCGATGTGGCGGGCAGTTACCTGGCGACCAATGACCATTTATTTAAGAATTTTTTTAAATACAAACTATGGGAGCAGGGCTTCCCACAGAACAATGGCCGCAGCATGTTGAATAACCTTTATTTAATCGTTGCGGAGTTCTATTTCCTTAAAACATTACTTGCCGGTCAGGCTCTCGTGGCGGGAAAAATTGAACAAGATAATATCGTTGATGTTATTTACAGCTTCCACTCCCTTAGCCAGCATAATCAGGAAGCGGGAAAGCTCTTTCATCAACACATAGATAGCGTCAAACTGGGCGACGATCTTTCATTGTTGCAACTGTTAATTTAACCAGAAAAGTTGCCCCGGTTGTGGGCAACCTCAGAATAACCTCACTTTATCCCCCTTTTTCATCCAATTGAACGCCCTGCAGAATCGGATAATCATGCCGATAACTCAACTAACGCAGGGCTGTTTATCGTGAATTCACTCTATACCGCTGAAGGTGTAATGGATAAACACTCGCTGTGGCAGCGTTATGTCCCACTGGTGCGTCACGAAGCATTGCGCCTCCAGGTGCGTTTGCCGGCGAGCGTGGAACTTGACGATCTGCTACAGGCGGGCGGTATCGGGTTATTGAATGCAGTTGACCGATACGACGCTCTGCAAGGAACGGCATTTACGACTTACGCAGTTCAGCGTATTCGTGGTGCGATGCTGGATGAGCTGCGCAGCCGCGACTGGGTGCCGCGCAGTGTTCGCCGCAACGCGCGCGAAGTGGCGCATGCGATGGGGCAGCTGGAACAGGAACTGGGACGTAACGCTACGGAAACAGAAGTGGCGGAACGTCTTGGCATTGCTGTTGAAGAGTATCGTCAGATGTTGCTCGATACCAATAATAGCCAACTCTTCTCTTATGACGAGTGGCGAGAAGAGCATGGCGATAGCATCGAGCTGGTGACGGATGAGCATCAGCAAGAAAACCCGTTACACCATTTAATGGAAGGTAATTTACGCCAGCGCGTAATGGAAGCGATTGAGGCTTTACCTGAGCGCGAACAGCTGGTGTTGACCCTCTATTATCAGGAAGAGCTTAATCTCAAAGAGATTGGCGCTGTTCTGGAAGTGGGGGAGTCCCGGGTGAGCCAGTTGCACAGCCAGGCCATTAAACGTTTACGCACAAAGCTGGGTAAGTTATAGGTGATTGATTCACCTGAAAAATGCCGCACAACGTATTGACAACCAGGAGTTATCATGACGGTGCAGCAATCTAAAAGACGGCCTTTAAGCCGCTACCTGAAAGACTTTAAACACAGCCAGACGCATTGCGCCCACTGTAACAAGTTACTCGATCGTATCACGCTGGTTCGTCGAGGCGAAATCGTTAATAAGATCGCGATTTCACGCCTCGACACGTTGATGGATGAAGCAGCATGGCTCGAAGAACAAAAAGAGTGGGTGGCGCTTTGCCGTTTCTGCGGTGATCTCCACTGCAAAGAGCAAAGCGACTTCTTCGACATTATCGGCTTCAAACAATTCCTGTTTGAACAAACGGAGATGAGCCACGGAACCGTACGCGAATATGTCGTCCGCCTGCGCCGTCTCGGACAACATCTCACCGTGAACAACATCTCCCGCGATCTGCTGAAGACCGGCTATCTGGATGAGAATCTTGAGCCGTGGCTGCCTGCGACCAGCACCAACAACTACCGCATTGCGCTGCGCAAGTATGCACAATATAAGGTACAAATGCCGGGTGTCATAAAGCAGAAAGCCCACGCTGGAACAACTTCTGATATATATTAAAAAAGAATAAGATGTAGCGCAGTCGCCTTTGACCTTGCAGGTGATTTCTCTACACTACTCAAAAATTCCACTATATCGGAGTATTTATGAAATTAGCACTTCTGGGTCGTCAGGCGCTGATGGGTGTAATGGCAGTCGCGCTGGTCGCGGGTATGAGCGTGAAAACGTTCGCCGCAGAAAATCTGCTGAATAAAGTGAAAGAGCGCGGTACGCTGCTGGTCGGGCTGGAAGGAACCTATCCTCCGTTCAGCTTCCAGGGCGATGACGGTAAACTCACCGGTTTTGAAGTGGAATTTGCACAGGAACTGGCGAAACACCTTGGCGTGAAAGCCTCCATCAAACCGACCAAATGGGACGGTATGCTGGCGTCGCTGGATTCCAAACGTATTGATGTGGTGATTAACCAGGTGACCATTTCTGACGAGCGTAAGAAGAAGTATGACTTCTCCACGCCGTACACCGTGTCCGGTATCCAGGCGCTGGTGAAGAAAGGTAACGAAGGCACCATCAAAACGGCCGCTGACCTGAAAGGCAAAAAAGTCGGTGTCGGTCTGGGAACCAACTATGAAGAGTGGCTGCGCCAGAACGTTCAGGGTGTGGATATCCGCACTTACGATGATGACCCGACAAAATACCAGGATCTCCGCGTAGGTCGTATTGATGCGATTCTGGTTGACCGTCTGGCCGCGCTGGATCTGGTGAAGAAAACCAACAATACCCTGGCGGTAGCCGGTGATGCGTTCTCTCGTCAGGAATCCGGTGTAGCCGTTCGTAAAGGCAACGACGACCTGGTTAAAGCGATTGACTCCGCGATTGCTGACATGCAAAAAGACGGCAGCCTGAAAGCCCTTTCTGAGAAGTGGTTCGGGGCAGACGTCACGAAATAAGTCTTTGACGTTAAAAAAAGGCGCTTTTAAAAGCGCCTTTTTTATTTCTTACGCGTCTGCGTGCATAATGAAAAATATCACATTGAGTCAGTGTTACCGGAGAACCCATGTCACTACAGAATTTAACGCGCTTTCCCCGCCTGGAGTTTATCGGCGCGCCGACTCCGCTGGAGTATCTGCCGCGATTTTCTGACTATTTAGGACGCGATATTTTTATCAAGCGCGATGACGTAACGCCGATGGCGATGGGGGGCAATAAGCTGCGTAAGCTGGAGTTTCTGGCCGCTGACGCCCTGCGTGAAGGCGCGGATACGCTCATTACCGCAGGTGCCATTCAGTCTAACCATGTCCGCCAGACTGCCGCGGTGGCCGCAAAGCTGGGTCTCCACTGTGTGGCATTGCTGGAAAACCCAATTGGAACGCACGCAGAAAACTATCTGACTAACGGCAACCGTCTGCTGCTGGATCTGTTTAACGTACAAGTCGAAATGGTCGAGGCATTAATCGACCCGACCGCACAACTTGATGAACTGGCGACGCGTCTGGAAGCGCAGGGTTTTCGTCCCTACGTTATTCCTGTCGGCGGCTCGAATGCGCTGGGCGCGCTGGGGTATGTGGAAAGTGCGCTGGAGATTGCCCAGCAATGCGAGGGAGCGGTCAGCCTCTCTTCTGTCGTTGTTGCTTCCGGTAGTGCAGGTACCCACGCAGGGCTGGCCGTTGGTCTGGAGCAATTATTACCCGATGTCGAGCTTATTGGCGTGACGGTATCGCGTAGCGTCGCGGACCAGAAGCCGAAAGTGGTCACCTTACAGCAGGCGGTGGCAGAGCAACTGGCGTTGAAGGCAACGGCTGATATCCAGCTCTGGGACGACTATTTTGCACCAGGCTACGGCACGCCTAATGAAGAGGGGATGGATGCGGTGAAATTGCTGGCGCGCCTCGAGGGTATACTGCTTGATCCCGTGTATACGGGCAAAGCGATGGCCGGTCTTATCGATGGCATTGAACAGAAGCGCTTTAAGGATGAAGGGCCGATTTTGTTTGTTCACACCGGCGGGGCACCTGCGCTGTTTGCCTACCATCCTCATGTCTAAAATCAGGTCGAAAAATAATAATGCAAGAAAGTATTCAACTGGTTATTGATTCCCTGCCGTACCTGCTTAAAGGTGCGGTATTTACGTTACAGCTCAGTATTGGCGGGATGTTCTTCGGTCTGGTACTCGGGTTTGTGCTGGCCTTAATGCGTATGTCACCCGTCTTACCAGTACGCTGGGTGGCGCGTTTTTATATCTCTGTGTTTCGCGGCACGCCGCTTATCGCGCAGCTCTTTATGATCTACTACGGTTTACCGCAGTTTGGTATTGAGCTGGATCCGATCCCGGCGGCGATGATTGGTTTGTCGCTCAATACGGCGGCATACACCTCTGAAACGCTGCGTGCGGCAATCTCGTCCATTGATAAAGGGCAGTGGGAAGCGGCGGCCAGTATCGGTATGACGCCCTGGCAAACGCTGCGCAGAGCCATTCTGCCTCAGGCGGCGCGTGTGGCGCTTCCGCCGCTCAGCAACAGCTTTATCAGCCTGGTGAAAGACACGTCGCTGGCGGCCACCATTCAGGTACCGGAACTGTTCCGTCAGGCGCAGCTTATTACCTCGCGCACCCTGGAAGTGTTCACCATGTATCTGGCGGCCTCGCTGATTTACTGGGTAATGGCGACGGTGTTATCCGCCTTGCAAAACTATTTCGAAAACCAGCTTAACCGCCAGGAGCGTGATCCAAAATGAGTGCTATCGACGTTAAAAACCTGGTGAAAAAATTCCACGGTCAAACGGTGCTCCACGGGATTGATCTGGAGGTAGAGCAGGGCGAAGTGGTCGCCATTATTGGCCCGAGTGGTTCCGGGAAAACAACGCTGCTGCGCAGCATCAACCTGCTTGAACAGCCTGAAGAAGGCACGATTCGGGTGGGGAACATTACGATTGATACCGGCAAATCCATCAGCCAGCAAAAAGGTCTGATTCGCCAGTTGCGCCAGCATGTGGGCTTTGTTTTCCAGAACTTCAATCTCTTCCCACACCGGACGGTGCTGGAGAACATCATTGAAGGCCCGGTTATTGTAAAAGGGGAAGCCAAAGAGGATGCGACGGTTCGCGCGCGCGAGTTGCTCGCAAAAGTCGGGCTGGCCGGTAAAGAAACCAGCTACCCGCGCCGCCTGTCAGGTGGTCAGCAGCAGCGTGTGGCGATTGCCCGCGCGCTGGCGATGCGCCCGGATGTGATCCTCTTTGATGAACCGACCTCTGCGCTCGACCCTGAGCTGGTGGGCGAGGTGCTGAACACCATACGCCAGCTGGCACAGGAGAAACGCACAATGGTTATCGTTACCCACGAGATGAGCTTCGCTCGTGATGTGGCGGACCGCGCCATTTTCATGGATCAGGGAAGGATCGTGGAGCAGGGGCCGGCAAAACACTTATTTGCCAACCCACAGCAGCCGCGAACCCGTCAGTTCCTTGAAAAATTCCTTATGCAGTAGAATTTTTGCACTAATTTGCTCCAGAAAATTCATCTGGGGCAAATTATTCTCCCCCTTCGCACGACACCGTGTTTTTTTATTCCGCTCAGGCCCAATAAACCTTATCAAACGTAAAGTTAATTGTGCTGTTGCCGATATTTTGTGGTTAGAAATAAGTTTTATGTGTTAGGTTATATTCACCATAATAATGAATATCATTTCAGAGGCTTCATTTAGTAAGTATGAAGGATTCAGACTTTTTCACCTGGCGACGGGAATGCTCCCTCCGGTTTCAGAAATTGACCTGTACCGACGAGGTATATCAGGAACTTCAGCGACAAACTCAGGCGCTAGAATTCGATTATTACGCACTCTGCGTACGCCATCCCGTGCCTTTTACGCGGCCTAAGATTTCTGTGCATACCACTTATCCGCCACAGTGGCAGGCGCAATATCAGTCGAAGAATTATTTCGCCATTGACCCGGTGTTAAAACCGGAGAATTTCATCCAGGGGCATTTACCCTGGACTGACGAATTATTCGCGGATGCTGAGGAATTATGGCATAGCGCACGGGAGCACGGCTTACGTACAGGAATAACGCAGTGTCTGATGCTGCCGAATCATGCTCTCGGTTTTCTGTCGGTTTCTCGTACTAGCATGCTGGAGAGTCCGTTAGACCATGAGGAAATAGAGCTGCGGTTACAACTGCTGGTGCAAGTGGCCTTAACATCGTTGATTCGATTTGAAGATGAGATGGTGATGCCGCCTGAGATGAAATTCAGCAAACGTGAACGGGAAATTCTTAAATGGACCGCGGAAGGGAAGACGTCGGCGGAAATTGCGATCATTCTCTCTATATCAGAGAATACGGTTAACTTTCATCAGAAGAATATGCAGAAGAAATTCAATGCGCCTAACAAGACGCAGATCGCGTGTTACGCGGCGGCGACCGGGCTTATTTGAGTAGAGAGTACGTTCTGCGTGTCAGACGAGGCAACGGCTGAATGCACCGCATCCAGCCGTTTTTTATTACTGGCGGTAGGCTTGTTTAATTTGCTTAACGGTGTTGGCAAATACCGCGGATTCAGCCTGGTCTTCCATCTGCGCGATTTGTTTTTCCATTTTAATGATCACACGACCGGCGTCAGCCTGGCCCATCGCCTGTAGCATCAGCGTTAGCAGCGATTTCAGGCAGTTTACTTCCTGTGCCAGTTCCTGGTTATTCTCCGCAGTGGCAAATTCAGGTGTGCTCATTTATTTTCCTCATTATAAAACGGCGCTCGTGCGCGACGATGAAAGTCAAGGCGGCGGAGTATACCACAAGGCGCAGCAAAAAATGCAGCGGTTGTTTTTCGTACTTTTACACTGGATGTTTATTTGCGTAAACAACGCGTGCCGCTAAACTGTGCGGCGTTAATAGCGACGAATTGTTTATACCCGGTTCGCTTGTCGTTAATTATTGTTACAAAAATTTAAGAACTGTTTTTTTACGGACTCAGGTGACAGGTTTTTTGTAACTTTTTGAATACAGATGCTTAAAAAAAGCTGCACAAGCCCTGGTGGCGCGGGCTCTCTTTCCACGTTCTGTACAGCCTAATTTCCAAAAACGAGAGCGAAATCGAATAGCCGATTTTTTAACGTTTTAATCTTGTGAGGAAAACCGTTAATATAAACCAAATTATCACTCAGTAGCGTTATCCCTATTCTGGAGACATTTCCTTTGATCAACGTCCTTCTTGTTGATGACCACGAACTGGTGCGCGCAGGGATACGACGCATTCTTGAAGATATAAAAGGTATTAAAGTTGCTGGTGAGGCTTGTTGCGGCGAAGATGCCGTAAAATGGTGCCGCACTAATTCGGCCGATGTGGTGTTGATGGATATGAACATGCCCGGTATCGGTGGTCTTGAAGCAACCCGCAAAATCGCGCGTACCTTTGTTGATACAAAAGTCATCATGCTGACCGTGCATACTGAAAACCCGCTGCCCGCGAAAGTGATGCAGGCGGGCGCTGCCGGTTACCTGAGTAAAGGTGCCGCGCCGCAGGAAGTTGTCAATGCTATCCGTTCCGTGTTTGCCGGACAGCGTTACATTGCTTCCGACATTGCTCAGCAGATGGCCCTGAGTCAGATCGAACCCGAGAAAACGGAATCGCCGTTTGCCAGTTTGTCCGAGCGTGAATTGCAGATTATGCTGATGATCACCAAAGGTCAGAAGGTAAATGAGATCTCGGAACAGCTGAATCTTAGCCCGAAAACGGTGAACAGCTATCGTTATCGCATGTTCAGCAAACTGAACATTCATGGTGATGTTGAACTGACTCATCTGGCCATCCGGCATGGTTTATGTAATGCGGAGACGTTGTTAAGTCAGTGAGTGATGTGTTCGATTCAAAAGCATTTCTGAAAACCGTAACCAGCCAGCCTGGCGTCTATCGTATGTATGACGCTGGCGGTACGGTTATCTACGTGGGGAAAGCGAAAGATCTCAAAAAGCGCCTCTCCAGCTATTTTCGCAGTAACCTTGCCTCCCGCAAGACCGAAGCACTGGTCTCACTCATACAGAATATTGATGTTACCGTCACGCATACCGAGACGGAGGCGCTGCTGCTTGAGCATAACTATATTAAGCTCTATCAGCCGCGCTACAACGTGCTGTTACGCGATGATAAATCCTATCCGTTTATCTTCCTGAGTGGCGATACGCACCCCCGGCTTGCTATGCACCGCGGTGCAAAACATGCCAAGGGTGAATATTTCGGCCCGTTTCCCAACGGCTATGCCGTACGTGAGACGCTGGCGCTGCTGCAAAAAATCTTCCCTGTTCGCCAGTGTGAAAACAGTGTCTATCGCAATCGCTCACGCCCGTGTCTGCAGTACCAGATTGGCCGCTGTCTGGGGCCATGCGTTGCCGGGCTGGTGAGTGAAGACGAGTATGCGCAGCAGGTCGAGTATGTGCGCCTGTTTTTAGCCGGGAAAGACGATCAGGTATTAACGCAGCTGATCGCCCGGATGGAGAAAGCCAGTGCAGCGCTGGAGTTCGAAGAGGCCGCGCGGATCCGCGACCAAATCCAGGCGGTGCGCAGAGTCACTGAGAAACAGTTCGTCTCGAACACCGGTGACGATCTCGACGTGATCGGTGTTGCCTTTGACGCCGGCATGGCCTGCGTGCATGTGCTGTTTATTCGTCAGGGTAAAGTGCTCGGGAGCCGCAGCTATTTCCCGAAAGTGCCGGGGGGGACGGAGCTGGGTGAGGTGGTTGAAACCTTCGTCGGCCAGTTCTATCTGCAGGGGAGTCAGATGCGCACGCTGCCATCGGAGATCCTGCTTGATTTCAATCTCGACGATAAAACGCTTTTGGCGGATTCGCTGTCAGAACTGGCTGGTCGTCGGGTTAACGTGCAGACCAAACCGCGCGGTGACCGCGCGCGTTACCTGAAGCTTGCCCGGACCAACGCGGCGACGGCGCTTACCACAAAACTGTCCCAGCAATCGACGGTCCACCAGCGTTTAACGGCGCTGGCTACGCTCCTGAAGCTGCCGGAGGTTAAACGGATGGAGTGCTTCGACATCAGCCACACGATGGGCGAGCAGACCGTGGCCTCCTGCGTGGTGTTTGATGCTAACGGCCCGCTGCGCGCGGAATATCGTCGCTATAACATCACCGGGATCACGCCGGGTGATGACTATGCCGCCATGAACCAGGTGCTGCGCCGTCGCTACGGTAAAGCCATCGAAGAGAGCAAAATCCCGGATGTGATACTGATTGACGGCGGGAAAGGGCAGCTCGGGCAGGCGAAAGCGGTCTTTGACTCACTTGATGTGAGCTGGGATAAAAACCATCCGTTGCTGCTGGGCGTGGCAAAAGGGGCCGATCGTAAAGCCGGTCTGGAGACGCTCTTCTTCGAACCGGAAGGGGAGGGCTTCAGTCTGCCGCCGGATTCTCCGGCACTGCATGTTATCCAGCATATCCGCGATGAGTCACACGATCACGCCATCAGCGGGCACCGGAAAAAACGGGCGAAGGTAAAAAACACCAGTACGCTTGAGACCATCGAAGGCGTCGGGCCAAAACGCAGGCAGATGTTGCTTAAATATATGGGCGGATTGCAAGGATTACTCAATGCCAGCATGGAGGAAATTGCAAAAGTGCCGGGTATTTCGCAAGCGCTGGCAGAAAAGATCTACTACTCGTTGAAACATTGAGGGCTCTGTAGCAACATAGAGCTAAATTTTACTGACAACAAACAGTTACCGTCATTATGCAATTTAATATCCCTACGTTGCTCACTCTTTTTCGCGTTGTGCTTATCCCGTTCTTTGTACTGGCGTTTTACCTGCCAGTCGTCTGGGCCCCTTTTGCCTGTGCACTGATTTTCCTGGTGGCTGCGGTTACGGACTGGTTTGATGGTTATCTGGCACGCCGCTGGAACCAAAGCACCCGCTTCGGTGCCTTCCTCGACCCGGTCGCCGATAAGGTCATGGTCGCTATCGCGATGGTGCTGGTGGCTGAGCACTACCACACGTGGTGGGTAACGCTGCCTGCAGCAACCATGATTGGTCGTGAGATCATCATCTCTGCGCTGCGTGAGTGGATGGCGGAGCTGGGTAAGCGCAGCAGTGTCGCGGTATCGTGGATTGGTAAAGTGAAAACCACCGCGCAAATGGCCTCGCTGGTCTGGATGCTCTGGCGTCCAAACGCCTGGGTTGAGTGGGCGGGGATTGGGCTGCTGTGGGTTGCTGCGGTACTGACGCTCTGGTCTATGCTGCAATATTTAAACGCTGCCCGCGGCGATTTGCTTGATCAGTGATCGTTTCGACGTAATTTTCAGCAAACGATCCGGGGATGCAAAAAATAACGTTGACTCATACCGTCATATCAGTAGAATGCAACGCATCGAACGGCGGCACAGCTAGCCGGACGATAATGAAATCAAGTGGTTAGAAGTTAACTTGATGACATGCGGGAATAGCTCAGTTGGTAGAGCACGACCTTGCCAAGGTCGGGGTCGCGAGTTCGAGTCTCGTTTCCCGCTCCAGATTAAAGACATGCGCAATAGCGGGTGTCGCGTAAAAAAGTTTTACGGCGCGTTAGCAAAGCGGTTATGTAGCGGATTGCAAATCCGTCTAGTCCGGTTCGACTCCGGAACGCGCCTCCACTTTCTTCCCTGGCCGGATGGTGGAATCGGTAGACACAAGGGATTTAAAATCCCTCGGCGTTCGCGCTGTGTGGGTTCAAGTCCCACTCCGGCTACCATGGGAAAAAGCAGAATAATCAAAGCAATAAGCAGTGTCGTGAAACCACCGAAAGGTGGTTTTTTTGTGCCTGAAATCCATTTTCCTAACATGACTTGTCATTTTTGCCCACCAACCACCGGAACGATCTTCACTTTTCGATCGTAACGGGCCGTCTGGGTAATAGTTTTGTGCCCAGAAATTTGCTGCTTTTCCTGCAGGCTTCCTTCCAAATCAGACACACCTTTCGCCTTCGAATCGTCAAAAGTAAAATCAAAAAGCAGGTGAGGGTATTTCTTCTGCGTCTCTTCTTTTGCCTGCTGCCAGCGGCTGTTGAAGCCATCATGCGAATATCTCTGTCCATTTTGTTGGTGGAGAACGTAAATACTCGACACACCGTTTTTCAGCGGTAGTGAATTTGCCAGTTTTATGGTGGCTGCCAGGCGGAAAGAGCATGCTTTAATTTGCTTCGCGGCCGTTTTACCTTATCGTATAAAGATCTCTTCTGGCAGTAAATGCGCTTTTTGAACGGCAAGGACATCACCATGGCGGCAGGCAGAGATAAGTAATCTCCATCGCTACTTTCACGACAACCGGCGAGATCTCATAAAGCGCGTTATATTCCTGATCTGTAACGTAGCGTTCGCGTTCTTCCTCTTTAAATTGACGAACTCCCTTACATGGGTTCCCTTTCACTATCCCCCTTTCATAAGCCCATCCATAAACTCTACTTATGAAAGCCTTTTCCCTTTTTGCCTGAACAGGGGCAACTACACCCCGTTTGTCCATGTATTGTCGTATGTGCTGTGGTTCAAAGCTGTACGGATCCATCTTCCCGAATACCGGGACGAGCTTACGGACATATTTTTTATAATCCTTACGAGTTTCCGCACTATGCTTGTGATAATCCGCGCTGGCATAAAATTCATTGAATAACCCAGAAAGATTGGTCTTTTCCTCTATATCTTTTAGCGCAGCCTCGTACTTGGCCCAAACTAATGAAACAGATGAGTCGAGAGGGCATAGGGATACAGAACCACCGCTAGCCGGGTGAAATTCATATTTTGACTTCCCCCTGTAGACCCGCGGTGGAAGTATTGCGTCTACAGGATTTTTACGTTTGTCAGCCATTACATTGCATCAAAATTAGGGGGCGTTAACTCAGGATCAAGGTTATTCCCAATTCGTAAGAAGATAGGATTACTTACGTGATTCCAGGTCGTTCGTGGATAACTCTTACTCTCGATGATCAGTTGCATCATAGGCTATGCTGATCTGCTTAATACACACCGATGTCAGTAATATCTTCATAAATCATATGAGGACATCCCCATGGAGAAGCGTTTTTCCGACGAACAGATCATCAGTATCCTCCGCGAGGCCGAAGCCGGGGTTTCAGCCCGTGAGCTCTGCCGTAAGCACGCCATTTCCGACGCCACCTTTTACACCTGGCGCAAGAAGTATGGCGGTATGGAGGTACCCGGGGTTAAACGCCTGAAGTCGCCTGAGGAAGAGAACGCCAGGCTCAAGAAGCTGCCTGCCGAAGCCATGCCTGATAAGGAGGCACTTCAGGTGGCTCTGGGGCGAAAGTACTGACGACAGACCACAAGCGGGAAGCCATTAAGTTTATGTGTGATGCGACCGATCTGTCGCAACGTCGTGCCTGCAGGCTTACAGGTTTGTCTCTGTCGACCTGCCACTACGAGGCTCAGCATCCGGCGGCTGATACGCATTTATCAGGGCGCATCACTGAACTGGCACTGGAGCGCAGGCGTTTTGGTTACCGCCGCATCTGGCAGTTATTGCGCCGTGAAGGCCCAAGCGCGTTTACCGCCTTTATCATCTCAGTGGTCTGGACGTAAAACGCAGACGGCGTCGTAAAGGCCTGGCAACGGAGCGTCTGCCGCTGTTCCGCCCGGCGGCATCTAACCTGACCTGGTCAATGGATTTCGTCATGGACGCGCTGGCCACCGGTCGCAGGATCAAGTGCCTGACCTGTATGGACGACTTCACGAAGGAGTATCTGACAATTATCACCGCATTCGGGATTTCAGGCGTTCAGGTAACGCGTATTCTGGACAGTATTGCACTGTTTCGGGGCTATCCGGCGACGATAAGAACGGACCAGGGACTGGAGTTCACTTGCCGCGCACTGGATCAATGGGCCTTTGAGCATGGTGTTGAGTTACGGTTAATCCAGCCGGGTAAACCAACGCAGAACGGATTTATTGAGAGCTATAAGGGCCGATTTCGCGATGAATGTCTGAATGAGCACTGGTTCATCGATATCGTTCACGCTAGGAAAATCATTAACGACTGGCGGCAGGATTATAACGAGTGTCGGCCACATTCAGCACTGAATTATCAGATGCCATCAGAGTTTGCAGCACGATGGCGAAATGAAAAATGTGAAGGTAGACAAACCAACATTACTAACTGACGGTTGTATCTAATACTGGGAGCAGGTCACTGACAAACTTTGTACTATGTGGAGCGACTAGTGGAGGGGATGTTTTTCCTGGCACCAGCACAAGGAAGGTTACAGATACCATTTTTAAATTCAGAAATATCCAACTTCGGACGCACAGTCGTACAGAGTCGAATGGCTTCAACTAGATTAATGGACAATATGGATTTAAGAGCGGCGTAGGGGCATACGGCATAAATAACTGTAAAGTTGGATTTGGTGATTGCGTAAATCTTTCTCCTCTAAATGGCCGTGGTGCTAATGGTTCATTCCAGAGATTTACGTTGCCGGCACAGAGCAAGACTGCGGGGGCGACTGGTAAAATATAAATATGACAGGTGAATTCCAACATACAAATTGAGCTTAGTGGTGCGATGGAGCTTGTTTCTGAAAATTTCAAAGCACCCTGGAGATACTCTACATGGACTAAGAATCTAGTAACAACAGGCCCCACATTAAATATTTATCGAGTTGGAACGCTGGAGGCCATTACTTATAATGGTGGCGCGACAAATTTCTTAGCTCAACTAATGACAATAAACTGGACGACTAATACGAGTGACACAGGATGGTATAACGGGACTATAAGTTCAACGGAAAGCCATCTCCCGTATATATTATCTATACAGTGATAATTACAGGAGGGTTGGCGCCCTCCTTTTTTCATGCAACCAGTTCTTGTTTGATTCTTGCTTTCTGTTTGAGCCACGCTATCGATGGCTTCTCAATGTTTTTGTGAATGAATATGCCAACAATTACAGATGTGGCGATAAGAATGAAGGACATAACAATCGCAACATTTTTATCATTGCTGTTCCTGTCAATTGCATTATTTAACAAATGAGCGAAGTAAATATGAGAAATGTAAATGCTATACGACGCGTCTCCAATCAAATGCATGAAGTTGCTTATTGTCCCTTTCCCGTTTTGTGACAAGGTTGCAATAACAATTATAAAAAAGGCTGGTATCCCAAAGGATATAATTCGTGGGTTTCCAGAAAGCGAGAATAAACCGATATAAAGAAGAGTAAAAGTTGTGATGTAAAAAACTGGAGTTTTAATTGAAATAAACTCTTTCAGTTTTGGGTGGATGAGAGCATAAATACATCCGGCGGCGAAGTTAACCATCAACGGATCTTGCAAAATAAACCCTAAGTTAACCCATCCCCTTCTTTCAGTATTAAGTTCTAAACTATCACCTGCAATAATGCAAGTGACTATTATCGTGGATACAAAAATAGCAGCGAAATTTTTCTTCCTGCTGAAAATCAAAGTGAATGAGAACATAACATAGAAAATCATCTCATAAACCAGAGTCCAAGTTGGTGAATTAGCCATGCGCGCCCTGTAGTTATTTATCTCTGGAAGAAGTAAAAAATTAGCAACGAAGTTGTAATGCTGAATTACAGGAACGGTAGAAAGTATCAAAGGTAGAGAAACAATAATATATATAGGATAAATCCTTCTTACCCTGTCGCAGAAAAAACGGATTGGACCTTTACTGTCGTTCTGGGTGTAAACCATGAGGAATCCTGAAAGGACAAAAAATATATCAACACCCATCCCCCCGATTCCAAGGAAAAGCCATCCGAATACAGGCCCCCAGAAGTGATTTAGCACTACCATCATTGCGGCGATTGCTCTAATCACCTGTAAGTTTCTGAGCTCCATAAGCACCTGTTACAATAGAATTAATTTTATTAGAAAGAGCTAATCCCTTTAGGAGGGTAGTTTAGCATTTGTCATGGTTCTAATCGACCTCATCTATATGGTCAGGGTTCCGACCAGCCCTCGAGTTTACCCTCGGCTCACATAAAGATTTTCCCCATAAGGGGGGAGGCATGAGGATGAACAACCTATCAGACGTAGCGGCAGGACTATCCTACGGCGCAACTTTGGGTACTGACTATTGCAACTACTCGATAAAGTGAGACCCAGCCAGTGGGCCGCAATCGGCGTCCTTGCCAGTATTCTTTCTGGTTTAATGACATATCTGACCAACCTGTATTTCAAAATCAAAGACGATCGTCGAAAAGAGTCCCGCGATAATGGCTAACAGCAAGACTAAACTCAGCGCCGCAGTTCTGGGGTTAGTGCTTGCGGCTCACCTGCATCCGTCATCCTCGATCAGTTTCTGAATGAGAAAGAGGGTAACAGCCTGACTGCGTACAGAGACGGCTCCGGCATCCGGACGATTTGCCGCGGTGCCACGATGGTTGATGGTAAACCGGTGGTATAGGGCATGAAGACTGACGCAAGCAAAATGTGACCGGGTAAACGCCATCCAACGAGATAAGACTCTTGCCTGGGTAGAGCGCGACATCAAGTTTCCTCTGACAGAACCGCAGAAAGCAGGTATAGCTTTTTTCTGCCCGTACAACTTCGGCCCTGGCAAACGCTTCCCGTCCACGTTCTATAAGCGCATCAATACGGCTGACCGGAAAGGAGCGGGCGAGGCAATTCGCTGGTGGATTAAAGATGGTGACCAGGACTGTTGACTGACAAAAGGACAGAAGAATGGCTGCTATGGTCAGGTTGAGCGCCGAGATCAGGAAAGCGCGTTAGCGTGCTGGGGGATAGGCTGGTGACAATTAAAGCGAAGCTGTTATCGCTGGTCGTCCTGCTGGAGCTCTTTGCTGGCCGGTTACCTGATAGGCTGGTATGCGCACAGCGACAAGGTAAACAGCTAGCATACAGCAAAGAATAAAAAGGCGGAGAAAGCCATCGCCACTGGTGAGCAGAAAGCGGCAGCGGCCAGCGCAGAGGGAAAGGTAATTTACCGTGCCATTTACCGAGACGTGGTGAAATATGTTAACGACTCGAATCATATTAAGTGCGATTTTGACGATCATGCTGTGCAGTTGCGGCAGCAAGCCCTCGATGCGGCCAACTCCCTCAGCGGATTTGATGCAGGAGTCGTGCAAGGGAGCGAGTAAAGCCAGAACAGACGGCGTCGAAGAGCTGCAAGCGGACATCGAAACAGCGGGATGTCTGCGTCAGTTGCGGCTGGATAAGTATCCTTGACAAGCGCGGTACAGGGCTACGTAATAAAGCATTTTCATTCATCAATCATTCCGAAGATTGGTACCAAAGAGGCTGTAAGTGCATGTATTCAAAGTGGTGATATTTTTGTCTATGTTCGGAAGAATTTTATAATGCATTGATTTTGCAGGTTTTAACTACCAATTTAAAATCCCTCGGCGTTCGCGCTGTGTGGGTTCAAGTCCCACTCCGGCTACCATGGGAAAAAGCAGAATAATCAAAGCAATAAGCAGTGTCGTGAAACCACCGAAAGGTGGTTTTTTTGTGCCTGTTTTTCGCCGTATACCATAGTTTCACCCTTCAACTTCGCCACAATAAGAGGGCAATCATGCCCAACAATGGCCATTAGCGATAGGATCTGTCGGCGTCGGTTGTCAGCTGCGAAATCACGGTTTTAAATACTGATGGCACTGTCTCTCTGCGTCACCCGGCCCAGAAGGGTCCTCTAAACCGGGTAACGCAGTCGCACTACCAGGCGGTATGGTACAGCTCGCTAATATCTGCCAGGCTCGCTTCCCGTGGGTTGCCGGCAGTACAGACATCATCATATGCCGCCTGGGCCAGCATCGGGATATCTTCTTTTTGTACTCCAGACTCACGCAGATGGAGCGGGATGCCCACATCGTGATTAAGCCTGAAGACGGCATCCACGGCAGCATTGCGCGCGTCTGCAAGGCTCAGCCCTTCAACCTTCACGCCCATCGCCCGTGCAATATCGCGGAATTTATCGCCGGTAAAGTCAGCGTTGTAACGCATGATATGAGGCAGCAAAATGGCATTCGCCACGCCGTGCGGTGTGTCATAAAAAGCACCCAGCGGGTGCGCCATACCGTGAACCAGCCCCAGGCCAACGTTGGAAAAGCCCATGCCGGCAACATACTGGCCCAGCGCCATCGCCTCGACGGCATCTCGATCGCCCTTGACTGAATCGCGCAGCGCGCCGGCAATAATCTCAATCGCCTTGATGTGTAGCGCATCGGTCAAGGCCCATGCGCCCCGGGTAATATACCCTTCAATCGCATGGGTCAGCGCATCAACGCCGGTTGCTGCTTTCAGCACTGGCGGCATACCGTCCATCATATCTGCATCGATAAAAGCCACCTGCGGAATGTCGTGCGGATCGACGCAAACAAATTTACGCCGCTTCTCTTCATCAGTGATCACGTAGTTAATGGTCACTTCAGCCGCTGTTCCGGCTGTAGTGGGAATGGCCAGAACGGGTACGCTGGGGTTACGGGTTGGGGAGAGGCCTTCAAGGCTACGAACATCCTTAAACGCCGGGTTATTGCTGATAATACCGATTGCCTTACAGGTATCCTGAGGCGAGCCGCCCCCGATAGCGATAAGGTAATCTGCGCCGCTGTTCTGAAAAACACCCAACCCTTCCTGTACTATTCCGATTGTCGGGTTAGGAAGCACGCCGGAGTATATTTCCCAGGCCAACCCCGCCTCGTCCAGCTTATCCGTGACCTTCGCCACCACGCCACACTGTATCAGTGTCCTGTCGGTGACAATCAGCGCTTTATGATAGCCGCGACGCTTTACCTCATCGCAAAGCATCCCTGTCGCGCCCCGGCCAAACCAGGCCGTTTCGTTCAAAATCATTCTTTTCGCCATGGCATTTCTCCTGTTTGCTATGCGATGTCATTCTTCAATGCGCAGTCCGTAGGTTTTGAATTTTTCCAGCACAATGGCGATAGCATCGTCATCCAGTACCGGGACCGGATCCGTTATTGCCAGCGTGCAAAGGTACAGTTGTGCCAGTACTTCAACTTCATGCGCCAGCCACAGGGCTTTTTCCAGATTTGCTTCACAGGCAATTAAGCCGTGGTGTTGTAACAGCGTTGCTTTGCGGTTCCTGAGGGCAAAGGCGACATAATCGGACAGCTCGCGTGTCCCAAATGTGGCATATGGCGCGCAGGGTATGGAATTACCGCCTGCGGCGGCAATCATGTAATGAATGGCCGGGATAGGGCGGTTAAGAATAGACACGGCGGTACAGTGCACCGCATGGTTATGCACCACCGCCTGCGCATCCGGACGCGTCTGGTAGGCGGCCATATGGAAACGCCACTCGCTGGAAGGCAGTTTGCCCTGTTCATGCTGACCGTCGGCATCAATATAAACGATGTGTGACTCCGTCAGTTTTTCATAGGGGATCCCCGTTGGCGTTATCAATATCCCGTCCTGATAGCGCACGCTGACGTTGCCAGCCGTGCCCTGATTTAGCCCCAGGCGGGTCATTTCCAGGCAGGTATCAATAATCTGCCGCGCCAGTCTATTTCGTTCCATTTGTTACCTCTCTTGATGATCTAAAGCACCAGCAGAACAAGCCTGTTGTCCTGATGAATTAACCGTATATTTGCGCACCATCTTTATAGGGAATAACGCTAAAAAAAATCCGGTGGTTTCACTTTGTGATCACCGTCAATTAATAGTCTGGAATTGATCCTTATTCAATTAATTCATTTCGGTAAAAATGACCGATTCAGAAGATTTTTATTCAAACAGTCGTTTTGATGATTTTTACCGTGAAAATGCCCGTTTTCGGAGTAATACATTAAATCGGTCACTGGGGTTGTGGTTTTTCATGTTTATTTTCCCCGGTGGGGGGTGTTTTTATTAAATTTAAAGTGATAACGATCACATAAAGATATCGCGTTGCCGTTAAATGTGATTGTCATCATATTCGCCCCCCTTTTTTACATGAAAATGCATTCACGAGATCATTCCGATCGCCAGATTCGCGCCAGTAAGAGTAAAGCACCTTTTTATTTTTACCGTCTGGCAAGAAAGGAAAGTCACATTCTGACGCTTCTGACTAACGAGGGTGTTATGGGAAATACAACAATACCAACGCAGAGTTTTCGTGCGGTCAATGCCGGGCAAGCCCAGCGTTACATTATTCCTTTCGCGTTACTCTGCTCACTGTTTTTTCTTTGGGCAGTCGCTAATAACCTGAATGACATTTTACTCCCCCAGTTTCAGCAAGCCTTTACCCTGACAAACTTCCAGGCTGGCCTGATACAATCTGCGTTCTATTTCGGCTACTTTGTCATTCCAGTTCCTGCCGGGATACTGATGAAAAAACTCAGCTATAAGGCAGGTATTATTACCGGGTTGTTTTTATATGCCATTGGTGCTGCATTATTCTGGCCTGCGGCTGAGTTAATGAATTATACATTGTTTCTTGTCGGTCTTTTTATTATAGCGGCGGGGTTAGGTTGCCTTGAAACTGCTGCTAACCCCTTTGTGACAGTGCTGGGGCCAGAGAGTGGTGGTCATTTCCGTCTTAATCTGGCGCAAACTTTTAATTCTTTTGGCGCTATTATTGCCGTTGTGTTTGGACAAAGCCTAATTTTGTCTAACGTGCCGCATCACTCTCAGGCGGTACTCGATAAAATGACGCCAGAACAGCTAAGCATTTATAAGCATAGCCTGGTGTTATCCGTACAAACGCCTTATATGATTATCGTGGCAATTGTATTGTTGGTCGCCCTGCTGATTATGTTGACCAAATTTCCGGTACTTCAGAGCGATAATCACGTCGACGGCACACAAAGCACATTTTCTGCCTCTCTTTCCCGTCTGGTCCGTATTCGCCACTGGCGCTGGGCGGTGCTGGCGCAGTTCTGCTATGTCGGCGCGCAAACTGCCTGCTGGAGCTACCTGATCCGGTACGCTATTGAAGAGATCCCCGGCATGACGCCAGGTTTCGCCGCCAACTACCTGACCGGCACCATGGTGTGCTTCTTCATCGGGCGCTTTACCGGTACATGGCTAATCAGCCGCTTCGCACCGCATAAAGTACTGGCCGCTTATGCCCTGCTTGCCATGGTGCTATGCCTGGTCTCCGCCGTATTCGGCGGCCATTTCGGTCTACTGGCCCTAACGCTGTGCAGTGCATTTATGTCTATTCAGTACCCAACCATTTTCTCCCTTGGGATTAAGAACCTGGGTCAGGATACCAAATACGGCTCGTCATTCATCGTCATGACCATTATCGGCGGCGGGATTGTGACGCCGGTCATGGGCTTTGTCAGCGATGCTGCAGGCAATATCCCAACAGCAGAACTGGTTCCGGCAGTGTGTTTTGCCGTCATCTTCATCTTTGCCCGTTTCCGTTCGCAAGCGGCAACGAATTAAACCTGTATCCGAAAACGTGAGGGATCTGTCATGAAAAAAATCAGCTTACCGAAAATAGGTATCCGTCCGGTGATTGATGGTCGTCGTATGGGGGTTCGTGAGTCTCTGGAGGAGCAAACCCTGAATATGGCCAACGCCACCGCCGCGCTGCTCACTGAAAAGCTTCGTCACCCCAACGGCGAGCAAATTGAATGCGTCATTGCTGACGGTTGCATTGCGGGGATGGCCGAATCTGCCGCCTGTGAAGAAAAATTCAGCAGCCAGAACGTCGGCGTGACCATCACCGTGACGCCGTGCTGGTGCTACGGGAGCGAAACGATCGATATGGACCCCATGCGTCCGAAAGCCATCTGGGGTTTTAACGGGACTGAACGTCCGGGTGCCGTTTATCTGGCCGCCGCGCTGGCTGCACACAGCCAGAAAGGGATTCCGGCATTCTCTATTTATGGTCATGATGTCCAGGACGCCGACGACACCTCTATTCCCGAAGATGTTGAGGAAAAACTGCTGCGCTTTGCGCGTGCCGGTTTAGCCGTCGCCAGTATGAAAGGGAAAAGCTATCTCTCCATTGGGGGGGTGTCGATGGGGATTGCCGGTTCCATCGTCGACCCTAACTTCTTCGAATCCTGGCTGGGGATGAAGGTACAGGCAGTTGATATGACTGAACTGCGCCGCCGCATTGATCAGAAAATCTTCGATGAAACCGAACTGGAAATGGCGCTGGCCTGGGCGGACAAAAACTTCCGCTACGGCGAAGACCAGAACGCGCAGCAGTATAAGCGTAACGAAGCGCAGAACCGCGAGGTGCTGAAAGAGAGCCTGCTGATGGCGATGTGTATCCGCGACATGATGCAGGGCAACCCAGCACTGGCGGAAAAAGGGCGGGTGGAAGAATCGCTGGGCTACAACGCCATTGCGGCAGGCTTCCAGGGCCAGCGTCACTGGACCGATCAATACCCGAACGGCGATACCGCCGAAGCGTTGCTTAACAGTTCCTTTGACTGGAATGGCGTGCGTGAACCCTTTGTCGTCGCGACCGAAAATGACAGCCTCAACGGCGTGGCGATGCTAATGGGCCATCAGTTGACCGGCACAGCACAGGTGTTCGCCGACGTGCGCACCTACTGGTCTCCAGAAGCGGTAGCGCGCGTGACCGGTCAACCGCTCAGCGGTCTGGCTGAGAAGGGTATTATCCACCTGATCAACTCCGGCTCTGCGGCTCTCGATGGCTCATGCAAACAGCGCGGCAGCGATGGCAAGCCGACGATGAAGCCATTCTGGGACATTAGCCAGCAGGAGGTTGATGCCTGCCTGGCGGCCACCGAATGGTGTCCGGCGATACATGAATATTTCCGCGGCGGCGGTTTCTCTTCTCGCTTCCTGACCGAAGGCGGCGTGCCGTTCACCATGACCCGCGTGAATATCATCAAAGGTCTTGGCCCGGTTCTGCAGATTGCAGAAGGCTGGAGCGTGGAACTGCCGAAAGAGATGCACGATCAGCTTGACGCCCGTACCAACTCAACCTGGCCGACCACCTGGTTTGCGCCACGTCTGACGGGTAAAGGTCCCTTTACCGACGTTTATTCCGTGATGGCGAACTGGGGGGCAAACCATGGCGTGCTGACCATCGGCCACGTTGGCGCAGACTTCATCACCCTGGCATCAATGCTGCGAATTCCGGTCTGCATGCATAACGTGGAAGAGTCGAAGGTCTATCGTCCTTCCGCCTGGGCTGCGCACGGCATGGATAGCGAAGGCCAGGATTACCGCGCCTGTCAAAACTATGGCCCGCTGTACAAACGTTGAGTAACGTCTTTGCCCGGTAGCGTATGTTTACCGGGCCTGTAAAACACCGAATTGCAGGCCGGATAAGCGACACGTTAGCCGGCGACGTTTCAGGAGTTGCTATGAAACAAGAGGTTATTCTGGTTCTCGACTGCGGAGCGACCAATATCCGGGCCATTGCCGTTGACCGGCAGGGCAAAATTATCGCCCGTGCCGCTACGGCAAATGCCAGCGACATCGCCATAGAAAATAGCGCCTGGCACCAGTGGTCTCTCGAGGCCATTATGCAACGCTTCGCGGACTGTTGCCGCTCGCTGAAGACGAGTCTGGCAAACTGCCACGTTCGCGGCGTCACGGTGACCACCTTCGGCGTTGATGGCGCGCTGGTCGATGAGCACGGCAGGCTGCTCTACCCAATCATCAGCTGGAAATGCCCACGCACCATCAAAGTCATGAAAAATATTGACCGCTTGCTGTCACCTCAGCGGCTTCAGGACATTTCCGGCGTGGGGGCATTTGGCTTCAATACGCTGTATAAGCTGGTGTGGCTAAAAGAAAATCACCCGCATCTGTTGGAACAGGCACACGCCTGGCTGTTTATCTCGTCGCTGATTAACCACCGTCTGACCGGCGAATTCACCACCGACGTTACTATGGCAGGGACCAGCCAGATGCTGGATATTCAACAGCGCGATTTCAGCCATGAAATTTTGCAGGCGGCGGGTTTGCCGCGTCGGCTCTTCCCACGTCTGGTGGAAGCCGGTGAGCTCGTCGGTAATTTACAGTCTGATGCTGCCCAATGGCTTGACCTACCCGCCGGTATCCCGGTGATTTCCGCCGGACACGATACCCAGTTTGCGCTGTTTGGTGCAGGTGCCGCGGCGGATGAACCCGTCCTCTCCTCGGGAACATGGGAGATCCTGATGGTGCGCAGTGCGCAGGTCAACACGCCGCTGCTCAGTCGCTACGTCGGTTCTACCTGCGAACTGGACAGCCAGACAGGGCTGTATAACCCTGGCATGCAGTGGCTGGCATCGGGCGTACTTGAATGGGTACGTAAACTGCTTTGGACCGAAGAGACGCCCTGGCAAACGCTGATTGAGACAGCCCGCCGCATACCCATGGGGTCCGAAGGGGTGAAAATGCACTGTGATCTCCTCGGCTGTCAGCATGCAGGCTGGGAGGGCGTCACACTCAACACCACACGCGGTCATTTTTATCGCGCTGCGCTGGAGGGCCTCACCGGGCAGCTGGCGCAGAATCTGCGCACGCTGGAAAAGATCGGTCACTTCAATGCGACTGAACTGCTGCTGGTCGGCGGTGGCAGCCGTAACATGCTGTGGAACCAGATCAAAGCCAATATGCTCGGCATCCCCATCAAGGTACTTGATGATGCTGAAACCACTGTCGCGGGGGCAGCCCTGTTTGGCTGGTACGGGGTCGGAGAATTTACGAGCCCGGAACACGCCAGAGCGCAGATGCATTATCAGTACCGCTACTTCTTTCCGGAAACCGAATCTGCACCGATCGAGGGAGTTTGAGATGTTAAAAACGATTTCACCGTTAATATCACCTGAACTACTGAAAGTCCTGGCCGAAATGGGCCACGGCGATGAGATTATTTTTTCTGATGCCCATTTCCCCGCCCACAGTATGGGGCCGCAGGTTATACGCGCCGATGGGCTAAAGGTCAGCGAATTGCTGCATGCGATTATCCCGCTGTTTGAGCTCGACAGCTACGCGCCGCCACTGGTGATGATGGCTGCAGTTGAGGGTGACTCCCTCGATCCCTGTGTTGAGGCTCGCTATCGCGATGCGCTTTCACGTCAGGCACCCTGTCCGGCAATTACCCGCATTGACCGCTATGCGTTTTACGCACGTGCCAAAAAATCCTTTGCGATCGTTGTCACAGGGGAGTGTGCTAAATACGGGAATATTCTTTTAAAAAAGGGGGTAACGCCGTAATCTCATGCCGGTGCGCCCGCCTGCGCGGGCGTGTATCGAATGATGGGTGAGAAAAATGAAAGAGGCACGCCAGCAAACGATAATCGACCTGTTGATTCAGCATCATAGTCTGACGACGGACGTTTTATCCGTCCAGCTTAATGTCAGTAAAGAGACCATTCGCCGCGATCTCAGCGAACTGCAGGCGCAGGGAAAAGTGCTGCGCAACCACGGTCGGGCGAAATATATTCACCGGGAAAACCAGGACAGCGGCGATCCTTTTCATATTCGCCTTAAGAGCCACTTCACGCATAAAGCGGATATCGCCAGAGAAGCGCTGGAGTGGATTGAAGCCGGGATGGTCATTGCCCTGGATGCCAGCTCAACCTGCTGGTACCTTGCGCGTCAACTGCCTGACATCGATATTCAGGTCTTTACTAACAGTCACCCCATCTGCCTGGAACTGGGCAAACGTGAACAGATTCAACTTATTAGCTCCGGCGGTAAACTCGAGCGTAAGTATGGCTGCTACGTTAACCCCTCGTTGATTTCACAACTCAAACTGCTGGACATCGACCTGTTTATCTTCTCCTGCGAAGGGATAGACAGTCATGGAGGGTTGTGGGATTCCAACAGGGTCAACGCTGGCTTCAAATCGCTGCTACTCAAGCGCGCTTCTCAGTCTTTATTATTGATAGATAAGAGTAAGTTTAATCGTTCAGGGGAGGCCAGAATTGGGCACCTGGATGAGGTAACGCATATTGTGTCTGACACACAACTGAATGAATCAGGGCTGAGACAATAAGCCACCTGACACATTATGACGCAATTAAGTCTATTAGGGATGTGTTTGTTCGCGATAGCGTTAACGTATTATTCATTCCGTATAAGGTTTTTAACGCGGGGGAGGGTAAACAAAAGATGTTAGCAGCACAAATAAGAAGGGGATTACCCTTAAATAAGGGCATCTACAAGAACAGCCATACATTCAGAATAATTATAAATATTTCTTAGCCGCATCCAGAATTTCCTGAGAAGTCAGCTCCCTGTCCGACGCCACATAAACCACTTCATGATCGCCGGTCAGAGAAGGAAAACCTGCGGACATTATCTGCAGGTTTATCGCTTCACCATTCGGATATTCCTGCCGTATGGATGTAATACCCTTAAGCACGGTGACAACATTGCTCGGTTTACCATTGAAAAAGACGATGACTTTCTTCATATCTCACCTTGTTGGTCGTTATCTGCTTAAGCACCTTCTCTATGAAGGCGAGGGGAATCAGGACGGCGCGAAAATTTTTGTCTGGCTGTCAGGTCTGTCTGCGAATGTCATCGTCGATTTGCAGAAAATGCATTTAGCGCCATACGGATTTTTTTCAGACACATCAAAAATCGACGTTCTGTATTGGGAGCCATGACAACATGGGCATCTGAAGTGAATATTTAAGTTGATATCATTTACCTTTTTTAACATTAGCGGTATTTAATTTTCGAAAAAACGTTGCATTTGTACTTTCTTTGGTTTTTGCAATCATTCGGAAATAAAAGCAAGCAATCATCTTCGTGAACGTGTATGGTGACAGTCGTTTAAATCAGGAGATGCCTATGTCAGGACGTAAAAATACACAATTCCGTCGCAATTACTTAGTTAAATGTCCATGTCCAAACTGTTCAAAAGACTCTGAGCATAGTTTCAGCCGTGTACAAAAAGGGGCTCAACTTGTCTGCCCACACTGCAGCACTCTTTTCAAAACCGCTCAAAAATTCTAAAATGCATTTGCCAGATGATGAATTTGCGTCTTTAAAGACGATCTCATTTGGCAAAGCAACATTGAAGAAGTGATGCTTTTGGAGGTTGCCTGACCTCTTACGCACTTTGATATTTTACAAGCAGCTCGCTTCTGCTTTAAGACTCTTCGTGCAGCAGACCTGCACTTCATCACATCGGTCAGCACACTCTTTCTACGAGAAAAATATGCTGACCTGTTGCTCAGAAAAAGCCTTCTAATCCAGGACCCGTCTACTCAGGAAAAATCCATCATCGTGATCGCGGGTCCGTGATAACTTTATCTATCGCAAAGTATTACGCTTGCAGCAGCAGGGCCTTTTTCGCCACTCTGGATAGCAAATTCGACCTTCTGGCCTTCAAAGAGAGTTTTAAAATCATCACCCTGCAGAGCAGAAAAGTGCACAAACACATCTTTGCTACCATCGACAGGAGAGATAAAACCGAAACCTTTATCTTCGTTAAACCACTTAACCAAACCTATAATTCTTGAAGACATGCAGACTCCTTGTGAGTATTTGAAATGCTAAGAAACGTATAATATTAAACGTATGGACTCAAAAGGAGGGGATATCAGCGATAGCGCCTGGTTATGAGGACTGCCGGGTAAAATTTTTTACGCTCGTGTGTGGATTAAACCAACGACTTCATTAATGCATGAGGAGGGAGAATTAGCAATTTTTATTTTAGCCTTCCGGAAGGCTCACATAAAAAGTGTCACGCTGCATTAGCTTAAAATTAATTTGTGTGTATAGTTAATGCATGTTTTCTAAGAGGATCTTATTTGTCTCGTAAAATGACAGGAATTGTCAAAAGTTTTGATATGCACAGTGGCAAAGGCCTAATCATCCCTTCAGATGGTCGAAAGGACGTTTTTCTCCACATTTCAGCCTTTAATAACAACGAAAAAGAAACGCTCTTTCCCGGGATTCGCGTTGAGTTCTGTCGTATCAACGGACTCAGCGGACCGATGGCCGCAAATGTCTATCTTTCATAAATAATCAGCGAAGATGTTAATAGCGGTAAATTGAATCACCCGCGTCGTATCGCCTGACATATAGTTACATTTATGCGCGACATGCGTATGACACGCGTATGAATTACACTCCGCCTAAATAGGCTTTTCTTACCTCCTGGTTTCCCAGCAACTCCTCGCCGCTGCCGCTGAGGCGAATTTGCCCGTTGACCATGACGTAGCCACGGTCAGAAAGCTTCAGAGCATGATGCGCATTTTGCTCTACCAGAAAAATGGTCATGCCGTTGCGAGCCAGCTCGCGCAGCGTCTGGAAGATCTGCTTAACCACTATGGGCGCCAGACCCAGGCTGGGTTCATCCAGCAGTAGCAGTTTAGGGCGGCTCATTAGCGCGCGGGCGATGGCAAGCATTTGCTGTTCTCCGCCGGACATGGTCATGGCTCGCTGTTTACGGCGTTCTTTGAGGCGAGGGAACAGCTCAAACATGCTCTGCATATCGTCGGCGGCAAATTGATTGCCGACAGGAATGGTCCCCATCAGCAGGTTCTCTTCAACCGTCATATCCGGAAAAATACGCCGCCCCTCGGGTGCCTGCGCTATGCCGCCGGAGGCCACATAGTGGGTAGATTTATGGCTGATGTCTTCGCCGCAAAACAGGATTTGCCCGTTACGAATACGCGGTTGGCCAAAAATAGACATCAGCAATGTCGATTTACCCGCGCCATTCGCGCCGATAAGCGCCACCGTTTCCCCTTTATGCACTTCGAGGGATACCTGCTTCAGCGCCTGGATCACGCCATAGAACACATCCACCTCGCGAAATGCCAGCAGCGGCTCATTCATAGGGTGACCTCGCTTTCATCGGTGCCCAGATAGGCGGCAATCACCTTTTCGTCATGCTGGATCTGCTCAGGTTTCCCCCGGGCAATCACATCGCCATGGTCGAGCACAATAATGTCGTCCGATATTTCCATCACCATCCCCATGTCGTGCTCAATCAGTAATACCGTTATGCCGTGGTTGTCGCGCAGAAAACGAATAATGTTACTCAGCTTATGTGTCTCTACCGGGTTCAGCCCGGCGGCGGGTTCATCCAGACAGATCATTTCCGGGCCGGTGCACATGGCCCGCGCGATCTCCAGGCGCCGTTGTTGACCGTACGACATCTCGCCCGCCAGGCGGTTGGCGCACTCCACAAGATCGACCACCTCCAGCCAGTAAAAGGCCCTGTCCAGCGCGTCGTTTTCCGCCCGTCGGTACGCTGGCGTATTGAATACGCCAGCCAGCAGGTTGCGATTGACGCGCATGTGCTGGGCCACGAGCAGGTTTTCCACGACCGACATCTCGCGAAAAAGACGAATATTTTGAAAGGTGCGCGCAAGTCCGGCGCGGTTCACCAGGTGAGTGCCGCCGAACATTTTGTAGAACAGGCGTTGCCCAAACTGCGCAGGGTGGATCCAGTCTCCTGGCTGGAATTTTTGCCCGAGGATCTGAATGACGTTGGTCGTCTTATTGCGCGTATTGAAGAAAATATTGCCGCCGGAAGCCTTATAGAAACCGGTCAGGCAGTTGAAGACGGTGGTTTTTCCCGCGCCGTTTGGGCCAATAAGCGCAGTAATTGAACCGCGCTGCACGTCCAGGTTGACGTCGTTTAACGCCTTGATCCCGCCGAAATGCATCATCAGATGTTCAACGCTTAATATCGTTCCGTTCATGGCGCTACGCCCTTACGCACGGCAAACCCGCTGCGGTTAATGCGGATCAACCCGCGTGGACGCCAGATCATCATCACCACCATCAGCATGCCAAACAGCAAAACCCGGTACTCGGCAAAACTGCGCAGCAGCTCCGGCGTCACCGTGAGCACAAACGCCGCCAGCACCACGCCAAGCGTTGAGCCCATACCGCCGAGCACCACAATCGCCAGGATCAGCGCCGATTCAAAAAAGGTAAACGATGTCGGGTTGACAAAGCCCTGATAAGTGGCAAAAAACACCCCGGCGATACCGGCAGTCGACGCACCCAGCGTAAAGGCCGAGAGCTTGACCAGCACATGATTTAAACCCATTGAGCGACAGGCGATTTCATCTTCCCGCAGGGCTTCCCATGCCCGACCAATCGGCATCCGCGTCAGACGATGCTTGATATACAGCACCAGCATCACCACCAGGAACAGCACCGTGTAGATAAAGATAAACTTCATGTTCGGGTTGTAGGTCAGATGGAAAAATTCGTGAAAGGGTACGCCTCCTTCTTTGGCACGGCGGCCAAACTCCAGTCCGAAAAAGGTGGGAGGCGGGGCAGAAACGCCGTTCGGGCCACCGGTGAAGGTCAGCCAGTTGTTGAGGATCAGGCGAATAATCTCCCCAAAGCCAAGAGTGACGATCGCCAGGTAATCACCGTGCATGCGCAGCACCGGAAAGCCGAGCAGGGCGCCGGCCGCGGCAGCCATAATTGCCGCCAGCGGCAGCATGCTCCAGAATCCTAATCCCAGATACTGATACCCCAGCGCCAGCCCGTAAGCGCCGATGGCATAAAAAGCGACATAACCGAGATCCAGAAGCCCGGCCAGCCCGACCACAATATTCAGCCCGAGACCGAGAAGCACGTAGATAAGCCCAAGAATGGCGACGGTGAGCACGTACTTGGTAGCAACGAAGGGAAAGCAGATCGCAAGGGCGATAATCAGCGGGATTATCCAGCGCATGCGGCTTTTGTATTCCGGCGGCCGGACATAAACCCCCGCGCTGTCGGCTTCAAAACGTGCCTGGAAACGTGCACCCGGAGCGGTACCTAAAAAAGCGCTCAGCAGAAAACGGCCCAGCATCACGATGCCGACTATCCATGCGAGCCGCTGTCCGGCGAAATTAAAGCTGTATCCGTCCAGCACCACGCCGGCAATCGGGCCAAAAATTATTAACGCAATCAGCCCGGAAAAAATGGCGTCCAGAATGCAGCGCTTAAGCGAAAAGCCGTGAGAGGTCATCGTATTCTCCTTCACACTTTGGCGACAATCGGGCGGCCAAGCAGACCCTGAGGACGAAAAATCAGGATCAAGACCAGCAAGCCAAACGAGAACACATCTTTATAATCTGAGTTCACCATGCCGGAAAATTGCGCCTCGGCGACGCCCAGAATCAACCCGCCGAGCATCGCACCGGGCAGGGAGCCAATCCCGCCGAGCACCGCTGCGGTAAACGCCTTGATGCCAATGACAAATCCGACGTAGAAATCGAAAGTGCCGTAATTCATGGTGATGAGCACACCCGCCAGACCGGCCATCGCCGCGCCAATCACAAAGACCAGCGAAATGATTCTGTCGGTGTTAATGCCCAGAATGGAGGCCATTTTGCGGTCCTGCTGCACCGCACGGCACATCCGCCCAAGCCGGGTATTGTTGATTATCCATGTCAGCAACAGCATGCCGGCGAACGAGGCAACCAGAATAAACACTTTGGTGTAGGTTATCTGAACGAACCCCTCACCGATATGCAGGCGAAGTACGCCATCCAGCATCGTGGGCACCCCTTGCTGACGTGGCCCCTGGCTCAGCTGTGCGTAGTTTTGCAAAATCAGAGACATCCCGATGGCGGAGATAAGCGGTGCCAGACGGGTAGAGTTGCGTAGCGGCTTATAGGCAATGCGCTCGATAGTCCAGCCGTAAACACCGGTCACCACAATCGTGAAGATCAGCGTACCGAGGATAAGCAACGGGAACGACTGCAGGCCGAAGAAGGAGAGCAGCGCCAGGCCAATGGCGCAGAGGTAGGCGGAGATCATATACACTTCGCCGTGGGCGAAATTAATCATACCAATGATGCCATACACCATGGTGTAGCCGATGGCGATTAATCCATAGACGGAGCCCAGCGTTAAGCCATTTATTAACTGTTGCAGGAAGAATGTACTCATCATAGCGCGCTCGTTATTTTAAGCTGCGCGGCACGCGCAGCCTGATGTTTATTACGCGCCGACAGGCGAACCTGCCGGCGTTGAGCGTGACTCCGTCCCGTTACTGAACTTCCTTATATTTTCCGTTATCGTCCCACTGATACACCACGTAGTCAGACACTTTCAGATCGCCTTTGCTGTCCCAGGCTTTTTTGCCCATAACCGTGTCGACGGCATTGGCTTTCAGCCATTCGCTGGCTTTGGCCGAGTCTTTACCGCCCGTGGCCTTGAAGGCCGCGGCAATGGCCTGAACGGAGGCATAAGAGTAGAGGGTATAACCTTCAGGCTCGAATTTTCCGGCGCGGAATTTCTCAATGACCGCTTTCCCATCCGGGATCAGACGCGGGTCTTTACCAAAGGTCATATAAATACCCTTGGTATATTGTGGCCCACCCGCCGCGGTCACCATCTCTTCGTTGACGATACAGTCGCCGGAGAAGAATTTCGCCTGCACGCCCTGTTCACGCATCTGGCGAACCAGCGGGCCGGCTTCAGGGTGACAACCCCCGAAGAACACCACATCCGGCTTTTGCGCGCCGATTTTTGTCACCAGCGCGTTAAAGTCTTTCTCACCACGGGATAAGCCCTCATACATCACATCCTGAACCCCGCGCTTCGCCAGCGCAGCTTTGGTGGCGTCTGCCAGCCCCTGACCGTAGGTGTCTTTGTCATGGATGATGACCACACGTTTGGCTTTCAGCTTATCGATAATGAAATCGCTGGCGACCTGGCCCTGCTGGTCATCGCGACCACACATGCGGAACATATCGGTCATGCCTCGTTCGGTAATGAGCGGGTTAGTGGAGCCGGGGGTAATGGCAAGGATCCCCGCGTCGCTGTACACCTCGGAGGCGGGCATTGTGGAAGAGGAGCAGAAATGGCCGACCACCGCGTTGACTTTATCCTGGTCGACCAGGCGGTTGGCGACGGCCACGGCTTGTTTCGGCTCGCAGGCATCATCCCCCTGAACCAGCTTAATCTTCTCGCCGTTAATGCCGCCTGCGGCGTTAATGTCTTCAGCGGCCTGCGTTGCACCGTGCCAGTACTGATCGCCATAGGTGGCGTTTGGACCGGTAAACGGCCCGGCCACACCAATGACAATATCTGCATGCGCAGAAAATGCCGTCACCAGACAACCGGCCAGCACGAGAGAAAGGGGAGTTCTGATAAATTTCAGCGACATTATTATGTTCCTTAGCAAAGAGGTTTTTGCACCACGGCGTAAACCCGGACGCCGACGGCGCAGCCAATCCAAAAACACGAGCAAGAACAAAATGCACTAAACGAACAAGATCCAGACAACGCCTGCATAATACGGCGAGGTTTCCCTGCGCAGGTTCGCGCGAAGAACATTAAGCAAAATCGTTGCCAGAATGGTTAACCCATTGAGCGGGTTGTGACATGTTTGAGTATAGAGTGCGGTGATATGGCACCTTGTGGGACGCGATGAAATTACAGCGGAGATCACATATCGTTAACAACAAAGCCCATAAGTTGTGCAATGGTCACGATTTGCACGTTTTTGCAGCAATAAAGACCTAAACTTCAGATAGGAAAGCCGTGAGATATGTGTCAGGATCTTTTCCTTTTTTATCAGGAGTGTCAGCGATGACTGAAGGCCCATTGAATGAAAGCGAAATGGCGTGGCTGGAAGAGACATTAATGTCTTACGGTCATGACGATGCGTCCGTGATTGACGTGTCCGAACTGGACGGCATGCTTACCGCAGTCCTTTCCGGCCCTGTTGTCGTTGAGCCAGATACCTGGCTGGTGGCGGTGTGGGGTGGCGAGAAATACATTCCGCGCTGGAAAAACGATCGTGAAATGCACCGTTTTATCGATCTCTGCTTTAAGCATATGAACGACATTGCTGAGCGCCTGAGCGAGTATCCGGATCAGTTTGAGCCGATGTTTGGTTACAACGATGTCGACGGCGAGAGCTATACCGTTGTTGAAGAGTGGTGTTATGGCTATATGCGCGGTGTGGCGCTGACGGACTGGTCAACCTTACCGGAAGCACTGAAGGCCGATCTTGATGCGATTGCGCTGCACGGTACAGACGAGAACAGCGAGAAGCTGGATGAGCTGAGCGAAGACGAATATAAAGCCAGTATTGAGAGCATTCAGCCTGCGGCTCTGCGTTTGTACAATTACTGGGTGGACAACCCACAGCAGCCGGAAGCAAAAAAACCGATTGTTAACGGCACAAAGGTCGGGCGTAACGATCCGTGTCCGTGCGGCAGCGGGAAGAAGTTTAAGAGCTGCTGTTTGCACTAATAAAAAGGGGCTGATTTCAGCCCCTTTTTTTGTTATCCCACTTCCGGCAGCATCCCCGCGGCTATCAAGCACTGCACCAGAATAATCATCACTCCGCAGGCAAACACCATGCACAGCAGCGGTTTGCCGCCCATGACGCGGTACCCTTGCTGAGGATGCTGCTGGCGGCTCTTCCAGGCCAGCAGGGAAGGGAGCAGCAGGGCCAGCACGGATAACGCCACACCTGCATACCCCAGCGCCATCACGAACCCACGCGGGTAAAACAGTGCGAACGCCAGAGGAGGCAGGAAGGTGACTGCCCCTGTCTGTAAGCGTCCTGCGGCAGTATTACGACGCTGGAACAGATCGGCCAGGTAATCAAACAGGCCGAGCGCCACGCCCAGGAATGAGGTGGCCAGCGCCAGGTCGGCGAACAGATGGACCGCCAGCTCAACGTGCGGGGAGGTGACAACCTCGCGCAGTGCCAGCAGAAAACCGTTCAGGCCAGCGTGTTCCGCCATCAGCCCGGTAAAGGTCGACGCGTCAATGCTCCCCAGCGTCACCAGTTGCCAGAAAATATAGGCAATCAGCGGGATGGCGCTCCCCACCATAAAGACGCGGCGTAGCTTACGGATATCGCCGTTCATATAGCTCACGATGCTGGGCACGCTGCCGTGGAAGCCAAACGAAGTGAAAATAACCGGGATCGCGGACAGCGCCAGCCCTTTTTCCAGCGGCAGCGTCAGCAGATTAACCTTGTGAACATGCGGTGCCAGCAGAACCAGCATCACAATCAGGAACAGTATTTTGGCGCTGAACAGAAAACGGTTAAACAGATCGACCAGCGAAGTCCCCACACAGACCACCCCCCCGCCAATAAGCGCAAAGAAGATAACGCCCGTTGAAGGGGTGATATCAGCGTCGAACCAGTCGTTAACGCTGGAGGCGATTAACTCGCCGGCGCCGCTGATATAGGCCGCGGTCAGGGCGTACATCAGGAACATCATGCTAAAGCCGGTTATCCATTGGCCATAGCGTCCCAGGTAGCGTGCCGCAAGAGAACCCAGGCCGGTATCCGCGGGCACATGCTGATAAACCTCAAGCAACAGCAGGGCGGTGTAGCACATCAACGCCCAGAGCGTGCCAAGGAGCAGCAGTGTCATTCCAAATCCAACGCCTGCGGCAGCCAGAGGCATCGCCAGCATTCCTGCGCCAATCGTCGTTCCGGCGACGATAAAAATACTTCCCAGGGTTCTGTTTTTCACGCATTCCTCTACAACGATTCGTAATCGCGACAAATTCTGCGGCGCAGAGTAAGGGAAAAGCCCCGCTTCGTCAAATGACCGTTACAGTAGGTGTAATGAATTATTTACGATATTTTTCGACTTTAAGTAATTTACCCGCACCTGCCCCTTTGGGGGGGGATACCTACTTCGTAAGGGCACTATTTTTGCCGAAAAATCAGGCGTAATTTAAACAATAACTATAAGTTTTCAAATAAAGTGAGGGCAGATGGCGGGAAATAATCCCTTTACCGCGGCGTGGAGCCGGGGCGGTAATTTACTGTGCCATGGTCACTGGATAATCAGCTGGCAGAACCAGGCCCTGCAGCTTCCTGAATCGCGTCGTGAAAAGGATATGGGCACCTGGGCCATTTATTCGATCATCGATCCTGAGGACGACACCTTTGCGCAGGGGCTAAAAGAAGATGAGTGGATCATCGAAAACGTAGACTGGCTGACAGATGTTTTTTTTGACGCCGGTATTCCGCTGGAGACGGCTAACTACCGGTATTTTTACCTGGCGGTCAATACGCAGGACTGGCGGTGTACAAGCTGTGCGGGGTGTATGTAAATCTGTGCACGGAGAATAAAAAGTGCGGCGCTGAAAACAGCACCGCAGCAATATTATTTCTGTGTATCGAGGGTAGAAAGTTCTTTATCGATAAAGTAAAGACCTTCGCCTGTTTTCCCCACCAGAGACAATTTATCCAGCACGGATTTAAACAGTTTCTCTTCTTCGTGTTGCTCTGCTACGTACCACTGCAGGAAATTAAAGGTCGGATAATCCTGGCCGATCATTGCCGCATGAACCAGTTCGTTAATTTTTTGCGTAATCAGCTGCTCGTGCTCATAGGTCGCACGGAACAGCTCATCAAGCGAATTATACTCGGCAAACGGGGACGCAACGTTATCGATGCGCGGCAGGCTGCCCGTGTCAGTCAGATAATCAAACAGACGCTGCATGTGGGTCATCTCTTCCTGCGCGTGGCGGCGCAGGAAGGCGGCAGCGCCTTCAAAACTGTGGTAGCTGCACCAGGCGCTCATCTGCTGGTAGAGAAGGGATGAAAAAAGCTCAAGGTTCATTTGCGCATTGAGCTTGTCGATCATTTCAGTTTTCAGCACGGTGACGCTCCGGGTTATTAATTTTGGTTCACAATGAGCGACACTATAATTTGTTATTTAATTATTTGCAAAACGTAAAATAATTATTTCTTTTTTTAAAATACGAATGGGAATAAAACGCATTGCCGATTTATATTTTATTAATGAGAATTGTTTTTGTTCGTAATGAAATACACTGCCAGTCAATACTGGCAGCACAGATTAATACCACGGATTAGTTGCTTTAGGGTTTACGGCAAAGCCCATGCATTTATACTGGATCGTCACGCTCTCATTGAGACACAGAGAGCCGCTGGTCAGGGTGCAGGTTTTAATGGGCTGGCCATAGGCAGAGGCGGTGGCATACCCCATGCTCTGACACGCTTTAGCTGCGGTGCCGTTATTAACATACTCATCGGAATAGGCGTTTTGCAGCATTGCTTGCCCGTAGTCGAGGCGGACGATGCCATTTGGCGCGTCCAGGGTGCTGACCTCAGCCTGGCGATTAATGTTACAGCCCGCCAGCAGCAGGATCGTACCGGCGACGAAGACTCTTTTCATGGTTCGCTCTGAGTGAGTGGAAATACGTTATCGTACCTGCAGATGTGAGTCGCAATGCGAGGAATAGCCGGGCAATCTGCGCTTTCTCTTTGCGACGGGCCGTTTAGTCGGCCAGGCTGTCAAAAATGGTTTTAAACTTAAGATGATGCAGGCGAAACAGCGCAATAAGCTGCGGGTCAAAATGGCAGCCGTCACCCTCCAGAATGATTTTGCAGGCTTGCTCGTGAGTGAATCCCGGCTTATAGACCCGCTTTTGCCTCAGGGCATCATACACATCGGCCAGCGCCAGAATGCGGGCTTCCAGCGGGATCTGTTCTCCCCGTAGCCCCTGCGGATATCCGCTGCCATCCCATTTTTCATGATGGAAATGGATAATATTCTCCGCAACTGCGCCCAGCTCTAAGCCCTGAATAATCCGCCACCCTTTCACGGTATGAAGTTTCATCTCGGCAAACTCGTCCTGGGTCAGCGGGCCTTGCTTACGCAGAATACGCTCCGGCACGGCAATTTTTCCGACATCGTGAAGTGAGGCAAAATGTTCTATCTCACGGGTCATTTTGCGCGAAAGCCCAAGCTCACGCGCCATTAAGCCGCAATATCGGGCGACGCGCTGAATATGGCTGCCGGTCTCGTCATCGTGCGCGCGGTTTACCTTCTCCAGCGCCTGCACCATATTGCGGTTAACCATCCGGTTCTGGCGTAAATGGCGACGCATCATGATCAGCATACCGATGCTGAACAGGGCCACGATCAGCAAAATCACGCTGATAATCTTCAGCGTGTTTTTAGAAAAATCGGGTAAGTAACTCTGCTCATCCTGACGTTCTATTTGTGTGCGGTATTCTGACAGGCGATGAACCTGAGTCAGCAGATGAAAGAGCGGATGCTGCGGGTCCACCCACGGGCCAATAATAAATTCAGAGCGGGTGACCCCCGCGACTTTCAGCACCCCGCGAAACAGTTCGTTGCCGCGAAGCGTGGACTCCAGCGAACTGAGGTCGCCCAGAATATAGTCAATCTCATCGTTCTCAATCGCGTCGATAAGACCGTCAATGGTTGGCCGGGTCACGATGATCACATCGCTGCCAAAACGCTGGCGTAAATAGGCTGCGGCAAACGAACCGTCGAGTACGCCGACGCGCTGGCTGCGAATACTCTCTTCGTTCCACAAGAAGGGCTGACTGCTGCGATTGTAATAGGCGTTGTGCCAGGCGATGTCGGGGCCGATACGACCCTGTGCATGCGCACTGTCGCTTCGATCAACGATATCAATCAATCGAACCGCCCACTGCTGTCGCGGAAGACTCGAATAGTGATCGATAAAATTGACATCAACCTTCATGCCCAGTAAATCGCGCATGTCGTTAATCATATCAATGGCTGTGCCGTGGTAGCCCTTGCTGTCCCGCCAGATAAGCGGGGCAAAATTCTCGTTTTTGGGCAGGTTGATCTGCAGGCGGTTATGCGCGATCCAGGTTCGCTCCTCCTCTGACAGGGTGATACGGCTTAGCAGGTAATTGCGCTTGCTTTCCTCCAGCATCGTGTTGATTTCGCCGTTGCGATACCAGGTGCCAATCAGCGCATTGATTTTATCCCGCAGGGGAAGCAGGTCAGGGCTGAAGGCGAGGACGACAGGAATGCGTAGCTCAGGAAAGGGCCGGGAGACCAGATAATAGCGCTGGGTATTCTCCATCTCCGGAGCGTCATTAATATAGAAATCAGCCTGGTTGTCGCTCAGTAAGCGAAAAGCCTCGTCGCTGGTGGCGACGAGGCGCAGAGAACGAAATTTAAGGTCGGGATAACGTTGTTGCACGCTGTCGAGCGTCGCGTCGTCTTTACGGAACAGCACCCGGGCATGGCTGAGCTGTCCGGCGGTTGTCACCGTCATCGATGGACTGGCGGCCACCACGTCGTTATCAAACAAACGTGCTGAGAGAATTTTGGTTCTGGCTCGCTTCTCCGTGCGCAATACCCCGGCATACACGCCATACTCATTTTGTGCAAAACGCTGGCTAATATCGGCTCCGGAGAGCGGCCGCAGCTGCAGCTGCGTACCCGCCTGTTTATTGATGGCCTTAATCAGTTCAGGATAAAAACCCTGCCACTCTCCTTGCGGTGTGCGCCAGAATTCGAAGTTGTTAGCATCAAAGATCCAGACCGGTACAGGCTCTTCTGCCCGGGCAGGGGGGCAAACAAGCAACAGACCCGTCAACGCGAGTAGAAAGAGGGAGCGAAGCATCCGGCAGCGCTGATTCACAGGTCAACCCCATACGGTTTTAGCGTGTACTTTTGCAGTCTAGCTAACGGGCTGAAGCGGCAACAGGTTTGCTTTAACTTTTTAATGCACGTTTGGCGTACGGTCTCATTCTCGCTAAATTGTGAACCCGCCTTTGTTTTTTAAAACAACCTTTCATTTAATTTGAAAGGTTGTTTGTTTGATAGTAGGGTGAACAGGTAAAGGTATCCATAGCGGGATCTCCCGCCACGCATTCAGGAGAGATGAAATGAAAATTGCACTGATGATGGAAAACAGCCAGGCCGCGAAAAACCCAGTGATACTGAAAGAGTTGAAAACGGTAGCCGATGAAAAAGGGTTCCCGGTTTATAACGTGGGCATGAGCGACGAGAATGACCATCACCTGACCTATATCCATCTGGGGATTATGGCGAGCATTTTACTGAATGCGAAAGCCGTTGATTTTGTTGTGACCGGCTGCGGTACGGGGCAGGGAGCATTGATGTCGCTGAACATCCACCCGGGCGTTATCTGCGGCTATTGCATTGATCCTGCGGATGCGTTCCTGTTTGCTCAGATTAACAACGGTAACGCGCTCTCCCTGCCGTTTGCCAAAGGCTTCGGTTGGGGGGCAGAACTGAACGTTCGGTTTATCTTTGAAAAAGCGTTCACTGGTCGAAATGGTGAAGGTTATCCGCCCGAGCGCAAGGAGCCGCAGGTGCGTAACGCTGGTATTCTGAACCAGGTTAAAGCGGCGGTCGTGAAAGAGAACTATCTGGATACGCTGCGCGCAATCGATCCCGAGCTGGTGAAGACGGCCGTTTCGGGTCAGCGTTTCCAGCAGTGCTTCTTTGAGAATTGCCAGGACAAAGAGATTGAAGCTTTTGTTCGCGGGATCGTAGGCTGACGCTTTCAGGTGCCGTGAGCCCCACTTTTCAGGTTTGGCACGAAGAATAAAATTGTGATGCGCGTCACAAAAATATTGATTTTTGTGACGATGGTCATATTATAAGCACATTGACGATAAAGTTGTATAACAAGTTAATGGAGCTACCTGATGAAACTTCGCAAAATCCTGAAAAGTATGTGGGCTAACTACTGCAACACTTTTAAAGATGTGCCACCGGGCGCAATGTTCTGATGAAAAAAACCTGCTTCGGCGGGTTTTTTTGTGCCCGTAAGCGACGAGAGGGAGATGAATGGGCCTGCGTTTTGTTACTATGGCGGCCTTTAAATAAGGAGAAAGCCCCATGTCACAAAACCTGAGCGCCGATCAGGAGCTGGTGTCTGACGTTGTCGCCTGTCAGTTAGTTATCAAACAAATCCTTGATGTCCTGGACGTTATTGCGCCGGTTGAAGTGCGCGAGAAGATGTCCACGCAGCTGAAAAATATCGATTTCAACAGCCATCCCGCTGCGGCTGACCCGGTCACGCTTCGCGCTATTCAGAAAGCCATCGCGCTGATTGAACTGCGATTCACGCCGCAGGGCGAGTCTCACTAAAGCCCGCCTGACGCTAAAAAGGGCGACCGTTTGTCGCCCTTCGCTCACCTTAAAAGAACGTCTGTACCAGCAGATAGCTCGCCGCACACGCGCAGCTAACGCCAATTAATCCCGGCAGAATAAAGCTGTGGTTAATGATAAATTTGCCGATGCGGGTTGTGCCCGAACGGTCAAAGCCGATGCAGGCTAAATCGCTTGGGTAGGTCGGCAGGACAAAATAGCCGTAAGAGGCCGGGAAAAAGGCGATCAGCATTTTCGGGTCGATTCCCAGCATCAGCCCCATAGGCGCAACGGCCGTCAGGGCTGCCGCCTGGCTGTTCACCAGCTTTGATACCAGGAACAGCACAATCGCGTAGGTCCACGGATGGCTTTTCACCACGCCTTCCAGCGCCAGCTTTAACTCATCAAGATGCGCCTGGAAAAAGGTATCGCTCATCCACGCCACCCCGAACACCGAGAAGATCGCGACCATACCCGCCTTAAACACCGCGCCGTTAGAAATGGCAGACGCATTGACCTTGCAGGCCATCAGCATTACGGCACCGGCAATTAACATCATCATCTGGATGACAAGGTTCATCGACAACGCCGTCATTTTTCCTTTTATCTCAAATGCAGGGCGCAGGTCGGGGAATGCCCCCAGCAGGACAACCACGGCAATGCCGGCGAAGAAAATCCACGTGGACCAGTAGGCCTGTTTTGGAAAACGTTGATTCATTAACGTTTCCGTCCCGCCGTAGATGAATTCACGCTGCTTCGGATCTTTGAGCTTTTCCTGAAACTCCTTATCGTCCGCTAGCGCTTTCCCGCGACGCAAACTCCACAGCGCAGCAATCGCCACACCGAACAGTGAGGCAGGAACCGAGACGGCGAGAATTTCCAGTATTCCCCACGCGTGGCCGAGCCCATGCTGCGCGCCCAGAATGGAGACCAGTGACACAACGGCCACGGAGACCGGCGAGGCCGTAATTGCCATCTGCGATGCCACTGATGCCACGGCCATTGGGCGTTCCGGGCGGATCCCTTTTTTCAGGGCGATATCCGCAATGATGGGAAACATGGTGTACACCACGTGTCCGGTCCCGCAGAGAAAGGTCAGCATCCAGGTGGTAAAAGGGGCGAGAAGCGTGATGTGTTGAGGATGTTTGCGCAGCAGGCGCTCAGCAAATTGCATCATGACGTTCAGGCCGCCTGCGGTCTGAAGCGTTGCGGCACATCCAATGACGGCGAGAATGGTCAGCATCACGTCAACCGGCGGTTTGCCGGGTTGCAGACCAAAGACAAAACATAAAATAAAAAGCCCAATACCGCTTATCAACCCAAGCCCCATGCCGCCGAAACGCGTACCTGTCAGCAGGCAGAGGAGGATGACAATAAACTCAATGGTGATCATGATGCTCCCTCGTCAATGATAATGTAATTAAATAAATCATTACATGTTGTGTGGTTAATCATTGAGAGCGAGATCTGATTTGTTAAATCTTAGCAAAAGCAGAAGGTTGGCGACGAGAAGGGGAACCTGCTCCCGGTGGGCCGAAAAGCGCGCCTGGCCGGGAGCAGGAAAAATGATCAGTGGTGCTGTACCGTCACAAGGTCAAGCAGATGACGGTCGGTTTGTTCCGGACATAGACCCGCCTGCTGCGCGTTATGGATTTCGTCCGCCAGCGTTTTAAGCAGCATGCCGTCCTGCTGTTGCGCTTTATCCATATCGCGTAAGAATTTAAGGGTTTTGGTGTCGTGTTGTGCTCTGGCTTCATCGGCCAGCTTGTTAAGCGTGCTGCAACGCTGTTCGTACTGTTCCAGCGTTTTCTCAAACAATTCTTCCAGAGAAGAGTAGTTATCGTCGATCGTATCAAGCGCTTTTACGGTTGGGTTTGCCCCTGCGGCTTTCATGAAGTTAAAAACACGCATCATATGGGTGACGTTGCTTTGCGCCTGGCTGCGAAAAAAAGTGGCGGAGCCATTGAGACTGTTTTCGGAACACCACGAGCTGATATGCAGGTGCAGATTCGAGGCATAGAACTCGAGGTTCAACTGGGCATTGAGTTTTTGCATCATCGTTTGGGTAGTCATACTCATATCCTTATTGACTGTGGGACGTGATGTCCGCGGCTAACCTGACCCGGCAGGCACATATAATGGAATGCAGAAATGGCATTTCTGCGGCGACAAAAGTCGATCGAATATTCACTTCCTGTGTTCGATATAAATAAGCATACCCTTGTATTCTGTCTAAGAAAACTCTCAATTAGGCTGTGTTTACCATACATTACAAAATTTAATATAGTACAGAAATGAAAACAGGTGGATATAAATTAACACATTACTAACTGATTGATTTTTAAGTGTTTGTGTATTTTTTTATCTCGTTTTTTCAAGAGTGAAAATATTAAGGCAACAGAATCTTCTGTGACGATGTGAAAAACAGATCAATCAATCAGGATATATTTTGAGGAATAAAATTGCGCTAAATCAATTTATCGCTAAAAGGCGAGTGTGTGATCGCTGTGCAAGATTGTTCTTAATGATTATGTAAAAATGAAACACTGTTTTATCTTGTTTCAATCATTGAGGTCTATGATGGCAAAGGTTGCGGTGCTGTTGGCACCCGGTTTTGAGGAAGCAGAGGCGATTATCACCATTGATATTTTGCGCCGGCTGAACATCGACGTGGAAACTCTGGCCTGCGCGCAGTCGCGTGCAGTGGTCAGTTACCATAACATTCCCATGGTGGCAGACAGCACCTTATCAGAACGCAGCGATTCGCTTTACGATGCGATTGTTCTACCCGGGGGACCCCAGGGCAGCGCAAATCTGGCCGCGGATCCGCAGGTTATCCGTTTTATTTCTGCACATGACGCGCGCGGAAAGCTGATTTGCCCTATTTGTTCAGCAGCGGCGCGCGTGCTGGGGGGAAATGGGCTGCTTCGGGGGCGTCGCTACGTCTGCTCCGGGGATTTATGGGAGACGGTAAAAGACGGTGAATATGTGGATGCACCGGTCGTCCAGGATAAAAACCTGCTCAGTGGCAAAGGTCTTGGTCATGCTTTTGACTTTGCGCTGGCCCTGGCTGCTCGACTGTTGGGTGACGAAACGCCCGTTCGCGATCACGCTGACCACATCTATTACGCCTGGTAAATTTCCCGCCGGATGCTAGAGCGTCCGGCGCTCAGGGACTTCTTAGCTGATCTTATGGATAATTCTGCTTAACCCCGTTTCATTTGTCCGACAATTCCTGCCGTTTTTATGTCATTTTCCGCTGAATTTATGTACGCAATTACTGTAATTCTGCGGTGTGATGGCGCTCTCTTATGGATGATTAATTTCCCGCTAAAACTATCACCAGCAATAACGCTTATGACGAGGTAAGCGCTAATGCCTTGTTTTAAGTCCGATTAAATAAGAAGCACGCAAATATTCCCTACAGAAAAGAATGCTAAAGCTGGAGTTTACCATGCACAAATTTACTAAAGCGCTGGCGGCCGTTGGTCTGGCTGCTGTTATGTCACAATCCGCTATCGCAGAGAATTTAAAACTCGGTTTTTTGGTAAAACAGCCAGAAGAGCCGTGGTTCCAGACTGAGTGGAAATTCGCCGATAAAGCCGGAAAAGATTTAGGTTTTGACGTCATTAAAATCGCCGTGCCTGACGGTGAAAAAACCCTGAACGCCATCGACAGCCTGGCGGCCAGCGGTGCGAAAGGTTTCGTTATCTGTACACCCGATCCAAAACTGGGGTCGGCAATTGCGGCTAAAGCGCGCGGTTACGACATGAAGGTTATTGCCGTTGACGATCAGTTCGTCAATGCCAAAGGCAAGCCAATGGACACCGTGCCGCTGGTAATGATGGCCGCGACCAAAATTGGTGAGCGCCAGGGTCAGGAACTCTATAAAGAGATGCAAAAGCGCGGCTGGGATGTAAAAGAGACGGGCGTCATGGCCATCACGGCTGATGAGCTGGATACTGCACGTCGTCGTACTACCGGTTCCATGGACGCTCTGAAAGCCGCCGGCTTCCCGGAAAAACAGATCTATAAAGTGCCTACCAAATCCAACGATATCCCCGGCGCGTTCGACGCCGCGAACTCAATGCTGGTTCAACACCCGGAAGTTAAACACTGGCTGGTGGTCGGTATGAACGACAACACCGTGCTGGGTGGCGTGCGTGCTACAGAAGGTCAGGGCTTCAAAGCTCCGGATGTTATCGGTATCGGCATCAACGGCGTTGACGCCGTCAGCGAACTGTCCAAAGCGCAGGCGACCGGCTTCTACGGCTCTCTGCTGCCAAGCCCGGACGTACACGGCTACAAATCCAGTGAAATGCTCTACAACTGGGTGACCAAAGGGGCTGAACCGCCGAAATTTACTGAAGTGACCGATGTGGTGCTGATTACCCGCGACAACTTCAAAGAGGAACTGGCGAAAAAAGGACTGGGCGGTAAGTAATACGCTGTGATTGCGCCCCTCATTCACCATGAGGGGCCAGACGTACACACTACAGGAATCACGGAGACGTTATGCGACAGTCTGATCCGTATCTCTCATTTCGCGGCATCGGGAAAACGTTCCCCGGTGTTAACGCGCTGACCGATATCAGTTTCGACTGCTATGCCGGCCAGGTTCATGCCCTGATGGGTGAAAACGGCGCGGGGAAATCCACGCTGTTGAAAATCCTCAGCGGCAACTATTCCCCTACGACCGGCACACTGGCCATTCGTGGCGAAGAGGTGGCTTTTGCTGATACCACGGCGGCGCTTAATGCCGGGGTGGCCATTATCTATCAGGAACTGCACCTGATCCCAGAGATGACCGTGGCCGAGAACATCTATTTAGGACAGCTCCCGCACAAAAGCGGCGTGGTTAATCGTTCGCTACTTAATTATGAAGCAGGGCTGCAGCTTAAACATCTTGGGCTGGACGTCGATCCTCAGACGCCGCTGAAATACCTCTCCATCGGCCAGTGGCAGATGGTTGAAATTGCCAAGGCTCTGGCGCGTAACGCCAGAATTATTGCCTTTGATGAACCCACCAGTTCGCTTTCCGCACGTGAAATCGAAAACCTGTTCCGTGTGATCCGGGAGTTGCGCCAGGAAGGCCGCACGATTTTGTATGTTTCGCACCGTATGGAAGAGATATTTGCCCTGAGCGACGCCATCACCGTGTTTAAAGATGGCCGCTATGTGCGCACCTTTAGCGATATGGCGCAGGTGAACCATGACCAGCTTGTACAGGCGATGGTCGGACGCGATCTGGGGGACATTTATCACTGGAAACCGCGTGAGTACGGCCCTGAACGCCTGCGACTGGATAATGTAAAAGCGCCGGGAGTACGCATGCCGGTTTCGTTATCGGTACGCAACGGTGAAATCGTCGGGCTGTTCGGCCTGGTGGGCGCTGGGCGTAGCGAATTAATGAAAGGGCTGTTCGGTGGCACGCGCATTACCGAAGGCGTGGTGTCTATTGACGGCGCAGCGGTGGATATTCAGAAGCCCGCCCACGCGATTAAGGCAGGCATGATGCTCTGCCCGGAAGATCGCAAAGCGGAGGGGATTATTCCGGTGCATTCGGTGCGTGACAACATCAATATCTCCGCCCGTCGCAAATTTATCCGCGCAGGATGCCTGATCAACGATAGCTGGGAATCGAGCAATGCCGATCACCACATTCGTTCACTCAATATCAAAACGCCGGGACCGGAACAGCTGATCATGAATCTTTCCGGGGGCAACCAGCAGAAGGCCATTCTGGGCCGCTGGCTGTCGGAGGATATGAAGGTCATTTTACTGGACGAACCGACGCGCGGTATCGATGTGGGGGCAAAACACGAGATTTATAAAGTGATCTATGAACTGGCAAAACGCGGCGTGGCGGTGCTCTTCGCCTCCAGCGATCTGCCTGAAGTGCTTGGCGTCGCCGATCGCATTGTCGTCATGCGTGAAGGTGAAATTGCCGGTGAATTGCTTCATGAACAGGCGAATGAACAACAGGCGTTGAATCTCGCCATGCCTAAAGTCAGCCAGGCTGTCGCCTGAGTAAGGAGTTAATGATGTCCTCTGTTACTACATCCGGAGCGCCAAAATCGGCGTTCAGTTTTGGCCGAATCTGGGATCAGTACGGCATGCTGGTGGTCTTTGCCGCCCTGTTTGTCGCCTGCGCGATCTTCGTTCCTAATTTTGCCACCTTTATTAATATGAAAGGGCTGGGGCTGGCCATTTCCATGTCCGGCATGGTGGCCTGCGGTATGCTGTTCTGTCTGGCCTCGGGCGATTTTGACCTGTCGGTGGCCTCGGTTATTGCCTGTGCCGGTGTCACCACGGCTGTGGTAATCAACATGACGGAGAGCCTGTGGATTGGCGTGCTGGCGGGTCTGTTACTGGGCGTGCTCAGCGGTCTGGTGAACGGCTTTGTCATTGCTCGTCTGAAGATTAACGCCCTGATCACAACGCTTGCGACCATGCAAATTGTGCGAGGTCTTGCCTATATCATCTCTGACGGTAAAGCGGTGGGGATTGAAGACGAGCGCTTCTTTACCCTTGGTTACGCTAACTGGCTGGGGCTGCCAGCGCCAATCTGGCTGACCGTGGCCTGTCTTATCCTGTTCGGGTTCCTGCTCAACCGGACCACGTTTGGCCGTAATACTCTGGCTATCGGGGGCAATGAAGAAGCCGCACGTCTGGCCGGTGTGCCGGTGGTGCGTACCAAGATTATTATCTTTGTTCTTTCCGGGCTGGTCTCTGCAGCCGCAGGGATTATTCTGGCGTCGCGAATGACCAGTGGCCAGCCAATGACCTCTATCGGTTATGAGCTGATCGTCATTTCAGCCTGTGTTTTGGGGGGCGTTTCCCTGAAAGGCGGCATCGGAAAAATCTCATATGTGGTGGCCGGTATCCTGATCCTGGGGACGGTAGAGAACGCCATGAACCTGCTCAATATTTCGCCGTTCTCTCAGTACGTCGTTCGTGGCCTGATCTTGCTGGCAGCGGTGATATTCGACCGTTACAAGCAAAAAGCGAAGCGCACCGTCTGAGGTTTTTCCTATCTTTATATTGCTCAACTAATAACCTTAGCTGACCCCCGAACCGCCTCGCCAGTTTTGCTGGCGAGGCGGTTGTCAAATGGCGAGCGACGTCACACTGTCTATACTTACATGGCTATGAAAGAGGTAAAGGCGTTTACCTCTCGTAAACCGTAAGGAGGAATAGGGTGGCTGACTTGTTAACTGCACCGCCTGTACTGCCCGGACACTATGCTTTCTTTTTTGATCTCGACGGTACGCTCGCCGAGATAAAGCCGCATCCTGACCTGGTGGCGATCCCCGCCACGGTTCTTCAGAAGTTGCATCAGCTCTCGCAGATGACTGAGGGAGCAGTGGCATTGATATCAGGGCGCTCGATGGCCGAACTGGACCAGCTTGCCAGGCCTTATCGCTTTCCGCTGGCCGGTGTACACGGAGCGGAGCGCCGCGACATCCATGATCAAACGCATATCGTTTCACTCCCCGACGCACTAATCCAGGCGCTACAGGTACAACTCTCGTCTGCGCTGGCAGAACTGCCCGGTACGGAGCTTGAAGCCAAAGGGATGGCCTTTGCCCTGCATTATCGCCAGGCGTCGCAGCACGAAGCGGCTGTGCTTGCGCTTGCGACCGCTATAGCAAATGCACATCCGGAGCTGGCGCTGCAGCCGGGTAAATGCGTGGTGGAGCTTAAACCTAAAGGGATCAATAAAGGCGCGGCGATTGCGGCGTTTATGGCGACACCGCCTTTTAACGGCAGGACGCCCGTTTTTATTGGGGATGACCTGACCGATGAGGCAGGGTTTCGTGTGGTGAATCAGGCCGGAGGGATCGCCATCAAGGTCGGGCCTGGTGAGACTGTCGCCGAATGGCGTCTGGCGGATGTCGCCAGCGTCTGGCAGTGGATATCTGACATCGCTAACCAGCAACAACAACAAATAGCGCAAAACAAAGGGGGAAACCATTATGGGTCGCTTAGTCGTCGTCTCTAACCGAATTGCACCGCCTGATGATAAAAAATCCAGTGCAGGTGGCCTGGCGGTTGGGGTATTAGGTGCCTTAAAAGCCGCCGGTGGGCTGTGGTTTGGCTGGAATGGTGAAATCAGTGAAGAACAGAAACCGCTCAAGAAAGTGACGCGCGGAAATATTACGTGGGCGTCGTTTGCGTTAAACGAAAAAGATTATGACGAGTATTACTCGCAATTCTCCAATGCTGTGCTGTGGCCAGCGTTTCACTATCGTCTGGATCTGGTTAAATTCCAGCGCGAGTCCTTTGAAGGCTACACGCGGGTGAATTCGCTGCTGGCGGATAAACTGCTGCCTTTAATCGAGGAAGACGATATTTTATGGATCCACGATTATCACCTGCTGCCCTTCGCCAGAGAGTTGCGTAAAAGGGGAGTGAATAACCGGATTGGTTTTTTCCTGCATATTCCGTTCCCGACGCCGGAAATCTTTACCGCGCTGCCGCCGCATGAAGAGTTGCTGGATGCGCTGTGTGACTTCGATCTGCTGGGCTTCCAGACCGAGAATGACCGACTTGCGTTCCTTGATTCTGTGTCCGGCAAAACGCGAGTGGTGACCAAAGGGGGGAAAACCCATACGGCCTGGGGCAAGACATTCCACACTGAAGTGTATCCCATCGGTATTGAACCTGAAGAGATTGCCGAGCAGGCTTCCGGTCCGCTGCCGCCCAAACTGGCGCAGCTTAAGAATGAACTCAAGCACGTGAAGAATATTTTCTCGGTGGAGCGTCTTGATTATTCCAAAGGGCTGCCGGAACGTTTCCTGGCGTATGAAACGCTGCTGGAGAAGTACCCGCAGCATCACGGTAAAATCCGCTATACGCAGATAGCGCCCACCTCGCGCGGTGAAGTGCAGGCTTATCAGGATATTCGTCACCAGCTGGAGACGGAAGCAGGGCGCATTAATGGCCGCTACGGTCAGTTGGGCTGGACGCCACTGTTTTATCTCAATCAACACTTTGACCGTAAGATCCTGATGAAAGTGTTCCGCTATGCGGATGTCGGGCTGGTTACGCCATTGCGGGACGGGATGAACCTGGTCGCGAAAGAGTACGTCGCCGCCCAGGACCCCGCCGATCCGGGTGTGCTGGTGCTTTCCCAGTTTGCCGGGGCCGCCAATGAATTGACGTCTGCGCTTATCGTTAACCCTTACGATCGTGACGACGTGGCGAATGCCCTCAACCGTGCGCTGACGATGCCGCTCACGGAGCGTATTTCCCGCCATGCCGAGATGATGGAAACGATCCGTAAGAACGATATTAACCACTGGCAGGCGCGTTTTATTCGCGATCTTCGTGATATTGCGCCGCAGAGTAATGAAGGCCACCTGCAAAAAAAGATCGCGACATTCCCTAAACTCGCCTGATTTTCCTCTGGGGGTTTAACGACCCCCAAGAGGCACTAACAACACATCCACCTGGCTTGACGCCACAATCGATTTCGCCGCACAGGCTGCGCGAGAAAAAAAGCTGTGGTTATGATTCCCGCATATTACTAAATCAATATTCTGCTTACTGCATATGCTGAGAATATGCGCATTAAGCTCCCCGGTCGCAATAATGGTGTCATATATAGGATATTGCGCCTTTTCTACCAGCTCGCGCATAAATTGCTGCGTTTCTTCCTGTAAAACCTCACGAATATCTTCCAGCATGGGGGCAGCCAGTTGATTATACATCTCAGGCTCGGCCGCGAGGGTGATCAGGCTGATACGGGCATTATGCGGTCTGGCAATGGAAACCGCCCGGGCGATGAGTTCATGGCTTTCGGGCGAAACCGCAACAGAAACAAGAAGATGGGAGTAACTCATAACGCACTCCTTAGGTGTCTGAAAGACAGCGTCTTAGTCACCATTACCGCGATTTCACCGGATCTGCAAGAGGTGAATACGACATAAGTGTGAAGCTAATCATAATTATTCATTAATTATTCTTATAAGAAGAATAACGGGAAAACGTGCCTAAATGAAAAAAATTAACAACTTAACCTGAATCACACTTTTTTACGTTTCCGGTGTTAAATCGTTTTAACGCGTTATAAACACATTTCTAATGATTACCATGTGAAACAATTGTTATGGGCGTTTTGCATAACTACATGTTTTTTATAGGTAATGAAAATGTGACCTTACGATGGATTCGCTGTGACGCGCATCCGGTCGCTGACACGTTTCGAACAGCACATGTCATGCCACTTCTGCTCATACTCCTGCATGAGTATTCGCCCATAAAGAATAGAAAACAGTGTCGATCGTTCAAAAAATAACCAATTTACAAGTCATACTGATGGATTTATGGGAGATATTCACTTAAATTGTGTGACGTAGATCACATTTTTTTTAAATTTGGGGGTGGCTGCATTGTATGTGTCAAAACTGACGAGTAGAGTTTGCGTCGAATTAGGAAAAATCTTAGTTATTTGTAAGAAATGATAAAACGTGTAAGAGACGTAACCGCGTTTCAGCTGTTGCGCGTTTCAATGAATACAAACCTAAATTCGACTATGCATTTAGCCTTTTCTTTTTTATACCGGGTGATTTCCCGGCGACATCACGGGGTGCGGTCTTTCCGCATAAAAATAATAGTTGGTTATTCGGGATGGGAACAATGCATACATCCGAGTTGCTAAAACATATCTATGACATCAATTTGTCGTATTTACTGCTCGCGCAGCGTTTGATTAGTCAGGACAAGGCGTCCGCGATGTTTCGTCTGGGTATTAATGAAGAAATGGCAACCATGCTGGGTGGGTTAACCCTTCCTCAAATGGTTAAACTGGCGGAAACAAACCAACTGGTTTGCCAGTTCCGTTTTGACAATCCTCAGACTATCACGCGTCTGACGCAGGATTCCCGTGTTGACGATCTTCAACAGATCCATACCGGTATTCTTCTTTCCACTCGCTTGCTTACCGAAATCAGCCAGCCTGATGACGCAGCCCGTAAGAAAAGGGCCTAGCAATGAGCGAGAAAAGCATTGTTCAGGAAGCGCGTGACATACAGTTAGCAATGGAGCTGATTACGCTCGGTGCTCGTTTACAAATGCTGGAAAGCGAGACTCAGCTGAGTCGTGGTCGCCTCATCAAATTGTATAAAGAGTTACGTGGTAGTCCCCCGCCGAAAGGAATGCTGCCGTTTTCAACGGACTGGTTTATGACCTGGGAACAGAACATTCATGCCTCCATGTTCTGTAATGCCTGGCAGTATCTTCTCAAAACCGGTTTGTGTAGCGGCGTTGATGCCGTGATCAAAGCGTATAAACTTTACCTTGAACAATGCCCGCAGCAGGACGAGGGTCCTTTGCTGGCGCTCACCCGCGCATGGACGCTGGTGCGTTTTGTTGAAAGCGGAATGCTTGAGCTGTCGCGCTGTAACTGCTGCGATGGCAATTTTATTACCCATGCGCATCAGCCTGCAGGCAGCTTCGCCTGTAGTTTATGCCAGCCTCCATCCCGAGCAGTAAAAAGACGTAAACTTTCCCGGGAAGCTGCCGATATTATTCCACAACTGCTGGATGAACAGATCGAACAAGCTGTTTAACCCGAACGTGTGGGCAAGATTCCAGCAGCGGTAAGCAATTACCGCTGCTTTTTTTTACCCCGCAAACGGTAAACGCTGCGAGCTGAACATCCTTGCCATAGTCACTAGCGGAAGGATGATGTCGTGCTTATCTTATTAGGTTACCTGGTAGTTCTCGGTACAGTTTTCGGCGGTTACATGATGACCGGCGGGCACCTTGGAGCACTCTATCAACCGGCTGAACTTATTATCATCGGCGGCGCAGGGGTAGGGGCTTTTATCGTTGGTAATAACGGTAAATCGATCAAGGGCACGCTGAAAGCTATTCCACTGCTGTTCCGTCGCTCTAAATACACCAAAAGCATGTATATGGATCTGCTTGCGCTGCTCTATCGTCTGATGGCGAAGTCGCGTCAGCAGGGCATGTTCTCGCTTGAGCGGGATATTGAAAACCCGAAAGAGAGCGAAATTTTTGCCAGCTACCCGCGTATTCTCGCGGACGCAATGATGCTGGATTTCATCGTCGATTACCTGCGACTGATCATCAGCGGCAACATGAACACCTTCGAAATCGAAGCGCTGATGGACGAAGAGATTGAAACGCATGAAAGCGAATCCGAAGTGCCGGCAAACAGCCTGGCGCTGGTGGGCGATTCCCTCCCTGCGTTCGGTATCGTCGCGGCGGTGATGGGCGTGGTACACGCGCTGGCCTCGGCGGATCGTCCTGCGGCAGAGCTGGGCGCGCTGATTGCGCATGCGATGGTGGGCACCTTCCTCGGTATTTTGCTGGCGTATGGTTTTATCTCTCCGCTGGCCAGCGTTCTGCGTCAGAAAAGCGCGGAAACGACCAAAATGATGCAGTGCGTGAAGATCACGCTGCTCTCTAACCTTAACGGTTATGCGCCACCTATCGCAGTTGAATTCGGCCGTAAAACGCTTTATTCCAGCGAGCGCCCGTCGTTTATCGAGCTTGAAGAACACGTGCGTGCGGTGAAAAACCCAAACCAACAGACGACAACTGAGGACGCATGAAAAATCAGTCCCATCCGATCGTCATCGTAAAAAAACGCAAGCACAAGGGGCATGGGCACGGCGCGCATGGTTCCTGGAAAATCGCGTACGCCGATTTTATGACCGCAATGATGGCATTCTTTCTGGTGATGTGGCTCATCTCCATCTCCAGCCCGAAAGAGTTGATCCAGATTGCCGAGTATTTCCGAACGCCGCTGGCGACCGCCGTGACCGGTGGGCAGCGAATCTCTAACAGCGACAGCCCGATCCCTGGCGGCGGCGATGATTACACCCAGCAGAAGGGTGAGGTGAAGAAAGAGCCGAACATCGACGAGCTGAAAAAACGTATGGAGCAAGCGCGCCTGAAGAAACTGCGCGGCGATCTCGATCAGCTGATTGAGGCGGATCCTAAACTGCGTGCCCTGCGACCACACCTGAAGATCGATCTGGTGCAGGAAGGTTTACGTATACAGATTATTGATAGCCAGAATCGCCCGATGTTCAAAACGGGCAGCGCGGAAGTTGAGCCATACATGCGCGACATTTTGCGCGGCATTGCGCCAGTGCTGAACGGTATTCCTAACCGTATCAGCCTGTCTGGACACACGGATGACTTCCCATACGCCACGGGTGAGAAGGGATACAGCAACTGGGAGCTTTCTGCCGATCGTGCCAACGCCTCGCGTCGCGAGCTGGTGGCAGGTGGGCTTGATGATGGCAAGGTACTGCGCGTGGTCGGCATGGCATCAACCATGCGTGTCACTGACCGCGGGCCGGATGACGCCATCAACCGTCGTATCAGTCTTTTAGTGCTGAACCAGCAGGCGGAGCAGGCCATCCTGCACGAAAACGCCGAAAGTCAGAATGAGTCACTGGACGATTTAAAACAGCCTGGGGCCGTTCCTTCGGCTGCCGTTCCAACATCGCCACCAGCCAATCCGAGGTGATAGCGTGAGCATGGATATTAGCGATTTTTACCAGACATTCTTTGATGAAGCCGACGAATTGTTGGCCGATATGGAGCAACACTTGCTGGATTTGGTGCCTGAAGCACCGGACTCCGAGCAGCTCAATGCCATCTTCCGTGCAGCGCACTCGATTAAAGGCGGAGCCGGAACGTTTGGATTTACCATCCTGCAGGAAACGACCCATTTAATGGAAAACCTGCTGGATGAAGCACGACGCGGTGAGATGCAGCTCAATACCGACATTATCAACCTGTTTTTGGAAACCAAAGATATTATGCAGGAACAGCTCGACGCCTATAAAAGCTCGGCAGAGCCTGATGCCGCCAGCTTTGAATACATCTGCAATGCGCTGCGCCAGCTCGCGCTGGAAGCCAAAGGTGACGCAGCCGCAGCTGTTGTTCCGGCAGCCAAACTGAGCGTTGTCGATGCCGTTACCGCACAAGAGGCGGCCCCGGCCGCCGCTGCGAGTAAAGTGCGCGTGGTGCTGTCTCGCCTCAAAGAGAACGAAGTTGACCTTCTTGAAGAAGAGCTGAGTAACCTGGCGAAATTAAGCAACGTGGTGAAAGGCAAAGACAGCCTGAGTGCGACGCTGGAAGAGGGGATCAGCCAGGACGATATCGTGGCGGTCCTGTGCTTTGTTATCGAAGCCGACCAGATCGCGTTTGAAACCGAAACGGCGGCGGTTGACGTGCCAGCGGCAGTGGAAGAGGTGGCGGTTGTTCCTCAGGCGGCCGCGCCTGCCGTTGCGCCTGCGGCGCCGGTATTGAAAGCGGTGCCAAAAGATGTTGCCGCGCCAGGCCGTGGTGAAAAACCGGCCGCGCGCTCCAGTGAATCCACCAGCATCCGCGTCGCCGTCGAGAAAGTTGACCAGCTGATTAACCTGGTGGGTGAACTGGTGATTACCCAGTCGATGCTGGCACAGCGGTCTAACGAACTGGATCCGGTGACCCACGGCGATCTGATTACCAGCATGGGGCAGTTGCAACGTAATGCCCGCGACCTGCAGGAATCGGTGATGTCCATTCGTATGATGCCGATGGAATATGTCTTCAGCCGCTTCCCGCGTCTGGTGCGTGACCTGGCCAGCAAACTGAATAAACAGATTGAACTGACGCTGATGGGCAGCTCCACCGAACTGGATAAAAGCCTGATCGAACGCATTATCGACCCGTTAACGCACCTGGTGCGTAACAGCCTCGACCACGGTATCGAACTGCCGGAAAACCGCATTGCCGCCGGAAAATCCCCGGTCGGGAATCTGATCCTCTCCGCCGAACACCAGGGCGGGAACATCTGCATCGAAGTGACCGATGACGGTGCGGGCCTGAACCGTGAGCGCATTCTGGCGAAAGCCATTTCGCAGGGAATGGCGGTCAACGAAAACATGACTGACGAAGAAGTGGGCATGCTGATCTTCGCGCCAGGCTTCTCGACCGCAGAGCAGGTGACGGACGTTTCCGGACGCGGCGTGGGAATGGACGTGGTGAAGCGTAACATTCAGGAGATGGGCGGCCACGTTGAGATCAAGTCTAAGCAAGGTTCCGGCACCACCATTCGTATCCTGCTGCCGCTGACGCTGGCAATCCTCGACGGCATGTCGGTGAAAGTGGCGGACGAAGTCTTTATTCTGCCGCTGAACGCAGTGATGGAATCGCTGCAGCCGCGTGAAGAAGATCTGCATCCGCTGGCGGGTGGCGAGCGCGTTCTTGAAGTGCGCGGTGAGTACCTGCCGCTGGTCGAATTGTGGAAAGTGTTCGAAGTGGATGGCGCGAAAACCGAGGCCACGCAGGGGATCGTGGTGATCCTGCAAAGTGCGGGTCGCCGCTACGCGCTGCTGGTTGATCAGCTGATTGGCCAGCACCAGGTGGTCGTGAAGAACCTCGAAAGCAACTACCGCAAAGTGCCAGGTATTTCTGCCGCCACTATTCTGGGTGACGGTAGCGTGGCGCTGATCGTTGATGTGTCGGCGCTTCAGGGATTAAATCGTGAACAACGTGTGGCGTACACAGCCGCCTGATTAAGTAGAAGGTAATAACATGACCGGTATGAGTAATGTAACGAAACTGGCGGGCGAGCCATCAGGGCAGGAATTCCTGGTATTCACTTTAGGCGATGAGGAGTACGGCATCGATATCCTGAAAGTGCAGGAAATTCGTGGTTACGACCAGGTTACCCGCATCGCGAATACGCCTGCCTTTATTAAAGGTGTCACCAACCTGCGCGGCGTGATTGTGCCTATCGTTGACCTGCGCGTGAAGTTCAGCCAGGGCGACGTAGACTATAACGAGAACACCGTGGTGATTGTCCTGAATCTGGGGCAGCGCGTGGTTGGGATCGTGGTGGATGGCGTATCTGATGTGCTGTCTCTGACGTCCGATCAAATCCGTCCGGCGCCGGAGTTTGCGGTCACGCTGTCTACCGAGTATCTGACGGGGCTGGGAGCGCTGGGTGAGCGTATGCTGATTCTGGTGAATATTGAGAAGCTGCTGAACAGTGATGAGATGGCGCTGCTGGATATCGCGGCGAATCACGTGGCGTAATGTTTCTCTAAACGGTTCTGTGAGGCTTTCGTGGAACCGTTTCGTTCAGTCGGGCATTTCGGTTATCTGATTCGCCCGCTGCGGTGAACGTATTAAGGGGGCTATTGCAGCCCCCTTATCTTATTCGACTACTGCAGACATGGTATTTTCTGCTGGTCTTAAGGTGAACGAAACCATTCCGCCAACCCGTTACGCTTCCTGCTCTACCAGCTCAGTCTCCGCTTCACGCGCCCCTTCATTTTGCGACAGCATCGCAGTCGCAATACCGTTACCCAGCACGTTAATCGCTGAACGTCCCATATCCAGGAAATGATCGATCCCCATCAGCAGCAAAATACCCGCCACCGGAATATTGAAACTCGGGATGGTTGCCGCCAGCACCACCAGCGACGAACGAGGCACCCCCGCAATCCCTTTTGAAGCCAGCATCAGCGTCAGCATCAGCACGGTCACTTCGGTGAAGCTCAGGTGAATATTGTACGCCTGGGCGATAAACATCGAGGCGAAAGAGCAATACACCATAGAGCCCACCAGGTTAAAGGAGTAACCGATCGGCAGAACGAAAGAGGCGATATTGCGCGAGCAACCAAAACGCTCAAGCTGCTCCAGCGTTTTTGGATACGCCGCTTCTGAACTGCTGGTGGTAAACGCCACCAGCACCGGGTCCTTCAGCATGCTGACCAGGCGGAACACCTCTTTCTTCAGCACCATATAGCCGACGGCCAGCAGCACCATGCAGGTGAGAAGGATTGCCACGTAGTAGCCGCCAATAAAGGAGGCATAGTTCAGCAGAATGCCCAGACCCTGAGTGGCAATCACAGATGAGATGGCGGCGAAAATGGCCAGCGGGGCGACGTACATCACGTAACCCGTCACCTTCAGCATGATATGGGAGACCACATCCAGCGCGGCCACCAGCGGGGCATTGAATTTTTGCCCCAGCGACGCGCCGGCGATGCCGAAGAACATAGAGAAGACCACAATCTGCAGGATTTCATTGTTCGCCATCGCACCGGCGATACTGGTCGGAATGGTATGGGACAAGAACGCTTTCAGCGTCATCCCTCCCACCGCAAGGCCGGTGTCTACCGCCTCTTTCGGGATAGCCAGGTTCAGGCCGCTGCCCGGACGCTCCAGCGTGACGATAAACAGTCCCACCAGAATGGAAAGCACGGATGAGCTAATAAACCACACCATCGCTTTGCCGCCCACGCGACCAATGGTGGAGGTTTCACCCAGTTTCATAATGCCCACGGTCAGCGTGCTGAAGACCAGTGGTGCAATAACCATTTTAATCAGACGCAGGAAAATATCGGTCAGCAGCGTGATGTTATCCGACCATGCTTTGATGGCATCCGCAGAGGCATACTCATGAATCGCCGCCCCTGAAAGAATACCCGCCAGCATGAATATCACGATGAAGAGTGTGAGTTTGTTTGCACTTGCCACGAAAAAAGACCCTCTATGCGCTTTGGTTGCCGTCTGCGCCGATGTATATAGATTTTTTATTACGACGCAGGAAATTATTCGGCACATAAATTGAAGTAAAGCGGAGGGAGATACAACTAGTTTTTAATTTTTATTAATTTTGTTGTTAACGCCTCGACGATATATTGTGATGCAGATCACATTTCAATGGATATATCCTCTGCGTATACGAGAAATAAGGCATTTACAAAGTATTAACATCCTGTTTTATAAATAAATATTCAGTCAATAAGCCATTAGTCTTGCCCTCCACGGCGCGGGTGGTCGAAGCGGTATCCATAAACTAAATTCTCAATAACCCCCGGAAGAGGAACGTTAAGTGGGGCTAACATCTTGAACAGCAAAAATAAAATGTGGCAAGCGAACGGAAATGTCTTCTGGAGGGTGGTAAATGAAAAGAAAACTCCTTTTGATCTGTGCAGGCACGTTGCTGACGGCGACAACAGCCCAACAGGCGCTGGCGGTGACCAGCAGCGGTACTATTGGCGCGACGTTAACCCTGACGAACGGTTGTCTGATAAACGGCTCGCCCACGCAAAATGGCATTAATTTCGGGACCCTGGATTTCGGCACCCATCCCGCAACGTTTTCCACCCTGACGACGCAGTTGACCGGTGCCAGCGGCGGTAACACGTTCACCATTCAATGTACGACCGCCAGCTATACGGTGGCGATCACCGGGAATACCAACTCCACCGCGCCGGGTACCGTCGTGGGAACGCCAGGCACGCCTGCGCGCTATCTGGTCAACACCACCAATGCTGCACAGGGTGTGGCTTACAGCCTGTATAGCGACAGTGGATTTAACAACGTCGTTGCCAACAACGCGGCACTGCCAATAGCGTCAACCGCCGGGGGCATCGACAGTTACACACTTTACGGGCGCATTACCGGGGGCGGTAACAGCGTTACGGTCGTTCCGGGCACCTACACCGACACGATTAACGTCAGCGTCACCTACTAGTTTCACGCAGCCATGAAGGCATCCATTTTGCGTCTGCGCAACAGCGCGGAGGGGATCGTGCACCCTTTGTACGCGCTGATCGTCTGCCTGATGCTGGTGCCTGCGGCGGGTGCTGTGACGTCACAGTCATTTAAGGTCAGCGCGACCATTGTGCCCGGGTGCGCGGTATCCACGGGCAGCGGAGGAGTTTTCGGAACGCTCGATTTCGGTACCCATAACGGGGTGGAGAGTGCCCCGGTGAGCACCAGTTTTGTGCCTAACGGGGCCTTGTCCATCTCCTGCACGCCCGGCGTAGCGCTGAGTATGAGCATTAACGGCGGACAGAATTACTCCTCCGTTCGGCGTATGAAGCGCTCAGGGGGAACGGAAGTGGTGGGATATCGCCTTTACAGCAGCAGTTCGCTGGCGGCGAACAGTGAAATTGGCGTCAATCAGGCAATACCGGTGACCTATACCAACAGTAATAACATTGCGCTGCCGCTTTTTGGCGTGGCGCTGCTGACCGGGTTTAGCCCGGCAGGAACGTATTCTGATCAGCTCACCGTGACCTTGTCATGGTGATAAAGGGAGACAGTCGATGAAGCCATTTTTCAGACACCTTTGTCTGGTGAGTTTGTTGGGGGGAATGGCTGCGGCGACAGGCCAGGCGCAGGCGGCGGCAACCATTCTGTTGTGGCCCATCGATCCGTGGCTGTCAGCGGATGCCAAAGCCACTGAATTATGGATCCAGAATCAGGGGAACAGCGCAACGACAATGCAGGTCCGCATTGTGCGCTGGAAGCAGGAGGGCGGTTATGAACGCTACTCCGCACAGCAGGATGTGGTGGCCAGCCCGCCCATCGTCACCATTGGCAAAGGCAGTAAGCAGCTTATTCGTCTGATTAAGCAGGGTTCGGTGCCGCTCGGCGTTGAACAGGCCTACCGCATTATTGTGGATGAAATCCCCCAGCCGGATGCCAAAGCCGAGCCGGCCATTGGCCTGAAATTGCAAATGCGCTACTCCATTCCTTTGTTCGTTTATGGGCAGGGGATCCCGACCCTCAAAGAGGGGGCGCATCATGCGCTGGTGGAGACCAAAAATCTGAGCTGGCGGGTGACGCAGGAGAAGGGACATCCTGCCCTGGAGGTCCGTAATCAGGGGGATGTGCACGTCAAACTCAGCCAGGTGGCGCTGGAGCAGGGCGGGCAGAAGCGGACGGTTGCAGACGGATTACTCGGGTATGTTCTTGCGGGCAGCACCCGCACCTGGTCAATCCCGGCCGGAATAGGTCAGCCAGACCGGCTGAGCGCGCAGATTAATGCCAGGGATACGCAATGGCAGTCGACGCCCGTCAACTGAAACCGGCGATGATGATCCTGCTCTGCGTCAGTACCAGCACCTGGGCTGAGCCCGGCGATGACAGTTTACCGCCGCCGCCGCAGGCTCAGGCGTTGAACGGCGAAGCGGTCTTTCAGCTCTCGATTGTGTTGAATCACTACGACACCGGTATGGTGGTGCCCGTGACGCAACGCGAGGGGGCATTCTTTATTTCCAGCGCCGACCTGCTGCGGGCAGGGCTTCCGCCGGAGCATGTGCCTGCCGGAGACGTGAACCTTTCTACCCTGCCGCAGGTGCGCGTAGAGTACGACAGCGCCGCGCAGCGTCTGCTGCTGGGCGTTCCGGCCGACTGGGTCGCCTCACGCGTGACCCCTTTCAGCGGACAAATGTCGCAAAGCAAACCACACTTCGGGCGTGGAGCGCTGCTCAATTACGATCTCTACACCAACCATACGGAACATGTCGGCGGACAGGCCTCGCTCTGGCATGAATTCCGCTACTTCAATGAGAACGGCTCCTTTTCTTCAACCGGCTATGCCCGGGAAAATTTCACCGGAAACGACGGTCAGCAGGAAGGGTATGTGCGCTATGACACGACGCTTCTGATGACGAACGAGGACGAGGCAACGACCTGGACCGCCGGGGATGTGATCAGCGATGCCCTGAGCTGGAGCACCAGCGTGCGCATGGGCGGGATCAGCTACGGGCGGGATTTCTCCCTGCGTCCTGACCTCGTGACCTGGCCACTCCCAGAGTTCTCGGGCGAAGCGGCGGTTCCCACCTCGGTGGATCTCTTTATCAATGGCTATCGTTCCGGCTCGACCCAGCTTCAGCCGGGACCGTTCACCCTGACCAATCTGCCCTATATCAACGGAGCAGGGGACGCGGTACTGGTCACCACCGATGCGCTGGGGCGCCAGGTGAGTACCACGCTGCCGTTTTACGTCACCAGCGAATTGCTGAAACAAGGCCTGAGCGACGGGGCGGTGACGCTCGGCAGCCTGCGGCGTAATTACGGCATCAAGAATTTTGACTACGGCCCGGCGGCGGGTAGTGGGTCGTATCGCTATGGCGTTACGGACTGGCTGACGCTGGAGGGCCATGCCGAAGGGGCAGAAACGCTGGCCCTGGGTGGGATGGGGACGGTGGTTAAATTGGGTCGGTTTGGCGTCGTGAATACCGCGTATTCTCAAAGCCGCATGCGCGGAGATAATGGCGGGCAAATCAACTGGGGCTATCAGTACAGTACCAGTGAATTTAGTGTAGCGACACAGCATACGCGGCGCGATCGCGACTTTGGCAACCTCGCCCTCTACGACCAACCGACGGTCTATGACGAAAATGACCGGCCCATCGCCAGTTTTAGTCGCAACACCGACCAGTACTCTCTCACCTTTAACCTGGGCGAGTATGGCAGTCTCGGTGCTGCGTGGATCGGCGTGGAGAGCTTTGACAACCAAAAAACCGAACTGCTGAATCTCTCCTGGAGCCGCAATTTGTGGGGGGCGAGCAGTATTTATCTGGCTGCAAGCCGCGATCAGCAGCGGGGAGACTGGACGGTGGCCATGTCGCTTCAGGTGCCGCTGGGAGAGCGTGACAGTGCCGCCGTAACCTATGAAAACACGCCAGATGCCGGCAGCACGCAGCGTATCAACTACAACCACTCCATGCCTTCCGACGGTGGCTTTAGCTGGAACATGGCATGGGCCAACCAGTCGAAAGCCAATGATTATCAGCAGGGAACGCTGGGCTGGCGCAATAACAACATCGAACTTCAGGGCGGTGGTTATGGCGAAAGGGGCATGATGACCTGGTGGGGAGAGGCGATGGGCGCGATTGTGCTGATGGACGGCGAGCTGTTTGCGGCAAACAAAATCAACGATGCGTTTGTGGTGATCAGCACCGACGGTCACCCGGACGTTCCCGTCAGCTATGAGAACCAGCCGGTCGGCAAAACGAACAATAACGGCTACCTGCTGGTCAGCGGTGTATCGGCTTATTACCCGGCCAGTTATCGCATTGACACCCTGAATCTGCCCGCGGATACCCGGCTGAAAGAGACAGAGCGGCGGCTCGCTATTCGCCGCCACAGCGGTTATCTGGTCGATTTCCCGATGGAGCAGGAGCGGGTGGCAAGCGTCATTCTGCATGACAAGCAGGGGCAGGCTATCCCGGTGGGAAGCCAGGTTCGACGCGCCTCGCGCAACAATGCGGTGGTGGGGTATGACGGCATCGCCTGGCTGGAAAATCTCAACGATGTGAACCCGCTTGAGGTGATTACGCCAGACGGAAAACACTGCTCGGCCACGCTGACCGTGGGGGCCAATCCGGAACATAAACTGCAGACATACGGACCGCTGATTTGCCGGGAGGAACGGTGAAGCGCTTACTGCTGTTGATGCTGCTGCTGTTTTCCGGCGGCGGCTGGGCGGCGTGTACCGTCAGTACGGTAAATGCGTCATTTGGTAGCGTCACCTCGTTCGCGCTCAGCGGAACCGGGGAGGTCGAAACCACCGGCAGGCTGATCGTGGCATGCGACGCCGTGCTCAATCTTCTGACCAACGACTCGGTGACGCTGAACTACACCGCTGCGTCGGTTTCAGGCAACAGCCGTGCCACGATGAAACGCACCGATAATGCGGCCATCACGGATGTGATCCCCACCCGGTTGTGCGGGTTAACGGGGTGTTCGGGGAACAGCGAAGTGCAAATCAGCAAAGCTTATACCTGGAGCGGCAACACCCTGCTGGGATTACTGGGGTCAAAACAGTACAGCATTCCGCTTTATTTCCGCACCGTTGCCGGACAAAACGTCACGGCCGGGCCTTATCAGGTGCTGCTCACCTTCAGCATCAACTACAGCGTCTGTTCCGTGGGCGTGCTGGGCCTTTGCACCGTTCCCCAGACAGGCACGGCGACCACCAGTATTCTTCTCAACATGACCGTTACCAACGACTGCAGCGCCATGACCACGCCGGACGTCAACTTCAACAGTGCGCCGCTGGTGCAAAGTTTCCCCACTGTCTCGCAGGCGATTGCCGTCACCTGTACTAAAGGAAGCACTTACACTATCGGAATTAATAATGGAGCCAACGCGCTGAATAACGTTCGCCGCATGGTGAGCGGCAGTAACTACATGAGTTACGACATTTATAAAGAAGCCACGACCAACCGCTGGGGTGGCAGCGGTACCGAGCGCTGGACCAGCGCAACCTCCTCGCAGGTCAGTACCGACGGTTTATTGCGAACCTACAACTACACTGCCAAAGTCCTTACCAGCCAGTCTACGCCGCCTGCCGGCACCTACACCGATACGCTGATCGTTGACGTTGCGTTTTAACCCCGCGCTTTTCCCTTTCTCAAATGTAAAGTTCCTGTAGTCAGTGCCGATAACACCGTTAATAAATCTATGAGAAGGTGTTGTATGTTGAACCGTATCCGCGTTGTCACAATGCTTATGATGGTGCTGGTCATTTTCGCACTTCTTCAGCTTACCTCCGGCGGGCTTTTTTTCTCGTCACTTAAACAAAACCAGGACAGTTTCGCCGCCTCGAACGATCTCCGCGTACAGCAGAGTGAACTGACGTCGACGTGGGATCTGATGCTGCAAACGCGTATCAACCTGAGCCGCTCTTCCGCCCGCATGATGATGGATCCAAATAATCAGCAGAGCAGTGCGAAAACGGAACTGCTGAAAAATGCGCGGGCGACCCTTGCTGACGCCGCGAAACACTACGACGCCTTTAAGAAAATCACACCACAGCCTGCCATGGCGCAGGTGAGCCAGAATATCGATGAAAAGTACAACGCCTACTATGCCGGTCTGACAGAGCTTATTCAGTTCCTGGAAAGCGGCAACATGGACGCGTATTTCGCGCAGCCTACCCAGGGGATGCAAAACGCCCTCGGTGCGGCACTCGGGGAATATGCCAAAGCCAGTGGCGACCTGTATCACTCGGCCTTTACGCAAAGCCAGAATGATTACCGCTTTGCCAAATGGCAGATGGCCGTCATGGCGCTGGCGCTGGTCATCGTGCTGGTGGGCGTGTGGTACGGCATTCGCCACATCCTGCTTAATCCTCTCGGTCGCGTCATTGCCCACATTCGCGAGATTGCCGGTGGTGACCTGACCAAAACGCTGACCGTCTCCGGGCGCAATGAAATTACCGAGCTGGCAAACAGCGTTGATCATATGCAGCGCTCGCTAATTGAGACCGTCGCCAACGTGCGTAACGGATCGGAAGCCATTTATACCGGTACCAGCGAAATTGCGATGGGCAACAACGATCTGTCGTCGCGCACCGAACAGCAGGCGTCGGCGCTCGAAGAGACCGCCGCCAGCATGGAGCAGCTTACCGCGACCGTGAAGCAGAACGCGGACAACGCCCGTCAGGCCTCACAGCTGGCGGAAAGCGCGTCCGAAACGGCGCAGCGAGGCGGTCGTGTGGTGGACGGCGTGGTGAAAACCATGCACGAAATCGCCGACAGTTCGAAGAAAATCGCCGACATCATTAGCGTTATCGACGGCATCGCTTTCCAGACCAATATCCTCGCCCTCAACGCCGCCGTTGAAGCCGCACGTGCGGGCGAGCAGGGGCGCGGGTTTGCCGTGGTGGCCGGGGAAGTGCGCAACCTTGCCAGCCGCAGTGCCAACGCGGCGAAAGAGATCAAGGCCCTGATTGAAGACTCCGTTTCCCGCGTCGATACCGGCTCCGTGCTGGTAGAAAGCGCAGGGGAAACCATGAATGACATCGTGAATGCCGTTACCCGCGTAACGGACATCATGGGTGAAATCGCCTCTGCGTCTGATGAGCAGAGTCGTGGTATCGATCAGGTCGCTCTGGCGGTATCGGAAATGGATCGCGTGACACAACAAAACGCCGCGCTGGTGCAGGAGTCCGCTGCGGCGGCCGCTGCGCTGGAAGACCAGGCAAGCCGTCTGAAGATGGCCGTCTCGGCGTTTCGTCTCGCTTCACTCGCTGGAAACACGGTCACCCCGCAAGCAACGTATCTCGCGCCTGCCGCAGCAGCGGCAGCGACCCGTAAACCTGCAGCGACGACCGGACATGAAAACTGGGAAACATTTTGACTGACATTTAAACCGCGGCTGCTTGCCGCATGATGGGAGCGTGGATGTTAAATCGTATTCGTATCTCGACCACACTGTTTTTGATTCTGATCCTTTGCGGTGTGTTGCAGGTTGGCAGTAACGGGTTGTCTTTTTGGGCGTTTCGCGATGGCTATCAGAATTTGCAGGAAGTTGAGGCGAGTAACCAGCAGCGCGCCGCCGTGGCACAGACGCGCGCCGTACTGTTGCAGGCAAGCACGGCGCTGAACAAAGCGGGAACCTTAACCGCCCTGAGTTATCCGCCGGATGACATCAAGGCGTTGATGGTGACCGCGCGCGACAGCCTGAAGCTGGCTGACGCGCAGTTTAACGCCTTCGCGGCACAGGACGCCGGCAGCGCGGAAGTGAAAGCGCTGAAAGTCGCGATGAAGAAGCGTTTTGATCAGTGGCACAGCGACCTGGATCACCAGGCGACCTGGCTTGAGAACAACCAGCTCTCGGACTTTATGACCGCGCCGGTCCAGGCGTCCCAGGCGGCGTTTGATGCGAGCTTTAATGCCTGGCAGCAGAACATTAACCAGTTTGTCCAACGCGCCGGGAATGACAGCCGTAAAAACTACCATATGTCAGGCGTGATTTTTGCCGTGGTGGTGATTCTGGCGGTGCTGCTGACCGGCGGTGCCCTGTACTGGTCGCGCAGAATGATTGTGCAACCGCTGGCGATCGTCAGCAGCCACTTCGACAGTATTGCGAAGGGTAACCTGGCGCGTCCGGTGGCGGTGTACGGCAAGAACGAAATTTCGGCGATTTTTGCCAGCCTGAAGGCGATGCAGGGCGCCCTGCGGGAAACGGTCTCCGATGTGCGACAGGGCAGTTATGCCATGCACACCGGGATCTCGGAGATTGCGGCAGGCAATAACGATCTCTCATCGCGCACCGAGCAGCAGGCAGCTTCGCTGGCGCAAACGGCTGCCAGCATGGAGCAGCTCACCGCGACGGTAAGCCAGAACGCGGATAACGCGCGTCAGGCGTCTGACCTGTCCAGACAGGCGGCGATGACGGCGAAGAAAGGGGGCGATCAGGCCTCTCACGTGGCCAGTACCATGCAGGACATTGCCGCCAGTTCACAGAAAATTGGCGACATCATCAGCGTGATTGACGGTATTGCGTTCCAGACCAACATTCTGGCGCTGAACGCGGCCGTTGAAGCGGCACGAGCCGGTGAGCAGGGGCGTGGTTTTGCGGTTGTGGCCGGTGAAGTCCGTAATCTGGCGAGCCGCAGCGCCAACGCCGCGAAAGAAATTAAAGGACTGATTGAAGAGTCCGTCTCACGCGTCCAGCAAGGCTCTGCCCTGGTGGACACGGCGGCGAAAACCATGCACGAAATCGTCACCTCCGTTACGCGGGTTAACGACATCATGGGCGAGATTGCTTCTGCGTCCGATGAACAGCGTCGCGGAATTGAGCAGGTGGCCCAGGCGGTAAGCCAGATGGATCAGGTCACGCAACAAAACGCCTCGTTAGTGGAGGAAGCGGCAGCGGCAACCGATCAGCTGGCCAGCCAGGCGGATCATCTGACCGGGCTGGTCGCGGTATTTAATGTGAAAGAGCACGTTGAAGCAGTAACAGAAGTCGGGCGGTCGCAGGCCGTGCCAGTTGTATCCTGAATGTAATTAAGAAGGCGCTATGACATCACCAATGCCCCCAGGGCAAACGTCATTACTGTTGCAGATGACACAGCGCCTCGCGCTGTCCGACGCGCATTTTCGTCGGATATGTCAGTTAATCTACCAGCGTGCGGGGATTGTGCTTGCCGATCATAAGCGAGACATGGTCTACAACCGTCTGGTGCGGCGCTTGCGTACGCTGGGGCTGGACGATTTTGGTCGCTATCTGAGCATGCTCGAAGCGAACCAGAATAGCGCAGAGTGGCAGGCTTTTATTAACTCGTTAACCACCAACCTGACCGCATTTTTCCGTGAAGCTCACCACTTCCCGGTCCTGGCGGAGCACGCGCGTCGCCGCAGCGGGGAGTATCGCGTCTGGAGTGCGGCCGCCTCAACCGGGGAAGAGCCGTACTCGCTGGCGATCACCCTTGCCGACACGCTGGGCATGGCGCCTGGACGCTGGAAAGTCTACGCCAGTGATATTGATACCGAAGTGCTGGAAAAGGCACGCAACGGCGTGTATCGCCAGGATGAACTGAAAACGCTGTCACCTCAGCAGTTGCAGCGTTACTTCATGCGCGGAACCGGCCCGCATGAAGGCCTGGTGCGCGTGCGCCAGGAGCTGGCGAACTGTGTCGAATTCGCGCCCGTTAACCTGCTGGATAAGCAGTACAACGTGCCGGGGCCATTCGACGCTATTTTTTGCCGTAACGTCATGATCTATTTTGATAAAACGACGCAACAGGACATTCTGCGTCGGTTTGTTCCGTTGCTCAAGCCTGACGGTTTACTGTTTGCCGGGCACTCGGAAAACTTCAGCAACCTCGTGCGTGAGTTTAGCCTGCGTGGGCAAACGGTATATGCGCTGAGTAAGGAAAAAGCATGAGTAAAATCAGGGTGTTGTCTGTCGACGATTCTGCGCTGATGCGCCAGATCATGACTGAAATTATCAATAGCCACAGCGACATGGAGATGGTGGCGACAGCGCCTGATCCGCTGGTAGCGCGGGATTTAATTAAAAAATATAACCCCGATGTGTTAACGCTGGATGTCGAAATGCCGCGCATGGATGGCATTGATTTCCTGGAAAAATTGATGCGCCTGCGGCCCATGCCGGTGGTGATGGTCTCATCCCTGACCGGAAAAGGATCTGAAATTACCCTGCGTGCGCTGGAGTTAGGGGCGGTGGATTTTGTCACCAAACCTCAGCTTGGCATTCGTGAAGGGATGCTGGCGTACAGCGAAATGATCGCCGAGAAGATCCGCACCGCGTCACGTGCGAAGCTTGCCGCGCACAAACCGATGGATGCACCGGTAACGCTGAAGGCCGGTCCTTTACTCAGTTCGGAAAAACTGCTGGTGATTGGGGCGTCAACCGGGGGAACAGAGGCAATTCGTCATGTACTCCAGCCATTGCCGCTTTCAAGTCCGGGTATTCTGATCACGCAGCATATGCCGCCAGGCTTTACCCGCTCGTTCGCCGAGCGTCTGAACAAGCTGTGTCAGATCAGCGTGAAAGAGGCGGAAGACGGTGAGCGCGTACTCCCCGGCCATGCGTATATCGCACCGGGTGACAAGCATATGGAGCTGGCGCGCAGTGGCGCTAACTATCAAATCAAAATTCATGACGGGCCGCCGGTAAACCGGCACCGTCCGTCGGTGGATGTGCTGTTTCATTCGGTGGCGAAACATGCGGGGCGCAACGCCGTTGGGGTGATCCTGACGGGGATGGGTAACGACGGTGCCGCCGGAATGCTTGCAATGCACCAGGCTGGCGCCTGGACGATTGCGCAGAATGAAGCAAGTTGTGTGGTGTTCGGCATGCCGCGCGAGGCCATCAATATGGGTGGCGTGAGCGAAGTGGTCGATCTTAGCCAGGTAAGCCAGCAGATGCTGGCGAAAATCAGTGCCGGACAGGCAATACGTATTTGACTCAGGAGTATTATTTTATGGCGGATAAAGAGCTTAAGTTTTTGGTTGTGGATGACTTTTCCACCATGCGTCGTATCGTACGCAACCTGCTGAAAGAGCTGGGCTTCAACAACGTTGAAGAAGCAGAAGACGGCGTTGATGCGCTGAACAAACTGCAGGCGGGCGGGTTTGGTTTTGTTATCTCCGACTGGAACATGCCAAACATGGACGGTCTGGAACTGCTGAAAACCATCCGTGCGGACGCGGGAATGGCGTCATTGCCGGTTCTGATGGTGACCGCAGAAGCGAAAAAAGAGAACATTATTGCCGCAGCACAGGCGGGCGCTAGTGGCTATGTTGTGAAGCCGTTCACTGCGGCCACCCTGGAAGAGAAGCTCGGTAAGATCTTCGAGAAACTCGGCATGTGAGGTGTTGGTTATGATGATGCAACCTGCTATGAAACCCGTTGAAGAACACTCGCCCAGCGATATCATTGCCCGCATCGGCAGCCTGACACGCATGCTGCGTGACAGCCTGCGTGAACTGGGGCTGGACCAGGCAATTGCTGAAGCGGCGGAAGCCATTCCGGATGCCCGCGATCGTCTGGACTACGTTGTGCAGATGACCGCTCAGGCGGCTGAACGTGCGCTGAACAGCGTTGAAGCGTCACAACCGCATCAGGATGCGATGGAGAAAGGCGCGAAAGCGCTGACCAAACGCTGGGATGAGTGGTTTGAGAATCCAATCGAGCTGGCGGATGCCCGCGAGCTGGTCACGGATACCCGTCAGTTCCTGGGCGATGTGCCGGGCCACACCAGCTTTACCAACGCGCAGCTGCTGGACATCATGATGGCGCAGGATTTCCAGGACCTCACGGGCCAGGTTATCAAACGCATGATGGATGTGATTCAGGAAATTGAACGTCAGCTGCTGATGGTGCTGCTGGAGAACATTCCGGAACCGGCCGCTCGTCCAAAACGCGAGAACGAAAGCCTGCTCAACGGTCCACAGCTCGACGCCACCAAAGCGGGCGTTGTGGCAAGCCAGGATCAGGTAGACGACCTGCTGGACAGCCTTGGTTTCTGATTGAGGTGATGACCCTCAGGTTGCGCGCGCAACCTGAGGGTATGCCGCTTAATTTTGAGTGCATAACGCTGGGGTGGCTGGCCCTTGCTCACGCACTGCTTGCTGACAGTGTTGCCAAACGCTATCTCAAATTTTTTTTTTGCCGTTTTTTACTCATCACCCGATTGCTCCGACGCTGAACTGGCTAAAAGAACCCGGTTATTGGGTTTTTTCAACCCATTGATGAAAGGTCAGGCTGGCATGATACCCGTGACTAAATGGGCTGCGAGCAGGCACTGTGGCAGAAGAGAACGACGACAAAACGGAAGCCCCCACACCCCACCGACTAGAAAAAGCGCGTGAGGAAGGGCAGGTCCCCCGATCCCGAGAACTGACATCCCTGCTGATCCTCATCGTAGGCGTGTGCATTATCTGGTGGGGTGGGGAGGCGCTCGCCCGCAAACTGGCGGGAATGCTCTCGGCTGGCCTGCGTTTTGACCACAGTATGGTCAACGACCCTAACCTGATCCTCAGCCAGATAATCCTGCTCGTTAAAGATGCCATGCTTGCGCTGTTGCCCCTGATTACCGGCGTCGTGCTGGTGGCGCTGGTCTCGCCCGTGATGCTGGGCGGTCTGGTGTTTAGCGGGAAATCGCTGCAACCCAAGTTTTCGAAACTGAACCCGCTGCCGGGGATTGCGAAAATGTTCTCGGCGCAAACCGGTGCGGAGTTGCTTAAAGCGATTCTGAAATCGGTCCTGATGGGCAGTACCGGCGGTTTTTTTCTGTGGCACCACTGGCCGGAAATGATGCGCCTTATTAGCGAATCGCCGTTAACCGCGATGAGCAATGCGCTGAACCTGGCCGGGCTCTGTGCCCTGCTGGTGGTGCTCAGCATTATTCCCATGGTGGGTTTTGACGTTATCTTCCAGCTTTACAGCCACTTCAAGAAACTGCGCATGTCTCGTCAGGATATTCGGGATGAATATAAGCAGATGGAAGGTGACCCGCACGTGAAAGGGCGTATCCGCCAGATGCAGCGTGCTGCCGCCCGTCGGCGGATGATGGAAGATGTGCCAAAAGCCGACGTCATTGTGACTAACCCGACACACTATTCCGTTGCGCTGCAGTACGACGAAAACAAAATGAGCGCGCCGAAAGTGGTGGCGAAAGGGGCGGGGCTCATCGCCCTGCGTATTCGTGAAATTGGTACCGAAAACCGGGTGCCCATACTCGAAGCGCCTCCGCTGGCGCGCGCGCTGTATCGCCATGCGGAAATTGGACAACAGATCCCAGGACAACTCTACGCCGCGGTGGCGGAAGTGCTGGCCTGGGTATGGCAGTTGAAACGCTGGCGTCTGGCTGGCGGTCAACGGCCTGTGAAACCTGAGAACCTTCCGGTGCCTGACGCGCTGGATTTTATGAACGAGAAGGACACTGATGGCTAATCTGGTGGCAATGTTGCGCCTGCCCGGCAACCTGAAATCGACGCAATGGCAGATCCTTGCCGGACCGATTCTCATCCTGCTAATTCTGTCGATGATGGTCTTGCCGCTTCCGGCGTTCATCCTCGACCTGCTTTTCACATTCAACATTGCGTTGTCCATTATGGTTTTGCTGGTGGCGATGTTCACCCAGCGCACCCTTGAGTTCGCCGCATTCCCGACCATTCTGCTGTTTACCACCTTGTTAAGGCTGGCGCTGAATGTGGCGTCAACCCGTATCATTCTGATGGAAGGCCACACCGGTGCAGCCGCGGCGGGTAAAGTGGTTGAGGCATTCGGCCACTTCCTGGTCGGCGGTAACTTTGCCATCGGTATCGTGGTGTTCGTCATTCTTGTCATCATCAACTTTATGGTTATCACCAAAGGGGCCGGACGTATCGCGGAAGTGGGCGCGCGTTTTGTGCTTGACGGGATGCCGGGCAAGCAGATGGCCATCGACGCGGATCTGAACGCCGGGCTTATTGCCGAAGATGAAGCCAAAAAGCGCCGCTCGGAAGTGACGCAGGAGGCTGACTTCTACGGCTCAATGGACGGTGCGAGTAAGTTTGTTCGCGGTGATGCCATTGCGGGCATCCTGATCATGGTGATTAACGTGGTCGGCGGCCTGCTGGTGGGCGTGCTGCAGCACGGTATGGACATGGGCCACGCGGCGGAAAGCTATACGCTGCTGACCATTGGTGACGGTCTGGTGGCTCAGATCCCGGCGCTGGTCATCTCAACGGCGGCGGGGGTTATCGTGACCCGCGTCAGTACCGATCAGGATGTTGGCGAGCAGATGGTCGGGCAACTCTTCAGCAACCCGCGCGTGATGCTGCTGGCCGCCGCGGTGCTGGGCCTGCTCGGTCTGGTGCCGGGAATGCCAAACCTGGTGTTCCTGCTGTTCACTGCGGCATTGCTGGGCCTTGCCTGGTGGATGCGTGGCCGTGAGATGACCCCGGCAGCGGAACCTGCTCCGGTAAAAATGCCGGAGAACACGCAGGCCGTGGAAGCGACCTGGAACGACGTTCAACTGGAAGACTCGCTGGGAATGGAAGTAGGGTATCGCCTCATCCCGATGGTCGATTTCCAGCAGGATGGCGAACTGTTGGGCCGAATCCGCAGCATCCGTAAAAAATTCGCCCAGGACATGGGCTTCCTGCCGCCGGTGGTTCACATCCGCGACAATATGGATCTGCCGCCAGCGCGCTATCGTATTCTGATGAAAGGCGTAGAGATTGGCAGCGGTGATGCTTATCCAGGCCGCTGGCTGGCCATTAATCCAGGCACCGCGGCGGGTACGCTGCCGGGCGAGCAAACCATCGACCCGGCCTTTGGCCTGGCTGCCATCTGGATTGAAAGTGCGCTGAAAGAGCAGGCGCAAATTCAGGGCTACACCGTGGTGGAGGCGAGTACCGTGGTGGCGACCCACCTGAACCATCTGATTGGACAATTCTCGGCAGAGCTGTTTGGTCGTCAGGAAGCCCAGCAACTGCTCGATCGCGTCACGCAGGAGATGCCGAAGCTGACAGAAGATCTCGTGCCAGGCGTCGTGACGCTGACCACGCTGCACAAGGTGCTGCAAAACCTGCTCGAGGAAAAAGTGCCGATCCGCGATATGCGTACCATTCTGGAAACCCTCGCCGAGCATGCACCGTTGCAAAGCGATCCGCACGAACTGACGGCGGTGGTGCGTGTGGCACTGGGACGGGCGATCACGCAGCAGTGGTTCCCGGGCACCGGGGAAGTGCAGGTTATCGGCCTCGATACGCCGCTTGAACGTCTGCTGCTGCAGGCTCTGCAGGGCGGTGGAGGGCTGGAACCTGGCCTGGCCGACCGTCTGCTGGAGCAAACACAAGAGGCGCTGGCGCGTCAGGAGATGCTGGGTGCGCCACCGGTTCTGCTGGTGAACCATGCGCTGCGTCCGCTGCTGTCGCGCTTCCTGCGCCGTAGCCTGAACCAGCTGGTCGTGCTGTCGAATATGGAGTTGTCGGATAACCGTCATATCCGTATGACGGCGACGATCGGAGGAAAATAATGCGTAAGTGGTTATGGATTTTACTTTTTCCGCTGGTGGCCCAGGCCGCCGGGGAAGGGACCTGGCAGGCCAGCAGCATTGGCGTGACCCTCAGCAACCGCGGTGTCGCCATGTCTTCGCGACCGCTATCACCGACTGAGCCGGTGTCCGGTCTGATGACCCTGGTGGTCTGGAACTACACGCTTATTGGCCCAACGCCTGCCGGGCTTCGGGTACGGCTGTGCTCCCAGACACGCTGTACGGAAATTGACGGAGAGAATGGCACCACTCAGGCCTTCAACGGCGTGCCTGCTGTCGAACCTTTGCGCTTTATCTGGGAAGTGCCGGGCGGCGGACGCCTGATCCCTGCGCTGAAAGTTCAGCGTAATTCCGTCATCGTCAACTACCGCTAATACCCCGCTTTCTACGACAGCCATCAGCCATTTCTGATGGCTGGCTCGCAAAAAATGACCTCCTCTTTTGATGTAAAAGAAACGCTGTTTTATAAATCAGTGACACGCGTAACGACACTCTTTGCATTTTTGCCAGCCGCTTGCCGGTGATGGCAAAAACAGAAAGGTATCACCAGGTCGATACTCTTACTGTAGCCGTGTAATAACTCCCGGATCAGATTTTGCTTACAGGGAGTCTCCCAAAACTGAGTAGGGTTGACGGCAATGAAAACACGAAAAATTGGACTCGCAAATTATCTTGCTTACGGGTCAGGCGATTTCCTCGGGGCGGGAACCACCGCCCTGACGGCGGCCTGGCTTTTGTATTTTTATACAACGTTCTGTGGACTCTCCCCGATTGAAGCAACCTTCATCTTTGCCGCCGCAAGGGTACTGGATGCCGTCGTCAGCCCTTTGATGGGCTTTTTGACCGATAACTTTGGCACGACATGGCTCGGCAAGCGCTTCGGTCGGCGTAAGTTCTTTATTCTGCTGGGGATCCCGTGCGTGTTCAGCTACTCCCTGATGTGGGTGGGGGAGATGAGTTTCTGGTATTACCTGCTGACCTATCTGGTGTTCGATATCGTCTACACCATGATTCTGGTGCCGTACGAAACGCTGGTGCCGGAAATGACCGATGACTTTAAACAGAAAACCCGCTTCTCAGGTGCCCGTATCTCGATGGCGCAAATGTCTGCCATCCTGGCCTCATTCCTGCCGGGGATCCTGCTCACGCATTTCGGCAAAGATAACGCGGTCTCCTTTTTCTATGCAAGCCTGGTCTTCTCCGTGCTGTGCGCGCTGATGCTGATGCTCGTCTGGTTCTTCACCTGGGAGCGACCGCGGGAAGAGTGGAGCGAAGCCGCCCTGCGTGCTGAAGAAGAGAAGAAGAAACTGTCGCTCGGGCAGAGCCTCAACCGCCTGTTTGTGGAGTTGAGCTCTACGCTGCGCGTGAGAATTTTCCGTCAGCATCTGGGGATGTACCTTGGCGGGTATATCGCCCAGGACGTCTTTAATGCCGTGTTTACCTACTACGTGGTTTTCGTGCTGATGCAGGAAGCATCCATGGCCTCCAGCCTGCTGGGCACGATGGCCATCTTCCAGTTTATTGCGGTTATCGCCATGATCCCGCTGTGCATTCGCTTCGGACCCGCGCCGTCCTATCGGATGGTCGTGGTGCTGTTTGGCCTGGCATCGCTTTCCTACGCCGTGCTGTATTACGCGGGCCTGAGTGATATCTACTCTCTGTTATTGCTGGTCTCTGCAGTTGCCGGTCTGGGACGCGGTGGGATCAACTATGTGCCGTGGAATACCTACACCTACATTGCTGATGTCGATGAAGTGATCACCGGCCAGCGCCGCGAAGGGATTTTCGCCGGCATCATGACGCTGACCCGTAAAGCCTCGCAGGCAGGGGCGGTAATGCTGGTGGGCATTGTGATGCAGATGTCCGGCTTTGTTAGCGGACAGAAGACCCAGCCCGCGGAAGTGAGCCACACCATTCTGCTGATCCTGAGCGTGGGAACGCTTCTGGTTCTGTTCTGCGGCTTCCTGGTCTCGCTGCGTTTCAAACTCAATTTGCACACCCACACCACGCTGCGTGAAGAGACCGCCAAAATGCGCGCGTCTGGTCGCGCCATTCCTGAGAGTGCGACACCAGAAGCCCGCGCCACCGTGGAGATGCTGGCCGGTATGCCTTATGCGTCGCTGTGGGGCAATAACAACATCGGCTATCTGAATCGTAATAAGCCTGCGGCACCTTCGCTGAAGGGGCGCGCGGTACTGAATTCGACATACAACAGAGGTTAAGATAATGAAAGTTTGGCCGGTCAAACACAGTCCACTCCTGCGTCAGCCTGCGCATTTCATCGCCCGGGACGAGCTGAAATCGCTGATTGAAAAGGTGACGCATAACCTCGTTAATATCCACGACACAACAGGTGAGTTTTTACTGCGCCTGGACGACGGGCGGGTCATTGACACCAAAGGATGGGCAGGCTGGGAGTGGACCCACGGCGTGGGGTTATACGGTATCTGGCAGTATTACTGCCAGACGGGCGACGAAGCGATGCGTGACATCATTGACCGCTGGTTTGCCGATCGTTTCAGGGAAGGGGCGACCACCAAAAACGTGAATACCATGTCACCGTTCCTGACGCTGGCATATCGTTATGAAGAGACCAGAAACCCGGCCTGGCTGCCGTGGCTGGAAAGCTGGGCGGAGTGGGCCATGAATGAGATGCCGCGCACCGACCATGGCGGCATGCAGCACATCACCCTGGCGGAAGAGAATTCTCAGCAGATGTGGGATGACACGCTGATGATGACGGTTCTGCCGCTGGCGAAAATCGGCAAGCTCCTTAATAAACCGGAGTACGTTGAAGAGGCGGTGTATCAGTTTCTGCTGCACGTGCAGAACCTGATGGATCGCGAAACCGGCCTGTGGTTCCACGGCTGGAATTACGAAGGCCACCATAACTTTGCGAAGGCACGCTGGGCACGAGGCAACAGCTGGTTGACCATCGTGATCCCGGATTTCCTTGAACTGGTGGATTTGCCTGAACATAACGCCGTTCGCCGCTACCTTGTGCAGGTGCTGAACGCGCAGATTGCGGCCCTCGCCAAATGTCAGGACGATAGCGGCCTGTGGCATACGCTGCTCGACGATCCGCACGCCTACCTTGAGGCGTCAGCCACGGCAGGCTTTGCCTACGGTATTCTGAAAGCGGTGCGTAAACGCTATGTCGGCGCGGAATATGCTGCGGTGGCGGAGAAAGCAATTCGCGGCATTGTGGAAAATATCTCGCCGGAAGGGGAGTTACTGCAGACGTCGTTCGGTACGGGGATGGGCAGCGATCTGGCGTTCTATCGCCAGATCCCACTCACGTCGATGCCCTATGGACAGGCCATGGCAATCCTGTGTTTAACGGAATACCTGCGCAAATATTTTTGAACATAAAAAACCCGGCGATGGCCGGGTTTTTTATTACATGCGCTCTACGGTTTCGATACCCAGGGTATCCAGACCCAGCTTCAGGGTCTTCGCCGTCAGCTGAGCCAGCTTCAGGCGGCTGTTGCGGACCGCTTCGCTTTCCGCAGACAGGATAGGGCAGTGTTCGTAGAAACCGGAGAACAGACCCGCCAGATCGTACAGGTAAGAGCACATCACGTGCGGGGTACCGTCACGTGCGACAACGGCCAGCGTCTCTTCAAACTGCAACAGACGCGCCGCCAGCTGGGCTTCGCGATCTTCGGAAATGATCACCTCAGCATTGGCCAGCGCGCTTTCATCGATACTGGCTTTACGGAACACGGAGAGCACGCGGGTGTAGGCGTACTGCATATACGGCGCAGTATTACCTTCAAAGGCCAGCATGTTATCCCAGTCGAAGATATAGTCGGTGGTACGGTTCTTGGAGAGATCCGCATACTTCACTGCACCGATTCCCACGGCGTTGGCGAGTTTTTCCAGCTCATCGGCAGGCATATCCGGATTCTTCTCGGCCACCAGACGGCGGGCGCGTTCCAGCGCTTCGTCCAGCAGGTCGGACAGCTTCACGGTACCGCCCGCACGGGTTTTGAACGGCTTACCGTCTTTACCCAGCATCATGCCGAACATATGGTGTTCAAGCGGCACGGAATCCGGCACGTAGCCTGCTTTGCGCACAATAGTCCATGCTTGCATCAGGTGCTGGTGCTGACGGGAGTCGATGTAGTACAGCACGCGGTCCGCATGCAGCGTTTCGTAACGGTATTTCGCACAGGCGATATCGGTGGTGGTGTAGAGATAGCCGCCATCCTTTTTCTGGATGATCACGCCCATCGGTTCACCTTCCTTGTTTTTATACTCATCAAGGAACACGACCGTCGCGCCTTCGCTCTCAACCGCCAGGTTTTTGGCCTTCAGGTCAGCCACAATGCCAGGCAGCATCGGGTTATAGAGGCTTTCACCCATCACATCGTCACGGGTCAGGGTAACGTTCAGACGGTTATAGGTGAGCTGGTTCTGGGACATGGTGATGTCAACCAGTTTACGCCACATCTCGAGGAAGTACGGGTCGCCGCCCTGCAGTTTTACCACGTAACTGCGCGCGCGCTCGGCAAAAGCGTCGTCTTCGTCGTAGTGTTTTTTAGCTTCGCGGTAGAACCCTTCCAGGTCTGCCAGGGCCATCTCACCTGCATTTTCCTGCTGCTGTTTTTCCAGGTAAGCAATCAGCATCCCGAACTGGGTACCCCAGTCGCCCACGTGGTTCGCGCGGATCACTTTGTGACCGAGGAACTCCAGGGTACGCACGGCCGCGTCACCGATAATGGTGGAACGCAGGTGCCCGACGTGCATCTCTTTCGCCACGTTTGGCGCTGAGTAGTCAATCACCACGGTCTGCGCTTCTGGCTGGGAGACACCCAGACGGTCAGATTTCAGCGCCGCGTCAACGTGGCGTGCCAGGAAAGCAGGCTCAAGGAAGATGTTGATAAATCCAGGGCCGGCGATTTCAGTTTTGCTGGCAATACCGGTGAGATCCAGATGAGTCAGCACCTGCTCAGCGAGTTGTCGCGGCGGCATACCCAGTTTTTTAGCCACTGCCATCACGCCATTAGCCTGATAGTCGCCAAACTGTACTTTTGCTGACTGACGAACCTGCGGTTCGCAATCCGCAGGCGCACCTGCGGCAATCAGTGCCTGACTGACTTTTTCGGAGAGAAGAGCCTGAATATTCACCTGGATACCTTACATTTTTGATGCGGGCAAATAACCGCCCGCGCCAGTTAAAGAATTTAGGGCGGGAGTATACTGCAAATGCCTTCTGGCGTCAGCATTGCGGGGGCCGAAGATTGCGCAGAATCCAGGCTAAGAAAGCATGCATAAACATGCAGTCGTAAAAACCGCTATTCAGAGGTTGGTCGAAAGAGGGCAACAGAGTAAATTAGCGGCTTTGCGACACGATAAGAGACTGACGTATGGCGAACTGGCACTCCATTGACGAACTGCATGATATTTCCGCAGATTTACCGCGCTTCACCCAGGCGTTCACAGAACTTGCCACCCGCCTTGGTCTGGATATTGCGCCGCTTGAGGCCGATCACATCTCCTTGCGCTGCCATCAGAACGCAACCGCCGAGCGCTGGCGTCGCGGGTTTGAACAGTGTGGCGAGTTACTCTCAGAGAACATCATCAACGGTCGCCCCATCTGCCTGTTCAAACTGCATGAACCGGTGTGCGTGGCTCACTGGCGGTTCAGTGTGGTCGAATTGCCCTGGCCGGGCGAGAAACGCTACCCGCATGAAGGCTGGGAGCATATCGAAATTGTCCTGCCGGGTGAGCCCGAAACGCTGAATGCTCGTGCACTGGCGCTGCTGTCTGACGAGGGTCTGAGCAAGCCTGGCATTTTTGTGAAAACAAGTTCCCCGAAAGGCGAAGGTGAGCGTCTGCCTAATCCTACTCTGGCCGTCACTGACGGACAGGTTACCGTGAAGTTCCATCCCTGGACGATTGAACAGATTGTTGCCAGCGAAGCATAAGATGTGACCGTACGCTGAGACCGGGCGTAGCCTGCGTGTCATGATGGTGCGTTAAGTGGATATTAAGGAGGATGTAATGGCGCTGCTGGAGATTTGTTGTTACAGCGTGGAGTGTGCCGTCACCGCGCAACAGCACGGGGCTGACCGCATTGAACTGTGTGCCGCACCCAAAGAGGGTGGGTTAACGCCTTCATACGGGATGCTGAAGTCTGCCCGTCAGGCTGTCACCCTTCCGGTACACCCGATTATTCGTCCTCGCGGCGGCGATTTCTGTTACACGCCGGGCGAGTTCAGTGCCATGCTTGAAGATATTACTCTCGTTCGCGATCTGGGATTCCCCGGCCTGGTTATTGGGTTGCTTGATGAAGACGGCAATGTCGATCTGCCGCGCATGCGTCAGGTCATGAACGCGGCAAAAGGGATGGCGGTCACTTTTCATCGCGCGTTTGATATGTGTAAAGATCCCCTGCAATCCTTTGATATTCTTGCTGAACTTGGCGTGGCGCGGGTCCTGACATCGGGTCAGCAGTCCTCTGCTGAAAAAGGACTGCAATTAATTACGGAACTAAAAGCACATTCCGGTGTTCCAATAATAATGGCGGGTGCGGGAGTACGTGCCAGCAATATGGAACTGTTTTTAAACGCCGGGGTAGAGGAGCTTCACAGCTCTGCAGGCAAATGGATGCCATCGCCCATGCGTTATCGCAACACAGGGTTGTCAATGTCGACGGATGCTGAAGCGGATGAGTATTCACGCTACGGTGTAGAGGGAGAGTCGGTTGCGGTAATGAAATCGATGATTGAACGTCATCACGTGTAGCAACGTACCGATTTTTACCGCGCATCATGTCGCCCAATATGATGCTTGCTTGTACCAGGCCCCTGCAATTTCAACAGGGGCCTTTTTTTATGCCCCTCACCCTAACCCTCTCCCCAAAGAGGAGAGGGACAGTACGGTGCGGTCTTTTCTCCCTCGCCCCTTTGGGAAGAGGACCGGGGGAATCTACGGTTTCGTCGCGATCAACACCGCGCGCATTGGCGCAGGATACCCTTCGACAGTCTTGCTGTGGTCTGCCGGGTCGAGGAATTCCGCCAGCGATTCGGTGATCATCCAGTCGGTGCGACGCTGTTCTTCAGTTGACGTTACGCAAACATCGGCAATACGGACATCCACAAAACCGCACTTCTCCAGCCAGTTTTTCAGCGCCGGCGCGGAAGGAATAAAGTAAACGTTCCGCATCTGCGCATAGCGATCGCCCGGCACCAGAACGGTATTTTCATCACCCTCTACCACCAGCGTTTCCAGCACCAGTTCGCCGCCGCTGACCAGCTGATCTTTCAGCTGCCACAGATGTTCGAGTGGGGAGCGGCGGTGGTACAGGACCCCCATCGAAAACACGGTGTCAAACGCCTTCAGGGCAGGGAGCTGTTCAATACCCAACGGCAGCAGGTGCGCGCGCTGGTCGTTACCCAGCAATTTACGCACCGCTTCAAACTGGCACAGGAACAGCTGCATAGGGTCAATCCCCACCGCCAGATGTGCCCCTGCGCCAATCATGCGCCACATGTGGTACCCGCTGCCGCAGCCAACATCCAGAATGGTTCGCCCGGTGAGGTCGGAAAGGTGAGGCAGCACGCGATCCCATTTCCAGTCAGAACGCCATTCAGTATTAATGTTAACGCCGTAGAGTGAGAACGGACCTTTGCGCCACGGCATCAGGTTACGCATCAGCGTTTCAATGCGGTTTATCTGCCCGGGCGGAAGCGGCGTTTCGCTTTGCGCGGTAACGCTGTGGAGCAGATCCAGACGGTGCGGAGTCAGTTCCGGCAGAAACTCCACCGCGTTGGACCACTGCTTTAACAGACCATGCTGCTGATCCCGCTGCCAGGCAGCAATTTGTGCAGGCAGCGTCTCCAGCCAGTGGGAGAGGTGGTTTTTGGCAATCAGCTGATAGAAATTACTGAACTCGATCATGCGATGTCCCCACCTTTCAGCGCCACCAGCGAGCCGAAGTTGAAGCACTGGAACCACAGTTCGCTGTGCTCGAAGCCTGCCTGACGCAGGCGTGCTTTATGGGTTTCGACGGAGTCCGTCAGCATCACGTTTTCGAGCATGCTACGTTTCTGGCTAATTTCCAGCTCGCTATAGCCGTTGGCCCGTTTGAAGTCGTGATGCATATTGAACAGCAGCTCACCCACTTCGGCATCTTCAAAGCTGAATTTCTCGGACAGCACCAGCGCGCCACCGGGTTTCAGGCCTTTATAAATTTTGTCCAGCAACAGCTGACGGTCTTCAGGCACCAGGAACTGCAGAGTAAAATTCAGAACCACCAGCGACGCGTTATTGATGTCGATATCACGGATATCACCTTCCACAACCTCGACTGGCGTCGGGGCTTTATACGCGTTGATGTGGCGACGGCAGCGTTCCACCATGGCCGGGGAGTTATCGACGGCAATGATTTTGCAGCCTTCATGGTGAACGTTACGACGAACAGACAGCGTTGCCGCGCCGAGCGAGCAGCCCAGATCATATACCTGCGTGCCGGGTTGAACGAAACGCTCAGCCAGCATGCCGATCATAGAGATGATATTGGAATAACCGGGAACAGAGCGCTGGATCATATCCGGGAAGACTTCGGCTACCCGTTCATCAAAGGTCCAGTCGCCCAGGCTGGCGATAGGCGCGGAAAAAAGCGTGTCGCGATCTGACATAACGTAAAAATCCGGGAAAAATAAAGTGGCGTATTGTGCGCTAATGGAAGGAGAAAACCAACTCCCACGGCATATACCAAAGGTTAGCCAGCACCATCAGCAAAAGCGAACACCAGGTCGCGCTCATGCCGGAACGACGCCAGCGGAATAAGCGGTGGTGAAAGCCGTAATAATGCATTAACCGGCCGGCAATCAGAAGCAGGCCGCAGACGTGCACCATCCAGGTTTCCGCGCCGTTCATTTCCATAAACAGCAGCAAAATTAACGCAACGGGGATGTACTCAACCGCGTTACCGTGAATGCGGATAGCGCTCTGTAACTCCGAAAAACCGCCGTCACCGTAAGAAACACGGTACTGCATTCGCAGGCGCACAACATCAAATGAAAACTTAATCAGCAGTAATGCACCTAACACCGCATACAGCGCGCTGACCATACTAACTCCCTGTTTTTGGCAGATGGCACCTTCCTATGATAGGGGCTGATATCAGAAAAGAGAAGATTGTTGTGGGATAGAAGGGGCGCTGCCAACGGACGGAACCGCAGCCTGCAAGGCCTGCCAGAGAACATCGACCAGTTCGGGGGCATGAGCGATATCCGGCGTATGGAGAAAGAGATAGGGCGTGGTGGTTTGCTCCCATTTCGCTAATTTTTGCAGCCAGACGGCGAACATCTCCTGGTTTTGCTGCATGTTATCGCTGCCGATAAACCTGACCATCGGGTTTTGCGCGGTGACCACGGCGTGAACAGGCACTTTGGGCTTTTTACGCTGGGCATCAATGATGGCCTCGTTATGCGGGATGGCGCTGTGCACGGGACGGCTGTCGAGAATCACCCGGTTCACCCCGCGGGCATGTAAGCCACGGTTAAGGGCCGTTTCAGCCTCTCCCTTGGCAAAAAACGCCGCATGTCTCACCTCAACGCCGTAGGTAAAGTCCTTGGGCAGGGTATCAAGAAACTGCCATAGCGCAGGCAGGTCGCGTGGGCTAAAGGTGGCCGGAAGCTGCAACCAGTACTGACCGATGCGGTTCGCCAGCGGCGACATCCGGCCAAAGAACTCGTCGGTCAAATCACCGCAGTTTCGCAGCGCAGCGGTGTGGGAGATCGTCGCCGGAAACTTGAAGCAGAAGCGGAAATCATCGGTCGTCTGGTCGCGCCAGCGCTCAACAATCTCTGCTCTGGGCAACGCGTAGAGGGTGGTATTGCCCTCGACACAGTTGAAATGACGGGCATATTCTTCAAGGCTGGTAATACACAGGCGCACCCATTTCGGGTGCGACCACTGGGGCAGGCCAAGGTAGATCATAGGGCGCTTATAATGTCGTCCGTGCTACGCACGCGGCCAATGCGCGGGAAGATGTGGGTCATACTGCCCTGGTGCTGCTCCGCAGACGCTGCGCTGCATGCATCTTCAGCAATCACCAGGTTAAAGCCCAGTTCCCAGGCGTTTCGGGCGGTGGATTCCACGCCAATGTTGGTGGAGATCCCACAGAGAATCAGGGTGTCGATACCGCGCCGACGCAGCTGCAGCTCAAGATCGGTGCCGTAGAATGCGCCCCACTGGCGTTTGGTCACTTCGATATCGCTGTCCCGTTTGCCGAGCGAAACCGGATAGGTCCACCAGTTTTCAGGTAGTGAATGTGCTGCAACCTGAGCATCGACAGGCTGTTTTAAGGCCTCAGCGAAATCCGCTGACCAGCCAACGCGCACCATGATCACAGGGGCGCCGCTGGCACGGCATTTTTCTGCCAGACGCGCGGCGCGGCTGACAACATCTTCGGCGCTGTGCGGGCCTCCGGCAAACGGCAGGATCCCTTCCTGTAAATCAATCACCACAAGCGCGGTTTTGCGGGCATTAAGTGTTAACATGGTAACTCCAGTGAAATGAGTCGCTTCGCTACACCTTACGACGTAATGACCTGTTATCGGTCGGATAATTTTGTTAATTTTTGTGAGAATACGCAATAAGCGCGCAGCAAACGACCGTCTGGCCGTGGTTCGCTCTTATCGTCTGGCGGAATTTCCAGTATAATAGCCGCCTTTTTTCATCCAGTTGTGACATACAGAAAGCTGCGACATAGTAGCCTGCATTCCAGGCGACATTTAGCCTGCGGCTAATTAAGGGATATCTCATGCGTACAGAATATTGCGGGCAGCTGCGTCAGTCCCACGTTGGACAGCAGGTAACCCTGTGTGGTTGGGTCAATCGTCGTCGTGATCTTGGGAGCCTTATCTTCATCGATATGCGCGACCGCGAAGGTATCGTTCAGGTGTTCTTCGACCCAGATCGCGCAGATGCGTTGAAGCTGGCTTCTGAGCTGCGTAATGAGTTCTGCATTCAGGTCACCGGCACCGTACGTGCGCGTGACGAGAAAAACGTTAACGCAGACATGGCGACCGGCGCAATTGAAGTGCTGGCGTCGGATCTGGTTATCATCAACCGTGCTGAAGCGCTGCCGCTGGACTCCAACCACGTCAACACTGAAGAAGCGCGTCTGAAATACCGCTATCTGGACCTGCGTCGTCCGGAAATGGCTCAGCGCCTGAAAACCCGTGCGAAAATCACCAGCCTGGTGCGTCGCTTTATGGATGACCACGGTTTCCTCGACATCGAAACCCCGATGCTGACCAAAGCCACGCCGGAAGGCGCGCGCGATTACCTGGTTCCATCCCGTGTACACAAAGGCAAATTCTACGCGCTGCCACAGTCTCCTCAGCTGTTCAAACAGCTGCTGATGATGTCCGGCTTCGATCGCTACTATCAGATTGTAAAATGCTTCCGCGACGAAGACCTGCGTGCTGACCGTCAGCCAGAATTTACCCAGATCGATGTGGAAACCTCCTTCATGACGGCCGAGCAGGTGCGTGAGGTGATGGAAGCCCTGGTGCGCAGTCTGTGGAATGACGTGAAAGGCGTGGAACTGGGTGATTTCCCCATCATGACCTTCGCTGAAGCTGAACGTCGCTACGGTTCTGACAAACCAGACCTGCGTAATCCGATGGAGCTGGTGGACGTTGCAGACCTGGTGAAATCCGTTGAGTTCGCGGTATTTGCCGGCCCGGCTAACGATCCAAAAGGTCGCGTGGCTGCCCTGCGTGTACCGGGCGGTGCGGCGCTGAGCCGTAAGCAGATTGACGATTACGGCAACTTCATCAAGATCTACGGCGCGAAAGGTCTGGCCTATATTAAAGTGACCGAACGTGCGAAAGGTCTGGAAGGCATTACCAGCCCGGTGGCGAAATTCCTGAACGCGGAAATCGTGGAAGCGATCCTCGAGCGCACCGGCGCACAGGATGGCGACATGATCTTCTTTGGCGCAGACAACAAGAAAATCGTTGCTGACGCGATGGGCGCGCTGCGTCTGAAGCTGGGTAAAGACCTGAGCCTGACGGACGAGAGCAAATGGGCTCCGCTGTGGGTAATCGACTTCCCAATGTTCGAAGACGACGGTGAAGGCGGCCTGACCGCAATGCACCACCCGTTCACCTCGCCAAAAGACATGACGGCGGCAGAGCTGAAAGCGGCACCGGAAGATGCGGTAGCAAACGCGTATGACATGGTTATCAACGGCTACGAAGTGGGTGGCGGTTCCGTGCGTATTCACAGCGGCGAAATGCAGCAAACCGTGTTTGGTATTCTGGGAATCAACGAGCACGAACAGCGCGAGAAATTCGGCTTCCTGCTGGACGCCCTGAAATACGGTACGCCGCCACACGCGGGTCTGGCATTCGGTCTTGACCGTTTGACCATGCTGCTGACCGGCACCGACAACATTCGTGATGTTATCGCCTTCCCGAAAACCACGGCTGCGGCCTGTCTGATGACGGAAGCCCCAAGCTTTGCCAACCCGGCCGCGCTGGCTGAGCTGGGCATTCAGGTGCTTCCGAAAGCTTCAAAAGAGATTTCGGAGAACGAATAATATGCAGTATAAGCGTCCCGTTTCGGTTCTGGTTGTCATTTATGCAGAAGATACGAAACGGGTGCTGATGTTGCAGCGGCGCGATGACCCTGATTTCTGGCAGTCGGTTACCGGCAGCCTGGAAGAGGGGGAGACCGCGTCGCAGGCCGCCGCGCGCGAAGTAAAGGAAGAGGTCACCATTGACGTTGCTTGCGAGCAACTGACCCTGAAGGACTGTCAGCGCACGGTGGAGTTTGAAATTTTTAGCCATTTACGTCATCGCTATGCGCCGGGTATTGAGCGCAATACGGAATCGTGGTTCTGTCTCGCGCTCCCCCATGAACGGGAGATCGTGTTTACCGAACACCTGACCTACCGCTGGGTGGATGCGGTGGATGCCGCTGCACTGACCAAATCGTGGAGCAACCGGCAGGCGATTGAAGAATTTGTAATTAACGTAGCCTGAAAAGGCGCGCTCTTTGAGGAAATTTTTATGGCAGGTCATAGTAAGTGGGCCAACACCAAACACCGCAAAGCGGCACAGGATGCCAAGCGCGGTAAGATCTTCACCAAAATTATTCGTGAGCTGGTTACAGCGGCACGTCTGGGCGGCGGCGATGCGGCGTCTAACCCGCGTCTGCGCGCGGCAGTGGATAAAGCCCTGTCCAACAACATGACGCGTGACACCCTGAACCGTGCTATCGCACGTGGCGTAGGCGGTGATGAAGACGCGAACATGGAAACCATCATTTATGAAGGTTACGGTCCTGGCGGTACGGCGGTGATGGTTGAATGTCTGTCCGACAACCGTAACCGTACCGTAGCGGAAGTGCGTCATGCCTTCAGCAAATGCGGTGGTAACCTGGGCACTGACGGCTCCGTGGCCTATCTGTTCAGCAAAAAAGGCGTCATCTCCTTCGAGAAAGGCGACGAAGACGTAATCATGGAAGCGGCGCTGGAAGCCGGTGCAGAAGACGTTGTGACCTATGATGATGGCGCAATCGACGTCTACACCGCGTGGGAAGAGATGGGCGCGGTACGTGACGCGCTGGAAGCGGCGGGTCTGAAAGCAGACAACGCTGAAGTTTCCATGATCCCGTCAACCAAAGCGGACATGGATGCAGAAACGGCACCTAAACTGCTGCGTCTGATCGACATGCTCGAAGACTGCGACGACGTGCAGGAAGTGTATCATAACGGTGAAATCTCTGATGAGGTTGCAGCGACTCTCTGATGAGAGCGTATAAACCGTTTACGGGAGACGCGTGATGTCGATTATCCTCGGGATTGACCCCGGCTCGCGCGTCACCGGTTATGGCGTCATCCGGCAGGTAGGGCGCCAGTTAACCTACCTTGGCAGCGGCTGTATTCGGACCAAAGTGGACGATCTGCCGTCGCGCCTGAAGCTAATCTATGCTGGCGTGTCGGAGATCATCACCCAGTTTCAGCCCGACTTTTTTGCCATCGAGCAGGTCTTTATGGCGAAAAACGCTGATTCAGCGTTAAAACTGGGTCAGGCACGGGGCGTCGCCATTGTTGCGGCGGTGAATCAGGATCTTCCGGTGTTCGAATACGCAGCCAGACAGGTCAAACAGACCGTCGTGGGGATTGGTAGCGCGGAGAAAAGTCAGGTGCAGCATATGGTGCGCACGCTCCTGAAGCTTCCCGCGAACCCGCAGGCAGACGCCGCCGATGCGCTGGCGATAGCCATTACCCACTGTCATATAAGCCAGAACGCGGTTCAGATGAGCGAATCGCGGCTTAATCTGGCGCGAGGCAGGTTACGATAATGACAAATCAGGCTGGATGTTTATCCAGCCTTTTTTTATTATGTCGGCAGTTAATTTCTTCCAGAACGCAGGAGCGTCACGTGATAGGCAGACTCAGAGGCATCATCATTGAAAAACAACCCCCGTTAGTGCTGCTGGAAGTCGGTGGCGTGGGCTATGAAGTCCATATGCCGATGACCTGCTTCTATGAGTTGCCGGACGCGGGCAAAGAGGCAATTGTCTTTACCCAGTTTGTGGTGCGTGAAGATGCCCAGTTGCTGTATGGCTTCAACAACAAACAGGAACGGATGCTGTTTCGCGAGCTGATCAAAACCAACGGCGTAGGGCCGAAGCTGGCGCTGGCTATTTTGTCCGGCATGTCCGCTCCACAGTTCGTCAATGCCGTTGAACGCGAAGATCCTGCTGCACTGATTAAACTCCCGGGTATCGGCAAGAAAACCGCGGAGCGTTTGATTGTTGAGATGAAAGACCGCTTTAAAGGTCTGCATGGCGATCTGTTTACGCCAGCCGCTGATCTGGTGCTTACCTCGCCGGGCGCACAAGCCTCTGACGATGCTGAACAGGAAGCGGTTGCTGCGCTGGTGGCACTGGGATATAAACCTCAGGAGGCCAGCCGGATGGTGAGCAAAATTACCAAACCGGATGCCAGCAGTGAAACCCTGATTCGTGAAGCGCTACGCGCGGCATTGTGAGGTAAAGGATGATTGAAGCAGATCGCCTGGTATCGGCAGGCACCCTTCAGGCAGAAGACGTGGTGGATCGCGCTATCCGCCCGAAACTGCTTGATGAGTATATTGGCCAGCCGCAGGTTCGTTCTCAGATGGAGATCTTCATCCAGGCGGCAAAACTGCGCGGCGATGCACTCGATCACCTGCTGATTTTTGGCCCTCCCGGTCTGGGGAAAACCACGCTGGCGAACATTGTCGCCAATGAAATGGGCGTTAACCTGCGCACAACCTCTGGCCCGGTGCTGGAAAAAGCGGGCGATCTGGCGGCAATGTTGACCAACCTTGAACCGCATGACGTGCTGTTTATCGATGAGATCCACCGTCTGTCGCCGGTTGTGGAAGAGGTGCTCTATCCGGCGATGGAAGATTACCAGCTGGACATCATGATCGGTGAAGGTCCGGCAGCACGTTCCATCAAAATCGATCTGCCTCCGTTTACCCTGATTGGCGCGACGACGCGCGCCGGGTCATTGACCTCTCCGCTTCGCGATCGTTTTGGTATCGTTCAGCGTCTGGAGTTCTATCAGGTTGCGGATCTTCAGCATATCGTTGGCCGCAGTGCCCGCTATATGGGGCTGGAGATGAGCGAGGAAGGGGCGTTTGAGGTAGCGAAGCGCTCCCGGGGGACGCCGCGTATTGCGAACCGCCTGTTGCGTCGCGTACGTGACTTTTCCGAAGTAAAGCACGATGGCACGATCTCGGCTGAGATTGCAGCGCAGGCGCTGGATATGCTGAATGTGGATGCCGAAGGCTTTGACTACATGGACCGTAAGCTGTTGCTGGCGGTACTGGATAAGTTCTTTGGCGGTCCGGTCGGACTGGATAACCTGGCGGCAGCGATTGGTGAAGAGCGCGAGACAATTGAAGATGTGCTTGAGCCGTATCTGATCCAGCAGGGTTTCTTGCAACGTACCCCGCGCGGTCGTATGGCAACGGTGCGGGCGTGGAACCATTTTGGTATTACCCCGCCAGCGATGCCGTAGCAGAGGTTCCCTCTCCCGGGTGGGAGAGGGGAGAGGCGAGAGGCGATCAGCTTGCGGGCTTCTTCATCATACTGAAGATAAACAGCAGCGCCGCACACAGCACCACAGACGGGCCGGCAGGGGTATCGTAGAACGCCGAGAAGGTTAACCCTCCCGTTACCGCAATCATCCCGATGATAACCGCGACACCGGCCATTTGCTCCGGCGTACGGGCAAAACGACGCGCAGTGGCCGCGGGGATAATCAGCAGGGAAGTGATGATCAGCGCGCCGACGAATTTCATCGCCACACCAATCGTTAACGCCGTCACCAGCATCAGCAACAGCTTCACGCGCTGCAGCTTCACGCCGTCGACAAACGCCAGATCCGGGCTGACGGTCATTGCCAGCAAATTACGCCACTGCCAGAGCAGAATACCCAGCACGACCACCACACCAGCGGCGATGGAGATCAGATCTTCAGGCGTCACGGCCAGCAGGTCACCGAACAGGTAGGCCATCAGATCAACACGAATGTTCGACATCAGGCTCACGACCACCAGACCCAGCGACAGGGCGCTGTGGGCCATAATACCAAGCAGCGTATCGATGGCGAGGTGAGGGCGCTTTTCCAGCCATACCAGCCCTGCGGCCAGCAGCAGCGTGACCACAATCACCGCGTAGAAGGGATTCACGTCCAGTAACAGGCCAAAGGCAACGCCCAGCAGAGACGCGTGTGCCAGCGTATCGCCAAAATAGGACATTCTGCGCCACACCACAAACGAGCCCAGCGGGCCCGCGGCGCAGGCAAGCATAATCCCGGCCAGCCAGCCGGGCAGTAACAGTTCAATCATGAGTGTCCATTTCCCCGGCGCAGGACAATTCGTCCCTGTAAATCATGGCGGTGATTGTGATGATGGCGATAAATTCCCAGCTGCTCAGCGCCGCGAGGGCCGAACATGGAGATGAATTCAGGGTGCATTGACACCACTTCCGGCGTGCCGGAACAGCAGATGTGATGGTTAAGGCACAGCACTTCGTCGGTCTTGGCCATCACCAGATGGAGATCGTGGGATACCATCAGCACCGCACAGTTGAGTTCGCGGCGTAGCTGGTCAATTAAATCGTAAAGTGCGACCTGACCATTGACGTCCACACCCTGCGTCGGCTCATCCAGCACCAGAAGCTGTGGGCTGCTCAATAGGGCGCGGGCGAGCAATACGCGCTGGGTTTCACCCCCGGACAGTTTCTGCAGCGGGGCATCGATCAGATGGCCTGCCTGCACGCGTTTCAGCGCCGGAAGAATATCGGCTTTATGTGTCCCGGGGCGCAGACGCAGGAAACGGCTAACCGTCAGCGGCAGTGTAGCGTCGAGGTGGAGTTTTTGCGGCACATAGCCGATGCGTAATTTTTCCTCACGGCGGATAACCCCTTCGTCAGGTGTTACCAGACCCAGCACCACGCGCACCAGGGTGGATTTCCCTGCGCCATTGGGGCCGAGCAGCGTCAGAATTTTGCCGGGTTTCAGATCCAGCGACACGTCAGAGAGGACGCGGCGTTGGCCAAATGAGACCGAAATATTGTCGAGAGAAACCAAAGTCGTCATGTCAATTTAAGCTTGCAGAAGTCAACGAATGTTATAATATCACATCCCACGCATTCATTACGATGATTAGTCGCATTATGTTACATAAAAATACGCTTCTTTTCGCAGCATTATCCGCTGCCCTTTGGGGTTCAACAGCACAAGATGTTAACGCTGCTGTTGTCGCTTCGCTTAAACCGCTCGGTTTCATTGCTTCCGCGATTGCAGATGGGGTTACTGACACCCAGGTTCTGCTCCCTGATGGGGCTTCCGAGCATGATTATTCCCTGCGTCCATCTGATGTAAAACGCTTACAAAACGCGGACTTAGTTGTATGGATTGGTCCAGAGATGGAAGCGTTTATGCAGAAGTCGGCAAAACAGGTGCCGGGCGAAAAACAGGTCGCCATTGCCGAACTCCCGGGCGTGAAACCGTTGCTCATGAAAGGGGCTGACGACGACGGTGATGAACATGATGCCGGACACGCCGACGGCGAAAAAGGTGATGGGGATCACCATCACGGCGAGTACAACATGCACCTTTGGCTATCCCCAGAGATAGCGCGGCTTTCGGCGGTTGCAATCCATGACAAATTAGTGGAACTTATGCCGCAAAGTCGAGCCAAACTAGACGCCAACCTGAAGGATTTTGAGGCACAATTAGCCGCAACTGATAAGCAGGTGGGTAATGAGCTCGCACCGTTGAAAGGAAAAGGGTATTTCGTTTTTCATGACGCCTATGGCTATTACGAGAAACACTACGGCCTGACCCCGCTGGGGCACTTTACCGTCAACCCTGAAATTCAACCTGGTGCGCAGCGTTTACATGAAATCAGAACACAGTTGGTTGAGCAGAAAGCGACATGCGTTTTTGCTGAGCCACAGTTCAGGCCAGCGGTCGTAGAAGCCGTGGCCAGGGGAACATCCGTGCGCATGGGAACCCTTGACCCGCTAGGAACGAATATCCAGTTGAGCAAAGCGAGCTATTCGCAGTTTCTCAGCCAACTGGCGAACCAGTATGCGAGCTGCCTGAAAGGAGATTAACGAGGAAGTGAATACGTGCAACAGATAGCCCGCTCTGTCGCCCTGGCATTTAACAATCTGCCTCGACCCCATCGCGTTATGCTGGGGTCTCTTACAGTTCTCACGTTAGCGGTCGCCGTCTGGCGGCCCTATGTTTACCATCCGAGTTCTGCCCCAATCATCAAAACCATTGAGCTTGAGAAGAGCGAGATCCGCTCTCTCCTCCCTGAGGCCAGTGAACCTATCGACCAGGCGGCTCAGGAAGATGAAGCCATCCCGCAGGATGAGCTGGACGATAAAACCGAGAATGAAGCGGGGATCCATGAATATGTCGTTTCGACGGGTGATACGTTAAGCAGCGTTCTGAACCAGTACGGTATCGACATGGGAAACATCAGCCAACTGGCGGCGGCTGATAAAGATCTTCGTAACCTGAAAATTGGTCAACAGCTCTCCTGGACGTTAACCGCTGATGGCGATCTGCAACGCCTGACCTGGGAAATGTCCCGTCGCGAAACGCGCACCTACGATCGCACTGCAAACGGTTTCAAAATGACCAGTGAAATGCAGAAAGGCGACTGGGTGAACAGCGTGATGAAAGGGACCGTAGGCGCAAGCTTCGTCTCCAGCGCGCGCGATGCGGGGCTGACCAGCGCCGAGATCAGCTCGGTAATCAAAGCTATGCAGTGGCAAATGGACTTCCGCAAACTGAAGAAAGGCGATGAATTCTCCGTTCTCATGTCCCGTGAAATGCTTGACGGCAAGCGTGAGCAGAGCCAACTGGTGGGCGTGCGTTTGCGCTCTGATGGCAAAGATTATTACGCCATTCGTGCTGAAGACGGTAAGTTCTACGACCGCAGCGGTACCGGGCTTGCGAAGGGTTTCCTGCGCTTCCCGACGGCTAAACAATTCCGTGTTTCATCCAACTTTAACCCGCGCCGTCTTAACCCGGTCACCGGGCGTGTTGCGCCGCACCGTGGCGTTGACTTTGCCATGCCGCAGGGGACACCTGTGCTGGCTGTAGGTGATGGCGAAGTGGTGATTGCAAAACGCAGCGGTGCAGCCGGGTATTATGTCGCGGTGCGTCATGGTCGTACCTACACCACCCGCTATATGCACCTGCGTAAGCTGCTGGTTAAGCCGGGACAGAAAGTGAAACGTGGCGACCGTATCGCGCTCTCCGGGAATACCGGGCGCTCTACCGGGCCGCATTTGCACTATGAGGTGTGGATTAACCAACAGGCAGTGAACCCGCTTACGGCGAAACTGCCGCGTACCGAAGGCCTGACAGGTAAAGATCGTTCCGATTACCTGGCGCAGGTGAAAGAGGTGATTCCACAGCTGCGCTTTGATTAAGCCCTCTGTTTTGTGAAAAAGCCGGCCTCAGTATGTGCCGGCTTTTTGTTTTGTGCGCGAGCGGCTGCCTCGCTACACTATCTGAATGAAATTTTGCGTCACCAGACCCTGGAACCAGCATGGAAACCCAAAAAAACAATATTGAGTACATTCCTGAGTTTGAAAAATCTTTTCGCCACCCGCGCAACTGGAGTGCCTGGTTTGGCGTTTACGCATTTGCGGGGATTGCGATGTTACCTGCCTCGGTTCGCGATCCGGTACTGGGAAAAATAGGCCGCCTGGCGGGCCGGTTTGGTAAAAGTGCCCGTCGCCGTGCGCAGATTAACCTCCTGTACTGTTTCCCGGAGAAGAGTGACGCCGAGCGCGAAGCGCTGATTGACGACATGTATACGACCGCGCCGCAGGCCATGGCAATGATGGCCGAACTGGCGCTCAAAGGGCCGGAGAAAGTTCAGACGCGTGTTGACTGGAAAGGGCTGGAAATCATCGAAGAGATGCGCCGCAACAACGAGAAGGTGATCTTCCTCGTTCCTCACGGCTGGGGCGTGGATATTCCTGCGATGCTGATGGCGTCACAGGGGCAGAAAATGGCGGCAATGTTCCATAACCAGGGCAATAAGATCTTTGATTACGTCTGGAACACCGTGCGTCGCCGTTTTGGTGGCCGTCTGCATGCGCGTAATGATGGCATCAAACCGTTTATACAGTCCGTGCGTCAGGGCTACTGGGGTTACTATCTGCCGGATCAGGACCACGGCCCCGAGCACAGTGAGTTTGTAGATTTCTTCGCGACGTATAAAGCCACGTTGCCGGCGATTGGCCGCCTGATGAAAGTCTGCCGTGCGCGCGTTATTCCGCTGTTTCCGGTATACGACGGGAAAACCCATCGCCTGAGCATTGAAGTGCGTCCACCGATGGATGATTTACTGACGGCGGACGATCACACCATTGCGCGCCGAATGAACGAAGAGGTCGAGATTCTGGTGGGACCGCATGCTGAGCAATACACGTGGATACTGAAGTTGCTCAAAACGCGTAAGCCCGGTGAAACAGAGCCGTACAAACGCAAAGAGCTTTTCCCGAAGAAATAAGCAGAAATAAAAAAAGCCCGCTCCGAAAAGAGCGGGCTTTTTAACAGGGGCGTGCTTACTCGACGGTCAATACGCGAGTGGTATTGGTCGAGCCGATGGTGCTCATCACGTCACCCTGAGTCACAATCACGATATCACCGGAGACCAGATAGCCTTTGTCGCGCAGCAGGTTCACGGCGTCGTGGGCAGCTGCGACACCGTCGTTGGTGCTGTCGAAGTGAACCGGCGTGACACCGCGATACAGCGCCGTCAGGTTCAGCGTACGCTCGTGGCGAGACATGGCGAAGATGGGCAGACCGGAGCTGATACGGGAGGTCATCAGCGCGGTACGGCCAGATTCGGTCATGGTGATAATCGCCGTTACGCCTTTCAGGTGGTTAGCGGCGTACATGGCAGACATCGCAATCGCTTCTTCCACGTTGTCGAACTGCACGTCCAGACGGTGTTTAGAGACGTTGATGCTTGGGATCTTTTCAGCACCCAGGCAAACGCGTGCCATCGCGGCTACGGTTTCAGCAGGGTACTGGCCGGCTGCGGTTTCTGCAGAAAGCATTACGGCATCGGTACCGTCCAGCACGGCGTTAGCCACGTCCATCACCTCTGCACGGGTCGGCATTGGGTTGGTGATCATGGATTCCATCATCTGGGTTGCGGTGATCACGGCGCGGTTAAGCTGACGTGCACGGCGGATCAGGGCTTTCTGGATCCCCACCAGCTCAGGGTCGCCAATTTCCACGCCCAGATCGCCACGGGCAACCATCACCACGTCAGACGCCAGAATCACGTCATCCATCGCGTCCTGATCGCAAACGGCTTCCGCACGTTCCACTTTAGCAACGATTTTGGCATCACAGCCCGCATCACGTGCCAGACGGCGCGCGTAGTTCAGGTCTTCGCCACAGCGTGGGAAGGAGACGGCCAGGTAGTCAACGCCAATCAGCGCAGCGGTCACGATATCTGCTTTATCTTTATCGGTCAGCGCCTCGGCTGAGAGGCCACCGCCGAGTTTGTTAATGCCTTTGTTGTTTGAGAGCGGGCCCCCGACGGTGACTTCGGTGAATACCTTCATCCCCTGAACTTCCAGCACTTTCAGCTGAACGCGACCGTCGTCGAGCAGCAGGATATCGCCAGGCACGACGTCAGCCGGCAGACCTTTATAGTCGATCCCAACTTTTTCTTTATCGCCTTCGCCTTTACCCAGGTTGGCATCGAGCAGGAATTTGTCGCCGATATTGAGGAAGACTTTACCTTCTTTGAAGGTTGAAACACGAATTTTTGGACCCTGCAGGTCCCCGAGGATAGCAACATGACGGCCAAGTTTGGCCGCAATTTCACGCACTTTGTCGGCACGTAATTTATGGTCTTCTGGCGTACCGTGAGAGAAGTTCATACGCACCACGTTGGCACCCGCGGCGATAATTTTCTCGAGATTGTTATCGCGGTCAGTGGCCGGGCCTAAGGTGGTTACGATCTTGGTTCTGCGAAGCCTTCTGGACATGTAATACTCCGTTGACTGAAACAACTTTGGTGTTGCGTGAACATTAAATCGGCCTTCATCTGCTGCAAGGCAACAGAGAGAGGACCGAATGCCGTAAATCGTTACATCGTAGTTATTAAACTATTTAGGGAACATCGCTTTTCATAAGCAATTCTTTATCAAAACGCGATTCCTTAAGCGCTTCCTTGACACGCTTCAAGTTATCTCTGAATTTTGCGCCACGACGCAGGGTGAAACCGGTTGCCAGCACGTCAATCACTGTGAGTTGCGCCAGACGGGAGACCATCGGCATATACATGTCGGTGTCTTCCGGGACGTCAAGGGTGATGGCGAGCGTTGCTTCTCTTGCCAGCGGCGTGCCCGCCGTCGTGAGGGCAATAACCATGGCATCGTTTTCACGCGCCAGTTGCGCCAGCTCCACCTGGCTTTTGGTGCGCCCGGTGTGCGAAATGAGTACCACGACATCATCTTCACTGCAATTCATACAGCTCATGCGTTGCAGGACAATGTCATCGGAATAAATGACCGGGACGTTAAAGCGGAAGAACTTATTCATGGCGTCATGCGCCACGGCCGCCGACGAGCCGAGGCCAAAGAACGCAATGCGCTTGGCCTGGGTCAGTAAATCCACCGCGCGGTTCACGGAATTCATATCCAGGGACTGGCGAACGTGGTCCAGCGTAGCCATGGCCGACTCAAATATTTTCGCCGTATAGGCATCAACACTGTCGTCTTCATCCACATTGCGATTAACATAAGGCGTGCCGTTTGCCAGACTTTGTGCAAGATGCAGTTTAAAATCAGGAAAGCCGCGCGTTTCAAGGCTACGGCAGAAGCGGTTAACCGTCGGTTCGCTGACGCCTGCCTCCTGCGCCAGAGCGGCGATGCTTGAATGAATCGCCTGAGCAGGAGCGGCAAGAATGACTTCGGCCACTTTTCGCTCGGATTTGCTAAGGTGTTCCAGTTGGAACTGGATTTTTTCCAGCATGTTCATTGTTAACAGGGCGCTCATGGGTGGAAACGATTTCATTAATTCATGAAATCATGATTCGATTTAGCCGATATTACCCCTGTGGCTTCCATAAAGGGTAACAGTCGACAAGATAATGTTGTTGTTTTTTTTCATTACTTGATCGGTGTCGGGTTTTGTTATGACCCTGTAGTTCAAAGAATCAACGCTTTTTGCGTGATTCCGCCACCACACGCGTCTGACGGCGAAAAAATCGCGGTATCGCACGCGAGGTTAAGCGCTAATGGTTTCGGGAATGACGTAAAAGCAGTACAGTGCAACGTAATAAAATTACAACGATACCTGGCAGAAGTACCAGGTGATCCAACTGAGGAGAATGACATGGCGGTAACGCAAACAGCCCAGGCATGTGACCTGGTCATTTTCGGCGCGAAAGGCGATCTTGCACGCCGGAAATTGCTGCCTTCCCTGTATCAACTGGAGAAAGCGGGCCAAATTCATCCGGATACGCGTATCCTGGGCGTTGGGCGCGCCGACTGGGACAAGGAAGCTTATACCAAGGTCGTACGCGAGGCGCTCGAAACTTTCATGAAGGAAAAGATTGATGAAAGTTTGTGGGATACCCTGAGCGGACGTCTTGATTTCTGTAACCTGGACGTGAACGACGTCAGCGCGTTTAACCGTTTAGGCGCGATGCTGGATCAGAAAAACCGTGTCACCATTAACTACTTCGCCATGCCACCAAGCACTTTCGGTGCAATCTGCAAAGGTCTGGGCGAAGCGAAGCTGAACGCTAAACCGGCACGCGTGGTGATGGAGAAACCGCTGGGGACCTCTCTTTCAACCTCCCGCGAAATTAACGACCAGGTCGGCGAGTACTTCGAAGAGTGCCAGGTCTACCGTATCGACCACTATCTCGGTAAAGAGACGGTACTGAACCTGCTGGCGCTGCGTTTTGCCAACTCCCTGTTTGTGAATAACTGGGACAACCGTACCATCGACCATGTGGAAATCACCGTGGCCGAAGAGGTAGGTATCGAAGGCCGCTGGGGTTACTTTGACCAGGCCGGTCAGATGCGCGACATGATCCAGAACCACCTGCTGCAAATCCTTTGCATGATTGCCATGTCTCCACCGTCTGACCTGACGGCGGACAGCATCCGTGACGCTAAAGTGAAAGTGCTGAAGTCACTGCGTCGCATCGATCGCTCAAACGTGCGTGAGAAAACGGTACGCGGCCAGTACACCGCAGGGTTTGCTCAGGGTAAAAAAGTGCCGGGCTACCTGGAAGAAGAGGGCGCCAACAAGGCGAGCAATACCGAGACGTTTGTGGCGATCCGCGTGGATATCGATGACTGGCGCTGGGCGGGCGTTCCGTTCTACCTGCGTACCGGTAAACGTCTGCCGACCAAATGCTCTGAAGTGGTCGTTTACTTCAAAAACCCTGAACTCAACCTGTTCAAAGAGTCCTGGCAGGAGCTGCCGCAGAACAAACTGACCATTCGTCTGCAGCCAGACGAAGGGGTGGACATCCAGATCCTGAACAAAGTGCCGGGCCTGGATCATAAACATAACCTGCAGACCACCAAGCTGGACCTGAGCTACTCCGAAACGTTCAATCAGACGCACCTTGCCGATGCTTACGAGCGTCTGCTGCTGGAAACCATGCGCGGTATCCAGGCGCTGTTCGTGCGTCGTGATGAAGTGGAAGAGGCGTGGAAATGGGTCGACTCCATCACCGAAGCCTGGGCTGCGGATCAGGATGCGCCGAAACCGTATCAGGCGGGCACCTGGGGGCCTGTCGCGTCCGTCGCGATGATCACCCGTGATGGACGCTCCTGGAATGAGTTTGAGTAAAATAATCAGCTGCCTCTTAGGTGTTATTTTACCGGTAACATGATCTAACACAGCTAGTGGCACAATTTATAAACTTTTAAGCTCCGCGTGGATTCACCCGCGGAGCTTTTTTTATTACACTGCCGGAAGTGATTTTGCCCCTGAGCTCCGGACAGCAAGCGTTTCAGCGTTGTTAATAATCGCCAGCGACTTTGTAAACTCCCGAGCCCGGACAGATAAATTAGAGGAGCTTTTATGAATCCGACATTGTTACGCGTAACACAACGCATTATTGAGCGCTCGAAAGAGACCCGTTCTGCCTACCTCGCCCGGATTGAACAGGCCAAAAGTAATACCGTTCATCGCTCACAACTCGCCTGCGGTAACCTGGCGCACGGTTTCGCCGCCTGCCAGCCCGACGATAAAGCCTCGCTGAAAAGCATGCTGCGTAACAATATCGCCATCATTACCTCCTACAACGACATGCTTTCTGCGCATCAGCCGTACGAAGTGTATCCGGAGATCATCCGTAAAGCGCTGCACAGCGTCAATGCGGTAGGCCAGGTCGCGGGCGGCGTGCCGGCCATGTGCGATGGCGTGACGCAGGGTCAGGATGGGATGGAGCTCTCTCTGCTGAGCCGCGAAGTGATTGCGATGTCGGCCGCAGTGGGCCTGTCTCACAATATGTTTGATGGCGCGCTGTACCTCGGCGTGTGCGATAAAATCGTCCCGGGGCTGGCCATGGCAGCGCTGTCGTTTGGTCATCTGCCTGCGATCTTCGTGCCATCAGGTCCGATGGCAAGCGGTCTGCCAAACAAAGAAAAAGTGCGTATCCGTCAGCTGTATGCGGAAGGTAAAGCAGACCGTCAGGCACTGCTGGAAGCGGAAGCCGCCTCCTACCATGCGCCGGGCACCTGTACTTTCTACGGTACGGCCAACACCAACCAGATGGTGGTGGAATTTATGGGGATGCAGCTTCCTGGGTCCTCTTTCATTCAGCCGGATGCGCCACTGCGTAAGGCCCTGACTGAAGCAGCTGCCCGCCAGGTAACGCGTCTGACCGGTAACGGCAACGTGTGGATGCCGCTGGGTAAAATGGTCGACGAGAAAGTGATCGTCAACGGTATCGTTGCGCTGCTGGCAACCGGCGGCTCAACCAACCACACCATGCATCTGGTGGCGATGGCGCGCGCGGCGGGCATCCTGATTAACTGGGATGATTTCTCGGATATCTCGTCTGTGGTGCCACTGATGGCGCGCCTGTACCCGAACGGCCCGGCTGACATCAACCACTTCCAGGCTGCCGGTGGCGTGCCGGTGCTGATGCGCGAGCTGCTGAAAGGCGGTCTGCTGCATGAAGATGTGAACACCGTGGCGGGCTTTGGTCTGCAGCGTTATACCCATGAGCCGTGGCTCAATAATGGTGAGCTTGACTGGCGTGAAGGCGCCACCGCCTCGCTTGACGCACAGGTTATTGCCACCTTTGAACAACCGTTTTCTCGTCACGGCGGCACCAAAGTGCTCAGCGGTAACCTGGGGCGTGCGGTGATGAAAACCTCCGCCGTACCGGAAGAGAACCAGATTATCGAAGCGCCGGCCGTGGTGTTTGAAAGCCAGCATGACGTTTTGCCTGCGTTTGATGCCGGTCTGCTCGACAAAGATTGCGTCGTTGTGGTGCGCCATCAGGGGCCAAAAGCGAACGGGATGCCAGAATTACATAAACTTATGCCGCCACTTGGTGTATTATTGGACCGCCGTTTCAAAATTGCGTTAGTGACCGATGGACGCCTCTCTGGCGCATCAGGTAAAGTGCCTTCTGCTATCCACGTGACCCCGGAAGCTTACGACGGCGGTTTGCTGGCGAAAGTTCGTGATGGAGACATGATCCGCGTTAACGGTCAGACAGGTGAGTTAACCCTGCTGGTGGATGACGCTGAACTGGCGGCACGTAAGCCACATATTCCTGACCTGAGCGCATCGCGCGTGGGAACCGGACGCGAAATGTTTGGCGCGCTGCGTGAGAAACTCTCCGGTGCGGAGCAGGGCGCAACCTGTATTACGTTTTAAGACGACTTGATTTTATCGATCTGGCGAGAGAAAACTCTGATGAAAAACTGGAAAACAAGTGCAGAAGCAATCCTGACCACTGGCCCTGTCGTGCCGGTAATCGTGGTGAATAAGCTGGAACATGCTGTCCCGATGGCGAAAGCCCTGGTCGCGGGTGGTGTTCGTGTTCTGGAAGTGACCCTGCGTACCGCCTGCGCGATGGACGCTATTCGCGCTATCGCCAAAGAAGTGCCGGACGCGATCATCGGTGCGGGTACCGTACTGAACGCACAGCAGCTGGCTGACGTGACCGAAGCGGGCGCGCAGTTTGCTATCAGCCCTGGCCTGACCGAGCCGCTGCTGAAAGCTGCAACCGAAGGCACGATCCCCCTGATCCCGGGTATCAGCACCGTATCTGAGCTGATGATGGGTATGGATTACGGCCTGAAAGAGTTCAAATTCTTCCCGGCTGAAGCTAACGGCGGCACCAAAGCGCTGCAGGCTATTGCGGGTCCATTCTCTCAGGTTCGCTTCTGCCCGACGGGCGGTATCTCTCCGGCAAACTACCGTGACTACCTGGCGCTGAAAAGTGTCCTGTGCATCGGCGGTTCATGGCTGGTTCCTGCGGATGCGCTGGAAGCAGGCGACTGGGAACGCATCACTAAACTGGCTCGCGAAGCGGTTGAAGGCGCGAAGCAGTAAGCGAAGACAGTATGAAAAACGGGCCTGCTGGCCCGTTTTTTTTATCCTGCAACCTTCACGTTCGCGGCGGCTGTTTTGGCTCTTGCCACAGCCTCATCCACGTTTACACCGGTCGCTAGCGCCACGCCAAGGCGGCGCGTGCCGTCAATCTCCGGTTTCCCGAACAGACGAACCTGCAAGCCTGCACCCATAGCCCCTTCGACGTTATCAAAGGTGACGTTCTGGCTGGTTAATTGCGGCAGGATCACCGCCGAAGCCGCCGGGCCGTACTGACGAATGCCGCCAACGGGCAGGCCGAGGAAGGCGCGCACATGCAGGGCGAATTCAGAAAGGTCCTGTGAAATCAGCGTGACCATCCCGGTATCGTGAGGGCGAGGGGAGACTTCACTGAAAATTACCTCGTCGCCGCAGACAAACAGTTCCACGCCAAACAATCCGTAACCGCCCAGCGCCAGAACCACTTTACGGGCAATTTCCTGCGCACGTGCCAGCGCCAGGTCGCTCATCTGCTGCGGCTGCCAGGATTCACGATAGTCGCCATCTTCCTGGCGGTGGCCAATCGGATCGCAGAAATGGACGCCATCAACGGCGCTGACCGTCAGCAGCGTGATTTCGAAATCAAACTTTACGACGCCTTCGATAATCACGCGACCGGCACCGGCACGTCCTCCCTGCTGGGCATACTCCCACGCCTTATCCAGAGTGCTGCTGTCGCGGATAAAGCTCTGTCCTTTACCGGAGGAACTCATGACGGGCTTAATGATGCACGGGTAGCCAATTTCGTCGACAGCCTGCAGGAAAGCGGCTTTATCGCCGGCAAAACGGTAGCCTGAGGTAGGTAAGGCCAGCTCTTCAGCCGCCAGACGACGAATGCCTTCGCGGTTCATGGTGAGTTTGGCCGCTTTTGCGCAGGGCACCACGCGCTGGCCTTCCTGCTCAAGGGCGATCAGCGTATCGGTAGCAATGGCTTCAATTTCGGGTACCACGAAATCCGGTTTCTCCTGCGTAATGAGCGTACGCAGGGCATCGCCATCCAGCATATTGATCACATAAGAACGGTGGGCGACATGCATGGCAGGTGCGTCAGCGTAACGATCCACTGCAATGACTTCCACGCCCAAACGCTGGCACTCAATGGCGACCTCTTTACCCAGTTCGCCCGATCCTAACAGCATCACACGCGTCGCCGCAGGTCGCAGCGCGGTTCCTAAACGAGTCATAACAATCCCCCTGAAAAAGTTGCGCGCATTATAAACGTAAACGTTTGCGTCTGTCTTGTTCAGGGCCCGAGAGCGGTTAAGAAATTTGCGCTTCTTTAGCCGTGGCAGACATTTCCTGACGCCTGCTCGCTTACGCTGGGAGACATATTCACCGTTAAGTGAGGGAAACCATGTCAGGCTGGCTAAATCAATTGCAATCCATGTTGGGGCAGAAAACGTCGTCATCCGGCGAGCAGGGGCTGAGCAAACTCCTGGTGCCGGGGGCGCTTGGCGGGCTGGCTGGACTGCTGGTTGCCAATAAATCCTCGCGTAAGTTACTGGCAAAGTATGGTACCGGCGCGCTGCTGGCGGGCGGCGGCGCTATTGCGGGTACCGTACTGTGGAACAAATACAAGGACAGAGTGCGGACCGCGCACAGCGACGAACCCCACTTTGGTGAGCAGACCTCGCCGCTGGATCTGCGTACCGAACGGCTCATCCTGGCGCTGGTGTTCGCGGCGAAAAGCGACGGGCACATTGATGACCAGGAACGATCGGCGATTGAGCAGCAACTGCGCGAGGCCGGTGTCGAAGAAAAGGGCAGAGCGCTGGTGGCGCAGGCCATCGAACAGCCACTCGAACCGCAGCGTCTGGCGCAAAGCGTGAAAAATGAGGAAGAGGCGCTTGAGCTCTATTTTCTGAGCTGTGCCGCCATCGATATCGATCACTTTATGGAGCGCAGCTATCTCAATGCGCTGGGTGATGCCCTGAAGATCCCACAAGGTGTCCGGGACGGGATCGAGAAGGATATTCAGGAGCAAAAACGGGCGTTACAGGGCTAACTGCCGCCGTCGCAGCCATGTTTCGCTTGCATCATGCGTGGGTTTTGCCAACCTTATAGGGTGTAAAACTCAAAAGAATGATGACATGCCACCGAAAGCCCGACGTACTCCGTATGCGATCACCACGCATGGCGATACGCGTATAGATAACTATTACTGGCTGCGGGACGACTCCCGTTCCCGGCCAGAAGTGCTCGACTACCTGCACGAGGAAAACGACTATGGCCGCAAGGTCATGTCCAGCCAGCAGGCGTTGCAGGACCAGCTGTTAAATGAAATGGTGCAGCGAATCCCCCAGCGCGATATTTCCGCGCCATGGACCAAAAATGGCTATCGATATCGCCATATCTACGAACCTGGTAACGAGTATCCCATCTACCAGCGACAGTCGGTGTTATGCGCCGAATGGGATGAGTGGGATATCTTGCTGGATGCCAACCAGCGCGCCGCCCATAGCGAGTTTTATACCCTCGGCGGCATGTCCATCTCCCCCGATAACACCATTATGGCGCTGGCGGAGGATTACCTCTCCCGTCGTCAGTACGGTTTGCGTTTTCGCAACCTGGAAACCGGTAACTGGTATCCGGAAATGCTGGATAACGTTTCGCCGGACTTTGTCTGGGCAAATGATTCCGAAACGGTCTACTACGTCAAAAAGCATGCCTCCACGTTGCTGCCTTACCAGGTGTGGCGTCATACCGTTGGGACGGATTCTGCTGACGACGAACTGGTTTACGAAGAGAAAGATGAAACGTTTTATGTCAGCCTGCACAAAACCTCGTCCCGCCACTATGTGATTATCTTCCTGGCCAGCGCCACCACCTCTGAAGTTCTGCTTCTGGACGCCGAGCTACCTGATGCGCAGCCGCTGTGCTTCCTGCCGCGGCGTAAAGATCATGAATACAGCCTCGATCACTTCCAGCACAGCTTTTACCTGCGCTCTAATCGGGAGGGTAAAAACTTTGGCCTCTACAAAACCAAAGTACGCGATGAACGCAAGTGGGAAGTGTTAATCCCCGCCCGGGAGCAGGTGATGCTCGAAGGGTTTACGCTGTTCACCGACTGGCTGGTGGTTGAGGAGCGCCAGCGGGGGCTGACCAGCCTGCGGCAAATTAACCGCAAAACGCGGGAAGTGATCGGGATTGCGTTTGACGACCCGGCCTATGTCACGTGGATAGGGTTTAATCCTGAGCCGGAATCGTCGCGTCTGCGCTACGGCTACTCGTCTATGACCACGCCCGATACGCTCTTTGAGCTGGATATGGACACCGGGCAACGTCAGGTGCTTAAACAGTCCGAAGTGAAAGGGTTCGATTCCGACAACTACCGAAGCGAACACCTGTGGGTTACCGTCCGCGATGGTGTCGAGGTGCCGGTCTCGCTTGTTTATCATCGGGCGCATTTCCAGAAAGGTAAGAATCCGATTCTGGTTTACGGCTACGGCTCCTACGGCTCAAGCATGGACGCTGATTTCAGCAGCAGCCGGTTAAGTCTGCTGGATCGCGGTTTTGTGTTCGCCATTGCGCATGTTCGCGGCGGCGGGGAGTTGGGACAGCACTGGTATGAAGACGGGAAATTCCTGAAAAAGAAAAATACTTTCAATGATTATCTCGACGTCTGCGATGCGTTGATTGAGCAGGGCTATGGCGATCCTGGGCTTTGCTTTGGTATGGGCGGCAGCGCGGGAGGATTATTGATGGGGGCCGTCATCAATCAGCGTCCCGAACGCTTTAAAGGGATTATTGCGCAGGTGCCGTTTGTCGATGTGGTAACGACCATGCTGGATGAATCCATCCCGCTGACGACCGGAGAGTTTGAAGAGTGGGGCAACCCGCAGGATGAGATCTACTATCGCTACATGAAAGAGTACAGCCCGTACGACAATGTGGAAGCGAAAGCGTATCCGCACATGCTGGTGACCACCGGATTGCACGATTCACAGGTGCAATACTGGGAGCCTGCAAAATGGGTGGCGAAACTGCGGGAACTGAAAACCGACGACAACCTGTTGCTGCTGTGCACGGATATGGACTCCGGTCACGGCGGGAAATCGGGACGATTTAAATCTTACGAAGGCGTGGCACTGGAGTATGCGTTTTTGATTGGCCTGGCGCAGGAGACGCTGCCAGGCCGTGCGGAGCGTTAAGCTTCGCCAAGATAGTGCTTAAGCGTTAAACGCAGTTCCGGGCTCATCTTATCGAGGTTGTTATAGAGCCAGCGCAGATAGCCCGGATCTTTATCCGCAATATCGGAAACCGCCCGACCGCGGTATTTGCCAAAGGTGAAGGTAGTCAGCAACGCCGGACGCCCGGTAATGGTCGCCATATCATCAGGGGTCCAGTCGGAGTTATTCATAATATCAATGAGTAACGCGGCGGTGATGTAGCAGTCATACAGGGCGCGGTGATGGTGCAGACCCTCCGGCGTTCTGACGCTCAGCTTACGGGATTTGTACAACGCCATATTGCTGTACTTAATCCCAGGCCAGAGACGACGCGCCAGTTTCATCGTGCAAATCCATTCTCCGGGCATGTCGGGGAGCACCCGGCGGTCAAAACTGGCGTTGTGCGCGACGTACCACGGGCTACCGTAATAGTGGGGTATCACCTCTTCTATCCACGGTTTGTCCGCCACCATCGATTCTGTAATGCGATGAATAGCCATTGCCTGCGGGCTGATCGGGCGATCGGGACGTACCAGATGGCTCATTGGGTTGACTATTTTTCCATCAATCACGTCGACAGAAGCCACTTCCACTATTCCGCCCTGAAGATCGCAGGTTTCGGTATCGATGACGCGCAGCATTGAACTCTCCTGAGCCTAAAACGCCTAGCCTAAAGGAATGATATCGCCTTGCCAACCCTGTCTGCCAAGAGATCCGGTCAATAGCAGTTCACCTTTGTCCGCGCGGACGATCAACTGACCTTTTTCATCCCATAACGCGCTGCCGCCGCGTGCGTTCGCCATTAACACCGCAATGGCATATTTGTGTGCGAATCGCTGCAGGGTACTGATGGATTGCCGCCAGCGGCTATCTCCCACTGACTGGCAGCTGGTAAACAGCGTCGCCTGTGGGTCGAGATTTGGCGAATCAGCATGTGCATCGATGATCGTCAGCTGTTTATCACCCGGGATCAGGCTTGCACCACGACCCTGAGGGTAGCGCAGGATGCTATGGCGAGAAGGGGTAAACAGAGCAAGGCCTTTCTGACGACGGCCATTCACGTCGAGCGGAAGCCCGGCAATAATAGTGATCCGGTATAATTTCGCGGCGTTTAGCAACGGGGCCAGCTGTTTATCATCGGGAGGGGCAGGGAGCGTCGTTGTCCCTGGGCCAGTTAATGAGAGCTCCGGGAATACCAGCAAATCGCACTGCTGGCGTGCCGCTTCGGCAATGAAACGGAGATGGTGCGCGACATGTTCATCTACATTGTGGTGCAGCCCGGCATACTGGGCCGCAGCAATATTCCATTGTGACATCGTGACTTCCTTTACACAGAGTCGCAGTGATTTAAGAATACACCTAATTTAATCAGGGTTTTCTTATCCTGCCATATTCCGCGTAAGGAAGTGTAACGACTCGTTAAGCTTATTTAACTTTAGGTTCGTACGGTAAACGAGAGAGGTTAACTGAGGCGAGACGATGCGCAATTAAGCGTTCGCGAAACCAGTCGCGCAGATGAGCAGGTTGCTCACGTTCGACCACTTCAGCCACGATGGGCATGTTGTAACGCTCTTTAAATGCGACGCCAGCGGCAGCGAGATCGACATTCACTTTATCCATCTCGTCCTGAGGAAGGGCGGCCAGATTGATCTTCATTACCTTCTCCTTTTTAGACGGCGGCAACGTTACCGCGATTGCTCGACGATGACAAGCAGAGGTGGGATGATCCTCGACTCGCTTATTATACAGAGTTATTCTTTGCCATACAGGCATAACAAAAAGGAATGATTGCGATGGGTTTATCCTCTTCCCGCGCGGCAGGCGCACTGGTCTTTTTGGCCTCTTGCGTGATGTCACCCTCCGTGCTGGCGCACGCTCACCTTAAACAACAGACTCCGGCAGCAGATAGCCTCGTGACGGCACCGCGGACGCTGACGCTGACATTTTCAGAAGGTATTGAGCCCGGTTTTAGCGGTGTGGTGGTGACGGATGCACAAAAGCAGACCATCAGGACCGGTGCCGTTAAACGCGATGAGAAAGACAAGACGCAGCTGAATGTGCCGCTGGATGGCGAGTTGACGCCCGGAACCTACCAGGTTGACTGGCATGTGGTGTCGGTAGACGGCCACAAGACAAAAGGCAGTTATCACTTTAGCGTGAAATAGCATGCTGGCGATGTGCTACGTAGGGCTGCGCTTTCTCCATTTCGGCGCGTTAATGCTTATTTTTGGCAATGCGCTGTATAGTGTCTGGTTTGCTCCTTCCTCTCTGCAACGGCTCATGTCCCGGCGTTTTCAGTCGCAGCAGAGAATGGCGGCGTTAATCAGCCTGATGACAGCGCTCCTGATGTTTACGCTTCAGGGCGGGTTAATGGGGAATGGCTGGGGCGATGTCGTCAACCCCGACATCTGGCGTAGCGTGCTGGGCACGCAGTTTGGAAGCGTCTGGCTGTGGCAAATTATTCTCGCGGCCCTTACTGCCGGTACAGCATGGCTGGCTCCGCATAAAGGCTCACGGCTGTTACTGCTCGCCATGGGACAGTTCGTCCTGCTGGCGGGAGTAGGGCATGCGACAATGAACGAAGGCGCGGTGGGCGCATTGCAGCGTCTTAATCACGCTCTTCATGTGTTATGTGCCGCAACCTGGCTTGGCGGATTACTGCCGCTGCTGTTTTGCATGCGTCTGGCGAAAGGGCAGTGGCAGCCTGCCGCAATCTACACCATGATGCGCTTCTCACGCGTGGGGCATTACGCCGTAGCAGGCGTGGTGCTTACCGGCGTTTTCAATGCGCTGTTTATTCTGGGTATCGATATTCCCTGGCAGGCCCGTTACGTGCAATTTTTGTTGTTCAAATGTGCGCTGGTGGCTTTGATGGTGGTAATTGCGCTGGCAAATCGGTATTTTCTGGTGCCACGGTTTCGTGCGCAAAGCGGGCGAGAACAACAAATATTTATCAGAATGACACAAGCAGAAGTGGTGCTGGGTGCGCTGGTGCTGGCTACAGTCAGTCTGTTCGCGACCTGGGAACCCTTCTGACAAGGTTAACTATCCTATGAAAAAGACACTACTTTCTCTCATCTTGCTGGCCTGCACGGGGAGTGCCCTGGCCGCACCACAGGTCATTACCGTCAGCCGTTTTGAAGTGGGTAAGGACAAATGGGCGTTTAATCGTGAAGAGGTGATGCTGACCTGCCGTCCGGGGCACGCCTTGTATGCGATTAACCCAAGCACGCTGGTGCAATACCCTTTAAATGATGTCGCAGAGCAGCAGGTCGCCAGTGGCAAAAGCAGTGGACAGCCAATCAGCGTTATTCAGATTGATGATCCCGCACATCCAGGTCAGAAGATGAGCCTGGCACCGTTTATCGAGCGTGCAGACACGCTTTGTTAATCTTCGGGTTTCCAATAAAAAACCGCAGATGCTTGCGAAAGCACTGCGGTTTTTTACTTTTAATGATGCTCATACGCTTTTTTTCCGGCCGCTTTAACTGAGGACTGGAAAACCTGGCGTCGTCATCTATTCTTAAAAGGCAAGGCGACTTAGCCTGCATTAATGCCAACTTTTAGCGCACGGCTCTCTCCCAAGAGCCATTTCCCTGGACCGAATACAGGAATCGTATTCGGTCTCTTTTTATCTGATTGAAAGCAAACGATTTATTCCTTTCACTGGCTCTCTCAGAAGGGACACGTTCAGTGATCCGCCTTCAACCATATCACAAAACGGCAGGCGTAAGTCCAGCCCTTTTTGCCGGTTTTGTTAAATTTTTGTGCAGAGTTGAAGAAAGCTCTCAGCGCGCTTAAAAGCGTGATTTCACCTCAGCCTCAATGCAGTCAAGCAGTTCAAAGCGACGGCGATATTCCGCCCGTTTTTTACTGGCGATATCTTCCAGGGATTTACGCTCCATCTGTAACGGCAGTTGCCAGCAGAAGGGGGAGATTTTCTTACCGTCCAGACTCGCCCAGAATTCGTCATAGCTGGCATGGAAATGACGGCCTTTGCTCAGGCGGTAACGCAGTGCGCGGAAAACGTGCCCCTCATCACCGACAGCAAAAATCGCCCGGACGGATGAATGTGCGGCCAGCTGGAAAACAACTTCCATCAGCACGCGTTTTGGAAACAGGCCATGGCAGGCGCGGGTCGCCAGTTTAATGGCGTCATGCGAGACGTTGCGACGTGGCCCCTGAAGCCCACCAATCACCAGCACTCGCTGCCCGTTGCTGCGTGCGACGCTAAACGTCAGGCTTGCTAGCACGGTATTCTCGCTGTCGCGCAGCCACAGCGTACTTTCACCTTCCCGCTCGGCTTTGCCGGCAGAGGAGGCACTCACGGTATACGTCGCGTCGTTTTTTGCCTGAAATTGCACTATCGTCTGCTCTTGCGGGCTGGTCAGCGCGTTGGCGAGGGTGATATTTTTCAGGCTATCGACCCAGTGATAATGGCTGATGATAGCGTCAGCCCGATCGCCGGCCGTCAGGCCACGCATCAGATACTGCCGATGGGTTTTACTCGGTAAGGTAATTTGAGAGGCCAGCAGACGGTCAAAATCATCACGTCCAGAGAGCGTTTCCAGCACGCGATGGGTGGAAGACCAGAACAGGAGCGAGCGCAGCAGGAACTTCAGACGATACTCGCGCTTCTGCCAGATTGGACCCGGAACGCGTTTTCCTTTCACCAGCTCGGAAATGATATTTGTGCGATGCGGATAGAACACATCGTTGTGCAGGTGCATATTAGACACGTTAAGACCTCTCGTTTAATTCATGCCTTATTCTAAAGAGTCAGCAAAAAGGGATTAATAGCGCGCGGATCTTTATTTCCATTTGGTTTACCGTTCGTTTGGCTTTGTGAATGCTGCACGTGTCAGCTGCAATTTCTGCTGCGTCTATACTTAAGCAAGGAGGTTTTATGTATCAGCGAATCGATGGTGGGAAGTGGCGGCACGTCTGGGTTGTCAGCGACATACATGGTTGTTATCAGTGGCTCATGGATGAACTGAAACGCCGGCATTTTAATCCTTATGAGGATTTGCTTATTTCCGTAGGGGATGTAATTGACCGTGGCCCTGACAGTATTAAATGTTTACAGCTCATGAATGAAAAATGGTTTCGTGCAGTACGGGGCAACCATGAACAAATGGCTATAGACAGCCTTGATAATAATGATTTTGCACTCTGGACAATGAATGGTGGAATTTGGTTTACCCGCCTTGAGCACACACAGCAGCAGCTGGCGCTGACGTTACTTAATGCGTGTCGGGAACTGCCGCACATTATCGAGATAACCTGTGCAAACGGTTTGAATGTGATTGCTCACGCTGACTATCCCGCAGCGGAATACCGCTGGCAAAAACCCGTAAGCGCCCGGCACGTACTATGGGATCGCGACCGGCTGATGGGGTTTATGGTCGGGAAAGGGCAGGGGATCGGCGGTGCGGACCATTTCTGGTTCGGACATACGCCACTTGACCGGCGGTATGATTTTAATAACCTGCACTACATTGATACCGGCGCCGTTTTCGATGGTTACTTTACGCTGGCGCAGCTTCAGTAATAAATAACCCGCCTTCGGGCGGGTTCTCTTTAGGTCAGGCAAGACGCATGACCCAGGCATCGGATTGACTATCGTAATGCTCACGGTAAAGGACTGAGTGTTCGCCATCAAGTATTGCCGGTACGCTGGTATCGGCGTCCCAGGCATCCAGTTGCATGCACAAATCTGGATCGGATTTGCAGGGAATACTTAACGTTCGTTCGCCCTGTGCTTCGCCGCGCAATTCTGCGTCGTCGATTTCGAAAGCGCCAATACGCACGCTGGTTTTCGTCATATTGCTCTCCGGGTGTGTTATCAAAATCTGGTATGACCAGTATGGGCATCCATTTTTGATCGTAGACAAGGAGAGCAAAATCGCCAGTAAAAAAATGCGCTTTTTTCAGCCGGTGCGATCGTTACCGGTAAACAATCGCCCATCACGAACCAGCTCTCGCGGATAGCTGTTTTTCAGTCGCGAGCCTACCTTTTTCGCCAGCCCTAACGGATAATCCTGATAGGTCACCACCACTTCATCATGCGATGGCGTGTTGTCCGGATATACATCACGGCCCCGGTACCACTCTTCGGCTTCCTGGTGCGTCAGGGCGAACGTATTCTCGCTGCCGGCGAGGGCGATAACAGCCTCATGCTGCCAGCGATAGCCTTTATTGTGCACTTCCGCCAGGCGGATCCCGATGCGGGAAAAACGTACCTTGCCGATAAGCGGCTCAATATTTGCCGGGAAAAGCCAAATCTCTTTATCGCGAATCCAAAGATGGCATGTGTCATCCCAGGCCAGCCCGACCTTAGCGGCGGCGGTAGTGACTTGCTCCGCCTCACGCCTTTTCATGGGGGCGAAGGGGAAATTGCCGACCTTAAACGTTGGGGCTGGCAGTGGCTCAACCGCCTGCGTTTTACGCAGACGAGCGACAAAAAAACCTTCGCAGTCATAAATCTGAGGGAAAACGTGCAGGAATCCTTCAGGCGTGACGGCTTCATTGGCTGAAGCGAACAAACCGTTTAACGGCAGGAACTCGACGGCATCAGGGTATTGCGTCTTAAGCCACAGACAGACGTCCTCGTTCTCGTCACGGTTTAAGGTGCAGGTCGAATAAACCAATGTGCCACCGGGACGCAGGGCATGGAAGGCGCTGTCGATCAGTTCGCGCTGGGTGGCGGCAATCTCAAGGTTACTCTCTACAGACCAGTTTTTTAACGCATCAGGATCTTTACGCACCACCCCTTCGCCGGAGCAGGGCGCGTCCAGCAGGATGGCATCAAACGCTTCTGGCAGGGCTGCGCCAAATACGCGGCCATCGAAGTGCGTCAGGGCAACGTTATGGATCCCGCAGCGGCTGATGTTAGCGTGCAGAACTTTAACGCGACTGGCTGAGAACTCGTTGGCGAGAATGGCCCCGCGATTTCCCATCCTGGCGGCAATCTGCGTGGTTTTGGAGCCCGGCGCGGCAGCGACATCCATGACGCGTTCTGGCGTATTATCATCCGCAAACAGGGCGGCAACCGGCAGCATCGAGCTGGCTTCCTGGATATAAAACAGACCACTCAGATGTTCTGCGGTACTGCCCAATGGCAACGACGCTTCGTCATCCCGTTCAATCCAAAAACCCTCTGCACACCACGGTACTGGCGTCAGTTGCCAGTTATACGGCGAGACCAGCGCCAGAAAATCGGCGACGCTTATTTTCAGCGTGTTGACGCGAATACTCCGGCGCAACGGCCGCTGACAGGCGGCGATAAAATCGTCTAACGAGAGGTGAGAAGGAAGCGCCTCGCGCATCTGCGCCAGGAATTGTTCAGGAAGAAATACGGAGTTTTGAGCCACGTGCACACCACAGGGAAAAGTTCAGGGGCGCAGTGTAACATAAAGGCTCCGGTGCGTTGACACCGGAGCCCTGAGATTAACGCGGCAGGGCAGTGCCCCATTCACGCCACTCTTTCGGCTCGCTTTCGAGCAGCAGGAAGTGTTTGCCCGGTTGCGCTTTCGGCGCCAGCGGCGTCCCCGGTGGTGTAGCGAAAGCAATACCGCCACGAATGAACTGGTTGAAGGTGCCGGTTTTCACCACCCCGCCCGTCAGACCGAAGTCCAGTGAATAGCCGGAGGCCAGCCAGAACACCGAGTTATTACGCACCAGGTGCTGGTAACGATCGCTGATGCGTAATGCCACCATCACGCGGTCAGAGAGCGTACCGAGCGTCAGGCCCGTCACTGTACCCACCTCAATCCCGCGGAACAGCACTGGTGTGCCGATGTTCAGCGAGCCTGCTTCCGGCACTTCCACCACAATGCTCAGGCCATCCAGATAGCGAGAGTCAGTGATCGTGGCTTCCTGCAGTTCAAAGTCACGGCGAGCATTCCCCTTACCGGGTTCGACGTTGATATAAGGCTGCAGGATAGTGTCGAGGTGCTCAACGCCAGCGGCCGAAATCTGTGGCGTCACCACCGAGAAGCGGGAGCCTGAGCGGGCGAAGGTTTGAACATATTCCGGGTAGAGCACGGCGGTGGCCTGCACCTCGTTACGCGCGGTGATAAGCGTCAGCTTCTGGATCTGCCCGATATCAATACCCAGATAACGGATAGGCATCCCTTCCGCCAGCTTCCCTGCATCAAAAGCATGCAGGGTAATCTGTCCGCCAACGGCACGGGCAGCGGTTTCAGACGGGAAGAGAATACGCTTATCGCCTTTACGCAGGTTTGCACCCGCACCGCTGAGGTTATCGAAGCTGATCGCTCCGCGCAGCGCACGTGAAAGCGGGGAGGCCTGCACGGTCAGCCCGTTACCGTTAAGCTGCACTTTCGCACCACCTTCGGCCCAGAACACGCTATTCGGGGTCAGCAACTTGCGATACTCCGGTTTGATATGCAGTTCGATATCAAACGCGTCCGCATGAGGGCGTACGGCAATCACTTCCCCAACCTCAAACTTCCGGTACAGCACGACGGAGCCAGCCTGGACATCAGGAAGCGTCTCGGCGCTTAACGTCAGTGTCGTGGTTGGGAGATCGCTCATGCTGTTTTCAATCGCTTTGTCCAGGTTGGCATACAGCGGATAACTGTCGCGCACCGGGCCTTTATTACCCGGTAAAATGCGGATCCCACCGTTAACCCATTCGCTGGCGCTGGCACCGAGGAACTCAACACCGTCGAGGCCAACCTTCACGTCGACGCGGCTGTTCACCACAAATTTACTGTCGCCATGGACAAGGTCGCTGTATTGCGGATCGATAGCCACCGAGAAGCTCACGCCGTTTTCAGAGAGCGTACGCTCCAGCACCTGGCCCACCTGGACGCCATGCAGAATCAGCGGCTGGCCGGCTTCGATACCGTAACTTTCAGGCGCGGTCAGTTTTACCGTTACGACGCCCGGTTTTTGAAGTAGCGCTTTATCTGCCGGCGCAACAACGAAACTGTTGCTGGGTTGACCTTCACCGGGGATCAGTTCAAACGTATTGCCGGTCAGAAGATTGCTCAGGCTGGTATCGTTCAGAGACAGTTTTGGGCTGCGCATCTCGATGCGCGTTTTTTCACGCAGGAGATCAACCACGCTCGGGTCGACGGTCATCTCACCGGTCACGGAACCGCCTGGATTGAGCGTCATTTTGGTGAGCTGCCCAACCTGCAATCCCTGATACATAAGCGGTGTGGAACCCGCTTTCAGCCCTTTAGCATCGGGCAGGGCGAGTTTGACGATCACGCCGCGCTGGCTGTGCGCCAGGTCAGCATACAATCCGAAGGTATCATCTGCCGTGGCCGGGCTGGAGTTTTCCGGAGAGTCGAAGGCAACGGCGCCGTTGACCAGTGCGGCCAGGCTCTCGAGCTTCACTTTGGCACCGCTCAGGCTGAGGTCAGCATCCACGCCGGAGACGTTCCAGAAACGGCTGCCTTTTTTCACCAGGTTAGTGAAGCGGCGATCGATTAACACATCAATCGTCACGCCCTGTTTATTCGGGTTGATGGCGTAATCATAAACGCGACCTACCGGAATTTTACGGTAATAAACCAGTGAGCCACTGTTGAGGGAACCCAAATCCGGTGCCTGCAGATGGATCATCAGATCGCCGTTATTCAGTCGGTATTTTGGTTGGGTATCCAGCGCAACAAAGTGATCCTGCGGTTCACCTTTACCCGGCATCATGCCGATGTAGTTACCGCCAACCAGTGCATCCAGCCCTGAAACACCCGCCAGAGAGGCCTTAGGCGTTACCAGCCAGAACTGCGTTTCGCTGCGCAGCGCATCCTGCATATCGGACTTAATGCTGGCGCGGACCTGAATTTTATTCAGCCCTTTTCCCAGGCTGATGTCCTGAACGGTACCTACCTCAACCCCCTGGAAGCGGACAGGGGTTCGCCCGGCCACAATGCCGTCGGCAGACTGGAAGTCAATGGTGATGGTGCTTCCGCGATCTTCATAGCTCGTCCAGATAAGCCAGCCTGCAATCATCAGGGCGATGACAGGCAGCAACCAGAATGGAGAAATGCGGCGTTTTGTTTTAATTCTCGCTTCAGTCGGCGAAGCGGGCGTTTCCTGACTCATGTGCATCCCAAAGTAAGCGGCTATCCAGCCATTCCACAGCAAGAATAGTCAATATCACCGCGGAGCCGAAATAAAAAGCTGCGGGTCCCATTGTAAAAGCTAATAACTGGTCGCGATTGATCAGCGACATCATCAACGAAATCACGAACAGATCCAACATCGACCAGCGGCCAATCCAGGTGACGAATCGCAAAAGCAGAATTCGGGTACGTAAACCTTGCTCACATTTGAAGTGAATACTCAGGAGCAGGGTAAACATCACCACCACTTTGGTAAACGGCACCAGAATACTGGCGATAAACACAATTGCTGCCACCCCCACGTTGCTGTGGGCGAGGGAGATGATCCCGGAGAGGATGGTATCCTCCTGGCGCCCACCATTCACGTAAATGATGGAAATCGGCAGCATATTGGCCGGGATCAAAAAGACCAGCGAGGCAATCAGCGCGGCCCAGCATTTTTGCAGACTGTTGTTGCGCCGCAGTCTCAGGGGAATATGACACCGCGGGCAACGGCCACGTGGGTCGGGCAAGCCAGTATAGTGACACCCCAGACAGACCCGGAGACTTTCATCCGGTCGCGTGGCCGGACGCTGAGGGTAAAAGCGCTCCCAGAGCTGTTCGACGTTCAGATGAATGAGTGTGAGGACGCTGAGCAAGACGAGGCAAATAAATGCAAAGAGTCCGACCCCGGGCTGCAAGAATGCATAGTCCTGCACTTTTATGGACGCCACGCCGACGCCCACCAGGTAGATATCCAGCATGACCCACTCTTTCAGTTTGTCCAGCATCAGCAACACGGGGCGGAGATTCATCCCCAGAATGTTACCAAACCAAAGATAGGCAATGGCGGCGACCAGCACCAGCGGCGCGCCGACCGTACAGAACAGCACCATGGCGGCGGTGAGCGGGTCACCCTGGCGCGTCATCTGCCAGATCCCCTGCAGTACGTTGGCATCAATACGCACACCAAGCAGGTACAGCTTCAGCAGCGGTTCGCCCCAGGCAAACGGCATAAGAAGCAGCATGGTGATGGCCATCGCGGCGAGGCGGGTCAGCGACCAGTCGCGGCCGTCGCGAATTTTAGCGTCGCAGCGGGGGCAAAAAGCACTTTCATGCGATTTCATCTTCGGCAACATAAAAAGCGTATCGCACTGCGGGCAACGCTGATAATGTGCACGAGGCAAAGCTTCGCTTACCGTATGGACAGTTATCTTTTTTGTCGGCGTAATTTTGGTTGTTTTTAAGGCCATCAGCTGCGCACAAATAAGTATTGTTGAACGTTATATTAACTCATGAACGGATTCATCTTGAGCATGAGCGCATTTAATGCTTATTTTAATAGGCTATGCGGTAATTTTGTAAGACAACTAAGTGATTGAATAATGAACAAAACAGAATTCTACGCGGATCTTAACCGCGATTTTAAGGCATTGATGGCGGGTGAGACCAGCTTCTTAGCCACTCTGGCAAATACTAGCGCATTGCTGTTTGAACGGCTATCTGACGTTAACTGGGCCGGTTTTTACCTTCTGGAAGGTGAAACGCTGGTGCTTGGCCCGTTCCAGGGGAAAATTGCCTGCGTGCGTATTCCCGTAGGACGCGGCGTTTGTGGTACAGCGGTCGCGACTAATCAGGTACAGCGCGTCGAAGACGTCCATGCGTTTGACGGACACATTGCCTGTGACGCAGCCAGTAATTCTGAAATCGTTCTGCCTCTGGTGGTAAAAAATCAGATTATTGGCGTTCTGGATATCGACAGCACGGTCTTCAGTCGCTTCACAACCGAGGACGAACAAGGGCTGCGCGAGCTGGTGGCGAACCTCGAAAACGTTCTCGCCGCAACCGATTATCAAAAATTCTTTGCGAGCGTAGCAGGATAATCAACGGATAACGTAGCATTTACTGATAGCGTCATTATAATGACGCCTGTTCATGCCTGCGCTTGTTGGCAACGTCCGTTGTAATCAGGAAATTTCATGGAAAATCAACCTAAGTTGAATAGCAGTAAAGAAGTTATCGCATTTCTGGCCGAGCGTTTCCCACAGTGCTTCAGTGCTGAAGGTGAAGCTCGTCCCCTGAAAGTCGGTATTTTTCAGGATCTGGTGGCACGCGTTGAGGGGGAAATGAACCTCAGCAAAACTCAGCTTCGTTCCGCCTTACGTCTTTATACTTCGAGCTGGCGTTACCTGTACGGTATCAAAGCGGGCGCGACGCGTGTTGATCTTGACGGCAACCCTTGTGGTGAGCTGGACGAGCAGCACGTTGAGCACGCACGTAAACAGCTGGAAGAAGCCAAAGCACGCGTTCAGGCACAACGTGCAGAACAGCAAGCGAAAAAACGCGAAGCCGCAGCGGCAAACGGCCAGGAAGAAGCGCCTCGTCGTGAGCGTAAACCACGCCCAGCGCCGCGTCGTAACGATAATAACGATCGCAAACCGCGTGCTGACAAACCAGCAGCTAAAGCCACGCGCGCCCCTCGTGAAGAGCCGCGCCATACGCCGGTTTCTGACATTAACGCCCTGAGCGTGGGTCAGGCACTGAAGGTGAAAGCGGGTAACAACGCAATGGACGCCACCGTACTGGAAATCACCAAAGATGGCGTTCGTGTACAGCTGACTTCTGGTATGTCAATGATTGTACGCGCAGAACACTTGTTGTTCTGAAACGGAGGCCAAGCCTGGCATGAACACTTTTTTTAAGCTCACCGCGTTGGCGGGCCTGTTTGCTATAACGGGCCATGCTTTCGCAGTGGACGATATCACGCGTGTTGATCAAATTCCGGTCCTCAAGGAAGAGACGCAGCACGCGACGGTGAGCGAGCGTGTGACCTCACGCTTCACCCGTTCGCACTATCGTCAGTTCGATCTCGATCAGGCCTTTTCGGCCAAAATCTTTGACCGCTATCTGAACTTGCTGGATTACAGCCATAACGTACTGCTCGCCAGCGATGTCGAGCAGTTCGCTAAGCGTAAATCCGGGGTGGGTGACGAGTTGCGTTCAGGCAAGCTGGATCTGTTCTACGATCTCTATAACCTGTCGCAAAAGCGCCGCTTTGAACGCTATCAGTATGCGCTGAAAGTGCTGGAACGTCCGATGGACTTCACCGGCAACGACACCTTTAATCTGGACCGCAGCAAAGCGCCCTGGCCGAAAGACGAAGCCGAGCTGAATGCGCTGTGGGATGGAAAAGTAAAATACGACGAGCTGAGCCTTAAGCTGACCGGCAAAGATGAAAAAGAGATCCGTGACACGCTGACGCGTCGTTACAAATTCGCTATTCGTCGTCTGGCTCAGACCAACAGTGAAGATGTTTTCTCACTGGCAATGACCGCTTTCGCTCACGAAATCGATCCGCATACCAATTATCTCTCGCCTCGCAATACCGAACAGTTTAATACCGAAATGAGCCTGTCTCTGGAAGGTATCGGTGCGGTGCTGCAGATGGACGATGATTACACCGTGATCAACTCAATGGTCGCCGGTGGCCCGGCGTCGAAAAGCAAAGCGATAAGCGTAGGCGATCGCATTGTTGGTGTGGGTCAAACCGGACAGAACATGGTCGATGTGATCGGCTGGCGTCTGGATGATGTGGTTGCGCTGATCAAAGGTCCGAAAGGCAGCAAAGTTCGCCTTGAAATTCTGCCAGCCGGTAAAGGCACCAAAACCCGTATCGTTACCCTGACGCGTGAGCGTATCCGCCTGGAAGACCGCGCGGTGAAAATGTCGGTGAAGACCGTGGGTAAAGAGAAGGTGGGTGTTCTGGATATCCCGGGCTTCTACGTCGGGCTGACTGATGATGTAAAAGTCCAGCTGCAGAAGCTTGAAAAGCAGAACGTGAGCAGCGTCATCATCGACCTGCGCAGCAACGGTGGTGGGGCGCTGACCGAAGCGGTTTCATTGTCCGGGCTGTTTATCCCGTCTGGTCCGGTGGTTCAGGTGCGCGATAACAACGGTAAAGTACGTGAAGATGCCGACAACGATGGTGTGGTCTATTACAAAGGCCCGCTGGTGGTCTTAGTCGATCGCTTCAGTGCTTCCGCGTCTGAAATCTTTGCCGCCGCTATGCAGGACTATGGCCGTGCGCTGATTGTCGGTGAGCCGACATTTGGTAAAGGTACCGTACAGCAGTATCGTTCTCTGAATCGTATCTACGATCAGATGCTGCGTCCGGAATGGCCTGCACTGGGTTCGGTTCAGTACACCATTCAGAAATTCTATCGTGTGAACGGTGGCAGTACGCAGCGTAAAGGCGTGACGCCGGATATCATGATGCCGACGGGCACGGAAGAGACTGAAACCGGCGAGAAGTTTGAAGATAACGCATTGCCGTGGGATAGCATTAACGCCGCGACCTACGTGAAAGCGGGTGATATGACGCAGTTTGGTCCTGAACTGCTGAAAGCGCACAACGATCGCATCGCCAAAGATCCGGAATTCCAGTACATCTTGAAGGATATTGCTCGTTTCAATGCCCTGAAAGATAAGCGGAATATTGTTTCTCTCAACTACGCTCAGCGTGAGAAAGAGAACAACGAAGATGATGCAACGCGTCTGGCGCGTATCAACGATCGCTTCAAGCGTGAAGGTAAGCCTCTGCTCAAGAAACTGGACGATCTGCCAAAAGATTACCAGGAGCCGGATCCTTACCTCGACGAGACGGTGCATATCGCTCTTGACCTGGCGAATCAGGAAAAGGCGAAGCCCGCCGTGCAACCCGCACCGGCAAAATAATCCCCCAACAGGCACAAGAAATTGTGCCTGTTTCTTTTTGTTCCGCATTCTCCCGTCAGGCAAATTTCCAATTGTGTAAAGTTGTGTCTTTCTGGTGACTTACGCCCGATGGATGCTTGAAAATAGCCGTAATACCCATACGATGTGGGTAATCGCATAGTGCGCTTTGTTAAACTGAGGTTAAAAGAAAATTATGATGCGAATCGCGCTCTTCCTGCTCACCAACCTTGCGGTGATGGTGGTTTTCGGGCTCGTGCTAAGCCTGACAGGAATTCAGTCGAGCAGCGTTCAGGGTCTGTTGATTATGGCGCTGCTGTTTGGTTTTGGTGGCTCATTCGTTTCACTCCTGATGTCGAAATGGATGGCACTGAAATCGGTAGGTGGTGAAGTCATTGAGCAACCGCGTAACGATATGGAACAGTGGCTGATGAATACCGTGGCTCAGCAATCGCAGCAGGCGGGTATCGCCATGCCGCAGGTGGCCATTTACCACGCGCCAGATATTAACGCCTTTGCCACAGGTGCCCGTCGTGATGCGTCGCTGGTTGCCGTCAGCACCGGGTTGTTGCAGAACATGAGCCGTGACGAAGCCGAAGCGGTTATCGCTCACGAAATCAGCCATATCGCGAACGGCGACATGGTCACCATGACCCTGATCCAGGGCGTAGTGAACACCTTTGTTATCTTCATCTCCCGTATTCTGGCGCAGATCGCGGCAGGCTTTATGGGCGGGAACCGCGATGAAGGGGAAGAGAGCAACGGCAACCCGCTGATCTATTTCGCGGTTGCGACGGTACTGGAGCTGGTATTCGGTATTCTGGCCAGCATCATCACCATGTGGTTCTCCCGTCATCGTGAGTTCCACGCGGATGCCGGCTCGGCGAAACTGGTTGGCCGTGAGAAGATGATTGCCGCGCTGCAGCGTCTGAAAACCAGCTATGAACCGCAGGAAGCGACCAGCATTATGGCATTCTGCATTAATGGTAAATCAAAATCGCTGAGCGAGCTGTTTATGAGTCACCCGCCGCTGGATAAACGTATCGAAGCGCTGCGCAGTGGTGAATACCTGAAGTAACGCCAAGAAGAGCAATGAGCCGGGCTGGTGATATCCGCCCGGCTTTTTTTATGCCTGTACTCTGGGCTGGGTAATGCGCAGCCCGCTGATGATGGCGGCGAGAGTGGCAAGGGCGCCTGCGGTGAAAAGTGCAACGTGGTTGCCATTTTGCCCGGCAAGATTAAACATCAGCGCGACCAGGGCCGCGCCGGTGCTTTGTCCCAGCAGACGTGCGGTGCCCAACATACCGCTGGCACCACCGCTGCGATGGCGCGGCGCTGAGGTGATGATGGTGTGGTTGTTAGGCGACTGGAACAGACCGAACCCTGCACCGCACAGGATCATGCGCCAGATGATATCCAGATCGGTGGGTGATGAGGGGAGTAGTGCGAGTGCGAACAGCCCCGTGGCCATGACGGCAAGCCCCAGCGCGCCAAGCAATCCGGCGTGGACGCGCTCAATCAAATACCCTGCCAGCGGCGCCATTACCATCGTCGCCAGTGGCCACGGCGTTAACAGCAGTCCGGTCTCGACTTCAGTGCGTCCGACCACACTTTGCAGGAAGAAGGGCAGAGAGACCAGGGCCAGCATCTGGGCGCAGAACGAGCAAACAGAGGTACAAATCGAGAGAGAAAAAAGAGGAATACGCAGCAGGTCGACAGGCAATAAAGGGACAGGGAGCGAGAGCTGGCGGCGTACAAAGAAGAAGCCAATCACCAGCAACGCAATGAGCTCCGCGGCGGTAAGTAAAAGGGACTGACCTTGTGCAAAGCCGCTCAGGGCAGTAATCAGCAGGCCAAAGGTCAGGGCATTCATCACTGCGCTGATAAGGTCAAAGCGTGGCATCGTGCTTTTGGGACCGTTCGCGGGAAGATAGCGCAGAGCAAAGAAGAGGGCCACAATACCCAGCGGTACGTTAATGGCGAATAACCACTGCCAGGACGCGACAGAGAGTATGGCCGCCGCAAGGGTTGGCCCGGCCGCAGACGAGACGGCGACAATAAACGAGTTTATCCCCATACCGCGTCCCAGATGACGCTGCGGATAGATTAAGCGGATCAACGCCGTGTTGACGCTCATCAGTGCCGCCCCCCCAAAACCCTGCGCTATGCGCGCAAGCGTCAGAGTATGCAGCGAATCAGAAAGGGCACAGAAAAGTGAAGTAAAGGTGAACACCAGCAGGCCACATTGATACACCCGTCGGTAACCGAACATATCGCCCAGGAAAGAGAACGAGAGCAGTGAAACCACGATCGCTATCTGGTAGGCATTGACTATCCATATAGAACTGGCAGGGGAGGCATGCAGGTCGCTGGCAATGGTTGGCAGGGCAACGTTAGCGATTGCACCGTCAAGGACGGCCATTGAAATACCGATAACAATCGTGGCGATAGCGCCATACCGCTGGGGCAAAGGCAGGCCATCGGACAGGTTTTTTTCCATTAGGGATGAAAAGCTCAGTGTGAAATTATTCTCAGGGTAACTATTTTAGCATCGTTATTTCAGTTTTATGTCGCAGATTTGTAACGAAGTAAACGAGGATCGATTGCAGGTAACATGACGGGAATTTATAATAAAAACCGGTTCTGATTTTTATAAAACACTCTCTATGAGGTGGTAAATGGCAATTGCAGATTTGGATAAACAGCCAGATTCTGTTTCTTCCGTGCTGAAGGTGTTTGGCATCTTACAGGCGCTCGGAGAAGAGCGTGAAATTGGTATTACAGAGTTGTCGCAGCGTGTGATGATGTCGAAAAGCACCGTTTATCGCTTTTTGCAAACCATGAAGTCACTGGGTTACGTCGCACAGGAAGGCGAGTCTGAAAAGTATTCTCTGACACTGAAACTGTTCGAGCTTGGGGCCCGTGCGCTGCAAAACGTGGATTTGATCCGCAGCGCAGATATCCAGATGCGTGAGATCTCTCGCCTGACCAAAGAGACTATCCACCTGGGGGCACTGGATGAAGACAGCATTGTCTACATCCATAAAATCGACTCCATGTACAACCTGCGCATGTATTCACGTATCGGTCGTCGTAATCCGCTTTACAGTACCGCGATTGGCAAAGTGCTGCTGGCGTGGCGCGATCGCGAAGAAGTGAAGCAGATCCTCGAAGGCGTGGAATATAAGCGCAGTACTGAACGCACTATTACCAGCACTGACGAGTTATTGGCCGTGCTCGACAAAGTACGTGAGCAGGGGTATGGCGAAGATAACGAAGAGCAGGAAGAAGGGCTGCGCTGTATCGGTGTGCCGGTATTTGACCGCTTTGGCGTTGTCATTGCCGGGCTGAGTATCTCTTTCCCGACCCTGCGCTTTTCTGAAGAACGTCTGCATGAGTATGTGGCGATTCTCCATACAGCCGCACGCAAGATTTCTGAACAAATGGGCTATAACGACTACCCGTTCTGATCCTTACGGGCACAAAAAACGCCGCACACAGTGCGGCGTTTTTTATCAGTATCAATCGGGGTGATTAGCCGTTATCAATGACGACGGATGTTTTACGCAGAACCGGGCAGTTGGTTAAACCAATGATCCCGCTGTCTGAATGAATATATTGTGCCGTGCTCATGCCCTGAGCGGTCATGTATTTGCATTGAATCCCTAATCCAGCGGCGTTTTCGGTGCTTCCCACAAGCACGCCATAGCCGGTTAACAGAAGGCCAACCCATACTACGGCCAGTGCAATAATTGTACGAATGATTAAATGCATCATTGCCTCTTTATCTTTGTTGTCATGCAGTAAGCCTAAACGGTTTACTCTATGAAACAAGTGCATGATTCTGAAAACGACCAGATGGCGGTACAGTTAGTCCTTGTTTAAGATAGCCGTGATAACCTGGTTATATCGGGCCTTTAGACGGAGTGTGGAGTGAAAAAAATACGCTGGGTGATTCTGATTATTGTGCTGGTAGCCTGTGTGGTGTTGTGGACGCAGACTATCAATGTGATGTGCGATCAGGATGTACAGTTTTTTAGCGGCGTTTGCGCAATCAATAAGTTTATTCCGTGGTAACACGCATTTTTTCTCAAGGTGATTTCCTTCCTTCACACCAGTGGTAAGATAGACGTTTTTATTGAGGTGGTGAAATGGGTGAGTTACTGAATTCAGGGCTGCTAAATATGGCATCCCTGATGATCTCGTTGGTTGTTCTGCTGGTGGGGCTTGTCATTTGGTTTTTCGTAAACCGTGCCAGTTCCCGTACAAACGAGCAGATCGAACTGCTGGAAGCGCTGCTTGACCAACAAAAACGTCAGAACGCGCTGTTACGTCGTCTGTGTGAGGCTAACGAACCAGAAGAGAAAGAGTCGGCGAAAGACGCGGTTGCTGAAGACAACACTGAGCAGGATGACTTTATCCGCCTGGTGGCTGAGCGTTAATTTGTCTTATCCGGGAGGTGGCTGTGGTCTGGAAAAATCCCTGGTATGACCCCTCCCTGAAACATCACACACCGAACGGTTTTCGTAATACTGACCCCGTCGGGCATCAGCCCGGTGACGTTGATCGCTGGCGAAAAGCGCGCAAAGAAGCTGGCTTACCCCGCCCCCCGGCAAACGGATATGAGGACTTTATCCGCCAGTGGTGGCAGCCGGCAACGCTTAAGCCGCCGCAGGAAAATGGGGTATGGTGGCTCGGACACGCAAGCCTGTTGTTGCACATTGATGGCAACACCCTGCTGACCGACCCCGTTTTTTCTCGCCGCGCCTCTCCCTTACCTTTCCTCGGACCACAACGTAAAACGCCTCCCGCTCTGTCTGTCGAACAGCTCCAGCAACTCGATGCAGTGGTTATCTCCCATAATCATTACGATCATCTGGATGACGCGACCATTCGCCGGATCCTTAAACGCTTCCCCGACGTCACTCTGTTTGTTCCCTTAGGTCTGGCAGACTGGTTTCGCCGCCGGGGGGCAAGACGCATTGTTGAGCTCGACTGGTGGCAGAGTTTCACCTGGCAGGGGATAACGCTGTCCGCCGTACCGGCGCAGCACTGGAGTATGCGCACGCTCTGGAACCGCAATCGCTCCCTGTGGTGTGGCTGGGTGTTTGAAGGGCGGCATCATCGTTTCTGGTTTAGCGGCGACACGGGCTATTCACCTGAACTGCTCCTAATACCGGAAAGGCTGGGTAAAATTGACGCCGCGGCGTTGCCCGTTGGCGCTTATGCACCACGGTGGTTCATGGCCATACATCATATGGATCCGCAATCTGCCGTTGCGTTGTGGCAACAGTTGGGATGCCCACTGGCGTTTCCCATTCACTGGGGCGTGTTTGAACTGGCTGATGAATCGCTTGATGACCCAGTGCGAGAGTTAACTGCAGTCCTCGATAATTTAGCACCGGTTAATAATTCCTTCAGGATACTGAAAATTGGTGAATATTTATCCTTATAAACGAAGCGCTGGATTGTTGCATATATTCTGTATGTCTAAGGTCTAAAGAATGTTTTATTTTTATCGAAACGTTTTGCTTGCCTTGTTTTGATGCAGAGTCATAAAAATTTCATTATTTTGGTGCATAACATTCTTTATTAGCTGGTGCTTTTTAATACAGTTTAGCGTGAAGGATTAACATTGTATTTCCACTGTAACAATACAGGGGCGTTACAATGATTTAAGCATAAGTTTTCACAAATTGTTCTAACTCAATCAATGTAGGGGTTTTTTCTTAGCGGGTTGCTGGACGCACTGGAATGATTGAGCTATGTTAAAAAAGTCTTAGATAACAGCGGTTGTGAAACCAACGGCGAGTCTGTGTAAGTGAGCAGGGCTGTCCATATGTCATGCGCATAATTGTGTAAAAGCATACCGGCACAGTTCGAATTTGTGCGGCGGATCGAGACATGTTTAAAAATGGCTTGCCATATTAAACATAGTGTGTGATAACACGTTTTGGGTCAAACGAGGTACAGTTCTGTTTATGTGTGGCATTTTCAGTAAAGAAGTCCTGAGTAAACACGTTGTCGTTGAATACCGCTTCTCTGCCGAACCTTATATTAGTGCCTCATGCAGTAATGTCTCAGTTTTATCTCAGTAATGCCTGCGGGCTAAGAAAACACTCTAAGGAATTTTGCAAATGGCAAAGATTAAAGGTCAAGTTAAGTGGTTCAACGAGTCTAAAGGTTTTGGTTTCATTACTCCTGCTGACGGCAGCAAAGACGTGTTCGTACACTTCTCTGCAATCCAGGGTAACGGCTTCAAAACTCTGGCTGAAGGCCAGAACGTTGAGTTCGAAATTCAGGACGGCCAGAAAGGCCCAGCTGCAGTTAACGTAACTGCTATCTGATCGAACCACTGCTGACTGAAGCACGTAGTACTTCACTCTCAGACATAAAGCCTCGCATATAGCGGGGCTTTTTTATGTGCCTTATCTTTCAAAATATTACCATCCCCGCTCTTGTTAGTAACTTGTTGCAAAGCTACGAGGTTAGTAGCACTGTTTTCCCTCCCTCTGGCCGTCTTTTCCCGTTAAATCAGGGCGTTGTTTAACAGTCCTGGGGTTCAGGTGAAGAAGAAAATGATAACGACCGCCGGCAATTTCACGCCGGCGCGTTTTGCGCTGCTCTGTTTAGCCATTTTTTGCAGTCTGGCGTTTTTGCTGGGCCGTGTTGCCTGGCTGCAAATTATTAAACCTGATAACCTGGTCAAGCAGGAGGATATGCGATCGCTGCGCGAACTGCCGATTGATGCTCCCCGCGGAATGATCATGGATCGTGAGGGCCGGCCGCTGGCGGTCAGTGTCCCGGTCAGGGCCGTGTGGGCCGACCCAAAAACGGTGCTGGCAAAAGGGGGCGTGGGCTTTGACGATCGCTGGCAGGCGCTGGCGAATGCGTTACATCTCTCCCTGAACACCCTGTCATCACGGATTAACGCGAATCCACTGGGGAGGTTCATCTACCTTGCCCGGCAGGTGGATCCTGCTCAGGCAAAATGGATCGATAAGCTGAATTTGCCGGGTATCAATTTACGCGATGAATCACGCCGTTTTTATCCTGCCGGGCATGTGGCGGCAAACCTGATTGGTTTCACCAATATTGACGGTCAGGGTATTGAGGGGGTGGAGAAAAGTTTCAACACCCAGTTAACAGGCAAGCCGGGCGTCCGGCAGGTCAGGGAAGACCGTTACGGTCGTGTGGTGGAAAATCTGACGGAAGTCGCGCCGGTGCCTGCGCACAATATTCAGCTCAGTATTGATGAGCGCCTGCAAACCATCACCGAAGATGCGCTTGATAACGCAGTGGCCTGGAACAAGGCGGAGTCGGGGGCATCAGTGCTCATTAATATCCCCGCCGGTGAAATCCTCGCGATGGCGAGCTATCCGGATTTCAACCCCAATAACCGCCAGGGCGCGACAATAGACGATTTTCGTAACCGTGCCATCAGCGATACGTTCGAGCCAGGTTCAACCGTGAAGCCGCTTGTGCTGATGACGGCATTGCAACAGGGGCTGGTGCAGCCTGACAGCGTCATTGACACCCATCCGTATATGCTTGACGGGCACCGCATTCGGGATGTGGGTTACTACCCTGAACTCTCGATGACCGGGATCCTGCAAAAATCGAGCGACACTGGCGTATCGCGCCTCTCGCTGGCGATGCCTGTTCAGCACCTGATTGATACCTACCGGAACTTTGGTTTTGGTACAAACACCGGGCTTGGCTTAACCGGCGAGAGCGCCGGTCTGTTACCCCAGCGTAAATACTGGAGCCAGCTCGACAGGGCGACCTTCGCCTTTGGCTATGGCCTGATGGTCACCCCCCTCCAACTGGCGCACGTCTATGCCACCATCGGCGGCTTCGGGCTGGAACGGCCCCTCTCAATTACCCGTATCGATCCACCCGTTATCGGGCACAGAGTCATGCCGGAAGAGATTGCTCATCAGGTCGAGCATATGATGGAGAGCGTTGCGCTGCCGGGCGGGGGCGGCGTTAAGGCTGCGGTGCGTGATTACCGTGTGGCGGTGAAAACCGGTACGGCGAAGAAAATCGATGACAGCGGCAAATATGTCGATAAATATGTCGCCTATACCGCGGGCGTCGCGCCTGCCAGCGATCCGCGTTTTGCGCTGGTGGTCGTGATTAACGATCCTCAAAACGGAGCGTACTATGGCGGCGCCGTCTCCGCACCGGTATTCAGCGAGATTATGGGTAACGTATTGCGTCTTGAGAACGTCAAACCCGATGGTCTGGCGCCTGATTCCTCGCACCTTATCGTCATGCGTTAACCCAGGCGTTTTATACCGGGGCGAATAGCGGTACACTTCGCCCTTTGATTTACGCCCCGGAGCTGCCATGTCCTTCAGTTGTCCCCTTTGCCACGCGCGTCTGACGCGATCAGAAAAAAGTTATGCCTGTCCGCACGGACATCAGTTTGATATGGCGAAAGAAGGCTACGTGAATCTTCTGCCGGTGCAGCATAAGCGCTCGCGCGATCCGGGTGACAGTGCTGAGATGATGCAGGCACGTCGGGCATTTCTCGACGCCGGGCACTATCAGCCACTCAGAGAGGCCGTCGCGCAATTGCTGGAAGATAATCTGACTGACAGTGCAGCAGGCGTGCTGGATATTGGCTGCGGGGAAGGGTATTACACCGCGCGGTTTGCTGAGGTTGCACAAGAGAAGGGCGCGCAGACATTTGGTCTGGATGTTTCCAAAGTGGCTATCCGCGCGGCGGCAAAACGCTACTCCGGCGTGACGTTCTGCGTGGCATCGAGCCACCGACTGCCATTTGACGATGCCAGCATGGATGCGGTTATCCGCATCTATGCGCCCTGTAAGGCGCAGGAGCTGGCACGCGTTATCAAACCGGGCGGATGGGTCATTACCGTCACGCCAGGTCCCCGACATCTGATGGAGCTTAAAGGGCTTATCTATGATGATGTTCGGCTGCATGCGCCACATTCTGAGCAACTGGCGGGCTTTACGCTGAAGCAGGAGCAGACGCTGGCCTACGAGATGAACCTGGCAGGGGAAGAAGCTGTAGCGTTGTTGCAGATGACGCCATTTGCATGGCGGGCGAAACCGGACGTGTGGGAAACCTTAGCGAAGCAAACAACGTTTCGCTGCCAGACAGATTTCAGTATCCACTGCTGGCAGCGCGAAGATTAACCGGCGAAGTGTGCCCAGAGGATCTGGGCACCAATGCCAATCAGCACGATACCGCCCAGGATCTCGGCGCGTTTGCCCAGCAGAGGGCCAATAAACCGGCCAACCATCATTCCCAGCGTCGACATAATCAGCGTGGCACAACCAATGGCCAGCGCGGTCGCAATAATATTGACCTGCAGGAATGCCAGGCCCACACCGACGGCCATGGCGTCGAGACTGGTGGCGATGGCAGTGGTCACCAGCAGCCAGAAACCGTGGCGGTGCTGCGGCTCGTCTTCCTCATCGCCATTGCCACGAAAACCTTCAATCACCATTCGCCCCCCCAGAAATACGAGCAGCACGAAAGCGATCCAGTGGTTCCACTCCAGTATGAACTGGCTTGCCAGCATACCAAGACCCCAGCCGATGAGAGGTGTCAGCGTTTCGATAGCACCAAAGATAAGGCCTGTGCGTAGCGCTTCAGAGAATTTGGGTTTGTGCAGCGAGGCACCTTTACCGATGGAAGCGGCAAAAGCGTCCATGGACATACCGAAAGCAAGAAGAAGGGTTGCGGAGATATTCATTAAAGCGTCCAGACCGGGAGATATCCATATGACACATCACTGCCCCCAGTAAACAGCAGTTGATGTATCTATGGTCTCGCCTGACCGCCTTGCACAAATCTGTGCGGCAAACGGTCCGTACGTGCCACGTTTTTCAACGAGTATGTTGACACGTACATTTCCTGCGAACAGGAAATCAGCTACTCCCCAACGACGGGCGCAACCTTAACATATTTTGAGAATATAAAACAACAATGAAACGGCATTATTTCTCCAAGGTGTTGATAACGATTTTCATTTAGATTTATGCGTGAAAATAACGTTAATAAATATAAGAGAAATGACAGAATAGAATATAGCTTTGGCTATATCAGGTGCGCAAAATAAACGCAGAATATAGCCAAAGCTATGTGGTTAACTTACTGAGTTTTAAGCATAAGTTTGTATATTCTTTCCAGGTCGTCAATATTCTTGACCCGAATAAGCAGCCGGCGTTGCTCTAATTGCATCACCAGTACACCGTCTTCCGATAAATTCATCTCTTTAATACGGTTATATTCTATCCATACATTGGCAAAGAAAAACCCGCAGCTTTTAAAAATGATTTTCGGAACACGGATCCAGAACAGATAAATCGCCATTAATGCCAGCGCACATAATAACCATGTGGTTAATAATGCACCATGACCGGTCACGTTGTTGTATATAAGAATGACGATGAGACCGGCGAAGATAAACGCATCCACGCGGCCGCGTCGCAGAAGGGGCAGGGAGAGCAGCGTTTCGCCGTGGCGGCGGGGCATGATGAACTCGTCATAGATCGCATATGCCAGAAGGGCCACAATAAACAAAACCAGTACGATGTCCGTGACAGTCATTCATCCTCCAGATAAAAAAACCGGGGGCAAGCCCCCGGCGTATTACGTGATGTCTTACAGGCCCAGCAGACCGACAGCGTAGCCCGCGATACCGATGACGAAGAAGCCAACAATGATCCACAGCGGGTTAACTTTCTTACGCAGCAGCCACATACAGGCGAAGGTCAGCAGCAGCGGTACCAGACCCGGCATCAGCTGGTCCAGAATCGTCTGCACGGTGGTAACACGGGTCTGACCATCCTGACCGGTGATGGTGGACACCACCAGCGGGATGTTCACGTGCGTCCACTTGTTAACCAGTGCCCCCATGACAAACAGGCCGAGGATTGACGCCCCCTCAGTCAGTTTCTGCAGGAAGCCGCCGCCCATATCCTTAACGATGTCCACCCCTTTACGGTAACCGTAAGCCACACCGTAGTAACGGGTCAGCAGACGCACCGCGTTGAACAGGATGAAGAACAGCAGTGGCCCAAGCAGGCTTCCGCTCATGGCGATACCGGCACCCAGCGCCGCGAAGACCGGACGCACGGTACCCCAGAAGATTGGGTCACCGACGCCTGCCAGCGGGCCCATCAGACCGACTTTGATACCGTTGATGGCACCATCGTCAATTTCTGCGCCGTTTGCACGCTGCTCTTCCATCGCCAACGTCACGCCCAGAACCGGAGCCGCCACATAAGGATGGGTGTTAAAGAATTCCAGGTGACGCTTAATCGCCTGACGGCGCGCTTCGTTGTTTTCCGGATACAGGCGTTTGATAGCCGGTACCATGGAGAAACAGAAGCCCAGCGCCTGCATACGTTCGAAGTTCCATGAACCCTGAAACAGGTTAGAACGGATGAACACGCCACGAATATCACCCGGAGTGAGTTTTTTCTCGGTGGTAGTTTTTGTCATATCAACCATTTCGCTCACCTGCTAGTCCAGTTCGTTATCGAGATCGTTATTACCAGTAGCCTGCGCTGGGGCACCCGCAACGCGGTTATATTTCGGGCTGAGCTGGATGTAGAGAATCGCCATCACTGCACCAATCACACCCAGCGCAACCAGGTTGAAGTTGGTGAACGCAGCAGTAACGAAGCCGAGGTAGAAGAACGGCATCAGGTAGCCTGCGCGCATCATATTGATAACCATCGCATAACCAACCACCACAATCATACCGCCTGCGATGTTCAGACCGCCGGTGACCACTTCTGGAATGGCGTTCAGCATGCTCTGTACTTCGCTGGTACCGACGGAGATCGCAACGATAACGGCCGGGATCGCGATACGCATCGCCTGCAGGAACAGGGACGAGACGTGGATCCAGGAGAGCGCCGTCAGGTTGCCATTTTCGGCCGCCTTATCCGCCGCGTGCTGGAAGGCCACGGTGATAGTACGCACGATGATGGTCAGTACCTGACCTGCTGCTGCCAGCGGGATGGCCAGGGCAATACCTGCACCGATACTCTGGTGACCGGCAATAACCAGAACCGTAGAAATGATGGACGCCAGCGCGGCATCAGGCGCAACTGCCGCACCGATGTTCATCCAGCCCAGGGCAATCATTTCCAGGGTACCACCGATGATGATCCCGGTTTTCATATCACCCAGAACGGCACCAATCAACGTACAGGCCACCAGAGGGCGGTGGAACTGAAATTCATCAAGTACGGATTCCATACCCGCAATACACGCGACGATGAACACCAGCACAATCTGAAGAGTGGTAATCTCCATTGTACTTCTCCTATTACATAAGCTTTATGTGAAAAACCGGCGCGGGCTTATTTCCCAACTTTACCGATCAGATCCATCATTTTCAGTTTCTGATCCGTGGAAACCTTACGGGCTTCCAGTTCGATACCGCGTGCATTCAGCTTGTTGAATGCCTCGATATCTTTCGCATCGACTGAAATGGCGTTGTTGACCTGCGTTTTGCCCTGACGGAATGCCATACCACCAATGTTTACGGAGGTAATTTTCACGCCGCCTTCAACCAGGCGTTCAACGTCTGTCGGGTTTGTGAACAGCAGCATCACGCGCTCGCCCGCATATTTCGGGTTGTTATAAACGCGGATCATTTTGGCGACATCCACCACGTGCGCGGTAACGCCAGGAGGAGCAACCTGTGTCAGAAGGGTTTTACGTACGGTATCAGCAGCAACTTCGTCGCTGACGACAATAATGCGTCGAACGTTGGTCTCTTTGGTCCAGCGCGTTGCCACCTGGCCGTGGATTAAACGGTCATCGATACGGGCAAGGCCGATCACCATGTAATCATTCGGGCCCATGGGCTTCGCCGGGGCTGCGGCTTTTGGCGCCGCGGCCACTGGAGCAGGCTTCTCAACCGGTTGTGCTTTCAGCGCTTTCACGCCTTCGCGACCGGTTTCAACTGCCAGAGCGACCAGTTCATCGAAACTCGGATTGTCGTCGCGTGCCATGAAGGTTTCCACCAACATGGGGATATTCACCCCGGCGACAACTTCATAATGCTCTTTATCGACGACAATGCGGCTGGCAGCATTGAACGGACTGCCTCCCCATGTATCAACGAGAAACAGCACGCCTTTGCTGGTATCCAGTTTCTGCAGTTGAGCAGTGTACTTCTCAATCAGCGTTTCAGCGTTTTCACCGGGAACGAAATCGATCCAGCCGACGTTTTCCTGCTCACCCAACAGCATCTCTGCCGTTTTGAGTAACTGCTCTGCAGCCCAACCATGTGTGCCTATGACAATAGCAATGGTCACTTGCTACCTCCTTTTATTATCATTAATACGCCTGCCAGGCAGTCGCACTGTGAATCGTATCTGGCCAACCGAATCGATTCAGAAAAGGGTTAGAGTTAAAAAACTAAGACTTCCGCGAATTATTTTAGATAGTGAAAAAATAATTTATGTGATGAAGATCCGTAATTTAGCTATGGGTTACAGAATTATCTGTAAGGTAAAGCAGCTGTGTTACAGATCTTTGCAAAGGAACGTAAATCTTTGCTAAAAACGCATTGTCTCTGATATGTTTAGCCTCCGTTTAATTGTTCAGGAGTATAGGGCTAAAGCCCACTATATGGACCGTCACCGACGTCAGTCATCCTCCAGGCCATTCCGCGCCTGTTTCACCGGCGATCCTCGCCACGTATCGACTCTGTCTGCCTCTGTTTTGCCCACGTTGAGTGGGGCACCGTTTGGTCATTCCGTTAGCAGGAGCGTTTCATGGAATTCTTAATGGACCCGTCAATCTGGGTGGGATTGCTCACGCTGGTCGTGCTTGAGATTGTTCTCGGCATTGATAACCTGGTGTTTATTGCCATCCTTGCGGACAAACTGCCGCCAAAACAACGTGATAAAGCGCGTCTGATCGGCCTCTCTCTGGCACTGGTCATGCGTCTGGCACTGCTGTCCGTGATCTCGTGGATGGTTACGCTGACGAAGCCGCTTTTTTCCGTCATGGATTTCACTTTCTCCGGCCGTGATTTGATCATGCTGCTCGGGGGGATATTCCTGCTTTTCAAAGCGACGACAGAGCTTCACGAGCGGCTGGAAAATCGCCAGCACGATGATGGACACGGTAAAGGCTATGCCAGCTTTTGGGTCGTGGTACTGCAGATCGTGGTGCTTGATGCGGTCTTCTCGCTGGATGCGGTGATCACGGCTGTCGGCATGGTGAACCACCTCCCGGTGATGATGGCTGCGGTGGTTATCGCGATGGCGGTGATGCTGCTGGCGTCTAAGCCACTGACGCGCTTTGTGAATCAGCATCCGACGGTCGTGGTGCTCTGCCTTAGCTTCCTGCTGATGATTGGTCTGAGCCTGGTGGCGGAAGGTTTTGGCTTCCATATACCAAAAGGCTACCTGTACGCAGCCATTGGCTTCTCGATCCTCATCGAGCTGTTTAACCAGATTGCACGACATAACTTTATCAAGCAGCAGTCTACCCAGCCGCTGCGTGCGCGTACGGCTGATGCGATTCTGCGTCTGATGGGCGGTCGCCGTCAGGTCAACGTGCAGAATGACAATGAAAGCCGTAACCCGGTTCCCGTCCCGGAAGGGGCATTTGTGGAAGAAGAGCGCTATATGATTAACGGCGTGCTCTCCCTGGCCTCCCGCTCGCTGCGCGGCATCATGACCCCGCGCGGTGAAATCAGCTGGGTCGATTCCCGCCTGAGCGTTGATGAGATTCGCCAGCAGTTGCTCTCTTCACCGCATAGCCTGTTCCCGGTATGCCGGGGTGAACTGGACGAGATCATCGGCGTGGTGCGTGCGAAAGAGATGCTGGTGGCGCTGGAAGAGGGGATTAACGTCGAAGCTGTCGCCGCCGCATCACCGGCGATTGTGGTGCCGGAAACGCTGGATCCTATCAACCTGCTTGGCGTCCTGCGCCGCGCACGCGGTAGCTTTGTTATCGTCACCAATGAATTTGGTGTGGTGCAGGGTCTGGTGACGCCGCTCGACGTGCTTGAAGCCATTGCCGGTGAATTCCCGGATGCGGATGAAACCCCGGAAATTGTCTCCGACGGTGACGGCTGGCTGGTGAAAGGCACCACCGATCTGCACGCGCTACAGCACACGCTGGGTCTGGAAAACATCATCAACGATGAAGAGGACATTGCGACTGTGGCTGGGCTGGTTATTGCCGTTAACGGACAAATCCCGCGGACCGGCGATATCATTGAACTGCCTCCGCTGCAGATCACGATAATCGAAGCGAATGACTATCGCGTCGATATGGTGCGCATTGTTAAAGAGCAGTCAGCCCACGACGAAGAAGAGTAACTGAGCCTAGCGTAACGGCATCAGCGGAACGATATGCCCGTTACGCGGTGCTGGCGGAGACGAACTCTCCGCCAGCCATTGCGGAAATTCCCTCAGCGGCATAGGCTGCGCAAACAAAAATCCTTGCAGTACCTCTACCCCGTGATGACGCAAATACCGCGCCTGCTCGGGCGTTTCTACCCCTTCAGCCACCAGCTCAATGCTAAGCCGTTGTCCGAGCGCAATGATGATGTCCGTCACCGTGGAGTTCACGGCATCAGTGCCGATAGCGCTGGTAAAGGACTTATCAATTTTCAGCACGTCCGGATGCAGCTTTTCCAGCCACGAGAGTGAGCTATTGCCGGTGCCAAAATCATCAATGGCCAGCTTCACGCCCTGACGGTGTAACTCTCTTACAATGCGATAATCCACGTCCTGCAGCGCGTCACGCTCCGTCAGCTCCACAATCAGCTGCTGGGTGGGATGCGCACTGAACCAGTAGCGGTTCAGGTCCTGAATGAGCGTTCCATGCCGGAAATGGCTGGCGGCGGCGTTAATGCCAATGTGGAAGCCGGGCGTTGCCGGAAAATAGCCAATCTGACTCACCGTTTCGTTAATGACGTAACGTGTGAGAGGGATAATCAGGTTGTGCTCTTCGGCGAGCGGAATAAAAACGTCCGGGGAGATCCATCCCTGACGGGGGTTGTTCCAGCGCAGCAGGATCTCCACCCCCACGCATTTCTGCGTGCGGGCATTCAGCAGCGGCTGGCAAAACAGCTCGAATTCACGTGCGGCCAGGCCAAGGTTAATTTCCCAGGTAAAGCTCATGCGGTTCGCGGTCGCAAGCCAGGCGACGTAACCCATCAGCAGACTGAGCATCAGCGCCAGCGGCAGCTGAGAGGGCAAATATATCAACGCCAGCTCGCTGGCTCCCGGGCCACTGATGGTAATGGTGAACGGGAAATGGCTGGATTGCTGGCGCAGAACCCTCTCATCATCGTTTATTGTCAGCGAGTCGGAGACATTTTCACCGTAGCGCAGGTATTTATCCCCTACGGTCAGGGCCACGTCGGTGATAAGCGGGCGCTGTGGCTCCAGCATCAGGCGAGTGATGAGATCGATATTCACAATCTGCATCACCCCATCTTCTCCGCTATCAGAAACCGGATACCACTGGATCAGGATCGGGCTTCCCTTAAGCAAGGATTTATCGGTGGAGAGCACCAGTTTTGTTTCGGCGGAGGGCAGGGCAGGCTGAATCTCTCGCAACGGGACGTCGCGATTGCCGAAAATACTTGAACAGTAAAGGATACCGTCTTTGACCAGTGCAATTGAGCGCACCGTTTGCAGTGAGGCCGCCTGTTTTCGTAACACTAAATGCGCCTGCGAGCAGGGCGCTCCGACCAGCGCCAACAGCGGGCTGCGCCCTTTTTCCAGCGGCAATAAGACGTTATCCAGCACGTTGACGGAGTGCGCCGCAAAGTTCAGGGTGTTTTGCTGATTTACGTTACGCTGTGAAATAAAGCGTATACCCAGCGTAATGATGAGCGTAAAAAGCGCAACCATCACGCAGACGATGACGCGTTTTCGGCGATACTTTTTTATGATCCTCTGTGCTGTTTGCATGGGAGGCCGCCCAATACGCCTTCAGCACCAAAAGCCGAGGCAACACAGCAAGTGTAGTGGGGAAATATTAAGTCGACGAGAAAGGGACAAAAATTCGCCCATCCGTGGAAGATGGGCGAGAGAGGCGTTGAGGCGAAACGGTTAGTCGCACTGCACCTTTATCGCCAGGCCGCCGCGGGAGGTCTCACGATATTTGGCGTTCATGTCTTTACCGGTTTCGTACATGGTCTCGATAACCTTGTCCAGCGAAACGCGTGGCTCGCTGGTACGGCGCATGGCCATACGCGTGGCGTTGATCGCTTTTACCGACGCGATAGCGTTACGTTCAATGCACGGTACCTGCACCTGACCCGCAACCGGATCACAGGTGAGACCGAGGTTATGTTCCATACCGATTTCAGCCGCCACGCAGACCTGCTCCGGGCTGGCGCCCAGCAGCTCTGCAAGACCGGCCGCGGCCATAGAACAGGCCACGCCCACTTCACCCTGACAGCCCACTTCAGCGCCAGAGATTGACGCATTCATCTTGTACAGCGCACCAATCGCCCCTGCTGCCAGGAAGTAGCGAATGTAGATATCAGGCGTTACGGGTTCAATAAAGTGATCGTAGTAGGCCAGTACCGCCGGAACGATACCGCACGCGCCGTTCGTTGGTGCAGTCACCACCCGGCCACCCGCGGCGTTTTCTTCGTTCACCGCCAGCGCAAACATGTTCACCCAGTCGACCACGTTCATCGGGTCGTTAGAGAATTTGTCTGTGGTGACCAGCATACGGCGCAGTGCAGAGGCGCGACGCGGTACGCGCAGTGGCCCAGGCAGTACGCCTTCGGTGTTCATGCCGCGATCGATACAGGCCTGCATGGTTTGCCACACGTTCGCAAAATAGTCTTCAATCTCTTTTTTGCTGTGCAGCGCCAGTTCGTTCTGCATCACCATGCCGGAAAGTGACAGACCGGTTTCATGGCAGTAGTCCAGCATCTCTTTGGCGGACTTGAACGGGTAAGGTACGTTCACATCACCCGTTGTATCTTTGCCGAAGTGTTCCTCATCAACGATAAAACCACCGCCAATGGAGTAATAGGTTTTGCTGTAGATCACTTTGTCGCCGCTAAAGGCGTGGATCTGCATACCGTTTTCATGCAGGGAGAGGTTATCGCTACGAAAACGCATGCCGTCATCATGCGGGAAATCCACTTCATGTTGACCGTTTGCCAGCAGCAGGCGGCCGCGCGTTTCCACGTCGCGGATAAATGCCGGAATGGCATCAATATCTACGGTATCCGGCATATTGCCCGCCAGACCCATAATAATGGCGATATCGGTGTGGTGGCCTTTACCCGTTAATGACAGTGAGCCGTAAACATCCACGGCGACACGGGTAACGCTTTCCAGTAATCCTTTTTCGACCAGATCATCGACGAACTGTTTACCGGCCTTCATCGGGCCAACAGTATGGGAAGACGAAGGGCCAATTCCCACTTTGAACATGTCGAATATACTAATCACTTTCACACTCCTGACAGGGTTACCGGGGTTCCAGTAACGATGTTATAACTGCGCATAGTGTAAGAGGGAAGACCGACCTCGGCTTAACTATTCACATGAATTAAACTAATGGTTAACGATGGTTTTGCTAATAGCGCGACGCCGATCGCAAACCTGGCAGAAGAGGGTGGAATGTAAAGTATAGTCAAGGCTTCAGGCCGATTTGCAGCGCCAGTTCACGAATGATGCCCGCCGTCATGCCCCAGACAAAATAATGCTGATACCAGGACAACCACACCCGGTGCGCATGACCCCGACGCTGGATATCCAGCGGATGATAACGCCCGAGCCGAAGAGCCTCTTCCAGTGGCATCTCAAACACCGCAGACACTTCATCGACGCTGGCGTGATATTGCAGATCCGGTGGGATAATGCCGACCACCGGTGTGACCTGAAAACCGGTCACGCTGTCGACCGGCGGCAGCACGCCAATGATCTCAACCGCTTCAGGCGGAATGGCGACCTCTTCCTGCGCTTCGCGCAGCGCGGCAGCAATCAGCGAGGTGTCAGAACTGTCCACGGCGCCGCCCGGAAAGGCGACCTGACCGGCGTGCTTACGTAAATGTGGCGAACGCTGGGTGAGCAGCAGGCCCGGCTGCTCACGACGGACCACCGGGATCAACACCGCTGCCTGACGTTGATTGAGGGCTTCGCGGCTCACGTTGGGCCGCAAAAGCTGAAAGCGCGACAGAAAATCATCCAGCGTCAGGTTCTCTTTTTCCACCCGTCATTACTCCAGTTGTTTCAGGATACGGTTAACTTTATCAAAGGTTTCCTGATATTCCGCATCGACCTGGCTATCCGCAACAATTCCGCCCCCTGCAGAACAGTACAGATTCCCGTTACAGGCGGTCAGCGTTCGAATGGTGATGCTGGTATCCAGCGTACCGCAGAGACTGATATAGCCAATGCTGCCGCACCAGGCGTTTCGACGATGCGGTTCCAGCTCATCGATTATTTCCATTGCCCGCACTTTAGGCGCGCCGGTTATCGAGCCCCCCGGGAACGCGGCGCGAAGCAGATCGCAGGCCGTGCGCGAGGCGGGCAGTTGCGCGGTAATGGTGCTGACCAGGTGATGCACCGCGGGGAACGGCTCGACGACAAACAGTTCAGGGACACGCACGCTTCCCGGCACGGCGACCCGGCCAATGTCGTTACGCATGAGGTCGACAATCATCAGGTTTTCAGCGCGATCTTTTAACGAGGCCGCCAGTTTTTCCGCCTGCTGGCGGTCGGCAACAGGATCGGCCAGCCGGGGAAGCGTGCCTTTAATCGGTCGCGTCTGAATAGTGCCATCGGCAAGATGAATAAAACGCTCGGGCGAGAGGCTCAGGATAGCGCCCTGTTCCAGGCGCAGAAATGCACTGAACGGTGCCCGGTTACTGGCGTTGAGGCGGGTAAATGCCTGCCACTCATCGCCTTCACAGGTTGCCTGAAAACGCTGGGCAAGGTTGACCTGATAGCAATCACCGCTCTGCAGATAGCCCTGAACCTGCTCAAACTTCGCGGCGTACTCCCGCGCGGTCATGTTGGCGCGCCACGCAGAGGTCAGATGGAAATCCGCTGTCGCGACGGGAACCTGTGCCTCAAGCCAGGCAAGCCGGGCGGACACATCCTGATGGCTGAGCAGAGAGACCGCCTGCTTGTGGTGATCGACGATTATTGCCCAGTCATAAAGCCCCACCGCCATATCCGGCAGCGGAATGTCGTCCTGTGCAGTCTCCGGCAAGGTTTCGAAGCGGCGACCTAAATCATAGCCGAACAAGCCCAGCGCACCTCCCTGGAAGGGAAGGTCGGGATTTTGCGGAACGGTTAAGCCCAGTGCGTCCAGCGCCTGCTGAAGTAATGACAGCGGATCGTCCGTTGAATGCGTTTCGCCCGTCGTAGTCACATTCCCTTGTGTTATCAGGGTCTGCAGAGGGTCGGCGACCAGAATATCAAAGCGGCTATAGGGATGATCCGCATAACCGGAGTGCAGCAACATCGCAAAAGGAAGATGGCTGAGACGGGCAAACCAGAATTCCGCGGCGTCTGAACGCCAGGGTAATGAAATGACTGTAGGGGGTAACGGGTTCATGTGTGGCATACTACCGGGCAGCGTGAAATAATTAGCGCGGATAATTTAGCAGGAGTTGACAATGTTTGCAGGTTTACCTTCTCTGAGCCATGACCAGCAGCAGAAAGCGGTTGAGCGTATTCAGGAACTGATGTCCCAGGGGATGAGCAGCGGACAGGCGATCACGCAAGTTGCTAATGAACTTCGCGCCACCCACACCGGCGAGCGGATCGTGGCGCGTTTTGAGGATGATGAAGAGGAGTAATCCGGCTTAAACCGCCGCGATAATCTTAATTTCGACTTTGTATTCCGGCTTCATCAGCGTCGCCTGTACGGTACACCGTACGGGCGCATGTCCCGCCACAACCCAGGCATCCCAGGCTTTATTCATCGCCGCAAAATCGTCTTTACTGGCAAGAAAAATGGTCGCATCCAGAATGCGTGATTTGTCGCTGCCTTGCTTTTCCAGCACGGCGTCAATCTGCGCCAGCGTATTCGCCGTCTGTTCAAAGGCATCTGCGTCGAGATTTTCCGGTACACCGGTGTAGTAGAGCGTCTGGTTATGGATGACCACATCAGACCAGCGTGCTTCGGCATCAATGCGCACAATTGTCATAAACGTTTCCTCGTTATTTTCATGTCAGTCGGCAAGACTGCCATATTGTGTTCCCCTCGTCACTATTTGGGGTGGCACTGGAGAGGATGGGCTGACATAATCCCTGTGCAAAAATACAGTGAGAGAGCAACGTGGCAGACGATTTTTCCCCAGAAGGTCAGTTAGCACAGGCGATTCCCGGTTTTAAACCGCGTGAACCCCAGCGGCAGATGGCGCATGCCGTGGCCCGCGCAATCGACACCGCGCAGCCGCTGGTGGTGGAAGCCGGTACCGGCACGGGCAAAACCTATGCCTACCTGGCGCCAGCGCTGCGGGCTAAAAAGAAAGTGATCATCTCCACCGGGTCTAAAGCGCTGCAGGACCAGCTTTACAGCCGCGATCTGCCCACGGTCGCCAACGCCCTGAAGTATAAAGGCCGCCTGGCGTTGCTGAAAGGCCGCTCCAACTACCTCTGCCTTGAACGGCTTGAGCAGCAGGCGCTGGCGGGCGGTGATCTGCCGGTGCAGACGCTCAGCGATGTCATTATTCTTCGCGCCTGGGCCAATCAGACGGAGGAGGGGGATATCAGCACCTGCGCGAGCGTGCCGGAAGACTCTCCCGCCTGGCCGCTGGTCACCAGTACCAACGACAACTGCCTGGGGAGCGACTGCCCGCTGTATAAAGATTGTTTTGTGGTGAAAGCGCGTAAAACCGCCATGGATGCGGATGTCGTGGTGGTCAACCACCATCTCTTCCTTGCCGATATGGTGGTTAAAGATAGCGGCTTTGGCGAACTGATCCCGGAAGCGGACGTGATGATCTTCGATGAAGCCCACCAGCTTCCTGACATCGCCAGCCAGTATTTTGGCCAGTCGCTCTCCAGCCGCCAGCTGCAGGACTTAGCGAAAGATTTCACCATTGCCTACCGCACCGAGTTAAAAGATACCCAACAGCTGCAGAAGTGTGCTGACCGCCTGGCGCAAAGTGCGCAGGATTTTCGCCTGCAACTGGGTGAGCCGGGCTATCGCGGTAATCTGCGTGAGCTGCTGGCAGACAAAAATATCCAGCGCGCGCTGTTGCTGCTCGATGATGCCCTTGAGCTTTGTTACGACGTGGCGAAACTATCGCTCGGCCGTTCCGCACTGCTGGATGCCGCCTTTGAGCGCGCCACGCTCTATCGGGCACGCCTCAAACGGCTGAAAGAGATAAACCAGCCGGGGTTCAGTTACTGGTATGAATGCACCTCCCGCCATTTCACGCTGGCCCTGACGCCGCTGACGGTGGCGGATAAATTCAAAGAGGTGATGGCGCAAAAACCGGGAAGCTGGATCTTCACGTCGGCAACCCTTTCGGTGAATGACGATCTACACCACTTTACCGGGCGTCTGGGGATTGAGGAGGCGGAGTCGCTGCTGCTGCCCAGCCCGTTTGATTATGAAAAACAGGCGTTGCTCTGCGTTCCGCGTAATCTGCCTCTGCCTAACCAGCCCGGCGCGGCGCGCCTGCTGGCGGCAATGCTCAGGCCGATGATCGAGGCCAACAACGGCCGCTGTTTTATGCTCTGCACCTCCCACGCGATGATGCGCGATCTGGCGGAGCAGTTCCGCGCCACCATGACTTTGCCGGTTCTGCTTCAGGGTGAGACCAGCAAAGGGCAACTGTTACAGCAGTTTGTCAGTGCCGGTAACGCCCTGCTGGTAGCCACCAGCAGCTTCTGGGAAGGGGTGGACGTGCGGGGAGATACCCTGTCGCTGGTGATCATCGATAAACTGCCGTTTACCTCACCGGACGATCCGCTGCTGAAGGCACGTATGGAAGATTGCCGTTTGCGCGGCGGCGATCCTTTTGATGAGGTCCAGCTACCGGACGCGGTGATCACCCTTAAACAAGGGGTAGGGCGCCTGATTCGCGACACAGACGACCGCGGCGTGCTGGTCATATGCGATAACCGGCTGGTGATGCGCCCTTACGGTGCGACCTTCCTTGCCAGCTTGCCGCCCGCGCCGCGCACGCGGGACATTAAACGCGCGGTTCGCTTCCTGGCAAACCCAACGGCGGAGTAATTTGCCCGTGAGTATGCTAAGATGCGCGCCATTTTGTGACTGACCATTGCGAGAGCGCGACGACTGATGCGAATTCTGGCTATTGATACCGCGACAGAGGCCTGTTCTGTTGCTCTGTTGAACGACGGTGCTATCTCTGCTCATTTCGAAGAGTGCCCACGAGAACACACCCAACGCATTCTGCCTCTGGTTAAAGAGATTTTAACCCGGGGCAACACCACCTTAACCGACCTCGACGCACTGGCCTTTGGCCGTGGCCCCGGCAGCTTTACGGGCGTACGCATTGGAATTGGCATTGCTCAGGGGCTGGCGCTGGGCGCAGAACTGCCGATGATCGGTGTTTCCACGCTGGCAACCATGGCGCAGGGCGCATGGCGTATGACCGGGGCAACGCGCGTTCTGGCGGCCATTGACGCCCGAATGGGAGAAGTTTACTGGGCAGAATTCACCCGCGATGAAAACGGCATCTGGCACGGTGAAGAGACCGAGGCTGTCCTCAAGCCGGAAGCGGTGACCGAGCGGCTGAAACAGCTGTCCGGCGAGTGGGCGACAGTAGGCACCGGCTGGCCGGCATGGCCAGAGATGGCTAACGGCACCGGGATCACGCTGACAGACGGCAACATGCTTCTGCCCGCCGCAGAGGATATGCTTCCCATCGCCTGCCAACTGCTTGAGGCGGGCAAAACCGTGGCCGTTGAACATGCGGAGCCGGTTTATTTGCGAAACACCGTCGCGTGGAAGAAACTTCCAGGCCGGGAATGAATCTCAGTAACAGGAACTGAGAAAAAGGAGTCGCATCATGGCGGTTCAGTCTAAAGTTGTACGCCTTTATATGGCAGGCGCAGTGGCCATAGCACTGAGCGGATGCGTTTCCGTTCCTGATGCGATTAAGGGCAGCAGCCCCACGCCACAGCAGGATCTGGTTCGCGTGATGAATGCGCCTGAGCTTTACGTCGGCCAGGAAGCGCGCTTTGGCGGCAAGGTTATCGAGGTGCAAAACCAGCAGGGGAAAACCCGTCTGGAGATTGCCACCGTTCCGCTGGATAGCGGTGCGCGGCCGATCCTTGGCGAACCTTCCCGCGGGCGTATTTATGCCGACGTTGGCGGTTTTCTCGACCCGGTCGATTTTCGCGGACAGCTGGTCACCGTCGTCGGCCCGATTACCGGTTCGGTAGAGGGCAAAGTCGGCAACACGCCGTATAAATTTATGACCATGCAGGTCAACGGGTATAAGCGCTGGCGGCTGACACAGCAGGTCATCATGCCACCTCAGCCGATGGATCCGTGGATGTGGGGTCCACATCCTTATCGGTATGGCTACCCGGGCTGGGGCTGGTATAACCCGGGGCCTGCACAGGTTCAGACAATCGTTACTGAGTAACTCCCTGTAATTGTTAGAAAAGAGACAGCGGCTCAGCCGCTGTCTCTGTTTTTTACGAATAAAACGAAAAAAAAGAGTGACGCGCTTCGCAACCTTAAATCTGAACAATTAATAAACTGGTACGCTGAGTTAATATAATGTTAACAAACTGTTTATTATCGGGGTTGTGATGACGACGAACACTCATTTCAGAGGTGATGCATTGAAGAAGGTTTGGCTTAACCGTTATCCCGCAGATGTTCCTGCCGAGATCAATCCTGACCGTTATCAATCCCTGGTTGAATTGTTTGAACACTCGGTAAGGCGTTACGCAGACCAGCCTGCTTTTGTGAATATGGGCGAGGTCATGACGTTCCGTAAACTTGAGGAGCGTAGTCGGGCGTTCGCCGCCTATCTGCAGGAAGGGCTGGGGCTGCAAAAAGGGGACCGCGTCGCGCTGATGATGCCGAACCTGCTGCAATACCCGGTGGCGCTGTTCGGTGTCCTGCGTGCCGGGATGATTGTTGTCAACGTTAACCCGCTGTATACGCCGCGGGAGCTGGAGCATCAGCTAAACGACAGCGGTGCCGCCGCCATTGTGATTGTCTCTAACTTTGCCCACACGCTGGAAAAAGTGGTCGACAAAACCCAGGTCAAACACGTCATCCTGACGCGTATGGGGGATCAACTCTCAACCGCCAAAGGGACACTGGTTAACTTTGTCGTCAAATACATCAAACGTCTGGTGCCGAAATACCACCTGCCGGACGCGATCTCCTTCCGCAGTGCGCTGCAGGCGGGCTACCGCATGCAATACGTTAAACCGGAAGTGGTATCAGAAGACCTCGCGTTTCTGCAGTACACCGGCGGCACAACGGGTGTGGCTAAAGGCGCCATGCTGACCCACCGTAACATGCTGGCAAACCTTGAACAGGTGAATGCCACCTACGGACCGTTGCTGCACCACGGAAAAGAGCTGGTGATCACCGCGCTTCCGCTTTATCACATCTTCGCGCTGACCATGAACTGTCTGCTGTTTATTGAGCTGGGTGGTCAAAACGTATTGATCACGAACCCGCGCGATATTCCGGGGCTGGTGAAAGAGCTGGCGAAATATCCGTTCACCGCCATGACCGGGGTGAATACGCTGTTTAACGCGTTGCTCAACAACAAAGAGTTCCAGAAGCTCGATTTCTCCACGCTGCACCTCTCTGCGGGTGGCGGTATGCCGGTTCAACAGGCCGTTGCCGAACGCTGGATGAAACTGACGGGTCAGTATTTACTGGAAGGCTATGGCCTGACGGAGTGCGCCCCGCTGGTCAGTGTGAACCCGCACGATATCGACTATCACAGCGGAAGCATTGGCCTGCCGGTTCCGTCGACCGAAGCCAAACTGGTTGATGATGACGATAACGAAGTGGCGCCAGGTGAACCGGGCGAACTCTGTGTCAAAGGGCCGCAGGTGATGCTGGGCTACTGGCAACGTCCCGATGCGACCGATGAAATTATCAAAGACGGCTGGCTGCACACCGGTGATATTGCCGTGATGGATGAAGAGGGCTTCCTGCGTATTGTCGATCGTAAGAAAGACATGATCCTGGTTTCCGGTTTCAACGTCTACCCGAATGAAATCGAAGATGTGGTGATGCAGCACAGCGGCGTGCTCGAAGTGGCTGCCGTAGGCGTCCCTTCCGGGAGCAGCGGCGAGGCGGTGAAGATTTTTGTGGTCAAAAAAGATCCTTCTCTTACGGAGGAGGCGCTGATCACCTTCTGTCGTCGTCAGCTGACTGGCTACAAGGTGCCGAAGCTGGTTGAGTTTCGCGAGGAACTGCCGAAATCGAATGTCGGAAAGATATTACGACGAGAATTACGTGACGAAGCCCGTGGCAAAGTAGACAATAAGGCCTGAGCTTCACGCTAATCGCCCAGACGCCGGTTAAGCCGGCGTTTTTTATGGGCGCAAACAAAAGAGAATCCGTTTTGAATTACCAGATGATCACGACCAACGACGAGCTGGCTTCGCTGTGCGAAGTGACGCGCGACTTTCCTGCCATTGCCCTGGATACCGAGTTTGTCCGCACCCGGACCTACTATCCGCAGCTGGGGTTGATTCAGATGTACGACGGTAAACACGTGTCGCTGATCGACCCGCTCGGCATTACCGACTGGACGCCGATGCGTGACCTGCTGCTCGATACTGCGGTAACGAAATACCTGCACGCAGGCAGTGAAGATCTGGAAGTCTTTCTGAATACTTTTGGCGTCATGCCACAACCGTTGATTGATACACAGATCCTCGCGGCCTTCAGTAATCGACCGCTCTCATGGGGCTTTGCCGCCATGGTTGAGGAGTATACGGGCCTGACGCTGGATAAAAGCGAATCCCGCACCGACTGGCTGGCACGCCCATTAACCGAGCGTCAACTGGAATACGCGGCGGCAGACGTGTTTTACCTCCTGCCGATTGCCGGCCAGCTGATGAAAGAGGCGGAAGCGTCAGGCTGGTTGCCCGCTGCGCTGGATGAGTGCCGAATGACGCAGCAGCGTCGTCAGGAAGTGGTTGATCCGAAAGAGGCCTGGCGCGATATCAGTAACGCCTGGCAGCTGCGTACGCGTCAGCTGGCGTGTCTGCAGCTGTTAGCGGACTGGCGTTTGCGTAAAGCACGCGAGCGCGATCTGGCCGTTAACTTTGTGGTACGCGAAGAACACCTCTGGGCGGTCGCGCGGTATATGCCGGGCAGCATGGGCGAACTGGACAGCATCGGGCTTTCCGGCAGCGAGATCCGTTTCCACGGTAAAACCCTGCTTGCGCTGGTGGCAAAAGCGCAGGAAATGCCGGACGAAGCACTGCCGGAGCCACTGCTGAATCTGATGGATATGCCGGGCTATCGCAAGGCGTTCAAGGATATCAAAGCGCTGGTGCAGGACGTCGCGACGCAAAGCAAACTGGGCGCGGAACTGCTGGCGTCACGCCGTCAGATTAACCAGCTGCTGAACTGGCACTGGAAGCTGAAACCTCAGAATGGTTTGCCGGAAATGATGGCGGGCTGGCGCGGGGAATTGATGGCCGATCGCCTGAATACTGTGCTGGAAGGTTATCCGCGATAATGAAAATGCCGGGTCATGCTGACATGCCCGGCACATTTCCCCGGCGGCATACGCTTACCGGGGATACACAATCCCGAACTACGGACGTGACTCTTCGGCTTCCGGGAGCGTAACGTTCAGCTCCAGAATCGAAATATCCCCGTCTTTTTGCTCCAGCTGCACCGTGACCATCTCCGGGTCAATCTGCACATACTTACAGATCACTTCCAGGATGTCCTTACGCAGCTGCGGCAGGTAGTGTGGCTCGGCGTCACTACGACGACGCTCCGCAACGATGATTTGCAGTCGTTCTTTTGCGATGTTGGCGGTGTTCTTTTTCCGCGAGAGAAAAAAGTCCAGTAATGCCATAACTTATCCTCCGAACAGGCGTTTGAGGAAACCTTTCTTCTCTTCTTCAATGAAGCGGAAAGGACGTTCTTCTCCCAGCAGACGGTCAACGGTATCCGCGTACGCTTTACCTGCATCTGCCATTGTATCCAGGATCACTGGCTCGCCCTGGTTAGAGGCGCGCAATACGGATTGATCTTCCGGGATCACGCCGACCAGTTTGATGCGCAGGATCTCCAGCACGTCTTCCATGCTAAGCATGTCACCTTTGTTCACGCGACCCGGGTTATAGCGGGTCAGCAGCAGGTGCTCTTTAATGGGTTCTTCGCCATTTTCCGCACGACGCGATTTGGAGGCGAGGATCCCCAGAATACGGTCCGAGTCACGCACGGATGAGACTTCAGGGTTGGTGGTGATGATGGCTTCATCAGCGAAGTAGAGTGCCATCAGGGCGCCCGTTTCGATGCCGGCAGGGGAGTCACAGACAACGAAGTCGAACTCCATTTTTTTCAGCTCGTCGAGCACCTTTTCCACGCCTTCACGGGTCAGGGCGTCTTTATCACGAGTCTGAGAAGCCGGAAGGATGTAGAGGTTTTCGGTGCGCTTGTCTTTAATCAGCGCCTGGTTCAGTGTGGCGTCGCCCTGAATGACGTTCACGAAGTCATAGACCACGCGACGTTCACATCCCATGATCAGGTCGAGGTTACGCAGACCGATATCGAAATCGATAACGACGGTTTTCTTTCCCTTCTGGGCCAAACCAGTAGCGATGGCCGCGCTGGAGGTGGTCTTGCCAACGCCTCCTTTACCCGAAGTAACAACAATAATGCGTGCCATAGAAATTCCTTGTTAAAAAGGGATCAATTCAACGGTTGAACGGTCAACGCGTCGTCTGCCAGTCGCAGACGAGCCGCTTTGCCATAAAATTCGGCTGGGATCTTGTCGCTCAGCCAATATTCACCTGCGATGGACACCAGTTCCGCCGTCAGATGAGTACAAAATATTTGCGCATCCCTGTCACCACTTGCACCCGCGAGCGCACGCCCACGCATCATACCGTATACGTGAATATTGCCATCTGCAATCAGCTCTGCGCCAGCGCTGACGTGGCTTGTAACAATCAGATCACAGTTTGGTGCATAAATGCGCTGACCGGAACGAACCGGCACATCAATCAATCGCGTTTTTGTGACAGGTGTAACGTTTTGCACCGGAGGAGGGGGCGTTTGGACTGCCGCAGGGGCAGGACGCGCGGCTTTTTCTTTGCCTTCGGTCAGAATGGGCAGACCTGCCCGGTCAATTTCTGCTTTCAGCTCAGCATCTTTGCAGCCGCTGATACCGACGATACGCAGCCCGGTCGCGGCCACGGCTTGCTGGAGAAGTTTCCAGTTAACCGGTGCATCCAGACCACTGACATTCACGACGACGGGGGCATGTTTCAGAAAAGCGGGAGCCTGCGCAATTTTGTCTTCTAACGCCTGACGAATAACCTCGGGTTTTGCATCATGCAAATGTACCACTGATAAGGTGAAGCTACTGCCTTTAAGCTCGATTGGCGTGTTTGACATCCTGGCCTTACTCAATTTGCTATTAACCGCAACACCGCCGTTGCGATATTCCGAAGAGTATCAGGCATGTTATAGTCAGGAGTATATTGAGGCAAGCAACCACCCATTAATTCAGAGTAAAAACATGTTTTGTGTGATCTACAGAAGTACAAGTCGTGACCAGACCTATCTTTATGTCGAAAAGAAAGACGATTTTTCGCGCGTACCTGAAGAATTAATGAAGAACTTTGGCCGACCTCAGCTGGCGATGCTGCTGCCGCTGGATGGCCGTAAGAAACTGGTCAACGCCGATCTGGAAAAAGTGAAAATCGCATTAGCGGAGCAAGGCTATTATTTACAACTCCCGCCACCACCCGAGAATTTATTAAAACAGCATCTTGAGGTGAACGGGAAAAAATAGTCCCGGCTGTTTTCGGGGTTAACACATCAACCGTTTAGGGGTCGTACATGTATCAACATCATAACTGGCAAGGTGCATTACTGGATTATCCCGTCAGCAAAGTGGTCTGCGTAGGTAGTAACTATGCCAAGCATATTCAGGAGATGGGCAGCGCGACGCCAGACGAGCCGGTCCTGTTCATCAAGCCAGAAACCGCGCTGTGCGACATTCGCCAGCCGCTGGCGCTGCCGCAGGGGTTGGGGTCGGTGCATCATGAAGTGGAACTGGCTGTGCTGATTGGCGCGACGCTGCGTCAGGCCTCCGAAGAGCATGTGCAAAAGGCGATTGCCGGATACGGTGTCGCGCTCGACCTGACCCTGCGTGATGTTCAGGGCAAAATGAAGAAAGCGGGGCAGCCGTGGGAAAAGGCCAAAGGGTTTGATAACGCTTGCCCGATCTCCGGTTTTATTCCGGTAAGTGAATTTACCGACGATCCGCAGAACACCCCGCTCAGCCTGAAGGTTAACGGCGAGATCCGCCAGCAGGGCACCACGGCAGATATGATCCATAAAATTGTGCCGCTGATTGCCTACATGAGCCGCTTCTTTACCCTGAAACCGGGCGATGTGATCCTCACCGGTACGCCAGAAGGTGTCGGCCCGCTGCAGGCCGGTGACGAACTGGACGTCAGTTTTAACGGTCTGTCACTGAAAACTCGCGTGCTGTAAAAGCATCTTGCCGCCTGAAGAGGGCGGCAAAACTTGCAACAACGTGCCAGACTCGTTATAAGGTGCGCTCTCTTTTGACGTGTGGACATCCTGATGAACAACATTCCTTTCTGGCAAAGCAAAACTCTCGACCAAATGACAGACGTGGAGTGGGAATCGTTGTGTGACGGTTGCGGGCAGTGCTGCCTGCATAAACTGATGGATGAAGATTCGGACGAAATCTATTTCACCAACGTTGCCTGCAAGCAGCTGAACATCAAAACCTGCCAGTGTCGCAACTATGAGCGTCGCTTCGAGTACGAGCCGGATTGCATCAAGCTAACCCGTGAGAACCTGCCCACCTTCGAATGGCTGCCGCATACCTGCGCCTATCGTCTGCTGGCGGAAGGCAAAGACCTGCCAAAATGGCACCCGCTGCTGACGGGCTCCAAAGCAGCGATGCACGGTGAACGCATCTCTGTGCGTCATATTGCGGTGAAAGAGTCAGAGGTACAGGACTGGGAAGATCACATCATGAATCATCCCAACCGTGGATAAGAAAAAACCCGCCGAGGCGGGTTTTTTTTACCTGCCAAACAGGTCGCGTTTCTTGGGTTTGAACGGCTGTGCGATGAGCACCAGTAGCGCCACAATGAAGTAGGCCACAAAAATCCCCACCAGCCACTGCGGCATCTCAAGGCTCAGGAATTCCCACTGGCGCACAGAGCAGTCACCGGAAGCAACAAACACCTGCGGCAGCCACTTATCAAGCGGCAGCCAGCTCGGGAAGCGGGCGGCGAAATCACAGGTCATAAAAGGTGACGGATGCAGCTGCATCATGGTGTGCTGCCAGGAGAGCTCAATACCTTTCCAGGCGCTGTACAGCCAGATGGCAATTGCGGCATAGCGTAACGGCGATTTAGGGGCAATCGCGCCCACCAGACCCGCACCCATAATGCCGAACAATGCACAGCGTTCGTAAATACAGAGTACGCAAGGCTGAAGTCCCATCACATGCTGGAACCACAGCGCGACCATTTCCAGCGCAAAGGCGGTCAGGGCCATTAACAACCACGCTCCGCGACCGCGAGAGCACTGGTTTAAAAATCTCAACATAATCATTTCCCTGGAACATGCTTAGAAAGCGCAGTGTAAACGAATTCGTTTTTCGCGCCACCTGTACCTGACGAAATAAAACGTAATTGGATGTTTATCGTGCGAAAAGGTAAACGGGCAGCAAGCTGCCCGATATATCAGGTTTACTGCGCGGCAAGTATACCCGCTTGTATCAACCATTGCGTACAGGGAATAAGGGTAATTTTGACGCAAAGCAATCCTACAAGCGTGAGCACCAGCGTATAGGGAAGCGCCATCCAGACCATTCGCCCATAAGAAAGACGTATGAGTGGAGCCAGCGCAGAGGTCAGCAGGAACAGAAACGCTGCCTGACCGTTGGGCGTCGCCACGGACGGCAGGTTGGTCCCGGTGTTAATTGCCACCGCCAGCAGTTCGAACTGTCCGGCGCTGATGACGCCTTGCTCCATGGCTGTTTTGGCCTCGTTGATGTAGACCGTGCCAACAAACACGTTATCCGAGATAGACGACAGCAGCCCGTTAAACAGATAAAACAGCGAAAGCTGAGCATCCGGTGCCGCCTGCAAGACAAAGGTAATGATCGGCGCGAAAAGCTTCTGGTCGATGATCACCGCGACGACCGCAAAAAAGACGGCCAGCAGGGCGGTAAAGGGCAGGGCTTCCGTAAAGGCTTTGCCAATCGCATGCTCATCCGTCACGCCGGTAAAACTGGTGGCGAGAATAATCACCGACAGGCCAATTAAACCGACTTCGGCAAGATGAAACGCCAGCGCGGCGATAAGCCAGACGCCAATGACGCCCTGTGCAATAAGACGCAGCGTCTCCTGACGCGTCCGCTGGCTACGGCTTTGCTGGTCGAATTTCTGCAGCTCCTGACGCACGGGCGCCGGAATATGCGCACCATAGCCAAAGAGGCTGAATTTCTCCACGACTACACAGGTCGCCAGACCGCACACCAGAACCGGTATGCTCACCGGTGCCATTCGCAGGAAGAAATCACCGAAATGCCAGCCCGCAGCTTTAGCAATAATCAGGTTTTGCGGTTCACCCACCATCGTCATCACGCCGCCCAGGGCGGTCCCGACGCCGGCATGCATCATCAGGCTGCGCAGGAAGGCGCGGAACTGTTCCAGCACCTCGCGGTGGTCATTATCGACCTGGCTGTCATCAAGCAGGTCATCGCCGGGACGTGAAGAGGCCACCCGGTGATAAATACCATAAAACCCGACCGCGACGCTTATCACCACGGCGACCACCGTCAGCGCATCCAGGAAGGCTGAAAGAAATGCTGCAGCCACGCAGAAAGCCAGCGACAAAAGCGTTTTTGAAGGAATGCTCAGCAGCAGGCGGGTAAAAATAAACAGCAGCAGCTGTTTCATAAAGTAGATGCCGGCCACCATAAACATCAGCAGCAGAAGCACTTCAAGGTTTGAGGCCAGTTCTGCTTTTACATGCTCTGCGCTGGTCATCCCAATGACAACCGCTTCAATGGCCAGCAAACCGCCAGGCAGCAGGGGATAGCACTTCAGCGCCATGGCCAGGGTGAAGATAAACTCCGCGACCAGCAGCCACCCGGCAATAAACGGGTGCACAATAAAGATGAGAGGATTAACAACCAGGAACACCAGAAGTATCAGCTTGTACCAGTCGGGAGACTGGCCTAAAAAATTGCGCCACAACGCGCGCCCAAAAGAAATTTCCACGACAGACGTTCTTCCCCGTGAAGTAAAACAAAACATCAGTATACGCAAAAATCACGGCCTGGAGGGGGATTCGGCTGCAATGTAAATTTCATAAAAATGAAACGGCGATCCCTCTTTTCTCTCACTGCTGCGCTATCTGCCTCTGCGAGCCTCTGGTATGATGAGTGCAATTTGCTAAAGCTGTGTAATGGAAATCTCACTATGGTCATTAAGGCGCAGAGCCCGGCGGGTTTCGCGGAAGAGTACATCATTGAAAGCATCTGGAATAATCGTTTCCCTGCAGGGTCCATTCTTCCGGCTGAACGCGAACTCTCTGAACTGATTGGCGTCACTCGCACCACGCTTCGGGAAGTGCTCCAGCGACTGGCGCGTGATGGGTGGTTGACGATTCAGCATGGCAAGCCAACAAAAGTAAACAATTTCTGGGAAACCTCCGGGCTGAATATTCTTGAAACGCTGGCGCGCCTCGATCATGAAAGCGTGCCGCAGCTGATTGATAATCTGCTCTCCGTGCGTACCAATATCGCTACCATCTTTATTCGTACGGCTTTCCGTCAGCACCCGGAAGATGCGCTCCAGGTTCTGGCCAGTGCCAACCAGGTGGAAGACCATGCGGATGCGTTTGCCACCCTTGATTACAACATCTTCCGCGGCCTGGCGTTTGCCTCCGGTAACCCGATTTACGGCCTCATCCTTAACGGCATGAAAGGGCTCTATACCCGTATCGGTCGTCACTACTTTGCCAATCCGGAAGCCCGCAGTCTGGCGCTGGGCTTTTACCACAAGTTGAGCGAGCTCTGTTCCACCGGTCAGCACGATCAGGTGTATGAAACCGTGCGCCGCTACGGTCGCGACTCCGGTGAAATCTGGCACCGGATGCAAAAAACGCTGCCGGGTGACCTGGCCATCCAGACCCGCTAAAAGAAAAAACCTCTCAGCTGAGAGGTTTTTTTTCGCCCTGACGCGGGCGTTTCGGTTCAGGCAGGCACTACAGCGTATTCATCCGCGTCGGGCAGCGCTCCAGCAGCTCCACGCTACCGTCTTCATTCTGCTGCTCCAGCAGCACGTCAAAGCCCCACAGGCGATGCACATGCTTCAGCACCTCTTTGCGCCCTTTATCCAGCGGGGCACGGTTGTGCGGGATGTAGCGCAGCGTCAGAGAGCGGTCACCGCGGAGATCCACGTTCCATACCTGAATATTGGGTTCAAGATTACTCAGATTGTACTGGGAAGAGAGGCGAGAGCGGATCTCCCGGTATCCCTCTTCATTATGAATCGCTGAAATTTCCAGGAAGTTGTTACGGTCATCATCCAGCACGGTGAAGAAGCGGAAATCACGCATGATCTTCGGCGACATAAACTGGCTAATAAAGCTCTCATCCTTGAAATCGCGCATCGCAAAATGCAGCGTTTCCAGCCAGTCCGAACCGGCAATATCCGGGAACCAGTATTTGTCCTCTTCCGTTGGCGACTGACAGATACGTTTGATGTCCTGGAACATCGCAAAGCCGAGAGCATACGGGTTGATGCCGCTGTACCACGGGCTGTTGTAAGGCGGCTGGAACACCACGTTGGTATGGCTGTGGAGGAATTCCATCATAAACCGTTCGGTGACTTTCCCCTCGTCATACAGATGGTTGAGGATGGTGTAATGCCAGAATGTCGCCCAGCCTTCGTTCATCACCTGCGTCTGTTTTTGCGGATAGAAGTACTGGCTGACCTTACGCACAATGCGCAGGATCTCACGCTGCCATGACTCCAGCAGCGGCGCGTTCTTCTCCATAAAGTAGAGCAGGTTTTCCTGTGGCTCAGACGGGTAGCGACGCGCCTCAGCGACAGCTTTCTCTTCTTCACGCTTAGGGAGGGTGCGCCACAGCATATTCACCTGGCTTTGCAGATACTCCTCGCGGCTTTTCTGCCGGGCTTTCTCCTCCTGCAGGGAAATTTTCTGTGGCCGTTTGTAGCGGTCTACGCCGTAGTTCATCAGCGCATGGCAGGAGTCGAGCAGTTTCTCCACTTCATCGACGCCGTAGCGCTCTTCGCAGTCGGTAATGTATTTACGGGCGAAGATCAGGTAATCGACGATCGAACTGGCGTCCGTCCAGCTGCGGAAAAGATAGTTATTCTTGAAGAAAGAGTTGTGCCCGTAGCAGGCATGCGCCATCACCAGCGCCTGCATGGTAATGGTGTTCTCTTCCATCAGGTAAGCGATACACGGGTTGGAGTTGATGACGATTTCATACGCCAGCCCCTGCTGGCCGTGTTTATACAGCCGTTCCGTTTCAATAAATTTCTTACCAAACGACCAGTGCGGATAATTGATCGGCATCCCGACGCTGGAATAGGCATCCATCATCTGTTCGGAGGTTATGACTTCAATCTGGTGAGGATAAGTATCCAGGCGATAGAGTTTTGCTACCCGGTCGATTTCAGCGAGGTAGACATCCAGCAACTCAAAGGTCCAGTCGGGTCCATCGCTGAGACGTGTGTTGTCCTTGTTCAGGGAATCAATAGTAGCCATTAGCGCGCCCTCGTTGTGGGTGCTCTCTCTGTCTGGAGAGCCTCCTTTCAAGCATAGATCAACGTGTTAAAAAGCGTGCTGGAGCAGAAATTTTTTCTTTACGATTTCCCGTTTTCAATACGGTAAATAAAGCGGTTCACGCAGAGTTTTATGCTGGTTAAAAATAACGCGCAGCAGGAGATCCCAAATAAGTCCTTTCCCCGCCAGTAGGGGAAGATGTGAGATAAGTCACCATAAAAAAGTCGTATGTTGAATAATATTTTCAACTAGGTTATCAATCTGTAATTAGAAGATTGTTCTTTTGCACATTATGGAGTGGCTATGCGTGTTGTCATACTGGGAAGTGGTGTGGTTGGCGTAACCAGCGCCTGGTATTTAAGTCAGGCGGGGCATGACGTAACCGTTATCGATCGTGAGCCAGGCCCTGCGCTGGAAACCAGCGCGGCGAATGCCGGGCAAATCTCTCCGGGCTATGCGGCACCGTGGGCGGCTCCCGGCGTGCCACTGAAGGCGATTAAATGGATGTTCCAGCGCCATGCGCCGCTGGCCATTAGCCTCGACGGCACGCAGTTCCAGCTTAAGTGGATGTGGCAGATGCTGCGCAACTGCGACACCCGCCATTACATGGAAAACAAAGGGCGTATGGTGCGTCTGGCGGAATACAGCCGTGACTGCCTGAAAACCTTGCGCGCCACCACCGGCATCGAGTACGAAGGCCGTCAGGGCGGTACGCTGCAGCTGTTCCGCACGGCGCAACAGTACGAAAACGCCACCCGCGATATCGCCGTGCTGGAAGATGCCGGTGTTCCGTACCAACTCCTCGAGGCCAGTCAGCTGGGACAGGTTGAACCGGCGCTGGCGGAGGTGTCCCACAAACTGACGGGCGGCCTGCGTTTACCCAACGATGAAACCGGCGACTGTCAGCTCTTTACCCAGCGTCTGGCGCAGATGTGCGAGCAGGCAGGGGTAACATTCCGCTTTAACACGCCCGTCGATAAATTGCTGTCGGAAGGCGGTAATATTTACGGCGTGAAGTGCGGCGAAGAGGTGATCAAAGCGGATGCCTACGTCATGGCCTTTGGCTCTTACTCCACCGCCATGCTGAAGGGCATTCTGGACATTCCGGTCTATCCGCTGAAGGGTTACTCCCTGACCATCCCGGTGAAAGAGGACAGCGGTGCACCCGTCTCCACCATTCTGGATGAAACCTATAAAATCGCCATTACCCGCTTCGATAACCGTATCCGCGTAGGCGGCATGGCGGAGATTGTCGGCTTCAACACCGAGCTGCTGCAGCCGCGTCGTGAAACGCTGGAGATGGTTGTGGGCGATCTCTTCCCGCGCGGCGGTTTTGTCGAGCAGGCCACGTTCTGGACCGGTCTGCGTCCAATGACGCCAGACGGCACGCCGATTGTGGGCCGCACTCCGTTCAAAAACCTGTGGACGAATACCGGACACGGCACCCTCGGCTGGACAATGGCCTGTGGCTCAGGTCAGTTGTTGAGCGACTTGATTTCCGGGCGCACCCCGGCAATTCCGTTTGACGATTTAAGTGCCGCGCGCTATCAATCTGGGTTCACCCCCTCGCGTCCACAGCACCTGCACGGCGCGCATAACTAAGGAGTTGTCATGTCCCGTCCTGTTCTGGCTCAGCTGGACTTGCAGGCCCTGAAGGATAACCTGCAGATTGTTCGCCGTGCTGCGCCAGGTTCACGCGTCTGGTCGGTGGTGAAAGCGAACGCCTACGGCCACGGTATTGACCGCATCTGGAGCGCGCTCAGCGCGACCGACGGTTTTGCGTTACTGAATCTGGAAGAGGCCATTTTGCTGCGCGAGCGCGGCTGGAAAGGCCCTATCTTATTGCTGGAAGGGTTCTTCCATGCCGACGATCTGCCGTTGCTGGATAAGTACCGGCTGACCACCAGCATTCACAGCAACTGGCAGGTTAAAGCCCTGCAGGACGCCAGACTGCATGCCCCGCTTGACATTTATCTCAAGGTGAACAGCGGCATGAACCGCCTGGGCTTCCAGCCCGAGCGGGTACATACGGTATGGCAACAGCTGCGCGGCATCAGGAATGTGGGCGAAATGACGCTGATGGCGCACTTTGCCGACGCGGAAAAACCCGATGGCATCGCCGAGGCGATGGTGCGGATTGAGCAGGCGGCTGAAGGTCTGGCGTGTTCGCGCTCGCTCTCTAACTCGGCGGCCACGCTGTGGCACCCGGAGGCGCACTACAGCTGGGTACGCCCGGGGATCATTCTGTACGGCGCGTCACCGTCAGGGCAGTGGCAGGATATTGCCAACAGCGGCCTGAAACCGGTGATGACCCTGCGCAGCGAAATCATCGGCGTACAAACGCTGAAGGCCGGTTCCACGGTGGGCTACGGCAGCCGTTACCGGGCGACAGGCGAACAGCGAATTGGCATTGTGGCGGGAGGCTATGCCGACGGCTACCCGCGTATCGCTCCGACCGGCACGCCGGTGTGGGTGGATGGCGTTCGCACGGGTACCGTGGGGACGGTTTCAATGGATATGCTGGCGGTAGACCTCACGCCGTGCCCGCAGGCGGGGATTGGTTCACCGGTTGAGCTGTGGGGAAATGAAATTAAAATTGACGATGTTGCCGCTGCTGCAGGGACCGTTGGCTATGAGCTGATGTGCGCTCTGGCGCCGCGCGTACCGGTTGTGACGGTGTAACTATGCGATGTGCCGGGGGGCGATAACGCCTTCCCCGGCCAGTAAGACACGAAACCTAAACTACTCTGACTCTTCTTCCATCGGCCTTACGCCGACTTTGCGTACCGCGTTATCTTCTTTCTCGGCCACCGTCCAGATCATCCCGGCAAACTCGACCTGGTCACCGACAACGGGTGCTGCGCCAAGCAGTTGCTGGATAATTTCCCCCAGCGTTTGCTGCTTATCGCGATACTCCAGCCCTTCATCCAGACCGTAAATCAAGGCAACATCCGCAAATTTGGCGCTCGCTTCCAGAATAAAATCGCCGAAGAAACGCTGATCCAGCGCCACCGGTGGCGACTGGCTGAACAATTTACCCAGCGCGGGCAGGTCGCGCTCGCGGCCAATCACACACAAAATATCCCCTTCACGCAGACGGGTGCTGCCGGTAGGGTGAAGCAGAACATTGTCGCGGAACAACGCGGCAATCCGCGTTTCGGCGGGCATATGCAGATCGCGTAGCGACGCGCCCACGCACCATTTGTCTTCGCTAAGCTGATACACAAACTGTTCCCACGGGTTTTCCGGATGAATATCCAGCCCCACCCGGGAGACGGGCCAGCCAACGGGGGGGATCACCACTTTTGCCTTTTTCGCCGCCCAGCCGAGTGACGTGCCCTGGAACAGGAGTGAAATCAAAACAACGAAGAATGCGACGTTGAAGAACAGCCGGGCGTTATCGAGACCCGCCATCATCGGGAACACGGCAAGGATAATCGGCACCGCGCCGCGCAGACCCACCCAACTGATAAAGATTCGCTCGCGCAGGTTAAAGCCGCGAAACGGCAGCAGGCCTGCAAACACCGACAGTGGACGGGCGAAGAAGATCATCCACGCCGACAGCATCAGCGCCGGCACGGCGATAGGCAGCAGGTCTGAAGGGGTAACCAGCAGGCCAAGCACCAGGAACATGCCAATCTGCGCCAGCCAGGCCAGTCCGTCGAAGTTCTGCAAAATGGCGTGACGGTTGCGAATAGGGCGGTTACCCATCAGGAAGCCGCAGAGGTAGACGGCAAGAATGCCGCTGCCATCCAGCGCGGTGGTGACGGCAAAAATCAGAATGCCGCCGCTCAGCGCCAGCAGAGGGTAAAGCCCGGCGGGAAGTGAAATCCGGTTGATCATCTGCTGCAGCAGATAGCCGCCGCCGAGGCCAAGAATAATCCCCAGACCAAACTGCTGCAGGATATGCCAGGCAAACATCCAGCTCAGCCCGCTTTCGTGCTGCTGGATCATCTCAATCAGCGTGATGGTGAGAAACACCGCCATGGGATCGTTACTGCCGGATTCAATCTCAAGCGTGGAGCCAACACGTTCGTTAAGCCCTTTACCGCCAAGCAGGGAAAAGACCGCCGCCGCATCGGTTGAACCGACAATAGCGCCAATCAGCAAGCCTTCCATGATATTGAGATGGAACAGCCAGGCGGCCATCATCCCGGTCAGGCCGGATGTGATTAATACGCCTACGGTCGCGAGCGACAGCGCCGGCCCTAGGGCGACGCGGAACGAGCTCGCCTGAGTGCGCATCCCGCCGTCCAGCAGGATCACTGCCAGCGCGAGGTTACTCACCATGTAGGCGAAAGGGTAGTTATCGAAAGGAATACCGCCGATGCCATCGATGCCAGCCAGCATGCCGATAGCAAGGAAAATAACGAGAATAGGTATGCCGAGACGCGATGAAAATGAACTTAATAATATACTACAGGTTACAAGCACAGAACCCAGAATGAAAAGGCTGATTATCGCTGCGGCATCCAATGTTGTCTTACTCCCACCTCAATGTTAACGCTGTTACTAAAACCCTAACATATTAACCACGGCAACAGCGTTTTATTAAGGGGTTTAACGGCTTTTTTATGCCTTTATGACCGGATGACCGCTTATTGTTAACCGACTGCCTGAATCATCATGTATCAGGGACGCATGTGCCCCCAGCGCAAGGGTTACGGTTTGTTGCTCATGGCCAAAATCCAGACCGGTGATAACCGGGATATCGAGACGGGAACGGATGAAATCAACCATCGTTTCAAGGGAGTAACCGGCGTCGTAATCATTGGGTGCCGCACCGCTAAAACTGCCCAGCACGATTGCTGACTGACGTTCAAGGATCCCGGCATGATAAAGCTGCAATAACATGCGCTCGACGCGGAACGGATGTTCGTTAATATCTTCCAGCACCAGAATGCCGTCTTCGATGTCCGGCAGCCACGGCGTACCGATGAGCGAGACCAGCATTGCCAGGTTACCGCCCCAGAGTTGGCCTTCACAGGCCCAGTGCGGCCCCTGGCCTTGCCACGTTATGCTGTAGGTTGGGTTTCGCAGGGCGCGCCAGAAATGCTCAAGGGTAAACGCATCGAGCGCCGGTGCACCAAAATTTCCGGCCAGCATCGGGCCGCTGAAGGTAATGACGTTATGCAGCGCCAGCAGCCCAAGCTGGATCACCGTGAAGTCGCTGTGGCCGCATATCAGCAGCGGATTCTGCTGTTGACGCTGTGCCAGACCTTGCCAGTCAATGCTCTCCAGTAACCGGCTCGCGCCGTAGCCCCCCCGCACCGCAAGCACGATCCGATCCTCACCCTTCAGGTTCACCAGGCTGTTGATATCATTCAGTCTCTGGGCCTCGGTTCCGGCAAAACGCTGCTGGCGGCGAGGGATAATCGTCTGATTTTCTACCTGGTGGCCGAAGCCCAGTAAGCGCTGAACGCCCCGTTGTGCCGCGTCCTGATTGATGCAGTAGCCCGACGGTGCGATAAGATGAAACTGAGACATGGCAATTCCTTGCTGAATGAGAAACTAATTGTCTATATCATGCCGCTTATACGCTGCCCGCTTCAAGGGGCGGCGCACTGCGATGACCGGCTATAAGGATAGATGACGTGAAATTGAGATGGTTTGCTTTTTTGATTGTGTTGCTTGCGGGCTGTAGTTCCAGACATGACTATCAAAATCCGCCCTGGAACCCGGAAGTGCCGGTGAAACGGGCCATGCAGTGGATGCCGATCAGCGAGCAAGCCGGGAAGGCATGGGGCGTCAGTCCGCGTCTTATCACCGCAATCATTGCCGTTGAATCCGGCGGTAATCCCACGCTTGTCAGCAAATCAAACGCAGTGGGGCTGATGCAGCTTAAAGCGTCTACCGCAGGTAAAGAGGTCTACCGCTACATGGGCTGGAGCGGTCAGCCGTCGACCAGCGAGCTGAAGAACCCGGAGCGTAATATCTCCATGGGGACAGCCTATCTCAGCATTCTGGAGCATGGCGTACTGAAGGGCATCGACGACCCGGAAGTGATGCAATACGCGCTGGTGGTCTCTTACGTCAACGGGGCCGGGGCGCTGTTGCGAACCTTCTCCTCTGACCGTAAAGAGGCGATAGAAGAGATTAACGGCATGGACAAAGATGAATTCGTTGAACATGTGGCGAAAAATCATCCGGCACCACAGGCTCCGCGTTATATCTGGAAAGTACAGAAAGCGATGGATGCCATGTAATGCCGCAGGCGGGCGGCGGTCACGCTGCCCGTTTTCCTCACAGAACTTTATTCGCACGTTCCCGTGCTTCGCGCTCCAGTGCAAAGATAATGCGCTGCAGTTCGCGCTCTGAACCGGGTCCGACGTTCAGGAAGCGGAAACTCAAACGTGGCGTGGTAATCGTTTCGTTTTTGCTGTCCACCACCTTACGCTCGCTGATGGCAATCAACTGGGCATCAAAATAAAACCGTCCCCAGCCGGCCATATCCAGTTCAATTTGCGAGAATCGCATGCCTTCGACCAGTCCGTCAGGTTTCGGCGTATCCATCAGCGCGCCCATACCGCCCAGCGACAGGTCGAAGAGGCGGAAGCGGAGCTCTTTTTTGTCCGGCATTTTAGCCTTACAAAAATAGGCAGGGTGAAGGGGGGCGCTGATGCGGAAATATTCCCGGCGCTGCACAAACCAAAGGTTGGCAGGCAGCGGTGTGACAAATGCGGGAAGACCCTGGTATTCGCTCATCTCAAGGCGCGGGAGCACAAATTCCACTTTTGCACCGTGGGTCTCTGCCATCACCGCGAGTTTCTCTGCTTTCAGTGCGGCGCGGTTTTCATACTCCTGACTGCCCAGATCGATAACCAGTCGCTCCTGCGAGACGTCGAGGATCTTGCTGATGAACTGATTGTTTGACCAGCTGATGCGCAGCGGCACTTCACCTTTTTGCAGGTCACGCAATACCCCTAATACAGCCAGCGGATTTTGCTTGAGGAACTGCTCACTGTAATTACTCACGCCGGATGGCTCCTTGATAGATGACAGACTGTCTTTGCGTTATCGGCACTGCACAATGAAACTTAATACAAACCGATGAGTTTTTTTTCAGATTGCAGAGAAGATAAGTCGGTGAGATGAAATTAGTTTTCCAGGGATGACCTATACTTAAGTTACCTGCGCAGAAGGTTTTCTGCGCATGCATTAAACCTGCAAGAGGGCATCGCTATGGGTATTATCGCCTGGATTATCTTTGGTCTAATTGCTGGCGCTATCGCTAAACTTATCATGCCGGGAAATGATGGCGGCGGCTTCATACTGACGTGTGTGCTCGGTGTCGTGGGGGCGGTTGTAGGCGGCTGGCTGGCGACGATGTTTGGCTTTGGTGGCAGCATCAGCGGTTTTGACCTGCACAGTTTCCTGGTGGCTGTCGTGGGTGCCATTGTGGTGCTGGGCATTTTCAGGTTACTGCGACGGGCATAACTTCACTAAAACGGCTCTCAAGGAGGGCCGTTTTTTTACGTGCATATTGATTTGCTAATCGAAATGATAATAATTGTCGTTCCTGATTACATTTAATCACAAGACGACTTTATGAACCCCTCTCGTTTCACGTTATGCGCGTTGGCAGGAGCCGTGACGCTGGCATTGCAGGTACAGGCGTTTGCCGAAGAATCAACCATCGTAGTCACGGGCTCAGAGCAGGGCAGCGTACTGCCCGACTGGACGAACAGCGCAACCAAATCAGCCGTTGCCGAGAGTAAAACCCCGCAGGTGATCAATACCCTGTCGGCACAGGAAATCGATAAGCGTCACGCGAACTCCGTGAATGAGATCCTGCGCTATGCACCGGGTGTGTCGACCGAGGTGCGCGGAAACACCTCCTACATGAGCGAATATAAAATTCGCGGATTTACCGTCGATCAGGAGTTCTACAACGGGCTGCAGTTACCCTATAACGTCACCGGCAATACCAAAGCCCGTATCGATCCGCTGTTGGTTGAAAGCGTTGATATTCTCAAAGGTCCCTCATCGGTACTGTACGGCGGTGCCTCGCCGGGTGGGCTGGTGAATATTCAGAGTAAAAAACCGCAACAAGCCGCCCGGACCGAACTGGGTTTTAACACCGGCAACCGTAACCTGAAAGAGGGGTATCTGGATTCGACCGGGCAAATTGCCGATAGCGACTGGAACTACCGTCTGCTGGGGAAAGCGACGGAGAGTGACGATCAGCCGCACACCTCCCGGTATGAAAACTACCTGGTTGCGCCGTCTGTCACCTGGCAACCGGACAACAAAACGCGTCTCACCCTTGATGCGCTGGCGCAAAACTCCCCAAGCCTGACGCCGTCTAACCCGCTACCGCTCGCCTGGCTGCGTTCGAAATATGCGGGCAAGCGGGATTATGCCGGCGACGAATGGAGCGGGTTTAAACAGCGCCAGTGGATGCTGGGTTACAGCTTTGAACATGAATTTGACAGCGGCTGGGGCTTTAACCAGAAGGCACGCTATTTTGACATCGATACCCACCAGCGCAGTATTTATGCAACCGGGCCGGGCAGTGAAGTCAACCAGCTTAACCGCTTTGCCTACACCACGGATGAAGATCTCCGGAGCGTCAACATTGATAATCAGGTGACCAAAACCGTTGCGCTGGGTGAGTGGAAACACCATCTGCTGGCCGGGTTTGATTACCAAAAGCTGAATTCCCACTTCCACTACCGCTATGCCTCGACAACACCGGGGATTGATATGCGCAATCCGGACTATTCACAGGTCCATGAGGATGCGCTGGGGCTGTATACCGCGCAGAAAAACCGTCTGAGCTATCAGCAGAATGGGTATTACCTGCAGGATCAGGTGGAGTTTGGCGGCTTAAATCTGTTGGGCAGCCTGCGCTATGATGATTATCGCTCCGTCACCACCGATTATCTGCATAACGGCGACAAGGCGTGGGTATCGCAGGATCGCGTTACCAAACGACTGGGCGCGCTCTACGCCTTCGACAACGGTCTCTCTCCGTTTATCAGCTATTCAGAAGGGTTTGCCCCGGTCTCGCCGCAGGGAACCCTGACGGCGAAAGAGGTCAAGCCGACCACCAGCAAGCAGGTGGAGGGCGGGGTGAAATATCTGCTGGCAGAGTACGCCACCACCTTTACCGCCTCGGTGTTTAGTATTCGCCAGAAGAATGTCGTCACCTCCGATCCCGGCTTCCTGAACTATCGTCAGACCGGCGAAGTGGAGTCTAAAGGGGCGGAGTTGTCTGTGATTGGCCGTCCGACAGACAATCTGAACCTGATTGCCAACTACGCATACACTCACGCCATCAATACGCAGGACGATAAGTATCAGGGCAAACGCCCTACGCAGGTGCCGGAAAATGCATTCAACCTGTGGGGGGATTACACCTTTGAGAATACGCCACTGAAAGGATTGATGCTGGGGGCCGGGGCGCGCTACACCGGGCCGATGGAGATTTCACCGGCGAACGACGCGGGTAAACTCGGTGGCACCACGCAGTACGATCTGGCGGCATCCTATCGGATGGGCGAAATTCTGCCTTCGCTTGAAGGGCTGACCCTGAAAGCGAGCGCGCAGAACATCACCAATAAAGAGACGTTGACCTGTTACGATGCGACCAACTGCTGGATTGGACGTGACCGAACCTATCAGTTAGGCGCGAGCTACAGCTTCTGATGCCCTGTTAAACCCCGTAAGACGGCCCATTCACCCTCTCCTGGCGTGAGAGGGTGAGGGAATGCGGCCGCTTTATTGCGCCGTACTTTTCGCCGGTGCGACAGCATCGTTTGCTGCCGGCTGATTCTCCGGCACGCTGTCGCACGGTTTCTCTTTCGGACAGACCAGATCCAGCATTTTCAGCGTCACGCCGTTGCTCCAGCCGAAGCCATCCTGCAGCGGATATTCACCGCCACCGCCCCCTGTACCGGTACTCGAAACGTCATACTTCTCTACCAGCTTCTGTTCGCGGTCATAGGTATGCTGAACATTTTTCAGGAAGCGCCAGGTCACATCCATTGCCACCTTATCCTGTCCGTAATTCTGCAACCCTTCCGTCGCCACCCATTGCAGCGGTGCCCAGCCGTTAGGTGCATCCCACTGCTGGCCGCTGTTGATGGTGGTGGTGGAAATGCCGCCCGGTTTGAGCAGGCGTGACGATGCCGCTGCAGCGACCTTATCAGCGCGATCCTGCGAAGCCGCCTTCACATAGAGCGGAAAAAGTGCGGCTGCCGTAAGCTGATTACGCACCTTTTTGCTCTTAAGATCGTAATCCGCGTACCAGCCCTCTTTATCATTCCACAGATGGCTCTCGATCGCTTTCTGACGCGCGGTCGCCAGCGCGTCATACTTGCTGGCAGCGGAGGTATCGCCGGATGCCTGGCTTGCCCTGGCCAGCAGTTTTTCCATCTTAAACATCAGGGCGTTAAGATCGACAGGCACAATGCTGGTGGTGCGGATCGTGCCCAGTTTTTGCGGATCGTCCATCCAGCGGGAGCTAAAGTCCCACCCCGAGGCGGCCGCTGAGCGTAAATCGCGGTAGATCTCCGTGGCCGGTCGGTTAGGATTGCTTTTAGCGGTGGTTATATCGTCGAGCCAGGATTCAGGACGCGGCGTATCGCGGTCATCCCAGTAGCGGTTGAGTACTGAGCCATCGTCCAGCTTCACTACACGTTTGTTGGCTTGTCCGGCCTGCAGCGTGTCGGCCCCCTCCATCCAGTAGGCGTACTCTTTCTCCATTTGCGGACGGTATTTTTTCAGCGCATCGCTGTCATGGGTCGCCAGTAACTCGACCATCAGCGCGAAGAACGGAGGCTGGGAGCGGCTCAGGTAGTAGCTGCGGTTGCCGTTCGGGATATGTCCCCAGCTGTCCAGCTCGTAAGCGAAGTTGTCCACCATATCGCTGATTTTGTCCCAGTGGCCACTCTCAGCCAGACCTAACATGGTGAAATAACTGTCCCAGTAGTAGACCTCGCGAAAACGTCCACCAGGTACGACATAGGGTTTAGGCAGCGGCAGAAGGGAATCCCACTTATTACTCGCTTTATCGGTGGTGCGGGTCAGCACGGGCCAGAGGTCATCAATGTGCGCGCGTAAACTTTGCCCGGCAGGCGGGACGTATTTTTCACCCTCCGCTGGCAGCGTAAAGTTCATTTCCACAAAGTGCTTCAGATCGAAGCCAGACTGGGTGCGCTGCATACGATAATCCGCCAGAATCATCAGCGGATCGCTTTTCGGCACGGCGTCAGCAAAGGTCTTTTGATCGGGAAACAGTTTGGCACTTTGCACATCATTAAAGAGAGGACCAAGTAAAATATCGGGGGAGCTTGTCTGGGTGGTAAGTTGTTCTTCCGCATAACCCCATGTTGTCACACCGAGTAACGCGCCGCCCAAAGCCAGGTGCAAAAGAGCAGGGCGTAGTGTACGAGGTCTTATCATCGGTTCATCTCCTGTATTCGCTGAGCAGCGTTGCCGCTGTTATCAATCACCTGAAAACCTTAGACGAATATTGGCCGCTTCGCGTGTCGAATATCCCATTTTGCGCATAACCAGACAATTTACCGTCTGGTTATGCGCCGGAAGGGATTGGGAGAATTTGCTATCTCGATGAAAGATAATTCTTTTTTATGATAAATAATTATATTGCTTTTAATTTAATCAATGGGCGCAAATCATGGCGCGATAATAATATGCGCGGAATGCTCTTTTATTCCGTAATAGCGCAAGGTGCTCCCTTAGCACGCCCCATAATTAAATCGCGAAAGGCGACTGGCAAAAAATACGCAGCGATAACGCCTGGCTCAGACCTCTTCCGGGGTCTGGTTGGTCTCGCGCAACGTGCCCGGCGCATGCCCAATAATGCGCTTAAATGCCCGACTGAACGCGGCCAGTGAACCGTACCCCAGACGCAACGCGACGGTTTCAATGGGCTGATTTTCGTGGCGGATGTACTGAATGGCCAGCCGCATCCTCAGTTCGCTGAGATATTTTGCCGGTGTGGTTCCCGTGGCCGCCAGAAAACGTTCAGCAAACACGGAGCGGGAAGTGCCCGCTTCTTTCGCCAGATCCGCCACGCTCCAGTTCAGGCCTGGCTGCTGATGCATGGCGTAAATGGCCCGGCTCAAACGCGGGTCGCGCAATACCTGCACCCAGCCGGTAGCTTTGCCGCAGCCTCCTTCAACCCAGCCACGCACGATCAACGCGGCCACCACGTCGGCAAGTCGCGCGAGGATCCCGGCGAATCCGGCCTGGCGGGTCATTGATTCCCGCTCCATCGCTGCCAGCAGCGGATGAATTTCCGGCCATGTGGACATCAGCCGGCTCACCATCATCACTTCCGGCATCGCCTTGATCAGCGGCTGCATCCCACCCAGTTCAAAATCCATGCATCCACTGAAGATGATGGTGTTCTCGCTTTCCGGACACGGCTCACAGGTGATCGCGCAGACCGAACCGCAGATAGGCTCGCTGGGGAATGCACTGACCGGGGTAATGCTGGCGTGCTCGTCAGAGAGCAGGGCATGGGCGTTGCCGTTCGGGATAAAAAGGGCGTCGCCGCCATTCAGCGTGAAGGTGGCGCCACTCTCCATACGCAACAGGGCGCTGCCGTGGCTGACAAAATGGAACTGGGCTTTGCCGGGCGCCTGGTGAAACGCCACGCCAAACGGCGCGCTGGCCTCAATCCGACGGTATTTCACGCCTGACAGGCGCATGCCGCGCAAAAGTTCGCTGATCAAATCGGGTGACTGAACGGTCATGACGCAACTCCGGACGAATAATCAATAAGTGGAGATTATATGTCATAGATCGTCCAGGGTGAACCCACTATGCTTTTGCGACAGTTGTCACATTTTATAACGGGAGAACAACAGATGAATTCATGTGTCGTGGCGAGAGAGGCGGTCACGCCTGCAAAACCCGCCTGGCGAGCCGTCTACTCACTGGGGCTCGGCGTATTCGGCCTGATCACAGCAGAATTCCTGCCCGCCAGTTTGCTGACGCCGATGGCCGCGAGCCTGGGGGTGTCCGAGGGGATGGCCGGACAAGCGGTGACGGCCACTGCGCTGGTGGCGCTGGTCACCGGGTTGCTCATCACGCCGGCCACCAAAAATATCGACCGTCGCTGGGTATTGATGTTCTTCTCGGTGCTGCAGATCATCTCCAGCCTGCTGGTGGCTTTTGCGCCCACGCTGCACGTCCTGCTGATGGGCCGGCTGTTGCTGGGTGTGGCGATCGGGGGATTCTGGGCGATGTCGACCGCCACGGCGATGCGCCTGGTGCCCGCCGATAAAGTGCCGAAAGCGCTGGCGGTGATCTTCTCCAGCGTCTCGATTGCGACGGTGGTGGCGGCGCCGCTGGGAAGCTATCTGGGTAGCCTGATTGGCTGGCGTAACGTCTTTATTCTCTGCATTCTGCCGAGCATGCTGGCGCTGCTGTGGCAGCTCTGGGTACTGCCGTCCATGAAGCCAGAAAGCAGCGGCAGCCTGAGTACGCTGTTCCGCGTGCTGCGTCGTCCGGGGATGATTGGCGGCATGCTGGCGACCATTCTTATCTTCAGCGGCCACTTTGCCTTCTTTACCTACCTGCGTCCGTTCCTTGAAACGGTGGGGCAGGCGAGCGTGGAGAGCATCTCGCTGATCCTGCTGGGCTTTGGGATTGCCAACTTCATCGGCACCTCCGTCGCCGGGCATCTGCTGGCGCGTAACCTGCGCCTGACGCTGGCACTGGTACCGTTCGCGATGGGCGTGCTTGCTCTCACCATGGTGGCGTTTGGTCATCTGGCGATGCTGGACGGGTTACTGGTTGCGCTGTGGGGCTTTGCGTTTGGTCTGGTACCGGTGGGCTGGTCAACGTGGCTTGCCACCACCGTGCCGGATGAAGCCGAAAGTGCGGGTGGTCTGCTGGTGGCCTCTATCCAGCTGGCGATAAGCGCCGGTGCGGCAGTGGGCGGGGCGGTATTCGACCTCAACGGTGCCAGCGGCGTCTTCGCGGGCAGCGGCTTCCTGCTGGTGACGGCCATGGTAATTGTGTTTATGGGCGTGAAAGTCAAAGCAGAGTGACGAACGCGTGCCCGGTCAGCGAAAGGCTACCGGGCAGCGACACCCACTCAGAGTGGGAACGGGGGGAAGGTTACAACCCTTTCTTATCCATCAGCACCGCCAGATCCACCAGACGGTTTGAGAATCCCCATTCGTTGTCATACCACGCCAGGATCTTCACCATTTTGCCGCCAATCACGAGGGTGGAGAGCCCGTCGATAATTGACGAGCGCGGGTCGCCCTGATAATCACTGGAAACCAGCGGTTCATCGCTGTAACCCAGAATGCCTTTCAGGGGGCCACTGGCAGCGGCTTTCCGGAAGGCGTCATTCACCTCCTCGACGGTAACGTCACGGCTCAGGGTTACCGTCAAATCCACAATCGACACCACCGGAACCGGCACGCGCAGGGAATACCCGGTCAGTTTACCGTCAAGTGAGGGGATCACTTTCCCCAGCGCTTTCGCCGCACCGCTGGAGTAAGGCACAATCGACAGCGCTGCCGCACGTGCACCGCGCAGATCCTTCTCTGGCTGATCGTGCAGTGCCTGACTGTTGGTATAAGCGTGCGTGGTGTTCATCAGGCCATGCTCAATACCGAACTGCTGATGCAAAACCTGAGCGGCGGGGGCCAGGCCATTGGTCGTACAACTGCCGTTACTCACTACGTAATGCTGAGCCGGATCGTACTGTTCATGGTTGACGCCCATGACCACCGTCAGGTCATCGTTTTTGCCGGGAGCGGAGATGATGACGCGCTTAGCCCCACCGCGCGTGATATGCACGGCTGCTTTTTCCCGTTCCGTAAAGAAGCCTGTGGCTTCTATAACCACGTCAACGCCGGCGTCACGCCACGCGATATTCGCCGGATCGCGTTCGCTAAAGACGACGATCCGCTGGCCATCGACCTGCAGCGCACCGTCTGCGGCTTCAACGGGAGCCGGCAGCGTGCCGAGAAGGGAATCATGTTTGAGCAGATGGGCGAGGGTTTTGCTGTCCGTCAGATCGTTAATTGCCACAATCTGCACATCCGGGTTACCCAGCGCCGCGCGCAGGAAATTACGTCCGATACGGCCGAAACCGTTGATGCCGACCTTAACCATAGTGCACTCCTTATCTCTGTTGTCTGGCGTCACTGTAGGCGTCAGGCCGGATGGCGTAAACGACAAAAAAGGATCACATTATGCCATTTTGCGACAGTGGAAGCGCTGACGATACTCGCCAGGCGTGAGGTGGAGTTGTTTCTCAAAGACGCGACGCAAATTGATGCTGCTGCCAAACCCGCTCTGCTCAGCAATGCGTTCGAGAGGGTCGCTGGTCTGTTCAAGCAGTTGCCGGGCGGCGGCAAGGCGTGCTTCGGTGACATAACGCGCCGGAGAGGCGCCCGTTTCACGGGTGAACACGCGGGTGAAATTGCGTGGGCTCATCGCCGCTTTTTGCGCCAGATTTTCCACGCACAGGTCAGCGGTCAGGTTCTCCAGGATCCAGGTTTGCAGGTCGCTTATCGGGCCGGAGGTGCCGGGCTGCTGAAGATTATAGCGACTGAACTGCAGCTGCCCGCCGGGGCGGCGCAGATACATCACCATATCCTGCGCCACCTCGCGAGCGAGGGTAAAACCGTAATCGTCTTCCACCAGCGCCAGGGTCAAATCAAACCCGGAGCTAACCCCACCGGAGGTCCAGATGGGACCGTCCTGAATATACAGCGGGCCACCTTCCACATGGATGGCCGGGTACTGGGTTTGCAGGGTCTCCAGCAGCCGCCAGTGGGTGGTCGCCCGGCGTCCATCAAGCAGGCCGGTCTGGGCCAGCAGCATCGCGCCGCCGCAAATGGAGGCTATCCGCCGCGCGTGTGGCGCAGCCAGGTGCAGCCAGTCCACCACCGCCGTGCTCTCCTGCTCGTTCATTCCGCGGCCGGTGATAATAATCGTGTCAAGCGGTTCACGCGGATCCAGCTCCGGCAGGCGATAATCCGCCAGCAGATTCAGGCCGGACTGGCCGTGGATCACCTGGTGAGGCTGGGTGGTGGCGATGATAATGCGGTAACAGGGATGGGCTAGGCCTTCCGGATGCAGCCGGTTCGCCTGCATCAGAATGTCTGCGATACCGGCGGCTTCAAACAGCATGCCGCCGTCAGGGACGATAATCAGGATCTTCTTCATGTCCTGAAAAGTACCTTTATTGCAAAATAAGTCAAGTTGCGAACGAGAGGGAGATCTCGCGCTGCCCGCGTTTCTGGCAAAGCAAAGCGATATAAGTTCTTTGTTATTTCAGGCATTTTCCCCGATCGTCAGGGCATTCTCTCTGGCGAAACGGCGTCTGAAGGCATGGGTAAACGAAGCTCCCTCTATTTACATCCGCAACAACGCGATCAAATTCACCACCTCGCCTCGGGATTTTTGTGGCGAAGCGAACTGCCCACGTGGATCGTCATCATCACCCTTTACAGTGGCTGGTTTGCCACGCTGGCGTACTGGAAAACGCTGGGATTGCTGCCCGCCACGCTGCTGCTCATCGGATTTACCACCTGGTATATGTCACTCCAGCATGAACTGATCCACGGCCATCCCACGCGGTTTGCCTGGCTTAACGCGCTGTTTGGCACGCTTCCGCTGGCGGTGTGGTATCCGTATGGTCTGTACCGGGACTCTCATCTTGCCCATCATCGCCACGATAGCCTGACGATCCCGGTGGATGACCCGGAGTCGTACTATTTTACCGAGGAGAGCTGGGCACGTTTTTCGCCCTGGCACAAGCGCGTGATCCATGCACGGAATACCTTCTGCGGCCGGTTGTTGCTGGCACCGCTGCTGGATATCCTGCAGACGCTGGCCAGCGCCGTAACGGCGTTTCGCCATCTTCACCTGCGCGCAATGGCAATGTGGCTCGTCCACGCGGCGCTGCTGGCAGCGCTGTTTGCCTGGATGATGCACAACGGTTTCTCACCCGTCTGGTTTGTGCTGGCGGTAAGTTATCCGGCGCTGGCGCTGACCAAAGTGCGCTCCTTTTATGAACATCGCGCGGCGGATGATCCGCTGGCGCGTTCTGTCATCAACGAAGCAGGGCTGTTCTGGCGGGTGCTGTTTTTAAATCTTAACTACCATTCAGTCCATCACGATTTACCGGGTGTTCCGTGGTATGGGCTAAAAAGCGTCTATCTGCAAAACCGGGCGGCGTACCAGAAGCGTAACCATGGTTTTGTGGTCAGGGGTTATAGTGAATGGATGCGACAGTTTTGGGGGCGGGCGGTCAACGTCACCGCTCACCCAGGGCGTCAACACGAGGGAAGTCATGAGTAACCCGCTGGCGTTTCCGATGTATGCCATCAATCGCGCCGACACGGATGCCCTCTGGCGAGCGGTACAGCACCTGCTTGCCGAACGCGGCGTGCCGGTGAGCGAAGGCGTACCCGATGATTCTCTGCTGGCCCACTGGCAGCAGCCCGGGCTTGTCCTCAGCCAGACCTGCGGCTACCCGCTGATGACGCAATTGCCGGACGTACAGGTCGTGGGCTGTTTTCACTACCAGGCGCCGGGCTGCGAAGCGTTTTATTACCGTAGCCTTCTGGTGACGCGCGCCCAGAAGCGCCCCCTGACACTGGCTGATTTTCGCGGCCGATGGGCGGTATGCAATTCTGCGGATTCGCAGTCCGGTTATCACGCGCTGCGAAAAAAAGTGGCACCACTTGTACCCGATGGCCATTATTTTGCCCGGACGACCTTTAGCGGCAGCCATCGCCAGTCGATAATTGATCTAAAAGAGGGTAAGGGCGATATCGCCGCTATCGACTGTGTGACGTACGCGCTACTGCAGCGTCATGAACCGGCGTTGCTCGACGGGCTGGCGGCGATCGACAGTACTCCCCTGACACCCGGGTTACCGCTGATTACCGCGCACAACACATCCCCTGAAACGCTTAACGCTCTCCGTGATGCGCTGAACACGCTGGTGAATGCCCCGCAATACCAGGACGTTTGCAAGGCGGTGCTGATTGGCGGGTTCAGTGTGGTGACGCGTCAGTCTTATTCGGTGTTGCTCGACTGACGCGTTATCACATGACCTCACTCAATGCCGTTGTTCTCTGCAAGATAAAGCGCCTGCGCGTCGGTGAAACAGCGCAGTGCCAGTGAGGAGACGGGAGCCTGTCGACGCATGATCAGGCCGATCGGGGCTTCGATGTTCGAGTCGGCTATTGGGGTTATCCGGAAGTGGTTGTTCAGGTTCTCCAGCCCGTTGTTCAGCGGCATCACGGCACAGCACACGCCGCTTTGTACCGCCTGAATGATCTGGAAAGTGGAATCGCTTTCAAAGACAGACTCGGGATTAATGCCGGCAGATTTAAAGCTCACCTCCATATGCTCACGATAATGCATCCCCTTGGTCAGAAACCCCAGCGGAAATGCCATCAGTTCCTGCCAGGTCAGCGTCTCCTGATCCAGCTGGAAATGGCGGATATCGTGCAGCAAACCCATTTCGGTTTTTGGCAGCTGGATAATGTCAAACGGACGGGTGTCGATACTGTTCAGGTAGCAAATCCCCAGTTCAAGCTGATTCCGGCTGACGCCGTCGGCAATTTGTTGCGAGGACATTGAGTAGAGGCTGTAGGTCAGCTCCGGGTATTTTTGTGTCAGCTGGCGGATAAAGATCATCGGATCTACGCTTGCCAGCGGCACCATTCCCAGACGCAATTCACCCACCACTTGCCCTTTGCACAGCGAGGCTTCGGCCTGCAGGCCGTCGTGAGCGGCCAGCACCGCGCGCGCCCATGCCAGAATGCGTTCGCCTTCGGGCGTAAAGCCTTCAAAACGTTGCCCGCGAGTAATCAGCACCAGCCCCAGCTCCTCTTCCAGGCTGCGAATACGCATGGAGAGGGTCGGCTGGGTGATGTTGCACTGCGAGGCTGCTTTACCAAAATGCCGGGTCTGATCGAGTGCGATTAAGTACTTTAACTGTTTTATATCCATCGTATTTCTCTGCGTTGAAAGCCTTACAGCACGCGGATCTCTTTCGAACGCAGGATGAGGCGGACCGGAACCGATTTATAAGACGGCGTACCGCTGTCCTTATCCAGATAATCAAGCGGAACCAGTACGTTGGCCTCCGGGTAGTAGGCTCCGACGGAACCCGGCGCAATGCTGTAGGCCACAACGGTAATGTCTTCCAGACGCTGAACGCTCCCCGGCAGGGCGGTTTCGATATCCACGCGATCGCCATGCTCCAGGCCTGACTGTGCCATATCATCTTCATTCATAAACAGCACATCGCGACGGCCAAAGACGCCGCGGTAGCGGTCATCAAGGGCGTAAATGGTGGTGTTGTACTGGTCGTGGCTGCGCAGCGTGATCAGGCGCAGCACATTATCGCCTTCACCACTGGCGTTCTCATTGACGCCGTCGAAAACCGAAAACATCGCTTTGCCCGTCGCCGTTGGCCAGATACGTTCTGTGGGCGGCAGCGGCATGCGAAAACCACCGGGAATGCGGATCCGTTCATTGTAATTCTCGAAGCCCGGAATGGTCTGCTCAATCAGGTTGCGGATACGGTCATAATCCTCAACCAGCGTCATCCAGTCCACGCGGGTCTCCCGCAGGGTGGCTTGCGCCATTCCGGCGACAATGGCCGGCTCAGCGCGCAGGCGCGGAGAGGCGGGTTTCAGCTTGCCGGAAGAGGCATGCACCATCGACATGGAGTCCTCCACGGTAATGGACTGGCGTCCGGTGGCCTGGATATCCAGCTCGGTACGACCGAGGCACGGCAAAATAAAGGTCTTTTTACCCACCAGCAAATGGGTGCGGTTGAGCTTGGTACCGATGTGCACGCTCAGATCCAGCGTATTCATTGCCGGAAAACCGTTCTCGTGATCGGGCATCGCCACCGCAAAATTTCCCCCCAGACAGATCAGCGCTTTTGCACGTCCGTCGATCATGGCCTGCGTTGCCTGCACCGCATCATGGCCGTGGTGGGCAGGGGGCTCAAAACCGAATACCTCCTTCAGGCGGTTGAGAAATGCCGGTGTCGGTTTCTCGCTTATACCCACGGTGCGGTTACCCTGAACGTTCGAGTGGCCGCGCAGAGGGCATATCCCCGCGCCGGGTTTGCCAATGTTACCGCGCAGCAGCAACAGATCAGCGATCAGGCGGACATTCGCGGTGCCTTTATTATGCTGGGTGATGCCCATCCCGTAGGTGATGATGGTGGCATTCGATTTTGCGTAGGCCTCGGCCACGGATTTGAGCGCTGCCCGGCTCAACCCGGACTCACGCTCAATGGCCTCCCAGTCGGTTTGCGCAATATCCGCAGTAAACGCCTCAACGCCCTGGGTGTGTTCAGCAATAAAGGCGCGATCGAGCACGTTTCCGCGTTCGTTCTCCATCTCCAGCAGGTGTTTTGCGATCCCTTTTAACGCAGCGGCATCGCCCCCGGCTTTCACCTGGAAATAGGTGGAGGCGATATCGGTAGAGCTGTAGGTTGCCATCTCAATAACGCTTTGCGGATCCGCGAAACGTTCCAGCGCGCGCTCGCGCAGGGGATTAAAAACGATAATCGGTACGTTGCGGCGAGCCAGCTCATGCAGCGTGCCCATCATCCGCGGATGGTTGGTCCCAGGGTTATGACCAATGGAGATAACCAGCTCCGTTTTATCGAAGTCATCAAGTGAGACGGTCCCTTTCCCGATACCAATGGAACGGGGTAAACCGACGCTGGTGGCTTCATGGCACATATTCGAGCAGTCGGGGAAGTTATTGGTACCGTACTCGCGGGCGAACAGCTGGAACAGATACGCTGCTTCGTTCGAGGCTCTGCCGGAGGTATAAAATTCGACCTGGTCAGGTTCAAGACCGCGCAGCACCTCACCGATACGCTGGAAAGCGTCGTCCCATTCCACTGGCTGGAAGGTATCACTTGCCCGGTCATAGCGTAGAGGATGGGTGAGACGACCGTAACCTTCCAGCTCAAAGTCAGATTTCGCCAGCAGCGAGGACACGCTGTTTTTGGCGAGAAAATCCGTGGTGACGCGTTTATTGGTGGCTTCCCAGGTGACGGCTTTCGCCCCGTTCTCACAGAACTGGAACGTGGATTTGTGTTCTTTATCGGGCCACGCACAGCCAGGGCAGTCAAAACCGTCAGGCTGGTTTGTGCGCAGCAGAGTTGCGGGGGCATCCAGCGTATCCATTTGGGTACGTACCGCAATGGCCGTCGCCTTTAACGCCCCCCAGCCACCGGCTGGGCCGTCATAGTGCCTGATACCGGGAACTGAGCGTCTTTTCTTATTCATACCAACTCCTGACTTGTGCGGTCATGACATCACCTGCGCCCATAAACCACCGGGTTTGCCAATAAGCGAAAACAATGATGGCGTCTGTTACCAGAGGCCAGAGCAAAGTTAAATGCATTGAATTTAATGGCTATATTTTACAGTGGCTTACAAGCTAATCGGCGTAAACATTTAAAGAAATTATAACGAAATTTTATCATTTTTATAATAAATCTTATCTATCACCTGTTCACTCTGCGCTATGGCGAAAGCGAAGCGATGATGAAGTCAGCGTTAAATTTCAGATGAAGGTGGCTGAAGGGCAGGGCGACTAAGACCCCTGCAGGCAGGAGGAATCGGTGCAAATTAATCGTCGCTTTAACCAGGAATATGTAGCTGTGCTTAATTGTTAATAGCGGAAAATTACCAGATTAAATCCGAAAGGGAGATTAAAAGACAAACTTATTTTGAGGTGTAAAATTAACTTTTCTCAGTTTCCCTGAAACAATTTCATATATTGAGACAGGTCTGTCTGAAATTGAAAGTTATCTCGATAATGCAACAAATAATTCATATTGGATATATTTTCTTCGCCCCGCATAAAGCCAGATTCTACTAATTATGGTAGTAGCAGTAATAGGGTTATTGCGTTAATGAAAGTGATTCTCTTTTGTGGAATTTCATTTTAAATCAGATGGATATGTGATTTTGGCTTGAGGGGAATAGACGATTTTAGCTAAATCGTATTTTTTTCTCAGATTAATCCTATAATGTCTCGAGTGCTTCATTAACCATCAGTTATGAAGCGGTAAATATTGAATTGGTGGCAAGCTCATGTAAACTTGCTTACCGTTTGTCAAAATATGTCAGGAAGACGCTGGGCCTTATTCTGAAGGGCTCGTGCGGTAGCTATGCCCTTAAATAGTAACGCCCCGAAAATATACTGACTATTTTAACAATAGCACCTAAGTCAAACTTCATCCCCTTTATCTCCATCATCGAAATATCGCTACGGAAAAGCATATGAAAATGCGCGTACTGTTTTCACTTCTGTTTGTAATGGCGGTGGCGGGCTGTAAAGCGCCGCAGAAACCTGTGATCAACGACGACACGATCGTGACCAGCCAGGTCAATGGCGTCACGTTAACCCATCGTCATGCTGTTTTACCTCCAGCAGAGTTTACTCAGCTCAATGAGCCGTATCGTGCCATGTATCCGGCCTCGCTGATGAGCCGTCCTGACTTCGGCGGAAAGGTTATCCGTACCCTGGAAACCGGTAAAACGTATGTGGTCCTGGGTCAGGTTGAGCACTACTGGATGGCGCTTGCCGATGAGGGAAATGATCAGCTGATTGGCTACGTCCCGATGCGCGCAGTGATCAAAGCCGATCAGTACGAAGCGACGGTCCGTAAGCAGGCCCAGCGTGCGAAAGTGCGTAAGAAGGCAACCTGTGTTGATGTGGACGGTAACAGCAAAGCCTGCAAAGACAGCGCTAACGGTACCTGGATCCTGAACTAAACCGCGTCCCTGAGCGTATTTTTATGAATAATAAAAATTTTCATTGGTTGTGGTCCGTCTTTTACGCGGCGATTTTCGCCCTTGTCAGTGGTTGTACGTCGTCTTCACACAGCGACCCTTCCCGCTACAATCTGCAGTTTCAGGCTCATCCACAAATCAATGAATCTGCGCCGCTAAAAGTCAGAGTGCTGTTGCTGAAATCCGATGCGGATTTCATGTCCAGCGACTTCTATTCCCTGCAGAACAACGCGTCAGCCACGCTTGGCGCGAATCTGCTGAACAGCGATGTTTTCTTCCTGATGCCGGGTCAGCTCTCGAAAACCCTGAGTGGACAGAGCTCTCCCGACGCCCGCTACATTGGTGTGATGGCGGAATATCAGATGCTGGATGGCAAAAAATGGCGCGTTTCACTCCCTCTGCCTGTGCCAGGCGAAAACCATATCTACCAGTTCTGGAAATGGTCAGCGGATGAACTCCAGGCCAACGTGTTTCTCGACGTGAATGGCATCCGGGTCATCAGCCAGTAACGCGCTTCATAACAGGAATTACATCATCATGACGAAAGCAGAAAAGGTCGTCTGGACCGAAGGCATGTTCCTGCGCCCACACCATTTTCAGCGGACTGAAAGCTATCTGCTCAACCACGTTCGTGAATGGGGTGCGCTGCAGCGTTCATACCTTTGGGGCTTTCTCGACGTTGAGCTGGACGAAGCGATGCTGCGCCAGGGATGCATTGCCCTGAGCTACTGCAGTGGACTGCTGCCTGACGGAACCTTTTTCCAGGTGCGCAACGGCCGCAATGGTCCGGTGCCGCTGAAAATCCCTGACAATCTCACCAATGAAAAGGTGGTGCTCGCACTGCCGGTTCGCCGTGGAGAGAGAGAAGAGGTGATCTTCAGTGAAGAGCCGGCCTCGCTGGCGCGCTTCATCGCCTTTGAGCAAGAGGTGGAAGACGACAACGCCATGTCGGTAGGCGATGCCACCGTACAGTTTGGCCGCCTGCGTCTGACCCTGATGCTGGAAAAAGATGTAACGGCAGAGTGGACCGCTATCGGCGTGGCGTTTGTGACCGAGAAACGCAACGATAACCACGTGCGTCTCGATAGCAGCTACATTCCGCCGATGCTGAACGCCAATAACAGCCCGCAGATCTACAGCATGATTAACGATCTGCACGGCTTACTGGTGCAGCGCAGCCAGCAAATTGGCGGTCGTCTGCGCCAGCCTGGCCGCTTTAATACCTCGGAACTGATTGAATTCACGCTGCTCTCACTGGTGAACCGCCATCTGGGCGAGGTTTCACATTTAAAAACGCTTCCGCTGCTGCATCCGGAAACACTCTGGCGCAGCTGGCTGCCGTTTGCGACCGAGCTCGCTACCTGGGCGTCTCAGCGTACCGCTGAAAGCGTGCTGCCGATTTACGATCACGACGACCTCGCGGGTTGCTTCAGCAAACTGATGATGCTGCTGCGTCAGGGGCTGTCTCTGGTGATGGAAGACCATGCCATTCAGCTGCCGCTTAACGAGCGTTCTCACGGTCTGAACATCGCGACCGTGCCGGAAACCAGCATGGTGCGTGAGTTCGGTTTCGTGCTGGCGGTCAAAGCCAACGTGCCGGGCGAACACCTGCAAACCCATTTCCCTGCCCAGATGAAAGTGGCGCCGGTCTCGAAAATTCGCGATCTGGTTCAGCTGCAACTGCCTGGCATTATGCTGCGCGCCATGCCGGTCGCACCGCCGCAGATCCCCTGGCATGCAGGCTACAGCTACTTCGAGCTGGAGAAGGGGAGCGAACTGTGGCACGAGATGGATAAGTCCGGCGCTTTCGCCCTGCATCTCGCAGGCGAGTTCCCGGGACTTGATATGGAGTTTTGGGCCATCCGTAGCCCGACTGAATAATAAAGCGAGCGCTTAATATGCAGGAACGACAGGATACCGGCAGTGATGCCGCGTTTACCGGAGCCAGTAGCAACAATCAGCTGGTGGCGGCCGCCAATCCGCTGCTCAATGCGATTCCGCAAATCCGTCATTCGGTATCACATGACGATCAGGTGGCGTTGCGCCAGCGCCTGATCGATGAGATCCGCCGGTTCGAAGTGCGCTGTCAGCAGGCCGGTCTGGCCTATGAGGTGATCGTCGGGGCACGTTACTGCCTGTGTACGGCACTTGATGAGGCCGCCGCGCTCACCCCCTGGGGCAGCAGCGGCGTCTGGTCCAGCAATGGTCTGCTGGTGACGTTTCATAACGAAACCTGGGGCGGCGAAAAGTTCTTCCAGCTGCTGGCGCGTCTGTCGCAAAACCCGCGCGAACATATTCTGCTGCTGGAGATGATCAACTACTGCCTGCTGCTCGGCTTCGAGGGGCGCTATCGGGTGCTGGATAATGGCCGCACCCAGCTTGAAACCATCAAGCAACGGCTGTGGCAGATGATTCGCGGCGTGCGTGGCAGTTACCCGCCACAGCTCTCTCCGCATCCGGAAGATCGTCCGGTACTGCGCAAGCTATGGCGACCCATGGTACCTCTGTGGGCCTGTGTGGCGCTGGCCGGGTTTATCGCCTGCCTGTTCTATATCGTGCTTAACTGGCGGCTTGGCGATAGTACCAACCCGGTATTAGCAAAAATTTATCAGTCACAGCTTCCCGAAACGACTATCCAGCAACCTGCCCGCCAGCTGCCTGCGGTGCTGAACCTGCGTGGTTTCCTGAAGCCGGAAATTGAAGCCGGTCTGGTTGCGGTAAAAGATGAAGCGGACCGTAGCGTGGTGATCCTGAAAGGGGACGGCCTGTTTGCTTCCGCCTCAACCGTGGTACGTGACCGTTATGAGCCGGTGATAAACCGTATTGCACAGGCCATGAATAACGTCAGCGGTAAAATTCTGGTGGTGGGCTACAGCGACAACGTGCCAATTCGCAGCGCGCGCTTTGCCTCTAACTATGAACTGTCGCTGGAACGTGCCCGGTCAGTTCAGAAAATGCTGCAGGGAAGCCTCTCTCAACCTGAACGTGTGAAAGCGGAAGGCCGCGGCGAGATTAATCCAGTGGCACCTAACAATACGCCGGAAAACCGTGCCCGTAACCGCCGGGTGGAAATTACTCTGCTGGTGTCGCCTGAAAATACCCAGGCTGAGCTGAACGGATTGCCGCAAGGAAACTAAGGATGCTGACTACTCTTCTTTCCATTTTGACCAATCGCATTCTGTGGAGCTTCCTGGGCGTCACTGCGCTTGCGGCGGTTATCTGGATGATTGGCCCATTGTTGTCCATCGTGGACACCCGACCGCTCGAATCTGAACAGAACCGCATCATCAGTATTGCGGTGGTTTATCTGCTCTGGGCGCAGGGCCACATTCTGCCGCGGCTGTACAATGCCTGGCTGAACCGCAAGCTGATGGACAAACTCAATGAGAACACCACCAGCCCGGAAGCAGCGGATCCGCAGAAGCGACTGAACAACGAGGAGCAGATCCTCGCCAGCCGTTTTGACGAAGCCGCACAGATGCTGAAAAAAGCGCACTTCAGCAAAGCGGGACAGGGTGCCCAGTGGACGCAGCGCTTTAGCACGCAATATCTGTATCAACTGCCGTGGTACGTCATCATCGGCGCGCCGGGCAGCGGTAAAACCACGGCGCTGGTCAACTCCGGACTGCAATTCCCGCTGGCCGACCGTTTCGGTAAGACCGCGCTGCGCGGGATCGGCGGCACGCGTAACTGCGACTGGTGGTTCACCAACGAAGCCGTACTGCTGGACACCGCGGGTCGCTATACCACCCAGGAGAGCGAACAGGTTCAGGACGCCGGTGAATGGCTTGAGTTTATGGGGTTACTGCGTAAGTATCGCCGTCGCCAGCCGATCAACGGTGTGATTATTACCATCAGCATTTCTGACCTGCTGACGCTCTCGCCTGAAGCGTCACGCCAGCAGGCGGTCAACCTGCGCCAGCGTCTCTCTGAGCTGCATGAGCAACTGGGTATTCGCTTCCCGGTGTATGTCATGGTGACCAAAGCTGACCTGCTTAAAGGCTTCCGTGCCTGGTTTGCCGATTACGACAAAGCGCAGCGCGACCAGATCTGGGGCTTCACGCTGCCGTGGGAGCAAACCAAACACGCTGATTACGACCTGATGGGTAACTTCCAGCAGGAATTTTCCCTCTTACAGCAGCGCCTGGATGCCGGACTGCCGGAAACTCTGCTGCAGGAGCATGACGCAAAAGCGCGCGCGGAAGCATATCTCTTCCCGCAGGAGTTTGCCGCACTGCGTCCGCTGCTGGCTGACTACCTGAGCACGGTCTTTGCCCGCTCTAACTTTGAAACCGAATTCTCCCCGCGCGGGATCTATTTCGCCAGTGGTACCCAGGAAGGCATGCCGTTTGACCGGGTGATGGGCGAACTTAACCGTGCGCTCTCCTTGCCGGAAGGTGAAGAGGGAAATCGCTGGGATTCCGTCAGCAAAGAGGCTCCGATCCCGGGGGCGAAAGGGCAGAGCTTCTTCATCAAGAACCTGCTGCAAAACGTCATTTTCCAGGAAGCCGGCATCGCCGGGGAAAACCGCTGGTGGGAACTGCGTAACCGCGCCGTCATTTGGTCCGGCTATGCGGCGCTGCTGGCCCTACTGGTGATCCTCGGTGGACTGTGGCTGACCAGCTATGCCAGAAACAAGGCTTATCTGGAAGAGGTGGACGCAAAGGTGCCGCTGCTGGATCAGCAGAGCAAGGCGCTGCAGAATCAGCCTCAGCGCGATCTGTTTGACCTTCTGCCCTTGCTGAATGGCCTGGTCGATCTGCCGAAAAGTGACGCGTTTGATGTTAACGATCCGCCTGTCTCACGCCGTATGGGGCTCTATCGTGGCGATGACGTCAGCGATGCATCGCAGTCTCTGTACCAGAAAGCGCTGGACCAGATGCTGCTCCCTGCCGTGGCGATGCATATCACCACCTGGCTGCGCAACGATAACGGCAGCGATGTGGAATACAGCTATGAAGCGCTGAAGGCCTACCAGATGCTCTATCAGCCGAAGCACTACGACGGCAAATTCCTGCACTCCTGGGTAATGCTTAATCTGCAGCGTAACCTGCCGCAGAACGTGACTCAGGCGCAGCTTCAGCAGCTTGAGTGGCACCTGACTCAGCTGCTTGAACCGAAAATTCAGGCCTCGCCGTACGCGCAGGATGAATCCCTGGTCGCGCGTGAAAGGGCGCTAATCAACCAGCAGCCACTTTCCACCCGGGTGTATGGTCGTCTGAAGCGTCTGCTGGAGCATGATGAAAACCTGAAACCGGTGTCGCTCTCCGACCTGGGCGGTCCGCAGAGCGAGCTGGTGTTTTCACGCAAAAGCGGCAAGCCGGTGAGTGAAGGCGTACCGGGTCTTTATACCCCGGACGGTTACTGGAAAAGCTTCAACGGCCAGATTGACAGCGTCACCACTGCCCTGCATGAAGACGATGCGTGGGTGCTGGGGGCGACCTCAGCCCAGGAAGATAAACAGCAGATCGATAACGCCGTGCGCCAGCTCTACATGCGCGACTTTATCGCCAACTGGGATCGCTTCCTCGCCGACATTCAGCTTAATAACAGCGCCGATCTCTCCCAGCGCATCAATACCGCGCGTCTGCTCTCCGGGGCAAACTCGCCGCTGCGCCGTCTGGTGCTGAACCTGAGCCAGGTCCTGACGCTTTCACGTAATGCGCCAGCCCCGGACGATGCCGGTAAAGCGCAAGCGCAAAGCAACCGTGCCACCCGCACGCTCGAAGCGTTATTCAGTAATAATGACAATGCCCCGACGCAGGCCGCGGTGGTCACTCAGGCACCTGAACAGCTGGTAACCGATCACTATGCTCCAATGATTGAGCTGGCGCAGCCGCTGGAGAAGGGCGGGAAGACCATCGTCTTTGATGATTTTCTCAAGCAGGTCGATGAACTTTACCGCTACCTGACTGCCGTTCAGGACGCGGCCAACAGCGGCATGCCTGCTCCGGGAGGCGAGGCGATTAGCCGTCTGCAGGCCAGTGCCGGTCGTCTGCCGGGCGGTCTGCAAACCATGTTCAGCAATATGGCGGTGGGGGCCAGCAGTGATACCCAGCGTCGCGACCTCGAAAACGTGCGTAAGCGGATTAACGTCGAAGTCGGTGGTTTCTGCCGTCAGGCAATCGCTGGCCGTTACCCGCTGGTGCGCAGCGCCAGTACGGAGGCCACACCGGACGATCTCGCGCGCATGTTTGCGCCAGGCACCGGGCTGATGGACACCTTCTTTCGTGACAACCTGACCAATAAAGTTGATACCACGCAGGCGAACTGGCGCTTTATGCCGGGCATTGATGGAAAAACGCTGCCGGGAAGTGAAGGGCTCCTGAGACCGTTCCAGCAGGCGCAGTCCATTCGCGATGCTTTCTTTGCTAACGGTGCCACCACGCCATCTTACAAAGTGACGGTGCGCACCGTCAGAATGGATAACACAATCCTTAACCTGACGCTGGATGTTGACGGTCAACTGCTGCGCTACAGCCACGGTCCACAGGCTGTGCAGATCATGAACTGGCCGGGGCCGGGCGGGACTAACCAGGTGCGTATGCAGCTGGGTCTGGCTAACGGCAGCACGGCTACGCTGGTGACGAACGGTTCCTGGGCGCTGAACCGCTTTTTCGATAAAGCGCGTACCAGCCCCGGGGCGGGAAGTCTGAGTCGCCAGGCGACCTTTAACGTAGACGGACATCAGGTTACGCTGGAATTTGCGCCAAACAGTATTCGTAACCCGTTCCAGCTTCCCCGTTTCTCATGCCCATAACCGCAAGGACAGCCGTATGACGAATACCCCTGCGATGAACCGCTACAGCTGGTATGGCAAACTGCCCAGCGCCGGAGATTTTTTGCAGCGTCGCTTTCCTGACACCCTGCAACGCCAGTGGTCGCACTGGTTCCAGGTCGGCCTGCTGGCCTGGCAGCAGGAAGAGCAGCGCAGCGGTGAGCGCCCGTTTAACAAAGCGCCGGTCTGGAATTTTGTCGTACCGCCGATGCTGGGCAGCCAGATGATTCAGATGGGCTGCCTGCTGCCGGGACGTGACAGCGTTGGTCGACAATATCCGGTCTGCATTCAGCTCAGCTTTGCCCCCGCGGACTGGTCATCACGTCTGCTCAGTCAGGCTGAAAGCTGGTATCAGCAGATTGGCCGTCTGGGCCTGCATGCGGTACGTAACAGTTTTTCGGCCTCACAGCTCGATGACATGCTGATGTCCATTCCGGCGCCGCAGCCCGTCGAGCCGCAAAAGCGCTCAGATATTCTCGACGTGATTGGTTATGACGAAGACGGCCAGAGCACGCTGGGCTGGCCTCAGGCAGCAGAGTGCTTTGACCCGCTTCGCCAGACCAGCTACTGGTGGACCAACCGCTGCGACGGCTACCCGCTCTACACCCATGTTCACAGCGGCAACTTCACCGGGCAGCTCTTTACGCTGCTGTTCGACCCGGCAGGTGGCGCCCGTCCGGGCCGTCACGGTCTCTATCCGCCCATGTTTGAATAAGCAGGGATCTTATGAATATCGAAGAATTTCTCGCGCCAATAAGCCCCGACAAGCCCTGTGGCGAAAACCTGGAGTATGACGCTGATTTCCAGCTCATGAATCAGGCCAGCCAGGGCAAAGCAGAGCAGCAGTTTGGCGACACCATCATTCCGGCAGAACCTGCTGACTGGAATACGGTGGAAAAATTCGCCACCAGCCTGCTGAGCCGCACCAAAGATCTGCGCGTCATGCTGGCGTTAACGCATGCATGGACACGTCGCCGCGGCCTTGCGGGCTACGCCGACGGGCTGTTACTGGTGCAGGAGGCGATCACGCGTTACTGGGAGCCGCTCTATCCGCTGCTGGAAGAGTATGGCGAAACCGACCCGTTTTACCGCATTAACGCCCTGGCCGGGCTGAGTGATAAGTCTGACCTGACCGTCGCCGTGCGTAACGCCTCGCTGCTGCGATCAAATGGCGATGAAATTTCACTTCGCGACGCTCAGGCACTGCTGGATGGCAGTAAAACCGAATGTCCGGATTACCCCGGTGGCCGTCCAAGACTGATTGACGAGCTGGCCCGCGGCGATCAGCCGGGCACGTCGGCGGTGATAGTGATTAACGAACGGCTGCTGGCCATTCGTGAGTTGCTCACCGGCCATCTTGGTGAAAGCGGCGTTCCGGAGATGGAACAGCTGCTGAAAACCGTCGGGCTGGTCGCCAGCGCCTGTCAGGTGACCGACATCAGCAAGCTGCTGCCCAACCGGGAGGCACAGGCTGAGCTCAGCGCTGAACCTCAACCGGCGGTCGCACAACCCGTTCAGCAGGTTACAGACTGGCGCAGCGTGCAGGTCACCAGCCGCGCCGATGCACAGCTGATGCTGGAGAAAGCCAAACAGTATTTTGCGCAGTACGAACCGAGCCACCCCGCACCGTTGATGATTGAACGGGTGCAGCGGCTGTCAGAACTTAACTTTATGGACATTATTCGCGACCTGGCGCCAGACGGCGTTAACCAACTGGAAAACATCTTTGGACGCCGCGAATAACGCGTCCTGGCATTATGACGACAGGCATGGAGCCTGCCGTTTCACCTTCACCGCGCATCTTTGATGGAGAACATCATGGCAATGAGTAACAGTGGGCAGAAATTCATCGCACGTAACCGTGCCCCCCGCGTGCAGATCGAGTACGACGTAGAGATCTACGGTGCAGAACGTAAAATTCAGCTGCCGTTTGTGATGGGCGTCATGGCCGATTTGGTCGGCAAACCGGTGGAAAACCTGCCGGCAGTCGATGAGCGTAAATTCCTCGAAATCGACATTGATAACTTTGACGAGCGCATGAAAGCGCTGAAACCTCGCGTGGCGTTCCAGGTGGATAACACGCTGACCGGCGAAGGTAAGCTCAACGTTGATCTCACCTTCGACAGCATGGACGACTTCCTGCCGGACGCGGTAGCCCGCAAGGTTGAACCGTTGAACAAGCTGCTGGAAGCACGTACTCAACTCTCCAACCTGCTGACCTATATGGATGGCAAAAACGGCGCGGAAGAGCTGATCGCTAAAATTCTGCAGGATCCGACGCTGCTCAAATCTCTGAGCCAGTTGCCGAAAAATGACGAAAGCGCGAAAGGTAGCGAGGAATAATCGATGAGCAACCAGACTCAACAACACGAGCAGCAGAGTGGTCAGGCGTTCAGCCAGGATGAATTCAGCGCGCTGCTGAACAAAGAGTTCCGCCCGAAAACCGATCAGGCGCGCTCCGCGGTGGAAAGTGCGGTAAAAACGCTGGCGCAGCAGGCGCTGGAAAATACCGTTACCTTCTCCAGTGACACCTACCGCACCATTCAGAACCTGATTGCCGGTATCGACGAGCAGCTGTCTCAGCAGGTGAACCAGATTATTCACCATGAAGAGTTCCAGAAGCTGGAGAGCGCCTGGCGCGGTCTGAGCTACCTGGTGAACAACACTGAAACCGACGAGATGCTGAAGATCCGCTTTATGAGCATCTCCAAGCAGGAGCTGGGTCGTACCCTGAAACGCTTTAAGGGCGTGGGCTGGGACCAGAGCCCAATCTTCAAGAAAATCTACGAGCAGGAGTACGGTCAGTTTGGTGGCGAGCCGTTTGGCTGCATCGTCGGCGACTACTACTTCGACCACAGTCCGCAGGACGTTGAACTGCTGGGCGAGATGGCACGTATCGGCTCGGCGGCCCACTGTCCGTTTATCACCGGTACCGCACCGGGCGTGATGCAGATGGAGTCCTGGCAGGAACTCGCGAACCCGCGCGACCTGACCAAAATCTTCCAGAACACCGAGTATGCCGCGTGGCGTTCACTGCGTGAATCCGAAGATGCACGCTACCTTGGCCTGGTGATGCCGCGCTTCCTGTCGCGCCTGCCGTACGGTATTCGCACTAACCCGGTCGACAGCTTCGATTTCGAAGAGCAGACCGATGGCGCGAACCACAACAGCTACTCCTGGGCGAACGCCGCGTATGCCATGGCTGCCAACATCAACCGCTCCTTTAAAGAGTACGGCTGGTGTACCTCAATCCGCGGCGTGGAGTCCGGCGGGGCGGTTGAAAACCTGCCATGTCACACCTTCCCGAGCGACGACGGCGGCGTGGACATGAAATGCCCGACCGAGATCGCCATCAGCGATCGCCGTGAAGCCGAGCTGGCGAAGAACGGCTTTATGCCGCTGGTTCATCGCAAAAACTCTGACTTTGCCGCCTTCATCGGCGCGCAGTCTCTGCAGAAACCGGCTGAGTACCACGACCCGGATGCGACCGCTAACGCGCGTCTGGCATCCCGTCTGCCGTACCTGTTCGCCTGCTGCCGCTTTGCCCACTACCTGAAGTGCATCGTGCGCGACAAAATTGGCTCCTTCCGTGAACGTGAAGAGATGGAACGTTGGCTGAACGACTGGGTGATGAACTATGTGGACGGCGACCCGGCTAACTCCTCACAGGAGACCAAGTCCCGTAAACCGCTGGCGGCTGCCGAAGTGCAGGTGCAGGAAATTGAAGATAACCCAGGCTACTACGCCGCGAAATTCTTCCTGCGTCCACACTACCAGCTGGAAGGTCTGACCGTTTCTCTGCGTCTGGTTTCTAAACTGCCGTCACTGAAGACGAAAGACGCGTGATGATGATTGCCGCCGGGAGGCCTTACCCGGCGCCTGCTTTATAGCATGGAAATGTGAGAGGAAATATGACCGCGAGACCTTCGTTTGTTGCTGCCTGGGCGGCGGCAACACGTATTTACGATGCAAATGATTCTATCGGCAAAGTTAAGCAAATTATCGGCGGCAAGGTTAAGCACAACTTCGAAATACCGCAAGATCAGGGTGGGTGGTCAAATAGTTGTGCCGTACGCATGAGTTATGTTCTGAACTATACCGGGCATCCCGTCCCGCGTATTGCAAATCTCACGGTATCCGGTGCTGATAATAAATGGTACTTCTATCGGGTAAAGGATGTTATTGCCTGGTTGACGCGTCAGTGGGGTAAACCTGACATGGTCGTGAGTTATCCTTCCTTACCCGTTCAACAATTAGCCAACAAAAAGGGCGTAATTCTGTTTGAGGTACAGGGCTGGAGTGACGCCGCAGGTCATGCCACATTCTGGAATGGTTTAACCTGTTCGGATCATTGTTATTTCAATGCACCGGAGACGAATTACACGACGACCAAAGCCAATTTTTGGGAGTTGCCATGAAAAAAATAATTGCCAGTCTACTGTTGCTTACCAGTTCCGCCTCTGTTTATGCAACCGACGATCCGGTGTTGTTTGTCAAAAAAATGCCTTATAAGCAAGTTGTTAAAGACGTTGTTTTTTCTCGCTGTCTGGCACAAGTTTCAGATGATAAAAGCCAGTTTTCTCTGGATGCAGCCCGTAGCAGTAGTGCATTACTGGAATGGGTGCCTTTCGATATTGAAAATGGCAATGACAAAATTAATGCCCTTATTGATAAATATAAAGGCGCAACCAATGCCTTTCATTCTGAGATAAAACCCGATGTCAAAGGCGTAACGTTAAATTGTCTACGTCTTTATCATAGTGACGAACTTAATAAACTTGTACCTCAATTAATTATAGGCAATCCTGACCGTACCTGGCTTCAGGATAATCCGCAGTAGTAAAGACTTTACATTCTTTCCTTGCATTCAGGGGGAATGTCAAGACTGTCAAATGACACGGGTCATTTGATATGAGGCAGAGGTAAAATATGGACGGTTTTATTCAGCCCCATGCTTTCCTGTTTGCCATATAAGTGCTTTTTCGAAAGCAATATTGTTCATCCACGAAGAGTAGATATTATGGCTATTGATATGTTTCTGAAGGTCGAGGGTGTTACGGGCGAATCTAAAGATTCTAACCACACCGGCTGGACTGATATTACCTCCTTCTCCTGGGGCGCTTCCCAGCCAGGTAATATGAGTGTTGGTGGCGGCGGCGGTGCCGGTAAAGTTAACTTTAACGATCTGCACGTTAACGCTCTGATCGACAAATCCACTACAGCAATTCTCAAACACTGCGCAAGCGGTAAGCACCTGACTAAAGTTGAACTGTCCGTGTGCAAAGCGGGTGGTCAGCAAGTTGAATATACCCGCATCACGCTGGAAGATGTGCTGGTAACTTCTGTTCAGTACACCGGTGCAGACAACGGCGACACCGTTGGTGTGACCTATGCATTCCAGGCTGCGAAAGTGAAACAGCAGTACTGGGAGCAGACCACTGCTGGTGGTAAAGGTGCTGAAAGCAGCGCTGGCTGGAACATCAAAGAAAACAAAGAAGCGTAATTGCGTATGTGGCCAGGGGAGTTTTTCCCTGGCCCTACGTATTAGTCAAAACTTTGCAAAGAGATCGAGTAATGAGCGTAAAATCAATGGTTGCACCTGGGTATTGTATTGTTCAGCAGCCCGGGACGTTGGATTTTCAGGCGAGGCTTCTGTTTAATAATCCTAATAGCGATGCAGCGCGTCATTTTATGCAAATTAATAGCGATACTCAATGGTCCAAACCTGGTCAAATGTTAATTGTCAATGATCCAGGAAACAATAATGCAGTGCAACTTAAACAGCTGCAAATCGCAAAACAGAAAGTTAATAGTTCTCTGGCGGATCTTAATTCAGGTGAGGCTAATTTCCTCTCTCAGCACTATGGCACAATTGCCGCAGTCACAAACTTTATGGATAAGTCCCTTGGTGTGGTTTCTGATGCGGGTGACAAATACTTCAGTGAAATCGAAAAAAAATTAAAATCCATTGAGTTGGCCTATCAAAATCAGTACAGAACGCAAGGGACATTAATAGGGCAACAGTTTTTTGTTGAGCGTCAACGATTGTTCTCTGAGTTAGATGTTTTATTAAATAAACTTTCCAGATTAACTCTTAAAATGAAACCTTATAATGAACTCAGACATGCATTAGGTTTATCGAGCAGATCAATTGTGCATGAATGGAGCACTGCCGGTGTTGGTTCTATTCGGGGTTATTCAACATACATTGATAATGCTTCAAAGGCCGCTCGTTTTCTTAAAATGGGGGGATGGCTTGCAATAGGCTTTGCAGGTGCAAATACGACCAATGAAGTTTACAATGCGTGTACCGTTGGACGAGAGCAGAGTTGCTCAAAAGTTGCTGTAAAAAAATACAGTAGCTTTGGTGCAGGTCTTGCTGGTGGCATTTACGGTGGCAAATATGGTGCCATAGCCGGGGCGGGAGTTTGCGTTGCGCTGGGAGTTGCAACTGGCGGTGTAGGATTGCTCGCATGCTCTATTGTCGGTGCGGCTGCGGGTGGATACGCTGGTAGCGAAATAGCAGGTGGAGCAACAGAGTATATGATGGATAAATTATGGTAAATCTCGAGAATTTACTTTTATTGCTTACTGTGGGTTTGTTTCTCGTTGTTGTAATTATGGATCTGTTTAGTTCTCGTTATTTTAAAAAACACGAGGCTGACTATAATCAGCTCCTTTCTGACTACAGACGCAAAGGTTATGATCTCGATCTGGTAACAAATTACGCTTCTTTTTTTGGATCACTGGCAAACTATCAAAAAATAATCTGGTTTATTCGTCTTCATAAGGGCGTGAAGATGAAGTTTACTCGCGACAGGCTGGTGCAGGAAGAAGCTTATAAATATATTCAATCATTACCAGATGAAAAAATTGCCTGGATGCTAAAACTGCATCGTCGTTATAAAGTGCAGGCATTAATATTCACTCTATGGCTCATTGTTGGATTATTTTTTGTAAATTTCATTAAATAGTTTTGTTGATATTCTCTTCCTCAAACGCCGCCGTTCTCGCCCCGAGAGCGGCAGCGTTTGAGCGCTAATCATACCAGCAGGAATACGCCATGCGATTCACGATTATTTCTACAAAACCCGGTCATCAGCCGCCGCAGAGCAGCTGTGATTTTTATGCCCCGGGCGGCACCATTGGGCGCGGTACGGATAACAATCTGGTATTGCCGGACAATGACCGCACCATCTCGCGTTTGCAGGCCATTGTTCACGTTGACGCCCAGGGCGAATGCCGCGTCACTAACCGTGGCAGCGTCACCCGCGTGGTATTGAATGACATTCCGCTTGAGCGCGGGCGCCAGGTAGAGCTGCAGGATGGGGACATTCTCGGTATTGATGATTACCGCATCGAAGTGACCGAACTGATTCATGATACGCAGCCAGTCAGCCGCATGGCGGCGACCATGCAGCAGCAGGCGCGTCCAGCCGCGGCCCCTGCGGCAGCCCCGCAGCCAAAGCCTGCGAGCGCCGCCCCGCGCGGGAAGGCGGAACCGACTGCTGTGCCGTCGGAAATCTGGGATAGCCTGATGCAGGAGTTCTCTATCTCCGACAGCATTTCCAGTTCTCGGGCGAAGCCGCAGCCGGCAGCGTCGCACGATCCGTTCTCCCAGCCTGTCGCACCTGAGCGTAACGCTGAAGATCCGCTGGCGATGTTCAATGACAGCGATCCAAAGCTTGAGCGTAAGAACGTGGATCCGGATACGCTGTTCAGTGACGAAGCGTTGTTCAAAAAAGAGAGCATTTTTGACGACGTCACCCCGTCTACGCTGGTGCCGCCCAATGAAGCTAAACCTGCGCAGCCACAAGAAGAGCAGACGGATGAACTCGATCCGCTGGCACTGTTTGGCGGTAGTGCCAGCGCACCTGCCGCACGAAATGATGACCCCCTCGGGTTGATGGGCGGGGCACCGTTAACCCATCCGGATGAGATTGTCGGCGATAAGCCAGAGACCGTCGTTGAGCCAGAACTGACGCCAGAGCCGCAAGCAGAACAGGAAGAGGACGTCCTTGCCGCTTCTCCGCTGTTTGCTCCTGAGCCGCAGGTGCCGCCGCGCGCGGAAGAAGAAGAGCCGGCGCGACCGGATTATGCCGGCTTCACCATGCCAACCCCGCAGGCCGTGGCGCGCAGTAATGCCCAGGCACCTAAAGGGCGTTTGCGTATTGACCCGGTCAAAAACGCGGCGTCGCCAGCAGCCCATAATGGCGAAAAGGGTGAAGTACTGCAGGGCGAATTACTTGAGGCACTGCTGGAAGGGATGGGGCTCAGCGAAATGCAGCCCGTCCCGCAGTTTGACCGTGAAAATATGCGTCAGCTGGGGCAAATTCTGGGCATGTTCTCTCAGGGCACCGTGGCGCTGCTTTCTTCGCGCTCCATTCTCAAGCGCGGCGTAAAAGCCGATATGACCATGGTACTTGATGATGCCAACAACCCGTTCAAACTGTTGCCGACCGGGAAAACCGTTCTGATCCAGATGTTCGGTACGCCAATGCCGGGCTTTATGCCGCCGACAAAATCCGTGCGTGACGCGCTGATCGATCTGCAGGCGCATCAGCTGGGTATGATCTCCGGTATCCGCGCCATCATTGCCGCCATGCTGCAATCCTTCAACCCGGAACAGCTGGAAGAGCAGGCGAAGCAGAACGGGATGACCTCCCGACTGGCGCTACCGGGCAGTCGCAAAGCCGCGCTGTGGGACTACTTTGTCCGCAGCTATGGTGAAACGGCAGGCGAGATTGAGGATGACTTCCACACCCTGTTTGGCGAAGCCTTCCTTCATGCTTATGACATGGAGGTAAATCAGTACAAAGACTCACAGAGCGGATCGGAAGAAAAATGAATATCGCAACGGCTTCTCTCTCCCGCCAGGGGACGCGCGCCAGCAACCAGGATCAGACGGGAGAAACCATAGGGGAACGTTCAGCCTGCTTTGTCGTCTGTGATGGTATCGCTGGTCTGCCGGGCGGTGAGGTGGCCGCTGAACTGGCCCGCAACAGTATTATCTCCCGTTTTGATGGCGACAAGCACCTGAACGCGCAGCATATTCGCGACTATGTGCAAACGGCGAATCGCACCATTCTCAGCGAACAGCAGGCGGTTCAGGATTATCGTCGGATGGGCACCACGCTGGTCAGTCTGTTTATCGACAGAGATTACCGGCTGGCCTACTGGGCACATGCCGGGGACAGTCGCCTGTATCTGTTTCGCCGGGGCTGGCTGTGGCATGTCACCACCGATCACAGCCTGGTTCAGCAGATGAAAGATGCAGGGCACGACACCGATAACCTCAACAGCAATCTGCTCTATCTGGCGCTGGGTATTGAAAACGGTGGGCCAGAAGCGAGCTACAGCGATGTGGTGCAGGTCGAAGACGGAGATGCATTTCTACTCTGTACAGACGGTTTCTGGCACGGCGTCAGCGAAGAACAGATGAAACAGTCGCTGCACATGGTTAACACGCCACAAGAGTGGCTGACCTTAATGAACCAAATCATCCAAAAGAATGGCGAACAAGAGGGGAATGCTCAGGATAACTATACCGCCCTGGCGGTATGGATGGGCAACCCTCAGGACACCACTTTGCTGCATACGCTTTCTGACGCAGCACAATTTCTTCCCTGCGGAACTGATTAGACACACAAGGAACGATATGAAACTTTGGCTATCGGGTTTAGCACTTCTGGCGGTGGCGTCCACCGCGCAGGCTGAGAATTTCCGCATTGTGCAGTCTCCTGCGCAGAAGCTGGATATCTGGATTGATAACATCAAAGACAACACCCCACAGAGCTGGTGTAAGTCAGAGATTGCGCTGCGTATCGTGGCGAACGGCAACAAAGACGTTTCGGTTCTGGAGAACTTTGTCCCGCGTCTGGGCTCGCTGCTGGAACACCAGTGCAGCAAAGTCAGTAAACTGAGCTGGACGCTGAACGATCCGTCCGGGACGACGCTGGCGCAGGGGACAGCAGGCAAAGCGCAGGACTGGGCGCTGGTGGTAAAACAGCAGCAGACTGCGCCAGTGAGTACTCCGGCCAGCGGTGCGTTGCTGCCGCCGGACCAGAACGCGGAAACCCACACGGTTGCTGCCGATCGCACGCCGTGGCAGGAATTTACCCTTCAGGACGGCTGCCATCTGCGTACCTTCTGGGAAGGGGGCTCGTCTGCTCCGGCGCTCTTTATTCCGGATTCAGACACCACCCGCTGCGGAAACGGGAGCTGGCTGAGTGGTCACACGGTTATCTCACAGTCCCGTAATGGTGGACAAAAAGAGATACCGGTGACCTACATTCACGGCTTCCCGGTCATGGGACTGAATCAAAGTGCCGACCCGGAAAACGCGCTGATCACCTCCGTCAACAAAGAGCGCATGGTTTTCAGCACCTCCAACAGCGACCAGAGCTGGATGATCCTGCCTTACGACAGCAGCCTCAACGGCTGGAAAAGCAACGGCACGGTGGCCGTGGAGATTTCACGAGAGACCGCCAGCGACGATGCAAAACTGCAGGCGCGTATCGCCGCGGTGAAAAAAATCTGGGGCGCCTGGGTTACCCCTGGCACAACGCTCAATATCGTCCTGATTGACACCCTGCGCCCTCAGCTGCGCGATCCGGCAGTCGGCGCCTGGCGCGCGGCAAACTAAGGAATGGCTATGAATACGCTCTATCAACACCTGGCGGGTGAATCGCTGAGTGACGCGCTGGTGCGTCTTGAAGCTGAGATCAAAGTCCGTCCGGCCGATGCCGATCTCCGCGCCGCGTTTGTGCAGTTTTTGACCCTCAGTGGTAACTGGACGCGTGCCCTGACTCAGCTGAAAAGCTGGCTGGCACTTAAGCCCCAGGCTAAACCAACCGTTACCCTGCTGGAGCAGTCCATCCAGGGGGAGCTGCAGCGCGCGCAGGTGATGGCGGGGCAGGCTCGTCCTGCCATGCCTGAAACGCAGTGGCCGTGGCTTACCACGCTTGCCGCCGCGCTTAATGACGCGGGAGAGCGTGCTCAGGCGCTGCGTCTGGAAGCCCTTGAGCAGGCGCAGGCAACGGCGGGTCAAATCACGCTTGAGAATGACGAGACGCAGGCATTCGCATGGCTGATGGACGGCGATGCTCGTCTGGGGCCCGTGTGTGAAACCATCGTCAACGGCCGTTATTTCTGGCTGCCGTTTAACGCCATCGCCGAGATCCGTTTCCAGGCCCCTGCCAGCGTGACTGACCTGGTGTGGCGTCATGCGCTGGTGCGCCTGACGGACGGTACCGAACAGGTTTGCCAGATCCCGGCGCGCTATCCTTTCGCAGCGGATGCGTCTGACGCGGTTAAGCTCGCGCGCACCACCGAGTGGCTGCCGCTCGACAATGACGGCACGCTGTATGAAGGCATGGGGCAGAAAGCCTGGCTTAGCGAGCAAAGCGAAAGCCCATTGCTGTCGTTGAACCTGGTGACGTTTGCTGCGGATGGAGCCCATGAGTAATCCCGCTGGCGAAGGCGATCTGCTGCGCAGCGGCTGGCAAGCCCGCAGCAAGCAGGAGAAGGTGGGGGCGCGCGATAAAATGCAGCCCTCGCTGCTGGATCGCCTCACCGATAACGATCCGGAAAAAAAACGCGAGTCCGCCAACAGTAATCTGATTACCCACGCCGCCCTGCGCCGTAACGTGCTGCGGGATCTGCAGTGGTTGTTTAACACCATCAACCATGACGCATCCGGTGACCTGAGCGCGTTGCCGCATGTGAACCGCTCGGTGGTTAATTTTGGCGTCGCGCCGCTGGCCGGGAAAAGAATGTCAGACATTGAATGGCACGACATTCAGCGCAAGCTTACCGAGGCCATCATTAACTTTGAACCGCGTATTTTGCCGCAGGGACTGCAGGTCCGCTGCGTGTCAGACACCTCGTCACTGGATCTGCACAACGTGTTGTCCATTGAGATAAAAGGGCGTCTGTGGTGTGTGCCGTACCCGCTGGAGTTTCTGTTTCGCACCGATGTCGATCTGGAAAACGGCCATTTTGAACTGAAAGATGCGGGGTGATCATGGAAAGTAAACTGCTCGAATATTACAACCGTGAACTGGCCTATCTGCGTGAAATGGGCGCTGAATTTGCCGAGCGCTATCCCAAAGTCGCGGGTCGACTGGGCATGCGCGGCATCGAAGTGGCGGACCCGTATACCGAACGCCTGATGGAGGGGTTCGCGTTCCTGACCTCCCGCGTGCAAATGAAAATGGATGCGGAGTTCCCGCGCTTCTCCCAGCGTTTGCTGGAAATGATTGCGCCAAACTATCTCGCGCCAACCCCCTCAATGGCGATTGCTGAAATCCAGCCCGACAGCACGCGTGGCGATCTGAGCAACGGTTTTAAGGTGCCGCGCGGCACCATGATGGACAGCCTGGCGCTGAAAAAGACCGGGGTCACCTGCAGCTACACCACGGCGCATGAAGTTAATCTGCTGCCGCTGAAAATCGATAAGGTCGAGCTGGGCGGTGTGCCTGCCGATCTGCCGCTGGCGCAGTTGGGCCTGAGCCAGCGGGGGATCAACAGCGCGTTACGGATCCGCATTGCCTGTGATGGCCCGCAGCATCTTGGGCATCTGGATTTTGACCGTCTGGAGTTTTTCCTTAGCGGCCCGGATATTGAAGCGCTCAAGCTGCTTGAGCTGGTCATGGAGCACCACGCCGGGATTGTCTGCCAGACCGTCAGCAAGCACCCGCAGCGACAGCTGCTCTCTGCGGATGCCTTACGACAGGAAGGGTTTGAGCCGGACCAGGCGCTGCTTCCGGATGACCTGCGCAACTTTGACGGCTATCGTCTGCTGCAGGAATACTTTGCGTTTCCGGCACGGTTCCGCTTTATCAGCCTCAGCGGTCTGGGCAAGCTTATCCAGCACTGTGAAAATGAAAAAGCGTTCGATATTTTCATCCTGCTGGATAAAAGCGATGAGCAGCTGGAGCGGGTGGTTGATGCCAGCCATCTTGCGATGCATTGCACGCCGGTGATCAACCTTTTCCCGAAAGTGGCGGCGCGGCAGAAGCTGAGCGAGAGCCAGCATGAATATCATCTGGTGGTGGATAACATCCGTCCCCTGGATTATGAAATTTATGCGGTAAACAAAATCTTCGGCAGTGCCGACGGCCAGCGTGATGACCAGACATTCCGACCTTTCTGGAGCACCTGGAGCGGTGATGCGGGCAACTACGGCGCCTATTTTTCCCTGCGCCGTGAGCAGCGAGTGCTCTCTGAACATGCCCTGCGCTACGGCACCCGAACCGGTTATATCGGCTCCGAAGTCTTTGTTTCGCTGGTGGATGAACAGCATGCACCCTGGCAGGAAAATCTGCGCTATATCTCCGCGGAAGTATTGTGCACCAGCCGCGACCTGCCGCTGATGCTTCAGCAGGAGCTCGGACAGTTCATCATGGCCGATTCCATGCCGGTGAAATCCCTGACCCTGCGAAAAGGCCCAACGCCGCCGCGTCCGGCTCTGGCCGAAGGGTTTAGCACCTGGCGATTGATCAGCCAGCTGCAGATGAACTATCTCAGCCTGATGGACAGCGAAAACGAAGAGGGCGCCGCCGCCCTGCGTCAGCTGTTGGGGCTGTATGCTAACCTGGCGGAGACGCCGGTTGCACGTCAGGTTGAGGGCGTTCGCCACTGCGTGCTGGAGCCGGTTCACCGTCGCGTCCCGGAGCCGGGTCCGGTGGTCTTTGCGCGCGGGATCGGCATTACTCTGACGGTGGATGAGCGTGCGTTTTCCGGCGCCAGCCCCTGGCTTTTCGGCAGCGTGCTGGAACGCCTGTTTGCCCGTCTGGTGTCCATCAACAGCTTTACTGAATTCACGCTGAAGAGTCAGCAGCGCGGTGAGATTGGCTACTGGGCACCGCGTATGGGGAAAAGGGCACTACTATGAGCGAAGTCGCCTCCGCGCCGCTGCGTGTCCATCGCCTGACGCCGTTGCCGGACGCTTTCTGGCGCGGCGTTCGCGAGACGCCGTGGCGCTACGATCTGTTCCAGCTATTAAGACGCATTGATGCCCAGGGCGGTGAACGTTATCCGCTGGGGCGCGCGCCGCTGCCGAAATTTGAACCGTTACGTATCGGTCAGCAGCCATCGATGAGCTTTGCGCCGTCAACCCTCGCGCAGGTGCGCCAGCGTGAAGAGAACGGGCTGCACGAGGTGTCTATCCTCAGCTTTGGTCTGTTTGGTCCAAATGGCCCGCTGCCCGTCCATATGACAGAGTACGCCCGGGAGCGTATTCATCATCATCAGGACACCAGCCTGAGCGCGTTTGCCGATCTGTTCCATCATCGCCTGACGCTGTTGTTTTACCGTGCCTGGGCTGATGCGCAGCCCGCCGTCTCTCTTGACCGCGCGGACAACAAACGCTTTGAGGGGTACCTGGCATCCTTGATCGGCATGGGCCAGCCGGGGCAGATGACCAAAGGCAGCCTGAGCGCACATGCCCGTTTTACTCACGCCGGACACCTGACACGTCACGCTCGGGATCCGGAAGGGCTGGAGAAGATCCTGCGCAACTATTTTCACGCCCCGGTAAAACTGGTCACGAACGTGGCGCAGTGGATGCCGCTTTCGCCGCGGGAACAGGCGCAGTTGGGTGAAGGGCGTCGACTGCCGCGGATGGGAGAATCCGCTTTTCTCGGCGTTGCGGTGCGCGACGTGCAGCACAAGTTTCGTATCGAAATCGGCCCACTGAGCGCGGAAGAGTACAACCGCTTCCTGCCAGGCGAAGCGTGGGTCACTGAACTGCGCGACTGGGTACGCCAGTACGCAGGGGTAGAATTTGAATGGGAAACTCGGGTTATTCTGCGCGCCGACGCGGTGCAGGGTGCCTCGCTCGGTAGCGCCGGGCGGTTAGGTTACAACACCTGGCTGGGCCTTCAGCCTCAGCCTGTCCCACGTGGCGATCTGGTGTATCGCGCAGAGCGATAATTTTTCTAACGCATTGTTATCAACGGAACCGAACATGTCAGAAATCAGCCGTGCCGTGCTTTTCGGCAAACTGGATACGCTGTTATTTACCTCACTGGAAAGCGCCACCGCGTTCTGCAAGCTGCGCGGCAACCCCTATGTTGAGCTGGTGCACTGGCTGCATCAGCTGATGCAGCAGCAGGATGGCGATCTGCAACAGGTGATACGTCATTTTGCCCTCGATGAACAGCAGCTGACGCGCGATATCGTGGCCGCACTGGATGCGCTGCCGCGTGGCGCGAGTTCTGTTTCCGATCTGTCAGAACATATCGACAGCGCCGTGGAGCGCGCGTGGGTGTTTGGCTCGCTGAAGTATGGCGTCAGCCGTATTCGCGGCGGACATTTACTGATTGGCATCCTGAAAACCTGGAATCTGGCTAACGTGCTGAAAAGCATCTCGGCGCAGTTCACCCGCCTTAACGTCGACGTGCTGATCGAGCAGTTTGATGCGATTTGCGCTCAGAGCAAAGAGACGCAGCAGGCGGCCGCTGCCGCGGATACGCCAGCCGGTACGGTGCCAGCCGCACAAGGGACGCTGGCCCAGTATGGTCAGGACCTGACCGCGCGCGCCCGTGAAGGGAAGATTGACCCGGTTGTCGGGCGCGATGAAGAGATCCGCCAGATGGTCGATATTCTGATGCGCCGTCGCCAGAATAACCCGCTGCTGACCGGGGAAGCTGGCGTTGGCAAAACGGCGGTGGTGGAAGGGCTGGCGCTGCGTATCGCCGAAGGCGACGTGCCGGCACCGCTGCAGAATATTCAGCTTTGGCTGCTGGATATTGGCATGCTGCAGGCCGGCGCAGGCATGAAAGGCGAGTTCGAAGCGCGTCTACAGGCCCTGATTAATGAAGTGCAGTCCAGCGCTACGCCAGTCATTCTGTTTATCGATGAGATCCACACCCTGATTGGCGCAGGCGGCCAGCAGGGTACCGGTGATGCCGCTAACCTGTTAAAGCCGGCTCTGGCGCGCGGGCAACTGCGCACCATCGGTGCCACCACGTGGGCGGAATACAAAAAATACATCGAGAAAGACCCGGCGCTGACCCGTCGTTTTCAGACGGTACAGGTTCACGAGCCGGACGAAGCCAAAGCGATTCTGATGCTGCGCAGCACCGTGTCACCGCTGGAGACGCATCACCAGGTACTGCTTCTCGACGAAGCGGTCAGCGCGGCGGTCAAGCTGTCACATCGTTATATTCCGGCGCGTCAGTTGCCGGATAAAGCCGTTGCGCTGCTTGATACTGCCTGTGCCCGCGTGGCGGTCAGCCAGAGCGCGCCACCGGCACAGCTGGAAGATTGCCTGCGCCATCTCGCGGCCCTGGATGTGGAGATCGAGATTGCCGGACGCGAAGCGCGCGTGGGTGCCGGCGATCCGGAGCGCGTCGCAGCCTTGACCGCCGAGCGCGATACATACGAAACAAAGCGCGAAGCCCTGACCCAGCGCTGGGAAGAGGAACGTGCTCTTGTGACTGAAATCATCCGCCTGCGTGCCGCGCTGTTTGCCGCGGGTGATGACGAGACCGGCGAACTGCGCAGCGCGCTTAACGCGCAGCAGCAGGCGCTCAACGCTTTACAGGGCGACGAGCCGCTGCTGTTTGCGGCGGTGGATGAAAACGTGGTGGCGGCGGTGGTCTCTGACTGGACCGGTATCCCGCTGGGCCGGATGGTGAAAAACGAAATTGATGCGGTGCTCAACCTGGCTGACACCCTCAACCAGCGCGTCATCGGCCAGCGTCACGGCCTGGATCTCATTGCCCGTCGCGTGAAAACCTCGCGGGCAAAACTCGACGATCCGAACAAACCTGTTGGCGTATTTATGCTCTGTGGCCCGTCCGGCGTGGGGAAAACGGAAACCGCACTGGCGCTGGCGGAATCGCTTTATGGTGGTGAGCAGAACGTTATCACCATTAACATGAGTGAATTCCAGGAAGCCCACACCGTTTCCACCTTAAAAGGTGCGCCTCCAGGATACGTGGGTTATGGTGAAGGCGGGGTGTTAACCGAGGCCGTTCGCCGTCGCCCGTACAGCGTGGTCTTGCTGGACGAAATTGAAAAAGCGCACCCGGATGTACATGAAATCTTCTTCCAGGTCTTCGATAAAGGCTGGATGGAAGATGGCGAGGGCCGCCATATTGATTTCCGTAACACCATTATTATTCTGACGTCCAACGTCGGCACCGATCTGATTAGCGCCATGTGTGCCGATCCGGAACTGATGCCTGAGCCTGAGGCGTTAAGCGGCGCGTTGCGTCAGCCGCTGCTGGAGGTCTTCCCGCCGGCGCTGCTGGGCCGTCTGCTGGTGGTGCCGTATTATCCACTGAGCGACGAGATGCTGGGGCAGATTGTCCGCCTGCAGCTCAAACGCATTCAGCGTCGTCTGCTAGAGAATCACAATATTATTTCCGAGTTTGATGACAGCGTGGTGGAACAAATTGTTCAGCGCTGTACCGAGGTGGAGTCTGGCGGCCGCATGGTGGACGCTATTCTGACAAACACCTTGCTGCCTCAGATGAGCCAGATATTACTTACCGCCAGCCGCAGCGATGAGCAGTACCGACGTCTGCACGTCACCTGTGAGCAGGGCGAGTTTCACTGTCAGTTTGCCGCGTAATAATCATCAAGAGAACTGTAAAAGATGACGGATAATGATAACAATCGGACTGTCCCAAACGCGCTCCCGGTCGGGTATCGCTTCAACGAGTTTGAAATTAAAGAGGTGATCGGCGGCGGCGGGTTCGGCATCGTCTATCGCGCGTGGGATCATCAGCTCGAACGCACTATCGCTATCAAAGAATTTATGCCTGCCTCGCTCGCCGTGCGCGGCGACGATATGACGCTGGTACTGCGCAGCGAACGTTTTGGCAAAGCGTTTTCCGCCGGCCTGAACAGCTTCATTCAGGAAGCCCGCCTGCTGGCGCGCTTCAACCACCCGAACCTGCTTCACGTGCTGCGTTTCTGGGTGCAAAACGATACGGCCTATATGGGAACGCTGTTCTATAGCGGTACCACGCTCTCCCGTCTGCGCGAACAAAAGCCGGAGCTGATTAACGAAGCCTGGATCCGTCGTATGCTGCCCATGCTGTTCGGTGCCATTAAGACAATTCATGACGAAGGCTATCTGCACCGCGACATCTCTCTGGATAACATCCAGATTCAGGACAACGGCCTGCCGGTTCTGCTCGATTTCGGCTCTGCGCGCCGCACCATTGGTAATCTCTCTGATGAGACGGAAACCATGCTGCGCCCGGGCTTTGCGCCGATCGAGCAGTACACTGACGACAACGAAAGCGAGCAGGGCCCGTGGACGGATATTTATGCCCTCGGCGCCGTGCTGCATACCCTGATTGTCGGCTCACCGCCGCCGGTCAGCGTGGTGCGCTCAATTCAGGACACCTGCAAACCGCTGGTGGAACTGCAGCCACAGGGCTATTCCCTCTCGCTGTTGCAGGCCATCGACCGGGCGCTGGCGTTGCACATGGAAGACCGACCGCAGTCCATCGATGAATTCGCGGCGCTGATTGAGATGCCGGTAGCGGGTATCGACGATGTATTGAGCGCGAAAAAACCGGGCACGATGTTGGTACCGGTAGAGGAAGAGGCACCGGCTTCTGCACTGGACTGGCACCGGTACAAAATCCCGGCAATGGTTGCCGCGGGCGTGCTGGTTGGCGTCGTCGCCGGAGCGATGCTGTTTAGCGGTGGCGACCATGATGCGCCAGAGCAGGCGGCGCAGGCCCCTGCTGAGACACGCCCCGTTGAAACCGCATCGAACGCGCCGGATGTGAAACCGGAAACGGCGAAAGCCAGTGAACAGACTGCACCGACTGCGACAGCGCAACCGGCCACCCCGCCGGTGGATGCCAGCCCGGTTGCACTGGTCTATATCCGTATTCTTGACGGTGAGACCCTGAAAGTGAACGGTGAGCCAAAAACACTGCGTCCGGCAAATAACGGTTATGCATCGCTCAAGCTACCTGCGGGCGAGGCCAGAATTGAACTGCAGGGCAACGGGAAAACGCGTACCCAGACGCTGGATATCGCGAAGCCTGGCACCTGGCTGGTGAATCCGTAAGTAAGGTAAGCAGGGACTGGTAACAGGACGGAGCGAATGTATAACCTCAAGTTTGTCTATCTTTTCAGCGAGAATGTCTCGCCAGCGCTTTTCGCGAAAATTATCCGCCCGTCCGTAGCCGGGCAGTGGATAATGTCAGTTCCCGACAATTCGCTGCGCTCGCTGTTTACGCGTTACGATTTGCTGCATTCCATCACCGGGGCGAATCCCTATCAGTCAGGACGCGATACCCGTAAGCTGATCGTGCAGGATCTCGATATCGGCAGGATCGTTGCCATCGACGAGAGTTTCCGTAACTGGTCATCGGTAACGGAGATATTTTATATCAATGCCGATGGCCGACTGCAGGCGGCCTCGCTTACCGGTCTGGGCTGGTATCCGGTAAGCACAATCGTCGATCGCTACGAAACCATGGTGCGAACCTACGGTGCCCGTCCTGCGCCGACGGTACTGCCGAAGCAGGTGGTGAAATCCAAAGCGGCACAGGTGCCGGATGAGGCCACGCCGGGCAAAGACGGTAAAACCTATGCTTCGCAGCTACAGCAGATGACCAAGGCGGAACGCTGGCAGGCGCGTAAGGATCTGATCGCGAAGGGCAGCAACAGCCTTTACCCGGATGCGCAGATCGCCGCTAAACGACTGGCGGCGAATAATATTGCGGTGGAGAAAGCGAAGCTTGCTGAGAATGTTTATAAGACAGTGAATCCGCTGGAGACAACGCCGGGGGTGCCAGAGGGCTGGAAGGATATCAGTAATGATGACGCGCTACTGGGCAAGTATGGTTTGAACAAATCGATGCTCTTTGACGATGACACTTCTCCCAATTTTCTGGCGCGTGTCTATCAACCGAAGCCGGAAGTGTTCGGTACTGATATGAACCCTACTGTGGTGTTCCGTGGGTCGCGTGAGCCGGGCTTTGCATCATTCTCTGATAATGTTTACTCCTTGGTGACAAAAGGGGAACTGGCTCCGGTACAAAACGGTGCTGACTGGTCGAATAACTTTTCCCAGGGTATGGGGATGGCTTCAGAGTATTATAAAAAGGCTGTGAGTATCGGTAAGGAGCTGGCAAGGTCAGGTCAGAATATTGATATTGCCGGACATTCGCTGGGTGGCGGGCTGGCCTCTGCAACCTCCATGGCTAGTGGGAAAGCGGGATGGACATTCAATGCCTCGGGCCTTAACGCCGGTACGGTAGAAAAATACGGCGGCAAGATATTAGGCAGTACGGATAATATCCAGGCGTATCGTGTTGATGGTGAACTGCTGACCAGGATTCAGGAAGTTAACCCTTGGGAAGATCTGAAAATGATGAAAGGGCATGTCCCTTCGTGGATCCTCAAAGAGGAAATATCTGCGCTGAGTCCTAATGCTGCGGGAATACCCCACGATCTTGCTGGTGGAACCGGAAGCGCGCTGGATCGCCATGGGATTAATCAGGCGATTGATTGCATTGAGCAACAGAAGGATGAGGATATTTCGATAATCGGGAGTCGGTTGTGAAAAAACGTTTGATGGCTTTCGTGGCGTTATGTTTTTTAATCATGATTCAGGGGTGTAAGCAGGATATGGAACTCAATCCACAGGATTACTTCAGCGGTCAGCAGCTTGAACTGGCGAAATCGATTGAAGAAGGCAATGTCGATGTGGTGAAGACGCTTGCACCAGACAGCGACCTTAACAAACCCGGAAAGCAGGATATGACCCTGCTTTTCTGGGCCCTGGGCAACGCAATTAATGATAAAAAAACATTACCCCATTTGCAGATCATTACGTTGCTTGTTAAGGCTGGCGCAGATCCGCTCCAGCCTCGACCCCAGGGAAAAAGCAGTCCTGCTGAATTCGCCCTGAAGGGGGACAGTGCTGACTGGATCAACGCGATGCTGGACGGTGGTCTTTCACCCAATGTGAAAGATAAAGTTTTCCACGAACCAATCATCTTCCAGTCGATTAAAGCGAAAAATACAGAGACGCTGGAAGCAATGCTCAATAGTGGTGCTGACGTAAATTCAACCAATTCACTGGGTAAAACGCTGGTGTTTGATGCGTTGGATAATCAGTCATACGATCATGTTTTATTACTGCTCGATCGTGGCGCGGATCCGTCAATTAAGGCTAAAAATGGCTGGTCGATGAGCAATGCGCTTGCGGATGCGCTGAGTGGGCTTGAACAAGGCAGTGAGCAATACGAAAAATTAAACGAGATAAAAGAGAAACTCATCCAGAAGGGGGGTAAATGGCCTCCTCAACCCTCTAAATAATTATTTAATCTCCATTAAAACAACAGAGTGCTTTTCGAGCCAGGGACCAAATTTGAGGTTACTGAGCGTGTTGATTCTGGTAGTAAAAATGCGCTTACGTATAAGGAATTATAATGATTGATCTGCACTCTGATTTAGGTACAACACGAACGTATCGCCAGAATGGCAGGTGAATTATTCGACAGGGCTCCTGAAGATACTTTCTTGTAATTGTTTTCATATTTGGATAGTGAGGGTTGAGCTGGCCGTAATTTCCGCTCAGGCAGATGGCGGGATTAATGGTTATTGCTGAGTGTGTTGCCCTTTAGACAAAAGATTAAAGAGGATAAATGGGAAATATTGTAATGCATTGGTTTTTCTTTATTTTCTTTATGATTTGGACACTAGCGCTTATCTGGAATGGAAAAGATTTTTTTAACAAGAAAAAGTGGCTCCTGGCGGGGATGATGTTGGTTCTGGTGTTAGTAACCACAGTTGTCATTGGCTTTACGTTTAAATGGCTTTCTCAGTCGATGTCATTGTTTTCTATCGCAACGGCCAAACAATATTCGATCATTTTTTCTATGTCTTTTCTGTGCGTATGGGGTTTAAAGGTCACAGTTGTGCTGCTCTGTACTGTTTTCTCGGGGATTCTGAGGGGGCACAAAAGCTACAATGTGGAAAATTATGAAAAAATATCGTCTATATCACGCATCGTCGCGCCTGGCTTACTTATCGTTGCTAAAAGCTTAATTTCCCTCGGAAGCGCCCTTATGTTTTCGGGTCTTTGGCTAAAGTAAGCACAATGATTAAGGTTGCATAACGGATACCGTTGTTTCTACTGTTATCGCAACCACGTCTCCGCTTTGCGTCATGCCCTTGACCCGACCCGATACGGATGCGTGCATTGACCACAGCAGGCAGCTCGGTTAAATGGTTACGGTGATCATCCTCACGCAACCCGCCGTGGCGCCAATTGTTAGTGTGTGACTGTCATAGTCGGGCGAGCGAATAAGGAGCATCGGATTCAATGAAGTTTCTCGGGTTTATTATTTTTTCATTGGTCGCTCTTACCTATATCTGGAATGGCAAAGATAATTTTAATAAAAAAGAATGGGTAGTTTTTTTCGTAAAATTATCTTTTATTTTAGTCGGCACTTTTATTCTGGTTTTCGTGTTGATCGGATTGCGGGGAATTTTCCCCTCGATGACAAAAGAAGATGGTGAGTTGGTACTAATCGTTATTCCGCCTTCGTTTGTCACACTGTTATTGGCTAAGTTTTTCGTCATTATGATTTGCACAATATTTGAAACTATAATGCGTTTTTATCAGCGATATAACACGGAGCAAAATTATTCGATTTTGTCATCGCTGGCAAACAGATATAGCCCTGGATTGCTTTTGCTGGCGAAATGCCTGTCATCATTTGGTTGCATTCTTATATTCTATGGTATCTGGCTAGCCTCCGCAGCCTAAGTGAAGAGACATTATAAACACTTAGAACAACTATCCGTTTCCCATAGCCTCCGCTACCAGTAACGAAGATCTTGAGGCGAACGACTGGAAATGGCTGTACACCATAACTGACAAGGTAATACTTCATTACCAGGTGATATTGCCCATGCGTGTTAAGCCAGCAGATTTGACTCCACCACACATTACTGAAGTCGGCTTGACGAATGAGAGGGGTTATCCATCTCCGGGAGTAACACTGTGGACGTGCTGGGGAAATTTCATCGCTGCGGAAGAGATGTGTGCATTATATCAATGATTTATTTTTAGCATGGGGAAAGTATGGTGCCATGCGTAGGGTGTATTTTTAATTAGTTAATTAATTGTTCCATATTAAATGATAGGTTCCTCGACAATTTCCCCAGGTGATTTTTCATCTGCCTGGTTACATGTAATAGTAAATGACTTTTTTCATTTATCCGTTTTTTATTATCTTCTCCAGCATAAAACCATTACGGAATAAAGATTATGCTCAACCGAATTACCGTTCAGCTCCCGGTGGAGGGGCTTCTGTTCTGGAAACTCACAGGTCGCGAGGCGATGTCCGAGTCGTTCGCCCTGACGCTGACCCTGCTTGGCACGGATGCGCGCATTGACCGCAGCAAACTGCTGGGTCAGCCGGTCACGGTGACCATCCCGACGCAGAGCCTGCTGGCGCCCCGCTATATCAATGGAAAAATCACCCGCGTGGCGGTGAGTGCCGTCGAGCTGACGGGCACCCGCTATGCGGTGTACCAGCTGACGGTGGAGCCGGACCTGTGGCCGATGAAGCGCGACCGTAACCTGCGTATCTTCCAGGGTCAGACGGTGCCGCAGATTGTGAAAACCCTGCTGGGTGAACATCAGGTTAACGTAGAAGATAAGCTCACCGGGAGCTACAGGGTGTGGGACTACTGCGTGCAGTATCAGGAGTCGAGCCTGGACTTCATCAGCCGTCTGATGGAGCTGGAGGGGATTGCGTATCACTTCAGCCACGAGGCGGACAAGCACACGCTGGTGCTCACCGACGCCGCCACGCAGCACCAGCCGTTCAGCGGCTACGAAGTCATTCCTTACCACCAGACGCCGTCAGGCGGCAGTACGGATGAAGAAGGCATCAGCCAGTGGGCGCTGGAGGACAGCGTCACCCCGGGGATTTACAGCCTCGATGACTACGACTTCCGCAAGCCGAACGCGTGGCTGTTCCAGGCGCAGCAGAACCCGGCGTCACCGAAACCGGGCAGTATCGACGTGTACGACTGGCCGGGACGGTTTGTTGAGACCGGGCATGCGGAGTTCTACGCCCGTATCCGTCAGGAGCGCTGGCAGGTGGAGCACCAGCAGATTCAGGCGACGGCCACGGCCGCGGGTATTGCACCGGGACACACCTTCACCCTGACTAACGCCCCGTTCTTCAGTGATAACGGTGACTATCTGGTCACGGCGGCGGGTTACCATTTCGAGGAGAACCGCTACGCGAGCGGCGAGGGGGAAACCCTTCACCGCACTGATTTCGCGGTCATCCCGGCGTCGGTGTCATACCGTCCGGCGCAGAGCACGGCGTGGCCGCGCACCTACGGCCCGCAGACGGCAAAGGTTGTGGGACCAAACGGGGAGAGTATCTGGACGGACAAATATGGCCGCGTGAAGGTGAAATTCCACTGGGACCGTCTGGCGAAGGGGGATGACACCAGCTCCTGCTGGGTGCGTGTGTCGAGCGCCTGGGCGGGTCAGGGGTACGGCGGGGTGCAAATTCCGCGGGTCGGCGATGAGGTGGTGGTGGACTTTATCAACGGTGACCCGGACCGTCCGATTATCACCGGGCGGGTGTATAACGAAGCAAGCATGCCGCCGTGGGCGCTGCCGGCGGCGGCCACGCAGATGGGTTTTATGAGCCGCACGAAGGATGGCTCCGTGGATAATGCCAATGCCCTGCGCTTTGAGGACAAGGCGGGCGCAGAGCAGGTGTGGATCCAGGCTGAGCGCAACATGGACACCAGCATTAAGAACGATGAAACGCACAGCGTCGGTGGCGAGCGCAGCCATTATGTGAAGAAAAATGAGCTGCATCGGGTGGAAGCGAATCAGATCCAGGCGGTGAAAGGCGGAACAGAGATCCTGACGGGCAAAGGCAAGCTGGATGCGGCGGTGGAGCAATATGTCATTGCTTCCGGTACGAAGCTACGGCTGGTCTCTGGTGAAAGCGCAATTGAACTGAACGCTAACGGCAAGATTAACCTCATCGGCAAAGAGTTTAATTTCTTCGTTGAAGGGGATGGTCATATCACCACCGGCGGTAAGCTGCACCTGAATACGTCTGGCACACAACCGGGCACCACGGCGCCGGGTTCCGGGCATAAAGGGGATATTGATGCGGCGGTGCAGGAGAAATTTACGACGCCGGAAGAGTAACCGTTTTCAGTCTGCCGCCGGGTTGTCTATGGCGGCATGTAAATCCCTTCAGCAATTTGAGACACGAGTTCAGCGATGAAATATACCCTCCAGGAAGGTTCCTTCTCCCTTTTTCCTGCCGCGTGGCAGGATAACAGTATGAACATTATTCGCGACGACGAAAGCGGGTTGTCCGTGGTGGTCAGTCGCGGCGTTATTCCGGATGGCAGCGACTATGAGAAAGAGTTTCACCGCCAGTGGGAACTACTACGTCCGCAGATGGGCGAGATTGCCCAAAGCGCATTCCAGGGCGTAAAGGTCGGGCCTGACGGAAAAATTAACGCGCTGGAAGTCGAGACGACTTTTGACAGTAACGGACAGCGCATTTGGCAAAAACAGCTGGCCGTACAAACGCCGGGCAAGCCGGTGTTGATGATTTTTACCCTCTCGGCGCTCAGAGCATTCACCGCAGAGGATGAGGGGCGCTGGAGCGCGCTTAAGCAGAGTCTGACGCTAAACGACAACCGGAATGTGTAAGGCATGAGCGATAACAACGCGGCCCGTCAGGGCGACGAGATCATTCACTCCAGCATTTTTGCGGATATCACCAGTATTGTGGCGGAAGGTGCGGCCTATGCCGTTATCGGCGCTGCCGTAGGCGCGGCGGCAACCGTTGCTGCTCCGCTGCTGGGGGCGGGTGCCGCCGCCGCGGGCGTGGCGGCTATTGGATCCAGCTGTCTGTTAAGTGGGATCATTGGCGGCGTACTGGCAAACGTGGCAGGTATAACTGACGATATCAGCAACGCCGCCGAAGGCTTAGGCAACGCGCTGTTCCCGCCGTCGCCAGCGGGCAAAATTACCACCGGGTCTGATAACGTTCTGACGAACGCGATTCCCGCTGCACGAGCGGCCGGGACGCTGACGCCCGCCGACACACCGTCACCTGAACCACAGTCTCCGGTCAGCTTTGCCGATTATGCCGGCATGCTGCTTTCCGCCGCTGGACAGTTTGGCAGCGAGATGTGGCAGCCGAGCGTGGCTTCTGCCGCCGCGGGAACCTCGCCGCTGGAAGAAGACAAGGTGGCGTGCGAAAAGCACTCCGGGCCGCAGTATCTGGCGGAAGGCTCTAAAAGCGTCTTCATTAACGGGCAGCCCGCGGTACGTGCAAAAGATCGCACCACCTGCGAGGGCACCGTTTCCGACGATGTCTCCCCGAATGTGATCATCGGCGGGGACACGCTCACGGTCCGCGATATCAAAAGCGGTAAAACGCCGGGTCTGGCGCTGGGGATGATTGCGCTCTCCCTGCTGCGCGGACGTCCGGGTAAAATCCTGAAAAATATGCCCTGTGCACTGGCGGCAGCCGGCGGTGGCATGCTGGCCGATATGGCCGTTAATGCTGTGTTTGGCTCCTCGCACCCGGTACATGCTGCAACCGGCGTGAAGGTGCTGAATGATGACGATGAACTCGATTTCTCGTTGCCGGGGCGCTTCCCGCTGCGCTGGCAGCGCAGCTACAACAGCCTGACCACCCGTGAAGGGCTGTTTGGTCTGGGTTGGGCGACAACCTTTGACAGCTATCTGACGCTCGAAGAGAACAACGCGACCTGGTTCGACGAAACCGGTCGTGAGCTAAGCTTTGAGCTGCCGCCCGTCGATCGCGCGTTTTACAGCATCAGCGAAGGCATCATCATCCGCCGCAATGAGAGCGGCGACGTGGCGATTGCCGACGATGACGGCGCGGTATGGCGTCTGTATAAACCGACCCGGGCGAATCCCACCATCCTGCGTCTGGCCTCCCTCAGCGACGAATACGGTAACGCGCTGCTGACGGAGTGGGATGAACACGGCAGGCTGGTCAATCTTCACGATGAGCCACGGGCGATTGATGTCACCCTGCGCTATGAAGATGAGCGTTTCCCGCAGCGCGCCACCTCTGCCAGCCATTTTGACGGCAACCGTACCTGGCCGCTGATGCAATGGGGTTACGATGCGCGCGGCCAGCTGGCGAGCGTGACGGATGCCTCTGGCGTAGTGACGCGTGAATACCGCTATAACGACCACGGCCTGATGGTCTGGCACCGACTGCCGGGCGGGCTGGAGAGCGAATACCGCTGGCAAAAATTCGACCACTGGCGCGTCGTGGAAAACCGTACCAGCACCGGCGACGGCTGCCGCTTCACCTACGATTTAGCCGCCGGGTTGACGACCGTCGAGCACTACGATGGCCAGACGCGTAAGCACTACTGGAACGCGCAAAATCTGATTGTCCGTTACGTTGACGAGCGCGGTGAAAACTGGCGCTATGAGTGGGATGACAACGAACTTCTGACCCGTCGCATCGATCCGCTCGGTAACGCCGTCACCTTCGTCTACGACGAAATGGGCAACCGGGTGCAGGAAATCGACGCCGACGGCAATACCCGCACCACCACCTGGCTGGAACACCGCGCGCTGCCGTCAGCCATCATTGAAGCCGACGGCAGTGCGACCCGTTTCTGGTACGACGAACATCACGGGCTGAAGCGTGTGGTAGACCCGATGGGGCAGACAACATTGCTGCGCCGGGACGAGTTTGGTCAGGTCGTTGAAGAAGTTGATGCCGCGGGAAACAGTCGCTACCAGGAGTACAACGAGGCCGGGAAGGTCATTCGTGCCACAGACTGTTCAGGACGTATAACCCGCTATACCTATCATCCGCTGGGCTGGTTAACGACTGAGATCGGCGCTGACGGCGAAGAGACGCGCTATCGCTACGATGCCGCAGGGCGTCCGGTGCAACTCGATCGACCGGAAGGCTGGACAGAGTCGCTCGCATGGAACGAACGCGGCCTGCCGGTGACGCATGCGGGCGCTGATGGCAAAGAAAGTGAGTTTAAATACGACGAGGCAGGACGATTAACCGCTACGCGTAATACTCAGGGTGAAGAGGTCCGTCGCCGCTGGGACAGCCGCGGGCGACTGATTGCCCTGGAAAATGAAAACGGCGAAGCGTACCAGTTCCGCTGGGGCGCGGACTCGCTGCTGCTGGAAGAGGTGGGGCTCGATGGCGTGGCCTCACAGTATCGCTATGACGCATGCGGGCGTACGATAGCGCGCACGTTTGCCGCCGGTCATCCGGAAGCCATCACCCATGCCTTCGCCTGGAGCGCCAGTGGCCAACTGGTTGCCCGCACCACGCCGGAAGGGCAGACCCGTTATCACTACACACCGTCAGGTTTGCTGAGTCGTATTGGACTTCATCCGGCACTTTCCGTTGACGCCTGGAGTGCAGAGGCAGAACAGGAACTTGCCTTTGACTATGACGCCCTGGGGCGTGTCACGCGTGAAGTGGGCGAGCACGGTGAGCTGACATGGGAGTATGATGCTCTCGGCAACCGCACCTCCGTCACGCTGCCCGATGGCCGCGAGCTGAAGCAGTTTTACTACGGCAGCGGGCATCTGCTCAGCATTGCTCTCGATAAGCTGTCGGTCTCCGATTTTACCCGCGATGAACTCCACCGGGAGACCAGCCGCACTCAGGGGCTGCTGACCACCCGTAGCGAATACGATCGTCTTGGGCGACTGCATCGCCGGGACGTCTTTACCGGCAATGCCCAGCGCCCGTCGCCGCGCCGCTGGTCCCGCCGCTGGGATTACGACTACCGCAATAACCTGGTGCGGGAAGAGCGGGACGATAACCCGTTCAGCTGGTACCGCTGGCAGTACGACAGCGCCGGGCGTCTGCTGATTCAGGACGGCACGCTGCCCGGCCAGGAACAGTGGCGCTGGGATGCTGCCGGTAACCCGCTGGAAGGTTCTGCTGAGAAGGTCACGCACAACCGCCTGACGCAGCTGAACGGCATTCGCTGGCGCTATGATATCCACGGCCGCACCGTGGAGAAAGATAATGGCCAGACCCGCTGGCACTACCGCTACGACGGTGAGCACCGTCTGACGGAAGTCATCAGCCAGCCGCGGGACCGTAACAAACCGCAGACGCAGGTCAGCTTCCGCTACGATCCGCTTGGGCGACGCATCAGCAAAACGCGTCGCCACATGCTGGGCGGACAGCCAACCGGCAAGCCGGTCACCACCCGGTTTGTCTGGGAAGGGTTCCGTCTGCTGCAGGAAGTGCACGGGGACGTGCCACTGACCTACGTCTACAGCGATCAGGACAGCTACGACCCGCTGGCACGCATTGATGGCGTAGATGCCCCGGAGATCTTCTGGTTCCACTGTCAGCCGAACGGCACGCCGGAGCGGATGACGGATATCGAAGGGCAGGTGCGCTGGGAAGGGGTGAACAGCGCCTGGGGCAAGCTGCTGCGGGAAAGCGAGACGCAAGTATCAGGATATTCTCAGAACCTGCGGATGCAGGGGCAATACCTGGACCGTGAGACAGGGCTGCACTACAATCTGTTCCGGTATTACGACCCGGACTGCGGGCGGTTTACGCAGCAGGACCCGATAGGGCTGGCGGGGGGGATAAACCTTTACCAGTATGCGCCGAATGCGCTGGGGTGGGTGGATCCGTGGGGGTTGACCCCTGACGATCTCATTCGTTACCGCCCACATGATTCTCTTTCTGCTCAAGGTGGAGCTAGAAGTTCTGCTATTTCTAGGGCATGGGTGCAAGAAAAAGCCTTACTGCAGAATGGTGGAGTTGGCACAAGGAATTGGACAGCGCAAGAGAGGGATTTAATTTTGAAGACTCCCAACAAGAGCCTTACCTCTGTGATGTCACGGGCAGGCTATACTGGACATCATATCAATTCGGTAGAAGGCAATGGTACACTTGGTTCTAAATGGCAAGGTGATCCGAGGAACATTGTTTTCTTGAAAAATCATAACCATCCCGACAAGTTCAATGAGCATGTCCATGGTGATCAAGGACATAGAGGGAATACTAAGAACTCGACGCGTGGGCGCTTAATCGATAGAGAAAGAACACTAAAATCCAGACAACGATGTAAGCAATTATAGGGGGAAAGATGAATATAAAAAATGCAGTCCAAGATCTTGTTATCAAATTCAAAATGAATGATTTGAATATGGGAGATATAGACTATACAGACGATGAAATTGAAACTTCTTTTCCCGTGAATTTAAATGGGGAGCTTCAGTTTTTTTATCGTCATTTGATTTTAAATGACCGACCAACCTTTGATGGTACCTTCTATTTACAGGTCATTGAGTCCCAAGATCTCAATGAAATATTATCAGGTTGGCGAGTTCAAAACGATACGGCTTGGCACGATGAATATATAATCTTTGCTGAAAGAAATGGTGACGTTCTTTTTTGTGACACCCGAAATATAACATCTCCTGTTTATGGTAGTATTCAAAAACGAAACTTTATCATTTCCGGTTCCTTAGCTGACTTTTTGGATGTTTTTTGTTCTGCCATTGAGATAGAGCAAAGTAAATATGATGGTGATGGAACAGATGATGATTTTAATTTCAGAGAGGATTTTCTGGAAGATGTCGATTTTATGCTTAAAAGCAAACTAAAGGATGTTGAGGTAGAAGGGTTTAAGCAATTCTTTTTTGGTTAATCTTTTATTTTTTAATATTAAAAATTGCATTTTCCTAGAGGCCTTCTTGCTTCAAAAAGTATTCATGGCTCATGTCAGCTTTTATATTGGTGAGGAGGGTTCTTTGCGATTCACAATCAATAAACACATGGAAATGGGTTGCGATAAATTTGATGAAAAAAGAGTTACATCTCTTATAGGAAAAGGAAACGAGTTTCATGATGATAAAAAATATACTGAGGCTTTAGAGCAATACCAAAAAGCCTGGCAAGCTCTTCCTGAGCCGAAGCTCGAATGGGAAATTGCCAACTGGATCTCTGCATGCATGTACAGCGCATATTTTGATCTGGCGGATTATGCTGAGGCAAAGACATGGGGTGAGACGACATTACGTACATGTGGATCGGATGTAGACACTGCACCCTTAATCGATCTCGGCATGGTCTGTTATGAGCTGAACCAATTTGAGGAAGCGTATAAATATTTTAACGATGCTTATCACTACGGCAAAGAGCGTGCGTTTCAGGATAGACCTATAAAATACATTGAATTTTATTTGCGCAAAGGAACATGAGTACATCGCTATTTACCTTTTTAAGGTGGCTTGAATAAATATGTTCCATATAATTGCTTAAGGAGTATGATTACTACTTTATTAATCTCATGAATAACTTCAAAAAATGTGAAAAAAAGATTGGACGTGCAGATATCTATAAAACGGAAAGTAAATTATCTATTACCCTTCCGGATGATTTCGTATTACATTATCTGGAATTTAATGGTGGCACTCCTGAGAAAAGTTGGTGGGACGGTGATGAAGGTTTTGAGCCAGTAGAGGTAGCAGGTTTTAAACCGTTTGTTTATAATACTCAGACAAATGATGATCCTAGGTCTTTAATTGACGGTTGCTATATTAGCATGTTGGATAGGGAAGTGATTCCTAGGAACCTGCTTCCTTTCGCAAATGATTGGGGAGGGAATTTCTTTTGTCTGAATTTAGATAATTATTCAATTGTATATTTTGCCACAGATTCTTTTGATGAAGATTTGACTATGCAAGAGAATCATATAAAACTTCAAAGATATCTGATAAATTCATTCTCCAACTTTGTTGAGAGGTTGGTAACAGAAGAGAGTCTTCCTTAAAGAATAATTAATAAGTTTGCGACTTATTTAATTCTGCTGCTGTGAAGTCTATTTTTATGAAATTCTGTAGCAAGCCATAAAGTTCTAGTTAAAAACTAAAAATCCAACGTATTTTTCCCTTTAATTAACAATTACCATCTTTGGTCATGAGTTTGTTATTTCTCAGAAATAGTAACTACCTTTTAGGACCAATTAGTGTTCAAACGAAAAATAGGTTGAAAATGAAATAACCTCAAACCCTAAGCTTGAAATTAACAATCCTCCATATGGAATTCAATGGGATCATGAATGGGGACGAATTGTTGTACAGTCTAATGAAAAAAGCTTCGACTGTGGAATTTATATCGAATGGAATGTTTGACTAAATGAAGTTATCAATTAATAAAATCCCCCCATTTGCTTATCACCTAACCTGTCTATTAATGGAGTTAAAGGTTTAGATAAAGTGAAAATAACAAATCGACTGAAAAAGAAGTTATTAGTACTAGATGGCATTGACAATGATTTCATAGAGTATGGAAAGGAACTAGAATGCCCTGAATGCGAAGGTGTAATAATATATTCCATAGTAAATTCATATGGTTTTGACTCGCTCACCGAAGAGGTAAAATGCTTTCTTGTTAAGAAAATGAGAGGTGTGAAGTATCTTAGTGAAGCTAATAAATATAGCTATGATGAAAGCCAATTGTATGTTTCGAAAAACACATGTCAAAACTGTTTAAAAGACTTTTCAACTGTTTTTACGTATAAAGAAGTTCAGCCAGCCCGGTACCGTGTATATCTTGTGGGGTTTTTTGAAGGTGACTTGAAACAGATCAAACAATGAAATTTTAGGTTTACCTATGATTGAAAATCTTAATTGTATTAAAGAAAATGATCTGCTTGAATGGACGCATGGTGAAAGTAACACACTGATTACTTTGCCATTTTTAGACTGTGCAATGATAGATTCAACACGACAATTAGTCTTTGCGTTAAGCGAACCAAAGCCATTACCAACCGTTTTGACAATTTTCAATGCTCGGGGCGAAAAGCTGTTGTCGTCTGCACCTCCTGAAGACGCTATTTTCTACTACTTAACATTCAATCTTTCAAAGGAAGTGGTCGTCGTCTGTAGTTATGCAGTACAACAGAATGGCTGGTATGATTGGTTTTATTCCTACGATATGAAGCGTAACGCGTTTTCTCGATCGGGCCCTGCGTATTAAGCTCGACAGTGCCAAAAAATGATAACAATAACCGGTGGGGTCATTCTCGCTTAATGTGAGAGTCTTGCCTCGCTTGAAGAGTGTTTATGCGAGGATCCTTTTCTGACGCTAAAGCTTGCGACTGTTGAAATCATACCTTTTGAACCCAGTATGAAGACAGAACTCCTGGAAAATGTGTTTTGACCCCGTAAGGAAATCAAACGTTAAACAAGAGTTCATCACATCGCCATCTTTAACAATGTAATCTTTCCCTTCCGCACGCATCTTGCCTGCTTCTTCGCGCCTTGTTCATCCTGCTCTCAATAAGCTGTCGGTCTAAGATTTTAGCCGCGACGAACTTCACCGTGAGATCAGCCGCACCCAGGGGCTGCTGACCACCTGTCCGTCTTGGCCGACTGCATCGCCGCTGGGATTACGATTACCGTAATAACCTGGTACGGGAAGAGCGGGATGATAACCCGTTCAGCTGGTACCGCTGGCAATACGACAGCGCCGGGCCGTTTGCTTGTTCAGGACGGCACGTTGCCTGGCCAGGAGCAGTGGCGCTGGGATGCTGCCGGTAACCCGCTGGAAGGTTCTACTGAGAAGGTCACGCACAACCGCCTGACGCAGCTGAACGGCATTCGCTGGCATTATGACGTCCACGGCCGCACCGTGGAGAAGGATAACGGCCAGACCCGCTGGCACTACCGCTACGACGGTGTCTGACGGAAGTCATCAGCCAGCCGCGGGACCGCAACAAACCTCAGACGCAGGTCAGCTTCCGCTACGATCCACTCGGGCGACGCATCAGCAAAACGCGACGCCAGATGCTGGGCGGACAGCCGACCGGCAAGCCGGAGCGGACGGATAGCGAAGGGCAGGTGCGCTGGGAAGCGGTGAACAGCGCCTGGGGCAAGCTGTTGCGGGAAAGCGAGACGCAGTTATCAGGATATTCCCAGAACCTGCGGATGCAGGGGCAATACCTTTACCAGTATGCGCCGAATGCGCTGGGGTGGGTGGATCCGTGGGGGTTGAAATGCAAGTCTACGGAAGATGGTCCGATTTTAGGTCCTCATGGAAGTTTAAAAATGACTTACGCCCTGGACAATCACATCACTTAAATCAGGATGCTGCATTCCGTGATATTATTCCTACTAATAGTGGAGCAGCGATAAAATTAGAAGGTAATGCGTTCACTCAACCAGGTACTCCACATTATGAAGCTCATAAATCTTTAGAGCAGTTTTGGAATCAATTTAGGAAAGGCGGAGCTTCATACCGAGAAATGTCTTCCAATCTCCAATATACTCAGGCATTGAAGCATTCACTGGAGGCTGCTGGTTTACCAGCAAATCAGGTGAAAGAAGCAGTCAGATATAGTATTCAAAATCGAATACAGCATGGTGCGCTTGGTGGTATGAACGTACCTGGGATCCCAGGAAGAATAAATCAGGTTAAATCATGAAAATATCCCCGTTAGCAATAGACAGGTTAAACAAAATTAATTGGTTTGTTAATCTTGGTGTGGCGACGACCCTCCCTGGGGTTATCCAGGTTCAGTCTCTTAGCTTATTTATAAAAGGCTTGAATAGCGATGAATGGGAAAGTGCCACATTGGAAGCAGGCAATGAAATAACAGGTTATCTCGCAAAGAAACATACTAACAATTATCAATATTGGAACTCTTTGGTCAAAGAGGCTAAGAAAGTGGTGGAGAATGATATTATCCCAAAAATAATCTTCCCAGAGTCTGAGAAAAGCTCAATGATTGAGAACTTAAAATGGGATCTGGTGAATTACTTGCTTGAAGATGCGTATAGTTCTTTACTACGAGAGCCGTTCTTTTTTAACGGATTGATTAATGTTTATGAAGCTGGTCATATGCCTTGTGGATGGTCAGGAACTTGGCCTGCGGGAAAACTAGTTATCTATTGATAGATTCGCAATAAAAAAATCCACGCCAAAGCGTGGATTTTTTTCATTCAAAATAAATCAAACGTTAAACAGGAAGTTCATCACATCGCCATCTTTAACGATGTAATCTTTCCCTTCCGCACGCATCTTGCCTGCTTCTTTCGCGCCTTGCTCACCCTTGTAGGTGATAAAGTCTTCAAACGCGATAGTCTGCGCACGAATGAAGCCTTTCTCGAAGTCGGTGTGGATCTTACCGGCCGCCTGAGGCGCAGTCGCACCCACAGGAATGGTCCACGCACGCACTTCTTTCACGCCAGCGGTGAAGTAGGTCTGCAGGTTCAGCAGCTCATAGCCTGCGCGGATCACGCGGTTCAGGCCCGGCTCTTCCAGACCCAGCTCGGCCATGAATTCGTCACGGTCAGCGTCGTCCAACTCTGCAATGTCGGATTCCACGGCAGCGCAAACCGCTACAACCACTGAACCTTCAGCCGCCGCGATTTCACGCACTTTGTCCAGGTATGGGTTGTTCTCGAAACCGTCTTCGTTAACGTTGGCAATGTACATAGTTGGCTTCAGAGTCAGGAAGCTCAGGTATTTGATTGCCGCCTTGTCTTCTTCCGTCAGGTTTTTCAGCGCGCGCAGCATGCCCGCGTTTTCCAGCTGTGGCAGACATTTTTCCAGCGCAGCCAGTTCTGCTTTCGCGTCTTTGTCGCCACCTTTGGCTTTCTTCTGCACGCGGTGAATAGCGCGTTCACAGGTGTCGAGGTCAGACAGTGCCAGCTCGGTGTTGATCACCTCGATGTCGTCAGCCGGGTCCACTTTGTTGTTAACGTGGATGATGTTGTCGTTCTCGAAGCAACGCACAACGTGACCAATTGCTTCCGTTTCACGGATGTTGGTCAGGAACTGGTTACCGAGGCCTTCGCCTTTGGATGCACCTTTCACCAGGCCCGCGATGTCCACGAACTCCATGGTGGTCGGCAGAATGCGCTGCGGCTTCACGATTTCCGCGAGCTGGTCCAGACGCGGATCGGGCATTGGCACAACGCCGGTGTTCGGTTCGATGGTACAGAACGGGAAGTTCGCCGCTTCAATACCTGCTTTGGTGAGCGCGTTGAACAGGGTGGATTTGCCCACGTTTGGCAGACCGACGATACCGCATTTGAATCCCATTTCTAAATCACCTTAATATCTTGATAATCAATCCGTTAACGATAACCGATTGATGAAAAGTAAATAACTACGCCTATTATACACGTAACCCGCACCACGCGCGGTAAAAAAGCCGTATCGGGCGGATTATTGCGCTTTGAAAGCGTGTAAGCGGTTTGTCGCTTTGGTTAGGCCATCCTGCAGCCAGATTTCGGTGCAGCGCACCGCTTCGTCAACCGCTTCGTCAATCAGTTTCTGCTCAGAAACCGGTGGCTTACCCAGTACGAAACCGACAACTTTGTTTTTATCGCCCGGATGGCCGATTCCCACGCGCAAACGGTGGAAATTGGGATTATTGCCCAGCTTGCTGATAATGTCTTTCAGACCATTGTGACCGCCATGACCACCGCCCAGTTTGAATTTTGCCACACCGGGGGGCAGGTCCAGCTCATCGTGGGCCACCAGAATTTCATCCGGGTTAATGCGATAAAACGTCGCCATGGCTGCAACAGCTTTGCCGCTCAGGTTCATAAAGGTGGTGGGCACCAGCAGACGGACATCTGCGCCAGCAAGATTGATACGTGAGGTATACCCGTAGAATTTTGGTTCTTCACGCAGGGGAGCACGCAACCGTTCGGCCAGCAGATCAACATACCAGGCGCCGGCATTGTGGCGGGTCGCCGCGTACTCTGCGCCAGGGTTCGCGAGGCCGACAATCAGTTTAATCGTCACGATTCAATTCCTAATGGGTTCCAGATCTGGCGCGTAGTTTACTGTCTGACGCGCCGCTTGACAAAATTCTGCTGCCCGAACCGCGAGATATGAATAATTACTTATCTGAACAATTAGAATTTCAAGCTGTTCAATGTCTTATTTGTAAACTTTTGTCTGGGAGTTATCTGTAAATGTGATCATTCACGCAACTCATAAAAGAGCCGTTGTCTATACTTTACACACAAGGATCAGGGGCTTTTCCCCTTACAACCCAAAGTTCCGGAGGTGACATATGAAACGCAAAAACGCTTCGATACTCGGTAATGTGCTGATGGGGTTGGGACTGTTTGTGATGGTCGCTGGCGTGGGTTATTCAATTTTAAACCAATTGCCGCAGCTTGACCTTCCGCAATACTTTGCGCATGGCGCGGTATTGAGTATCTTCCTTGGTGCAGTGCTATGGCTTGCCGGTGCGCGCGTGAGTGGTCATGAAGAAGTCTGCGATAAATACTGGTGGGTGCGCCATTACGATAAGCGCTGCCGCAGGGACCAGCACAAACACAGCTAACGTGCTACGACGAAAGAACACCGAAACGGCTCCTCATGGAGTCGTTTTTTTTTGCATGAAAGGTTGACCCTCACGTAACGTAAGGCTTCAGAGTGGTGCCACTGGCAAAGTAAAAGGAGCCGTTATGTTGATTCAGGTGGGTGAACTCGCGAAACGTGCCGGGATCACCGTGCGAACATTGCATCACTATGAGCAAACAGGGTTGTTACTGCCTTCTGCCAGAAGTGCGGCAGGTTACCGGCTGTATAATCTGGCGGATGTGCAACGTCTGCATATGATTCAGGTGCTGGCAAAAGCCGGGCTGGAACTTGCTGAAATCAGGGATTTTCTGAAACAGGAGTCGCTGTCGTTAACCGAATTAATCGATGCGCAAATCAGTTTGCTGGATAAGCAACTTCGCAGCATGCTGACACTGCGCGAGAGGCTGGTGGAATTGCGTACCGGGCTTACCGACGATGCGGCACCCAATCTGGAATCCTGGCTACAGACTCTGGAGTTAATGAATATGTACGAACGCTGGTTTAGCAAAGAGGAATTACAGCAGTTGCCGTTTGCCGTACAGAAGGAGGCACTTGCGGATATCTGGTCAGGTCTGGTTGCTGAGGCAAATAACCTGCTGAAGCATAATATCGACGTTTCGGATCCCCGTGCCAGGGATCTGGCGACGCGCTGGATGTCACGCCTGGAGCAGGATACGGCAGGTAAGCCGGAATTTCTCACCCGGCTGAACGAGATGCACAGCGTCGAGCCGCAGATGCGTGAGCAGACGGGTATTACGGCGGAAATGACTGACTATATTACGCGGGCGTTTGCCGAATCGAAGCTTGCCATCTGGGAAAAGTATCTCTCTGCAGAAGAGATGGCCTTTACCCGCGCGCACTATTTTGATCGCATGATGGAGTGGCCGCCACTGGTAGCGAAATTGCATCAGGCGCAGCGGGAAAACCTTGACCCGTCTTCCGGTGAGGCGCAAATGCTCGCTGAACACTGGCGGATATTGTTCCAGTCATACGCGGGAACGAATCCTGAAACCCAGCAAAAGTTTCGCGTTGCCATGCAGCAGGAGGCGCATCTGATGAAAGGAACATGGATGACGCCTGCCGTGCTTGCATGGCTCCAGCAGGCGATAGCCGTGATGATGCAGAGACGTTTCTCTGCATCAGGGCATTCACAGATCCGCTAACGCGGCTTCACGGTTGGGATAAAAGGCCAGGCGGCCAGGGATCGGCTGCACGCCAGCGCGCGCCATGGTGCGCAGCGGCTGGAATTCGAGATTACTCACCCGCAGTTCGCAGCCTTCCGGCAGACGCGAAACGAAGCGCTGAAAGGCATCCAGACCACCCGCATCCAGCACCGGCACGGCATCCCATTTCAGCACCACAATGCGTTTGCCCACGATACGGGTTTCCAGTTCGCTGAACAGACCTTCCGCAGCAGCAAAGAACAACGGGCCAATCACACGCAGCACCAGCACATCGTCAGGTACCTCTACGTTAACCGGGGAAAGGCGCGTCATCTGCGCTATACGGCGCATAAACAGCAGGGAGGCCAGCACGATCCCGACGCTGATGGCGATAACCATATCGAACAGCACGGTCAGCGACATACACATCAGCATCACGATGATGTCGTCTTTCGGTGCGCGACGCAGCAGATTGACCACCTTATGTGCTTCGCTCATGTTCCACGCCACCATCAGCAGCAGGGCCGCCATGGCTGAAAGCGGCAGCCAGGAGAGCAGCGGGGCGAGGACCAGCAGGGCGAGGATCACCAGCACGGAGTGGATAATTGCTGATACCGGCGACGTAGCCCCGGCACGTACGTTTGCCGCAGAGCGGGCGATGGCTGCTGTTGCCGTAATACCGCCAAAGAACGGGGCGATGATGTTGCCCAGACCCTGCCCAACCAGTTCGCTGTTGGCTTTATGCTTGGTGCCGGTCATGCCGTCCAGCACGACGGCACAGAGCAGGGATTCAATGGCCCCCAGCATCGCCATTGAGAAGGCCGCGGGCAGAAGGGCGCGCAGGGAGTCCCAGCTTAAGGTGAAGCTGGAACCCGGCATATCCCATGGCAGTACCAGTTGCGGTAGCAGTTGAGGAATACCGCTTCCCTGTGAACCGTCAGCCAGAACATAGTGGAACTGAGATCCAATGGTCGCGACGTGCCCACCAAAGAGATTAACGATGGCCATCACCGCACAGCCCAGCAGCAGGGCGGGCAGGTGGCCAGGCAGACGAATGCCTAAACGAGGCCAGATAATCAGCGTGCCCAGGGTAACAATCCCGATGGCGGCATCGCCGGGGTTGGCGGTGGGGAGCGCCATAAACAGCGCCCCAACTTTTTGCAGGTAATGTTCAGGGACGTGGGCTATCTGCAGGCCGAGGAAGTCCTTGATCTGCATTGTCCCAATGGTAATGCCAATCCCGGAGGTGAACCCCAGCGTCACGGAAAGGGGGATGTATTCAATCAGCCGGCCAAAACGGGCCAGACCAAACAGGATCAAAAAGACGCCGGACATCAGGGTGGCGACCAGCAGGCCTGCCAGGCCAAACTGCTGAGAAACGGGATAGAGGATCACCACAAATGCGGCTGTCGGGCCGGAAACGCTGAAGCGAGACCCGCCCGTTAGCGCAATCACAATCCCGGCGACGGCCGCCGTGTAAAGCCCATACTGCGGTGCTACGCCGCTGCCAATCGCCAGTGCCATGGCGAGCGGAATGGCGATAATCCCGACGGTGATACCGGCAATAAGGTCACGCATAAAACGTGAAGCGGTGTATTTCTCTTTCCAGCAAGCGTCGATGAGGGCGCGAAAGGGAAGAACATGTGAGGAGGTTACGTGTTTCACAATTATCTCTCATCCGTGTGCGCATCATCTGTCATATGAATGGCAGGTGAAGGAGGCATTGATCATACAAATAAATATCAGAGACAAAAAAACCCGCCGCAGCGGGTTTTTCGGCCGTGTTCGATTAGTGTTCGAACATTGCTGAGATAGATTCTTCGTTGCTGATACGACGAATCGCTTCGGCCAGCATCCCGGACAGGGTCAAGGTGCGCACGTTTGGCAGCGCTTTGATCTCGTCACTCAGTGGGATGGTATCGCACACCACTACTTCGTCGATAACGGAGTTGCGGAGGTTGTTTACTGCATTGCCGGAGAAGATCGGGTGAGTCGCGTAGGCGAATACGCGCTTGGCACCACGCTCTTTCAGCGCTTCTGCTGCTTTACACAGCGTACCGCCGGTATCGATCATGTCGTCAACCAACACGCAGTCACGGCCAGCAACGTCACCGATGATGTGCATCACCTGAGAAACGTTAGCGCGTGGACGGCGTTTGTCGATGATTGCCATGTCGGTATCGTTCAGCAGCTTAGCGATAGCACGAGCACGTACCACGCCGCCGATGTCCGGAGAAACCACGATTGGGTTATCCAGATTCAGCTGCAGCATGTCTTCCAGCAGGATTGGGCTACCGAATACGTTATCAACCGGAACGTCGAAGAAGCCCTGGATCTGTTCTGCATGCAGGTCAACGGTCAGAACACGGTCAACGCCAACGCTGGAGAGGAAATCAGCGACAACTTTGGCAGTGATTGGCACACGCGCGGAACGGACACGACGGTCCTGACGAGCATAGCCGAAGTAAGGAATAACAGCAGTGATACGGCCTGCTGAAGCGCGACGCAGGGCGTCGACCATAACAACCAGTTCCATCAGGTTGTCATTTGTTGGAGCACAGGTGGACTGGATGATGAAAATATCACCACCGCGTACATTTTCATTGATTTGTACGCTGACTTCGCCGTCGCTAAAGCGACCTACAGCGGCGTCGCCGAGGGAAGTGTACAGGCGGTTGGCAATACGTTGTGCTAGTTCCGGGGTGGCGTTACCAGCAAAAAGCTTCATATCAGGCACGAGAAGAACCTCAGGCATGCGTCCAGTGGTGGATAGCGTTCGCCGCAAACTGTGCGGGCCAGGCGAAATGCTATCCAGGCGGTGTATTAAAGAGCGCGATGCAACGTCTGGAACAGGGTGACGTTGTCACCGAAACTCAGTCTGCGCCAGAATGGCTTGCTGTAGGGGGGAGGTGTTCATCCCACGTGCTACAAAACCATGCAGCCAAACCGGCGCTTGCTCAAGCACCTGACGAGCGGCGGATTCGGTGTCAAATTCAGCAAAGACACAGGCCCCTGTGCCAGTCAGGCGCGACGGCGCGTATTCTAACAGCCAGGAAAGCACCGCATCAACCTCGCGAAAACGTTTTCTTGCGATAACCTCGCAATCGTTGCTGAATTCACAATTTAATAACGTTTCTATTGACCGCACCGGGGTATTCCGTGGCAGGTCAGGATCGTTGAAGATGACCGGGGTCGGAATGCTGACGCCCGGGTGGGCCACCAGGTACCATTTTTCCGGCGGCTCGACCGGGGAAAGTATTTCGCCCACCCCTTCAGCAAACGCCGCATGACCGCGCACGAAGACCGGGACATCCGCCCCCAGCGTTAAGCCTAACGCTGCCAGCTCATCCTGAGATAATCTGCAGCCCCAGAGGTGATTCAGGGCAACCAACACGGTGGCGGCATTTGATGAGCCACCGCCCAGTCCACCGCCCATCGGCAGACGCTTCTCAATACGGATATCCGCGCCGCTTCCTGCCGGCAGACGACCGGTGTCCGACGCCGTTTTCATCAGCAGACGTGCAGCGCGCACGATCAGGTTATCTTCATGCGCCACGCCATCAACCGGCGTCAGCAGGCAAACCTCGCCGTCCTGACGCGGGCCAATCGCGATCGTGTCGCCGTAATCAAGGAACTGAAACAGCGTCTGCAGGGTATGGTACCCGTCAGCACGCTGTCCGGTGATGTATAAAAACAGGTTCAGTTTTGCCGGAGAAGGCCAGTGGGTCATCATTTAACGATCCATTTGTCCATTTTCAGCTTGATGCGCTGGCTGCCCTGGGTCAGTTCCATGTTGGATGGCAGGGAAGGCCTGGTGTTGCTGTCATAGGCGCTGTACACCACTTTCCAGGTTTTGCCGTTCTGGGTGTAGTTCACCTGGCTCAGACGGTACTGGTCGTCAAGCTGGTAGTCGGTCGCGTCACCCGGCAGGCCCAGGATCCACTGGCGCAGGCTGTTCAGCGGAATAGGCATTCCGGTCAGCTTGCCGATCATCTCTTCGGCGTCGGTGGCGGTATAGTGCTTGCCTTTGTTATCGGTGATCTGCGCTTCACCCGGTTTGGCAATAAGCTCCAGTTCGGTGCTGCCCAGCGGGTTTAACAGCAGCAGGCGATAGTTGTCCTGCCCGGTTTGCTGCCAGAAGAAACGCGCATACACTTTTTGTTCATCAGAGAGATAAGCGAAGGCACCACGGGTCTGGTACTGGCTCAAATTGCGGACGTCCTGCTGGTGCTGACGCCACTGCGGTGAATCAGGGCTTTTGCCCGGGCCTTTAGGTTGGGTGACGGTACATGCGGTCAGAACCAGTGCCGCCAGGGGCAGCAGGCGAATCAGTCGGGTCATAATGAGGACAAATCCTTGAGATACGTTGCAGTTATAACTGTTAATGCTAGCGTCGAAGGGTGCCACCGTCTACGTTCAAATTATCTCAAAGCATTGTATAAGCTATTACTCCGAAAGGGGGCAGTCTCTTTTATTGATCTCGCGCATCCTGTATGATGCGTTCTGCTAACCTTATTAACGCTGGTACTACTCCCGCTCAACATGACCCTATTAGCACTCGGTATTAACCACAAAACAGCCCCGGTTTCGCTGCGAGAACGCGTCACGTTTTCGCCGGATACGCTTGACCTGGCGCTGGACAGCCTGCTTGCACAGCCGATGGTGCAGGGTGGCGTGGTGCTCTCGACGTGCAACCGTACTGAACTCTACCTAAGCGTTGAAGAGCAGGACAACCTGCATGAAGCGCTGATCCGCTGGTTATGTGATTACCACAACCTCAACGAAGAAGAGCTGCGTAATAGCCTGTACTGGCATCAGGATAACGATGCAGTCAGCCATCTGATGCGTGTGGCCAGCGGCCTGGACTCGCTGGTGCTCGGCGAGCCGCAAATTCTCGGTCAGGTGAAAAAGGCGTTTGCCGATTCGCAAAAAGGGCATCTGAAAGCCAGTGAACTGGAGCGTATGTTCCAGAAGTCATTCTCTGTGGCGAAGCGTGTGCGAACCGAAACCGACATTGGTGCCAGTGCGGTTTCTGTTGCTTTCGCGGCCTGTACCCTGGCCCGTCAAATCTTTGAATCCCTGTCGACCGTCACTGTGATGCTGGTCGGGGCGGGCGAAACCATCGAACTTGTGGCGCGCCATCTGCGTGAACACAAAGTCAAAAAGATGATTATCGCTAACCGTACCCGCGAACGTGCACAGGTGCTGGCGGACGAGGTGGGTGCCGAGGTGGTTGCGCTGAGCGACATCGATGAGCGCCTGAAAGAGGCAGATATTATCATCAGCTCTACCGCCAGCCCGCTGCCGATTATCGGTAAAGGGATGGTCGAGCGAGCGCTGAAATCCCGCCGTAATCAACCGATGCTGCTGGTGGATATTGCCGTCCCGCGCGATGTCGAACCGGAAGTCGGTAAACTGGCGAACGCCTACCTTTACAGCGTGGACGACCTGCAAAGCATCATTTCGCATAACCTTGCCCAGCGTAAAGCGGCGGCGGTTCAGGCGGAAACCATTGTAGAGCAGGAAACGAGTGAGTTTATGGCCTGGCTGCGCGCGCAAAGCGTCAGCGAGACTATCCGTGAGTACCGCGGTCAGGCGGAGCAGGTGCGTGATGACCTGACCGCCAAAGCGCTGGCCGCCCTTCAGCAGGGCGGCGACGCAGAAGCCATTATGCAGGATCTGGCCTGGAAACTGACCAACCGCCTTATCCATGCACCAACCAAATCTCTTCAGCAGGCTGCCCGTGACGGGGATGATGAACGCCTGACTATTCTGCGCAACAGCCTCGGGCTGGAATAGCGCCCTATACCCATTTTCTATTACAAGGTGCATTTACGCCTATGAAGCCTTCTATCGTCGCTAAACTGGAAGCTCTGCACGAGCGCCATGAAGAAGTACAGGCGCTGCTCGGCGATGCCGGGACCATTGCTGACCAGGAACGTTTTCGCGCGCTCTCGCGTGAATACGCGCAGTTGAGTGATGTATCAAAATGCTTTACCGACTGGCGACAGGTCCAGGAAGATATTGAAACCGCGCAGATGATGCTCGACGACCCTGAAATGCGCGAGATGGCGCAGGAAGAGTTGCTGGATGCAAAAGCGCGTGCTGAAGAGATGGAGCAACAGTTGCAGGTGCTTCTGCTGCCAAAAGATCCGGACGATGAGCGTAACGCCTTTGTCGAAGTCCGCGCCGGGACCGGCGGTGACGAAGCGGCACTGTTTGCCGGCGATCTGTTCCGTATGTACAGCCGCTACGCCGAAGCGCGTCGCTGGCGCGTTGAGATCATGAGCGCCAACGACGGTGAACATGGCGGCTACAAAGAGGTTATCGCTAAAATCAGCGGTGACGGCGTGTACGGTCGTCTGAAGTTTGAATCCGGCGGTCATCGCGTGCAGCGCGTACCTGCCACCGAATCTCAGGGGCGAATTCACACTTCTGCCTGTACGGTTGCGGTGATGCCAGAGTTGCCTGAAGCAGAATTGCCGGACATCAACCCGGCGGACCTGCGTATCGATACCTTCCGCTCCTCCGGGGCAGGGGGTCAGCACGTTAACACCACCGATTCCGCTATCCGTATTACTCACCTGCCAACCGGCATCGTGGTGGAGTGCCAGGACGAACGTTCACAGCACAAGAACAAAGCCAAAGCCTTATCCGTGCTGGGCGCGCGTATCCACGCGGCTGAAATGGCAAAACGTCAGCAGGCGGAAGCCTCCACGCGTCGTAACCTGCTGGGCAGCGGCGATCGCAGCGACCGTAACCGTACCTATAACTTCCCGCAGGGCCGTGTTACCGACCACCGCATCAACCTGACCCTGTACCGTCTGGACGAAGTGATGGAAGGAAAGCTGGATATGCTGATTGAGCCTATCGTGCAGGAATACCAGGCCGACCAGCTGGCAGCACTGTCCGAGCAGGAATAATGGAGTTTCAGCACTGGTTACGGCAGGCCGCCAGTGAGCTTTCCGCGAGCGAAAGCCCTAAACGTGACGCCGAAATTTTGCTTGAGTTTGTGACGGGGAAAGCCCGCACTTACCTGCTGGCTTTCGGCGAGACCCAGCTGAGCGCTGAGCAGGAAGGGCAGCTCGCTACGCTGCTTGCCCGACGCAAAACCGGTGAGCCGGTGGCGCATCTGGTCGGGGAGCGTGAGTTCTGGTCACTGCCGTTGTACGTCTCCCCAGCGACCCTGATCCCACGTCCGGACACCGAGTGTCTGGTGGAGCAGGCACTGTCGCGTTTACCCGCACAAGCCTGCCGAATTCTCGATCTTGGAACCGGCACTGGCGCAATTGCCCTGGCGCTGGCCAGCGAGCGTCCGGACTGCGAGGTGACGGCGGTTGACGTGATGCCCGATGCGGTAGCGCTGGCGCAGCGTAACGTGGCGCGTCTGGGCTTCCCGAACGTCACCGTTCTGCAAAGCAGCTGGTTTAGCGCGCTGGATAACCGCACGTTCGGGATGATTGTCAGCAACCCTCCCTATATCGACGAGCATGACCCGCACCTGACGCAAGGGGACGTGCGTTTTGAACCGCTGACGGCGCTGGTATCTGCCAACGAAGGGCTGGCGGATATTGTGCATATTGTGACAACGTCACGACAGCATTTGCACCCCGGCGGCTGGCTGCTGGTCGAGCACGGCTGGACGCAAGGGGACGCGGTGCGTGACGTGTTCATCGCTGCAGGTTATCGTGCGGTGGAGACCTGCCGCGACTATGGCGGCAACGACCGTCTGACGCTGGGACAATGGGCATGAGTCTGTTTACCGTGCTGATCACGGCCCACCTGATAGCCGTTGCCCTGACCATCAGCTTTTTCATCGTCCGTTACTGGTGGCGTTACAGCAATAATCCGCTGATTGACGCCCGCTGGGTGCGTATTGCGCCGCACTGTATTGACACGGTGCTGTTTCTCTCAGGGGCCGGATTAATGTGGAAGACCGGCTATCTGCCATTTACTGATAAAGGCGCATGGCTGACTGAAAAGCTGTTTGGCGTTATCATCTACATCGTTTTGGGTTTTATCGCGCTTGGGCGTCGTCGTCCGCGCAGCCAGCAGGCCGGTTTTATCGCCTTTCTGCTGGGGCTGGTGGTGCTGTACATCATCATTAAACTCGCCACCACAAGAATACCGTTACTGGGGTAAGTCATGAGGTCCTTAGCCGATTTCGAATTTAATAAAGTGCCGCTTTGCGATGGCATGATCCTGATTTCGGAGATGATCCGCGACGATTTTACGTCGCAGTACGTCTACGAAGAGCTGGAGAATCTGGTCAGCCTGGCGCGTGAAGAGATCAATCAGGCGCGCCCGCAGGACTGGCAATTAGAGAAGCTGCTTGAGCTTTTCTACGGCGAATGGGGTTTCTGCGACACGCGTGGCGTGTATCGTCTGTCTGACGCACTATGGCTGGATCAGGTCTTGAAAAATCGTCAGGGCAGCGCGGTTGCGCTGGGTTCCATTTTGCTGTGGGTCGCGCATCGTCTGGATATTCCACTGGTGCCGGTCATTTTCCCGACGCAGATGATCCTGCGAGCGGAGTGGCTGGACGGTGAGATGTGGCTCATTAATCCGTTTAACGGCGATACGCTGGATGAGCATACGCTGGACGTCTGGTTAAAAGGCAATATTAGCCCGGTTGCCGAGCTCTTTAATGAAGATCTCGACGAGGCGGATAACGCTGAGGTGATCCGTAAACTGCTGGATACGCTGAAATCTGCGCTGATGGAAGAGCGTCAGATGGAGCTGGCATTACGTGCCAGTGAAGTGCTGCTGCAGTTTAATCCGGAAGATCCGTACGAAATCCGCGATCGCGGGCTGATTTATGCCCAGCTTGATTGCGAGCATGTGGCGCTGAACGATTTGAATTATTTCGTTGAGCAATGCCCGGAAGACCCTATTAGCGAAATGATTCGTGCGCAGATCAACGCGATCTCGCACAAACAAATTACACTGCATTAATCTTAATTCCGATTCACACCTGAATAAGGCGATCCTATGAAACAAAAAGTGGTTAGCATTGGTGATATCAACGTGGCAAACGACCTGCCGTTCGTGCTGTTTGGCGGTATGAACGTGCTGGAATCCCGTGATCTCGCGATGCGTATCTGCGAGCACTACGTGACCGTGACCCAGAAACTGGGTATCCCGTACGTGTTTAAGGCCTCTTTTGACAAAGCCAACCGTTCCTCCATTCACTCTTACCGTGGCCCGGGCCTGGAAGAGGGGATGAAAATTTTCCAGGAACTGAAACAGACTTTTGGCGTGAAAGTGATCACCGACGTGCACGAAGCTTCTCAGGCGCAGCCTGTTGCGGACGTTGTCGACGTTATCCAGCTGCCGGCGTTCCTGGCGCGTCAGACGGACCTCGTGGAAGCGATGGCGAAAACTGGCGCAGTCATCAACGTGAAGAAACCTCAGTTCGTGAGCCCTGGCCAGATGGGTAACATCGTCGATAAATTTATCGAAGGCGGCAACGACAAAGTGATCCTGTGTGACCGTGGCGCAAACTTCGGTTATGACAACCTGGTCGTTGATATGCTCGGCTTCAGCGTGATGAAGAACGTGTCCAACCAGTCTCCGGTTATCTTCGATGTGACCCATGCGCTGCAGTGCCGCGACCCGTTTGGTGCAGCTTCTGGCGGCCGCCGTGCGCAGGTCACCGAGCTGGCGCGCGCCGGTATGGCGACTGGCCTGGCCGGTCTGTTCATTGAAGCGCACCCGGACCCGGACAACGCGAAGTGCGACGGCCCGTCCGCATTGCCGCTGGCTAAACTGGAGCCGTTCCTGAAACAGATCAAGGCGATTGACGATCTGGTGAAGAGTTTCGACGAGCTGGATACCAGCCACTAATAAAAAAACCCGCTTCGGCGGGTTTTTTTTGGTTATTCCTCTTCCGATGGAAGAGGTGTCGGGTGTGGCCTCAGAGCCTCACCGAACAACGCTTAGGCAAATATCGTCATCAGATAGGCCACAAACAGCGCCATGTGCGCCGCGCCGTTCAGCACGTTGGTGCGCCCGGTCGAGAAGGATATCTGACACAGCAGCAGTGAAGCCACCATCACAATCATCTCTGGCGCACCCAGCGCGAACTGCAACTCGTTACCGGTCATAAAGGCAATCAGCGTCACTACCGGCACGGTGAGTGAGATTGTCGCCAGGACCGAGCCAAAGAACAGATTCATTGCGCGTTGCACCTGATTGTTCAGCACCGCCCTCAACGCCCCCAGACCCTCAGGCGACAGGATAAGTAGCGCCACCAGGAAACCGGTAAACGCGACCGGGGCATTCAGCTCGGTTAACAGCGTCTCCAGCGGGTTGGCGTTCATTTTGGTCACGGCGATAACCGCAATCAGATGTACGATCAGCCAAACCGTATGCCACGCGCTGCTGTGAGCCGACGGCTTACCGTGATGCGGGTCGTCGCCATCATCTTCATGTTCATAGACGAACAGGCTCTGGTGCGTTTTGGTCTGAATCAGCAGGAATACACCGTACATGGCTGCGGAAATCAGCGCAACCAGCAGCGCCTGACCGGTTGAGAAATTGGCCCCCGGCAATGCCATCGGGAAGACCAGCACAATAATTGCCAGCGGGAAAAGGGCAATCAGATACTGTTTTATGCCGAACAGATTCATGTACTGGGTCGCAAATTTGCGGCCGCCCAGTAACAGTGAAAAGCCCACCAGACCACCTGTCACAATCATAATGATGGAGTAGAGGGTGTCACGCATCAGGGTCGGTGCGGCGTCACCGGTCGCCATCAGCGCGGAAATCAGACTGACTTCGAGGATAACCACCGAAAGGCTGAGAATTAGCGAGCCGTAAGGCTCACCCAGGCGATGGGCTAATACGTCCGCATGGCGAACAACGCTAAAGGCGCTGGTTAAGATACCCACCAGAGCAAGAATATTGATACCAACTACCACTGGCAGTGACTGACTGCTTCCCCAGAAGAGCAGCACAGCCAGTGCCAGGACCGGGAAAATGAGTGATGTCTCCTTGTGGCGGGTCTTCACCGCCTCGTGTGCTGCTGTCATGTGCTTCTCCATCAATGCAGGTGCTTGTAATTATAGATAGAATTTTCGGTCATTAAATTAACAGATCTCTGTTAAATACCCTTGATTTTTTACTCAATTTTACTGTTTGTAATTTTTTGGCTGTGTGGGGTCGATAATATGGTGTGTTCTATAATTAATCCTTTAATAACATAATATTAAAATTATCATTTACGCATAATTCTTAATTTACTGGCACCCTGCCGTATCGTCGTCCACACTTACCTCTTTAACCAAAAGAGGGGTTAGCGATGCCATATAAAACGAAACGCGAATTACCAGACAGCGTGCAACACGTATTGCCCGCGCACGCGCAGGATATCTACAAAGAGGCCTTTAACAGCGCCTGGGATCAATACAAAGATAAAGAAGATCGACGTGATGATGCCAGCCGTGAAGAGACCGCGCACAAAGTCGCCTGGGCCGCAGTAAAACATGAATATGAGAAAGGAGACGACGATAAATGGCATAAAAAGAAATAGCCGTGAAATCATTCGCTGCCTTCGTTTTGACTTTTCAGGCGGTTGAACTTCCGTTGTATTGCAACTGGCCCGTGAATTGCTTATCGTTACTCAACTGCTGGCAAAATGACCAGCACACAATGCCGGGAAGGCGGATTACAGATGTCGCAAGGAAGCATGCAGTGGCGGAGGTGGAAAGTGTTAACGCGTGATTTCTTAATGAAGGCAGATTGTAAGACGGCATTTGGTGCTATTGAGGAATCGCTTCTCTGGTCAGCTGAACAACGTGCGGCGTCGCTCGCTGCCACGCTGGCGTGCCGCCCGGATGATGGCCCGGTATGGATTTTTGGCTACGGTTCGCTGATGTGGAACCCGGCTCTCGAATTTGTCGAATCGGCAACAGGTACACTTCCTGGCTGGCATCGCGCATTTTGTTTGCGCCTGACGGCCGGTCGAGGTAGCGCGTGTCAGCCTGGACGCATGCTTGCACTAAAAGAAGGCGGACGCACCACGGGGGTGGCCTACCGTCTGCCGGATGCAACGCTGGAAGACGAACTGACGCTGCTGTGGAAGCGCGAGATGATCACCGGCTGCTATATGCCGAGCTGGTGCAAGCTGGAACTCGATGACGGACGTACCGTTAACGCGCTGGTGTTTATTATGGATCCGCGCCATCCGCTGTATGAAGCGGATACCCGCACGCAGGTTATTGCCCCGTTGATCGCTGCCGCCAGTGGACCGCTGGGCACCAACGCGCAGTATCTCTTTTCGCTCGACCAGGAGCTGACGCGCCTCGGCATGAAGGACGATTGTCTGAATGAGCTGGTGGTGAAAGTGAAAGCGCTGCTGGAAGGGAACCCGCTGAATAATACGCTGCGTCCCGGTTTTGCCTGAGAATGCGCCCGGCTGCGTGAGCTGACCGGGCGTTTGTCTCTTATGCAGCAACGTAGCTTACGGAATGCTCCAGTGACTGGCTATGGCTGTCAATCAGGACATCCCACGTGCCGGTGTACGGCACGGTAAGCCATGCCTTGTCATCCTGCACGGTCAGGATATCCGCCTGCGAGTGTTGTTGTGCTTTCGAACTCATCAAATGAATGCGGCAGCGCTCAGAACACCGCACCACGACCGTATCCCCGCCAAACAATTTCAAACTTGTTTTTACCAGTGCCATTTTTTACCCCGTAGTCTTAAACAACGCTCTCCCTGCTGCCATATCCGAGCGTGATATTGTTCACAATTCACTCATGGCATAACACCAAAGGGGGAGGGTGAGGATGCTGACTTTGATCAAAAAATGGCGTAACGATTAAACAAAAATGACAAAATTCCTGAAAATTTACTCTGGCGCGCGTTTTGCCCGGTGAACGCGCGCCACCCTAACATTAAATGCGGAAATGCCCGGCAGTTTCAGCAAGGTCGCCCGCCTGGCTCTGCAGCGCGCCGGCTGCAGCGGCAGATTGCACCACCAGTTCGGCGTTCTGCTGAACCATTCTGTCCAGATGGGTCACCGCATGGTTAATCTCCTGGATGCCTTTCATCTGCTCGCTGGTGGCGATGGAGATTTCACGCATGATGCCCGACACGCTACCGATGCTGGAGCGGATTTCGTTCATGCTTTCCCCGGCCAGATGAACGTAGCGGGAGCCGGTGGCCACGCTGTTGGTGGTGGAATCGATAAGCGTTTTAATCTCTTTCGCCGCCTGCGCGCTGCGGCTGGCCAGATTACGCACCTCGCCGGCCACCACGGCAAACCCACGGCCTTGCTCTCCGGCGCGTGCGGCTTCCACCGAGGCGTTCAGCGCCAGGATATTGGTCTGGAAGGCAATCCCGTCAATCACGCTGGTGATGTCGCCAATCTTCGCGGAAGCCACTTCAATGGACTGCATGGTGTTGATGGCCTGCGATACCACCTCGCCGCCGCGAGCCGCCGCCGCAGAGGCCTTACTCGCCTGGTCATTGGCTTCAGCCGCAGACTCGTTCGACTGGGTTACCGACGCGGTGATCTCTTCTACGGCGCTGGCCGTTTCGCGAAGGCTGGAGGCGGCCTGCTCGGTACGCCCTGAGAGGTCCTGGTTACCTGCCGCAATTTCCCGCGCGGCGTTTTTCACCGATGCGCTGGCATCCCGCAGTTGTACCATCACCACCGAGAGCTTGTCGCTGAAGGCGTTAAACGCCTGCGCTATCTGCGCCACTTCGTCATCGCCGCTGTCCGGCAGGCGTTGCGACAGATCGTTAGTGCCGTTCGCAATGTTATGCATCGCATCGCGAATGTCAGACAGGCGCTTCAGCAGACGCGCAATCAGGAAGTGAACAATGGCGCCGCTGAGTAAGGCCAGGATCACCAGCGAGATGGCCGAGGCTTTCAGCAGCGAGCGCATTCCGGAGGTGGCATCGCCTGTGTCCAGGGCAACAACCAGCATCCAGTTCGTACCCGGCACGGCGGTTGCCACGAAGGTTTTTTCGGCGCCATTGAAGGTCCCGTTTACCGGGTTTCCGCTTTTCAGCGCCGCAAAGTCGATGCCTTTGAGGGTTTCGGCGAACGGTTTAAGCGTCAGGGCAGGGTCGCTGGCGGCAATGACGGTGCCATCGCTATTCAGCAGCAGCCCGCTGCTTGCCGGGGTTGGGTGGATCCCGCGCACGTTAGCAACCACGCTGTCCATCGCCACATCGCCAGCCACCACGGCTTTCAGGGTACCGTTTTCTTTCACCGGCACGGCAAACGTCACCACCAGTTTTCCGCTACCGGCGTCAACGTAAGGCGCGGTCACGACCGGGCTATCCTGGCTTACGACCTGCTGATACCAGGGACGGATCGTGGGGTCATAATCTGCCGGTACGCCCGCTGGTTCAGAGAATTTCGCCGTTTTGCTGGCATAGCCAACATAGACGTTAGTGAACCCACCCGCCTGGGCAAGCTGTTTAAAGACCGGAACCGGATCGTCGCTGAGCGCAACGGTTTGTGCGGAGGCAATAACCGTCATTTTGCTCTTCACCCAGTCCGCAATCGCCATGTTATGGCTGGCGCTGGTGCTGGTCAGGATGTCGCGCTGTGACTGCTGGTTATCCTGGCGTGTGACCTGAAAATTGATGACAGTATTAAGAAGAAGGGCGACGACCAGACAACCTGTCGTCGCGGCAATGATGCGTGCACGAATGGATCTGAACATAAGTGAAATACCTGCTGTGTTGTTTCCATGCCTATCGGCAACCCTGCAGGTAAACTTGATGCTGAAACCGCGTCCATAAGAAAATAATATTTTTACGGGTTTATTATTAAAAAGTTAATACTTTATCGGCGCGCAGAGTCCACTCGGCCAGTTCAACGAGCGTGCCGATTTCCACACCTTCAATCAGCGGCAACCCGGTGATGCCGCGCCCGTCGGTGCAGGTCTTGCACAGTTTGACCGGAACGTTTTGCGCGGTCAGGATCTCCAGCATCTGCTGGATGTTGTAACCTTCTGCCGGTTTTTGTCCCTTCAGCCCGGCGGTGACCGCATCCGACATTAAAAAGAGCCGTAACTCCAGTTCACTCTCTTTATCACGTAGCGCGATCGCCAGACGCAGGCTGTTAAAAAGGGATTCGCTGCCGTAAGCCGCACCGTTGGCGACGATAACAATCTTTTGCATGTTGACTCCTGTTCTTTTAAAGGCACGAATATTGCTTAGCTATCCAGGGTTTCGCTGTCCGGGAGAGTAAGCATGACATTAATGGCTGGCATTTCGCCAGGTGCGACCGAATGGCTCCAGCGTGCAAGGTCGATGCGCCGGGAGCAACTGAGCAGGCTGGCACAGCTTGGCGTGCTGGTTAACGCCATCAGCCTGCTGGTGCATATGCTGCAGTGCGAGCGTGGAGCCTCTAACGTCTGGCTCTGCTCACAGGGTAAGCTGTACGCTGCCGAATGCAAAGCGAGCCGGGCGCTGGTGAATGAAAACCTCACTGCGCTTTATGACGTTCTGGATAATCACTCCCCGTTCCAGGGCAGCGGCGTGTGCGAACGTATAGCCGGCGCGCTGCTCAGTCTGGATAACCTGTCAGCCCTTCGTGACGGTGTTATTCAGCAAACCATTACGGCCCCGCAGGCGATGGATCACTATTGTCGCATCCTGCGTCATCTGCTCAGTATCGTACCGCAGCTTAATGACAGCATTGACGATCCGCAAATCGCAGGCCGTTTTGTCGCGCTTTATAGCCTGATGCAGGGTAAAGAGCTGGCGGGACAAGAGCGGGCGCTGGGCGCCATTGGCTTCACGCAGGGCTATTTTGACGATGGCATTCGTCAGCGGCTGGTGGACCGGATTGACGGACAGCAGGCCTGCTTCGAGATTTTCATGACCCACAGCACGGCGGATGTGCAAACCACCTTTTCCCAGAATTGCCAGCCTGACCGTGAGACGGAGCAACTGAGGCGCCTGGCCTGTACCCGCCAGCCAGCCGCTGACAATGGCCATACCGCGCTGGCCTGGTTTGCTCTGCAAACGGCACGCCTTGAGCATCTGCGTACCCTGGAGGAGATGGTTATCGCCGATCTGATGATCGCGGTGGACGAGCGTATCCATCGACAGGAGGAGTACACGCTCCCGGCTGAGGAACAGGACGATCCGCTGGCCTCTTACCCCGATAAGCCCTTGTTAACCCTGGTTCGCCAGCAGGCGCGCGAGATAGAACAGCTTTCCCGTCAGCTTGCGTCACTGCGCGATACGCTCGAAGAGCGCAAAACCATCGATAAAGCGAAAAGCGTACTGATGACCCATCAAAAGATGAGTGAGGAACAGGCATGGACGGCGCTGCGTAAAATGGCGATGGACAAAAACCAGCGCATGGTGGATATCGCCCGTGCGCTGCTCACCGTGAAGAGCTTGTGGCAGGTAACCCCTAAGGAGTAGGTGCACAATCAGTGGGCATTTAGTGCCTGATTGAGGTGCGCGGTCGTGGGGAATTTCCGGTAAACGCCCGGAAAACAGGGCAGTAAAACCTGGCATTCTCTTTGCATTATCTGATTAACCATTTTTGACGGTGCGCCAACGGCGGTGCATCTGTCTTCGGGATAAAGGCGTCCAGCGGTGCTTCGGCACGGGTGGGCGCTTTTTTTTGTCTTTTTTTCAGGAGTGGTCATGGCGGATTTGTCGAGACGGCGGTTTTTACAGGCCAGCATGCTGGCGAGCGGCGCCATGTTGTTACCGGGTGTCATGCAGGCCGCGTGGGCGGCAGGCTCGGATAAACCGGAGCAGGAGACGGTGCGCATCGGGTTTATACCGTTAACCGACTGCGCGCCGGTGGTTATCGCGGCGCTGAAGGGGTTTGATAAAAAATATGGCATCACCATCGTGCCAACCAAAGAGGCAAGCTGGGCAGCCGTGCGCGATAAGCTGGTGGCAGGCGAACTGGGCGCCGCCCACATTCTTTACGGCCTGCTGTACGGGCTGGAGCTGGGGCTTGCCGGTAAGCCACAGCAGATGGCAAACCTGATGACCCTGAACCAGAACGGTCAGGCCATCACGCTCTCCAGCGATCTGGCAGAGAAGGGCGTTCGCGATCTTGACGGGCTGAAAACGCTGATTGGGCAGCAGGCACCCGGCACTTACACCTTCGCACACACTTTCCCGACCGGTACGCATGCGATGTGGCTGTACTACTGGCTGGCCAGCGCGGGCATTAATCCGTTCGATGACGTCCGGACCGTGGTTGTGCCGCCGCCGCAAATGGTGATGAACATGCGGATTGGCAACATGGTCGGCTTTTGCGTTGGTGAGCCGTGGAATGCGCGCGCCATTAACGACCGCATCGGGTTTACCGCCGCAACGTCCCAGTCGATCTGGGCCGATCATCCGGAAAAAATTCTTGGCACACGTCGCGACTGGGTGGAGAAAAACCCGAACACCGCGCGGGCGCTGGTGAGTGCGGTACTGGAAGCCGCACGCTGGATCGATGCATCACCAGACAACAAACGTGAGACCGCCCAAATCCTCGCTCGCCGGGCGTGGCTGAACACCAAAGAGCAGTATCTCACCGGACGGATGCTGGGAGAGTACGACAACGGGCTTGGCCAGCGCTGGCAGGATGTGCATCCGATCCGTTTCTTCAACGAGGGTGCCGTCAGCTATCCGTACCTCTCCGACGGGATGTGGTTTTTAACCCAGTTCCGCCGCTGGGGCTTGCTCAAATCGGCGCCGGATTATGCCGCCATCGCGCAGCGCATTAACCAGACCTCGGTCTGGCAGGATGCCGCCACGGCGGTGGGAGGCATATCCACCCCGTCATCACCGTATCGCAGCAGCACCCTGATGGACGGTACCGTCTGGAACGGTACCGATCCGGACGGTTACGCCAACCGCTTCGCTATTCACCGTAAAGGGGCCTGATTATGCAGCATCTGCACAGCACGAAATCGAAAGACGAGACGCCGGCGAGCGGGGAAGTGATTACCCTCCCTCCGGTGCAGGTTCGCCGCCGCGCACCGACGTTCACGCGACGGATGAATGACCTTCTGCAGCGCGTGATCCCGGCGCTGCTGGGACTCGGGTTACTGGTGTTGCTCTGGCAACTGGCCGCGATCAACAGCAAAGGGTTCCCGACGCCGCTCAGCACGCTGGATTCCGCATTAACGCTCTTCGCTGACCCGTTTTACCGCGACGGGCCAAACGATATGGGTATCGGCTGGAACGTGCTCGCTTCGCTGCAGCGCGTGGCGGTGGGCTTTGGTCTGGCGGCGCTCGCGGGGATCCCGCTCGGTTTCTTGATCGGTCGCTTCACCTTTTGTTCGCGCATGTTCAGCCCGTTGATTGCACTGTTACGCCCGGTCAGTCCTTTAGCCTGGCTGCCTATCGGCCTGCTGCTGTTCCAGAAAGCGGAACCCGCCTCCAGCTGGACCATTTTTATCTGTTCAATATGGCCAATGGTGATTAACACCGCCGAAGGGGTACGTCGTATTCCGCAGGATTACCTCAACGTTGCCCGCGTGCTGCAGCTCTCCGAGTGGACCATCATGCGGCGGATCCTCTTCCCGGCCGTGCTGCCCGCGGTGCTGACCGGGGTTCGCCTCTCTATTGGCATCGCCTGGCTGGTCATTGTCGCCGCCGAGATGCTCACCGGTGGGCTGGGGATCGGCTTCTGGATCTGGAATGAGTGGAACAACCTCAACGTCGAAAACATTCTCATCGCCATCGTCATCATTGGCGTGGTCGGGTTGCTGCTGGAGCAGGGGCTGATGCTGATCGCCCGTCGCTTTAGCTGGCAGGAAAAATAAGGAGCGAAGATGAAACCATTAATTCAGGTCCAGGCCGTGAGCCAGCGTTTTTCTACCGCCAGCGGCGAGTTTCTGGCGCTGCAGAACGTCTCTTTTGATATTCACGAAGGCGAAACCGTGAGCCTGATTGGCCACTCCGGGTGCGGCAAATCGACGTTGCTGAACCTGATTGCCGGGATCACCCTGCCGACCGAAGGTGGGCTGATTTGCGATAACCGCGAAATCGCCGGGCCAGGACCAGAGCGTGCGGTGGTGTTTCAGAACCATTCTCTGCTGCCGTGGCTCACCTGCTTCGACAACGTTGCGCTGGCGGTGGATCAGGTCTTTCGCCGCACCATGAGCAAGGCGGAGCGCAAGGAGTGGATTGAACACAACCTCGATCGCGTCCAGATGGGGCATGCCCTGCATAAACGGCCTTCGGAAATCTCCGGCGGCATGAAACAGCGCGTTGGCATTGCCCGTGCGCTGGCGATGAAGCCGAAGGTCCTGCTGATGGATGAACCGTTTGGCGCGCTGGATGCGCTCACGCGCGCGCATCTGCAGGACTCGGTGATGCAAATCCAGCAGGCGCTGAACACCACCATCGTGCTTATCACCCACGATGTGGACGAGGCTGTGCTGCTTTCTGACCGGGTACTGATGATGACTAACGGCCCGGCGGCCACCGTCGGCGAGGTGCTGCACGTTGACCTGCCTCGCCCGCGCAATCGGGTTCAACTGGCGGACGATAGCCGCTATCACCATATGCGCCAGCAGATCCTCCATTTCCTCTATGAAAAACAGCCTAAAGCGGCGTAACGGAGGCGGTGATGCGACTGATCGTTATCGGTAATGGGATGGCCGCAACACGGCTGATTGCCTCGCTGACCGAGCGTGCGCCCGGTCGCTTCACGATCACCGTGTTTGGCGAGGAGTCGGAACACGCTTACAACCGCATCATGCTCTCGCCGGTACTGGGCGGGGAAAAACAGGCGCAGCAGATCCGCCTGCAGGACGACGCCTGGTATCGCGCACGGGGTGTGACGGTACGACGGGGCGAAAAGGTGCTCTCCGTGGATGTTGAGAAACGCGAGGTCCATACCACAGCAACCACGCTGGCCTGGGACGAACTGGTCTTTGCCACCGGGTCGACGCCTTTTGTACCCCCCATTCCGGGCGGTGACGCTCCGCATGTCTTCACCTTTCGTACGCTGGCCGATATCCGCGCGATTCAGGAGAACCCGGGGCCAGCTGTAGTGCTGGGCGGTGGGGTGCTCGGCGTTGAGGTCGCTGCGGCACTGGCCTGCTCTTGTGACAACGTCACGCTGGTGCATCGTGGTGCGTGGCTGATGGAACAGCAGCTCGATCGGCAGGCAGGCGTTTTGCTTGAAGAGGCGCTGGCGGAGCGCGGCGTTCGCTGCGAACTGTCATCGGGAATGACCGCCATTGCGGCGGATGCCGTGACGTTACACAACGGACGCAAGATTAACGCCTCTCGCGTGGTGCTGGCGACCGGCGTGCAGCCCAATGTCGCACTGGCAAAAGCCAGCGGCATTCACTGCGCCCGCGGCATTGTGGTTAACCACCAGATGCAGACCTCAGTCCCGGCGATCAGCGCCATTGGTGAGTGCTGTGAAATCGACGGCCAGACGTTCGGCCTGGTTGCACCTTGCCTGGCGCAGGCGGATATCCTCGCCGCCCGGCTGGCTGGGGAGGCTAGCACGCCATTTGCCCTGACCGACAGCGGCATGCGCCTCAAAGTACCCGGTGTGGAGCTGTTCAGCGCCGGGCGAGTAGAGGTTCTGCCCGACGATGTGGTCTGGAGCGCCTGGGATCCGCTGACCCGTCACTATCGCCGTTTGTTACTGCATCGCGGTGCGCTTGCTGGCGTGCTGCTGATGGGGGATTGCCGCAGTGCGGCAACATTCACCGATTTACTGGCAACGGCTGCGCCCGCCCACGCGGACTGGCTGTTCAATCGATTCACTACGCAACCGCAGGTTGCAGGACAAAACGCTATGACAAAACCTACGCTGGTGGTGGTTGGACACGGTATGGTCGGCCATCATTTTCTCGAAGACTGTGTGAAGCGCAATTTGCACCGGCAGTACCAGATTATCGTTTTTGGCGAAGAGCGCTATGCCGCCTACGATCGTGTGCATTTGTCAGAGTATTTTGGCGGACGAAGCGCAGAATCGCTCTCACTGGTGGACGGTGATTTCTTTGCTGAACACGGCATTGAGCTTCGCCTCTCGCAGCAAATTGTGAGTATCGATCGCGACGCACACGTCGTGCGTACTGCCAGTGGGCATGAAACCCACTGGGACAAACTGGTGCTGGCGACCGGCTCGTACCCGTTTGTGCCTCCGGTACCGGGCAGCACGCTGCCGGGCTGCTTTGTTTACCGTACGCTGGACGACCTGGATAACATCGCCGCGCAGGCAAAGCAATCCCGTCGCGGGGTGGTCATTGGCGGTGGCCTGCTGGGACTGGAAGCCGCGAATGCCCTGAAACAGCTGGGCCTGGAAACGCACGTCGTGGAGTTTGCGCCACACCTGATGGCGGTACAACTCGACAACGACGGCGCGGCCATGCTGCGCAAAAAGATCGAAGCGCTTGGCGTGGGCGTTCACACCAGCAAAGCCACCACCGACATCGTCTCTGCGAACGGCGGGCTGGTGATGCGCTTTGCGGACGGCGAACAGCTGGAAACTGACATCGTGGTCTTCTCTGCAGGTATTCGCCCGCAGGATGCACTGGGGCGCAGCAGTGGCCTGGTGACCGGAGAGCGCGGCGGGATTTGCATTGATAACCAGTGCCAGACTTCCGATAAAGACGTGTTCGCTATCGGCGAATGTGCGCTGTGGGAGGGTAAAATTTTTGGCCTGGTCGCCCCGGGTTATCAGATGGCGCGGGTGGCATCGGCCACGCTGGCGGGAGAGGCGAGCGCCTTTACCGGGGCTGACATGAGCACCAAACTGAAGCTGCTGGGGGTAGATGTGGCCTCGTTTGGCGATGCCCATGGAAGAACACCCGGCGCGCTTAGCTATCAATGGACGCATGGTCCGCAGCAAATCTATAAAAAGATCGTGGTCAGTGAGGACAATAAAACCCTGTTGGGCGGCGTACTGGTGGGGGATGCCAGCGAATATGCGACCCTGGTGCAGATGATGCTCAACGGCATAGCGTTGCCCAAAGAGCCTGAAATGCTGATTTTACCTTCCTTCGCCGGGAGCGCGCCAAAAGCCCTCGGCGTGGCGGCACTGCCTGACAGTGCGCAGATCTGCTCCTGCCATAACGTCAGCAAAGGTGATATCTGCCAGGCGGTAAGTGCCGGTGCCGCGGATATTGGAGCCATAAAACAGTGCACCAAAGCCGCGACCGGTTGCGGAGGATGCAGCGCGCTGGTGAAACAGGTGATGGAGTACCAGCTTGCGGAGCAGGGCGTGGAGGTGAAAAAGGACATCTGCGAACACTTCCCGTGGTCGCGTCAGGAAATCTATCACCTGGTGCGCGTCAATCATATTCGTACCTTCGACCAGCTTATCAGCCGTTACGGGCAGGGGCACGGTTGCGAAATCTGTAAACCGCTGGTGGGGTCAGTGCTCGCCTCCTGCTGGAATGAGTACCTGCTGAAACCGGCACATCTGCCGCTGCAGGACACCAACGACCGTTATTTTGCCAATATTCAGAAAGACGGGACGTACTCCATCGTGCCCCGGATGCCTGCAGGGGAAGTGTCGGCCGACGGCTTGATAGCTATTGGCCAGATTGCCAAACGCTACCAGCTGTACAGCAAAATCACGGGCGGACAGCGTATCGACCTCTTTGGTGCCACGCTCGACCAGCTGCCGGCGATCTGGCAGGCGCTGGTGGAGGCCGGATTTGAGACCGGTCACGCATACGGTAAATCCCTGCGCACGGTGAAATCCTGCGTCGGGTCGACCTGGTGCCGCTATGGCGTGCAAGATTCCACGCGTCTCGCGGTCACGCTTGAGCACCGCTATAAAGGCTTACGCGCGCCGCACAAAATTAAAATGGCCGTGTCCGGTTGTACCCGTGAATGTGCGGAGGCTCAGAGCAAGGACGTGGGCGTCATTGCGACCGACAAAGGCTGGAACCTTTATCTCTGCGGTAACGGCGGCATGAAACCGCGCCATGCGGATCTCTTTGCCAGCGATCTGGATGACGAGACGCTGATCCGTACCGTCGACCGTTTCCTGATGTTCTACATCCGCACGGCGGATCGCCTGCAGCGTACCAGTACGTGGATGGACAATCTGGAAGGGGGGATCGACTACCTGCGCGAGGTGATTCTTCACGACAGCCTGGGCATTGCGCACGAGCTGGAACAGGAGATGGCCCGCGTGGTGGAAACCTACCAGTGTGAATGGCAGACCACGCTTAACGATCCGAGCCGTCTGGCGCTGTTCCGTACCGAAGTGAACCGTCAGCCGGTAGAAGAGAATAAACGCTGGCAAGCGGTCTGCGCTATCGATGAGATCCCTGAGCAGGCGGGGATCGGCGCCCGGCTGGGGCGAAAACCGATTGCGCTTTTCCGCTTTGGTCAATCTGTCTATGCCCTCGACGACCTCGAGCCGGGCAGCACAGCAAACGTGCTTTCACGCGGTATTCTCGGCGATGCTGCCGGCGAGCCGGTGGTCATCTCTCCGCTCTATAAGCAGTGTATCCGTCTGCGCGACGGCTGTCAGGCCGATAACGGGGAACCTGCGGTGCGCGCCTGGCCGGTGAAAATAGAAAACGGTCAGGTGTGGGTCGGGAACGACGCGCAGATCTTGCGTGCGGAGGCGTCATGAATGAAACCCGAACGACGTGCCCCTACTGCGGGGTGGGCTGCGGCGTGATCGCAACGGTAGAGGGCGAGAAGGTCACCGTGCGCGGAGATGAACGCCATCCCGCCAGTTTTGGACGCCTGTGCGTTAAAGGCTCGGCATTAGGCGACACGACCGGTTTGCAGGGGCGACTGCTGCACCCGGTGGTCGACGGGCAGGAGGTGGAATGGTCCCGGGCGCTGGCGGCGGCAGGTGAACGGCTGCAGACCATCATCGACACCTGGGGACCGCAGGCGGTGGCGTTTTACGCCTCCGGCCAGCTGTTGACCGAGGACTATTACGCCGCCAATAAGCTGATGAAAGGGTTTATCGGTGCGGCAAACATTGATACCAACTCGCGGCTCTGTATGTCGTCCGCGGTGACGGGCTACAAGCGCGCGTTTGGTGAAGATGTGGTGCCGTGTAGCTATGAGGATGTGGAAAACAGCGATCTGGTGGTGCTGGTCGGGTCGAATGCGGCATGGACCCATCCGGTGCTGTATCAGCGGCTGGTACAGGCGCGCCAGAACAACCCTGCGATGAAAGTTGTGGTTATCGATCCGCGCAAAACGGCCACCTGCGATATTGCTGACCTGCATCTGGCGCTTACGCCCGGCAGTGACGCCGGGCTGTTTGTCGGTTTACTCAATCTGATTCAGGGAACCGACGCGTGGCCCATCGCCCAGGTGGCTGAGTTTTGTGGGCTCTCAACCGAGGACGTGGGGACCTTCTACGACTGGTTTGTGACTGCGCCGCGGGCCATCACGCTCTACACCATGGGCATTAATCAGTCCTCAAGCGGCAGCGACAAGTGTAATGCCATCATCAACGTTCATCTGGCCAGCGGAAAATTCGCCCGTCAGGGTTGCGGACCGTTTTCGCTGACCGGACAGCCTAACGCGATGGGGGGGCGGGAGGTGGGTGGGCTGGCGAACCAGCTTGCTGCTCACATGAATTTCGAGCCGGAGTCTCTTTCGCGGGTGGCGCGTTTCTGGGGGACGGAAAGACTGGCCCAGACGCCGGGCCTGATGGCGGTGGAGTTGTTTGATGCGATCGCCCGCGGCGAAGTGAAAGCGGTGTGGATCATGGGTACCAATCCTGCCGTCTCGCTGCCGGACAGCCACGCAGTGTGCCAGGCGCTGGAACATTGCCCGCTGGTGATTGTCTCCGAGGTGATGCAGGAGACCGACACCAGCCGCTATGCCCATATCCGCTTCCCGGTGCAGGCGTGGGGGGAGAAAGACGGTACGGTAACCAATTCCGAGCGGCGTATTTCGCGCCAGCGCGCCTTTTTGCCGGCGCCAGGCGAGACCAAACCGGACTGGTGGGTCATCGCCCGGGTGGCACAGGCGCTGGGCTATGGTGAAGCCTTCGCCTGGGAACATCCGCAGCAAATTTTTTGTGAGCATGCAGCGCTCTCGGCCTTTGAAAATGACGGTGCGCGGGCGTTTAACCTTCATGAACTGGCGTCACTTACCCGTGAGGAATGGGACCGACTTGAGCCTTATCAGTGGCCAGCGGGGGCCTTTGCGCGCCGGGAAATTGTGCCGGTAGAGCCTCAGCCACACGGTGCGGCAATAAACGCGCTATACCCGCTGATTCTCAATACCGGGCGTATCCGCGATCAGTGGCACACCATGACCCGGACGGGGTACGTCCCGAAACTGATGCAGCATAGTGCTGAGCCGTGTGTTGAGATCGACGCCGCCGATGCCATGCGCTTCTCACTGTACGACGGACAGCTGGCGCGCATTAGTTCTCCGCGTGGGGTGATGCTGGCAAGAGTACGTATCACTGACGGGCAGCGAGAAGGTGAGCTGTTTGTGCCAATGCACTGGAATGCCCAGTTTGCCCGCCAGGGGAAGGTGAATGCGCTGGTGGAAGGGCGCTGTGACCCGCTGTCCGGTCAGCCCGAGAGTAAACAGACGGCCGTCAGGATTATGCCCTGGCAGCCGGGCTGGCAGGGTGAGCTTTATGCCCGTGAACTGCCGGAGCTTCCCCCCTCTGTCTGCTGGTGGCGTAAAGTCTCACGTCTGACGGTGGCGGGGGATAAGCCGTTGCTGGCGTGGGTTATGCAGTACGCCAGTGAACGGGGCTGGCAGCTGCAGGTCGCGCAGACCAGCGAGCGCAGCAGCGTGCTGGCCTGGCATGACGGACAACTGATGCTCGGGTTCTGGGAAGGCACTGCGTTACCGACACTGGCGCACGCGGTAATTGAAGCCGCGTTTCGTTCACCTCCCGTGACGCTTGCTGAGCGCCACGCGTTGTTGAATGGACAGGGAACCGGGGACAGTGTCGATCCGGGCCGGATCATCTGCAGCTGTTTCAGCGTGGGGGAAACCGTCATACGCGAGGCGATTGGGGGGGGGTGTGACTCCGTCGCGGCGCTGGGTGCCAGGCTGCGCTGCGGAACGAACTGCGGCTCCTGCGTGCCTGAACTAAAAACAATGTTTCAGGATATTCCGGAAAATTCCTCTTAAGGCTGCAAAACGTGAGGAATAACGGTAAGGTACCCGGTGTTCTCACGTAAGCATCGGGTATTTCTTACGACGTTAATGGCTGTTTCATCTCATCTTCGTTTGCTTGCTTTACTCCCCCTCATTCCGGTCGGAGCCGTTCACGGTGCGCCGAATTCCTTTGTGCAACAGGCACAGAACCCCTTTGATAACAACGGGGATAATTTGCCCGATCTCGGCATGGCGGCGCCCACGACCGAGGGCGAAAAACATCTGGCAGAAATGGCGAAAGCGTTTGGCGAAGCCAGTATGACCGATAACGGCCTGACGACAGGCGAGCAGGCGCGTCAGTTTGCCTTTGGCAAGGTGCGTGACGCGGTGAGCGGCGAAGTGAACCAGCATATTGAATCCTGGCTTTCGCCGTGGGGGAACGCCAGCGTGAACTTGCTGGTGGATGACGACGGCAAATTTAACGGCAGCAGCGGCAGCTGGTTTATTCCGTGGAACGATAACAACCGTTATCTGAGCTGGAGCCAGCTTGGCCTGACGCAGCAGACTGACGGTCTGGTGAGCAATGCCGGCATTGGGCAGCGCTGGGTTGCCGGAAAATGGTTGCTCGGCTACAACACCTTTTACGACAACCTGCTGGATGAAAACCTGCAGCGTGCCGGGTTAGGTGCGGAAGTGTGGGGCGAGAACCTGCGTCTGTCTGCGAACTATTATCAGCCCTTTGCCGGCTGGCGCGATCGCTCTGATATTCAGGAGCAGCGCATGGCCCGGGGGTACGACGTAACCGCTAAAGCGTGGCTGCCGTGGTTCCATCACCTGAATACCAGCGTCAGCTTTGAGCAATATTTTGGTGATAACGTTGACCTGTTCAACAGCGGTACCGGTTATCACAACCCGGTGGCGGTCAATCTGGGGCTGAATTATACCCCCGTTCCGCTGGTGACCCTCACCGCCGGGCATAAGCAAGGAGAGAGTGGGGTGAGCCAGAATAATCTTGGCCTCAAACTCAACTACCGCTTTGGCGTGCCGCTGGTGAAGCAACTTTCTGCCAGTGAAGTCGCCGTCACCCGTTCTCTGCGCGGCAGTCGCTATGATTCGCCAGAGCGGGATAACCTGCCGGTGATGGAGTTCCGCCAGAGCAAAACGTTGTCCGTCTACCTGGCGACACCGCCGTGGGATCTTAAAGGGGGCGAAACCGTGATGCTTAAGCTGCAGATCCGCAGTAAGCACGGGATTCGCCAGCTGCACTGGCAGGGAGATACGCAGGCGCTGAGTCTGACATCGCCGGCCAACAATACCAGCGAAGACGGCTGGAGCGTGATTATGCCTGCCTGGGATGACAGTGAAGGCGCGAGCAACCGCTGGCGGCTTTCGGTGGTGGTAGAAGATAATGATGGCAAGCGCGTCTCGTCCAATGAGATCACGCTGGCTGTGGCGCAACCGCTTGTGGCATTACCCACCGACGATCCGCGCTGGAAGCTGCTGCCGGATGAGTAATGCTTAAAAAATACGTTCCTGGTGTACCCATACCGCGGCTTCAACCCGGGATTTTAATTTCATTTTCTTCAGCATATGTTTCACATGCACTTTGACCGTGCTTTCGGTGATATCCAGGCGACGCGCAATCATTTTATTCGGCAGGCCCTGGGCAATCAGCTTCAGAATATCGCGCTCACGCGGCGTTAGCTGGCTGACATCGCGATCCGAGGTGGCGCGGTTTGCCCGCAGGCTGGCGGCCAGCACCGGCGTTAAGGCTTCGCTCAGTACCATCTCACCTGCGGCGGCCTGTTGCAGGGCCTTGAGCAGATCTTCCGGCTCCATATCTTTCAGCAGGTAGCCGTCCGCGCCACGCTTGAGCGCCGTCACCACATCCTCTTCATGATTCGAGACGCTAAAAACCACTACGCGTCCGGAGAGCGATTTTTCCCGCAGCTTGTCGAGCGTTTCCAGACCGTTCATGCCCGGCATGTTGAGATCGAGCAGAATCAGATCGGGATCAAGCGATTCGGCAAGCTCAATGCCCTGTTCGCCATTGCTGGCTTCGCCAACGACGGTGATATCGGGTGCCATGCTGACCAGCTGTTTAACGCCAGTACGCAGCATCGGATGGTCGTCGATCAACAGGATGGATGCCGGTTCCTGATTAGTCATGGGTTTCTCCTTGAGCAGTTGTGAGCGGTTTTTCGGGAATAAAGGTGACCACGACTTCCGTGCCACCTGTCTCTCGCCGGCGAACCTGGCAATCACCGCGCAGGCTTTGGGCGCGGTCTCGCATGATAATTAAACCATAATGGTTAGTTCTTTCGGCATTTTCCGGCACGCCGCAGCCGTTGTCATGAACCGTGAGCCTGACCTGATTATCGTGCTGGCTGACGGTAACGGTGACCGCCGTCGCGTCAGCGTGTTTGAGCACGTTGCTCAGGGCTTCACGGGCGATCTGCAGTAGATGAATCGCCTGATGGGAGGGGACAAACCGCGGCGGCAGCTGATAATCAAGCTTCACCGGGAACCCCAGTCGGGCGCTAAATTCATGGCAGCTGGACTCCAGCGCGGGGCGCAGGCCAGGCTCGGTCAGCTGCAGGCGGAAGGTGGTTAATAGCTCGCGAAGCTGGATCCATGAGGTATTGAGTTCGTTGCGGATCTGGCTCAGCAGCTGTTTGTTGCTTTCCGGCATCTCCGCATCCTGCATCTGCAGACAGCTGACCTGCATTTTCATACAGGAGAGCGACTGGGCGATGGAGTCATGCAGTTCGCGCGCGATAGTCGCACGCTCTTCCATGACGATCAGCTGTTGTTGCTTTTCCTGATGGCGGTCGAGCGCCAGTGTAGCGGTCAGCTGCTCGACCAGCGTATCGACCAGCTGCTGCTGATCGTGGCTCAGATGCCGCCCGGCGGGCAGCGTGGCCAGCAAGATACCGTACTGGGTATGGCTGTCCGTCAGTCGCCACTTCAGCGTCGTACCGACGGAGGTCAGGGGCGGCAAGCCTCGCGGGCAAAGATGACAGCCTTTGTCATCGCAGGACATGTCGGACTGACAGGTAAATTCCTGATGATTATCTTCATCTTCCACATCGTAGACCCGCAGCTCCAGGTCATGCAGCAAGGTCAGATTTTGCAGGCCATTCAGCACCGGCGAGAGGCGTTCACATAACGGCACCTGCATATGCAGACGACGATTGGCCTGCCACAGGAAGGAGAGGATTTCATTTTTCTGCTCCAGCCCTGCTGTTTTCTCCTGCACGCGTTTTTCCAGCACGGCGTAGCTTTCGGAGAGTTCTTCCGACATGGTATTGAGCGCCTGGCCCAGCATCGCCATTTCATTACGCCCGCTGATATGCGTGCGCTGAGTAAAATCGCGTGCGGTTACCGCGCGGGCCATCGCCAGCAGCTGTTTCCAGGGATTCAACAGCCGGGCGCGCAGCCAGAGGATGGTGAAAATCAGCAGCAGCCCCATAAACAACGCCATGGCACGGTGAACCATCAGCACCCGGTCGATACGCAATTCTGTGGTCTGATCGAAAGAGGAGACCAGCGCGTCAATACGCGACACAAAGCCCGCGACGTCCCGTGCTACGGTCTCAGTATTGCGCGCCTGTTTCAGACCAGGCTGAAGCTGGGTGTGCCAGTAGTTTTGCAGGGATTTAAGCTGTGATTCCTGCCCGTCACGGATGGCGGCGCGTTCCAGCTCCGGGCTGAACGCGGTACGCTCCATTTCGTCGATCAAAGGCTGATCGTCTTCCGTCAGCGGTACCGACGCCAGCAGGCGATAACTCTGCATGCGTAGAGAGCCTGCCTCGTTGATGGCATGCGCATTACCCTGTACGCCCTGTACCAGCCAGCCAGAAATCGCCATACCGGTCACACCGAGGGCGGTGGACAGCATAACGATCAGTGCCAACTGGTTAACCAGTGTTAGCGGAGATAAACATCTTTTTAACATAGAGTTGCCGGGCTCCTGACGTGGCCTGCTTGCAGGAATGGCGCTATTCTGGTGCATACCCAGGAGTATACCCATACCAATAAAGGATTACCCCTAAATTGCCAACGGAGTAAGCGGCAGGAGGAGGCAGTATCGGAGACGCTTCAGTGCCGTGAAAAACCACGTCTTTTTTACTGAAATAGCCTACTCACTAAGGATAAGGGCTTTTTTCGCGCTGTAAAACCTCCCACTTTTCCTTTGATTTATATCAACTTACCGCCGCCCTAAAACCCTAATGTTTGCAGCATCATTCGAGAATCAGAGGTGTCTATGAGTCACTCATCCGCTCCCCAAAGGGAAAATGGTGCCGTTATTACTGAATGGCGTCCAGAGGATCCGGCGTTCTGGCAACAGCGCGGCCATCGTATAGCGAGCCGGAATCTGTGGATTTCCGTTCCGTGTTTGCTGTTAGCGTTTTGCGTATGGATGTTGTTTAGTGCAGTGGCAGTCAATCTGCCAAAAGTGGGTTTTACCTTTACGACCGATCAGCTGTTTATGCTGACCGCGTTGCCGTCGCTGTCCGGTGCGCTGCTGCGCGTCCCTTACGCGTTTATGGTGCCGGTGTTTGGCGGTCGTCGCTGGACGGCGTTCAGTACGGGCATCATGATTGTACCTTGCGTGTGGCTGGGTTTTGCGGTGCAGGATACCTCCACGCCTTTCAGCGTGTTCGTGATTATCTCCCTGCTGTGCGGTTTTGCTGGCGCTAACTTCGCCTCCAGTATGGCGAACATCAGCTTCTTCTTCCCGAAAGCGAAGCAGGGCGGTGCGCTGGGTATTAACGGCGGTCTGGGAAACATGGGCGTAAGCGTGATGCAGTTAATTGCACCGCTGGCAATCTCTGTCTCCATTTTTACAGCCTTTGGCGGCGGTGGCGTCGAGCAGGCGGATGGTTCTTCCCTGTACCTGCAGAATGCGGCGTGGATTTGGGTTCCGTTCCTGGTGGTCTTCACCCTGGCGGCATGGTTCTTTATGAACGATCTGTCGGCATCTAAGGCTTCGCTGAGCGAGCAGTTGCCGGTGCTGAAACGCGGCCACCTGTGGGTCATGGCGCTGCTTTATCTGGCAACCTTCGGGTCGTTTATCGGTTTCTCCGCAGGCTTTGCCATGCTGTCCAAAACACAGTTCCCGGAAGTGCAGATCCTGCAGTTTGCCTTCTTTGGTCCGTTCATCGGTGCCCTGGCACGTTCACTGGGCGGGATGGTGTCTGACCGTCTGGGCGGAACACGCGTGACGCTGGTGAACTTTGTGATCATGGCTGTTTTCTGTGCGCTTCTGTTCCTGACGCTGCCAGCCAATGGCCAGGGTGGCAACTTTACCGCCTTCTTCGGCGTGTTTATGGTGCTGTTCCTGACGGCCGGTCTGGGTAGCGCATCGACCTTCCAGATGATATCCGTTATCTTCCGCAAGCTGACGATGGATCGCGTTAAAGCGCAGGGCGGAAGCGAAGAGCAGGCCATGCGTGAAGCCGCGACGGATACGGCTGCTGCACTGGGCTTTATCTCTGCCATCGGCGCAATTGGCGGCTTCTTTATTCCGAAAGCGTTCGGTATCTCTCTGGACCTGACCGGCTCTCCGGCAGGGGCAATGAAAGTCTTCCTCGTTTTCTATATCGCCTGCGTAGTGATTACGTGGCTGGTATATGGCCGTAATACCAAGAAAAATAAGTAAGTGTGATTATCCGTTTGCGCGGCCTTCGGGCCGCGTTTTTTTATCACTACAGTAGTTACAACATACTGATAGCGTTTGAAGAACAATGCCTGCGGGTAACACTGTGATCGCCATCGCTTTACAGGGCGGTCTACCCCTTAATACCTGAGATGTTAAATTTAGCCCTGCTTTTTGTACGATAAATTATAAATATCATTATAAATTAATGGCTTATAAAAATTAAAAATCTACCGCTTTGGTGGTATCCGATCTAATACCCCACCTGAAACTCCCTCTCCGCCTTGATCGTTATCAATTCTCGCCATCTATCAGAGCGTTACCTTCGCTGCAAATCAGCAATGTCGATTTAGAGAGCCACAGGCTCCACACAGGAGATACCCGATGAGCAAATTTTTGGACCGGTTTCGCTACTTCAAACAGAAGGGTGAAACTTTTGCCGATGGGCACGGCCAGGTTCTGGAGACCAACCGGGACTGGGAAGACGGTTACCGTCAGCGCTGGCAGCATGACAAAGTCGTCCGTTCGACCCACGGCGTGAACTGCACTGGCTCATGTAGCTGGAAGATTTTCGTTAAAAACGGCCTGGTGACATGGGAAATGCAGCAGACCGACTATCCGCGTACCCGTCCGGATATGCCAAACCACGAACCTCGTGGCTGCCCGCGTGGTGCAAGCTACTCCTGGTATCTGTACAGCGCCAACCGTCTGAAATACCCTCTGATGCGCAAACGCCTGATGAAAATGTGGCGTGAAGCGAAAGTGCTGCACAGCGATCCGGTTGATGCCTGGGCATCCATTATCGAAGATGCCGACAAAGCAAAAAGCTTTAAGCAGGCGCGCGGTCGCGGTGGCTTTGTTCGTTCTTCCTGGAAAGAGGTCAACGAACTGATTGCTGCCTCTAACGTTTATACCGTCAAAACCTACGGACCGGATCGCGTCGCGGGCTTCTCGCCTATCCCGGCAATGTCGATGGTCTCTTACGCCTCAGGTGCTCGTTATCTGTCGCTTATCGGCGGAACCTGTCTGAGCTTCTACGACTGGTACTGCGACCTGCCGCCAGCCTCTCCGCAGACCTGGGGCGAGCAGACCGACGTGCCGGAATCCGCTGACTGGTACAACTCCAGCTACATTATTGCCTGGGGCTCTAATGTTCCACAGACCCGTACGCCGGATGCCCACTTCTTCACGGAAGTGCGTTACAAAGGCACCAAAACCGTTGCGGTAACCCCGGACTACGCGGAAATTGCCAAGCTGTGCGACCTGTGGCTGGCACCTAAACAGGGTACCGACTCCGCGATGGCGCTGGCGATGGGCCACGTGATGCTGCGTGAGTTCCACCTCGATAAACCCAGCCAGTATTTTACTGACTATGTTCGTCGCTATACCGACATGCCGATGCTGGTCATGCTGGAAGAGCGTGATGGCTACTATGCAGCGGGCCGCACGCTGCGTGCCGCCGACCTGGTGGATGCGCTGGGTCAGGAAAACAATCCTGAGTGGAAAACGGTCGCTTATAACAATAACGGCGAGCTGGTGGCACCCAACGGCTCTATCGGTTTCCGCTGGGGCGAGAAGGGCAAGTGGAACCTCGAGCAGCGTAACGGTACCACCGGTGAAGAGACTGAACTGCGTCTGAGCATGTTGGGTAGCCAGGACGAAATTGCTGATGTGGGCTTCCCGTACTTCGGCGGCGAAGGGTCCGAGCATTTCAACAAAGTTGAGCTGCAGAACATCCTGATGCATAAACTGCCGGTCAAACGTCTGCAGCTGGCGGATGGGTCGACGGCGCTGGTGACCACCGTATATGACCTGACGCTGGCCAACTACGGCCTGGAGCGCGGCCTGAATGATGAAAACTGCGCAACCAGCTACGACGACATCAAAGCGTATACTCCGGCCTGGGCAGAGCAGATTACCGGCGTGCCGCGTGGACACATCACCCGTATCGCCCGTGAATTCGCTGAAAATGCTGACAAGACGCATGGCCGTTCAATGATCATTGTTGGTGCCGGTCTGAACCACTGGTATCACCTTGATATGAACTATCGTGGCCTGATCAACATGCTGATCTTCTGCGGTTGTGTGGGTCAAAGCGGCGGCGGCTGGGCGCACTATGTGGGTCAGGAAAAACTGCGTCCGCAGACGGGCTGGCAGCCACTGGCGTTTGCCCTCGACTGGCAGCGTCCGGCGCGTCATATGAACAGTACGTCTTACTTCTACAACCACTCCAGTCAGTGGCGCTACGAGACGGTAACGGCCCAGGAACTGCTGTCGCCAATGGCGGATAAATCCCGCTACAGCGGCCACCTGATCGACTTCAACGTCCGCGCTGAACGCATGGGCTGGCTGCCGTCTGCACCTCAGTTAGGGACTAACCCGCTGCGCATTGCTGACGAGGCGAAGAAAGCGGGCATGACCCCGGCGGATTACACCGTCAAGGCACTGAAAGAAGGCACCATTCGCTTTGCGGCCGAGCAGCCTGAAAACGGCAAAAACCATCCGCGTAACCTGTTTATCTGGCGCTCTAACCTGCTGGGCTCCTCCGGTAAAGGCCACGAGTACATGCTGAAATATCTGCTGGGTACTGAAAACGGTATTCAGGGGAAAGATCTGGGCAAGCAGGGCGGCGTGAAACCAGAAGAAGTGGAGTGGAAAGACAACGGTCTGGACGGCAAGCTGGATCTGGTGGTGACGCTGGACTTCCGTCTGTCCAGCACCTGCCTGTATTCCGATATCGTGCTGCCAACCGCCACCTGGTATGAAAAAGACGACATGAATACCTCGGATATGCATCCGTTTATTCATCCGCTGTCTGCAGCCGTTGACCCGGCGTGGGAATCCAAAAGCGACTGGGATATCTACAAAGATATCGCGAAGAAATTCTCCGAAGTGTGCGTAGGACATCTGGGCAAAGAGACCGATGTGGTGACCCTGCCGATTCAGCACGACTCTGCAGCCGAACTGGCGCAGCCGCTGGACGTGAAGGACTGGAAAAAAGGCGAGTGTGACCTGATCCCGGGTGTGACAGCGCCGCACATTATTCCCGTTGAACGTGACTACCCGGCAACGTACGAACGCTTTACCTCTATCGGCCCGCTGATGGAAAAAATCGGTAACGGGGGTAAAGGGATTGCGTGGAATACCCAGAGCGAAATGGACCTGCTGCGTAAGCTCAATTACACCAAAGCGGACGGCCCGGCCAAAGGCCAGCCAATGCTGAACACGGCCATTGATGCTGCAGAAATGATCCTGACTCTGGCACCGGAAACCAACGGTCACGTGGCGGTGAAAGCATGGGCGGCACTGAGTGAGTTTACCGGTCGCGATCATACCCATCTGGCGACGAATAAAGAGGAAGAGAAGATCCGCTTCCGCGATATTCAGGCTCAGCCGCGCAAAATTATCTCCAGCCCGACCTGGTCTGGCCTGGAAGATGAACACGTCTCCTACAACGCTGGCTACACCAACGTTCACGAACTGATCCCATGGCGTACCCTGTCCGGTCGTCAGTCCCTGTATCAGGATCACCAGTGGATGCGCGACTTCGGTGAGAGCCTGCTGGTTTATCGTCCGCCAATCGATACCCGCTCCGTGAAAGCGGTAATGGGTACGAAATCGAACGGTAACCCGGAGAAGGCGCTGAACTTCCTGACGCCACACCAGAAGTGGGGCATTCACTCCACCTACAGCGACAACCTGCTGATGCTGACGTTGTCCCGCGGTGGCCCGATTGTGTGGATGAGCGAGACGGACGCCAAAGATCTGGGCATTGAAGATAACGACTGGATCGAAGTGTTCAACAGCAACGGTGCGCTGACGGCGCGTGCGGTTGTCAGCCAGCGTGTCCCGGCCGGGATGACCATGATGTACCACGCGCAGGAACGTATCGTTAACCTGCCGGGTTCTGAAATTACCGAGCAGCGCGGCGGCATTCACAACTCCGTGACCCGTATTACGCCAAAACCGACGCACATGATCGGCGGCTATGCGCAGCTGGCCTACGGCTTTAACTACTACGGCACGGTAGGATCTAACCGCGATGAGTTCGTGGTGGTACGTAAGATGAAGAATATTAACTGGTTAGACGGCGAAGGTAATGACCAGGTACAGGAGAGCGTAAAATGAAAATTCGTTCACAAGTCGGCATGGTGCTGAATCTGGATAAATGCATCGGCTGTCATACCTGCTCAGTCACCTGTAAAAACGTCTGGACCAGCCGCGAAGGGATGGAGTACGCGTGGTTCAATAACGTGGAAAGTAAACCCGGCACCGGCTTCCCGACCGACTGGGAAAACCAGGAGAAATGGAAGGGCGGCTGGATCCGTAAAATCAACGGTAAACTGCAGCCGCGCATGGGTAACCGTGCGATGCTGCTCGGTAAAATCTTCGCCAACCCGCATCTGCCGGGCATCGATGATTACTACGAGCCGTTTGATTACGACTACCAGAACCTGCACAACGCGCCGGAAAGCAAACATCAGCCGATCGCACGTCCACGCTCGCTCATTACCGGACAGCGTATGGATAAGATCACCAGCGGTCCAAACTGGGAAGAGATTCTGGGCGGCGAGTTCGAAAAACGCGCCAAAGACCAGAACTTCGAGAACATGCAGAAGGCGATGTACGGCCAGTTCGAAAACACCTTCATGATGTATCTGCCGCGTCTGTGCGAGCACTGCCTTAACCCGGCGTGCGTGGCGACCTGTCCGAGCGGAGCCATCTATAAGCGTGAAGAAGATGGCATTGTGCTGATCGACCAGGACAAGTGCCGCGGCTGGCGTATGTGTATTACCGGTTGCCCGTACAAAAAAATCTACTTCAACTGGAAGAGCGGCAAGTCTGAGAAGTGCATCTTCTGCTATCCGCGTATTGAAGCCGGTATGCCAACCGTCTGCTCTGAGAGCTGCGTGGGCCGTATTCGTTACCTCGGCGTGCTGCTGTACGACGCGGACGCGATTGAAAATGCAGCCAGCACCGAGAACGAGAAAGATCTCTATCAGCGTCAGCTGGACGTCTTCCTCGATCCTAACGATCCGAAAGTGATTGAGCAGGCGCTGAAAGACGGCATTCCGCAGAGCGTGATTGACGCGGCGCAGCAGTCTCCGGTGTACAAAATGGCGATGGACTGGAAGTTGGCGCTGCCGCTGCATCCGGAATACCGCACCCTGCCGATGGTGTGGTACGTGCCGCCGCTGTCTCCGATCCAGTCTGCTGCGGATGCAGGTGAACTCGGCAGCAACGGCATTCTGCCAGACGTGGAAAGCCTGCGTATCCCGGTTCAGTATCTGGCAAACCTGTTAACCGCAGGGGATACCCAGCCGGTCCTGCTGGCGCTGAAACGTATGCTGGCGATGCGCCACTTCAAACGCGCTGAAACCGTTGACGGTGTTAACGATACCCGTGCACTGGAAGCGGTAGGTCTGACCGAAGCCCAGGCGCAGGAGATGTACCGTTACCTGGCGATTGCCAATTACGAAGACCGTTTCGTGGTGCCGAGCAGCCACCGTGAACTGGCTCGCGAAGCCTTCCCGGAGAAAAATGGCTGTGGCTTTACCTTTGGCGACGGTTGCCACGGTTCAGACACGAAATTCAATCTCTTCAACAGCCGCCGCATCGATGCCCTGGATGTGACGAGCAAAACGGAGCCGCACCAATGATTGAACTTGTCATTGTTTCGCGTCTGCTCGAGTACCCGGATGCTGCGCTTGCGCAGCATCAGCAGGAGCTCTTTGATGCACTCGCGTCATCTGAAAATCTTGAGAAAGAGGATGCCCAGACACTGGCCGTTTTCCTCCGGGACCTGTTAGCGCGCGATTTACTGGATGCGCAGGCGGATTACAGCCAGCTGTTTGACCGCGGACGCGCGACGTCGCTGCTGCTGTTCGAACATGTTCACGGTGAGTCACGTGACCGCGGTCAGGCGATGGTTGACCTGATGGGACAGTACGAGCAACACGGCCTGCAGCTCGACAGCCGCGAGCTGCCGGACCACCTGCCGCTCTATCTTGAGTATCTGGCGCAGTTGCCTAAAGAGGAGGCGCTGGGGGGGCTGCAGGACATCGCGCCGATCCTGGCGTTGCTCGGCGCACGACTTCAGCAGCGCGAGAGCCGTTACGCGGTGCTGTTCGACCTGCTGGTGAAACTCGCCAACGCATCGGTCGACAGTGAAAAAGTTGCGGAGAAGATCGCCGATGAAGCCCGCGATGATACGCCACAGGCGCTGGATGCGGTCTGGGAGGAAGAGCAGGTGAAATTCATGGCTGACCAGAACTGCGGTGAGTCTGAAATCTCTGCTCACCAACGTCGTTTTGCCGGAGCCGTTGCCCCGCAATATTTGAATATCTCTAACGGAGGACAGCAATAATGCACTTCCTGAATATGTTCTTCTTTGACATTTACCCGTATATCGCGGGCACCGTGTTCCTGGTGGGAAGCTGGCTGCGTTATGACTACGGCCAGTACACCTGGCGTGCTGCCTCCAGCCAGATGCTCGATCGCAAAGGGATGAACCTGGCTTCTAACCTGTTCCACATCGGGATCCTGGGGATTTTTGCGGGTCACTTCCTCGGAATGCTGACGCCGCACTGGATGTATGAGTCATTCCTGCCGATTGAGGTGAAGCAGAAAATGGCGATGATTGCCGGCGGTGCCTGCGGCGTCATGACGCTGGTGGGCGGTTTACTGCTGCTCAAACGCCGTCTGTTCAGCCCGCGTGTTCGCGCGACCACCACCGGCGCGGACATTCTGATTTTGTCCCTGCTGATGGTGCAGTGTGCGCTGGGTCTGCTGACCATTCCGTTCTCGGCTCAGCATATGGATGGCAGCGAAATGATGAAGCTGGTCGGCTGGGCGCAGTCTGTGGTGGCTTTCCACGGTGGTGCGTCTGAGCACCTTGACGGTGTGGCGTTTATCTTCCGCGTGCACCTGGTGCTCGGGATGACGCTGTTTGTGCTGTTCCCGTTCTCTCGTCTGGTGCATATCTGGAGTGCACCGGTGGAGTATCTGACGCGCAAATATCTGATTGTTCGCGCCCGTCGCTAATTCACTGAAAACCGACACGGGAGCAGGACGCTCCCGTTAATTTCAGATTGTGTAAAGAAGGGGCTCCTATATTATTAGCGGTTGGATTAGCTAGTGAAGGGAGCACTGGTGTGGGTCAATCAACAGAGCCGGAAATTTCGGCCGCAATAAAAATTATCTCAACAGGCATTGCCTTGCCTGCTGAAAGACTGACATCCAGCGATCTGGATTCGTGGTTAGGAAAACCGCCTGGCTACGTTGAAAAACGGTCCGGTATACTTACCCGCTACCACGCTTCTCACACCGCCAGCCAGGCCGGGCTGGCCGCACAGGCGCTACATAACGCGCTACATGCCGGAACGATATCACCTGCTTCCATAGACCTGTTAATTTGTGCATCGGCTATTGCCATACAAGCGCTTCCCTGCAGTGCGGTTCATATTATCAAGGCGGCGGGTATGCCCGCGGGTTTGGCGGGGTTTGATATTAACAGCAGCTGTGTCAGCTTTATTTCCGCTTTAGAAGTTGCCGCAGGTTTATTGAATACAGGCGCATATCGTCGCATCGCCATTGTTTCAGCTGATTTAGCATCGCGCGGCATTGACTGGAGTCACGAAGAGTCTTCGTTGATTTTCGGTGATGGTGCGGCGTGTGCGATCGTGGAGCGTGGTGACGGCAACAGTGGGATTATCACCAGCCTGATCGAGATGTACCCGGATGGCAGCGAACTCTGTGAAATCCGTGCGGGAGGAACGCGTCGCAACCCAAGAGCAGGCATGAGCGACAGTGATTTTATGTTCCATATGCAGGGTAAGGCGCTGTTCCGGTATGCCTCTTCGCTGATTGATGACTACTTCGCGCGGCTGCTGGGAAAATGTGGTCTGCAACTGTCGGATATCGGTACCGTCATTCCGCATCAGGCCAGCCATCTTTCTCTTGAACACATGCGTAAGCGGCTGGGCGTCCCTGAATCCATCTTAATTGATGTTTACCGTCACTACGGTAACCAGGTGGCCGCCTCCATCCCTACGGCGCTGCATGAAGCGGTAACCCATGGTCGTTTCACGCCGGGAAAACCCGCGATGCTTATTGGTACTGCAGCAGGCCTGACGCTGGCTGGCATGGTACTTATGCCATGAAGATCCTGGTGACAGGGGCAACCAGCGGGCTGGGGCGTAACGCTGTCCACTATTTGCTGGAACGTGGCTTTAGCGTAGTGGCGACGGGCCGTAATCCGGTCGAAGGTGCACATTTAAAGCATGTGGGCGCGACGTTTATCCCACTCGACTTGTCCCTGGCGTCTCTGGACCAATGCGCCAGGCTCATGGAGGGGTGCGATGCCGTGTGGCACTGCGCAGCGAAATCTTCTCCCTGGGGAGGGAGGGACGCTTTCTGGCAGGCTAACGTCATTGCAACACAAAAACTGGCGATGGCTGCGGGCACCGCGGGCATTCCGCGTTTTGTCCACATTTCTACCCCTGCGGTCTACTTCGATTTTCAGCATCACTACGATCTTCCGGAAACCTACCTGGCGAACACATTTTCCAGCCACTACGCCAGCAGCAAACGGGCAGCCGAACGCATCATTGAAGATGCGGTGGCAAGCTTCAGCGCGACTACGTTCATCATTTTGCGCCCGCGTGGGCTTTTCGGTCCCCATGATAAGGTGATCGTTCCTCGCCTGCTGCGTCAGCTCCATCAGGACGGAGGGATACTGCGTCTGCCCAGGGGAGGAGAAGCGCTTCTGGATTTGACCTTCGTACAAAACGTGGTCTTTGCTATGGAACGTGCAACCTTGGGCCAGCCTCTTTATTCCGGCAGCATCTATAACGTGACCAATCACCAGCCGCAGCGGCTGGTTGATATGCTTGACGCGTTGCTGCGTCAGCAGCTGGGGTTACGCTATCAGATCCGGTCAATTCCCTGGCCGGTGGTGTCACTGGCCGCGCGTGGCATGGAATTAGTCGGAAAGTGCATCAATAAGGAACCTCCCGTCACCCGTTACAGTGCGGGAACGGTTTGTTTCGATATGACGCTGAGCGCTAAAAAAGCCGTAGAGGAGTTGGGCTATACCCCTCGCTTTTCAATGGCAGAAGGCATCGCGCTAACGGGAGAATGGCTGAGGACGAATGGCAAAGATTACCGCGTTTGAAACAGGATATTGCACCCATATCGGCTGCATGGCTCTAAAAGGCGCTGGTCTCAGGGTGTGCAAATTTCCCTCTCGAGCCTGGCTCCTGGAGGTCGGTTCACACCGATGGCTATGGGATACCGGCTATTCCTCCTGGTTTGAACACTACACGCGCTCGGGCATTTTTCGCATTTACCGGCAAGTCACGCCGGTTTATTTCGACCCCAAACAGTCCCTGGCTCAACAGCTTTACGCACAAGGCCTGGTCGGGGGCGATATCGATGCGATTATCTTGTCGCACTTCCATGCCGATCACGTCGCAGGGCTACGTGATTTCCCCGATGTTAGCTGTATTTGTTCTGGTGAGGGCTGGCAGCAGGTGAGAGCGCTGAGAGGATTTGCCGCCCTGCGTCAGGCATTTGTGCCAGGACTTTTCCCCTCCGAGTTTGAGTCGTCATTGCGCTTCATTGAAGGTTTCGAAACCCTGAGGCTGCCCGAGGCGCTTGCTCCGTTTGAGCGGGGCTATGTTTTGCCGGACAGTCAGGGCGAAATTATTTTGATCCCGCTTGCAGGCCATGCAGCCGGACACTTCGGCGCATTCGTCCTGACAGAGGACGGCTGGACACTTTTGGCCGCAGATGCGGCATGGTCTCCTGACAATTACCGGGAGATGCGCGGTCCTTCACGGCTTGCCAGTCTGGTGATGTCCGATCCCTCTGCTTATTACCAGACGCTCCGGCAACTCAATCAACTCTGGAAAAACGGTAAAGTGGATATTCGTCTGTGTCATGAGGGCGATTTGTGAACCTCATTATGTTGATGTGGCGCTATTTCTGCACCCGCAGACGGCGTTTTACCGAACGTGAAAAACTGGAGAGATGGCAGGAAAAAAAACTGCATCGCTTCAGGCGGAACGTGTTATCGAAAAGCCCATGGTTTCAACGATTTCTCGCGGTGCCGTTCGGACAGTGGCCGCTGATGGACAAGGCGCTGATGATGACGCATTTCGATGAGATGAACACTGAAGGTCTTAAGCGTGACGCGCTGATGGCCTGCGCGCTGAAAAGTGAACAGAGCCGGGACTTCAGTCCGAAAATAGGCCGATTTAGCGTGGGCCTGTCATCAGGTACTTCCGGCAGACGCGGGTTATTTGTTGTCAGTCCGAAGGAGCAGCAAATTTGGGCTGCAGGTATGCTTGCCAGGGCCTTACCGGACGGTCTTTTTGCCCGGGAACGGGTTGCACTGTTTCTGAGGGCAAATAATAACCTTTACCAGAGTGTGAGCAGCAGCTGGTTGAGCCTGGAATTTTACGATTTACTGGCGCCGTTTCAGCCGCAATTGCGCCATGTAGAACAGTTTTCCCCGACGATCATTGTTGCCCCCGCACAGGTATTACGTGCGCTGGCGCTGGCGGTTCTGGACGGAACGCTGCAGCTGAATGTCAAAAAGGTGATTTCTGTCGCCGAAGTTCTGGAGGAACAGGACAGGGCACTTATCCACCAGGTATTTGGTAGCGTGGGTGAAATCTATCAGGCAACAGAGGGTTTTTTAGCTTCAACCTGTTCTTTTGGGACGTTACATCTGAACGAGGAGTTTATTCACGTCGAGCCCCACTGGCTGGATGAGAAGCGCTTTACGCCTGTTATCACCGATTTCACCCGCAGCACGCAGCCCATCGTCCGTTACCGCCTTGATGACATACTGGTTGCCCGCGAGGCGCGGTGCCCGTGTGGAAGTGCGGCGCGCGCGATTGAGCGTATTGAGGGTCGACAGGACGATCAACTCCTTCTCCCGGATAGCACGGGCAAACCGCAGGTTATTTTTGCCGACCCCTGCAGCCGCGTGCTGGCCGTCACGCTCCCACTTACCGCAGACTATCGCCTGGTACAAACAGAAGCAGAGAGACTGTGTCTTACCGCGGATTGTGACGCAGCAATACTTCCTCACTGCCGCGACGCGCTGAATGAGCTGTTTACGTTACAGGGAATAGACACTTCCCGGCTGGTATGGGTGCTGCAGTCCCGAAGCGTATCACCGAACTTTGACGCAAAACGACGGCGCATAGTCCGTGAATGGGGAAAGGAATGAGTGAGTTTCTGCAACGCCTCAAGCAGATGCTATTGGGGTGGGGGTCGGTCGGGGTCGTTTATTCGCTTTGCGACAGGTTACATGGTGAAGGTTATCGTTTAACCCCACTACGGGTTGACGCGTTAATTCCCTTTTCGCCTGATGCAGTGTGGCTCTACTTGTCCTTTTTCTTAATTGTCCCGTTGGGATATTTATTAACGCCGTATGACCGAGTGCGGTGGCTTGCCCGGTCCATGCAATTTTCGGCGCTGGGGGCGGGCATCATATATCTGTTATGGCCGACCACCATGGTGTATCCCACGCTGGCAGGAGAGGGTGTTTCTTCCAGAGTATTGGGATGGCTGGTCTCTGTCGATTCCCGTCAAAATTGCTTTCCCTCTTTGCACGCTGCGCTGACGGCACTCGCCGTCTGGGCGATAGCGGCAGGGCGTTTACGCTGGATGACGGTTGCAAGCGTCATCTGGGCGTGTGCTATTGCCTACTCTATCCTTCAGCTGAGAAGACATCTGTTTATTGATTTAATGGCGGGTGTTTTGCTGGCAGGGGCCAGTGTATGGCTGGCAGGGCATCTGGACGTGCGCAGACAAAAATATAAAGGAATACCCGGTGAGTGAACTCCTGTTTCCCGTTCTTTTTATGCTGTTTTTCGTGTGTGCTGAGGCCTGTATTCTTCAGTTCACACGGCGGCAGAATATTGACTGGCTCGATATCATTTTCAATCTCAATTCCGGGCACATTATGCTGTGGTTTTTCCGGTGCCTGGAGGTGCTTTGCTACGGATTTGTGCTGGAACACTTTAGCCTGAATCTTTTTGAGGGATGGTCTGCCGTCGGGGTATGGCTCTTTACATTGTTAGCATGGGACGTTGGTTTCTACTGGCTGCATCGTCTCCATCACCAGCTTCGGCTACTGTGGGCTGTTCACGTTGTTCACCATCAGGGGGAGAACTATAACCTGTCGTTGGGGGTGCGAAATTCCTGGTACTCGTCATTAACGTCAATCCCTTTCTTTTTGGTGTTAGCGCTGGCTGGCGTACCGCTGAGTGTCTTTCTGGCGGTTTCCATCGTGCATTACAGCATTCAGTTTTTTAACCATAACGCATTAACGCCAACGCTGGGATGGCTAGAAAAGGTATTTGTTACCCCGACACATCATCGCGTTCATCACCTTAATAATAAGCGCTATGCCGATACCAACTACGGTGGCACCTTTATTTTCTGGGATAAATTATTCGGTACGTTCTGCGAGATGCCCTCGCAGGAGAAGTTGACCTATGGGGTAAAAGGCAGGAAGCCATCGTTAAACCCGATGCAGGAAAGTAATCTTCCTTTTTTGCAAATGGCAGGTATTTTGAAAACGGTTCGCCTCCGACATCGCCAGTTTGACTGTTCGATATTAATGACAGGTGTCGGGGCTATTCTGTTGTTTGCGCTCGTTCTGGGCTACATCCAGCGCTACGGATACAGTATAGATAACGTGGGCGCTGCGCAGTCCCTGTTGTTTATATTGCTGGCAGCTGGCTCTGTCGCATTGGGTGGGATCAGCGAGGGTCAGCGCTGGGGAGTGATGATGTGGTGTCTGGTCACGCTCTCTTTACCGCTGCTTTTCTTGGGTTATTGGGGCTGGAATCACGTCTATTGGGTTGCAGTTATGGCGGCACTGGCCGCACACGGTATTGCACTCACCTATGGTCTTGGGCGCAGATCAAAAAGGGGGATAAGTGAACCAGTTTAATCCTGACAAGCGGTTGACCTTTCCCGCCGATCCCCCCAGGCTGGTTGCAGCACTTCACAGCGAAACACGCGCGTTGTTAACAGAACGGGGCGATCATCGCTATGCAGATGGCCGAATGCTGGTTAAAACAGTGATGCTGGCTGGTGGCTGTATTGGAAGTTATGCGTTAGCGCTTCATCAGAGTGACCTGCCCCTGTATTTTTCATGGTATTTTGCCGCCATCGTTTTCGCGATGTTGCTGACTGTGAACGTCGTGCATGATGCGTCTCATAATGCCTTTCTGAAAAGTAAAAAAGCTAACGCGTGGGTAAACCGTATTGTCGCTATCCCTCTCGGCCTGGATCCCGATTGCTGGCGCGTTCGCCATGTCAGATTTCATCATGGATTCACCAACATAGAATGTTACGATCCGGACACCGCAGAAAATGGTCTTATGCGCCAGACGCCCTGGCAGCGCTGGCGCCCCTTTATGCGGGCGCAGCGCTACTACTGGCCGTTGGTCGCCGCATTAACCTTCCCCTGGTATATCTGGATTGTTGACTGGCTCGACAGAGGGGGATATACCCCGGTGACGCCTCATCTGGCGCAGCAGGGTATTATCGGCTGGACGTTTTTTTTGACGGGTAAAGCCTTGCACGCAGCATTCAGCCTCGTGTTACCCATGTGGTTGTTGGCCGACAGATTTAGCGCCGGTTCAATTTTGTTGACCTATATGCTCTGTCAGATGATCTCTTCTCTGATATTCGTCATGCTCGTCATCGGGACGCACTGGGCAAAGGGCAGCGCTCAGCTCCCCCCTGACGAGGGCAAAATGGCTCAAGGCAGGCTTTCCCATACCTTTGCAACGACCTTTGACTGGTCGACACGGCCCGCGTTCATGGGTTATTGGCTGGGCGGCCTCAATCTTCATCTGACTCACCATCTTTTCCCGCACTGGAGTCATCGCCATTATCCTCAGTTGAGCCGAATCATCGAGAATGTCGCCGCGCGAGAAGGGCTGGATTATCGACGACTCACCCTCGCCGATTTAATGTCTCTCCAGCAGCGTTTTCTCAGGCGCATGGGTGAACGCCCTGAGCGACACGGAGAATGGCCGTGAAGATTATGGTCACCGGAGCATCGGGTTTCATTGGCGGGGCTTTTATCCGGCGTTTTGCCGATACTGACGGCGTTTCGCTGTGCGGCGTCGGGCGCCGTGAACATGTCGCGTTGCCCGCATCAGTTGAGTATTTCGCACTTGGGTTAGACCAGCTTCATACGCTTGATGTCGTACCCGATGTGGTTATTCACGCGGCAGGAAGGACTTCGCCCTGGGGTAGTGAGCACGATTATTACCGGGATAACGTTGAGACGACCCGGCATGTTATCGATTTTTGCCGTCATCGTGGCTTTCCACGACTCATATTTATTTCAAGCGCGGCGGTTTATTACCGTTTTGCACACCAGCCAGGACTGCGTGAATGTGATGCTATCGGCCCCGAATTTAGCAGCCAATATGGGCGCACAAAACGTCAGGCAGAGTGCCTTGTTGAGACGTATCAGGGTGAGAAAACCATTTTTCGCCCCTGTGCCGTATTTGGTGAGGGCGATCGCTTGCTCTTACCGCCTCTGTTGGCCGCGGCTAAAAAAGGAAAGCTGCCCTCTATCCTTAGCCGCGGTGTAAAAGTGCAGGCCGACATTATGCACGTCGATGTGCTAGGGGATTACCTGATGCGTGCCGTGAAACGCAGTCATCTCCGCCCGTGCTATAACATCTCCGCCAGTCAATCTGTCGAAATCCATCGGCTGTTATGTGACGTCTTGCAGCAGTTGGGTTTGCCTCAACCGCATAAAACCGTGCGCCTGGGAACTGCGATGTGTTTTGCTGGCATACTTGAGAGGCTGTGGCACTGGCTGCCGTTGCCGGGAGAACCGCCGATTACCCGTTTTGGCGTTGCCGTCTTTGGCTACACTAACACCCTGAATGTTACGCGTATGCTGGATGACTTTGGTCCACCATCAATGGATTTTGACGTCAGCCTGCGTACGTTTTTACAACAACTCAAGGAAGAGCGCCTGTGTTAATTATCGCAATAGCATGGCTGGCCATTCTGCTTTTCAAAGTCTGTATCACGCAGAAAATGCTTACAGCCACAAGGGATAACAACTCTTGCTCTTTCAGCGACATTACGGTCATGCAACCCATACTCAGCGGTGATCCTGCGTTAGAGACGGTGCTGGCCGCGAGCCTTCAAAATTTGCCTGGCGCAACGTTTCTTTGGCTGACTGACGTGGACGACGCGGAGGCCGCAAGGGTAACGCAGCGGTTGCAGACGCGTTACCCTCAGAGCGCTATTCATATCTGCGCATACCCTGAAGCGCCGGAAGGGATAAATCCAAAGTTATATAAGCTTGAGCAAGGAAGAAAGCAGGTTAAGACCCTGACGGTCCTGATTTTAGATGACGATGCGGTACTGACGGCGACATCGCTGAACACGATGCTTGCCGCGCTTGATGATCATTCGCTTGTCACCGCGCTGCCCTGGTATGTGGCTACCGACAACTTACCGTCGCGACTGCTGGCACAATTTGTTAATGATAACTCAGCGCTGACGTATCTGCCGTTGCTGCCTTTTGTCAGACCGTTAACGCTAAATGGCATGTGCTACCTGTTACCTTTATGTGTACTGGAAAACGTGGGGGGATTTTCGCCCATCCTTCGACATCTGACCGATGATCTTGCGCTGGCAACGCTTCTTACTCAGCAAGGGGTAAGCATCGTACAGTCTGTCGCGCCAGTGAGCGTACAAACCAGCGTACCTGATGTCAGACGGTATTTTCGTCAGATGCACCGCTGGTTTTTGTTCGCCACATTGTTGATGCGTGAGAAGCCTGCTGGTACGAATCTGGCAATCTTTCTTCTTCAGGGTTTACATCCGTTACTGCTTTGGGCGATGGTGGGGCTCGCATTCAGTGGGGGGATAAATTGCGTGTTACTGGCGGTGGTCCTTCTCGTTCGCCACGTTGCCTTGCGCCGTATACAGCGTTTAGTGTCAGAGACTATTTCCGCAAGGCCGGTGATGTCGGTGTTATCAGAGCTGTTGCAGCCTGTGCATTTAATTCATGCCTTGTTCAACCGGAATATTCACTGGCGTTCGCGTCGCTATCGCGTTTTCAGTAATGACCGCTTCAGCTCATTGTGACCGGCATGCGGCTTAACATCGCTTTTATCACGGGAAGAAGCCGTCCCGGCAACCTTGCGCTCAGCCCGGTGCAGAGTTTGTTCCTCCAGTCTTTGCTGACGGAGGGGGCCATGCCTGTCACTGAAAATTTCCCCTGGATACCTCAAAACCAGCCATGGTGTGATACGGGTTTATTGCGTGCAAGTTGCAGCAATGCGCGGGACTACCTCACTTCTCGCAGGGCAGCGTTTGGCGAGCGCTATCGAAACATTGCGATCGCGTTGCTGGAATCGGCGGATCACACGCTGTTACTTTCCGGAAGCTGTGGACTGGAACTCTTTAATAATCTTCACCTGCCGTCCTCAGTCCTGTCTCGCGTGAGTATTTTTGCTTACGGCCCCGTGGCTCGTCAGCGTCCTGACTGCCATCATTTTTTGGTTCAGGGGCAGCAAGACTGGATTTCTCGCCTTTGGTTTCACCAGGCGGACGAGCGCATACCCTGCGGTCATATGGACTATCTCTCGCAAACTGAGCTGGTCTGTTTATGTCAGCGATTTATAAATCAAATACGGAAATAGAGTCTGATATGCAACGCTTGTTTGATCTGATTCCTGACAACGTCACGCGAATTGATTTGTTGGCCACGCCATTTTCCGGACATTTGCATCCCGTGCTGGCAATGGGGAGGGCGCTTTCAGCGCATTATCAGGTCCGGATTATCAGTACTCGCGGTGCCAGCGCGCGGATTGCGGCGTCCGGACTGCAAGGACTCATTCTTGACGGCGATTTCGATACACCGTTAGTGTCGATTGCCAATCCAAAATATGCCGTAAAGACGCATCCTGTGAGGCTTTATCGTCAGTTTCGCTCAGTCGTGGGCCTGCTTAAGGGTTTTGCTGATGAACTGGAGAGGGCGTGGCGCCGGGAAGGCGTGCCGGATTTGGCCATCGCCGACTTTACACTTCCCGTCGTGGGGCCTGTCTGTACCCGGATGAATGTTCTCTGGTGGAGTAGCTTGCCGTCGCCCTGCGTTCTTGAAGCGCCGGACGGCCCACCCGCTTATTGTGCTGGGCTGATGCCGGCCATCACCGCGTGGGAACGGATAAGCCACCTGATCCACAGGAAAAAAGTCAGGTTGTTCAAGAGTCTTGTTTTTTGGTTTTTTCGCGGTGTGATTCGTCAGACGGGCATAACCCGGCTTTATCGGTCTGACGGCAGTGAAACGGCATATTCACCCTTGCGCATTCTTGCTCTGGGCGAAAAAGAGATGGAATTTGAGCGGACCTGGCCTGAATCGGTAGCCTTTATTGGACCTGCGCTGTACACACCGCCTGCAGATGGAGAGAAACCGACCTTCATTGAAGGAAAGCGGCATGTCCTGATTACGCTGGGTACACATCTGGACTGGCATAAAGATGACGTAGCGAAAGCGGCAACAGCTCTGGCGAAAACGATGCCAGACTGGGTGTTCCATTTCACGGATGGCAGCCTGGAAAGTGCGGAATGTGAACGGGCAGGGAATTTCTTACGTATGCATTGGGTTGATTATGATGCCTGGTTATCTCGTTACGATGTCGTGATACACCACGGCGGGGCCGGGATTATGTGGCACTGTATTCAAAAAGGGATCCCGGCCCTGGTGTACCCGGTTGACTACGATCAGTTCGATCATGCCGCCCGGGTCGAGTTTTTCAGAAAAGGTATCTGGCTGCGCGGCGGACTCAGGCAACTTGAACAGGCTCGTGAACAACTCCTCACGTTAATCCGCAAGGATTAGCCTGTTCGCCCCCGTCGCTAATTTGCTGATTTGATCCCAACCCCGCACTCGCGGGTTTTTTTCTCGCCCCAGCCCAGGTTATTACCTGCAGCCGCAAACAGTATCAATGCACCACCAGCCAGTTGCGTGATATTCAGCGAGTGTCCGAACACCACGTTATCGACAATTATGGCCACCACGGGATAGATAAAAGACAGAGAACCGGTAACGGGCGTCGGGAGCTTCTGGATCGCGCTATACAGCAACTGATACATGATCCCGGTGTGGACGATACCTAACGTCAGTAAAATCGGCCATGGGAAATCAGCTGATAATGCCGGCTGGTGGGCGAAGGGCAACAGCATGACCACGCCAGTCAGTACCTGAATAAAGGCGATATGCTGGGGCGCAACTGATTTAAGTCTGCGGGCGATTATGGCTGTCAGTGCGTAGAAGAAAGCGGCCCCCATCGCCAGACCGATTCCTGCGAGCCAGCCTTCGCCCTGTGCGCCATTCAGCTCACTGGAGAGCAGGATGACCACGCCGCCAAAGGCGAGAACGAGCCAACCCCATTTCACCAGGCTCACGCGTTCACCTAAAAACATCCCCATCAACACCAGCATAAACGGCTGAGTGTTATAGACCACGGTAGAAAGGCCGATTGAAATACGTTCATAAGCCGCGAACAGCAGCAACCAGTTCACCACTAACGCAACACCGCCCAGAATAGCCAGCAACAGCGTGACACGGGTGAGCGGACTAAATGGTTTTCGACTTATTCGGATGAAAATAAAAAGGGCCATCGCCCCGATCAGGCATCGCCAGAAAACCACTTCCGTCACCGGCAGGCCGGAAAGCAGAACAAACGCGCCAATCGAGCCGGAAATTAACATCGCCAGGCTCATCTGCCAGACGCCTTTTTGTACATCACCCATTGTTCACCTCCTGATTAATGACGATATTGTCGAATACCGCTGTCGGGAATAACATGGCTGATATAAGGTGAAATACAGTGATGGCTTTTTTAAATTAGGTAAAAACGATGGAAAACCTTCTCGATGACATCGATCGCCAAATCCTGGCCTGTCTGGTTGAGGATGCGCGCATGTCGCTAAAGGTACTCAGCGGACGTATTGGACTGACATCTCCCAGTACAGCAGAGCGTCTGAAAAGACTGGAAGAGCGTGGGGTGATTGAAGGGTATGGTGCGCGCGTCAATCTGACGGCGTTGGGGTATACGTTGCAGGCGCTGGTGCGGGTTCGTCCTTTACTGGGGTTGCTGCAAAAGGTAGATAAGTACATTCAGGCCATGCCGGAATGTATTGAGAGCGATAAAGTCACCGGTGAAGACTGCTTTGTTATCAGGCTGGTCGTGCGGTCGATTGAGCAACTGGATGCGTTGCTTGATGGTCTGGCGGAACATGCTCAGTGTAATACGTCGATCGTAAAAAGTTCACCGGTGAAGCGCCGGTTGCCACCAATGTGATCGTCTGTTGCTATGCATGACACATCGTTTGAAATACATCACTGGATTAGCTTTGAGATGATGGTGGTGGGGGAAGGATTCGAACCTTCGAAGTCGATGACGGCAGATTTACAGTCTGCTCCCTTTGGCCGCTCGGGAACCCCACCAGGGGTAATTCAAATTTTGAGGTAATGCTGAGAGATGGTGGTGGGGGAAGGATTCGAACCTTCGAAGTCGATGACGGCAGATTTACAGTCTGCTCCCTTTGGCCGCTCGG
>NZ_JBLIZC010000003.1:0-497121 GCF_047529885.1 Enterobacter cloacae complex sp. 2024EL-00711
GCCCGGACTCGGAATCGAACCAAGGACACGGGGATTTTCAATCCCCTGCTCTACCGACTGAGCTATCCGGGCAACGGAGCGCATTAAACCGCAAACGCGCCTGATCGTCAACACTATTTCGGGAAAAGCCGTTCAACTGCTTAACTTTGCGGCAATCTGACGGTTTACGCGCCGAACAGGTCAAATTCTTCAGACAGATTACGTCAGCGCACCACCCATACGACACTGCGCAAAACGCAGGATATCTTCGGCCAGACGGTGTGCTGTATCCACATCGGCCTGGCTACGGTTTACCAGCATACGGCTCAGGCAACCTTCCAGTACCAGCTCCATCTGCTTAGCGACCATCGCCGGGTCATCCACTTCGAGCGTGGTCAGCAGTTCGTGCGTGAAATCATGCGCCGCCCGCTTTTGCTGATCCGCCAGTTGATGGATAGGATGGCCGGGGTCAGGGTAGAAGGTGCAGGCGGCAATAAACAGGCAACCCGGATAACGGTTGTTGCTTACGCATTCGCTCAGGGCGGTATAACGCGCCAGCAGCTTTTGCTCCGCAGTCAGTTCTTCATTTAACATTAGCTGCCTGCGCCAGACATCAACCTGCTGGCTGAGATAACGCAGGGCATCGTAAAGCAGCGCCTCTTTATCCGGCCAGAAGCGCATGAGTTCATCCAGAGGATAATCAATACGGTCGGCTACCATCTCAAGCGTGGTGCTGGCGATCCCTTGAATCTCAAGTAATTGCAGGGCTTGTCCCAGTACGTCTTCGCGTTGCACGGTTATCTCCTCCGTTATTCCCAACGGTTTGTCCCGTTTCAAGTGTTGTTTACGGTTGGCGATTGCGCAAATGCGCGCTGAATGCCGTCGCGTCCATAAACCCGGTTACACGCTGTGCGGGCTGCTCCTGGCCCTGTTCATTGAAGAACAGAATGGTTGGCAGACCCAGCACGTTAAGTTGCTTCAGCAGTGCCTTATCCGCTGTACTGTTGGCGGTGACGTTTGCCTGGAGCAGAACCGTCTCTTTCAGTGCACCTTGCACCTGCGGATCGCTAAACGTGTACTTTTCGAATTCTTTACAGGCGACACACCAGTCCGCATACAGATCCAGCATGACCGGTTTGCCTTTCGCCTGCGCCAGTGCGCTGTTGAGTTCATCCACGTTCTTTATCTGGATGAAGTTCAAATGCGCCTGCGTTTGTCCCGCGGGTGTGCCAAATGCCCAGTCCTGCAGTGGCCGTACGCTCACCAGCGCGGCGGCGAGCAGGAGGATTTGCACCAGACGCATCCACGGCTTTTTCGCTGCCAGGCTTGTGATAAACGCCCAACAGAAGAAAGCAACACCGAGCATTGCCCACAGGCGCATCCCCCAGACGTCGCCGATAATACGCTCGAGCAAGAACACCGGCAGCGCCAGAATGACAAAACCAAACGCGGTTTTCACCGTCTCCATCCACGGGCCGCTCTTGGGCAGCAGACGGTTGCCAAATACCGTTACCAGAATCAATGGCAGACCCATTCCCAGCGCGTAGAGATACAACGTACCACCGCCGAGCCACATGTTACCGCTCTGGGCAATATACAGCAGGATCGCGCTCAGTGGCGCGGTAGTGCACGGTGAGCAAATCAACCCGGCGATGGCACCCATCACGAACACGCCGCCCGGGGAACCACCCTGCTGACGGTTACTCATCAGCGTTAAGCGAGTCTGCAACGCGGACGGCAGCTGTAAGCTGAACAAACCAAACATCGACAGCGCCAGCAGAATAAATACGATCGACAGGCCAGCCAGCACATAAGGGTGCTGAAGTGCAGCCTGGAACTGCAGTCCGGCAGCAGCAACCACGAGGCCCAGTGCGGTGTAGGTTAACGCCATACCCTGCACGTAGATAAAGGCCAGCAGCAGGGCGCGTGCGGTTGAAAGGCGTTGCTTACCGCCGAGGACAATTCCGGAGATAAGCGGATACATGGGCAGCACGCACGGCGTGAAGGCGATGCCGATACCAATCAGTAAAGCCCACAAGGCGGAGAAGGGCAGTGCTGTGTGACCGTCGTCCTTCATTCCGGCGCTCTCATCTGCGGGAGGCGCAGGCATACTGTCGGCCGCTTTAACTTCGCTCAGCGGAATGACTTTGGTTTCCGGCGGATAGCAGAAGCCCGCGTCGGCACAGCCCTGATACGTGACGGTCACGGTGGCGCCTTTATCGGCCTGATTGACCGCCACGGGCACGCTTAACCGCTGGCGATAGATTTCACTTTTGCCGAAAAACTCGTCTTCATGCCACTCGCCCGCAGGCATCTGAAGTGGGCCTACCTTTGCCTGAGCAGGCGTGATGCTGACCTGCTTGCGATAGAGGTAATACCCCTCTTTTATCTGCCAGGTAAGATTCAGGTCATGCTGGTCTTGTTGAAAATCGAAAATAAATGCCTGGTCGGCAGAAATAACGTTCGAACGGCCGGGAGCGTCAAATAACCCGGCAAAAACTGATGTGCTGCACAGCAGCAGGATCAGCGTAAGGAAGCGTTGAGCCATGAGAGATAATCGTTGTCGCCGTGGACCACTGGCAATACCAGCAGTTCGGGGGTTTGATAAGGATGATGAGATTTGAGGCAGTCCAGGAGTGCCTGCTGGTTCGCCAGATTGGTTTTGAGCAACATCTGGACTTCGTACTCCTGCTCCAGTTTACCTTCCCAGTAGTAAAGGGAGGTGGCGCCAGGAAGGAGCGTCACGCAGGCTGCCAGTTTTTCGGCCAGCACTTTGGCGGCGAGATCCTGGGCAGAGGCTTCATCAGGGGCGGTACAAAGGACAACAACAGCATCAGGCGTGTTCACAAGTCGACCTCCTCATCACGAAAGTCTTCACTATATCACGCAAGGCTATTGGTCATTAATGAAACGGGCCGCAGAGCGGCCCGTTTTTAACTATTTTTACAACCCATCATTGTTTACAGCACGATGCCGCCAATGATAAAGCCGAGGATCACGCACAGCGAGATAGCCACCACGCCCGGGATCAGGAACGCATGGTTAAATACGTACTTACCGATGCGAGTCGAGCCAGTGTCATCCATCTCAACCGCCGCCAGCAGGGTTGGGTAGGTGGGTAAAACGAACAGTGCAGAAACGGCAGCAAACGAGGCAATAGCCGTCAGCGGGGTAACACCCAGCATCAGCGCCGCAGGCATCAGGGCTTTGGTGGTGGCCGCCTGAGAGTAAAGCAGGGTTGCGGCAAAGAACAGCACCACAGCCAGGAGCCACGGATAGTTGTGCAGCAGGTCGCCCGCAACGGTCTGGATATCGCTGATGTGAGCTTTCACGAAGGTATCACCAAGCCAGGCCACACCCAGTACACACACGCAGGCGCTCATACCGGATTTAAAGGTGCTGGCGTTGAGCACTTCGCTGGTGTCGATTTTACAGGTGATGCTGATCAGCGTGGCGATAGTCAGCATGAATACCACAATCGCTTCGTTACGCGGCAGGACCGGGTTCTGGATCAGACCCACGGTGTCACTGATGGCGGTTGCGTAGAACATGACCGCAACGATACCGATCAGGAACAGCAAGACGGAGCGTTTTGCATGCGGCTTCAGTTCGAAGACCTGGCTACCACGCAGTTTCACTTCACCTTTTGCCAGACGCTCCTGATAAACCGGATCGTCTTTCAGTTCGGCGCCGAGGAAGTTACACAGCACGGCGGTGATCATCACTGCAATCAGCGTCACCGGAATACAGATGGCCAGCAGCGTCAGGTAACTCACGCCCATAGGCTCAAGGATACCGGCGAAGAAGACCACCGCAGCGGAGATAGGTGATGCGGTAATCGCAATCTGGGACGCGACCACGGCAATCGAGAGTGGACGAGACGGACGGATGCCCTGCTCTTTCGCCACTTCGGTAATGACCGGCAGCGTGGAGAAGGCGGTGTGGCCAGTACCGGCGAGAATGGTCATAAACCACGTCACCAGCGGGGCAAGGAAGGTAATGTATTTTGGATGGCGGCGTAACATACGCTCCGCCAGGCTCACCAGGTAGTCCATACCGCCTGCCACCTGCATGGCTGCGATAGCGGCAATAACCGCCATGATGATTTCGATAACGTCAAAAGGGATTGCGCCGGGTTTAATCTGAAAGATAAGGGTAAGTACGAGCACCCCGAGACCGCCGGCAAAACCAATGCCGATACCCCCGAGTCTTGCTCCCAAATAAATCGCCAACAGGACGATGACGAGTTCTGCTCCAAACATAAGGACCTGCCTTGCTTATTAACAAGTTGATATTGAATTGTTGTATTTTGGTAACGCCTATAAAGAAAAAAGGCACGTCACAAGTGACGTGCCTTAAGGAAGCCTAGCCTGAACTGCTACTGTTCGCTTTCATCGGTATATCGTTTCGCTTTGTATGCCGGGTGCATCAGGTTCTGGGCCGAGAAGATATCGTCCAGCTCGGCTTCGGTCAACAGTCCACGCTCCAGAACGACTTCACGCACACTCTTACCTGTTTCGGCGCAAATCTTACCGACGATGTCGCCGTTATGGTGGCCGATGAACGGGTTGAGGTAGGTGACGATGCCGATGGAGTTGTAGACATACCCTTCACAAACTTCTTTGTTTGCGGTGATGCCGTTAACGCATTTCTCCAGCAGGTTGTAGCAGGCGTTGGTCAGAATGTGGATGGATTCAAACATTGCCTGGCCGATGACCGGCTCCATGACGTTCAGCTGCAGCTGACCGGCTTCAGAGGCCATGGTCACGGTTGTATCGTTACCGATGACTTTAAAGCAGACCTGGTTTACCACTTCTGGCACTACCGGGTTCACTTTCGCCGGCATGATGGACGAACCGGCCTGCAGCTCTGGCAGGTTGATTTCATTCAGGCCAGCGCGTGGACCGGAAGAGAGCAGGCGCAGGTCATTACAGATTTTGGAGAGTTTCACCGCCAGACGTTTCAGGGCGCTGTGAACCATAACGTACGCGCCGCAGTCGGAGGTGGCTTCAATCAGATCTTCTGCAGGCACAACCGGCAGGTTAGAGACTTCAGCCAGCTTCTGTACCGCCAGCTGCTGGTAACCGTCCGGCGTATTCAGACGCGTGCCGATGGCGGTTGCGCCCAGGTTCACTTCCAGCAGCAGCTCGGAGGTGCGCAGCAGGTTTTTAGTTTCTTCGTTAAGCAGCACGTTAAACGCGTGGAATTCCTGACCGAGGGTCATCGGAACCGCGTCCTGCAGCTGGGTACGACCCATTTTCAGGATGTCCTGGAACTCAACGGCTTTGCGCTGGAAGCCATCACCCAGCTGATTAATGGCGTCCACCAGTTTCACCACGGAGGCATACACCGCGATACGGAAGCCGGTTGGGTAGGCGTCGTTAGTGGACTGACATTTATTAACGTGGTCGTTCGGATTCAGATACTGGTATTCACCTTTCTGATGACCCATCAGCTCCAGGCCGATGTTTGCCAGTACTTCGTTGGTGTTCATGTTGACGGAGGTGCCCGCGCCGCCCTGATAGACATCGACCGGGAACTGATCCATGCATTTGCCGTTGTTCAGCACTTCATCGCAGGCAGCGATAATCGCATTTGCCGCGCTTTTCGGAATGGTTTGCAGCTCTTTATTGGCCAGTGCTGCGGCTTTTTTCACCATCACCATGCCACGTACAAATTCAGGGATGTCGCTGATTTTGTTGTTGCTGATGTAGAAGTTTTCAATCGCTCTCAGAGTGTGAACACCATAGTAGGCATCCGCTGGAACTTCCCTGGTACCCAACAAGTCTTCTTCGATACGAATGTTGTTTAACATGTGAACCTTCTTTTCAAGCTGCCGATGGATTGTACTAAACACACAGTATTTATGTGGTTTTGAATATTTTCTGACCGACGATTATTCCCTCAATCAGCCAGATGTTCGAGATCATATGCTGATGATAGCGAATTGCCGTAATCTGGATCACTTATTATCGACCCGATTCCATGATAATTATTAATCTGTGAAATGAGTCACCGCTTTAAAATTTCCAGAAAAAATATCCGTGCAAACCGATTGAATTTTGGCTAACCGTCACCATTTCTTACAGACGCGTTTCGCGAACACATTCAGACAGGGGCCTGAGGGCACCTGCCACACAGGAGATGCCAGTGCGCTGGGTACCATTTATTGCTTTCTTTCTCTATGTTTACATCGAGATTTCAATTTTTATCCAGGTCGCCCATGTACTGGGTGTCCTGTTAACGCTGATTCTGGTGATTTTCACTTCGGTGATCGGCATGTCGCTGGTGCGTAATCAGGGTTTCAAAAATTTCCTGATAATGCAGCAAAAGATGGCCGCAGGCGAAAGCCCGGCCGCTGAGATGATCAAAAGCGTCTCGCTGATTATTGCTGGCCTGCTGCTGATCCTGCCGGGGTTCTTCACTGACTTCCTCGGCCTGCTGCTGCTTCTGCCGCCGGTGCAAAAACACCTGACCATGAAGCTACTGCCGCATCTGCGTTTTAGCCGTATGCCGGGCGGTGGATTCAGCACTGGACCGGGGGATACTTTCGAAGGGGAGTATCAGCGTAAAGATGAACAGCGCGACCGTTTAGACCATAAAGACGATCGGTAAAAGAGACCAGGCCCGGTAATCGAATCGCTACCGGGCTTTGTTTTACAGGGTGCCGCGTTTCGGTAAAAACAGCCACAGCCCCGCCAGCATGCTAATCGCATACAGGCTTTTCCACCCCACCATCGCCATCAACAGCAGGCAAAGCACGCCACCAACCACTGCCAGCGCTTTATAGCGACCTTTCAGCAGACGACAACCCGCCAGCATGCACAGCAGGTAGATCATGATGAAAATCCCGTTGGCGTACACGATCAGGGCATCAAGATTGATATTCAGCCCGTAAATACATAGCGAACTCAAGACGCAGCAGCCCAGCACGGTATTAAGCGCATTCAACGGCAGCTGACGTTTAGACAGGCGCGCAAGGCGGCTCTCTGGTTTATCAAGCGCCTGCGACCATACCAGACGTGCAAAGCTCTGGATGTAGATATTGAGGCTGGCAAAACAGGCCAGATAGCCAATAACACAGGCGACCCACAGCGCTTTCAGACCAAACAGTTGCACCACAATGCCCGGCAGCGAGGCAGCGGCCGCTTTATCCGCGGCGAACGCGTTGAAATGCAGTACCAGCACGGTACATGCCCAGTAAACGGTACCTGCTAACAGCAGGCCAATCATCAGGGCGCGCGGGAAATCCCGTTCCGGTTGTTTAAACTCAGAGGCCAGATGGGTGAACGCCTCCAGCCCAACAAAACACCAGAACATCACCGACAGCGCAGCGAACAGCTGCGAATGGTTGACCTCACTTACCGCGGGGAAGGGGATCTCCTTCAGCGTAATATCCCCTTTCCACCAGATGGCGACAATGAGGGCCACAATCAGTATTGCAACGACGGTTTGCAGGTTGGCACTCGAGCTGGCACCCCGTGAGCCGACCCACCAGACGATGGCCAGCGTACCCAGCTCGGCCAGCAGCAGTTGCTCGTTATGCCAGCCAAACAGCGCCTGGCCAAAACCGGTCGCGATATGCAACGCTGCCGGTAGACCGACTGGAATAACAGAAAGAAACAGCCAGCCGGTGACCCGCTCCAGTCGCGGACCAAACGCCATACCGACAAAGTGCGCTACGCCGCCCGCGCTGGGGAAATGCCGTCCGAGGATGGCAAACACGACCGCGACCGGAAACACCAGCACAATCAGCACTGGCCACGCCCACAGGCTATTATTGCCGGCCACCAGTGCTGCCAGCGCGGGTACCGCAAACACACCCGTACCTAACAAGGAGGTCGACAGCAGACCCACGCCCTGCGCCAGTCCCAACTCCTGTTTTAGTCCACTCATTGACATCGCCCTGCCACGATCAAAAGAGAGGCGATGGTAACACTTTCGCAAATTTTTTTTCGTCTGCCCCTTGAAGGGGGAAAAAGCTATCCCCATCTCTCAGGGCACTAGTCGGAAAACCGCGTGCGGACCGGCGTCATCCATAACTGATAATGACTTTCTCAAAGGAGAGCTATCAATGAGTATTCGTCCGTTACATGATCGTGTGATCGTCAAACGTAAAGAAGTTGAAACCAAGTCTGCTGGCGGCATCGTTCTGACTGGTTCTGCAGCAGCAAAATCAACGCGTGGCGAAATCATCGCTGTCGGTAAGGGCCGCATTCTGGAAAACGGAACTGTGCAGCCACTGGACGTTAAAGTTGGTGACATCGTAATTTTCAACGATGGCTACGGCGTGAAATCCGAGAAGATCGACAATGAAGAAGTGTTGATCATGTCCGAAAGCGACATTCTGGCAATTGTTGAAGCGTAATTTTACGCACGAGAATTTGAGGAAATAAGAACATGGCAGCTAAAGACGTAAAATTCGGTAACGACGCTCGTGTAAAAATGCTCCGCGGCGTAAACGTACTGGCAGATGCAGTTAAAGTGACCCTGGGCCCGAAAGGCCGTAACGTAGTGCTGGATAAATCCTTCGGCGCGCCAACCATCACGAAAGACGGTGTTTCTGTAGCACGTGAAATCGAGCTGGAAGACAAGTTCGAAAACATGGGCGCGCAGATGGTGAAAGAAGTTGCCTCTAAAGCGAACGACGCTGCAGGCGACGGTACCACCACCGCAACCGTACTGGCACAAGCTATCATCACCGAAGGTCTGAAAGCCGTTGCTGCGGGTATGAACCCAATGGATCTGAAGCGCGGTATCGACAAAGCGGTTACTGCGGCGGTTGAAGAGCTGAAAACACTGTCCGTTCCATGCTCCGACTCTAAAGCGATTGCTCAGGTTGGTACTATCTCCGCTAACTCCGACGAAACCGTAGGTAAACTGATCGCAGAAGCGATGGACAAAGTCGGTAAAGAAGGCGTGATCACCGTTGAAGACGGTACCGGTCTGGAAGACGAACTGGACGTGGTTGAAGGTATGCAGTTCGACCGCGGTTACCTGTCCCCATACTTCATCAACAAGCCAGAAACGGGCGCTGTTGAGCTGGAAAGCCCATTCATCCTGCTGGCTGACAAGAAAATCTCCAACATCCGTGAAATGCTGCCAGTGCTGGAAGCCGTTGCGAAAGCAGGCAAGCCGCTGGTTATCATTGCTGAAGACGTTGAAGGTGAAGCACTGGCGACCCTGGTGGTTAACACCATGCGTGGCATCGTGAAAGTGGCTGCGGTTAAAGCACCTGGCTTCGGCGACCGCCGTAAAGCGATGCTGCAGGATATCGCTACCCTGACTGGCGGTACCGTAATCTCTGAAGAGATCGGTATGGAGCTGGAAAAAGCGACCCTGGAAGACCTGGGCCAGGCTAAACGCGTTGTGATCAACAAAGACACCACCACCATCATCGATGGCGTGGGTGAAGAAGCGGCTATTCAGGGCCGTGTTGCTCAGATCCGTAAGCAGATTGAAGAAGCAACCTCTGATTACGACCGTGAAAAACTGCAGGAGCGCGTAGCGAAACTGGCAGGCGGCGTGGCAGTAATCAAAGTGGGCGCGGCAACTGAAGTTGAAATGAAAGAGAAGAAAGCACGCGTTGACGATGCTCTGCACGCGACCCGTGCAGCAGTAGAAGAAGGCGTGGTAGCTGGTGGTGGTGTCGCGCTGGTGCGTGTTGCCGCTAAACTGGCTGGCCTGACTGCTCAGAACGAAGATCAGAACGTGGGTATCAAAGTTGCGCTGCGCGCAATGGAAGCACCACTGCGTCAGATCGTTTCCAACGCTGGTGAAGAGCCATCCGTGGTTGCGAACATGGTGAAAGCGGGCGAAGGTAACTACGGTTACAACGCTGCAACTGAAGAATACGGCAACATGATCGACTTCGGTATCCTGGATCCAACCAAAGTGACCCGTTCTGCACTGCAGTACGCGGCCTCTGTAGCGGGTCTGATGATCACTACCGAGTGCATGGTGACCGACATGCCTAAAGGCGACGCACCTGACTTAGGTGCCGCGGGTATGGGCGGCATGGGTGGTATGGGCGGCATGATGTAATCGTGCGCTTTACCGCTTAGAATGAGAAAAACCCCCGGGCAGAAATGCTCGGGGGTTTTTCTTTTGGTCATCTTTTTAGTATAAGGTTTACACACGGACAACATCTGCTGTCCAGCTTATTGAAAACGAGGAATAACATGCGCGTAAAAGTCTGTGCAGGGATCGTAGGAGCAGCATTGCTGCTGGCGGGTTGTAGCTCCAGCAATGAGCTGTCTGCTGCAGGTCAGGGCGTTCGCTTTGTTGAAGATAAGCCGGGTAACGAGTGCCAGTTTTTAGGCACGGCAACCGGTGAGCAAAGCAACTGGATGTCGGGTCAGCACGGTGAAGAAGGTGGATCTATGCGCGGTGCCGCTAACGCGCTGCGTAACCAGGCTGCAGAGATGGGTGGCAACGTGATTTACGGTGTGAGCAGCCCGTCGCAAGGGATGTTGTCCAGCTTCGTGCCAACGGCCAGCCAGATGAATGGCCAGGTCTATAAGTGCCCTAACTGATCTACATTGCTGATGGCGCTGCGCCAAACCCCACCGGGCGGATAAGCGTAGCGCCACCTGCCGTTATTGTTGCCGCAGTTGCAAATCCAGCGGCGTCTTACTCGGCTCACCGCCAATCTCTCGCGCCAGCTTCGGCACCATATAGCCTGAAACCAGCGTTAACAGTTCGCGCATAATCTGCCGGGCCTCTTCATCCGTGACCATGAAATGCGCCGCGCCTTGCACACGATCCAGTACGTGCAGGTAGTAGGGCATCACGCCCGCATCGAATAACGCATTACTGAGCTCCGCCAGAACCCGGGCATTATCATTCACACCGCGTAGCAACACGCTCTGGTTCAACAGCGTCACACCCGCTTTACGCAGACGCGCCATCGCCGCACGGAATGCCTCATCGATTTCATTCGCATGGTTGATATGGTTCACCAGCAGAACCTGTAAACGAGACTGCTCAAGGCGAGATACCAGACCGTCCGTGATGCGTGCCGGAATAACAATCGGTAAACGGCTGTGGATGCGCAAACGCTTAATGTGTGGAATGGCTTCAAGCTGGGTCAACAGCCAGTCCAGCTCATGATCTTTTGCCATCAGCGGATCGCCACCTGAAAAAATGATCTCATCCAGTTCCGGATGGGCGGCGATATAGTCCAGGGCGACCTGCCAGTTGCGTTTATTACCCTGATTTTCGGCATACGGGAAGTGGCGACGGAAACAATAACGGCAGTTTACCGCGCAACCGCCTTTCACCAGCAGAAGAGCACGGTTGAGATATTTGTGCAGTAAACCCGGTACCACACTGTTCTGCTCTTCCAGAGGATCGGTGCTGTATCCTGGCGCTGATATAAACTCTTCCTGCGCAGTAAGCGTTTGTTTTAATAATGGATCGTCAGGGTTTCCTTTCTCCATACGGGCAACAAACGCGCGGGGAACCCGCAGGGCAAAAAGTCGCTTAGCCTCGCGGCCTGCAAGCAACTCTGGGTGCTGATCGAGGTCTAACAGACGCAGCAATTCATCAGGACTGGTGATTACATCGGCAAGTTGCGATAACCAATCTTCTCTGGACGGGGTGTTTAGGGTTACAATATGCGCCATTTTGTGGCTTAGCTACCAGTTAACAAATTTAGAGGGCCTTATGGCAACGTACTATAGCAACGATTTTCGTGCTGGTCTTAAAATCATGATGGACGGCGAACCGTACGCGGTTGAAGCCAGCGAATTCGTTAAACCAGGTAAAGGCCAGGCATTCGCGCGCGTTAAGCTGCGTCGCCTGCTGACCGGTACCCGTGTTGAGAAAACCTTCAAGTCTACTGACTCCGCTGAAGGCGCTGATGTTGTCGATATGAACCTGACTTACCTGTACAACGACGGTGAGTTCTGGCACTTCATGAACAACGAAACGTTCGAGCAGCTGTCTGCGGATGCTAAAGCGATTGGCGATAGCGAAAAATGGCTGCTGGACCAGGCTGAGTGCATCGTGACCCTGTGGAACGGCCAGCCTATCGCTGTTACCCCACCAAACTTCGTAGAGCTGGAAATCGTTGAAACCGACCCAGGTCTGAAAGGTGATACCGCAGGTACTGGCGGCAAGCCAGCTACCCTGTCCACCGGTGCAGTGGTTAAAGTTCCACTGTTCGTACAGACTGGTGAAGTGATCAAAGTAGATACCCGCTCCGGCGAATACGTATCTCGCGTGAAGTAATTTACGTCAAGACTGAAGGCGCAGCGCCCGCTGCGCCTGTTTTTTGCAGGCAGGGATGATGAACCGTACCGTTAAAATTCTGCTTCTGTTAGCGCTGTCCAGCGCGTTGCTTTCCGGCTGTAACACCACGCGTGGAATGGGGGAAGATATCCAGGATCTCGGCCATATCATTTCTCACGCGGCCAGCTAACCCCGTCTAATTTTCCTAAAAATGCGTCCTTTTCCGTCAAACGACGGGATATTGTCTATTCTTAAATTGCTATACACAAAACAACTTTGGCTATAAAAGGACGATATTATGGTTAAGAAGACAATTGCAGCGATCTTTTCAGTCCTGGTACTTTCTTCAGTATTAACAGCCTGTAATACCACGCGTGGCGTTGGTCAGGATATTTCTGAAGGTGGTAGCGCAATCTCTGGTGCGGCAAGTAAAGCACAGCAGTAATTGAATAAACGGTACGGAACCAGACGGGTTTCGTACCGTCAGCTTTCTGATTCCTGCAGGGATAAAAACGGTGAATAACGCGTATCCATATGCAACTTCATGCGGATATTTCGTTTATAGGTATAGACCGTTTTACCGTTAATACTCAGGTGAGCCGCAATTTTCTGATTGCTGGCACCATCCATCCACAACGTCAGCACTTTCTCCTCCTGGCGCGTCAGCAAAGGCGCGGTTACCTTTGGCTTTTCACTGTTCGCGTGCGAAATGAGTGCGTCGTGGATAACTGTCCCCAGTTGTTCAAGACGGGCATTTTTCAACAGCGATGACCAGACCGGGAATTGCTTCAGCCAGGTGGTCATTTCACTATCCTCACCCGATTGCAGCAAAATAAAGGGCACTCTTTCGCTGGCGTTCAGCAAAGATGAGAGGGACTGAAAGGGATGTACATCCTGTCTGAACCCATGCAGGTCAGCAATAACCAGCGTCGGTTTCCATTGCAGAATGTGCTCTCTGGCGAGGAAAAGATTATTCAGGCCGGTCACAACGACGTTTTCCGGAAATAAACCGGAATGATTGAGCCATGCTTCAAACCCGGTGCGGGTGAAGTGACAACGGTCAATCAAAAGAATTTTGAACATATTATATTCGCAGTCGGCTAGTGGTTTGGCTTCCTGCCATCAGAAAGCACATCATCATAGAGAAGTCGGATGAGTGATAAATGCCTGAACTGCGCGGCATACTGCGGCTATTTCTTGCCTTAACATGTTCAGCACAAAAGGATTGAAAAAAAATCGCACGCTAACCAAAATATGAGGCGTAATCTTTGCCTTGCGGGACGACCCGTAAGCGCTTCCTTCATCGGGGACGGCCCCAACTTGCATTTAAGTTAAGGAGCCTGAAATGTCCTGGATCATTCTTGTTATTGCTGGCCTGCTCGAAGTGGTATGGGCGATAGGTCTGAAGTACACCCACGGTTTTACCCGCCTGACACCCAGCGTCATTACCCTTACCGCGATGATTGTGAGTATCGTTTTGCTCTCGTGGGCGATGCGTTCTTTACCGGTGGGGACAGCGTATGCCGTCTGGACGGGAATTGGCGCCGTGGGGGCGGCCATCACGGGGATCCTGCTGTTGGGTGAGTCAGCGAGTCTGGCGCGTATCGCCAGCCTCGCCCTGATTGTGGCCGGTATTATTGGGTTGAAGCTCAGTACCCATTAATGGGGTTGTTCTACCCAGATGAGTTTCGACACATCAAACCCTTGCCGGGTCGCGACGTCCAGCATCTGCTGTTTCATCTCAGGTGAAAGGGTTGGGGTGCGAGAGAGGATCCACAGATAGTTGCGATCCGGCCCGCAGACCAGCGCGTGACGGTACTCTCTGTCGAGCGCGATCACGTTATATCCTCCATAGAACGGGCCGAAGAAGGAGACTTTGAGCGCGGCCCGTCGCGGGTCGCCGGTAAAGTACGCTTGTCCAATCGACTGCTGCCACATTTCCCGGTCCGGATTATAGCCCCGGTTGATAACCTGAATACCGCCGTCATCCATCGGGCTGTAATTTGCCGTGACCTTCTCTAAACCCCGTTCAAAACGGTGGTCAAGGCGCGCGATTTCATACCATGTTCCAAGAAAACGTTGTGCGTCGAAATTGCTGACAACGGTAACGCCGGGAGGGGGAGTCGGGGAGCTGCAGGCAACCACTAAAAACGCGGCTGTCACTGCGGCGATAACAGGCAAAATGCGCATAGGAGTTTCCTTACTGTTTTTTGTTAAGTGTAGATGACAGCAAGGAAAATGCGGGAATTTTGCAGGCCGGGTGGGCATCAGCATCACCCGGCAAGATGTTACTGCAGAGCGCTCAGAATACGGTATGCCGCTTCCACGCGTGCCGGGTTCGGGTAGCTCTTGTTCGCCAGCATAACGATGCCGAGTTCCTTCTCAGGAATAAATGCCACGTAGCTGCCAAATCCGCCCGTCGAGCCTGTTTTATGTACCCATGACGCTTTTACCGGTGGTGCAGGAGGGTTCACTTCTGCCACGGGCAACGGCGCAAGCGCTACTTTGTTGTCGCTGCCCTCCACCACGGTTTTGGCTTCTACCGGCCAGTTGATCATCTCCCAGCCCAGGCCCTGGTACATCGAGCCTGTGCGCCAGTAGCGAGACTGTGCAAGCACCATGCCCTGCTTCAGTGAGGCATCCTGTACGCCATCGGGGGCCATGTTAGCCATCACCCAGCTCGCCATATCCTTCACGTTGGTTTTCACGCCATACGCTTCGGCGTCGAGCATGCCCGGCGAAACGTGAACCGCTTTACCGTCACGATAACCCCAGGCGTAATGCTGTTCTTCTGACTTCGGAACGTTAATCCACGTATGGTTCAGGTTAAGCGGCTTCAGGACCCGCTCCGTCATCGCCTGCTCAAAGCGCATGCCAGAAGGTTTCACCGCCAGAGCACCAAACAGACCGATGCTGGCATTCGCATAAAGACGCGTGGTGCCTGGCGCCCACTGTGGTTGCCAGGACTGGTAAAAACGCAGCAGTGAGGCATTATCGGTAACCTCATCGGGCACCTGTAACGGCAGGCCACCGGCAGTATAGGTTGCCAGGTCCAGCATGCGAACGCCCTGCCACTGTTTGCCGGTCAGCTCAGGCCAGTATTTGGTCACCGGATCGCCCAGCGAAATTTCACCGCGAGCAATAGCATCGCCACCCAGTACGCCGGTGAAGGTTTTGCTGATTGAGCCCAGCTCAAACAGCGTTTGTGCAGTGACGGGTGTGTTCGCGGCGACATCGGCCTTGCCGAAGGTGAAGTAGTGCGGCTGGCCCTGATAGATCACGGCGACCGCCATACCCGGAATAGACTGCGCTTTCATCAGGGGCGTAACGGTACGTTCCACGACCTTCGCCAGCTGTGTTTCTGACAGAGGTGCGGCTAATGCAGCGCAGGAGGTGCTGAGCAGCAGGGCGCAGCACAGGGATTTTTTCATCATCAGTTATCTTCCGTAATAGCGAGTCAAGGGAGTGTCCGGGCCCGTCAGACATACCCAGTCTGTTGGATTTGACTGTGGCTGACAAACGGTTAAATTTAGCATTAGCTGTTAATTTTTCTAACGGATGGGTCGATGACACGCAGCTATTTACCGCTTAATTCGCTTCGTGCCTTCGAAGCCGCTGCAAGGCACCTCAGTTTTACTAATGCTGCCATTGAGCTGAATGTCACCCATTCAGCCATCAGTCAGCACGTTAAGACGCTGGAACAACATCTGAACTGTCAGCTGTTTGTCCGGGTTTCGCGCGGATTGATGCTGACGACAGAGGGCGAGAATCTGCTGCCGGTGCTGAACGATTCGTTTGATCGTATCGCCGGCATGCTGGATCGCTTTGCCAGTCATCGCGCGCTGGAGAAGCTTAAAATTGGCGTGGTGGGGACTTTTGCGACCGGGGTGTTATTCGCGCAGCTGGATGATTTCCGTCGCCGCTATCCGCATATCGATCTGCATCTTTCGACCCATAATAACCGCGTCGATCCGGCCGCCGAAGGGCTGGATTACACGATCCGCTACGGTGGAGGGGCGTGGCATGGCACTGAAGCGACGTTTCTGTGTTCTTCGCCGCTGGCTCCGCTGTGCACGCCTGAAATTGCCGTCGGGCTACAAGCACCGGCGGACATGCTGAAGTTTACGCTGCTGCGCTCTTACCGACGCGATGAATGGTCGGCGTGGATGCAGGCCGCGGGCGAACTCCCGCCGTCACCAACGCATCGGGTGATGGTGTTTGATTCATCCGTTACCATGCTGGAAGCCGCGCAGGCCGGCGTGGGAATTGCTATCGCACCTGTGGGTATGTTCACTCATCTGCTGAACAGCGAACGTATCATTCAGCCGTTTGCGACACAGATTGAGCTGGGCAGTTACTGGTTAACCCGATTGCAGTCACGGACAGAAACCCCTGCAATGCGTGAGTTTGCGCAGTGGCTGGTGGGGAAAATGCAGAAATGAAAGGCCCGCCGGGAGGCGGGCCTGATGTATCAGATAGTAACCACGGCAATCAGCGTAACCACCGTCAGGATGGTTGCCAGGCCGTAGAACACCCATTTCCCGCTCGGGACATGGATTTTCAGGTCATGCATCGCGTGGTGAATACGGTGCAGGCCACACCACAGCGGCAGGACGATCATCAGGAAGAGGAACACACGGCCAATAAAGCTGCTGGCAAAGGCCAGTACTCGCTCGTAACCCAGCGCATCGCCCGGAAACAGCCCCAGTGGCAGCATAATACCGACCAGCAGGATGATGACCGGCGCGATGATGGCGCTCCACATCCCCCCTGCGCCAAACAGTCCCCAGAAGACCGGCTCGTCAGAACGTTTTGGATTTGGATTAATCACAGTAGTCTCCTTACCAGAACAGTGCGACAAACAGAATGACCACAGTGACGAGGATCGTCACGCCCCATAGCCCTTTAATGACCGGCTCTGGCCCCATTTTCTCGTCTTTAATGATGATATTCGCCGCTTTTGGCGCCAGTTCAAACCAGGTTTTGGTATGAAGCAGCGCTGCCGCGAGCACAATCAGGTTCAGGATCACGATGATGGGGTTTTGCAGGAAGCCGACAAAGCTGGCCCAGGTTTCAGGGCCATGTTTGAGGGCATAAACGCCGTACATCAGCTCCAGGCTGAACCAGACCGCCGGCACCGCGGTGCCTTCACGCAGCATATAGAAGCGATAAAACGGCAGTTTCTTCCACCAGGTGGACGGCATTGGCCGCACGTAGGCTTTGCGTTTAGTCGTCATTATGCACTCCTTAGCGTGGTTTCAGGGTGGCGATAAGAAAGTCTTTCGAGCTTTCCACTTTACCCTGCTGAATAGCGGCGGCCGGGTCGACGTGCTTCGGACAGACTTCGGAGCAGTAGCCCACAAAAGTACAGCTCCAGACGCCGTTCTGGCTGTTAAGCTGCGCCATACGTTCTTTTTTACCGTGGTCGCGGCTGTCCTCGTTATAGCGGTGTGCCAGGGTAATAGCCGCCGGGCCAATAAACTCTGGATTCAGACCAAACTGTGGACACGCGGCGTAGCACAGACCACAGTTGATGCAGCCGGAGAACTGATGGTATTTCGCCATCTGAGCTGGCGTCTGGGTGTTCGTCCCCTGATCCGGCGTACGTGGATTGCCGATGATGTACGGCTTAATCGCTTCCAGACTTTCGATAAAGTGGGTCATATCGACCACCAGATCGCGTTCAATCGGGAAGTTACCCAGCGCTTCTACTTTGATGCCTTTGGTGTATTCACGCAGGAAAGTTTTACAGGCCAGTTTCGGCACCTTGTTGACCATCATGCCGCAGGAGCCGCAGATTGCCATACGGCACGACCAGCGGTAGCTCAGGTCCGGCGCAAGGTTATCTTTGATATAGCCGAGCGCATCCAGCAGAGAGGTTTGCTCGTCATAAGGGACTTCATAGAATGCGCTGTGCGGTGCGGTGTCCACTTCCGGATTGTAGCGCACCACTTCGATTTTCAGTTTCTGCATCTCAGCCATTCGCCTTCTCCTTCTTCTCGGCGGCTTCTGCTTCTGCGCCATACACGCGTTTAGCCGGTGGCAACGTCGTGATTTTCACGTCGCTGTAGTCCAGACGGGTGGTGCCATCCGCATCGCGCCAGGCGAGAGTGTGTTTCAGGAAATTGACGTCATCACGTTCGGTGCAGCCTTCATCAAGACGCTGATGCGCGCCGCGTGACTCTTTACGTGCCAGCGCAGAGTGCGCCATACATTCCGCCACGTTCAGGCCGTGACCCAACTCAATGGTATAGAGCAGGTCTGTGTTGAACACGCTGGAGGTATCGGTAATGCGCACGCGCTTGAAGCGTTCCTGCAGCTCTGCCAGCTTATCCACGGTTTTTTGCATCAGCTCAGGGGTACGATAGATACCGCAGCCTTCCTCCATCGACAGGCCCATCTCGTCGCGGATTTTCGACCAGTTTTCATTTCCTTCCTGGTTCACCAGGTTTTTCAGCCGTTTTTCGACGTCAACGACCTGGGCATCCAGCGCCGCGCTGTTCGCCTCGCCCGCGGTGGCAGCACGCTCCATCGCGCGTTCGCCCGCCATGCGGCCAAAGACCACCAGCTCCGCCAGTGAGTTTGACCCCAGACGGTTAGCACCGTGCAGGCCGACAGAGGAGCACTCGCCCACGGCAAACAGCCCTTTAATGCGGGTTTCGCACTGCTGATCGGTTTCGATACCGCCCATGGTGTAGTGGGCCGTTGGACGTACCGGAATCGGCTCTTTCACCGGATCGACGCCAACATAGGCTTTTGCCAGTTCGCAAATGAACGGCAGACGTTCCAGCAGTTTCTTCTCGCCAAGATGACGCAGGTCGAGGTAGACCACATCGCCGCGTGGCGTGGAGATGGTGTTGCCTTTGCGCCACTCGTGCCAGAAGGCCTGAGACACTTTGTCGCGTGGGCCCAGTTCCATGTATTTGTTTTTCGGCTCGCCGAGCGGGGTTTCCGGGCCCATGCCGTAATCCTGCAGATAGCGGTAGCCATTTTTATTGACCAGGATCCCGCCTTCACCACGGCAGCCTTCCGTCATCAGAATGCCGGAGCCGGGCAGGCCAGTAGGGTGATACTGCACGAACTCCATATCCCGCAGCGGCACGCCGTGGCTGAGCGCCATGCCCATGCCGTCACCGGTGACGATACCGCCGTTGGTGTTGTAGCGGTAAACACGCCCCGCACCGCCGGTAGCCATGACCACCGCGTTGGCGCGGATCTGGACGAGGGTGCCTTCCATCATGTTCATCGCCACCAGACCGCGCGCCTGACCGTCATCAACCAGAATGTCGAGGACGAAATGTTCGTCAAAGCGCTGAATCTGTGGGAACTGAAGGGAGGTCTGGAACAGGGTGTGCAACATGTGGAAGCCGGTTTTATCGGCAGCGAACCAGGTGCGTTCGATCTTCATCCCGCCGAAGCGGCGAACGTTGACGCTGCCGTCCGGACGACGGCTCCACGGACATCCCCACTGTTCAAGCTGGGTCATCTCCGTAGGACAATGGTGTACAAAGTAGTCAACGACATCCTGCTCGCAAAGCCAGTCGCCCCCTGCAACCGTGTCGTGGAAATGGTATTCGAAGCTGTCATGATCCTGCGCAACGGCGGCGGATCCTCCTTCTGCGGCAACCGTATGGCTGCGCATCGGATAGACTTTTGAAATCAATGCGATTTTAGCGTTGGGATTAGCTTGTGCTGCAGCAATCGCAGCACGTAATCCAGCCCCGCCAGCGCCTATAACGGCAAGATCGGCTTGAAAAGTTTGCACGACATTCCTCCAGATTTTTGTTATTTCGCAACGCGATAAACTAAAGGTAGTTCACCCGTCCAAAAGGACGATTGCGAAAGCGTTTCCACTGCTCCTTTATGGGTAAAGCAGTATAACCGCGTGGATGTCAGGGAAATTTGACGTGTTCGATTTTTTTGCTGTTCTGTGCGGCGATTTATCGCGGTGAGTAATGAATTTCGTCGCGCAATTGTTCACCTAAATGAAATGCGCTTTTTTACTGCGCAAAATTTGTCTCCGTCCCTGGTAACGAGTAGACTTCGTGCCCTTGTCTGAAATCGGAGAAAAACTCATGAGCGAAACGGCCACCTGGCAGCCGAGCGCATCCATCCCCAACCTGCTAAAACGCGCTGCAATTATGGCGGAGATCCGCCGCTTCTTTGCCGACCGCGGCGTCCTTGAGGTGGAAACCCCGTGCATGAGTCAGGCAACGGTAACGGATATTCATCTGGTCCCGTTTGAAACCCGTTTTGTTGGTCCTGGCCACTCACAGGGCATGAATTTGTATCTGATGACCAGCCCGGAATACCACATGAAACGCCTGCTGGCGGCAGGATGTGGCCCGGTCTATCAGCTGTGCCGCAGTTTCCGTAATGAAGAGATGGGGCGTCACCACAATCCGGAATTCACCATGTTGGAGTGGTACCGTCCGCATTATGATATGTACCGCCTGATGAACGAGGTGGACGATCTGCTGCAGCAGGTGCTGGAGTGCTCAGAAGCGGAAACGCTCTCTTATCAGCAGGTTTTCCAGCGTTACCTGGAAATTGATCCGCTCTCTGCGGATAAAGCGCAGCTGCGCGAAGTGGCGGCAAAACTGGATCTGAGCAACGTGGCAGATACCGAAGAAGACCGCGACACGCTGCTGCAACTGCTCTTCACCTTTGGCGTTGAGCCGCAAATTGGCAAAGACCGGCCGACGTTTGTATATCACTTCCCGGCAAGCCAGGCTTCGCTGGCGCAGATCAGCACCGAAGATCACCGCGTGGCGGAGCGTTTTGAGGTCTATTACAAAGGTATCGAGCTGGCGAACGGCTTCCACGAACTGACCGACGCACGCGAACAGCAGCAGCGTTTTGAGCAGGATAACCGCAAGCGCGCGGCACGTGGTCTGCCGCAGCAGCCTATTGATACCCATCTGCTGGAAGCATTGAAGGCGGGCCTGCCGGATTGCTCCGGCGTGGCGCTGGGCGTTGATCGTCTGGTGATGCTGGCGCTGGGTGCAGAACAGCTGGGCGAAGTGATCGCGTTTACGGTCGATCGCGCATAACGCACCGTATTGCCGGGTAGCACTGTCGCTTACCCGGCTCTCCTCTGATGTCAATTAACCTTTCCATTTCCGCACGACAACATTAAAAACTGCCACATTCTCTGTACGCAGGTCTTTTTCTTAATTTGCCCCTAATAGCCACAATATTAGTCTGGTCATCTGCTACCATCCGCGCAGTTTAACTTCCTTTGGATGGCGCTATGTTCCAGTCACTTAAAAAGATGACCCTCACCGGGCTCATCCTGATGATTTTTACCTCCGTCTTTGGCTTTGCCAACAGCCCGTCGGCTTTCTATCTGATGGGCTACAGCGCAACGCCGTTTTACATCGTCTCGGCCCTGTTTTTCTTCATACCGTTTGCGCTGATGATGGCGGAAATGGGGGCGGCCTACCGCAAAGAAGAGGGCGGGATCTATTCCTAGATGAACAACAGCATCGGCCCGCGCTACGCGTTTATCGGCACGTTTATGTGGTTCTCCTCGTATGTGGTCTGGATGGTCAGTACGGCGGCCAAGGTCTGGGTACCGTTTTCGACGTTTGTTTTCGGCAGCGATTACACTCAGGTCTGGTCTTTGGCCGGTCTGAGCTCCACGCAAGTGGTCGGGATTCTGGCCGTCTGCTGGATGGTGGTTGTAACGCTGGTGGCGTCTAAGGGCATCAACAAAATTGCCCGCATTACCGCCGTGGGTGGGATCTCGGTGATGTGCCTGAACCTGGTGTTGCTGCTGGTCAGCATTGCCATTCTGTGCCTGAACGGCGGACATTTCGCTCAGGAGGTGAACTTCGTTTCCTCGCCCAACCCGAGCTATCAGTCCGGGCTCGCTATGCTCTCCTTTGTGGTGTTTGCCATTTTTGCGTACGGCGGTATTGAGGCGGTGGGCGGCCTGGTCGACAAGACCGAGAACCCGGAAAAGAACTTTGCGAAAGGCATTATTTTTGCCGCAATAGTTATCTCCATTGGCTATTCGCTGGCAATTTTCCTCTGGGGCGTCAGCAGCAACTGGCAGCAGGTACTCAGCAACAACACCACTAACCTGGGCAACATTACCTATGTGCTGATGAAAAGCCTGGGGATGACGCTGGGACAAGCGATGAATCTGACACCGGAAGCGGCGGCAACGATGGGCGTCTGGTTTGCACGCATCACCGGCTTGTCCATGTTCCTTGCCTATACCGGCGCGTTTTTCACGCTGATTTACTCTCCGTTGAAAGCGATAATTCAGGGCACGCCAAAAGCGCTGTGGCCTGCACGCATGACGCAACTGAATACCGCAGGTATGCCCGCCAACGCCATGTGGATGCAGTGCCTGCTGGTCTGCGTGTTCATTTTGCTGGTGTCGTTTGGTGGGGATACCGCGTCAGCGTTTTATAACAAGCTGACCCTGATGGCGAACGTGTCGATGACGCTGCCTTATCTCTTTCTGAGCCTGGCCTTCCCGTTCTTTAAGGCGAAGGAGGATCTTGAGCGTCCGTTTGTGATTTTCAAAACGCGCGCCGCCACGCTGCTGGCAACCACGGTGGTGGTGCTGGTAGTGGCATTCGCCAACATCTTTACCGTTATTCAGCCGGTGATTGAGGCGAATGACTGGAGTAGCGCACTGTGGATGGTGGGCGGTCCAGTCTTCTTCTCGCTTCTGGCGATGGGGATTTATGAGAATTACCGCCGACGTTCTGTGGCGTTGCTGACGGAAGTGGCGTAGCGGTCAAACATTCCCCTCCCGGAAGGGAGGGGAGAAGGGTTACAGACTTCCTGCCGGGCGTGTGCGCGCCGCTGACGTTAACGTTCTTCCCGTTTTGCGCCCGTCCAGGCTTTCCAGACGCATCTGGAACGGTGGGAACGGCATATCAATGCCGTGCTCACGGAACCCTGCCAGAATCAGCTGGTGGATCTCATGACGCAGTGGCATACGGTGTCCCATTTCGGCGGCGTAAATACGCAGTTCGAAAATCTGGATCCCCTGTTGTAAATCCACCAGGAACACTTCCGGCGCCGGGTTGTCGATCACAAATGAACAGCGCTCCGCGGCGGTGTAGAGGATCTGAGTGACCTCTTCGCTGTTGGCATCCGACGGCGCAGGTACCGTCAGCACCACACGCGTGACGGAGTCTGACAGCGACCAGTTGATAAACTGCTCGGTAATAAACGCCTTGTTCGGCACGATGATCTCTTTACGGTCCCAGTCGCTGATCGTGGTGGCGCGCGTGTTGATCCTGGTGATGCTGCCGGTCAAGTCGCGGATCGTTACCGTATCGCCAATACGAATTGGTTTTTCGAACAGAATAATCAAGCCAGAGATAAAGTTGGCGAAGATCTCCTGTAAGCCAAACCCTAACCCCACACCAAGTGCCGCCACCAGCCACTGCAGTTTCGACCATTCAATACCAATCATTGAGAAGCCGACCAGCCCGCCAAACAGCATGATCAGATATTTGGTGATGGTGGTAATTGCGTATCCCGTCCCCGGGGTTAAATCGAGATGCTGCAGCAGGGCCAGTTCCAGCAGCGCCGGGAAGTTACGCACCAGCTGGGTGGTGATGATCAACACCAGAATGGCAATCAACACCGCGCCTAAGGTAATCGGCTCCAGGCTCTCCACACCTTGTACCGTGGATGTTACGTCCCACAGGGAGATGTTTTCCAGGAAGCCAAACGCGGAGTGAATTTCCGACCACAGGAAGATCACCGACAGCAGGGCAATCAGCATCAGGATGGAGCGTACCAGTCGCAGGGATTGGGTACTGATGGCATCCAGATCCAGCTCGACTTCGTCAGCTTCCGTCGTGCCTTCTGTGCTGTTGACATGGTTTGGCTCTTCCTCGCCACGCGCACGCTGGGCGAGGATCTCTGCACGCCGGTGCTTGGCACGGTCGAACGCCAGGCGGCGGCGCTGGATCAGCATCCAGCGGCGTATCACGTGATACACCACCAGAAGCAGGAACCAAATCGCCACCGAGGTTTCAAGCCTCGCCAGCAGCGCCTTGGCGGTCGCCAGGTAACCCACCGTCGCTGCCAGCATGGCAATCAGCGGTGCGCTCAGCAGCAGGTTCCAGAGCAGCCGGTTGAACATGTTGTCGCCGTTACCGGATTTATCCAGATAGAGCGGGATACCGGCGCGTTTCAGGCTGAGCGTGACAATTGCCAGCGCCCCGCATATCAGCATAAAGCAGAGGCGGCCCAGCGACCCTGAGAATTCCCGGTCATTGAGTTTATCGAACATGATCAGCGCCATGATCAGCGGCACAATCAGTCCGATGCTCATCAGGTAGTAACGCATGGCGCGTGCAACGCGATTACGCGGCCAGCCGAAGTGAGCGATGAACAAACCGTTGGGCCGCGCGAACGTGGCGCAAATCATTACCACCCACAACAGTGGCACCGTGGCAGTGACGCCATCGCCAATGGCCACCGCGAGCGGGTAGGGCCAGGCTTCCCGCAGGCCATATCCAAGCGTCATCCACAGCACCGGTAGCGGTGAGGCGACGAGAATCGACCAGAAGACGGTACGTAACGTCAGCCAGAAGTGATCCTGCGTAACTTTCCCCACCCGGGCGCTGGAGCGCTCCAGGAATCGGGTGAAATACCGGCGCGAGTAAATGCTGAAGCCCACCAGAATCAGCGCGGCCAGCAGCGGGAAAATGGTCTCTTTACTGGTGAGCATCATCACGCTGGCCTGGCCCAGCTGGCTGAAGGTATCCAGCGAAATAAGGCGGCGCAGGTCCTGAACAATCTCAATCGGCCACGAGAAGGTCATCGGCCGTACGTCGGAGGTCCAGAAGAGATAACGGTGAGTTGCCTCATTCACCTCTTTCAGCGCATCTTCCAGTTGGCTATTAGAGACCTTCAGCTTGGTCAGTTCCAGAATCAGCGTATCCCCGCCCTGGAGCAGAGAGTTCAGCAGTTCACGCTGGGTACGCAACTGGGCTTCCAGAATGCGGTTCTGCTCGCTGGTCAGCGGCTGTCCGTCAGCCTGACGGATCTGGCGGATTTGCGGCTGTTTGTTGAGCAGATCCTCAAAGTGCAGTCGCTGCACGCGCAACTGAGCCATTTCGGTATCCAGCTGCTGCGGTTTGGGCATTTCCGGCAGGCGTGAGACCTGCGCGCGTAACGCTTCACCCAGCAGGTTTGATGACCCTAGCCACTGGGACTGCTCACGCAACGTGTTAAGCGCCTGGCGGACCTGTAGGGTTTGATTGGTAGCCTGGCGCTGTTGCGAGGCTACCAGATCCATACGCTGCGCCTGTTGGTTCAGCGCCGCAGAGAGCTCGCGGTTGACCTTAAACTGCTCAACGATGCCGCTGGGCAGGTTCGCGCTGTTTTCCGCCAGCAGCTCGGTGCTTTCAAGCGCACGCTCGGCTTCGCGCTGCCGCTGGCTGTTAAGCTGATTACGCAGGGCCTGCAGATATGCATCCAACTGTTCGCTCTGCTTCTGCGCCAGCTCAGAGCGCATCCGCGACAGCTCCTGGCGGTTATTGGCGGACAGCTGCGCCAGCTCCAGTTCATCGACAAGGGCTTTGAGGCGAGCAGATTCGGCCTGCAGCCCCAGATTCTGCGCCTGCGCTTGCGGCGTGTTGCCGCTTTGCGTGCCAACGCGACGCTCAACTTCATTAAGCTGGCGGCGGGCATCGGTTTGCTGCTGGGGAAGCTGGCTGAGCGAGTCGGCAATTTCACGCGCCCGCTCCTGCTCCTGCTGAGCCAGACGGCTCTTTTCCAGAAGCTGGCTGCTGACCTGGAGGATCTCCTGATTCAGCGCATCAGAAGACATGTCCGCCGGTATATCGCGCGGTTCATCACGCAGATTACTGAGCTGCGAGCGCAGCGTTTGCGAGAGTTTCGGGAAGTTGTCGATAACCTGCTGATATTGCTGTGCACGCTCAAGGGAGCCTTTACGCTCCGCAAGCGCGTTCAGGGCGGACTGGAGCGACTCAACGGTCTCTGGCTGAGCGGGTTTTGCCGCTTTTGCTTGCTCCAGTTCCTGGGTTATCTGTTTTGCGTCGGGGGCTGTCGCTGCGTACGCCCCCATGCTGAGGCACCAGGCCATCAGTAGAACGATAATCGGGCGCACGTCAGCGATCCTTCTGTTATTAGCCTTCGTCTTTTTTGTCGTCAACCAGCGGGCTGGCGTCGTGCTCGGCGTCGATCTCTTCTTGGGACAACGGTGCAGGTTCTGCCACCGGCGTTACGAAGGTTTCGGTAGAGACGGCCAGCGGCTGACCCAGTTTGGTGACCGACAGGCTTTCAAGCTGTTCGGCCAGCTTAACTTTACCCGGTGCAAACAGGTTGATAACGGTTGAGCCCAGCTTGAAGCGACCCATCTCCTGACCTTTCAGCAGGGCGACAGAGCCTTCTTCTTCACCGGCAGGCCAGGTCCAGCGCTTGATCACGCCTTCACGTGGTGGGGTGATGGTGCCAGCCCAGACGGTTTCAATGCTGCCGACAATGGTCGCGCCCACCAGAATCTGCGCCATAGGACCGAATTCAGTATCAAACAGGCAGATGACGCGTTCGTTACGGGCGAACAGGTTAGGTACGTTCTGCGCCGTGAGGTGGTTCACGGAGAACAGATCGCCCGGAACGTAGATCATTTCACGCAGGATGCCGTTGCACGGCATGTGCACGCGGTGATAGTCGCGCGGTGAGAGATAGGTGGTCGCGAAGGTCCCGTTACGGAACAGATCCGCCATCAGGTAGTTACCTGCCAGCAACGCTTCCAGGCTGTAGTTATGGCCTTTCGCCTGCAGGATTTTGTCGTCTTCGATGTGACCCAGTTGGCTAATCACGCCATCTGCAGGCATCACCAACACGTTAGGGTCCGTATTCAGCGGGCGCACGTCGTCTCGCAATGGGCGGACGAAAAACTCGTTGAAGGTGCGGTAGCTGGCGGTATCCGGCTTCTGCGCCTCTTTCATGTCGACCTTGTAATATTTTACGAAAAGGTCGATGACCAGTTTGGTCAGCCAGCCCGCTCGTTTGCTCGCGCCCCAGCCCGCCAGGCGAGTGAGCCACAGTTTCGGCAGAATGTATTGAAGCGAAAGTTTAAATGAGTTTAACAAGGTAGCCTCCAGGCCATTGTTTTGTCGTTCCTGATCCGGCCGCAAAGCGCCGGAACCTGAAAAAAGGGGACGATTTTAGCGATGCTTAGCTTAGTTGTCAGTTATCAGAATCAGAAAAGTTTTTACGCGTTTTTACCTGATCCATGCTCTCGAGAATGCGGTGGTAGTTTTCAAAGCGGGTCTCCGCTATTTCGCCTTTCTCGACCGCTTCACGGATAGCGCAGCCCGGGTCATTGTCATGTTTACAGTCGCGGTATTTGCAAGCACCTAAATAATCATGGAATTCGACAAATCCGTTGAAGATTTGTTCCGGCTCAAGGTGCCACAAACCGAATTCACGCACGCCCGGGGAGTCAATGACATCGCCGCCGTGCGGGAAGTGATACAGGCGTGACGCGGTCGTGGTGTGCTGGCCCAGGCCAGAAACATCAGACACATCGTTGGTCACGATCTCTTGCTGGAGGCCGAGAAGGTTGTTCAGCAGGCTCGATTTGCCCACACCGGACTGTCCCGCAAAGATGCTGATGCGATCGGTAAGCGCCTCTTCAAGCGGTTTCAGACCATCTTTGGTATAGCTGGAAACCATCAGAACGCGATACCCGATGTTACGGTAGATATCCATCTGCTCGTTGACGAAGTTCATACCGTCTTCATCGAGCAGATCGATTTTGTTGAGTACGATGATCGGTTCAACCTGCAGCGTTTCACAGGCGACAAGGTATCGGTCGATAATATTGAGCGAAAGTTCAGGCAAAATCGCTGAGACGATAACGATCTGGTTAATGTTGGCTGCGATAGGTTTAACCCCGTCGTAGAAATCGGGACGGGTCAGTACCGACGTACGCGCGTGGACCGCCTCAACGATGCCTTTTACCGTGACGCCTTCCGCCGCTTCTTTACCCGGGCGCCAGACCACGCGATCGCCGGTCACCAGAGAACGAATCGTCCGGCGGATGTTGCAGCGGTGAATCTCACCGTTGGCGGATTCCACGTCGGCGTGCATACCGAAACGGCTGATGACGATGCCTTCCATCGGTTCGCCAAACAGGTTGTCGTCGTAATCGACCTTCTCCGAAGTGGTTTTAAGACGGCGCTGGTGATTGGCATTCACACGGCGCTGCTGCCCTTTGGAGAGTTTATTTTTACTCAATCGCGCTGGCTCCTGGTCGCCCGTAAGGGGCAAAACCTCTATGATACACTCTAATTAATACTAGTTAACCTGCTACAGCCGGTTATGCGAGAAGGGTGGAAAATAACATGAGCGCGGATGAAAACAACCTGATTTGGATCGATCTTGAAATGACCGGGCTGGATCCCGAGCGCGATCGCATTATTGAGATTGCAACCCTGGTGACCGATGCCAACCTGAATATTCTGGCGGAAGGGCCGACTATCGCGGTTCATCAGTCCGACGACCAGCTTGCGTTAATGGATGAGTGGAACGTGCGCACCCACACGGGGAGCGGGCTGGTGGAGCGCGTTAAGGCCAGCACCATGGGCGATCGCGAGGCGGAGCTGGCAACGCTTGCGTTTCTGAAACAGTGGGTTCCGGCGGGCAAATCACCTATCTGCGGTAACAGCATCGGTCAGGATCGCCGTTTTCTGTTTAAGTACATGCCGGAGCTGGAGTCTTACTTCCATTACCGCTATCTGGATGTGAGCACCCTGAAAGAGCTGGCGCGTCGCTGGAAACCGGAAATCCTGGATGGCTTTAAAAAGCAGGGAACGCATCAGGCCATGGACGATATCCGTGAGTCCGTGGCCGAACTGGCGTATTATCGCGAGAACTTTATTAAGCTGTAATTCAGGCGGTTGCCGGGGGCGTTGCGCGTTACCCGGCCTACAGAACGCATGAATGGTGTAAAAACGTGCAAAGCGATGAATATTCCATCACTTGAACTGAATTTCACAAAAAACGCTTTTAGGGGGGTTGCAGCTAAACGGATTTCTCGTATAATGCGCCTCCCGTAACGACAGAGAAATACACGTTACGACAGCAACAAAAGCAGTGCAAATTTGCGGGAATAGCTCAGTTGGTAGAGCACGACCTTGCCAAGGTCGGGGTCGCGAGTTCGAGTCTCGTTTCCCGCTCCAAAATTTGAAGGTGCTTCTAAAGCACAGACCACCCAAGCGGGAATAGCTCAGTTGGTAGAGCACGACCTTGCCAAGGTCGGGGTCGCGAGTTCGAGTCTCGTTTCCCGCTCCAAAATTTGAAAGTGCTTCCACAGCACGGACCACCCAAGCGGGAATAGCTCAGTTGGTAGAGCACGACCTTGCCAAGGTCGGGGTCGCGAGTTCGAGTCTCGTTTCCCGCTCCAAATTCTTATCATCTCCAGATTATCCACAGCGGAATGCTTCGTTGGGGACATTTTCTATTGCATCTGAAATACTCTTGTGAACAGAGTTATCCACAGAAGCCCTACTCAGTTACAGACCAGAAGAAAATTAGCAGGGTGAATAATATCTTCGTAACATGCTGAATTTAATGAAGTAAATTTCATTTCAAAATGTTATTTAGATCACTTGACCTCATTGCCAGCCCCGATGGCGCTTGAGTTTTTATTTTTATTCACAGGCTGTGAATATATCAAGCATCCCGCACAAGCCCTTTTTCAATCACTCTCACCAGCCGTTGTTTCTTCGGCAGCTGCACCTCGACAATGCAGGCATTGCGCTTCTCGATTTGCTGCGCAATCGCCCATTCTATGTGTTCATCAAGAAGTGGGTGCTCACCTCTGCGACTTTCGAGCGCCTGAATATTGGCTTCATCCCAGGGTGCATTGCCCAGCGCAACGGCGACATTTCGTAACCAGCGCAGATGCCCAATACGCCGAATGGCGGATCCTTCGGTGACTTTCAGGAACCAGGCCTCACTCCAGGCGAAGAGCTCGATAAGCTGAGGCGCATGAAGCGCTTTACGAGGACTGAAATCGTCTTCATCCGTAAGCTGCGAGTAACGATTCCAGGGGCAGATCAGCTGGCAGTCATCGCAGCCGTAGATACGGTTACCGATAAGCGGACGGAATTCTTCCGGTATCGCCCCTTCGAGTTCAATGGTGAGATAGGAGATGCAGCGGCGCGCATCCACCGTATAAGGCTCAACGATGGCACCCGTCGGGCAGATGGTCATGCAGGCCACGCAGCGCCCGCAACCTTCCTCTACCGGACCATCTACCGGCAGCGGCAAATCTATGAGCAGTTCACCGAGGAAAAAGAACGATCCGGCGTCGCGGCTAAGGATAAGTGAGTGCTTACCTGTCCAGCCAAGCCCGGCTTTTTCTGCTATCGGGCGTTCAAGAACAGGCGCAGAGTCTACAAACGGTCTAAAATTCAGCGACACACAGTGCTGCTGAATAGTTTCCCCAAGTTTTTTTAAACGGTTACGCAGAAGCTTATGGTAATCACGGCCCAGGGCGTACCGGCTGACGTAACCGAGAGCGGGATTTTTTAACGTGCGAGCAAACGCCGCGTTGGCGGGCAGGTAGTTCATGCGTACGCTGATGACGCGTAATGTACCGGGTAACAGCTCGTGTGGGCGGGCACGCATCATGCCATGACGCGCCATCCACTCCATTTCGCCATGGTATTGTTTATCCAGCCATGCCTGCAGTTTCGGCTCGCTGGCGGAGAGGTCGGTATCGGTGATACCCACCTTCTGGAAGCCAAGCTCAGCACCCCACTGTTTAATTTTTTGCGCTAATTCATTGAGATCGAGGGGCTGTGACATGACGGACCATACTGTGAAGAAAAACCCCGAAAGTATACCACATTCCATCTGGCATGCGGATGACCTCCGGCACGCCGAAAAAGAGGCCGCAGACAGCCTCGGCATTACCCTGTATGAACTGATGCAACGCGCGGGTGAAGCGGCGTTTAACGTTGCCCGCACGGCTTACCCTGAATCGTCGCACTGGCTGATTTTATGCGGACACGGCAATAACGGCGGTGACGGTTATGTCGTCGCCCGCCTGGCGGTTGCCGCCGGGATCCACGTGACGTTGCTGGCGCTGGAGAGCGATAAACCGCTGCCAGAAGAGGCCAGTGCGGCGCGGGAAGCCTGGCTGAACGCGGGCGGTGTTATTCATGCCACCGATATCGTCTGGCCGGAAGAGATTGATGTGATTATTGATGGCCTGCTGGGCACCGGACTACGCAGTGCGCCGCGCGACCCGGTTGCCACCCTGATTGCACGTGCCAATGCCCACAGCGCGCCGGTGGTGGCCCTGGATATACCTTCTGGACTGATGGCGCAAACCGGCACGACGCCGGGCGCGGTGATTCAGGCCGCGCACACCGTTGCCTTTATCGCCCTGAAACCGGGGCTGCTTACCGGTAAAGCACGGGATGTCACGGGAACGTTGCACCATAACGCACTGGGGCTGGAGAGCTGGCTTGCCGGACAGGAAACCCACGTTTCGCGCGTTGATGCTTCGCTGCTGGCACAGTGGCTACCGCCGCGCCGCCCGACGTCCCATAAAGGCGATCACGGCAGGCTGGTGATCATTGGAGGTGACCACGGTACGGCGGGGGCTATCCGCATGACGGGGGAAGCGGCATTGCGTTGCGGTGCCGGTTTAGTGCGGGTGCTGACGCGCATCGAAAATAGTGCGCCAATTATTACGGCCCGTCCGGAGCTGATGGTGCATGAATTGACGCCGCAGTCGCTTGAAGAGAGTCTCGAATGGGCGGATGTCGTGGTCATTGGCCCGGGGCTTGGGCAGCAGGCCTGGGGGAAACAGGCCCTGCAGAAGGTCGAGAATTTTCGTAAACCGATGCTGTGGGATGCCGACGCGCTGAACCTTCTGGCAATCAATCCTGATAAGCGTCACAATCGCATTCTGACGCCGCACCCCGGCGAAGCCGCGCGCCTGCTTAACTGCAGCGTGGCAGAAATTGAAAGCGATCGCTTACTTTCTGCCCGGCGTCTGGTAAAACGTTACGGAGGTGTTGCCGTTCTGAAAGGGGCAGGAACCGTTGTCGCCAGCGACGAGGCGCTGGGCATTGTCGATGCCGGAAATGCGGGCATGGCGAGCGGCGGAATGGGCGATGTGCTTTCCGGCATCATTGGCGCATTGCTTGGACAGAAACTTCCCCTTTATGATGCAGCCTGCGCTGGCTGCGTGGCCCATGGTGTCGCGGCGGATAAGCTGGCGGCACGTTACGGTACACGCGGAATGCTGGCCACCGATCTTTTTTGCACGCTACGGCGTGTTGTTAACCCGGATGTGATTGACGTAGAAAATGACTAATCGAGCGATTTCTTTACCTGATGAACAAGCCACTTTAGATCTTGGCAAACGCGTGGCACAGGCCTGTCAGGGGGCAACCGTCATTTATCTGTATGGTGATTTAGGTGCGGGTAAAACCACCTTCAGCCGGGGTTTTCTGCAGGCGTTAGGCCATAAAGGCAATGTGAAAAGCCCAACCTACACGCTGGTAGAGCCGTACACCCTTGAAAATCTCATGGTGTACCACTTTGATTTATACCGCCTTGCGGATCCCGAGGAGCTGGAATTTATGGGGATCCGTGATTATTTTGCCAATGATGCCATCTGCCTGGTGGAGTGGCCGCAACAAGGTGCGGGTGTGTTGCCTGACCCGGATGTCGAAATTCACTTAGATTACCAGGCACAAGGGCGTGAGGCACGCATCAGTGCTGTTTCCTCATCAGGTAGTTCCTTACTGGCGCGTCTGGCCGGTTAAGCGTAGGGATGACGGGATGATTAGTCGCGTTAAAGGTTGGTTATTGGCTGCCACGGTGCTGCTGTGCGCGCAGGCCGGGGCGGCAAGCCTGTCGGATATTCAGGTGTCGAACGGCGAAAGCCAGGCCAGGATCACGTTCAGCTTTATGGGCGATCCGGAATATGCTTTTTCACAGCCAGACAGCCACAGCGTGGCGCTGGATATCAAACAAACCGGGGTTATCCAGGGGTTACCGCTCCAGTTCAGCGGCAATAATCTGGTTAAAAGCATTCGTTCCGGCTCGCCAAAAGATAGCCAGTCATTGCGTCTGGTGGTCGACCTAACCGAAAAGGGTAAAACCAGAGCGGTTAAGCAGCAAAACGGTGCGAATTATACGGTGGTCTTTACCATCAACGCTGACGCCCCTCCGCCGCCTCCGCCTCCACCGGTGGTGGCGAAACGCGTGGAAGAGCCGGTTTATACCCCGCGCCCATCTGAACCGGCACGTAATCCGTTTAAAACGGACAGCGACCGCATTACCAGCGTTACCAGCAGCAATACCGTGACGCGGCCGGCGGCCAGCGCACGTCGCGCGGTCAGCGGTGATAAAGTGATTATCGCCATTGATGCGGGGCACGGCGGTCAGGATCCCGGCGCAATTGGCCCGGGCGGTACGCGGGAGAAAAATGTCACCATCGCGGTTGCCCGTAAGCTGCGGACGCTGCTAAACGACGATCCTATGTTTAAAGGCGTGCTGACGCGCGACGGCGATTACTTTATCTCGGTGATGGGCCGCTCGGATGTGGCACGTAAGCAAAATGCCAATTTCCTGGTGTCCATTCATGCGGATGCCGCGCCAAACCGTAACGCCACGGGAGCCTCAGTGTGGGTGCTGTCAAACCGTCGGGCGAACAGTGAAATGGCAAACTGGCTTGAAGAGCACGAGAAACAGTCCGAACTGTTAGGTGGCGCGGGTGATGTGCTGGCAAACAGCCAGGCCGATCCGTATCTCAGCCAGGCGGTGCTGGATTTACAATTCGGTCATTCCCAGCGCGTCGGGTATGATGTCGCCACAAATGTATTGAATCAGCTGCAGGGCATCGGGTCATTGCACAAGCGCCGTCCGGAGCATGCGAGCCTTGGCGTTCTGCGATCGCCGGATATTCCATCGATTCTGGTGGAAACAGGCTTTATCAGTAATAACGCTGAAGAACGCCTGCTGGGCAGCGACAGCTATCAGCAGCAAATTGCCGAAGCGATCTATAACGGTCTGCGTAAATACTTTGATGCGCATCCGCTGCAGTCCGCGCCACAGGGCGGTGCCGCCCAGACGGCCAGCGCAGCGCAGCCAGGTGAGATGACCGCGACCAACTAAGGAGAATTCATGCCGATTCAGGTTCTACCGCCGCAGCTCGCGAACCAAATCGCCGCCGGTGAGGTGGTGGAGCGCCCTGCATCGGTGGTGAAGGAGCTGGTAGAAAACAGCCTTGATGCGGGGGCCACCCGCATTGATATTGATATCGAACGCGGCGGCGCAAAGCTGATTCGCATTCGTGACAACGGCTGTGGAATTAAAAAAGACGAGCTGGCGTTAGCGCTGGCGCGTCATGCCACCAGTAAAATTGCCTCTCTTGATGACCTGGAAGCGATCATCAGCCTCGGTTTTCGCGGGGAAGCGCTGGCCAGTATCAGCTCCGTTTCCCGCCTCACGCTCACCTCCCGTACCGCTGAACAGCAGGAAGCCTGGCAGGCGTACGCCGAAGGGCGTGATATGGACGTGACGATTAAACCAGCGGCGCATCCGGTCGGTACGACGCTGGAAGTGCTGGATCTGTTTTATAACACCCCCGCCCGACGCAAGTTTATGCGTACCGAAAAAACCGAGTTTGGGCATATCGATGAGATCATTCGTCGCATTGCCCTGGCGCGGTTTGACGTGACCATTAACCTTAGCCATAACGGCAAAGTCATGCGCCAGTACCGCGCCGTGGCGGAAGGTGGGCAAAAAGAGCGCCGCTTGGGCGCTATCTGCGGCGTACCGTTCCTCGAGCACGCGCTGGCCATTGAGTGGCAGCATGGCGATCTGGCCATGCGCGGCTGGGTGGCTGACCCCAACGCGAGCAGCGCCGCCTTCGCTGAGATCCAGTATTGCTATGTGAACGGCCGCATGATGCGTGACCGCCTCATTAACCACGCCATTCGTCAGGCCTGTGAAGATAAACTGGGCGCAGATCAGCAACCGGCGTTTGTGCTCTATCTAGAAATCGATCCACACCAGGTGGACGTTAACGTCCATCCTGCCAAGCATGAAGTGCGGTTCCACCAGTCACGTCTGGTGCATGATTTTATCTATCAGGGCGTGCTGAGCGTATTGCAACAGCAGGCTGAACCGACGCTGCCGCTGGAAAAAGAAGAACCCGCCCCGCGCGCGTTTCCGGAAAACCGTGTTGCAGCGGGCCGGAACCATTTTGCTGAACCTGCCGTGGCGCGTGAGCCGGATGCCCCGCGTTTCTCTGCTGCGGGTAGCACACCGCGCCCAACGGGAGCGAACTATCCGAATGCCCAACCTGGCTATCAAAAACAGCAGGGCGCGTTGTACCGCAAATTGCTGGAAACTCCCGCGGTGGAGCGCAAAGCGCCTGTCGGGGTGCCAGCGCCTTCGCTGGATGGCCACAGCCAGAGTTTTGGCCGGGTTCTGACGATTATTGCACCGGATATGGCGCTGCTGGAGCGCGAAGGCCACGTGATGCTTCTGGCATTGCCGGTGGCGGAACGCTGGCTTAAACAAGTGCAACTTACTCCGGGTGAAAACGCGGCCTGTGCACAACCGCTGCTGATCCCCGTTCGGCTAAAAATATCCCCTGAAGAAACAGGGGTACTGCGTCGCGCAGAGGCCCTGTTGGCGCAGATGGGCATTGAAATGGTGCTCGAACCACAACATGTGACCATTCGCGCAGTGCCTTTACCCTTACGCCAACAAAATTTACAAAACTTGATTCCTGAACTGATAGGCTACCTGGCGCAGCAAACGTCGTTTGATGCCGCCAACACCGCGCAGTGGATCGCCCGCCATCTGGCAAGCGAACATAAGCCGTGGAGTATGGCGCAGGCCATTAGCGTGCTGGCGGAGGTTGAACGCCTTTGTCCGCATCTGGTGAAGACACCGCCAGGTGGGTTATTACAACCTGTTGATTTACAAACGGCGATGAATGCCCTGAAACATGATTGACGTAAGCAAGGCGAGCCTGCCAAAGGCGATTTTTTTAATGGGCCCTACGGCCTCCGGCAAAACGGCACTGGCCATTGAATTGCGTAAAGTTTTGCCTGTAGAGTTGATTAGTGTCGATTCTGCCCTTATCTACCGAGGGATGGACATCGGCACGGCGAAGCCTGACGCAGACGAACTGCGTGCGGCACCGCATCGTTTGCTGGATATTCTCGACCCGGCTCAGGCATACTCCGCAGCGGATTTCCGCCGCGATGCGTTAGCTGAGATGGCCGAGATAACGGCGGCGGGACGTATACCGCTGTTGGTTGGCGGAACCATGCTTTATTTCAAGGCGTTGCTGGAGGGTCTTTCACCTCTGCCATCAGCGGATCCGGAAGTAAGAGCAAAAATTGAGCAGCAGGCGGCAGAGCAGGGATGGGACGTTTTGCATAAGCAACTGGCCGAGATTGACCCGGTTGCCGCAGCACGGATCCATCCAAATGATCCGCAAAGGCTTTCCCGGGCACTGGAAGTTTTTTTCATTTCGGGTAAAACTTTAACGGAACTGACGCAAACGTCAGGAGACGCTCTGCCGTATCAGGTGCATCAGTTCGCCATCGCCCCGGCGAGCCGTGAACTGCTCCATCAACGAATTGAGCAGCGTTTTCATCAGATGTTAGCTTCAGATTTTGAAGCAGAAGTGCGGGCGCTATTTGCCCGTGGAGATTTGCATACGGATATGCCTTCCGTTCGTTGTGTGGGATACCGCCAGATGTGGTCATATCTTGAAGGCGAGATTTCATATGATGAAATGGTTTATCGAGGTGTTTGCGCCACGAGACAGTTAGCGAAGCGCCAGATCACCTGGTTGCGCGGTTGGGACGGTGTTCACTGGTTAGACAGTGAAAAACCGCAACAGGCGTTAAACGAAGTGATTGAGGTTGTTGGTGATATCGCTCACTGAATGTGTACAATTGAGTCGTATCGTGCGCAATTTTTCAGAATCGCAAGGTTCTAAGTACAAAACAAGCATATAAGGAAAAGATAGAATGGCTAAGGGGCAATCTTTACAAGATCCGTTCCTGAACGCATTGCGTCGGGAACGTGTTCCAGTTTCTATTTATTTGGTGAATGGTATTAAGCTGCAAGGTCAGATTGAATCTTTCGATCAGTTCGTGATCCTGTTGAAAAACACGGTCAGTCAGATGGTCTATAAGCACGCTATTTCTACAGTTGTTCCGTCTCGTCCGGTATCCCATCACAGCAATAACACTGGCGGCGGCACGGGTAGTAACTACCATCATGGCAGCAGCGCGCAGGGTTCTTCTTCTCCTGCGCAGGACAGCGAAGATACCGAATAAGGTTTCGGGCTGTTATCCACACGGGGAGCCAGGGATCCTGCGTTCCCCGCTGATCTTTTTTGAGGAATTTACGCTTGTTTGACCGTTATGATGCCGGTGAGCAGGCGGTGCTGGTACACATCTATTTTACGCAAGACAAAGATATGGAAGACCTCCAAGAGTTTGAATCTCTGGTCTCTTCCGCCGGTGTCGAAGCAATGCAGGTGATTACCGGTAGCCGTAAAGCGCCGCACCCAAAGTATTTTGTTGGTGAAGGTAAAGCAGTTGAAATTGCGGATGCCGTAAAAGCAACCGGCGCGTCAGTCGTGTTGTTTGATCATGCGCTGTCTCCGGCTCAGGAACGTAACCTGGAACGTCTTTGCGAATGCCGTGTTATCGATCGCACGGGTTTGATTTTAGATATTTTCGCTCAACGTGCGCGTACTCACGAAGGTAAGCTGCAGGTTGAGCTGGCGCAGTTGCGCCATCTGGCAACGCGGCTTGTGCGTGGCTGGACCCACCTTGAAAGACAAAAGGGCGGGATTGGTTTGCGCGGTCCGGGTGAGACCCAGCTTGAAACCGACCGCCGTCTGTTGCGTGGCCGTATTACCCAGATCCTTTCACGTCTGGAACGCGTTGAAAAACAGCGTGAGCAAGGACGTCGGGCGCGATCGAAAGCTGACATCCCGACGGTGTCGCTGGTGGGGTATACCAACGCCGGTAAATCCACCCTGTTTAACCAGATTACTGAGGCCCAGGTTTATGCCGCAGACCAGCTGTTTGCGACCCTGGACCCCACATTGCGTCGTATTGACGTCGCCGACGTCGGTGAAACGGTGCTGGCGGATACCGTAGGGTTTATCCGTCACCTGCCGCATGACCTGGTGGCTGCGTTTAAAGCCACCCTGCAGGAGACGCGTCAGGCGACCCTGCTACTGCACGTCATTGATGCTGCAGACGTTCGCTTGCAGGAGAACATCGACGCGGTAAACGTGGTGCTCGACGAGATCGACGCCGACGACATCCCAACGCTGTTGGTGATGAACAAGATCGATATGCTGGAGGATTTTGAGCCGCGTATCGACCGAGATGAAGAGAACAAACCGATTCGGGTCTGGCTTTCCGCTCAGACCGGTATTGGTGTGCCACTGCTTTTCCAGGCTTTGACAGAACGTCTTTCCGGTGAGGTAGCCCAGCACACGCTGCGATTGCCGCCACAGGAAGGCAGGCTGCGCAGCCGGTTTTATCAGCTTCAGGCGATAGAAAAAGAGTGGATGGAGGATGACGGCAGCGTGGGGATGCAGGTGCGTTTGCCGATCGTTGACTGGCGTCGCCTCTGTAAACAAGAACCTGCGCTGGTCGACTATATCGTCTGATCAGAAAGGGGATGCCTGAATAATTCGCCCTTGCATAACAAATATGGAGCATATACATGGCGTGGAATCAGCCCGGTAATAACGGACAAGACCGCGACCCGTGGGGAAGCAGCAATAATCAAGGCGGCAACTCTGGGGGAAATGGCAACAAAGGTGGTCGCGAGCAGGGGCCGCCGGATCTGGATGATATCTTCCGCAAGCTAAGCAAGAAGCTTGGTGGCCTTGGCGGAGGTAAAGGTTCTGGCTCTGGTGGAGGTTCCACTCAGGGGCCGCGCCCGCAGTTAGGGGGCCGCGTGGTGGGCATTGTTGCCGCTGCCGTGGTGATCATCTGGGCTGCCAGTGGGTTCTACACCATTAAAGAAGCGGAACGCGGTGTGGTCACCCGTTTCGGTAAGTTCAGCCATCTGGTTGAACCAGGTCTGAACTGGAAACCGACTTTCATTGACGACGTGACCGCGGTGAACGTGGAGTCTGTCCGTGAACTGGCGGCCTCCGGCGTGATGCTGACCTCCGACGAGAACGTTGTGCGCGTTGAGATGAACGTCCAGTACCGCGTCACCGATCCGCAGCACTACCTGTTTAGCGTGACCAGTGCAGATGACAGTCTGCGTCAGGCCACAGACAGTGCGCTGCGCGGTGTGATCGGTAAATACACCATGGACCGCATTCTGACCGAAGGTCGTACCGTTATTCGTAGCGATACCCAGCGTGAGCTGGAAGAGACCATTCGCCCGTACAACATGGGTATCACCCTGCTGGACGTCAACTTCCAGGCTGCTCGTCCACCGGAAGAGGTGAAGGCCGCGTTTGATGACGCGATTGCCGCCCGTGAAAACGAACAACAGTACATCCGTGAAGCGGAAGCGTACACCAACGAAGTTCAGCCACGTGCTAACGGTCAGGCGCAGCGTATTCTTGAAGAAGCGCGTGCGTATAAAACCCAGACCGTCCTGGAAGCTCAGGGTGAAGTGGCGCGTTTCGCGAAGATTTTGCCAGAATATAAAGCGGCTCCGGAGATTACCCGTGAACGTCTTTATATTGAGACCATGGAAAAAGTGCTGAGCCATACGCGTAAGGTACTGGTTAACGACAGCAAAGGTGGAAACCTGATGGTGCTGCCGTTGGATCAGATGCTGAAAGGCGGTTCGGCGCCGGCGGCAAAGGCGGATACCAGCGGTGCCAACAACCTGCTGCGTCTGCCACCTGCGGCATCCGGTAGCTCAAGCGCCACAACCACGCCTTCTTCGAACGATGGTGACATTATGGACCAACGCCGTGCTAACGCGCAGCGTAACGACTACCAGCGTCAGGGGGAATAAGGATGCGTAAGTCAGTTATTGCGATCATCATCATCGTATTGGTCGTGCTTTATACCTCTATCTTTGTGGTGAAAGAGGGCGAGCGTGGAATTACCCTGCGTTTTGGTAAAGTTCTGCGCGACAGCGAGAACAAGCCGCTGGTGTTTGAGCCGGGCCTGCACTTTAAAATGCCACTGATTGAATCGGTGAAAACGCTCGACGCCCGTATCCAGACCATGGATAACCAGGCCGACCGTTTCGTGACCAAAGAGAAGAAAGACCTGATCGTTGATTCCTACATCAAATGGCGTATCAGTGATTTCAGCCGCTACTACCTGGCAACGGGCGGTGGCGACGTTTCTCAGGCGGAAGTGCTGTTGAAACGTAAGTTCTCTGACCGTCTGCGCTCTGAGATTGGTCGTCTGGATGTGAAAGACATTGTCACCGACTCCCGTGGTCGTCTGACGCTGGAAGTGCGTGATGCGCTGAACTCCGGTTCTGCAGGAACCGAAGACGAAGTCACCACCCCGGCAGCGGATGATGCCATTGCCAAAGCGGCAGAACGCGTTCAGGCTGAAACCAACGGCAAAGTGCCGGTGATCAACCCGAACAGTATGGCTGCTCTGGGTATCGAAGTGGTCGATGTCCGTATCAAGCAGATCAACCTGCCAGCGGAAGTGTCCGAGGCGATTTACAACCGTATGCGCGCCGAGCGTGAAGCGGTAGCCCGTCGTCATCGTTCACAAGGTCAGGAAGAGGCGGAGAAACTGCGTGCGGCAGCGGATTACGAAGTGACCAAGACGCTGGCAGAATCTGAGCGTCAGGGCCGTATTCTGCGCGGTGAAGGGGATGCCGAAGCGGCAAAACTGTTTGCCGATGCCTTCAGCCAGGATCCCGACTTCTACGCCTTTATCCGTAGCCTGCGTGCTTACGAGAACAGCTTCCAGAGCAACCAGGATGTGATGGTGCTCAGCCCGGACAGCGATTTCTTCCGTTACATGAAGACGCCGGCTAACGCAACGCGATAAACTCAGGCCAGTTTGAGTATTCAAACCACCGCTCTCAACGGAGCGGTGGTTTTCTTTTATAAGGATGAAAAATGAATTCAACGATTTGGCTTGCGCTGGCCCTGGTTCTGGTGCTGGAAGGCCTTGGACCGATGCTTTATCCGCGTGCATGGCGTCGGATGATAGCCTCTCTGAGCCAGTTGCCGGATAATATTTTGCGTCGATTTGGGGGCGGACTTGTGGTTGCCGGCATCGTTATCTACTACATGTTGAGGAAAACGATTGGCTGATCAAAAAGTAATCTGGTTTGGCGTATTTTGAGGTCAAAAAGTGCTGTATATCTGAAAAAGCGATGGTAGAATCCATTTTTAAGCAAACGGTGATTTTGAAAAAAATGGGTAACAACGTCGTCGTACTGGGCACCCAATGGGGTGACGAAGGTAAAGGGAAGATTGTTGATCTTCTGACTGAACGGGCTAAATATGTTGTACGCTACCAGGGCGGTCACAACGCAGGCCATACTCTCGTAATCAACGGTGAAAAAACCGTCCTCCATCTTATTCCATCAGGCATTCTTCGCGAAAACGTCACCAGTATCATCGGTAACGGCGTTGTGCTGTCTCCGGCTGCTCTGATGAAAGAGATGAAAGGTCTGGAAGACCGTGGTATCCCCGTTCGCGAGCGTCTGCTGCTCTCCGAAGCCTGCCCGCTGATCCTTGATTATCACGTGGCGCTGGACGTAGCGCGTGAAAAAGCGCGTGGCGCGAAAGCGATCGGCACGACCGGTCGTGGTATCGGCCCGGCTTACGAAGACAAAGTTGCTCGTCGCGGTCTGCGCGTGGGCGATCTGTTTGATAAAGAGACGTTCGCTGAAAAACTGAAAGAAGTGATGGAATATCACAACTTCCAGCTGGTGAACTTCTATAAAGCTGACGCTGTTGACTACCAGAAAGTGCTGGATGACGTCATGGCGATTGCTGACATTCTGACCGGTATGGTTGTTGATGTGTCCGATCTGCTGGACCAGGCGCGCAAGCGTGGCGATTTCGTCATGTTCGAAGGTGCGCAGGGTACGCTGCTGGACATCGACCACGGTACCTATCCGTACGTCACCTCCTCTAACACCACCGCGGGTGGCGTTGCGACCGGTTCTGGTCTGGGTCCACGTTATGTGGATTACGTTCTGGGCATCATCAAAGCTTACTCCACTCGCGTGGGTGCGGGTCCATTCCCGACTGAGCTGTTTGATGAAACCGGCGAGTTCCTGTGCAAGCAGGGTAACGAGTTTGGCGCGACCACCGGTCGTCGTCGTCGTACCGGCTGGCTGGACGTGGTAGCCGTGCGTCGCGCAGTACAGATTAACTCCCTGTCTGGTTTCTGCCTGACCAAACTGGACGTGCTGGACGGTCTGAAAGAGGTGAAACTCTGCGTAGGCTACCGTATGCCTGATGGTCGCGAAGTGACCACCACTCCGCTGGCTGCGGATGACTGGAAAGGCATCGAGCCAATCTACGAAACCATGCCAGGCTGGTCTGAAACGACGTTCGGTGTGAAAGAGCGTAGCGGTCTGCCGCAGGCAGCGCTGAATTACATCAAGCGTATTGAAGAACTGACCGAAGTGCCGATCGACATTATCTCTACCGGCCCTGATCGTACTGAAACGATGATCCTGCGCGACCCGTTCGACGCATAATCTTCGTGACTGCTGGCCTGCGGGACAACCCGCAGGCTGGATACGCGTCGCGCCATCCGGCGAACGCTCCTCGATCTCCGCTTTTTCGCCCCGTCTGTCAAATAAATTAGCCGCTTACTATCTGGCTGGTTTATCATCATTAATGAATATCTGTGCGGTTTATCCGCGTTTTCCCTTTTTCCTGAGGTTGATGTGCAGTTAACAAGTTTCACCGATTACGGCTTACGCGCGCTGATTTACATGGCGTCGTTACCCGATGGGAAAATGACCAGTATCTCTGAGGTTACAGAGGTATACGGTGTGTCCCGTAATCATATGGTCAAAATAATCAATCAACTTAGTCGTGCCGGATACGTTGCTGCCGTCCGCGGGAAGAATGGTGGGATCCGTCTCGGTAAACCGGCGCAGAGTATTCGTGTTGGGGATGTGGTACGTGAACTGGAGCCATTGTCTCTGGTGAACTGCAGCAGCGCGTTCTGCCACATTACGCCCGCTTGTCGCCTTAAACAGGCACTTTCTCTGGCCGTGCAAAGTTTTCTCAAGGAACTGGATAACTACACGCTGGCCGATTTGGTTGAAGAGAATCAACCACTTTATAAATTATTGCTGGTGGAATGAAGAAAATTTCCACCGGAGCTGACAACGGAGGAACCGATATGTCACATGATCCTTTCCAGGAACGCGAAGCCGAAAAATACGCGAATCCTATCCCCAGCCGCGAGTTCATCATTGAACACTTAACAAAACGCGAAAAACCCGCCAATCGTGAAGAACTTGCCGTTGAATTAAACATTGAAGGTGAAGAGCAAATTGAAGCCCTTCGCCGCCGCCTGCGCGCGATGGAGCGCGACGGGCAACTGGTCTTTACCCGCCGTCAGTGCTATGCGCTTCCCGAACGTCTTGACCTGCTGAAAGGCACCGTCATCGGCCACCGTGATGGCTATGGCTTCCTGCGCGTAGAAGGCCGTAAAGACGATCTTTATCTTTCCTCTGAGCAGATGAAGATGTGCATTCACGGTGACCAGATCCTGGCGCAGCCGCTGGGCGCGGACCGTAAAGGTCGACGCGAAGCGCGCGTGGTGCGTGTCCTGGTCCCTAAAACCAGCCAGATTGTTGGCCGCTACTTTACCGACGCTGGCGTGGGCTTTGTGGTGCCGGACGACAGCCGCCTGAGCTTCGATATCCTGATCCCGCCTGAAGAGGTGATGGGCGCCCGTATGGGCTTTGTGGTGGTGGTTGAACTCACCCAGCGTCCTACCCGCCGCACCAAGGCGGTCGGGAAAATCGTCGAAGTGTTAGGCGATAACATGGGCACCGGCATGGCCGTTGATATGGCGCTGCGTACTCATGAAATTCCTTACGTCTGGCCGAAAGCGGTTGAAGAGCAAGTTGTCGGCCTGAAAGAAGACGTGCCGGAAGAGTCCAAGGTGGGCCGCGTGGATCTGCGCGATCTGCCGCTGGTGACTATTGATGGTGAAGATGCCCGCGACTTCGATGATGCCGTTTATTGCGAGAAAAAACGCGGCGGCGGCTGGCGCCTGTGGGTTGCCATCGCTGACGTAAGCTATTACGTTCGCCCGCATACTCCGCTGGATAACGAAGCGCGCAGCCGTGGAACGTCGGTCTACTTCCCGTCGCAGGTAATTCCGATGCTGCCGGAAGTCTTGTCTAACGGCCTGTGCTCCCTGAACCCGCAGGTTGACCGCCTGTGCATGGTCTGCGAGATGACCATCTCCACCAAAGGGCGCTTAACGGGTTACAAATTCTACGAAGCGGTAATGAGCTCCCATGCGCGCCTGACCTACACCAAGGTCTGGCATATGCTGCAGGGCGATCAGGATCTGCGTGAGCAGTATGCGCCGCTGGTGAAACACATCGAAGAGCTGCATAACCTCTACAAAACGCTGGATCAGGCGCGTGAAGAGCGCGGCGGGATCTCGTTTGAGAGCGAAGAGGCGAAGTTCATCTTTAACGCTGAACGCCGCATAGAACGTATTGAGCAGACCCAGCGTAACGATGCCCATAAGCTGATTGAAGAGTGTATGATTCTGGCAAACATCTCGGCGGCACGTTTCGTTGAGAAAGCCAAAGAACCTGCGCTGTTCCGTATTCACGATAAACCGTCGACCGAAGCCATCACTGCGTTCCGCTCCGTGCTGGCTGAACTGGGTCTGGAACTGCCTGGCGGTAACAAGCCAGAGCCGCGTGATTATGCTGAATTGCTGGAGTCGATTGGCGATCGCCCGGATGCAGAAATGCTGCAGACCATGCTGCTGCGTTCCATGAAGCAGGCGATTTACGATCCGGAAAACCGCGGTCACTTCGGCCTGGCGCTGCAGTCTTATGCCCACTTTACCTCGCCGATCCGTCGTTATCCGGACCTTTCCCTGCACCGCGCGATCAAGTATCTGCTGGCGCAGGAGCAGGGTCATAAAGGTAATACGACCGAAACCGGTGGCTACCATTATTCAATGGAAGAGATGCTGCAACTCGGTCAGCACTGTTCCATGGCCGAACGTCGTGCAGATGAAGCGACGCGCGACGTGGCAGACTGGCTGAAGTGTGACTTTATGCTGGACCAGGTGGGTAACGTCTTTAAAGGCGTGATTGCCAGCGTCACCGGCTTTGGTTTCTTCGTCCGTCTGGATGAACTGTTTATCGACGGTCTGGTGCATGTCTCCAGCCTGGATAACGACTACTACCGTTTCGACCAGGTCGGGCAGCGCCTGATTGGCGAATCTGGCGGCCAGACCTATCGTCTTGGCGATCGCGTGGAAGTGAAGGTCGAAGCCGTTAATATGGACGACCGTAAAATTGACTTTAGCCTGATCTCCAGCGAGCGTGCCCCGCGTAATGTGGGTAAAACGGCGCGTGAAAAGACGAAAAAAGGGGGCAACGGCAACAGCGGTGGCAAACGTCGTCAGGCGGGTAAGAAGGTAAACTTCGAGCCAGACAGCGCGTTCCGCGGTGAGAAGAAACAGAAGCCGAAGGCCGCGAAGAAAGAGGCCCGGAAGGCGAAAAAGCCGTCCACCAAAACGCAGAAAATCGCGGCTGCCACCAGGGCAAAGCGCGCAGCGAAGAAACAGCAGGCGGAGTAATTCTCCCCCTCAACCTGACCCTCTCTCCTGCGGAGAGAGGGAAAAGAAAAGACAGAACGAGAACCATCAATGAGTGAAATGATTTACGGCATCCACGCGGTGCAGGCCCTGCTGGAGCGCGCACCGGAGCGTTTTCAGGAAGTGTTTATTCTGAAAGGGCGTGAAGACAAACGTCTGATGCCGCTGATCCGCGCCCTGGAAGCACAAGGTGTCGTGATCCAGCTGGCGAACCGCCAGTTCCTGGATGAGAAAAGTGAAGGTGCCGTTCACCAGGGCATTATTGCCCGCGTTAAGCCAGGTCGTCAGTATCAGGAAAACGATCTGCCGGATCTTATCGCCGGGCTGGAAAATCCATTCTTCTTGATCCTTGACGGCGTGACCGACCCGCACAACCTTGGCGCATGTCTGCGAAGCGCAGATGCGGCAGGTGTTCATGCGGTCATCGTGCCAAAGGATCGCTCTGCACAGCTTAACGCGACGGCGAAGAAAGTGGCCTGTGGCGCAGCGGAAAACGTACCGTTGATCCGCGTCACCAACCTGGCGCGCACTATGCGTATGCTGCAGGAAGAGAATATCTGGATCGTCGGTACCGCGGGTGAAGCGGATCATACTCTGTATCAGAGCAAGATGACCGGCCGTCTGGCACTGGTGATGGGTGCCGAGGGCGAAGGTATGCGCCGTCTGACCCGTGAGCATTGCGATGAGCTGATCAGCATTCCAATGGCGGGCAGCGTGTCGTCTCTGAACGTCTCCGTGGCAACAGGTATCTGCCTGTTTGAAGCGGTACGTCAGCGCGGGGAATAAACAGCAAGGCCGTCCTGAGGACGGCCTTTCGTATTTTCTGTGGGAGGGTCACCAGACGGTGAAAAACTCACTCCTCCAGTGACCGCAAATGGTCATCCTTCCTGAGCGTCATCAGCGCGAAGATACTCACTACCGCCGTCGCCATGACGTAATAAGCCGGAATATCCAGGTTGCCCGTCTCTTTAATCAGCCCGGTAATAATCAGCCCCGCACAGCCCGAGAAAAGGGCGTTCGACAGGGAATAAGCCAGCCCAAGCCCGGTATACCGTACGCGCGTCGGGAACATCTCTGAGAGCATCGCCGGCCCGGGGCCTGCCAGCATCCCCACCAGACCACCCGCAATCAGCACCACCAGCGCTTTGATGGCCAGCGTGCTGGACTCCGCCTGTAAAACCTTCAGCAGCGGCAGGGCAAGGAGCAGCAGCAACGTGGTGGCGACGATCATCACCGTGCGGCGTCCGATTTTGTCGCTCAGGATCCCGGACGGAATAATCGTCAGCGCAAAACCGATATTCGAAATCACCGCAATCAACAGCGCCTGATTAAACCCGGTATGCAGCGCCGACTGCAGATAGGTGGGCATAATCACCAGATAGGTATAACCCGCCGCTGACCAGACCATCACCCGGCCAATGCCCATCGCAATGGCGTTGAGCGTGGCAACGGTATCAGCCTGAGTGGCAACCGGCTTTTCCTGCTGTTGCACAAAGCTTGGCGTCTCTTCCATACTCACCCGCAGCCACAGCGCCACCACGCCCATCGGTAATGCCAGGAAGAACGGGATGCGCCAGCCCCAGTCATGCAGGGTTTCCGGTGTCAGAAGGGCGGAGAGCAGTGCGACAATGCCAGCGCCTGCTAACAGGCCCAGCGCGACGGTAAATGACTGCCATGCACCGTAGAGGCCCCGCTTGCCGCGTGGGGCAAACTCGGTCATCAGCGAGACGGCGCCGCCATACTCACCACCGGCGAACAATCCCTGCAGGATGCGCAGCAGCGTGATAATCAGCGGGGCGGCAATGCCGATGCTGGCATAGACCGGCACAATACCGATTGCGGCGGTGGCCAGCGTCATCAGCACCAGTACAATAATCAGCGTCGGTTTTCGGCCTATCCGGTCACCTATTCTGCCAAACACCACCGCGCCCAGCGGGCGGAAGAAGAAGGCGATGGCAAAGGAAGCGTAGGTGAGGATCAGGCTGGTCAGCCCCGCGTCCCCCTCAAGCTGGAAGAAGTTCTTCGCAATTACGGTCGCCAGAAAACCATAGACCGCAAACTCATACCACTCGATAAAGTTACCAATGGAGCCTGCAATTAATGCACGCTTATGCGCATCCGGTTGCATAACGTTCCTCACTGAAAGGGGGGTAAGAATAAATTATTCAACAAAAGCGAAAGCGCGAAATAGTTTATTCTTATGTTCTGTGAGCTATTTCACGAATGATATCAGCGGGATCGTCATCGTGTGACCTCACTCCCATGCAGCGTGCACGTGGCCTGTCCATACTTATCTTCATTGCCACTGAAGGAGGGAGACAGCATGCACTGGCAGACCCATACCGTTTTTAATCAACCTGCACCGCTCTCAAACAGCAACCTTTTCCTCTCTGATTGCGCTCTGCGTGACGCGGTTGTTCGCGAAGGCGCCGAGTGGGATATCGAGCTTCTTGCCAGCATCGGCCAGCAGTTAGGAACCGCGGAATCGCTGGAGCTGGGCAGGCTGGCGAATGTTAATCCGCCGGAGTTATTACGTTATGACGCCACCGGGGAGCGACTGGATGACGTTCGCTTTCATCCCGCATGGCACCTCTTAATGCAGGGACTTTGCGCCAACCGTGTCCATAACCTGGCGTGGGAAGAGGAGGCGCGCAAAGGCGCGTTTGTCGCCAGAGCTGCACGTTTTGTCCTGCACGCTCAGGTAGAAGCGGGCACGCTTTGCCCTGTCACCATGACCTTTGCTGCTACACCGCTGCTGCAACAGGCGCTGCCCGAGCCGTTCCGTGACTGGATCACGCCGTTAATGAGCGATCGTTACGATCCTCATCTTGCCCCAGGGGCGCAAAAGCGCGGCCTGCTGATTGGCATGGGGATGACAGAAAAACAGGGCGGCTCGGACGTACTCAGCAACACCACCAAAGCGGAAAAGTGCAGTGACGGCAGCTACCGGCTTATCGGGCATAAATGGTTTTTCTCTGTGCCGCAAAGCGATGCGCATCTGGTGCTGGCCCAGGCGAAAGGGGGGCTGTCCTGCTTTTTTGTTCCACGCTTTTTACCTGACGGGCAACGCAATGCCGTACGTCTGGAGCGGCTGAAAGAGAAGCTCGGCAACCGCTCTAACGCCAGCAGCGAAGCGGAGTTCCTGGATGCGTCCGGCTGGCTGCTGGGGGAGGAAGGAGAAGGGGTACGCCAGATCCTCCGAATGGGCGGGCTGACGCGGTTTGACTGCGCGCTGGGCAGCCATGGGCTGATGCGTCGGGCTTTATCCGTGGCGCTTTACCATGCGCATCAACGCCAGACGTTTGGTAAAAACCTTATCGACCAGCCGCTTATGCGCGATGTGCTGAGCCGCATGGCGCTGATGCTGGAGGGTCAGACGGCACTGTTGTTCCGTCTGGCCCGGGCGTGGGACAAGCGTGCCGATCCTCAGGAGGCCGCCTGGGCGCGGCTTTTCACCCCCGCGGCGAAATACAGCGTCTGCAAAGCGGGTATCCCGTTTGCGGCGGAAGCCATGGAAGTGCTCGGCGGCACAGGCTACTGCGAGGAGAGTGAGCTTCCCCGTTTGTACCGTGAGATGCCCGTGAACAGCATCTGGGAAGGGTCCGGCAATATTATGTGCCTGGACGTTCTGCGTGTTCTGACGAAGCAATCCGGAATACTCGACCTGCTTGTGGATGATTTTGCCCAGGTAAAAGGGCAGGACAGGCACTTCGATCGCAGCTGGCGTCAGCTTCAGCAAAAACTGCGAAAACCGCAGGAGGCGCAGGGGCGGGAGATCACGCAACAGCTTTTCCTGCTGGGGGCCGGAAGTCAGATGCTGCGGCACGCATCGCCACCCGTGGCGCAGGCGTGGTGCCGCATGATGCTTGATACCCGTGGCGGTACGCTGATGAGCGAGCAGGTGCAAAATGACCTGCTGTTGCGTGCCACGGGCAGGGTTGGCTAACTCTTTAGCTGGAACAGGCTCACCAGTTGGGTGAGGTGTGAGCCTTTCTCACGCAGCGTGTGTGCAGTTTGTTCGCTGCGTAAGACGCGGTCGGCGTTGATGTGCGACGCTTCGCCAATGTGGGTCATGGCCAGATTAACCTGGCCTATTCCCGCGGATTGCTCGCGGGACGCATGGTTAATCTCCGTGACCAGCTTGTTGATGTTATCGATATGCACGATGATGGAATCCATCGCCAGACGCGTTTGTTCAGACAGCGCATGGCCTTCGCTGACTTTTCTGAGCGTATCACCGATGAGCTGTTCAATCTCCTTCACCGCGTTGGCGCTGCGTCCTGCCAGCGCGCGCACCTCCTGCGCCACCACCGCAAAACCTTTTCCGTGCTCGCCTGCGCGGGCTGCTTCAACCGCTGCGTTAAGCGCCAGAATGTTGGTCTGAAAAGCGATGGATTCAATCACGCGCGTGATGTCTTCGATTCGCTTTGATGCTTCGCGAATATCATCCATGGTAGCGACAGCGTGGGTGACCGTCTCACCACCCTGGTGTACTGCGCGCGACGTTTCGCCTACCAGCTGCTGCGTTTGTTCCATGTTGGCGGCATTTTGCTGCACGGTCGCGGCCAGTTGCTCCATGCTGGCAGACGTCTCTTCTACACTGCTGGCCTGCTTGTTAATCTGCCCGGAGATTTCTTCGCTATCGGATGCCAGCGCGTTGGTGCCCATATGGATCTCCGCAGCGGCCTCGCGCACCTGAAGAACAATTTTCTGCAGTCCCCCTCCAATACCGTTAATGGCATCGATGAGCTGACCGACCTCATCCTGGCGGGTCACGGGCAGGCTGGAGCGCAGATCGCCTGCGGCATACTGTCGGGCCAGGTGGATCACATTGCGCAATGGGCGTGTCAGTATGCGTCGTATAATGACCACAAACAGACCCGCGAAGAGCACTGACAGCACCACCCCTGCCAGCAGGAAGCGGTCGCGCATGGCGGTCACGCTTGAGAGCAGTACCGATTTATCCACTTCGCCGACAATGGCCCAGTTCCAGCCTGGCAGCGGCGTATACGCCATGGTCAGCGTGCGACCATCAGCACTGACGCGCTCCAGCGTGCCGGATTTATCACTCAACAGCTGTTGCTGGATAGCGCTATCCCACTCCGGTACTTTTCCCTCCGCGCTGGTGTGGAACAGATACTGCCCGCGCGTTTTGCCGTGGCTGCGATCCAGAACAAAGAAGTGACCGCTCTCGCCCAGTCGACGGTTGAGGATTTTCTCGCGCATGACGTTCCAGGAGTGAGTGATATCCACACCAACAAAGATGATTGCAATGACCTGGCCGTCCGCGTTTTTAACCGGCTGGTATTGGGTGATGTAGCGCTTGCCGAACAGCAGCGCCAGACCGCGATAAACCTCGCCCCGGGTGACGGCGGCAAAGGCCGGGCTGGTGGTATCCAGAACGGTGCCCATTGCCCGCTCGCCGTTCTCTTTGCGCAGCGATGTGGCGACGCGTACAAAGTCGTTACCGCTACGCACAAACAGGGTCGAGATTGCCCCTGTCCGGCTCAGAAAATCGTCTGAAAGGGTATTGTTTTCATGTAGCCCGGTTTCCCCTCCTTTCAGGAGCGGAACGTTAATCCCGTTAATCGTCTGGGTTTGCGTGTTATCAACGCTCAGTGGCTGGGGCAAAAAGGTGGTAAACAGCCGGGTATAACTCTCGACCTCTTCACTCAGGCTGGTGTTAAACATCTGCACCATATCGACCATGCCGGTGGACTGATTATGCAGGTCTTCTATCGCGAGGGCTTCAAGCTGCTGGCTGGCTTTTTGGCTGAGCAGAAAAGTGAAAAACAGAAACAGGATGGCGACACTGGCACCGGTAAGCAGCGACAGCTTTGCACCCAGACCTGCACGACGGAAAAAGTTGATCATAAATTGCTCATCATTGAAAAGGTATGGCTTTTCAACGGCAGAGCAGAGATAACGTTTACTGGTTTAGTGTAACAAAATGTTATTTAATTGTTTTTAATTGGTTTGCTAAAAGATAAAAAATTTGCAAAAACGAAAAGCCACTAAAAGTAAGTGGCTTTTATCGGAGGGGGATTACGCGTAGAGAATGGCCTGTACCCGCCAGTGATCGATGTACTGATCTTCCTGCATCTGGATAATGCGATACCATGAAGCACCCTGCTCATCGGCCTTTAATGCAACGACACGTTCAACGTCCTGCGGGCTCCCTGAAATATTATTCACGGAGATCTGGCCAATTTCATTCAGGCCAGTCACACAATCAGCACTGGCAAATTCAGCTGACTGCGCGGTTGTGCTCACAAGACCTGCTGAGAGCAACAGTGTGGTCAAAGCAAGAGTTCGTTTCATCGTCAGCTCCATTTCACATGTCTCCGGTATCCGCCGGGCAATCCTTCGCGAATAAACTCACTTCCATTGTTGCGGGCATGGAGTTTATTGTGGACAGGAAAGTGTCTATGGACGCAAAGCAGTGTAAATGTCGTTCAAATGAAGACGATCATTGACGATACAGAATGGCCTGTGAGTACCACTGTCCCGTAATGATGGTTTCGTCGATCATAATGATGACGTAATAATCTGCTTTGGCGGCGACGGCTTGTGCCTTTATTGCTTCTTCCGCGTCATCCGGAGAGCCGCGAACCAGCGCAGAGACGGTACCCATACGCTGTAATCCTTCCGTCTGATTACGACGGATTTCCTGCGGGTGATCGGCGACCGGGGGAGCGGGTTGTGGCGTTCCCTGCAGCGCGCTACAGCCACTGAGCAGTAACATCAGCAATAAAGCAGCAAACCTGCGCATAACCATATCTCGTTTCCTGATAGCCATAGTGTAGTTGTCTGTGAATTTAGTTTTGGGGGAATGTTCCCGAAGTGTTATCTGGGGCGTAATTTTCGAATGAAAATAGCGTGAAATCGTAACCCAGTTCTCAACATTATGAATCATTCATCATTACAGGGTCGACAATGATTGAAATTGAAATACGCCATCTGGGTGATCGTGAAATATTACACGCAACACCCGCCGGAAAACGTGAGGAACCACTGCCTGTTATAGTGTTTTATCATGGATTTACCTCATCGAAGCTGGTCTACAGCTATTTTGCGGTGGCACTCGCGCAGGCCGGTTTTCGTGTGGTCATGCCGGATGCACCTGACCACGGCGCACGTTTTACCGGCAACGAACAGGCGCGACTTGGGCAGTTCTGGCACATTTTGCACGGTAGCCTGACCGAGTTTGCCGGGCTGCGCGATGCGCTTTACCAGGCAGGGCTGGTGGCTAATAATCGGCTGGCCGTGGCTGGGGCATCGATGGGCGGGATGGCGGCGCTGGGGATCATGACGCACCATCCAGAAGTGAAGTCAGTGGCTTGTCTGATGGGCTCGGGCTACTTCACCTCACTGGCGAAGACGCTTTTTCCACCTCAGGCACTCACAGAGGTTGAGGCGGCGCTTGCAGAGTGGGAGGTTACCCGGGCGTTACCGCGTCTGGCCGATCGTCCTTTGCTGTTGTGGCATGGTGATGCGGACGATGTCGTCCCACCCGGAGAAACGTTCCGGCTTCAGCAGGCGCTACAGCACGAGGGGCTGGATAGCAACCTGACCTGCCTGTGGGAAGCGGGCGTTCGCCACCGCATTACGCCAACGGCGCTGGACGCCACGGTGGACTTCTTCCGCCAGCACCTTTAAACGCACAGGACGTTGACACCCTGATCTTTCAGTTTCTGGAGGATCTCAGGGTTAGCACCTTTGCCGGTGATCACCATGTCTATCTGTTCAGCACGGCTGAACAGCATTCCTGCGCGTTCGCCCACTTTACTGCTGTCGACCAGCACAACGAGCTTGCCCACCACGTTAAGCATGTTTTGTTCTGCCATGGCGGTCAACATATCGGTTTTGTAGAGGCCATCCGCGGTCAGGCCTTTGCCACTGGTAAACATCCAGTGTCCGGCATAAAGACTGTTTTCGCTGTCCTGCGGGCTGAGCGTAATGGACTGGCTCTTGTTGTACTGGCCGCCCATGATCACCACGCTCTCATGCTCCTGATCGATAAGATAGTTGGCGAGCGGCAAGTAGTTCGTGATGATTTGTACCGGCTTTCCGCACATCTCCCGACCTAACAGAAACGCCGTCGAGCCGCAGTTGATCACCACGCTCTCGCCGGGGTTCACCAGCTGGGATGCCGCTCTGGCAATACGGACTTTTTCATCATGATTTTGCGCCTGATGAATGTTCATCGGCGTCCAGCGTGGACGCTGCTGGCTAATCGCTTCCGCACCGTTGCGGACTTTTTTCAGCTTACCGCTTTCATCCAGCTTATTAATATCCCGCCGCGCTGTTGCCGGGGAAATCCCTAAACGTTCGATCACTTTCTCAACGGTGACAAACCCTGTTTGCGCCAGGAGTTCCAGTAATATTTGATGCCGTTGCGCTTCCGTCATGAGCTATTCCGATAAGAATTGATTTTAAAAGATGATATTTGAAATAGCGTGAAATTACTAAAAGAAATATGAAACCGCCAGACACACGGGTCTGGCGATGGGCCTAATAATCAGAGGAATGACTTGAACGGCAGGTCTGGCTCAAGAGTAAAGCAATCATCAAAGCCACGTGGGTAGTGATACTCGAGATTGTCTTTGTCCAGCGGCCAGGTGAACTTGCCTCCTACCTGCCAGATGAACGGCTTAAAGCCATACTTCAGGCGGTCTTTTTTCATTTCCCACAGTACGCGTATCTCCTGCGGGTCGGCCTGGAAGTTCGACCAGATATCGTGGTGGAAAGGGATCACTACTTTGGTGTTCAGCGCTTCCGCCATGCGCAGCATATCGGCGCTGGTCATTTTGTCTGTAATGCCGCGTGGGTTCTCCCCGTATGAGCCGAGCGCCACATCAATCTGATGCTCATTGCCGTGCTTTGCATAGTAGTTTGAGTAGTGAGAGTCACCGCTGTGGTACAGGGAACCGCCGGGCGTTTTAAACAGGTAGTTCACCGCACGTTCGTCCATACCGTCTGGCAGTACGCCTGCGGCTTTCTGATCGGCCGGAAGGGTAATCAGTGCAGTGCGGTCAAAGGCATCCAGCGCGTGGATCTCAACGTCTTTAATTTTGACCACATCGCCCGGTTTCATGACGATGCAGCGCTCTTTCGGTACGCCCCAGCCGATCCATAAATCCACGCAGGTTTGCGGCCCGATGAACGGTACGTCATCGGCACAGTTTTGCATGACCGCTGCCGCCACGTTGACATCAATATGATCGTTATGATCGTGCGTAGAGAGAACGGCATCGATCTGGCGAATGGCGAACGGATCAAGAACAAACGGTGTGGTACGCAGGTTTGGCTGAAGTTTTTCCACGCCCGCCATGCGTTGCATCTGATGGCCTTTTTTCATCAGCGGGTTACCGTGACTCTGTTTGCCGGTGCCGCACCAGAAATCGACACAAATATTCGCGCCACCTTCTGATTTCAGCCAGATCCCCGTGCACCCCAGCCACCACATTGCAAAGGTACCAGGAGCAACCTGTTCCTGCTCAATCTCTTCATTCAGCCAGCTACCCCATTCCGGGAAAGTGCTCAGAATCCATGATTCACGGGTAATGGTGTTCACTTTACTCATCGTTTTGACTCCTGGTTTAATCAAAAGTAATCAATTGGTGATTTGTTGTGATTAATGCTGACACCATTTTACGCGCATTGCAACGATCAAAATGTGTAATTTTATCTGCCTGACGTCACGGACGCTCTTCTCGCTTCTTGTTATCTTTTACCGTATTAATCATTAATTGCATGAATTATATGGAAATAATTCTATGTGGCATGCCGAAGTGAAAATCATTACTAACACCAGGGAAATAATTTGCGTGATGCGTCACAAATAATCAGATTTAATCTTGTGATGATTATTTGTGATTAATAGAGTGTTGTCACCAACCGCACAGGGATTGCCCCTCGTGTTCTCATTTCTGGAGAGAGTTATGGAGATCCTCTACAACGTCTTTACCGTGTTCTTTAATCAGGTAATGACTAATGCCCCGCTGTTGTTGGGCATCGTGACGTGCCTTGGCTATATCCTGCTGCGTAAAAGCGTCAGCGTTATTATTAAAGGCACCATTAAAACCATCATCGGTTTCATGCTGTTGCAGGCGGGTTCAGGCATTTTGACCGGCACCTTCAAGCCGGTAGTGGCCAAAATGTCGGAAGTCTATGGCATCAACGGCGCCATCTCTGACACCTACGCCTCGATGATGGCCACCATCGATCGCATGGGCGATGCCTACAGCTGGGTAGGGTATGCGGTCCTGCTCGCGCTGGCGCTGAACATCATTTACGTTCTGTTGCGCCGCATTACCGGTATTCGCACCATCATGCTGACTGGCCATATCATGTTCCAGCAGGCAGGGCTGATTGCGGTTTCCTTCTTTATCTTTGGCTACCCAATGTGGACGACCATTATCTGCACCGCGGTGCTGGTCTCGCTCTACTGGGGTATCACCTCCAACATGATGTACAAGCCCACGCAGGACGTCACCGACGGTTGCGGCTTCTCCATCGGCCACCAGCAGCAGTTTGCCTCCTGGATTGCCTATAAAGTCGCGCCGTATCTGGGCAAAAAAGAAGAGAGCGTCGAAGATCTTAAACTGCCGGGCTGGCTGAATATTTTCCACGACAATATCGTTTCTACGGCGATTGTGATGACCCTCTTCTTCGGTGCCATTCTGCTCTCCTTTGGCATTGACGTCGTACAGGCGATGGCGGGTAAAACCCACTGGACTGTCTATATCCTGCAAACAGGTTTCTCTTTCGCGGTGGCGATTTTCATTATCACCCAGGGCGTGCGTATGTTCGTTGCCGAGCTGTCCGAAGCCTTCAACGGTATCTCTCAGCGTCTGATTCCCGGTGCGGTACTGGCGATTGACTGCGCGGCTATCTACAGCTTCGCGCCAAACGCGGTGGTCTGGGGCTTCATGTGGGGCACCATCGGCCAGCTGATTGCGGTGGGTATCCTGGTGGGCTGCGGCTCTTCCATTCTGATCATTCCTGGCTTTATCCCGATGTTCTTCTCCAACGCCACCATCGGCGTCTTTGCGAACCACTTTGGTGGCTGGCGCGCGGCGCTCAAGATCTGCCTGGTGATGGGGATGGTGGAAATCTTCGGGTGTGTGTGGGCGGTCAAGCTCACCGGTATGAGCGCCTGGATGGGCATGGCCGACTGGTCAATTCTGGCACCACCGATGATGCAGGGCTTCGCCTCCGTTGGCCTGATCTTTATGGCTGTCATCATCCTCATTGCTCTGGCTTATATGTTCTTCGCTGGTCGCACTCTGCGGGCTGAAGAAGATGCAGAAAAACAAACAGCAGAAGTTTCTGCTCATTAAGGAGTTTCGATTATGACCGTACGTATCCTGGCTGTGTGTGGCAATGGGCAAGGGAGTTCCATGATCATGAAGATGAAAGTGGACCAGTTTTTAACCCAGTCAAACATCGACCACACGGTGAACAGCTGCGCAGTGGGCGAATACAAAAGTGAACTGAACGGCGCGGACATCATCATCGCCTCTACCCACATCGCCGGTGAGATCACCGTGACAGGCAACAAATATGTGGTAGGCGTGCGCAACATGCTGTCGCCAGCCGACTTTGGGCCAAAGCTGCTGGAAGTGATCAACGCGCATTTCCCACAAGATGTGAAGTAAGGACGCAACATGAAACTACGTGATTCGCTGGCAGAGAACAGCTCCATCCTTTTACAGGCCGACGCCAGCACCTGGCAGGAGGCGGTGAAACTTAGCGTAGATCTGCTGGTAAAAGCCGATGTTGTCGAGCCGCGTTATTACCAGGCCATTCTGGATGGCGTTGCAGAGCACGGCCCTTACTTCGTGATTGCACCAGGGCTGGCGATGCCGCATGGCCGCCCGGAAGAGGGTGTTAAAAAAACCGGCTTTGCGCTGGTTACGCTGAAAACACCACTGGCTTTCAACCACGAAGATAACGACCCGGTCGACATCCTCATCACCATGGCGGCTGTTGATGCCAACACCCACCAGGAGGTGGGCATTATGCAGATCGTGAATCTGTTTGATGATGAGGCCAACTTCGACCGTTTACGCGCCTGCCGCACCGAGCAGGATGTGCTGGATTTAATTGATAACGCCACTGCGGCGGCAGTTTAAGAGGGAATTGAAAATGTCATTACCAATGTTGCAGGTCGCGCTGGATAACCAGACGCTGTCTCACGCTTACGAAACCACCCGCCTGATTGCGGAAGAAGTGGACATCATTGAAGTCGGTACCATTCTATGCGTGGGCGAAGGCGTTCGCGCCGTCCGCGACCTGAAGGCGCTGTATCCGCATAAAATCGTGCTGGCGGATGCCAAGATTGCCGATGCGGGCAAAATTCTTTCCCGTATGTGTTTTGAAGCCAATGCCGACTGGGTCACCGTTATTTGCTGTGCGGATATCAACACGGCTAAAGGTGCGCTGGATGTGGCAAAAGAGTTCAACGGTGATGTGCAGATTGAGCTGACCGGGTTCTGGACCTGGGAGCAGGCGCAGGAGTGGCGTGACGCGGGCATTCAACAGGTGGTTTATCACCGCAGCCGTGATGCGCAGGCCGCTGGGGTAGCGTGGGGGGAAGCGGATATCAGCGCGATTAAGCGTCTGGCCGATATGGGCTTCAAAGTGACCGTGACCGGAGGCCTGGCGCTGGAAGATCTGCCGCTGTTCAAAGGTATCCCAATTCATGTCTTTATCGCAGGCCGTAGCATCCGTGATGCCGCCTCTCCGGTAGAAGCCGCGCGTCAGTTCAAACGCTCAATCGCTCAGCTTTGGGGCTAAGGAGCGGGTATGTTGTCTAAACAAGTCCCGCTCGGCATCTATGAAAAGGCACTCCCTGCGGGGGAGTGCTGGCTGGAGCGGCTGCAACTGGCGAAACAACTCGGTTTCGATTTTGTCGAAATGTCAGTGGATGAGACGGACGAACGCCTGTCTCGCCTGGACTGGAGCCGCGAACAGCGTCTGGCACTGGTAAGCGCCATCGCTGAAACGGGGGTACGTGTGCCTTCCCTGTGCCTCAGCGCCCACCGTCGTTTTCCGCTTGGCAGTGAAGATGATGCTGTGCGTGCTCAGGGGCTGGAGATCATGCGTAAAGCCATTCGCTTTGCCCAGGATGTCGGCATCCGTGTGATCCAGCTGGCGGGGTATGACGTTTACTATCAGGACGCCAACAATGAAACGCGCCGTCGTTTTCGTGACGGCCTGAAAGAGAGCGTCGACATGGCAAGCCGTGCTCAGGTGACGCTGGCGATGGAGATCATGGATTATCCGTTAATGAACTCCATCAGCAAGGCGCTGGGTTACGCGCACTACCTGAATAATCCGTGGTTCCAGCTCTACCCTGATATCGGCAATCTGTCAGCCTGGGATAACGACGTGCAGATGGAACTGCAGGCGGGTATTGGTCATATCGTGGCGGTTCATGTCAAAGATACCCGGCCTGGTGTATTCAAAAATGTTCCGTTCGGCACCGGGGTGGTGGATTTCGAACGGTGCTTCCAGACGCTCAAACAGACAGGGTATTGCGGGCCTTACCTGATTGAGATGTGGAGTGAAACGTCGGACGACCCGGCAGCCGAAGTGGCGAAGGCGCGGGACTGGGTCCGTGAACGTATGGCGCGGGCTGGGTTGATGGAGGCTGAGCATGCATAAGCTTAAGCAGCAGGTCTTTGAGGCCAATATGGATCTACCTCGCTACGGTCTGGTGACGTTTACCTGGGGTAACGTCAGCGCCATCGACCGTGAGCAGGGGCGGGTCGTGATTAAGCCCAGCGGTGTGCCCTATGAGTCCATGACCGCCGACGACATGGTGGTTGTGGATCTCCATGGCAACGTGGTTGACGGAAAGTGGCGTCCTTCTTCTGATACCGCCACCCATCTGGCACTGTATCAGCGTTATCCCTCCCTAGGCGGCGTTGTGCATACACACTCGACTCATGCCACGGCCTGGGCGCAGGCAGGGCTGCCCATTCCGGCTCTTGGCACCACGCATGCAGACTACTTCTTTGGCGATATTCCCTGCACGCGGGCATTAACGCAGGCCGAAGTGGAAGGGGAGTATGAACTCAACACCGGTCGCGTCATTATCGACACGCTGGCTGAGCGTGAGCCGCTGCATACGCCGGGTATTGTGGTGTATCAGCACGGTCCATTCTCGTGGGGAAAAGACGCTCACGATGCCGTGCATAACGCGGTGGTGATGGAGGAAGTGGCGCGAATGGCGTGGATCGCCCGCGGCATCAATCCGCAGCTTCAGGGCATTGATGATTACCTTATGAATAAACATTTCATGCGTAAACATGGGCCCAACGCCTATTACGGGCAGAAGTGAATAAGTGCTCTGGAATACCGAAAAACAGTTGTAACCGGTGGTATTTCAGAGCCATTAGCAAAAAAAAGCCCCCGGGCAGGGGGCAAGTTAAACTATGGCTATGTTCTCTTTGTTGGCTTTCCTGGTGCTAGCGTTAAAGCGTTATCGGTAGATATCTGCACTGGCGTGCATATTGCCGTTGCTGCCGGGCTCACGCATCAGTATGACGTGATAATATTGTGCACCCTGAGCATCGGTCTCTTGATTGAGTGCCTGATCTGCTTCACTTTCAGTGGCGAAATTATGATTGATGTAGATTACGCCTAAGCTTTGCACATCATCCATGTTTTGGGCCTGCCGGCCGTCTATCTTGATGGCTGCCATCGCGTTTGCACTGAGCAAAAGTGCAGCCATTACGGCAAATGCGATTTTTTTCATGATATGCGCTCCACGACTGCGTGCTGTGAAAGGGGGTGTTGCTCTCCTTTTATAAATAAGGTCTCTGATTAAAGTGTAATCACTTATCCGGCGGGGATGCGTGACCATTTCTGATGCTGTTGTTCAAAAAAACAACGCTTCCTGATGTGATTAATTTTAAATCACCCACTTAGACCAGCTTTACGCTTTGTGCGAATTATTTGTGCAATCAGCTTGAGTTTCCAGGGGCGCGCAAGTATTATGACGCGTCAATTTTTCAGCCGACCTTTAACACGTTCCTTGCCTCCCCGGGCCTCGGCTGACCCAGACAGGAGGCTGAATAATCCGTAAGGAGCAATTCGATGCGTCATTACGAAATCGTTTTTATGGTCCATCCTGACCAGAGCGAACAGGTTCCGGGCATGATCGAGCGCTACTCTGCTGCCATCACTGGTGCAGAAGGTACGATCCACCGTCTGGAAGACTGGGGCCGCCGTCAGCTGGCTTACCCGATCAACAAACTGCACAAAGCACACTACGTTCTGATGAACGTTGAAGCGCCGCAGGAAGTGATCGATGAGCTGGAAACTACCTTCCGCTTCAACGATGCCGTTATCCGCAGCATGGTTATGCGTACCAAAAACGCAGTGACCGAAGCATCTCCGATGGTTAAAGCGAAAGACGAGCGCCGTGAGCGTCGCGATGATTTCGCAAACGAAACCGCAGATGATTCTGATGCTGGGGATTCTGAAGAGTAATTTCTGATGACCAACCGTCTGGTGTTGTCCGGTACCGTGTGCAGGACTCCCCTTCGTAAGGTCAGTCCATCAGGAATTCCGCATTGCCAGTTCGTGCTTGAGCATCGTTCTGTGCAAGAGGAAGCCGGCTTTCACCGGCAGGCGTGGTGCCAAATGCCCGTTATTATTAGCGGACACGAAAACCAGGCCATTACTCACAGTTTAACGGTCGGTAGCGCAGTAATCGTTCAGGGGTTCATTTCTTGCCACAAGGCAAAGAACGGCCTGAGCAAAATGGTTCTGCATGCCGAGCAGATTGATTTGATAGATTCTGGAGACTAGCCATATGGCACGTTATTTCCGTCGTCGCAAGTTCTGCCGTTTCACCGCGGAAGGCGTTCAAGAGATCGACTATAAAGATATCGCAACGCTGAAAAACTACATCACCGAAAGCGGTAAGATTGTCCCAAGCCGTATCACCGGTACTCGTGCAAAATACCAGCGTCAGCTGGCTCGCGCTATCAAACGCGCTCGCTACCTGTCCCTGCTGCCGTACACTGATCGTCATCAGTAATCGGGCACGGTCCATTAATACGACTTTAAGAGGATAAGGTAATGCAAGTTATTCTGCTTGATAAAGTAGCAAACCTGGGCAGCCTGGGTGATCAGGTAAACGTTAAAGCGGGCTACGCTCGTAACTTCCTGGTTCCACAGGGTAAAGCTGTTCCAGCTACCAAGAAAAACGTAGAGTTTTTCGAAGCACGTCGCGCTGAACTGGAAGCCAAACTGGCTGACGTTCTGGCGGCTGCTAATGCTCGCGCTGAGTCAATCAACGCACTGGGCACTGTTACCATCGTTTCCAAAGCTGGCGACGAAGGTAAACTGTTCGGTTCCATCGGTACCCGCGATATCGCTGATGCAGTAACTGCAGCTGGCGTTAAAGTGGCTAAGAGCGAAGTTCGTCTGCCGAACGGTGTTCTGCGTACCACTGGTGAGCACGAAGTGGACTTCCAGGTTCACAGCGAAGTGTTCGCTAAACTGGTTGTTAACGTTGTAGCTGAGTAATTTTACTCTGCTCACGTCGAAACGCCGGCCTTGTGCCGGCGTTTTGCTTTTTTAAGGGACCAGCCTCGCGCTTTAGTGCTTGTAGGGTCGCTATTCCTGGCGCATTCTCTGATAATAAAATGAAACGCAATTTTATTTATGAGATTTGACATGGAAACCGCTCTGCCCACGCCCGTATTTGCCCGTCGAAAGGTGGCCTATGCCTGCGCCACGCTCTGCTGTCTGCTTTGGGGTAGCTCTTACCCGGCCATAAAAAGCGGCTATGAACTCTTCCAGATTGCCACCGATGATATTCCCTCAAAAGTCGTGTTCGCCGGTTACCGTTTTCTGTTTGCGGGTGTGCTGCTGCTTCTCTTTGCGTTAGCACAGCGTAAGCCCATCGGCAGGTTCACGCCCGGGCAGTTTGGGCAATTGACCGTCCTGGGGCTGACGCAGACGAGCATTCAGTACACCTTCTTTTATATCGGACTGGCCTACACGACAGGCGTGAACGGCTCGATCATGAACGCCACCGGCACTTTCTTCAGCGTGCTGCTGGCGCACTTCATCTACCACAACGACAAGCTCAGCTATAACAAAACGCTTGGCTGTATTCTGGGCTTTGCCGGAGTGATGCTGGTTAACTTCCACGGCGGGTTAAGCGAATTCAGCTTCGTCTGGAAGGGAGACGGGTTTGTGGTGCTGGCAGCCTTTATCCTTTCTGCCGCCACGCTTTACGGAAAACGCATCTCCCAGACCGTCGACCCGACGGTGATGACCGGCTGGCAGCTGGCTATCGGCGGCGCGGCGCTGGTGGCGGGTGGCTATCTCACGGGAGGGACGCTGGAAGTGCATAGCATGACGGCCGTCGCGGTGCTGGGGTATCTGACGTTACTCTCTTCGGTAGCGTTCGCCCTCTGGAGCGCGCTGCTGAAAGTGAACCGCGTAAGTATGATTGCCCCGTTCAACTTTGTGATCCCCGTTGCCGGGACGGTGCTGTCTGCCATTTTCCTCGGTGAAAACATTCTGGACATCAAATATGCGATTGCGCTGGTGCTGGTCTGCTCGGGGATCTGGTGGGTCAATAAGCGGAGTCACTAAGAAGGGCATTGCCGGGGGGCTGGCTCGCCTTACCCGGCCTGAACATTAACGTGCTCTGATAAAACTACCGTCAGGCTGGCGGGTAAACAGCACCTGCTGGCCATTTCCCGTATCAATCGTGAGCCCGGTGACGACACCGCTGGCATTCTGACGTATCTGCACCAGCTGGCCGTTCTGCAAATTACTGAGCGGCTTGCCCGCGCCTTCCACCTGCGCCATGGCATACACATCGGTTGGCGGCAGATTGTGGTCGCGGAACAGCTGCGCAAGGGTTTTACCCGGCTCTACGCGATAGGAACGCCACTGCTGCTCAATGCCGGTTGGCTGCTGAGCCTGTGGCTCTGCCGGGGCCGCTGCCTGTTCCTGTGGCTGTTCATCCTGAATGGGTTCCGGTTCAACAGGCGCAACCTGTCCCGGATCGTTCGACGGGGTGACCAGTTGCGTCTGCACAGGCTGTGTGTCCGGCTGCGGTCGCGTTTGCGACTGAATATCCAGCTGGGCATTGCGGGTCACCGTCGCGGTGTCGGCGTCATCGCCACCGGAAGGAAGCAGGAAACCCACGATCACCATCAGCGCGCCAATGATGATCCCTCTGCGATGCAGAGGCGGCAGCGGGTCCATGATGCGAAAATTGTCCGGCGCCTGCCAGATTTTCGCCAGGGTAGGTTTCAGTTCAAATCGCCCGGGCATGGCTCTCCTCCTGCTCCGCGTCTTTTTTATCCTGTGCTCCGAAGTATAGTTTGCTAACTGCCTGAACGGCGTAGCAAACCCGACATCCGTGACATTCGTTCGGGATTAATCCTGGTTCTCTCTATTGTTTCTGTTTCGTCGCGGTTTGTCACCTTAACTTCAGACAAAGTTTTACCCATAAGGGCATGGCTGATATGCTGCCCGCTACTTTAAATGTGATGGAAGGAAAACCCATGACCACCCCGACTTTTGACACTATCGAAGCGCAGGCAAGTTACGGTATCGGCTTGCAGGTAGGACAGCAGCTGAGCGAATCCGGCCTGGAAGGTCTGTTACCCGAAGCGCTGGTGGCGGGTATCGCTGATGCGCTGGAAGGCAACAACCCGGCGGTTCCGGTTGATGTTGTGCACCGTGCGCTGCGTGAAATCCACGAACGTGCTGACGCCGTGCGTCGCGCGCGTTTCGAAGAGATGGCTGCAGAAGGCGTGAAATATCTGGAAGAGAACCGTGAGCGTGAAGGCGTGAACAGCACCGAGTCTGGTCTGCAGTTCCGCGTGATCAACCAGGGCGACGGTGCAATCCCGGCGCGTACTGACCACGTTCGCGTGCACTACACCGGTAAACTGATCGACGGTACGGTGTTCGACAGCTCTGTAGCACGTGGCGAACCGGCTGAATTCCCGGTTAACGGCGTTATCGCGGGCTGGATCGAAGCGCTGACCCTGATGCCAGTGGGTTCCAAATGGGAACTGACTATCCCGCACAACCTGGCGTACGGCGAGCGTGGCGCTGGTGCGTCCATCCCGCCATTCAGCACCCTGGTGTTTGAAGTCGAGCTGCTGGAAATTCTGTAATCAGCTTTTCTTATTTCCTCTCTCCTTCGGGGGAGAGGAATATAGTGATAAAACCTATAGTTACGACGGAATCAACATTTTATCTTGCAAACGAAACTGTTGCGTGTATTTTTGTGAGCTGTTTCGCGTTGTATGAGTGATATGACACTCACTTTAAACATATTATTAACATAATATCCAAATCATAGTATTCATCCCGCCGATTCTTACCTAATATCGATGAGTCCTTTCATGGGGACCGTTATTTTTTTGACGTATTTAAAGGCCAGAAGAGCCTTAACAACACAGACAGGCATAAACAGGAAAATATCACATGGTAGATCAGGTTAAAGTCGTCGCCGACGAAGAGGCGTCGTCTGAACAGTCGCTACGGCGCAATCTCACAAACCGTCATATTCAGCTCATTGCCATCGGGGGTGCCATCGGTACCGGGCTGTTTATGGGGTCAGGTAAAACCATCAGTCTTGCCGGGCCGTCGATCATTTTCGTTTATATGATCATCGGTTTTATGCTCTTCTTCGTGATGCGTGCAATGGGTGAATTGCTGCTCTCGAACCTCGAATACAAGTCCTTTAGCGATTTCGCTTCCGACCTGCTTGGACCCTGGGCGGGCTACTTCACCGGCTGGACCTACTGGTTCTGCTGGGTGGTGACCGGCATGGCGGATGTGGTCGCCATCACGGCCTACGCGCAGTTCTGGTTCCCGGGGTTATCGGACTGGGTGGCCTCGCTGGCGGTGATTGTTCTGCTGCTAAGCCTTAACCTCGCCACCGTTAAAATGTTCGGTGAGATGGAGTTCTGGTTTGCGATGATCAAAATCGTGGCGATTATCGCCCTGATTGTTGTCGGCCTGGTGATGGTACTGACGCACTTCCAGTCTCCAACCGGCGTTCAGGCTTCGTTCGCGCATCTGTGGAATGACGGCGGCTGGTTCCCGAAAGGCATCAGTGGCTTCTTTGCCGGTTTCCAGATTGCGGTGTTTGCCTTTGTGGGGATTGAGCTGGTCGGTACCACGGCGGCGGAAACTAAAGATCCGGAGAAATCCCTGCCGCGCGCGATTAACTCCATCCCGATTCGTATCATTATGTTCTACGTCTTCGCGCTGATTATCATCATGTCCGTGACGCCGTGGAGCTCCGTTGTACCGACCAAGAGCCCGTTCGTTGAGCTGTTTGTGCTGGTTGGACTGCCTGCGGCCGCAAGCCTGATTAACTTCGTGGTGCTGACCTCCGCGGCCTCTTCGGCCAACAGTGGGGTGTTCTCTACCAGCCGTATGCTGTTTGGTCTGGCACAGGAAGGGGTTGCGCCACGCGCGTTTGCCAAACTGTCTAAGCGTGCGGTGCCGGCGAAAGGGCTGACCTTCTCCTGTATCTGCCTGCTGGGCGGTGTGGTGATGCTCTACGTGAACCCGAGTGTGATCGGTGCGTTTACCATGATCACCACGGTCTCTGCGATCCTGTTCATGTTCGTCTGGACCATCATCCTGTGTTCTTACCTGGTGTACCGCAAACAGCGTCCGCACCTGCATGAAAAATCGATCTACAAAATGCCGCTGGGCAAGCTGATGTGCTGGGTGTGCATGGCGTTCTTCGTCTTCGTGCTGGTTCTGCTGACGCTGGAAGACGATACCCGTCAGGCGTTAATCGTCACGCCGCTGTGGTTCATCGCGCTGGGGCTGGGATGGTTATTTATCGGTAAGAAACGTATGGCAGGCATGCGTTAATAAAAAAGGCCACAGATGCTGTGGCCGAATGATAACCTCAGGAAGGCGCTCTCGGGCGCCTTTTTTTATTCACCTGCGAGGGCACGCGGGAACAGGACGTTGTTCTCAAGACTGATGTGCTCCATCAGGTCGTCGATCATCTCGTTAATGCCGTTGTACATCGCTTTCCACGTGGTGCACGCCTCTGGTGGCGGTGTAACGTTATGGGTAGTGTGTTTAATCACTTCCAGCAGCTCGCCTGCATCATCATGTTCGCTTTCCATGACGCTGATGGGCCCCATCGCCTGGCTGCCCATACCCTGTTTGATCATCGGGAAGAGGATTTGCTCCTCTTTCATCATGTGGCTGGAAAGCTCTTCGTGAAGCAGGGTCAGGTATTTCGCCAGACCGCGCGGTACGGAAGGTTTGTCGGCGTGAACGCGCTCCACTTTTGTCGCCTGCAGGATCAGTTCAGGCAGCTGTTCACGGTGACGGTCGTGAAAACGCACGATGATATGGTCGATGATGTCGGCAAGGGCTGCAGTGCGCCAGTCTTTCTCAATAGGCTGCTCAGCCAGTTGCGCCAGCTCCGCTTCAATGAGCCCCACATCCAGCTCTTTACGCGAGGCGGCACGTGCCAGGGTTTGCTTACCGCCACAGCAGTAATCCATATCGTATTTACGAAACAGCGCGGACGCGCACGGGATGGAGAGCGCCAGCTCGCCAAGGGGTTGGTCGCGGAAGGCCATAGCAGTTACCTCGTCATCAATAATATAAGGTGCATTTTAAATGCATCTTTAAGGCGATGCTATAACCCTTTAGAGGGAAGGGGCAAAGTGAGAGCCATATCACAAAAAATAATGACTTTTAACTTGCTGAATGAATGCAGGAAATTACTTTAGAAAGTTTTTTAACGTGGGGAAACAGTAAACAACTCGCCGTGCCTGCCGATATATCCACGTCAGACAAACCTGCATATAAAAAAGGCAACGCATGTTTAAACGTATAAAAGTCATTACCCTTCTTATTTCGGTGCTGCTTGTGCTCGGCATCATGCAAGTCATTTCCGCCGGCATTTTTATCAACGCGCTGAATAACGACAAAGATAACTTCACCGTCTCGCAGCTCTCAAGCCAGAATGTCGCCGAGTTTACCGATGCATGGATCAGCCTCAACCAGGCCCGCGTGACCCTGAACCGCGGCATGCTGCGTCTGCAAAGCAGCATGGCGTCTCAGATTAACGGCGGCCAGTTGAATGAACTGGTGAACACGGCGAAGAACCTGCTGGCGGATGCGCAGTCCCATTACGATAAATACTACGCTTTGCCTAATACTCCAGGTCTGGACGAGAATCTGGCTAACCGTCTGGAAGAGCAGTACCGTATTTACTCCGCCACGCTGACACAAATGAACGTCCTGCTGGGCCAGGGCAATCTGGAAGATATGTTCAAGCAGAATGCGGAGCAGAAACAGACCGCGATGCAGAACGTGTACCGTGAATGGCGTGAAGCCCAGGCCGTCCTCACGGACAGAGGGATTAAAGATAACGAAAACGATTATAAACGTATCCTGTGGATCCTCTCTGCGGTCATGCTGCTTGTGATTGCCGTGATCGTCTCCAGCTGGATTGCGATGCGCCGCGTTCTGCTGCTGCCGCTGCAGGATGTGATCGGCCATATCCGCGCCATTGCCGCAGGGGATTTGACCCAGCCGATTCAGGCAGAGGGTAAGAATGAAATGGCAATCCTGGCGCGCAACGTTCAGGAGATGCAAACCTCGCTGGCAAACACGGTGGGCGTGGTGCGTGAAGGCGCAGACACCATTTACACCGGTGCAGGGGAAATCTCTGCGGGCAGCAACGACCTCTCTTCCCGTACCGAGCAGCAGGCTGCCTCTCTGGAAGAGACGGCTGCCAGCATGGAACAACTGACCGCCACGGTAAAACAAAACGCCGATAACGCACGTCAGGCTTCCCGTCTGGCGCTCGATGCCTCCTCAACCGCGAAGAAGGGCGGTAACGTGGTGGAGGGTGTGGTGCGCACCATGGACGACATTGCGACCAGTTCCAGCAAAATTGCGCAAATTACCAACGTAATCGACGGCATTGCCTTCCAGACAAACATCCTGGCGCTGAACGCGGCGGTGGAAGCCGCGCGTGCAGGCGAGCAGGGCCGTGGCTTTGCGGTGGTCGCAGGTGAGGTGCGTACCCTGGCCCAGCGTAGCGCTCAGGCGGCAAAAGAGATTAAAGTGCTGATCGACGATTCCGGCGAGCGCGTGAATGCCGGCTCACAGCTGGTAAACGAAGCCGGGGCGACGATGGCGGAGATCGTGAATGCGGTCACCCGTGTGACCGACATCATGGGCGAGATTGCCTCTGCCTCTGACGAGCAGAGCCGCGGTATCGATCAGGTAGGTCAGGCGGTGGCCGAGATGGATCGCGTGACCCAGCAGAACGCCTCGCTGGTAGAGGAGTCTGCGGCAGCGGCGGCCGCGCTGGAAGATCAGGCGGCACGCCTGAACGAAGCGGTGGCGGTGTTTAAAATTACCCGCAACCCGGTGGTCAACGCCGCGCCGGTGAAAAGCTACACTCCAGCGGCTAAACCTGTTGCGGCGACGTCTGAAGCGAACTGGGAAACGTTTTAACTCTCTGAAGCCGGAACGACCATCGGTTTTTCCGGCTTTGCTCTCACCGCCATCACGACCCCAACGACCAGCAATATAATCCCGCAGGCGGTTAACAGCGGCGGTACGCTCTGGCGCATCAGGAAGGTGTAAAGCAGCCCGGCCAGCGTTTCGAATACAATCAACGGCCCTAAAATCACCGTCGGCAGCTTCTGGCTGGCGATATTCCAGCACAGCGCGCCCACCCACGAGCAGAGCACCGCAATCGCCAGCATCAGCCCGACAAAGACCCACGGTCTCGGCCCGAACGGTTGAGCGAAATCCGGTTGCTGATGGCCTAACCAGAGACAGGCCCCCACATAGCCTATAAGCGAAACCGGGAGCGTGACCAACGCCTGAGCCGTCGCCCACATCATCGGGTGTTTATCCGGGTTTTCCCGCAGCCAGCGCGCGTTGCGCAGGGCATACCACGCCCAGCACACCACGGAAACGAATGCCAGCAGGATGCCAGAACCGTAACGCAACAGCGAGAAGTCCTCCAGCCCATGCTGCAGCTCGGCAATGTTGACGCAGACCAGCCCCACGGCGGTACACCCCAACGCTGGTACCATTTTTGACCACGCCAGTTTCCCGTCGCGGTGGCTGTAAAGCAGGTTAGCGAAGACCGGGATCACCACGGGCAGCGTGCCGATAATCATGGTAGATACCGGTGCACCGGTTCGCTGAATGGCGCTCGCCAGGCAAACATAATAGATAAGGTTGCCCATCATGGTCAGCGCCAGCGCGGTGAACCAGTCCTGTCGGCCGAGCTGACGCAAACGTGCACGACCGAGCCACGCCAGCGGGAGAGCAATCAGCCCCAGTGCCAGATAACGTCCGGTCGACTGCAGTATTGCCGGGTACTCCGGCACGATCAGCGGGCCGACAAAAATCAGTCCCCACATCAGACCCGCAAGCAGGGCATACAACACACCACTAATCATTTTTCCATCCACATCGGTTTATTCTGCGTTCAGTGTAGGAGGGGGAAGGGCGCGCGTATTGTATGAGGTTGCGCATCAGCGCTTAACGACCTGTTTCTGGTAGCGCACGGGGGTAATGCCATAGCGGCGGGTAAAGGTGCGAGTCAAATGGGATTGATCGGTCAGCCCGGTCGCGGCGGCGACTTCGGCGGCGGGCATGCCGCGCGTGAGAAACGCTTTGGCGCGCCACAGGCGGATAGCCATCAGCATCTGATGCGGAGTGACATGGAAATGCGCCTTGAACTGGCGCTGAAAATGGTAGGGGCTGAGTGAGACCACGTTGGCCAGCTCGTCCAGCGTCAGGGCGTGCATGTAGTTGTCGTGCATATACTCACGAACCCGTTCGAACCGGTGTGCACCTTCCCGGGTAACCGGCGCGTGGCGGGCTAACGGCTGGAAGGTCTCGATCAGATCCAGCAGCAGGCCTTTTTGCGCCAGCGGGTCGTCCGTATGCCACAGGCCATAGATAAGCCTGCCGATTTGCTGTGAGCGCAGCGGGTCATGGCGGGTTACGTCGCTAAACCACCAGTGGCGAAGGCCGGTCACCTCTTCCAGCAGGTCGGGTTCGATGTAAACCATCCGGTAGCGCCAGCCGCCATCCGTCGCCGACTCCCCGGTGTGGATCTCGTCCGGGTTCATGGTCACGACGGATTTTTCCGCCGCGAGATGCTGGGTACCGCGATAGCGAAAGCGTTCGGCACCGGTTTCAATGGTGCCGATGCCGAAGGCTTCATGCGTATGAGGCTCAAAGGCGTAGTCAGAAATATGCGCGTGATAAAGCTCCAGGCCCGGCAAATGCGCCAGATGGCGAAAGCGCGCGCTGTCTCTCTCATCAATGAACTGTTCCGGTACGCCCTGCACGGTGAACCTCCTCATGAGTCATCTCTCCATTATCAGAGATGACCCGAGGGGATGCTACAAAAAATAACCATTTTGCAACATTTACAGGATGGCTTTAATGCTCTCTGAAAGCGGTGTGGTTGGACGCCCGATCAGTTTGCTCAGCGTATGGCTGTCGTCAAACAGACCGCCTTTAGACGCGCCCACATCGGAGTCCGCCAGCATCTCCGCCAGCCCGGCAGGCAGGCCAACGCCCTTCAGCGCCGCGGCAAAATCCGCCTCGCTCATGTTCTGATACGTCACGTTTTTGCCGCTCTGTTTGCTGAGTTCGGCTGCCAGTTCACTCAGCGTCCAGGCGTGGTCGCCGGCCAACTCGTATACGTTGCCTGCATGGCCGTCCCCGGAGATGACTTTTGCCGCGGCAGCCGCGTAATCCGCACGGGTGGCCGAGGCGATTTTGCCTTCACCGGCGGCGCCAATAAATACGCCGTGCTCCAGCGCGGACGGTGCGCTCGCCAGATAGTTTTCGGTGTACCAGCCGTTACGCAGCAGGGCGTAAGGGATGCCGGACTCCGCCAGCGCCTTCTCCGTCGCGACGTGTTCAACGTGCAGGCCCAGCGGCGATTTATCCGCATGCAGCAGGCTGGTATAGGCGATGAATTTCACGCCAGCGGCTTTGGCAGCATTAATGACGTTCTGATGTTGGGTGGCGCGCTGACCTACTTCGCTGGAGGAGATCAGCAGCAGCTTATCTACGCCCTTAAGCGCGGAGGTCATTGTGCTTTCGTCAGCGTAATCCCCCTGACGAACGGTAATTCCCTGCTGGCTCAGGGCTTCAGCTTTTGCCGGATTGCGGACAATCGCCACAATCTGGTTTGCCGGTACGGTGTTTAACAGCTGTTCGATAACGAGCTGGCCAAGCTGGCCGGTTGCGCCGGTAATTGCGATCATGATGAATCCTCTTCGTGTTTGTCTGGTGTTGTGGCACACTAGCACCATAGCTAACTTTTAGTAAGTACGTACATAAAGGTAAGTATGAAAACAACGATACCGACACTCAGCGAACAAATGCGCGATGGCAACCTCTTCGCGGAACAGTGTCCTTCCAGAGAGGTTCTCAAACATGTCACCAGCCGCTGGGGCGTGCTGATTCTGGTGGCCCTGCGGCAGGGAACCCACCGTTTCAGCGACCTGCGCCGAAAAATGGGGGGCGTCAGCGAAAAGATGCTGGCCCAGTCGCTACAGGCGCTGGAACAGGACGGGTTTGTTAATCGCGTCTCGTATCCGGTTGTACCACCGCACGTTGAGTATAGCCTGACGCCGTTAGGGACAGAGGTGAGTGAGAAAGTGGCCGCGCTGGCGGACTGGATAGAAGTGCATACGCCGCAGGTGATGGCGAACCGGGAAGAACGCGCGGCGTAAAGGCAGGCCGGGTAAGGCGAAGCCGCTACCCGGCACATACCGCGTTACTTGCTTAAATCCACCTGATAAATGGCGAAGCCAATATCATCCGTTGCAACTTTCTTCATCGGATAGTGGGCTTTATCGTTAATAAACGCCGCCGCTTTATCGGACGGTGAAGTTTCAAAACGGATGTCCAGCGGCGTGTCGCTGTGAATGGGGGCCAGGCGCCAGTTGTTGTCCACTGCCGGATGAATGCCCCCCGCTTTTTTGGACTCCGCGCTGATCCATGCCGCCAGCACCGAGCGGTTCTCGTCCGGTGAGGCAAAGGCAATATGGCTATCTCCCGTGCCGGCAAACTTGCCGCCGTAGGCGCGGTAGTTATTGGTTACCACCAGGAAGGTGGCATTCGGGTCGATGGCTTTGCCCTTAAAGGTCAGGTTTTTGATGCGCTCGGCCTGCGGGTTAATGACCTGGCATTCGCCGTCATATTTTGCAGGCTGGGTAACATCAATCTGATACTCCACGCCGTCAATCACGTCAAAGTTATAGGTCCGGAACCCGTCCCAGTTAATCAGCGACTGCGGTTTACTGCTCTTCGGATCGATCTGGTTAAACTGCCCGGCGGAGCACTCCAGCCACGCTTTCACCTCTTTGCCCGTCGCTTTGACCACCACCAGGGTGTTCGGATAGAGGTAGAGATCGGCGGCGTTACGGAAGGTCAACTGGCCCTTTTCGACTTCAACGTAGCTTGCCGGGTCATTCTTACGCCCGCCCACTTTGAACGGTGCCGCGGCCGACAGCACCGGCAGTTTTGCCAGGTCCGGGTCGCCCTGAATAACGTGTTCGACATAGGCTTTTTGCGCCATGTTAACCACCTGGACAGTCGGGTCATCCTGCACCAGCGCCAGGTAGCTGTACATGTTATCCGCCGATTTACCGATCGGCTTGCTGACGAAGTCGCGGGTGGCGTCGTGGTCATGCTTCAGCACGTCGACCAGTTTTTTATCTTCGGCGGCCAGTGATTTTTTAGCCGCAGCGTCGTAAATCGGGCGCGCCTCTGCTTTTGACTGAGTGACCTTCCAGTCGCCGCCGTCGTTATTGAGGACCAGATCCACCACACCAAGGTGGTCGCCCCACATGCCCGGCATCACCGACGGCATGCCATTGAGCGTCCCTTTCTCGATGTCTGCACCCTTAATGTTGGCAAAGTCCTTACCCGGGAAGACCGCGTGGGCGTGGCCGAACAGGATCGCATCGACGCCCGGGACTTCACTCAGATAATAAACGGAGTTTTCCGCCATGGCCTGATACGGATCGGCGGAGAGTCCCGAGTGCGCAACCACCACAACCAGATCTGCGCCTTTTTCGCGCATTTCCGGCACGTATTTGCGCGCAGTTTCGGTAATATCGTTAACGGTCACTTTACCGTCGAGGTTGGCTTTATCCCAGGTCATGATTTGCGGCGGCACAAAGCCGATATAGCCGATTTTAAGCGTCTGTTTTTTACCGTCCTGATCGACAACCTCGGTCTCTTTAATCAGATAGGGGGTAAAGAGCGGCTTCTGCGTCTTAACGTCGATGATATTGGCGTTAACGTACGGGAATTTCGCGCCAGCCAGCGCATCGTGCAGGTACTTCAGGCCGTAGTTAAATTCGTGGTTGCCCAGGTTGCCGACGGTATAGTCCAGGGTGTTCATCGCTTTATACACCGGGTGGATCTCGCCTTTCTTCAGCCCCTTCGCCGCCATATAGTCCCCGAGCGGGCTACCCTGAATGAGATCGCCGTTGTCGACCAGTACGCTGTTTTTAACTTCATTGCGGGCGGCAGCGATCAAACTTGCCGTGCGTACCAGTCCGAATTTTTCCGTCGGGGTATCTTTGTAGTAATCGAAGTCCATCATGTTGCTGTGCAGGTCGGTAGTTTCCAGAATTCGCAGGTCTACCGTCGCCGCCTGTACGCTCACTGCAATCAGCGTCGCCAGAAGCGTTGCGCTAAACTTAATCATCAGAGGAGTCCTTTTTTCGATCCAGGCCACAAAAGAGTATGTATCTATAGCGTGTTGCTTACATAAATGTGAATCCTGACAGAAAAAAGCGCCATGAAACCAGAATTGCTTCACAGATAGCGGAATTGTTCCCATTACGATATAACTAAAACAAAGAGTTAACCCCACTGCGTTAACAAAGAGGTGGAGAATGTTAGATAAGATTTGTCAGCTCGCACGGGATGCGGGAGATGCCATCATGCAGGTGTATGACGGTGCAAAACCGATGGAGGTCGTCAGCAAGGCAGATGACTCTCCGGTCACCGCGGCAGATATCGCGGCTCACAAGGTGATCCTGCAAGGACTGCAGGCCTTAACGCCGGATATCCCGGTCCTGTCAGAAGAAGCGCCGCAGAGCTGGGACGAGCGTCAGCACTGGCAGCGTTACTGGCTGGTGGACCCCCTCGACGGCACCAAAGAGTTTATCAAGCGTAACGGTGAGTTCACCGTCAACATCGCGCTGATTGAAAAAGGCAAAGCGGTGCTTGGGGTGGTATACGCGCCGGTGATGAAGGTCATGTACAGCGCTGCATACGGTAAGGCGTGGAAGGAAGAGTGCGGCGTGCGTAAGCAGATTCAGGTGCGCGATGCGCGTCCACCGCTGGTGGTGATCAGCCGGTCGCACAGCGACAGCGAACTGCAGGAATATCTGCAACAGCTGGGTGAACACCAGACGACCTCGATTGGTTCATCACTGAAATTCTGTCTGGTGGCGGAAGGTCATGCCCAGCTCTACCCTCGCTTTGGGCCAACGAACGTCTGGGATACCGCGGCAGGGCATGCGGTCGCCACGGCCGCCGGGGCACATGTTCATGACTGGCAGGGTAAGCCGCTGGACTACACCCCGCGCGAATCCTTCCTTAACCCCGGCTTCCGCGTCTCTATTTATTGAGCCAGCAGTTTGTGCAGCAGGGCGACAACCTGCTGCACCTCTTCCTGGGTTAATGCCCCGTCTTTCACCCACTGCACGCGGCCGTCTTTATCCAGCACGATGATTGCGGAACTCTCTTCCTCCAGCTGCCACGCCTTACGCGTCACGCCGTTGCTGTCGACAATAAACTGCGACCACGGATAGAGTTTTTTATTGCTCTCAAGGCTTGAACGCACAAACATTCCGGAGCCAGGAATGGCATCGTCAGTATTAACAATCGTGGTGGTCTGGTAGCGGTCGTGTGGGAATTTTGCGGCCTTGATCGCTTCCACCAGGTTGGCATTTTTCTCTTTTGCGGATGTACGACCGGCAATATGTTGTACAACTCTCACTTTGCCTGCGAGCTGCGCGCTATTCCACGCTTTGTAGCTAAACTTATCATTGTCGAGAATCAATTCTCCCCGGTCAGCAATGCCGACTGGTGGTACTCGTTGTCCTTTTTCAATCGCGTGAGCGCTAGCCCACAGGGGCAGAAGCAGGCAGGCTGCTGCAAGGATAGTTCGTAGGGTCATGGTGTTTCCTTATTGTTTGCAGGTGATCCGACCACTTGGTCATACGCTTTTAATCATAAGTGCGATCAATGTGGTTTTCCCGCAATCCCGATGCCAGTTTGCGGGTGAACGCACATATCCATGAAAAAACGACGGCTTATACTGCCCTGAGTGAAGCTTTGCAAAGATTATTCTGAATAATTGTAATCAAACGGTAAATAAACTTATGCATACTGGGTAACACCGTAGTTCTGGTCTATAGTCTTTGGGCAACAAAATTTGCGCTCAGGACAGTCGGGCCGATTGTGGCACCGCAAGAGCGTATGATTCGCAGGAGATACAAGAATGAAAATTTTCCAACGCTACAACCCGCTTCAGGTGGCGAAGTACGTGAAGATCCTGTTCCGTGGACGGTTGTATATCAAGGATGTTGGCGCTTTTGAGTTTGATAAGGGCAAGATCCTTATCCCAAAAGTGAAGGACAAGCAGCACCTGTCTGTGATGTCTGAAGTCAACCGTCAGGTTATGCGTCTGCAAACTGAGATGGCTTAACCAACGTGCTATGCAGTAGTTAAAAACGCAGTTGATAAAAAAACGGCTCCCGATGGGAGCCGTTGATGTTTATGGGCCTTACGCCGAAACTTTCTCTTCTGCGTCAGGCATCCGCGGCACCAGCACGGTCGGTTTATTATCGATACGCGTCACCAGCAGCTGGTCGATGCGGTAGTTATCAATATCCACCACTTCAAACTTGTAGCCAGAGAATTTCACCGAGTCGGTACGTTTCGGGATTTTTCGCAGCATAAACATCATAAAGCCGCCAATGGTCTCGTAATTACCTGACTGCGGGAACTCGTCGATATCCAGCACGCGCATGACATCGTCAATCGGCGTACCGCCGTCGATAAGCCATGAGTTCTCGTCACGCTGCACAATCTGCTCTTCCAGACCCTGGCCAACCAGGTCGCCCATCAGCGTGGTCATCACATCGTTGAGGGTGATGATGCCCACCACCAGCGCGTATTCGTTCATGATAACGGCAAAATCTTCACCGGCCGTTTTGAAACTTTCCAGCGCTTCAGAGAGGGTGAGGGTATCCGGAACAATCAGGGTATTGCGGATCTGAACGCCGCTGTTGAGCGCCAGGCTCTGGTTGGCCAGCACGCGGTTCAGCAGGTCTTTCGAGTCCACATAACCGATGATGTGGTCGATATCTTCATTACAGACCAGGAACTTGGAGTGCGGGTGCTCGGCCACCTTTTGCTTCAGGCTCTGCTCGTCTTCGTGCAGGTCGAACCAAATCACGTTTTCACGTCCGGTCATGGATGACGGTACGGTACGGGATTCCAGCTCAAACACGTTCTCAATTAACTCGTGCTCCTGCTTGCGCAGCACGCCCGCCAGGGCACCCGCTTCGAAGACCGCATAGATATCATCAGAGGTGATATCGTCTTTTCGCACCATCGGAATTTTAAACAGGCGGAAAATGCTATTGGCCAGGCCGTTGAAGAACCACACCAGCGGACGGAACAGGAACAGGCAGAAGCGCATCGGGTTGATGATGCGCAAAGCCACAGCTTCTGGCGCAATCATACCGATGCGTTTCGGGGTCAGATCAGCGAAGAGGATGAACAGGCCAGTCACCAGCGAGAAGGAGAGAATAAAACTCAGTTGCTCGGAGAGTTCAGGTGAAAAGTAGCGTGCGAAGAGGCCATGAAACACCGGTGAAAATGCTGCATCCCCCACGATACCGCCCAGGATGGCGACCGCGTTCAGGCCAATCTGCACCACGGTGAAAAACATTCCCGGGTTTTCCTGCATTTTGAGTATGCGTGATGCGTTAACGTTGCCTTCGTCAGCAAGCAGTTTCAGTTTGATTTTACGGGAGGCGGCCAGCGAGATCTCGGATATCGAGAAAAATGCACTGACGGCAATGAGACAAAGTATCACTAAAATACTGTTTAACATAGTTTATCCGGCTTCAGCCAGATCCTCGGAAGGGAAGTTAATTACATTTGTGTGAAGACACATAGAACGTCAGCTCGTAGCGTTGAGCTGATTATTTCAGCGGGTAGTATAGCGTAAAGGCGTGTAAATCTGCCAGAGGTCACATTTTGGCATAAAACCGGCCGGGCAGCGAAGCGCTGCCCGGTACGTACGGCTATTTTACTGCGGATAAACTGGCGTTTCCTGCCGCCCGGCGCGTGGCATCCCCTCCCCACACCTGATCATACTCATAGCCGGTGAGCTGTTTGATCACCACGCGGGTGTTGGCGTCGCAGTCGCGATAATCTCCGCCCAGCTTGCGGCGCGCAATCTCCTTCAGCAGCAGCTTGTGCGTCTCGCGGGTCAGTTTAAATTTATAGGTCGTGAAGAAGCTCACGGCCAGAAGGGCCGCCGTCGCGAAAATCAGCAGGCCGATAATGGCCCCCAACGCGCTTTCAGGCTGTGCGCCGCTGCCCTTCACAAACCCTGACTCCTGCAGCACCAGGCCGATGATCATGATGGCAATCGCCACGGTGCTTTTGCGGGTCAATACCATCACGCCGGCAAAAATCCCTTCGCGGCGCTGCTGCGTCACAATCTCATCGATATCAGGGATGAAACTGTAGATATTCCACGGGATGTAATAAAGACCAGAGCGGGCGGCACCGAGCAGGATAAAGACTCCCGAGAACAGCAGCGTTGGCACCTGCGTTTTGGTGAGGTAGACCGTAAACAGGAATACCAGCACGGCGAAGATACAGCCATAAGAGAGGCGCAGCGCGGCGGACGGCGTGATATTCAGCCGGTTCAAAAGCAGCATAAATCCGTACGTGCCTGGTACCGAGGCAAAGGCGGCAATGCTCAGCCAGCCCGACACGGCCGCCGCATCCTGGCTCAGACAATAAACGACATAATAGGTAAAGACCGAGCCGAAGACGTCCATCGCAGTAAACGAGAAGATATAAATAATGATATGCAGGCGGAATGCGCGGATGCGAAAGGACGAAAAGAGGTCCAGTACCAGATATTTCAGATGATTGGCTACCCCGCTGCTGCGCTGGTTATCTATCTTAAAATCGGACTCCTGATGCACATCTTTCGCTTCCCATGTGGTGTACCACGTAATAAACACCGCAAGGCAAAAAACGCAGGAAAATATCAGTCCGGTGAGCGTATAGGTAAACGGATTGTCTTTCCCGGTGAACTGCATAATGACGCCGGGGACGGAAACGGCAAGAAACCCCCCAAGCTGAGAGCAGATCATGCGCACCCCTGAAAGTCGGCTGCGCTCTTCGTAGCGGTTCGTCATTTCTGCGGCCAGCGTCTCCCAAGGCACCAGCACCATCGCCGACAGCAGTTCAATAGAGAGATAGGTTCCCAGGTAATACCAGTATCCCATATCCGTCAGCCACAGCAGGGCATACAAAAACATTAACGGGGAACTCAGTAATAAAAAGAAACGGCGACGGCCAAATTTACGGCCGAGCCAGGTACCCGCAAAATTATCAGTGATATAACCCATGATCGGGCTTAACAGCGCATCAATGACGCGGGCGATAGCAAATATAGAGCCCGCTTCAATAACAGACAGCCCGCAATAGGTCGTGTAAAAAAATAACAGCCAGGTGCCGATAATGGCGAAAGCGCCTCCGCCAAACAGATCGGTTATGCCGTAGCCAAGCGCCACGCCATAACCAACTCTACGTTCAGTTGGTTTGACCATAATAATATCCAGTGTAGGGTAATGATTAACCCGTTTTACGGGGCGTATTTTTATTAACGTCTGGAATTCAAATTACGTTCTGGTTGTTGATATTTATCCATTGTCTTGTTTGAGATGACCGATAAATAGCCTCCACAAGGGTGAGTGATTTTCCGGCGGTACGGATATCGATATAGTCTCTGTTTTCCGGATGCTGAACGGCAGTATAAAACCGGTGGATCGCCTGCTGATGACCCAGCCCCCAGTAGCTTTTTACCGTGCCGTCGGGGGAATCATCGCTTGCCAGTTTTAACCGCTCACCCGGCGTGACGCGCCAGAGAGTGTTGTCATTCAGCAGCAGCGAGCCGCGTTCACAGTGGATCTCCAGCAGGAGAGGGGCGTCCGTGGTGTGGCAATTGCTGGCATAAAACAGGCCGCGGGCGCCGTTGGCGAAGTGTAGCGTGGCCATTGCGCTGTCTTCGCCTTCGGTCACGTCTGCCAGCTCACCGCTATCCACCACGCCTTTCACTCGCGTCACGCCTTCGCCGAACCACTGCATCAGGTCGAGCGTATGGATTGCCTGGTTGATCAGCAGACTCCCGCCTTCTGTTGCCAGCCGACCGCGCCAGGGGCTTTGCGTGTAGTAAGCGCCCGCGCGTGACCATGTGAGTACTGCCCTGATGCTGAGCATTTTCCCCAGCTGTCCATGGCCTAACTCCTGCCGAATACGCTGGCTGGTGGGGTTGAGCCGGTTCTGATAGCACACGCCGAGCAGGCTCTGAGCCCGATCGGCGGCACGGGTGATATCAATGAGTTCACGGGTGTTCATGCCCACCGGTTTTTCGCAAAAAACATGCTTCCCGGCGGCGAGTGCCGCCAGAATCATCTCTTTATGCTCGAAATGGGGCGTACAGATGTGTACCACGTCGATGGCATCATCCAGCAGCATTTCCCGGTAATCCTGATAAAAACGGCATTGATAGTCTTTCGCCAGCGCCAGTCCTTTAACGCTGTCGATGTCGACCAGCGCACGCAGCGCGACGTTGGGTATCTGGCGCAGGGCATTGACATGGCAGCCATGAATCGCCCCGCCGCCGATGATAGCGGTATTCAGGATAGTCATCTCCGGCTCCCCTTAACCCGCCGCGTTGGCGAGCATTTGAGCCTTCACGCACAGCTCCGCAGCCTTGAAAGCGTGCGCCTGCGTCATGGCATTTTCAGTCCGATGGAGACAGTCGAGGATCAGTTCGCCAAAGAACGGGAATCCGACCTGGCCTGCTACCGGATAACGGAACTCCCCCTCTTTATTGACGAGATAAACCACATCCTGCTCGCCGCGGGTTAAATCGACGTATTTGCGGATTTCGATGTAGCCCTCGGTGCCGAGCAGCGTCAGTCGCCCGTCACCCCATGTGGACAGCCCGTCCGGGGTAAACCAGTCGCAGCGGAAGTAGCCGCTGGCGCCGTTTTCGCCTTTGAGCATTGCGTCGCCAAAATCTTCAAAGGCGGGGTACTGCGGGTGTTTAACGTTCCGGACCTGGCTTGCCATCACGGTTGCATCGCGGTTGCCGGTGTAAAAAAGGAACTGCTCAATCTGATGGCTGCCGATGTCACACAGGATGCCGCCGAAGTATCGCCGATCGTAAAACCAATCCGGCCTTCCTTCGCCTTCACGGTGTGGGCCTGTCCCCAGCGTTTGTACCACGTCGCCGATGGCACCTTGCTTTACCAGTTGACCGGCAAAGACAGCACTCTCAACATGCAGACGTTCGCTGTAGTAAACTGCGTATTTCTTACCGGTTTTTTCAACCATCGCTTTGGCATCTGCCAGCTGTTCAAGGGTGGTGAGCGGCGCTTTGTCGGTAAAGTAATCCTTCCCCGCCGCCATCGATTTCAGCCCCAGCGCACAGCGCTCAGAGGGGATGGCGGCGCCTGCCACCAGACGCACCTCGTTATCGGCGAGGATCGCCTCCAGCGAATCCGCCACTCTGGCCTGCGGATACTGCTGGATAAATTTATCCACTCTGGACGGATCGGGATCGTAAACCCATTTCAGCGTGGCGCCGGCCTCAATCAGCCCGTTACACATTCCATAAATATGCCCGTGGTCGAGCGCGGCAGCGGCAAAGACAAACTCACCTTCCCGGACAACGGGCTGAGGTTTGCCGACTGGCGCGTAGTTCATTCCGTCATGTTTATTCATCTTCAGATTCCTCGATCCAGATCTTTACCCAGGGGGATAGCGCCCACTTCGCTGAAGTTGGCCACGCTTGCGGATTTCTCATGAAAACGGGGGGCGAGGGTGTTAATCCCGCCGGTACGGTAAAACGGATCGTCACGTGGAATGGGGAGCGAGACCACGGTGCGGGTGATGGCAGATTTATAAATTGCGGTAATCAACTCCAGCGAGCGTTTTCCCTGTAATCCATCCACCAGCGGAGCCGTGCCGCGTTCAATACTCAGCAGCAGGTCGTTAATCTGCCCGGTATGCAGCGTCCACGCGAGTGCCGCTGTCTGCGCAAAAACAGCGTTGAGCTGTGCTTCCCGCTGCTGGTCGTGAGTTTCCTGAGGAAAACCGTTATCGGCACTCACGCTGGCACAGGCTTGCCAGGGGGCAGAGATGCGTGCGCGCTCGCCCTGGATGACGATCTTCTGATCTTCGCCGTGATGCACCACCGAGGCGGTAAGCTGCGTGAGTGCGCCGCTGGGATATTTGAATATTGCGGCGCTGAGGTCTTCCACTTCGGCATTGTCATGCGCCACGTTGGTCATCATCGCCACCACCTCGGATGGAAACCCGAGCATCCACTGAATAGCGTCGATATGGTGAACCGCGTGATTGAGCGTGCAGCCGCCCCCCTCTTTTTCCCAGGTGCCACGCCACCACAGATCGTAATAGCAGTGGCCGCGCCACCAGAACGAATCCACCTGCGCATGGCAGATTTTGCCCGCGAGGCCGGAATCCAGCGCTGCTTTTAAGCGCCAGAAGGCATCGGTAAAACGATTTTGCGCAATGATGGAGAGCGTTTTGCCGCTGGCCTGCTGAGCCGCAATCATCGCGTCACACTCCTCAAGCGAGGCGGCCATCGGCTTTTCACACAGCACATGGCACCCGGCCTCCAGTGCATCAATGCTGATCTGTGCGTGGACATACGGCGGGGTGCAGACATCGACGATATCGACGTCTGGCTCGGATGCCAGCATCTGCTGATGGCTCTCATACACGCGGGCCTGCGTCAGGCCGTAGCGCGTTTTTTTCTCGTGCGCTTTTTCCGGGTAGATATCCACCAGCGCGACAATCCGGCAGCGCTGACCAAACTGCAAATAACCCTGAATATGGTTATGTGAGATATTGCCTGTACCTACAATGGCGATATTTAGCATCGTGTCGTCTCCGGAGTTACCAGGTGCCTGAGGCATCAAGCGTCACGTTTATGGCCTCTTTAGCAACAGAGGTGCTGATGCGTTGCTGGAGCAGGCGCAAGTAGTGTTTCTCGTTGATCGGCAGTTCGACCCAGTCGTCAGTCCAGGTGGAAAGATGCATGGCATTGGAGAGCGTCAGGCCGTGGATCCCGTCCAGGCCCGGTGCAATCAGCGGTTCACCGCGCAGGATGGCGGCGCAGAAATTTGCGGTAATGACATGATGTTCGCTGCATTCGGCGGCGACAGGAATGTCGACCTCCCAGCATTCAGGCTCCCCAAAACCGTTTTGCCAGCGGGCGTTAAACGCGGTTTCGGACTCACGTAGCCGCCAGTAGCGAAGCCGTCCCTCTTCGACGACCACTTTGCCGCGATCCCCGACGATCTCCAGGCGATTTGTCCCCGGCGTTTCTGCCACGGTAGTGATAAATACACCGGTAGCCCCACCGGCATACTCGGCATAGGCGGTGACCTCGTCTTCCACTTCAATGTCACGATGTTTGCCGAACTGGCAAAACGCGCGCAGGCGGACCGGCATGCCCACCAGCCACTGCCAGAGATCGAGCTGATGCGGATCCTGGTTGAGCAAGACGCCGCCGCCTTCTCCTTTCCAGGTCGCGCGCCAGCCGCCGGAGTTGTAGTAGCTCTGCGAGCGGTACCAGTTGGTGATTATCCAGTTAGAGCGGCGGATCTCGCCCAGCTCGCCGCTGTCGATAAGATCCTTAACCTTCCGGTAGAGCGGGTTTGGTCGCTGGTTATACATGATGCCAAACACCACGTCGCACTCACGCGCGCAGGCGTTCATCTCCTGCACCTGCGCCGTATAAACGCCTGCCGGTTTTTCACACAGGGTATGAATGCCGTTACGCATCGCCAGCATCGACAGGCGCGGATGTTCGTAATGGGGCGTGGCGACAATCACCGCGTCGATAAGCCCGCTCTGGATCATCTCCTGGGCATCACTGAACAGGGGAATGGCCCCCACCAGCTGGCGAATGGCCGGGTGTTTTTCCGGTGCATTGTCACAAACCGCCGTCAGGCAGGCGTCATTGACCGTACCCGCGAGTAAATAACGTGCGTGGACCGTACCGATATTACCTATACCAATAATGCCAAAACGTACCTTCTCCATGTCACACCTTAATTTCAGTTGAAAAGAAGTGATGACCGGAAAATAGGAAAGGCGAGGCGTAGCGACAATGTGTTTTTGTGAGAATACTCGCAAGGTGAATAAGTAATCTCCAGGCTTTCTGAAATTTGGTTTTAAAATCAAAAGGCTGTTTCTGCAAATATTTGCAAAAACTGATTGAGAGCGAGATCACACTATGCCGGGCAGGTTAAAAATGGAGGAGATCGCGGCCCTCACGGGATATTCCGTTAGCACGGTGTCGAGGGTATTAAGCGGCAAGTCATATACCAGCGATAAAGCCCGGGATGCGATCGTTCGCACCGCACGAGAGCTGGGCGTGCTGGAGTCCATGGCCAGTGGACGGCTGTTGATTAACGGTATTGCCGTTTTTGCTCCGGAAAGAACCTTTCAGGGGCGCGGCGATATTTTTTATCTGGAGGTGACCAAAGGGATTGCTGAGGCCTGCTCGCCACACAATGTGTGGGTCAGCTGTTGCGGATTAGAAGAACAGCACGCCGATGTAAAATTATTTATGGAAAAGGCCAGCCAGAAGAACATCAACGCGATAATTATTATTGGTACTGATGATGCCACCATATTTAAACTGGCCAGCACGCTCAATAAACCCTGCGTCTTAATTAATTCCGTGGACCGGGAGCGGGTACTGGATTCGGTATCACCCGATCACCGGGCGATTGGCTTCACCGCCATGCAGTATCTCTTTGAACAGGGGCATCGGCGGGTCCTGACGCTGACCTGCCTTCGGCGAGATACGCTTTACGCTCGTCTGGATGGCATTAAAGAGGCGTATCGCCATTTTCACGTCGCCTTTGAGCCGCAGCGTGATTTACTCGTGACGGAGTGGTTTACCGCAGACGAAGCCGAGCGGGCGCTGGATGAGTGGCTGCTGAGTCATGACAGAGCGCAGTGGCCAGAGGTGATTTTCCCGAACAGCACCAGCATGACCGAAGGTGTGGTGAGGGCATTAACCCGCCACGGGCTGCGCGTCCCGGAAGACATCTCTCTGATTACCACCGATTTTGCCTGGAATTTAGCGCACCGGCTGGAAAAACCGGTCACGGGGGTCACGGTGCCCTGCCGCGAACTGGGGATTGAGGCCGTGCACCTGCTGCAGACCCGCCTTAACAGGCCGCAGGCACCGGTTTTTAACCTGCTGTTGCAGGGAAAAGTCATGAATTATGGGTCGGTCAGTAATGCCACGCGCCACGCGGCTCGCGTGGCGCTAGACCAGTAATCAGGCCAGCTGTGGCGGCAGGCAGACGCCGATACCCCCGATACCGCAGTAGCCGTACGGGTTTTTATGCAGGTACTGCTGGTGGTCGTCTTCCGCATAGTAGAACGGTTTGGCAGAGGCGATTTCCGTGGTGACCTCGCGGTTGTCACCGGCATCGTGCATCGCTTTCTGGAAGCGCTCAAGGCTTGCGCGGGCGGCCGTCTCCTGCTCCGGAGTGAGAGGGTAGATAGCCGAGCGGTACTGGGTGCCGTGGTCGTTACCCTGACGCATGCCCTGGGCCGGGTCGTGGTTTTCCCAGAACACCTGCAGAAGTTGCTCATAGCTAATGACGGCAGGGTCATACACCACGCGTACGGCTTCGGCATGACCGGTCTCGCCAGAGCACACTTCGCGATAGGTTGGGTTTGGCGTATACCCCCCCGTGTAACCCGCCGCGGTGCTGTAAACGCCGGGGAGTTGCCAGAAGAGACGTTCTACGCCCCAGAAGCAGCCCATGGCGAACAGGGCGATTTCCATTCCATCAGGAACGTTTGTCATTGAATGGCCATTCACGGCGTGTAAGGTCGCCACAGGCATAGGGGTGTTGCGTCCCGGTAATGCATCAGCTTGTGAAACAAGATGCTTTTTGTCGAATAAACTCACGATGGGGGCCTCCCGGGCTGCGATGTTTCGGTTAAGGTTGTCACGAAGCGTTTAATTGAACACAATAAATGCGCTGAATGAGTCTAGATTTAATCATAAGAAATATTTGGGTGTTACACCCGTTTTCAACCCGTGATGTGGGTTTTTGGCTAACAGGCCGTATTTTGCCGCGGAGCGGCACTTCATTTGCTTCCAGGGTGGAAAAAAGGATATTCAGGAGAAAACGTGACAAAAATCCGCCAGTTATGTTTGGTCAGTTTATTGCTGACAAGCGGGGTTGCCAGCGCGGCGAATGTCCGTTTGCAGGTTGAGGGGTTATCCGGGGCGCTGGAAAAAAACGTGCGTGCGCAGCTGTCGACCATCGAGAGCGACGAAGTGACGCCGGACCGGCGTTTTCGCGCGCGCGTGGATGATGCGATCCGCGAAGGGCTGAAAGCGCTGGGTTATTACGAACCCACCATTGATTTCGATCTCCGTCCGCCGCCAAAGAAGGGGCGACAGGTGCTTATTGCCCGCGTTTCACCGGGTGAGCCGGTGTTGATCGGCGGCACTAACGTCATTCTGCGCGGCGGCGCGCGTACGGACCGGGATTACCTGGATCTGCTCAGCACGCGGCCGAAAAACGGTACCGTGCTGAACCACGGTGACTACGACCATTTCAAAAAAGAGCTGACGAGCGTCTCCCTGCGTAAGGGGTACTTTGACAGCCAGTTCGACAAAAGCCAGCTGGGCATTGCGCTCGACAGGCACCAGGCCTTCTGGGATATCGATTATGACAGCGGCGAACGTTATCGTTTCGGCGATGTGACCTTCGAAGGCTCACAAATTCGTGAAGAGTATCTGCAAAACCTCGTGCCTTTCAAAAAGGGCGATTACTACCAGTCGCGTGATCTGGCGGAGCTGAACCGCCGCCTCTCCGCCACCGGGTGGTTTAACTCGGTGGTTGTCGCGCCGGAGTTTGATAAATCGCGCAAAACCAAGGTGTTGCCGCTGCATGGCGTTGTTTCGCCGCGCACCGAGAACACCATTGAGACTGGCGTTGGTTATTCGACCGACGTCGGTCCGCGCGTGAAAGCCACGTGGAAAAAGCCGTGGATGAACTCATACGGTCACAGCCTGACCACCAGCGCCAGTATCTCAGCGCCGGAACAGCAGCTCGATTTCAGCTACAAAATGCCGCTGCTGAAAAACCCGCTTGAACAGTATTACCTTGTTCAGGGCGGTTTTAAGCGTACCGACCTGAACGATACCGAGGCAGATTCCACCACGCTTGCGGTATCGCGATACTGGGACCTCTCCAGCGGCTGGCAGCGCGCCATTAACCTGCGCTGGAGTTTGGACCACTTTACCCAGGCCAACGTCACCAACACCACCATGCTGCTCTACCCGGGGGTGATGATCAGCCGTACCCGCTCGCGTGGCGGCCTGATGCCAACCTGGGGCGATTCCCAGCGTTACTCCATCGATTACTCCAACACCATGTGGGGTTCCGATGTGGATTTCTCGGTGATTCAGGCGCAAAACGTCTGGATCCGCACGCTGTATGACAAACACCGCTTCGTGATGCGCGGCAACCTCGGCTGGATTGAAACCGGCGACTTCGACAAAGTTCCGCCGGATCTGCGCTTCTTCGCCGGTGGCGACCGCAGTATTCGCGGTTACAAATACAAATCCATCGCGCCGAAAGATGATGACGGCAAGCTGATTGGTGCCTCCAAGCTGGCTACCGGCTCGCTGGAGTACCAGTACAACGTCAGCGGAAAATGGTGGGGCGCGATGTTTGTCGACGGCGGCGAAGCGGTAAGCGATATCCGCCGCAGCGACTTTAAAACCGGCGCGGGCGTGGGCGTACGCTGGCAGTCTCCCGTCGGGCCAATCAAGCTCGATTTCGCCGTGCCGGTGGGTGATAAAGAAGAACACGGTTTACAGTTTTACATCGGTCTGGGGCCTGAATTATGAGTTTATGGAAGAAGATAAGCCTCGGGGTGCTGATTTTTATCGTACTGCTGCTCGGTACGGTGGCGTTTCTGGTCGGAACGACGTCTGGCCTGCATCTGCTGTTTAACGCGGCTAACCGCTGGGTTCCCGGGCTGGAAATTGGCCAGGTGACAGGCGGCTGGCGCGATCTGCGTCTGAAAAACATCCGCTATGAGCAGCCTGGCGTGGCGGTAAACGCGGGGGAATTTCACCTCGCGGTGAAGCTGGGCTGCCTGCGGGACAGCAAGCTGTGCGTTAACGATCTATCGCTGAAAGACGTGAACGTGGCGATAGATTCGAAGAAAATGCCGAAATCGGCACCCGTTGAGGAAGAGGATAGCGGCCCGCTGAATCTCTCCACACCGTATCCGATTGCCCTCTATCGGGTGGCGCTGGATAACGTCAATGTCAAAATCGACGACACCACCGTCTCCGTCATGGATTTCACCTCCGGCCTGCGCTGGCAGGAGAAAAACCTCGCTCTGACGCCAACCTCCCTTCAGGGGCTGCTGATTGCGCTGCCGAAAGTGGCGGACGTGGCGCAGGAAGAAATTGTCGAGCCGAAGATCCAGAACCCGCAGCCGGAAGAGAAACCGCTGGGCGAAACGCTGAAAGATCTCTTCTCTAAACCTGTGCTGCCGGAGATGACGGACGTTCATCTGCCGCTGAACCTGAATATCGAAGAGTTTAAAGGCGAGCAGCTGCGTCTCACCGGCGATACCGATCTGACGGTCTTCAACATGCTGCTTAAAGTCAGCAGCATCGACGGCAACATGAAACTCGACGCGCTGGATATCGACACCAACCAGGGCTCGGTTAACGCGTCAGGGAATGCCCTGCTGCGCGACAACTGGCCGGTGGATATCACCCTGAACAGTTCGCTCAACATCGACCCGCTGAAAGGCGAAAAAGTGAAGGTCAAAGTGGGCGGGGCGCTGCGCGATAAACTGGATGTCGGCGTTAACCTCTCCGGCCCGGTGGATATGGATCTGCGCGCGCAAACGCAGCTGGCGGAAGCGGGGCTGCCGCTCAACCTTGAGGTTGTCAGTAAGCAGCTCTACTGGCCGTTCACCGGCGAAAAACAGTTCCAGGCCGATGACCTGAAGCTCAAGCTGAGCGGCAAAATGACGGATTACACCCTGTCGTTCCGCACGGCGGTGAAGGGGCAAGGTGTTCCGCCAGCGACGATTACGCTGGATGCTAAAGGCAACGAGCAGCAGGTGAATCTCGACAAACTGACCGTCGCGGCGCTGGAAGGCAAAACTGAACTCACCGCGCTGCTCGACTGGCAGCAGGCGATCAGCTGGCGCGGCGAGCTGAAGCTGACGGGGATCAACACGGCCAAAGAGGTGCCAGACTGGCCATCAAAACTGGACGGCCTGATCAAAACCCGCGGCAGCCTGTATGGCGGTACGTGGCAGATGGACGTGCCGGAAATCAAGCTTACCGGTAACGTGAAGCAGAATAAGGTCAACGTTGAAGGCTCGCTGAAGGGCAACAGCTATCTGCAGTGGGTGATCCCGGGTCTGCACGTGGCGCTGGGCCGTAACACGGCGGATATCAAAGGCGAGCTGGGGGTGAAAGATCTTAATCTCGATGCCACCATTGATGCGCCAAATCTGGATAACGCCCTGCCAGGGTTGGGCGGTACGGCGAAAGGGTTAGTGAAGGTGCGCGGCACGGTAGAGGCTCCGCAGCTGCTGGCCGATATCACCGCCAGCAACCTGCGCTGGCAGGCGCTGACCGTTGCGCGGGTTCGCGTCGAAGGGGATGTGAAATCCACCGATCAGATTGGCGGTAACCTGAACCTGCGCGTGGAGCGCATTTCTCAGCCCGACGTGAACATTAATCTGGTCACTCTGGATGCCAAAGGTAACGAAAAACAGCACGATCTCCAGCTTAAGGTGCAGGGCGAGCCGGTATCCGGTCAGCTTCATCTGACCGGAAGCTTTGATCGCAAACAGGCGCGCTGGAAAGGGACGCTGGACAATACCCGCTTCAACACCCCGGTAGGGCCGCTGGCGCTGTCCCGCTCTATCGCGCTGGACTACCGCAACGCCGAACAAAAGATCAGTATCGGACCGCACTGCTGGACCAACCCGAATGCGGAACTGTGCGTGCCGCAGACCATTGATGCGGGGGCTGAAGGGCGTGCGCAGATCAACCTTAATCGCTTCGACCTGGCGATGCTAAAACCGTTTATGCCGGACACGACTCAGGCCAGCGGCGTCTTTAGCGGGAAAGCCGATGTCGCGTGGGACACGACCAAAGAGGGGCTGCCGCAGGGTAGCGTGACGCTCTCTGGTCGTAACGTGAAGGTGATACAGGAGGTGAACGACGCACCGCTGCCGGTGGCGTTTGATACCCTCAACCTGAGTGCCGATCTGCATAACAACCGCGCGGAGCTGGGGTGGCTTATCCGTCTGACCAACAACGGTCAGTTTGACGGGCAGGTGCAGATTACCGATCCGCAAGGACGCCGTAATCTCGCCGGTAACGTTAATATCCGCAACTTCAACCTGGCGATGGCCAACCCGATTTTCTCACGTGGAGAAAAAGCAGAGGGGATGCTCAGCGCGAACCTGCGCCTGGCGGGCAATGCGCAAAGCCCGCAGCTGTTTGGCCAGATGCAGCTTAACGGCGTGGATATCGACGGCAACTTTATGCCGTTTGATATGCAGCCAAGCCAGATTGCGATGAACTTCAACGGCATGAGCTCGACCCTCGCCGGGGTGGTGCGTACCCAGCAGGGGCAAATCAACCTCAGCGGCGACGCCGACTGGAGCCAGCTTGATAACTGGCGGGCCCGTGTTGCGGCCAAAGGCAGCAAGGTGCGGATCACCGTACCGCCGATGGTACGTCTGGACGTATCCCCGGATATTGTCTTTGAAGCCACCCCAAGCCTCTTCACGCTGGACGGCAACGTGGACGTACCGTGGGCACGCATCGTGGTGCACGAGGTGCCTGAGAGCGCGGTGGGCGTCTCCAGTGACGAAGTCATGCTCAATGAAAATCTCAAACCCGTTGAGCAGAAGAGCGCCGGTATTCCGATCAACAGTAACCTCACCGTTCACGTCGGCAATAACGTGCGTCTGGATGCGTTTGGGCTGAAGGCGAGACTGACGGGGGATCTGAAAGTCGCGCAGGACAAGCAGGGTCTGGGTCTGAACGGCCAGATCAATATTCCTGAAGGGCGCTTCCATGCCTATGGTCAGGATCTGATTGTGCGTAAAGGTGAGCTGCTGTTCTCCGGCCCACCGGATCAGCCACTGCTCAATATCGAAGCGATTCGTAACCCGGAAGCCACCGAAAACGACGTTATTGCGGGTGTTCGCGTTACCGGCTCTGCTGATGAGCCGAAGGCGGAGATCTTCTCCGACCCGGCAATGTCGCAACAGGAAGCCCTGTCTTACCTGCTGCGTGGGCAAGGACTGGAGAGCGGCCAGAGCGACAGTGCAGCGATGACCTCGATGTTAGTGGGTCTGGGGGTTGCACAAAGTGGGCAGGTTGTGGGTAAAATCGGCGAGACGTTCGGCGTAAGCAATCTGGCACTGGACACCCAGGGCGTGGGTGACTCCTCGCAAGTGGTGGTCAGTGGCTATGTACTGCCGGGTCTGCAGGTAAAATATGGCGTGGGGATCTTTGACTCACTGGCAACACTCACGTTACGCTATCGCCTTATGCCTAAGCTATATCTGGAAGCAGTGTCCGGCGTAGACCAGGCACTTGATCTGCTCTATCAGTTTGAGTTTTAGCAATGCGAATATTTGTCTACGGCAGTTTACGAACCAAGCAAGGCAACAGTCACTGGATGACCAATGCCCTGCTGCTGGGGAATTACAATATCGAGAACTACCAGTTGTATAGCCTGGGCCACTATCCAGGCGCGGTTCCTGGGGAAGGAACAGTACAGGGTGAAGTTTATCGTATTGATAATGCTACACTTGCCGAACTTGATGCCTTGCGCACCAGGGGCGGTGAATACGCTCGCCAGTTGATCCAGACGCCGTATGGAAGTGCGTGGATGTACGTCTACCAGCGTCCGGTCAAGGGGTTAAAGCGGATTGTAAGCGGTAACTGGTTAGACAGAGACCAGTACTGAAAAAAACAACGCCACCGTCAGGTGGCGTTGTTTTTTATGGGCTTAGCTCTCTTCTGTGCTTCGGCGTCGGGTCAAAAACAGCGGAACAAAAAGCATGATGTACGGAGCAACCAGCCATATCAGGCACAGGGCGCGTGAAAAGCCGTAGTAGTTGATGCACCGCGTATTGCTTGAAATGACGGGAATAAAAAACAGTAAAAACAGCACAATGGCATAATCGCTACGGTAGGGGATCCATAAATAAAACAAAAACCAGGCGAGCTGGAATGTCATGATGCAGAGATACTGCCATTTGCTGTCTTTGCCGTAACAGTCAAACGCCTTTATGTAGCCCATCTTTATGCTGTGAAGAAAGAAACGTAGCATGTAAAACGCCCACAATCGCGACGGTCAGGAGTGTGCTGACCAGCAACTCAATTAAAAAATAGCTATGGGTGATATTAGTAGCACCTGAGCTCAGGGTATGCCGTTTACTCTACCCGCTGTGCATTGCAACAAAAAGGGTAGATACACCTGTCTTCATACAGCCCTGAAGCAGACACGAAACGGGCATATTCGTCGGTAATTGTTTTAACGCAGCGTGTAGGGCAAATGCAGGCTATTAATAGCGTTAGATGATATCAAAGACCTATCTCGGTAAATATCAGGTCATCACTCTCATAATACCCTGCAAGCTCTTCAAACAGGTCGGCTCTGCCGGGGACAAAACCTGGGGTCACAAGCTCATATATTCTGCTGGTTCCTTGAGATGTTACCCGCTATACCGTATTTAGCGTGCCAGTATCGCGTCAGACGCAAGGTACAAAAAAGCCCCGACTCGCGGGGCCTTATTATTCAGCGGTAAGAATTACTTCTTCGCAGCGCGTTCGAAAGAGGAGATGATTTCCGCTTTCGCTGCTTCTGCGTTTTCCCAGCCGTCAACTTTAACCCACTTGCCTTTTTCGAGGTCTTTGTAGTGCTCGAAGAAGTGAGTGATCTGCGCTTTCAGCAGTTCTGGCAGGTCGTTCACATCTTTGATGTGATCGTACTCTTTGCTCAGTTTGGTGTGCGGAACAGCAACCAGTTTCGCATCTTCACCAGATTCGTCGGTCATTTTCAGCACGCCAACAGGACGGCAGCGAATGACTGCGCCTGGCTGCAGTGGGTATGGCGTTGGAACCAGTACGTCAACCGGGTCACCGTCCAGAGACAGGGTGTGGTTGATGTAACCGTAGTTGCATGGGTAGAACATGGCGGTAGACATGAAACGGTCTACAAACAGCGCACCGCTCTCTTTGTCCACTTCGTATTTGATAGGATCTGCGTTAGCCGGGATTTCGATAACTACGTAGATGTCTTCTGGCAGTTCTTTACCCGCAGGGACGTTGAGTAAGCTCATGTCTGTGTCCTTTAAAATGGATGGTAAACAAGTGGCAGGTATTATAGCCAACTGGCGCTGAATGTCTCCGCCTGTTTTCGTCTTCTCTCCACGTTCTCCCCACTTTTCAGACCGATTCCATGACAGGAAAATCCATAAACTCAGCCGCTTTTTTAATGGTGAAATGAAAGCGATTACAAACTTGTGATTAACGTTTTATTCACTTTTCTGAAGTGTGATGTAACGCAATTCGTTACATATTTCATTGGCTATAGTCATTTCGCAGAACATCTTTTAACCAACAATAAACACCCCTACGAGGACGTTCATATGTGGAAGCGCTTACTTCTTGTCACAGCAGTTTCGGCAGCCATGTCGTCTATGGCGATGGCCGCCCCTTTAACCGTAGGTTTTTCCCAGGTCGGCTCTGAATCCGGCTGGCGAGCGGCAGAAACCAACGTTGCGAAAAGCGAGGCCCAGAAACGCGGTATCACCCTGAAAATCGCCGATGCGCAGCAAAAACAGGAAAACCAGATCAAAGCCGTGCGGTCATTTATCGCCCAGGGCGTTGATGCCATCTTTATTGCGCCGGTCGTGGCCACTGGCTGGGAGCCGGTCCTGAAGGAAGCGAAAGACGCTGAGATCCCGGTTGTTTTGCTCGATCGTTCCATTGATGTAAAAGACAAATCTCTCTATATGACCACCGTCACCGCCAACAACGTTCTCGAGGGTCAATTAATTGGTGACTGGCTGGTGAAACAGGTGGACGGCAAGCCGTGTAACGTCGTTGAGTTGCAGGGTACCGTCGGGGCGAGCGTGGCCATCGATCGTAAGAAAGGCTTCGCGGAAGCCATCGCCAAAGCGCCAAACATTAAGATTATCCGCTCTCAGTCCGGCGACTTTACCCGCAGTAAAGGTAAAGAGGTCATGGAGAGCTTTATCAAGGCTGAAAACAACGGCAAGAACATCTGCATGGTTTACGCCCACAACGATGACATGGTGATCGGGGCTATTCAGGCCATCAAAGAAGCGGGGCTGAAGCCGGGCAAAGATATCCTCACTGGCTCTATCGATGGCGTGCCGGATATCTATAAAGCGATGATGGACGGCGAAGCGAACGCCAGCGTGGAGCTGACGCCAAACATGGCTGGCCCGGCATTCGATGCGCTGGAGAAATTCAAGAAAGACGGCACCCTGCCTGAAAAAGTGACGATCACCAAATCGACGCTCTACCTGCCTGACACCGCGAAAGAAGAGTTAGAGAAGAAGAAAAATATGGGCTACTAAGGCCTTTTCTCTCGCCCCTTACCCCCTCCTCTCCCCTGAGGGGAGAGGGTGTACAAGGGCGGGTAGACTGGCATGAACATTTCCCTCTTCCCAACCAGGAGAGGGCGAGGGTGAGGGGGAAACATGACCGACACACAACACCAGGAAATCCTCCGCACAGAGGGCTTAAGCAAGTTTTTCCCCGGTGTAAAAGCGCTGGATAACGTTGATTTTAGCCTGCGACGCGGTGAGATTATGGCGCTGCTGGGAGAGAACGGTGCGGGAAAATCGACGCTGATTAAGGCACTTACCGGCGTTTACCATGCCGATAGCGGCACAATCTGGCTAGAAGGCAACGCCATTTCGCCAAAAAACACCGCCCATGCGCAGCAGCTGGGGATTGGGACGGTTTACCAGGAAGTGAACCTGCTGCCGAATATGTCGGTGGCGGATAACCTGTTTATCGGCCGTGAGCCAAGACGCTTCGGCCTGCTGCGACGCAAAGAGATGGAAGCGCGGGCCACCAGGCTGATGGAATCCTATGGCTTCTCCCTGGACGTTCGCGAACCGCTGAACCGTTTTTCCGTCGCGATGCAGCAAATTGTCGCGATTTGCCGGGCGATCGATCTCTCCGCGAAAGTGCTGATCCTTGATGAGCCCACCGCGAGCCTTGATACCCAGGAAGTCGAAATGCTCTTTACCCTGATGCGCCAGCTGCGCGATCAGGGGGTAAGCCTGATCTTCGTCACCCACTTCCTCGATCAGGTGTATGAGGTCAGCGATCGCATCACGGTGCTGCGCAACGGCAGCTTTGTCGGCTGCCGCGAAACCCGCGAGCTGCCGCAGATAGAACTGGTCAAAATGATGCTGGGCCGCGAGCTGGAAACCAACGCGCTTCAGCGTGCAGGCCGCACGCTGCTCAGCGATAAACCGGTCGCAGCCTTCAGCGATTTTGGCAAAAAAGGGGTGATCTCACCCTTTAATCTGGACGTGCGGCCCGGTGAAATTGTCGGGCTGGCGGGCCTGCTGGGTTCCGGGCGCACCGAAACCGCTGAGGTGATCTTCGGGATCAAACCTGCGGACAGCGGCAGCGCGCTGATCAAAGGTAAACCGCAGACCCTGCGATCGCCGCATCAGGCCTCCTGCCTGGGCGTGGGCTTCTGCCCGGAAGACAGGAAAACCGATGGCATAATTGCCGCCGCCTCGGTGCGGGAAAATATCATTCTGGCTCTGCAGGCGCAGCGCGGATGGCTACGCCCCATCCCGCGGAAAGAGCAAAACGCCATTGCCGAGCGATTTATCCGTCAGCTCGGTATACGTACGCCGAGCGCTGAACAGCCCATTGAATTTCTCTCCGGTGGCAACCAGCAGAAGGTATTGCTGTCACGCTGGCTGCTGACTAAACCCCAGTTCCTGATCCTCGATGAACCGACGCGCGGTATCGACGTTGGGGCGCACGCCGAAATTATCCGGCTTATCGAAACGCTGTGTGCAGACGGTCTGGCGCTGCTGGTTATTTCATCCGAGCTGGAAGAGCTGGTGGGGTATGCCGATCGCGTCATCATCATGCGCGATCGTAAGCAGGTGGCAGAGATCCCGCTGGATAAACTGTCCGTTCCGGCAATCATGAATGCCATCGCGGCGTAAGGAGTTAATCGTGATGCCCCGTTCGCTTCCGCAAACCGGTGCAACCAGGCGCCGCTTCACCTGGCCTACCGGCACGCCGCAAATTATCGCGTTGCTGCTGGTGCTGCTGATCGATAGCCTGGTCGCCCCGCATTTCTTTCAGATTATCGTGCAGGATGGCCGGCTGTTTGGCAGTCCGATAGACATTTTAAACCGCGCCGCCCCGGTGGCGCTTCTGGCCATTGGTATGACGCTGGTGATCGCCACCGGCGGGATTGACCTCTCCGTCGGTGCGGTGATGGCCATCGCCGGCGCCACGGCAGCGTCCATGACCGTCGCCGGGCACAGCCTGCCGGTGGTGCTGCTGGCTGCATTAGGTACCGGGGTGCTGGCCGGACTGTGGAACGGCATTCTGGTGGCGGTCCTGAAAATTCAGCCGTTTGTCGCCACTCTCATCCTGATGGTGGCTGGACGCGGTGTGGCACAGCTTATCACCTCGGGTCAGATTGTGACCTTCAACTCCCCCGGCCTGGCATGGCTTGGCAGCGGTAAGTTGTTCTTCTTTCCGACGCCGATCGTTATTGCGCTGGTCACATTAGTGGTGTTCTGGCTCTTTACCCGTAAAACGGCGCTGGGCATGTTCATTGAAGCGGTCGGAATTAACATCCGTGCGGCGCGAAACGCCGGGGTTAATACACGGCTGATGGTTATGCTGACCTATGTGCTGAGCGGCATTTGCGCCGCCATTGCCGGGGTGATCGTCGCGGCGGACATCCGTGGTGCGGATGCCAACAACGCCGGGTTATGGCTGGAGCTAGATGCGATCCTGGCGGTGGTTATCGGTGGCGGATCGCTGATGGGCGGGCGGTTTAATCTGTTGCTCTCGGTGATCGGCGCGCTGATTATTCAGGGTATGAATACCGGGATCCTGCTCTCCGGTTTTCAGCCGGAACTCAACCAGGTGGTGAAAGCGGTGGTCGTGCTCTGCGTGCTGATCGTCCAGTCGCCGCGCTTTGTCAGCATCATTAAAGGGATCCGTGGCCATGATAAAACGTAATTTACCGTTAATGATCACCCTGGGCGTGTTTGTGCTGGGTTATCTCTACTGCCTGACGCAATTCCCGGGCTTTGCCTCTACCCGGGTGATTTGCAACATTCTGACGGATAACGCCTTTTTAGGCATTATCGCCGTTGGCATGACCTTTGTGATCCTCTCCGGCGGGATCGATCTCTCGGTTGGGTCGGTGATCGCTTTCACGGGCGTATTCCTCGCAAAAGCGATCGGTTTCTGGGGGATCTCGCCGCTGCTGGCTTTCCCGCTGGTGCTGGTGATGGGCTGCGCGTTTGGCGCATTTATGGGGCTTTTGATCGACGCGCTGAAAATTCCGGCTTTTATTATCACCCTCGCCGGCATGTTCTTCCTGCGCGGCGTAAGCTACCTGGTCTCGGAAGAATCGATTCCGATTAACCATCCTGTCTACGACACGCTCTCCAGCCTGGCGTGGAAAATCCCCGGCGGCGGTCGTCTGAGCGCGATGGGGTTGCTGATGCTGGGCGTGGTGGTGGTGGGGATCTTCCTTGCCCACCGTACCCGGTTTGGTAATCAGGTCTATGCCATTGGCGGCAGTGCCACCTCGGCAAACCTGATGGGGATCTCCACCCGCAGCACCACAATCCGCATCTATATGCTCTCGACCGGACTGGCGACGCTGGCGGGGATCGTCTTCTCGATTTATACCCAGGCGGGTTATGCCCTGGCAGGCGTCGGGGTGGAACTTGATGCCATCGCCTCGGTGGTGATTGGCGGCACGTTGCTCAGCGGCGGCGTTGGCACGGTGCTGGGGACGCTGTTCGGCGTGGCGATCCAGGGGCTGATACAGACCTATATCAACTTTGACGGCACACTCAGTTCATGGTGGACCAAGATCGCCATTGGCATTCTGTTGTTTATTTTTATCGCCCTGCAGCGCGGCCTGACGGTGCTCTGGGAGAACCGACAAAGCTCGCCTGTTACCCGTGTAAACACTTCAATAACAGAGCCATAACACGCTGAATTTGCTTAAAGTCTAAACATTTTCCGGTAGCGGCCGATACTCTTTTTTTATGCCCAGAAATATCTCGCTACCGGAAATAATATCATGCTTAAAACGCTATCGATTCGTACCGGCTTGCTCTCTTTACTGGCCGTTATGACTCTTCTGCTGCTGCTTGTCAGCGGCATTGGCATTTATGCCCTCACACAGAGTTCTTCTTCACTCCAGCGCATCAACCACCTTCAGGGTGAGCAGATGGTGCAGCTTAATTCTGGCTATACCCTGATCCTGCGCGCGCGTAATGAAGCGGGTCAGGCGGTCCGGATGATGGAAATCGGCATGCTGGATGACGCGGCCAAATCGGTGAAAAACATCAATCAGGAGATTGCCCAGGCCCGTAAAACGCTGAAAGGCGTGATCGACGGCGGGGTGGCGGATGAGCAGGGACAAAAACTGCTGGATAAGGTGGCCGCGAGCCTGGCGACCTATAACCAGCAGGGGATCGACCCGATGCTGAAAGCCCTGAACGATCAGAGCGCAGACAGCTATTACGATCTGCTGGAGAACACGCTGATCCCGGTGGCGGCGCAGTTTGATAATGATATGCAGGTCTTTCAGAAATGGAGCGAAGCGCGCGGGAAAGCGGAAGTGAAGGCCGTGCAGTCGAGCAAAAACCGGGTACTGATCCTGATCGTGGTGGCCGCGCTGCTGACGGCTGGCATTATTGTGCTGGCGTGGCTGGTACTGCGTCACATGCTGCTCAAACCGCTTTCGGCCTCCATTGCTCAGCTGGAGAACGTGGCGGCGGGCGATTTAACCCACACGCTGAATGACCCGGCGAGCCAGGAGTTTAACCGCCTGAACGCGGCCATTGAGGGGATGCGGCAGTCTCTGATGAACTCGGTTTTACGGGTACGTGATGCCAGCTCGCAAATTGATACCGGCAGCCGCGAGCTGACGGTGGGGAACATGGATCTTGCCCAGCGCACGGAATCCACCGCGACATCGCTTGAGCAGACGGCCGCCAGCATGGAAGAGATCACCGCCACGGTGAAACTCAATGCAGACAACGCCGAGCAGGCGCACCAGCTGGCGAAATCCGTGTCTGACACCGCCGATCACGGCAGCGAAATGGTCTGCTACGTCATTGAAAAAATGCGTGATATCGCCGGCAGTTCGGCACGCATCGCCGATATTCTGAGCGTCATTGACGGCATTGCCTTCCAGACCAATATTCTGGCGCTGAACGCCTCGGTGGAAGCGGCGCGCGCGGGTGAGCAGGGGCGCGGGTTTGCCGTTGTCGCCGGTGAAGTGCGAAACCTCGCCAGCCGCAGCGCTGACGCAGCAAAAGAGATCCGTTCGCTTATCAGTGATTCTCAGACCCACGTAAACGAAGGCAGCGAGCTGGCGCAGCAGGCTGGCGAAACGATGGATGAGATCGCAACAGAAGTACTGCGCATGACCAAACTGATGCGCGAGATTGCGACCGCGTCCCAGGAGCAAAGTCGCGGCATTGAGCAGGTGAATATTGCCGTGAATCAGATGGACGAAACCGCGCAGCAGAATGCGGCGCTGGTCCAGCAATCTTCTGCCGCGACGCGCTCGCTGGAAGAGCAATCGCGTCAGCTGATGGACGCCATGGCATCATTTAAACTGACGGCTCAGACAGCGGCATAATATTTTCCCGCCCCGTCGCATTCTGTGTCGGGGTTTTATGTGTCGCTGAATTTAATGCGCCAATATTATCATGAATGTCGCCCATTAATATTTCCAGAGACTGGGTTAATGCTAATGCATTTTCAGTCGGCTCAAGATATAACCCTTTGCGGAAAAATAGCGGCTCGTCAAACAGCTGATTAAAGCGTTTTAATGCCAGACTCACCGCGGGGCGCGACATCTCCAGACGTACGGAGGCTTTTGCCATACTGCCGCAGCGGACCACTTCAATAAAAACAGGGATAAGATTTAAATCAATGCCGGTATTAGCACGGGAATAATTTCTCATGACGGTTAGGCTCCAGGAAATATTTGTCAAACTGTTATGGAAATAATGCAGGAGCAAAACCGAATATTAAAGCGTGTTTTTTATAAACACTTATACGGTAAAATATATAAATGAAGCGGGGAGCCTGAAGGGCTCCCCGTGTTATGGGTTATGCGTCCGGATACTCACGGATAAAACGTTCAACGTCATCAACCATATGGGTGTTGCCGACAAAGAACGAACGACGCTGGTGCAGGCTTTCCGGCACGATGTCCAGAATACGCTCTTTACCGTCGCTCGCCTTGCCGCCAGCCTGTTCGGCCAGGAACGCCATTGGGTTGCATTCATACAGCAGACGCAGCTTGCCGTCAGGGTGGCTAGCCGTGCTTGGGTAGAGGTAGATACCGCCTTTCAGCAGGTTGCGGTGGAAGTCAGCAACCAGCGAGCCGATATAGCGGGACGTGTACGGGCGCTGAGTGGCTTTATCTTCTTCCTGGCAGAACTTGATGTATTTCTTCACGCCGTTCGGGAATCGGATGTAGTTGCCTTCGTTGATGGAGTAGGTGTTACCCTTCTCCGGGAAGCGCATACGTTCCTGACTCAGGCAGAAAACGCCCAGCGAGGGATCGTAAGTAAAGGCGTGAACGCCGCAGCCCGTGGTGTACACCAGCATGGTGGAGGAGCCATAAACGACGTAACCGGCCGCCACCTGGTTACTGCCCGGCTGCAGGAAATCTTCCTCTGTCACCGGCGTGCCAACAGGCGTGACGCGGCGGTAGATGGAGAAAATGGTACCGACAGAAACGTTAACGTCGATGTTAGAGGAACCGTCCAGCGGATCCATCAGCACAACGTATTTAGCGTGTTCACACCCTTCGAAAACGACAATTTCATCTTCTTCTTCGGAGGCGATACCCGCCACGATGTCGCGCGCGCGCAGTGCAGCTTTCAGTTTTTCATTTGCGAACAGATCGAGTTTCTGTTGAACCTCGCCCTGAACGTTCTCGGCACCGCTGGCACCCAGGATATCGACCAGACCGGCCTTGTTGATATCACGGTGGATGATCTTAGCGCCCAGCTTTATTGCCGACAGCAAAGCAGTGAGTTCACCCGTAGCATGAGAAAACTCGTGCTGCTTTTCGACAATAAATTCACCTAACGTTTTCATAACACTTTCCCTGCATCTTTGTGAGTAGAGCGATTGTATGTTCACTAAAACGACTAAAGCCCAACAATCTTAACAAACATTCAAATATTAGCGCAGAGGTGAATCGCGCCAGCAATATACGGATTTACCTGAAATGCGTTTCGCTGTCGCTGACATGTGAGTAAAATGTGCGCCACATTGAAGAAGGATAGTGACGTATGCGCATTCATATATTGGGGATTTGTGGCACTTTCATGGGCGGACTGGCAATGCTGGCGCGCTCTCTGGGCCATGAAGTGACAGGTTCGGACGCCAATGTGTATCCGCCGATGAGCACGCTTCTGGAGAAACAGGGCATCTCTCTGATTCAGGGATACGATGCCAGCCAGCTGGATCCTGAGCCGGATCTGGTGATCATTGGCAACGCCATGACCCGCGGTAATCCGTGCGTTGAGGCGGTTCTGGAACGCAACATTCCGTTCATGTCTGGCCCGCAGTGGCTGCATGATTTCGTGCTGCGCGACCGTTGGGTCGTTGCCGTAGCCGGAACGCATGGCAAAACCACGACAGCCGGAATGGCGACCTGGATCCTCGAAGCCTGTGGTTATAAGCCAGGTTTTGTAATCGGGGGTGTACCGGGTAATTTCGATGTTTCTGCGCGTCTGGGTGACAGCCCGTTCTTCGTGATCGAAGCCGACGAGTATGACTGCGCGTTCTTCGACAAGCGCTCCAAGTTTGTGCACTACTGCCCGCGGACGCTGATCCTCAATAACCTTGAGTTCGATCACGCGGATATTTTTGACGACCTGAAAGCGATTCAGAAACAGTTCCACCATCTGGTGCGCATCGTTCCGGGTCAGGGCCGCATCATCCTGCCGGAAAACGACATCAACCTGAAGCAAACCCTGGCGATGGGATGCTGGAGCGAGCAGGAGCTGGTGGGCGAGCAGGGACACTGGCAGGCGAAAAAACTCAACGCGGATGCCTCCGAGTGGGAAGTGCTGCTCGACGGTGAGAAAGTGGGTGAGGTGAAGTGGGGCCTGGTGGGCGAGCACAACATGCACAACGGCCTGATGGCGATTGCCGCGGCACGTCATGTGGGCGTTCAGCCTGCGGATGCGGCGGATGCGTTAGGCTCGTTCATTAACGCCCGCCGTCGTCTGGAGCTGCGCGGTGAAGCCCACGGCGTCACGGTGTATGACGATTTTGCGCATCACCCGACCGCCATTCTGGCGACGCTTGCGGCCTTACGCGGCAAAGTCGGCGGGACCGCTCGCATTCTGGCCGTGCTGGAACCGCGTTCGAACACCATGAAAATGGGCATCTGCAAAGACGATCTTGCGCCATCCTTAGGGCGTGCCGATGAAGTCTTCCTGCTGCAGCCGCAGCATATTCCGTGGCAGGTGGCCGAAGTGGCCGATGCCTGCATTCAGCCTGCGCACTGGAGTGCGGATGTGGATGCGCTGGCGGATATGGTGGTGAAATCCGCACAGCCTGGCGATCACATTCTGGTGATGAGCAACGGCGGTTTTGGTGGGATCCATCAGAAGCTGCTGGACGGTCTGGCGAAGAAAGCGCAGGCGGTCGCCGAGTAAAAAAAAAGCCCGGTAGCGCTCACGCTTACCGGGCTTTTTCTCCCTCGCCCACAGGGAGAGGGGCGGGGTTGAGGACACTCAACGATGCTGTGCTTACTCTTCGTTTTCAGACAGCTCACGCAGATACTGGAAAATCAGGCGTGCAGACTTCGGCGGCTTGTTCGCCTCTTTCTCTTTCTGGGCATTGCGGATAAACGAACGCAGCTGCTGGCGATCGGCATCCGGCCACAGGTTCAGTACTTCCGGTACCGCATCATCACCTTGTTCAATCAGACGATCGCGGATCTGCTCAAGCTTATGGAACAGCGCAACCTGCTGGTTGTGGCGGTTTTTCAGTTTGTCCAGCGCCTGGCGGATCGGTTCAACGTCACGCTGACGCAGCATTTTACCGATAAGCTGAAGCTGACGGCGACGGCCTTCTTTCTTGATTTTCTGTGCCAGTTCAATGGCATCGCGCAGATCCTGGTCGAGCGGGAGTTTATCCAGCGCGTTTTTACCCAGTTCTACCATTTCCGCGCCAAGCTGTTTTAACTCTTCGGCGTCACGTTTAATTTCACTTTTACTGACCCAGATGATCTCATCATCTTCGTCTTCGATGTCATCACCGGGAACGTCGTCGAGCCAGTCTTCGGGCTGCTTAGTCATGTCAGGCTCCTTAAAAAAAGAGGCTAATGTTACCAGTTAAGACGCGCACTGAAAAACGGTTCTCTGTTAGACTTCAATTAACTCTCTCTTACAGTATGGCATTTGCGATGAAAGTAACCTCACAAGTTGAAGCGCAGCGTAAGATTCTGGAAGAAGCCGTCTCCACCGCGCTGACGCTCGCTTCAGGTAAATCAGATGGCGCCGAAGTGGCGGTAAGCAAAACCACCGGCATCAGCGTCAGCACCCGCTACGGCGAAGTGGAAAATGTAGAATTCAACAGCGATGGCGCCCTGGGGATCACGGTTTATCACCAGAATCGCAAAGGCAGCGCGTCATCGACCGATCTCAGCCCGGATGCCATTGCCCGTACGGTGCAGGCTGCGCTGGATATTGCGCGTTACACCTCGCCCGATCCTTACGCCGGCGTTGCCGACAAAGAGCTGCTGGCATTCGATGCCCCGGATCTCGATCTTTTCCACCCGGCGGAAGTGACGCCGGACGAAGCAATCGAACTGGCTGCCCGTGCCGAGCAGGCGTCTCTGAAGGCCGATAAACGCATCACCAATACCGAAGGTGGAAGTTTTAACAGCCACTACGGTATCAAAGTGTTTGGTAACAGCCACGGGATGCTGCAGGGCTACTGCTCAACGCGCCATTCGCTCTCCAGCTGCGTTATCGCTGAAGAGAATGGGGATATGGAGCGTGATTACGCCTACACCATCGGTCGCGCGCTGGGCGATTTGCAGTCTCCTGAGTGGGTTGGCGCAGAATGCGCGCAGCGCACGCTGTCCCGTCTGTCGCCACGTAAACTCTCCACCATGAAAGCCCCGGTCATTTTTGCCAATGAAGTGGCGACCGGCCTGTTTGGCCACCTGGTGGGGGCGATTGCCGGGGGCTCCGTTTACCGTAAATCGACGTTCCTGCTCGACTCGCTGGGCAAGCAGATCCTGCCGGAATGGCTGACCATTGAAGAGCATCCGCACCTGCTGAAAGGGCTGGCCTCGACGCCGTTCGACAGCGAAGGTGTGCGCACCGAGCGCCGCGATATCATCAAAGACGGCATTCTGACGCAGTGGCTGCTGACCAACTACTCTGCGCGCAAGCTGGGTCTGAAAAGCACCGGTCACGCGGGCGGCATTCACAACTGGCGAATCGCGGGTCAGGGCCTGAGCTTTGAGCAGATGCTTAAAGAGATGGGTACCGGTCTGGTCGTCACCGAGTTAATGGGCCAGGGCGTAAGCGGCATTACCGGCGATTATTCGCGCGGCGCGGCGGGCTTCTGGGTTGAGAACGGTGAAATTCAGTATCCGGTTAGCGAAATTACCATCGCCGGCAACCTGAAAGACATGTGGCGCAATATTGTTACTGTCGGTAACGATATTGAAACACGTAGCAATATACAGTGTGGTTCAGTCCTCTTACCGGAGATGAAAATCGCCGGGCAGTAATACCCGTAAAGGCGTTTTAATAATAAAAAAGGAAGTGAGCAATGCGTAAACACCTGTTAGCGATCGTCGCAGCGTCAACGCTGGTTCTTGGTTCTTCTGCGTTTGCTGCCGATCTTGAAGACGACATGGGCATCCTCAGTGAAAACCTGAAGGTGGTGCAGAAAACGGACAATGCGGCGGAAATGAAAGGCGCATTGACCAAAATGCGTGAAGCGGCACTGGACGCGCAGAAATCCACGCCGCCAAAGCTGGAAAATAAAGCGGCAGACAGCGCTGAGATGAAAGACTACCGCCACGGCTTTGACGTGCTGGTCGGTCAGATTGACGGTGCACTGAAGCTTGCCAACGAAGGCAAAGTGAAGGAAGCCCAGGCGGCAGCTGACCAGTTTGTGACCACGCGTAATACCTATCACAAAAAGTATCGTTAATTCCCGGTACGCGCTTTCCCCGTGCGGGGGCGGTTAATCGCCCCCGCATGTTTGCTCTCCGGGCATAAGAAAACCTTATCCACCTCACATATTTGCACGCCGGCCCATAATCTTTTTCGCTCCCACGCCCCCTTAATTGCCGTCAGATAGCGTGATATTCATCACGTAAATACAGTGATTTATCTATATTCAGCATATTTATGTGGCACAGATCACTGCCGGTGCTCGCCTTTCCACTTCGAAGTGGAAAACAACTCGCTACAAACAATTCCCCCCCAACGTTAGTTTTATTCCAGAGCCATTAACGGGGTAAGACGAGTGATTAACGGAGCGGTAATGAACGACGTTGGAGATCAGGCGGTGCAAACAGAGCAGCTCGCTAACACCATGCTGGCGCAGGTGTATGCCCTGCTGGCCCGGCACAACATCATCCCCAACGCAGTACAGGAACAGATGCTCACCTCCCACGTTCGCGCGATGGCGCACCGGTCCGTGACCGGCGAGCCGCTGCCGGAGGTTGAAGCCGAGCTGTTCGACGAAATTTCTCCCGATTCAATGCGGCTTGCCCGTGAAGTGGTCGCGCAGTTTGGCAACCTTCCTGATGAAGAGGCCTGGCTGCTTTCCGTTCACTTCGAAGTCGCGAAAGACAACCTTTAAGGAGCAACACATGGAACAGATTACAGTCGTGATTGGCGATCGCCTGGGTAAAGGTCAGAAAGTGGCGGCAGGCGTTGAAAAAGCCGGTGGACGCGCGGTTGTCGTGCCGGGTGTGGCGGCAGACATGAAGCTCGGTGACGTGATGAAAGCGGAAAATGCCACCTTCGGCATCTCCTTCTGCGGCAGCGGCGGCGCGGGTGCCATCACCGCACAAACCAAATATGGCTACAAAGCCAAATACGGCATGCGTTCAGTGGATGAAGGTGTCACCGCCATCAATGAAGGCTGCAATGTGCTGGGCTTTGGCTTTATGGATAAAGAAGAGCTGGGCGAGCGTCTGGTTCAGGCGTGGCAGAAGAAACACGGCGCATAAGCATGAAAGAACAGTTCACAACCACGGTGAGAGTGAAGGGCAAAGGCGACGCTAAAGCGCGCGCCTTTGCTGATGCGCTCAACCACGTTCAGGCCGCGGTGATGAAAGCCTCACCGCATATCTTACTGCGTATTGAGCCACAGGATGTGCAGGTCGTTCAGGCGCAAGAAGCGGTGCGTAAAGAAGCTTTTCTGTTCTTCTTTCTGCGCCGGGAAAGACGCACCTACAGCGTGGAGCTGGATGTGACCGTCAACGTGACTGCCATCAATCTCGACCAGGTGGATTTCGTCACGCAACGCTGATTATTCATAAAAGGGCAGACTGATGTTCTTAATTATATTAATAAAATCGCTCATCATTGGCGGCCTGGTTGGCGTCGGTGTGGGGGCCGGGGCTGCACGCATGTTTCATGCGCCTACCACTCAGGGTATGGGCGCGTTTCGTACGTTGGGGGAACTGAACTCCTGTGAAGGGGATCCGGCTTCTCACTTCTCCTTTGGGTTAGGCTTCTTCTTTAACGCCTGGGCCTCTTCCGTGGCCGCAGGTGCATTCACACAAGACGTTGATCACCGCATCATCCCGAACTGGGGTGCTGCAGCACTGATGATTAAAAACCGTAACGTCGGCGAAACGCTGCACGATCCGCGCAAAATGGCGATTGCCTGCGGCGTAATCGGCATGATTGTCGTCACCTTCCTTAACCTCACCGCCTCTTCTGTTCCGGCTGCGCTTCAGGTAACCGCCGTGAAGGTGCTGGTGCCTGCGGCAAACCTGCTGGTCAACACCGTGATGCCGGTGATCTTCTGGCTGGCCGCCATCGATGCGGGTAAAAAATCGGGCTTCTGGGCCACCATTTTTGGCGGCGCGGCGCAGCTGATCATGGGTAACGCCGTACCGGGTCTGGTGCTGGGTATCCTGATTGGTAAGGGCGTTGAAGAGAGCGGATGGAACCACGTCACCAAAGTGATGATGGCGGCCATCGTAGCGCTGTTCGTGCTGAGCGGTTTCTTCCGTGGCTTCGACATGAAGATGATCGAATCCTTCCATCTGACCGTGCCGAACTGGCTCGACATGATTCACAACGCGCTCAGCGGTAAATAACAGGAGCCTCGACATGGAACAGAATAAAGGTTTTTGGTATGCCGACTGGTCGTTCCCGATCTTCGTTGGCCTGCTCTCTTCCGGTGTTTTCGCCGGGACGCATATGTACTACCTCTACGGCATCGGCGCGTTCAACGAAGTGGCCTTCGTGGCGATGCTGAAAGCGGGGATGGATACCGGCGTTTACGGCGCGGTGGCGGCGTTCGGTGCGAGCTTCCTGTTCGCCCGTATTATCGAAGGGTCGCTGGTCGGTATCCTTGATATCGGCGGGGCGATCCAGACCGGGGTGGGCCTCGGGGTTCCGGCGCTGCTGCTGGGCGCGGGCATCATGTTCCCGGTGACCAACTTTATTGCCGCGCTGATCACCGGCCTGGTGATTGGCCTGGCAATTGGCTACGTCATCATCCTGGCGCGTAAGTTCACCATCAACCAGAGCAACTCCACCTACGGGGCGGACGTGATGATGGGGGCCGGTAACGCCTCCGGTCGTTTCCTCGGGCCGTTGATTATCCTCAGCGCCATGACTGCCTCCATTCCTATTGGCGTCGGCTCTCTGGTGGGTGCGCTGCTGTTCTATATCTGGCAGAAGCCGATTACCGGTGGTGCCATTCTCGGTGCAATGATTCTGGGCTGGCTGTTCCCGGTCGCCCTTTAATGCCCGCGGGCGCCCCGGCGCCCGCCTTATCAGGAGATCCTCATGTTTGATTTACTCCTGCGCCGTGCGCGCCTCACCGACGATACCCTGACCGATATCGCCATTCAGGACGGAAAAATCGCGGCGCTGGGCGACATTACCGCGGCCGCCCGCAAAACGGTTGAGTTGAACGGTGAAGTGTTCGTCAGCGCAGGCTGGATTGACTCCCACGTTCACTGCTACCCGAACTCCCCTATTTATCACGACGAACCGGACAGCGTGGGCATCGCCACCGGCGTGACCTCGGTGGTGGATGCCGGCAGTACCGGCGCGGATGACGTGGACGATTTTTATGAAATCACCCGTAAAGCCTCAACCGACGTTTATGCCTTACTGAACATCTCCCGCGTGGGGCTGATTGCCCAGAACGAACTGGCCAATATGGCCAACATTGATGCGAAGGCCGTGAAGCAGGCCGTTACGCGCTACCCGGATTTTATCGTTGGCCTGAAAGCGCGCATGAGCAGCAGCGTGGTTGGCGAAAACGGCATAACGCCGCTTGAGCGCGCGAAAGCCATCCAGAAAGAGAACGGCGACCTGCCGCTGATGGTGCACATCGGCAACAACCCGCCTAACCTCGATGAAATTGCCGACCTGCTCAGCTCAGGCGACATCATCACCCACTGCTACAACGGCAAGCCGAACCGCATTCTGACGCCATCCGGTGAACTGCGTGCGTCCATCACCTCCGCCCTGAAACGCGGTGTGCGCCTGGACGTCGGACACGGTACGGCGAGCTTTAGCTTTGAGGTGGCGAGATGCGCCATTGCGATGGGCATTCTGCCACACACCATCAGCTCGGATATTTACTGCCGCAACCGCATTAACGGCCCGGTAGGGTCGCTGGCAAGCGTGATGTCGAAGTTTCTCGCCATCGGCATGTCGCTGCCGCAGGTGATTGAGTGCGTCACCGCGAACGCCGCCGACGGGCTGCGTCTGACGCACAAAGGCCGTATTCAGCCAGGTCTTGATGCTGACCTGACGCTGTTCACGATAAAACGCCAGCCAACGCTGCTGGTGGATGCTGAAAATGACAGCCTGCAGGCTGAACACATTCTGGTGCCGCTTGCCGCCATCCGCGCAGGCAAGGGCTACATGACCGAACAAGGGAGCACGGAACATGCCTTCGATTTATGAGAAGTATCACTTAAAGCAAGTCATCAACACCTCAGGCCGTATGACGGCGCTGGGTGTCTCCACGCCGCGCCCGGACGTGGTGCAGGCGGCGATGGATGGCATGAATCACTATTTCGAGATGAAGGATCTGGTCAACAAAACCGGCGAATACATCGCGAAGCTGCTGGATGTGGAAGGGGCGACGGTGGTCTCCTGCGCGTCAGCGGGCATCGCCCAGTCCGTGGCGGCGGTGCTGGTCAAAGACAGCGACTGGCTGCTGGAGAACCTGCACGTCACCCCGATTGAGAACAACGAAATCGTGCTGCCGAAAGGCCATAACGTTAACTTTGGCGCACCGGTAGGCACCATGGTGGCGCTGGGCGGCGGCAAGCTGGTGGAAGCGGGCTACGCGAACGAATGCTCCGCCGATCAGCTGGCGGCGGCCATCACGCCGCGTACCGCGGCCATTCTTTACATCAAGTCTCACCACTGCGTGCAGAAAAGCATGCTCAGCGTAGAGCAGGCGGCGGTGGTGGCGCGTAAGCACGATCTGCCGCTGATCGTGGATGCGGCCGCGGAAGAAGATCTTCACGTTTACTACCGCGCCGGTGCCGATCTGGTTATCTACAGCGGTGCGAAAGCGATTGAAGGGCCAACCAGCGGGCTGGTGATCGGCAAAACGCAGTATGTTGAGTGGGTGAAACGCCAGACGGCGGGGATTGGCCGCGCAATGAAAGTGGGTAAGGAGGGGATCCTCGGCCTTACCTGTGCCATCGAACACTACCTGACGGCGACCAAAGAGAGCGGCGAAGAGATGGTGGCGAAGATGACGCCCTTTATTGACGCGCTTAATACCCTTAACGGCGTGACGGCACGCGTGGTCTGGGACAGTGCCGGTCGCGATATTGCCCGTACCGAGATTAAGTTTGATGAAGCCACCACCGGTGTTGGCACCGGCGACCTGGTGACCGCGCTGAAGCAGGGCGAGTATGCCATTTATTTCCGTGGCTATAAGGCCAACGAAGGGATTATCGAAGCGGACGTGCGCAGCGTGAATGCCGATCAGCTGAACATTGTTTATCGCCGCATGAGTGAAGTGTTAGGACAGGAGAAAAAGGCATGAAACTGACCCCCAACTTTTACCGTGACCGCGTCTGCCTGAACGTGCTGGCAGGATCGAAAGCCAACGCCAGCGCCATTTACGAGGCGGCGGAAGGCCACGTGCTGGTGGGCGTGCTCTCCAAAAATTACCCGGATGTCGCCAGTGCGGTTGCCGATATGCGCGACTACGCTCAGCTTATCGATAATGCGCTCTCTGTGGGCCTCGGCGCGGGCGATCCGAACCAGTCCGCGATGGTCAGTGAGATCGCCCGTCAGGTGCAGCCGCAGCACGTTAACCAGGTGTTCACCGGTGTGGCAACCAGCCGTGCGCTGCTGGGGCAGAGTGAATCCGTGGTCAACGGCCTGGTCTCTCCGACCGGCACCGTTGGCAAGGTGAAAATCTCCACCGGTCCGTTGAGCAGCACGGCGCCGGACGGCATTGTGCCGGTTGAAACCGCGATTGCCCTGCTGAAAGATTTTGGCGGCAGTTCCATCAAATACTTCCCGATGGGAGGCCTGGCGTGTCGGGACGAATACCAGGCAGTGGCGGAAGCCTGCGCCCGTCACGATTTCTGGCTGGAGCCGACCGGTGGGATCGATCTGGAGAACTATGAAGCGATCCTGCAGATCGCCCTTGATGCGGGCGTGAGTAAAATCATTCCGCATATCTACAGCTCGATTATCGACAAAGCCAGCGGCGACACGCGTCCGGAAGATGTGCGTACGCTGCTGGAGATGACGAAGAAGCTGGCTAAGTAGTCTTTACCCCTCACCCCGGCCCTCTCCCCAAAGAGGAGAGGGTGTAATCGTCCCCTCTCCCCTTTGGGGAGAGGGTTAGGGTGAGGGGCACAAACCGCACAAAACCAAAGGAGCCACCATGCACACCCGTAACCTGCTTGTCGCTTCACTCTCGTTACTCGCTACCACCGCCATCGCCCAGACGCAGTACGCCTGGGTGGGAAGCTACAACCCGAACGGCGAGGGGCTGTACCGCTTTACCCTCGACCCGCAAACCGGTGCGCTCGCGAATAAAACGCTGGTCAGCACGCTGCCAAACGCCGCGCAGCTCACCGTCTCGCAGGATGGTAAGACGCTCTATCTGGCGAGCGAAGTGGAGCAGGGCGTGGTGCAGGCGCTGCGCGTGGGCGATAACGGCGAACTGAGCGAGCTTAATCAGGTGGCGTCCGGCGGGGCGGGGCCGGTCTATCTCTCCCTGACGCCAAAGGGTCACCACCTGCTGGTGGCGAACTACGTCAGCGGCTCGATTGCTGTTCTGCCGGTTAATGCAGACGGCAGTCTGGGGGAGGCCACGGACACGCATCAGGATCGGGGAGAGCCGGGCGCGGCGAAACCGGCGGCGGCGGTGGAAGGCAGTTTTGCCATTAGCGATCACAATGGCCCCCATGCGCACATGATCGCCGCCGATCCGCGCGGGAAATACGTTTTTTCTACCGATCTGGGTCTGGATCGTATCTACCAGTACCGTTTTGACGATCAAACAGGCAAGCTGACCCCGAACGATCCGCCGTTTATCAGTGCCTCCTCGAAAGGGGCCGGTCCGCGGCATTTCGTCTTTACGCCGAAAGGCGATGCGTTATGGCTGATTAACGAAGAGGCATCCACGCTCACGCACTATACGCTGGATGCCCGGGGCAGGCTGCAGGAGGGGAAAACCCTCTCCGCCCTGCCACACGGCTATAAAGGCACCAGCTTTGCCGCCGGGCTGGCGCTCAGTGCCGATGGCAAACAGCTGTATGTGGCTAACCGTTTGCATAACAGCATCGGGCACTTTACCGTAACAGCGGATGGCACGCTGACGCATCAGGACGATGTGTGGACGCGTGGTGATTACCCGCGCACCCTGACGCTCGACAAACAGGGGCGCTGGCTGTACGTCATGAATCAGCGCAGCGACAACATTACCCGTTTTCGCGTGGCGCAGGACGGCAAACTCAGCGCCGAGCCGGACTATACCCCGGTCGGCAGCCCATCCCAGATGGTCATTTCACCCTAAGCCGTAAGAGGACAACCCCGTGCGATTTCCGAACCAACGTTTAGCGCAACTTTTCGATCTGTTGCAAAACGAGACGCTGCCGCAGGACGAACTGGCGCAGCGGCTGTCGGTCTCCACGCGAACCGTCCGCGCTGATATCACTGCCCTGAACGCGCTGCTGGCGAGCCACGGCGCGCAGTTTATTCTCAGCCGCGGCAATGGCTATCAGCTCAAAATTGACGATGCAGAACGCTATCAGCAGCTTCAGTCCTCCCACCCGCGCGCGCTGCGCATTCCGCGCACCGGGCCGGAGCGCGTGCACTATCTGGTGGTCCGTTTTCTTACCTCCGCGTTTTCGCTCAAGCTGGAGGATCTGGCGGATGAGTGGTTTGTCAGCCGTGCGACGCTGCAAAGTGACATGGTGGAAGTGCGCGAGTGGTTCCACCGCTACAACCTGACGCTGGAAACCCGACCGCGCCACGGCATGAAGCTGTTTGGCAGCGAGATGGCGACCCGCGCCTGTCTCACCGATCTGCTCTGGGAGCTGGCGCAGCAGGATAGCCTGAACCCGCTGGTGACCGACGTTGCGCTCAATGCGGGGGTGGCGGAGCAGATGGTTCCCGTGCTGCACGATGCGCTGACGCGGCATCACATTCGTCTGACTGACGAGGGCGAGCTGTTCCTGCGCCTGTACTGTGCGGTGTCGGTGCGTCGCATCAGCGAAGGCTATCCGCTGCCGGAATTTCACGCAGAAGATGTGGCCGAGAATGTCCGTGAGGCGGCGAAAGACATCGCTGTGACCATTCAACAGCTGGCGGATAAAGCGCTTTCGCCTTCAGAAGAGAGCTGGCTCTGCGTTCACATCGCGGCACGTCAGATCCAGGAGATTGCCCCCAGTGCCATTAATGCCGATGACGACGAAGCGCTGGTCAATTACATCCTGCGCTACATCAATACCCACTATAACTACAACCTGCTCAGCGACGAGCAACTGCATGCGGATCTGCTCACCCACATCAAAACCATGATCACCCGCGTGCGCTATCAAATCATGATCCCTAATCCGCTTCTGGATAACATCAAGCAGCACTACCCGATGGCGTGGGATATGACCCTCGCGGCAGTGTCGAGCTGGGGGAAATACACGCCGTATGTGATCAGCGAAAACGAGATCGGTTTCCTGGTGCTGCATATCGGTGTCGGGCTGGAGCGCCACTACAACATCGGCTACCAGCGTCAGCCGCGCGTGCTGTTAGTTTGCGATGCCGGGAATGCGATGGTCCGGATGATTGAAGCGGTGCTGCAGCGCAAATATCCGCAGATTGAGGTGACCCGCACGCTCACGCTGCGCGAGTATGAGCTGGCGGAACCGATCGGCGAAGACTTTGTTATCTCGACCGCCCGCGTGAGCGAAAAGTCTAAACCGGTGGTGATGATCGCCCCGTTCCCGACGGACTACCAGCTTGAGCAGATAGGTAAGCTGGTGCTGGTGGACCGAACCCGCCCGTGGATGCTGGATAAATACTTCGATGCCGCCCATTTCCGCATTATTGACAGGCCGATTGACCAGCAAACGCTGTTCCGGGAGCTGTGCGAGCAGCTCGAAGAAGAGGGGTTTGTTGGCGCGGAGTTTCTGGATTCGGTCGTTGAGCGAGAGGCCATCGTCAGCACCATGCTGGGCGACGGCATTGCGCTGCCGCACTCCCTCGGGCTACTGGCACAAAAAACGGTGGTTTACACCGTGCTGTCACCGCAGGGTATTGCCTGGGGGGATGAAACCGCCCACGTGATTTTCCTGCTCGCCATCAGCAAGCGCGAGTACGAAGAGGCGATGGCGATTTACGATATTTTCGTGACTTTCCTGCGTGAGCGCGCCATGTCACGGCTGTGCAGTTGCAATGATTTCGCCGGGTTTAAAGCGGTGGCGATGGAGAGTGTGAGCCGGTTTTGAGAGACGTTATCCAGAATTCGATGTAATGCAAATGTAATGCTAAAATGCATTACATATTCGATTTCACTGGAGGCATAATGGCCACGCTGAACGTCCGTCTGGATGACAAACTCAAAAACGAGGCTTATGCCGTGCTTGAAAAACTCAATATCACGCCAACGGAAGCCGTTCGGTTACTGTTTCAGTACGTTGCGGAGACGGGGCGTATGCCGGTGAAAACGGTCACTGTTAGCGACAGTGAAGATGAACTCATACAGACAGTCCGGGAGCGGCTGGCTAATCCGCAAAAAGGAGTTAAGGTTAGGCTGGATGACTTATGAACCCGTATTTGATCCGAGGGCGTTCAAGGAGTGGACCAGGCTGGGTGATACCGTAAAAAATCAGTTTAAGAAGAAGCTTGCGAACGTGTTGGTGAACCCCAGGGTTGAATCGGCTCGCCTGCATGGCCTGCCTGATTGCTACAAGATAAAACTCAGATCCCAGGGTTCTCGTTTGGTCTATCAGGTTCAGGACAACGTTGTGACGGTATGTGTTATTGCTATCGGTAAGAGAGAGAAATCAGCCGTTTCTCATGACGCAAACAAACGGCTTTAGCGATCACCGCAAATGATGCACAACCTGGTTGCTGCTGCCGCGCCAGATCAGCGCAGGGTCTTTTAAATCCTGCACAAACTTGCCGTCAACCAGCACGTTAATCAAATCCACCACTTCCCTCTGTTCAGCATTCAGTTCTTCGAGCTTATAACCCGTCCAGACCCAGATATCCTTTCCTGCACATTCGCGGCGAATGCGTTTTATCAGCTTCAGAATGTCCGGCACGTTTTGCGGGTGAAGCGGGTCGCCACCGGAGAGTGAAATCCCCTGGCGGGGAATGCGCGTGTCGTTGAGATCGTTGATGATCCGCTGTTCCATTTCCGCGGTGAACGGCAGGCCTGAATTTACGCGCCAGGTGCTTTTGTTGTAACAGCCGGGGCATTCATGGACGCAGCCTGAGACAAACAGAGTGCAGCGGGTGCCGGGGCCGTTGACGATGTCGACGGGATAGTATTGATGATATCGCATAAGAAGATGTCCAGAGTGTGTGTGCGCGGGTGCCCTCACCCCAGCCCTCTCCCACCGGGAGAGGGGGGAAACGTAGGTGCGCGTTCGGTTCCCTCTCCCGGAGGGAGAGGGGTAAGGTGAGGGGAAACCCCCGACGCCTTAACCGATCTGCCCATTCCCCAAATGTTTCACGCGTCGCTTAACCTCTTCCTGCTTACCGGCGTTAAACGGACGCGCATCGGGACTCCCGAGATAGCCACACACGCGGCGGGTCACCGAGACGCGAGCCGCATCGTGGTTACCGCATTTCGGGCAGGTGAAGCCTTTGCTGGTGCACTCAAACTCACCGGTAAAGCCACACTCGTAGCACTCGTCAATCGGGGTGTTGGTCCCGTAATACGGCACGTGCTGATAGCTGTAATCCCAGACATCTTCCAGCGCCTTCAGGTTGTGCTGAATGTTCGGATACTCGCCGTAGCAGATGAAGCCACCGTTCGCGACGGGCGGATACGCGGCTTCAAAGTCGATCTTGTCGTAAGGGTTCACCTTCTTCTCCACGTCGAGGTGGAAGCTGTTGGTGTAGTACCCTTTGTCGGTTACCCCTTCGACAATGCCAAATTCAGCGGTATCCAGGCGGCAGAAACGGTCACACAGGTTTTCACTCGGGGTGCTGTACAGGCTGAAGCCGTAGCCGGTTTCGTCTTTCCACTGGTCAACCGCATCGCGCAGGCGCTGAACAATGGCGACACCTTTTTCACGCAGGGCGTCGCTGTCATACATGTGCTGGTTGCCGAACAGCGCGTTGATCGTTTCGTGAATACCGATGTAGCCCAGAGAAATCGACGCGCGACCATTTTTGAAGATCTCCGACACGTCATCGTCCGCCTTCAGGCGCACGCCGCAGGCTCCTTCCATATACAGGATGGGCGCAACGCGGGCTTTCACCCCTTCCAGACGCGCGATACGGGTCATGAGGGCCTTACGTGCGAGCTGCAGACGTTCGTCCAGCAGCGCCCAGAAGGCCGCTTCGTCGCCTTTGGCTTCGAGGGCGATACGCGGCAGGTTGAGGCTGATCACACCGAGGTTATTACGGCCGTCGTGAACCTGTTCGCCGTTTTCGTCTTCATACACGCCGAGGAAGCTGCGGCAGCCCATCGGCGTTTTAAACGAGCCGGTCACTTTGACCACCTGGTCGTAGTTCAGGATGTCCGGGTACATGCGCTTGCTCGCACACTCCAGCGCCAGCTGTTTGATGTCGTAGTTAGGATCGCCAAACTTGTGGTTCAGGCCGTCGCGGATAGCGAACACCAGTTTCGGGAACACCGCTGTCTTACGGTTTTTACCAAGCCCGGAGATACGGTTGCGCAGGATAGATTGCTGAATCAGGCGTGATTCCCAGCTGGTACCCAGACCAAAACCGAAGGTCACAAACGGCGTCTGACCGTTGGCGGTATGCAGGGTGTTCACCTCGTATTCCAGCGACTGGAACGCGTCGTAGCACTCTTTTTCGGTACGGGAGTGCGCGTAGCCCTCGGCGTCCGGGATTTGCCACTCTTCAGCGGTTTGACGGTGTTTATTGAAGCTTGCCGTGACGAACGGTGCCAGTACTTCATCAATGCGGTTAATGGTGGTGCCGCCGTAAATATGGCTGGCGACCTGAGCGATAATCTGCGCCGTGACCGCAGTGGCCGTGGAGATGGATTTTGGCGGCTCAATCTCGGCATTACCCATTTTAAAACCGTGGGTCAGCATGCCTTTCAGGTCGATGAGCATGCAGTTGAACATCGGGAAGAAGGGCGAGTAATCGAGATCGTGGTAGTGGATCTCACCGCGCTCATGCGCCGAGACCACGTCGCGCGGCAGCAGGTGCTGACGGGCATAGTGTTTGGCAACAATGCCGGCCAGCAGGTCGCGCTGGGTGGGGATCACTTTGCTGTCTTTGTTGGCATTTTCATTCAGCAGGGCGGAGTTGGTCTGCTCCACCAGGCCACGAATCTCCTGATTAAGACGACCGCGTTTCTCACGCTGAACGTCCCGATCGTGGCGGTATTCGATATAGGCGCGGGCTAACTGCTTGTAGGGGCCCGCCATCAGTTGGTTTTCAACCGCGGTCTGGATCTCATTGATATCGACCTGGCTGCGTTCGTTCATCTGGCTGCTAACGACTTCTGCGACGGTGGCGCAGTAATCTGCGTCATCGACACCCGCTGCTTTAGCTGCACGCAGAATGGCTTCCTGGATGCGCTCTGATTTAAACGGCACTTTACAGCCATCACGTTTCATCACATGCGGTGTCATGATCACTCCATTTTTAAAAACAGGTTATCCACAAAGGTGGAGAAGTGTTCACCGGGCGTATTGTCAGCCAGGCCAGAGACTTCCCACGTTCCCAACGCGTGTTATCCACAATTCCGGAGAGCTGAGTCGCCGTCTTGTTGTTGGAATAGTAGACGATAAATACAATATGTTGGGTCGGCGTGCATTTTAAGTGCTACATATAGTGATTTGCATCAAACATGTTTGCGATTTATTTGATTCAGAACAAAGTAAAAAGACGAGAGTACAAACGACGGGCACTCCAGCGTTTGTAAAGACGAGAGGGAAAATTCTGATTAATTATTCAACAAAAACAAGCGCTCAGCAGCATGTGCCGAGCGCCAGTCGGTTAACTCACCCCGCATGCCCAGTTCAGTCCGGCCTGGAGAAAGGCTGCCGCCGCAATACTCCCGAGTATCAGCGGGATAACAAGTGAGCGCCCGGGTTCGGCGTCCGCGTTTTGTGGCGTTTCTCTGCGCAACGCGGACAGCGCTTCTTCGCCGGTGCGCGCCGCCAGAAGCGCGTTACGCACGCGCTCTTCCGCCAGCGAACTGGTCAGCGTCGTCAGCAGCTGCATATGCGTACTGCCGGCCTCGGCGTGTGGGATGGCGAGCAGAAAAACCATCCTGACCGCTTCATCGCCTTCCAGCCCCGGCCAGATAACCGGCTCATCAAAAAGCGCCAGGCAAAACGCCGCCTGCTGCACAGCGTCTGATTTACCGTGCGGAACGGCCAGCGCTTCGCCCAGCGCGGTGGGACCTTCACTTTCGCGGTGTAAGACGCTCTGGATAAAGGCGTCTTTATCGGTGATGACGTTTCGCCCGACAAGCGGTTCGGAGAGCCAGCGGATCAGCGCTTCAGGCGTGCGGCAGGGTGGGTTAATAAACACCAGTTCGGGGTGCGTGAGTTCAAGCAAGTTCATGTTAAGCCTCAATCAAAAAATCACAGGTCGCAGAAGGGGGGATCGTCGTCACCGATGGCACGTGTTCTTCCAGATAATTGAGCTGGGGACGCTCTGCCAGGCCAGCCGGAACAGGGACAGGCTGCGTCCCGGCGTTGAACACGCGGGCGATCGTGCCAGGCGATCGTTGCGCATGGGGCAGGGCAGAAAGAACGAGCGGTTCCGGTAAGGCGAATAACGAAAATTCTGCCGGCAGTGTGCGTTCGGGCAGGCGCAGCGAAAAACGCTCAAGCCGGTTATCGAGGGTATGCAGCGTTTGCCGTTGATAGGTGAAGGGGTGACCCGTCGCCTGATTCTCCAGCTGGCGCAGCGTCAGATGGTCTGCGTTGTCGGCCAGCGCCACGGTGAAGGAAAAGTGCAGCGGTTTGAGCAGCTGCGCATCGGGCGTGTCGACCACCGTATTGTTAATGCCAGACGCCCGGCCGGGTCGCCAGTCAAGATCGCTGCGCCCCAGTACGCCGGTTGATTTGAATAAGGTCAGGGCAATGACTGCCGGATCGCGTCCAATAACCTGAAACTCTTTCATGCCGTGGCTATTCACGACCAGCGCTTTGCCCGCTTGCGCGATAGCGATAATGCCCTCGCTGGTTTCGATATCCACGGGCTTCTCGCGATAGCGCTCCTGCCAGTGAGTCTCGTCGTACCCCGTTTCGCGCTCGATTATCGAGAACGGCTGCGAGGCGAGGGAGTGACGGGTGCAAATATCGCTGTTGATCAGTAAACGCAGCCGGTGATCGCAGTGGCTGTTTACCAGCGAGCTATCAACATGCAGGTTCGGATCGTCGTGACGTAATTCGCACACTATGCGCATTGATAACGGCGTGCGGGTATTTTCCCGGCGTCCAGCGAGATCCGGCGGCAGCGACATGACCGCCTCAAGCACCATCGTTTGGCAAAGAGGGGTTTTGCTGCAGTCGATCAGCGTGAAATGCGCGCAGCGCGTCGGTTCATCGCCCGGGAGCGGCGAGAAATCATAGCTGTCTCCGGCATCCGCGCAGTCTTCAAGACTGAATAACGACGTGATGCGCCTGGCGCTGCGCTTGTCTTCAAGCACCAGCGTACCGGCCTCCAGCGTCAGTCGATAAACCGTATTCTCTATCGCCTCTCCTTTCGCGGCGCAGGTCATGGCAAACGGAGCCGGCGTGTCTTTTAGGTTGACGGTGATATAGCCCACCGGCGGCAGGAGAGGCGTCTGCAGAACAACATGCCAGCGGAAATAAGGCGGAAGGTGTGTTTCGCGTTCGCCCTCACAGGTGAGGGAGATGGCCGTTCCTCCAGGTAACGTCTCGCGTTCCAGAACGTCGAAGGGCAGCGGCTGGCCCTGATACGTCAGGGTGATATTGTCGGCCTGACTGTACAGGGTGGTGTGGATCACGCAGCGGGTCGGGGTGGCCAGCGGGTTGAAAATGAGCAGGTCACCCTCCTGACAGCATGCGGCGGCCAGTGACTTCACCACCAGATTCCACAGGCTGTGACAAAGCTGCTCTGTCTGCTCGAGCCGATGAAGAATGTCGCGGTTTGTGGCATCGCTGTTGCAGCCACCCATGGAGTCGTGGGCATGGCTTCGCAGAAGCTTCTTCCAGAGGGTGTCCACGACCGGGAGCGTGACCGGAATGCCCTGATGACGCGCCATGGCGATGGTGGGCTCCAGCTGTCGCAGGATGAACTGCTCGATGTCGGCATTTTTCTTTTTGATATCGTAACGCACAGACCCGATCGTTTTGTGAATGCGGGTGTAGCGCGGCGATTTCAGCTCACCTTCCCATAACGCCAGTTGTTCCCGTTTTGTGCGCAGCAGTGCGACGTACTGCTCCAGCGAGCTGAGGACGTAACGGTCCTGCGTGGGAGAGTGCGCGCTGGCAGCCTGCAGGATATGCGGCAGCGCCGGGTCGATGCTGACCTGATCGCCGCCGCAGGGCAGGAGCAGGTCGTCAATCTGCGACCGTGAACGCAGCAGATCCACCATCGGGTAGATCTTGCCGTGCAGATGGCTGGCCTCCGCGCGCATGTTCTTGGCCGCACCATACCCCAGCGCCATTGCACAGGCGATGATGGTTGCACCTGACGGCGCGCGCCAGAGAAACTGGCTGTTTTTGGCCTGAGTGTCGTGGTCGACACCGCGCCAGAAAACGATATTATCGATATTGCAGCCCTGCAAAATCGTGGGCATCTGCGCGTTATGCCCAAAGGTATCCGGCAGATAACCGACCTGCATGGCATGCCCCAGCGCCCGAGCGGCGAAGATGCCGTATTTGAGATTGCGGATAATCGATTCGCCGTGAACGTTGTAGGTATCCGTCTGGGTGAACCACGGCCCGACAAACACGCTTTTCTCCCTGACCAGTTTTTCCAGCCGGGGCCGGTAATCGGGATTGATGGCGAGAAAGTCATCCACCACCGCCATCTGCCCGTCAAGGTGATAGCACTGCCAGGCCGGGTCCTGCTCCAGCGTCTCGATGACCTCCGCAAAGTTGTATGACGCCAGCACCATGCTGTCCTGGCGGGTGAAATACCACTCCTGATCCCAGTGGGTATGGGCTATGACGTGGATCTGGCTCATTGCGCTCTCCTTATCTGGCGTTCTTTGGGCTGAGATAAAGCACGCCCAGGGCGCAAATCAGTGCGCCAATAAAGACGCTTGCCAGGTACCCGACCACATTGGTCGCCAGCGGCCAGCCCCAGATAGCCGGCAGGGGCAACGTCTGCTTCACGCCGAGGGCAATCGCCACCAGCGCACCCGAGACGGCTCCTGTCATAAACACGGGGATCAGACGTGGGTTTTTCAGGATGAACGGGATAGCGCCTTCTGAAATACCGATAAAACCCAGCAATAACGAAGTGCTGCCAACGGTTTTCTCTTCACGGCTGAACACGTCCGGCAGGCCAAAACGCCCATTGAGGAACGCGGCGAGGCCTACCCCAATAGAAGGAATCACGATGGAGAGCTCGCGGGCGGTTAAATCAAATGTCTCGCTCATGCCGTTCAGGCCGAGCGCGACCGATCCTGCCGCCTTGTTGACCGGGCCGCCGAGATCGAACGCGGTACCCGCGGCGATCATGGCCGAATAGAAGCCGCGTCCGGTATCACCCGCCGAGGTAAAAAAGACCACCATCAGCTGGTTAAGCGAACCAAAAATCGGGTTGATCAGATATTCCATTACCATCACCAGCGTAATACCGGTGATCAGCGGAACGACCAGCATGGTTTTTAGGGTGGTAAGCTGCTGTCGGACGTGAATGGCATCATTCAGCCAGCGCACCAGATAGCCGACAAAAAAGCCGATGCCAATTGCGCCGAAAAAGCCGGAGGACATAAAGCCTTCAATATCAAAAAAGCGTTTGTAGACCTCATCTGACATGATGCCGCCGATCAGTCCGGGGATCAGCGCCGGTTTACCGGCAATGGAAAAGGCCAGATACATCGCAAAGATCGGGTACATGAACTTGATGGTCATAAAGCCCATTTTATCCAGCACGCTGAACGGCGAATGCTCAATGTTAATAAACTGCCCGGTAATTTTGGCCGTCGCCATCATCAGGCCGCCCATTACCACGACCGGTAACATATAGCTGATGGCCGCCATGATATGGCCGATAAAAATCTGGTAAGCCGAACGCTGAATGGCGTCTTCGTCCGCCACAGTGGTGACGTTTTTCTGCATGGCCAGCGCCTGACGCAGGTAGCGGTCGGTATTTTTAATCAGCTCTTGCGTGCGGATCTGAAGGTGAGGAACGTGTTCAAAACGTTCTGCATCCTGAATGGGAACGTCGGTTGCAAGAATAATGGCCGTGGCGGAGGCAATATCCTGTTTCGTTAATCTGTTTTTTACGCCGTCGCTGCCCTGCGTTTCGACCTTGACCTCAATATTATGCTCTTTTGCCCATGCAATAATTTTACTTGCCGCCATAAACGTGTGCGCGATCCCTGTAGGACAAGCCGTTACAGCGATAATTTTTTGATTCATCATTGTAATAATTCCCTGGGTGTGAAAATAGCGAAAGTATAAAGAGAACTTAAAACAGTGTTTAAGGTTTGCTAATACTAATTACGTATCGTCATACGCTATGTTGCAATATGTGAAGCGCCTTCCAGAGACTATTTCGCTATTCTGCTAATATCCTGTTAGGTTTTAACAGGACGTAATAAATGAATTCATTTCAGGGAAGTGAACGGTTGATATTTGAATACATCCAGCACCACGCGCGCAATATTTCTGATATATCGGCAAAAGAGATTGCGCGTGATACTTTTACAACAACCACCTCGGTTAATCGTGTCTGTAAGAAAATGGGCTATAAAAGTTATACCGAGCTTCGCTATCGGTTTTTACGCGACCATTTTACGTCTGTCCCTGCCGAGCCTGCGATGGGGCCGCAGGCAGACGATATCGTGGTGGACGTGTCCCGGTTACTGACCCATTCCAGCCATATCTATTTATATGCACGCGGGGCGTCTCTCACCAGCCTCAACTACCTGTCGCGTTTTTTGTCACTGGCGAGCCTGCCGCACCTGATTCTGAATGATATGCACCAGTTGACCCGGGTATCGAAGGGCACGCTGGTGTTGATCAGTAAATCCGGGGAGACGCAGTCGCTGATTGAAATGGCGCGTAACGCGCTGCGTAAAGGGCTAAAGATTATTGCGATTACCCGTCAGGGTTCGACGCTGGCCGGGCTTTCGACTCTGTGCTGGCCGTTGTCGATTGATATGAATGCCGTCTCGTTATACCAGCGAGAGGGGCAGCTGGACCTGTTAAGCGCCGTCGATCGTATCGGCTGCAGGCTTCTGCAGCACGATACGGAGTAGGCAGGCTGTCAGAGCTGTTTCACGATACCCAGACGAATGGCGTAATCATTTTCATGATTACCATCCTGAGTAAGGTAGGTTTTATCCAGCGATACCAGTTCGACGTAAGGCGTCCAGCCGTCGTCGAGCTTGTAGTTGAACGCTACGGTGTGCTCCCAGTAGGTATCATCCCCGGTTCCCTGATCGACATTATCCTGCCAGCGGAAGCGCGGGTTATAGGACATGCCGAATTTCCCGATGTTGTACGCGAACCACAGGTCGAACTGGTGTGACTCGCGGCGGGTGTAGCCGCTACCGTCCAGGCGTTTGTCACTGTGCGCGTCGTTAACGGTGTTATAGCGGTAGCGGGCAGACAGGTTCAGGCCGTTATCGAACGTTTTCCAGCCCTGGATGAAGGGGCGGTAATGCGTATTGCTGGCGGTAAAGACGGTCACCATCCCTGGCGCGATGGCGAACCCATTTCCCAGATCAAAACGCCAGCGCGTTTCGATTTCCTGTGCTGCCTCCGTTAACCCTTTTTCGTCCGGATTATATCGGTCGGTATCACCAAAGAACGTATCGTTATGGTTTTGCGCCGCTTCGACGGAGAAGTAAAAACCGTTATCAGCCTGATGCATCACTTTAATACGTGAATCATTTACGTCTGAGCGCGTATTATGACCAAAGCGAAGATCGACGGAGGTATTTCCGCACCATCCCTGGGTACTTAATAATAATGCGCTAATACATGTTGCTTTAATAATTGTCTTTTTCATAATGTCCTGCCGAGGTTATTTAAATGGCAGGGCTATTCTTATTTTGGCACACCGTGAAGTAAAAGTTATCGTCGTACATTTAGCGTATCGCTAAACATAAAAAAAGAGATACAGCTGGCTGTATCTCTTGAGGGTTATTCCTGTATCCACCAGATGGCTTCAAACGGGCGCAACAGCAGGTTGTCGGGCTGAGGGGGAGCATCCGCATAGTTGCTCAGTGCGACCCGCCAGGCTCCCTGTACTGACGCGGGAACCCATTGCTGGCGCTCACGGCTCAGGTTTGCCACCACCATCAGCGTCTGGCCCTGCGACCGCCGGCGATAGCACCACAGGGAAGGGTGGTCGGGCAGCAGATCTTCATAATCTCCCCACGTCAGCACCGGCAGGGTTTTACGCAGGCGAATCAGCGTCTGGTAGGTGTAAAACACCGAATCAGTATCGTCCAGCGCCGCACGGGCATTGACCGTCTCATAGTTGTCGCAAACGCCAATCCACGGCTCACCCTCGGTAAAGCCCGCACTGTGTGTGGCATCCCACTGCATTGGCGTGCGGCCATTATCGCGGGATTTACTCGCCAGAATAGCCAGCAATTCTTCAGGGGCGCGACCGTTGGCCCGCAGTTCAGCGAACATATTAAGGCTTTCAACGTCGCGGTAATCGGTAATACGGCTGAAGTGCGGGTTGGTCATACCCAGCTCTTCGCCCTGGTAAATATACGGGGTGCCCTGCATTCCGTGCAGCACCATGCCGAGCATTTTCGCGGCGTGGGGACGGTACTCCCCTTCATCGCCAAAGCGCGACACAATGCGCGGCTGATCGTGGTTACACCAGAACAGCGCGTTCCAGGCTTTGTTGTGCATGCCCTGCTGCCAGTGGCGGAAGAGGGTTTTCAGCGCCACGAAGTCCGGCCTGGCCAGGGTCCACTTTTCGCCGCCGGGGTAATCCACTTTCAGATGGTGGAAGTTGAAGGTCATCGACAGCTCGCGCCCGTCGAGAGAGGCGTATTGCTGACAGTTTTCCAGCGAGGTCGACGACATCTCGCCTACCGTCATCAGGTTTCGCGGGGTAAAGACGTCGCGGCTCATCTCCTGAAGATACTCATGAATGCGCGGTCCGTCGGTATAGAAGCGACGGCCATCGCCCACGGCGTCATCCGGGAAATCCTGGTCTTTGGAAATCAGGTTAATCACATCGAGGCGTAAACCGTCCACGCCACGGTCGGCCCAGAACTCGCATACCTTTTTCAGCTCGGCGCGCACCTGCGGGTTTTCCCAGTTGAGGTCCGCCTGCTCGGGGGCGAACAGGTGCAGATAGTACTGCTCGCTCTCGGCGTGCCAGCGCCAGGCATTGCCGCCAAATTTGGAGCGCCAGTTATTGGGCAGTTGTTCCGGCGTACCGTCGCGCCAGATGTAGAACTGGCGATACGGGCTCTCTTTATTCAGCGATTCCCGGAACCAGGCGTGCTGCGTTGAGGTGTGATTGAACACCATATCCAGCACGATACGAATGCCGCGTTGATGGGCCTGCGCGACCAGCTCGTCAAAATCATCCAGCGTGCCGTAGGCCGGGTCGATGGCGGTGTAATTCGCCACGTCGTATCCGTTATCTACCTGCGGGGAAATATAAAACGGCGTCAGCCAGATGGCGTCGATGCCGAGGGTTTGCAGGTAGTCCAGCCGCTGCGTGACGCCGCGTAAATCGCCGGTACCGCAGCCCGTCGTGTCCTGAAAACTCTTTGGATAGATCTGGTAGATAACGCCGTTCTGCCACCAGTGAGGAAGGGTATTCATAATGCGTTCCTGCAAATGCGAAGGGGCGCAACTGCGCCCCGAAAGATGAAGTTAAACAATCTGCAGCGCGCCCTGACGGTACTTACGCTGGTAAACCACGGTGGTGAGAGCCATTGGAACGACAATCGCGATGACCATCGCCAGGGAAAACACCTGCCAGAAAGCGGGCTGGATGGAGAGAATACCAGGCAGACCGCCGACACCGATCCCGTTCGCCATCACACCGTACAGACCGCATACCAGGCCTGCCAGACCGGAGCCGATCATCGCGCACAGCATCGGGAAGCGGTATTTCAGGTTGATACCGTACATCGCCGGTTCGGTGACGCCGAGGTAGGCGGAGATGGCGGCCGGAACAGAAATCTCACGCTCGTTATGCTTGCGGCTGACCAGGATAATGCCCGTGACCGCCGAGGCCTGCGCAATGTTAGACAGCGCGATGATAGGCCAGACCGGCGTACCGCCCAGGCTCTGAATCATCTGCATATCAATCGCCAGCGTGGTCTGGTGCACGCCGGTGATCACCAGCGGGGCGTACAGGAAGCCAAACAGCATGGCACCAATCGGCGCGAAGCTGCCGGTCATCAGGTGACGTACCGCGAAGGCAACGCCGTCGCCAATCATGCGGCCAAACGGACCGATAAACGCATGGGCGAGGAAGACGGCCAGAATAAGGGAGCAGACCGGCACCACCACCAGATAGAGGTAATCCGGTACGATGCGTTTCAGGCGCGTTTCAATAAAGCCCAGCGTCAGACCGGCCAGCAAGGCTGGGATCACCTGCGCCTGATAGCCCACTTTCGCGATGGTGAACAGACCGAAGTTCCACACCTCAGGCACCTGCTGACCAAGTAAGTAAGCGTTCATTAACTGCGGAGAGACCAGCGTGACGCCCAGCACGATACCCAAAATCGGCGTGCCGCCCATTTTGCGCACCGCTGACCAGCAAATCCCGACCGGCAGATAGAAGAAGATCGCTTCGCCAATCAGCCACAGGAAGTCGTAAACGGTTTTCAGCGCCGGGTACATCTGCGCCAGGGTTTTGCCGTCGCTCATCGGCACATCACCGATAACGTTGCGGAAGCCCAGAATCAGACCGCCGCTGATCAGCGCCGGGAGCAGTGGGAAGAAAATCTCCGCGAAGTGGGAAATTAACTGCTCGTGCCATTTCATATTCTGGCGTGCAGCTTTCTTGGCTTGCTCTTTGTCGGCTGAACTGTGCCCGGTTGTCGCCAGCAGAGCCTGATAGTAATCGCCCACTTCGGTACCGATGACGACCTGGAACTGACCGGCGTTGGTAAAGCAGCCTTTGACCATGGAAAGCGCTTCAATGGCTTTCGGATCGGCTTTGGCCGGATCGTTCAGCACGAAGCGCAGGCGGGTAATGCAATGGCTGACGGTCGCGATGTTTTCACGGCCGCCTACCAGGACAATCAACTGGTCGATATCTTCTTGTTTGACTTTACTCATCATGAAACCTCATGACCGATGGTGAGGGGGGTAATGACCTGAGCGCAAGCCTACTCCTTCAGCGTGACGGCGAAAATGGGAACGTTCCCGAAATTGGGCGAAGATCACAATAAACTGATAAACGAGGGTTATGAAAGGTGGGCGGGAATCACGATCTGACGCGGCTCAGCACGTCCGTTAATTTGCTCAATCAGCTGTGCCGCGGCCTGCCTGCCTGACTCGGCGTAGCCCGGATCGACGGTGATAATCTCCGGGTGCAGAAACTTCATCAGCGGCGTACTGCCTACGCTCGCGATCTGCAGCCCTTCTATGCGTTGCTCCTGAAGATATTTACTCGCGCCCAGCGCCAGGGTATCGGTGGCGCACACCAGCGCCGTGGTCTGCGGGGTCAGCACGCTGGCGACCTGCTCGTAGCCCTGTTTCATTCCCAGACCCGGCAGAGACGCAACGGCGGAAAGGTTGTGCTGTTTACAGAAGGTCAGGTAGGCCTCGTGACGCCGCTTGCCGGTGGTAACGTCCGCATGCGGTACGCCGAGGTAGCTGATATGGCGATGGCCTTTATCGTACAGACGCTGCATCAGGGTAATAATCGCCCCCTCATCGTCGTAACAGACGGAGGCAAAACCGTGGGCATCGCGCGCCAGCATCACCATCGACGCCTGCCAGGGCTTCAGCATCTCCTCTTTGATGCCGGTAAATCCGAACAACACCACGCCGTCAATGTTGCGCCGCTGGAGCATACCCAGATGCTCTTCAACCAGCTGCGTGGAGAACTGGCTCTCCATCATGATTGGGTCGTAGCCCTGCTCATAAAAGGCGGGCAGCATGGTCTGAACGGCGAGGTTCTCGGACAGGGAATCCAGACGCGAGACGATAATGGCAACCACTTTGTCACTTTGCCCGCGCATGGCGCGCGCAGAGCGGGAAGGGGAAAAACCGTGCTGATTCATTACCGCCTCGACGCGCTCGCGGGTGCGTTCGCTGACACCGCTCTCATTGTTGAGCACGCGCGATACGGTGGATTTCCCCACGCCGCTTAAACGCGCGATGTCTTTTATCGTAAGGCGGTTCTGCATGCTGTATTCCCTGTAACAATGACAACGTGGTCAGTAGAGCCTAATGCTATAGCGTGTTTTCGCTATGGGCAAAGTCTGGTTTACGTTCGGTTTATTTGCGGGGGAGTATAATACCGCCCGAATCGCCGCAAACGGTACGGTTAAATCCTTATACTGCGCGGCGGCACCTTACTTTTTTACTTACCGGAGGTGACATGGATCCCGATCCCACGCTTCTCCTGAACGGGAGCGTTCTTTCTTTCCGGTAAGCCAGCCTTTGTGCTGTCTCACCGGTATGTGAGGCAGCAACGTCCTGCACGTTCCTGCTTAAAACATTAAGTGCCTGTCAGGTACGGCCTTGCCACGCCTGCAGGAAATACTGTGTCCGCGTTTGCGGGCGCGGGGGAATGACTATGTTTAAAAATATCACCCGGCAGCTGCAGGCGATGCTGAGCCGCCACCTGCCACATCGTCTTGTTCAGCGCGACCCGCTGCCAAATGCCAAAAATATGGCCTCTGCAGCGATCCCTGCTTCCCTGAGCCAACGCTGCCTGAACGTGGCGGCGATGGATGAAAACGAAGTCTGGCGTGCCTTTGGCGGGCATCCGGAGGGGCTGAACGCGGCGGAAGTGGAAAAAATCCGTGCCGTGCATGGCGATAACCAAATTCCAGCGCAAAAACCGGCGCCGTGGTGGGTGCATCTGTGGACTTGCTACCGTAACCCGTTCAACCTGCTGCTGACCGTGCTTGGCATTATCTCCTATGCCACCGAAGATCTGTTTGCCGCCGGGGTTATCGCCCTGATGGTGGGGATCTCCACGCTGCTGAACTTTATTCAGGAGGCCCGCTCTACCCGCGCGGCAGACGCCCTGAAAGCGATGGTAAGCAACACCGCAACCGTCTCGCGCGTCATTAACGATCTCGGGGAGAACGCCTGGGTTGAGCTGCCTATCGACCAGCTGGTGCCGGGCGATCTGGTGAAGCTGGCGGCCGGCGACATGATCCCCGCGGATTTACGTATTCTTCAGGCGCGGGATCTGTTCGTGGCGCAGGCCTCGCTGACCGGCGAATCTCTGCCGGTAGAAAAAGTGGCGCGCACCCGCGACCCGCAGCAGATGAACCCGCTCGAGTGTGACACCCTCTGCTTTATGGGCACTACGGTGGTCAGCGGCACGGCGCAGGCAATGGTCATCGCTACCGGCGGCAACACCTGGTTTGGACAGTTAGCCGGGCGCGTGAGCGAGCAGGAGAGCGAACCGAATGCCTTCCAGAAGGGGATTGGCCGCGTCAGCATGCTGCTGATCCGCTTTATGATGGTGATGACGCCGATTGTGCTGCTGATCAACGGCTATACCAAGGGCGACTGGTGGGAAGCGGCGCTGTTTGCGCTCTCCGTCGCCGTAGGGTTAACGCCTGAAATGCTGCCGATGATTGTCACCTCCACGCTGGCGCGCGGGGCGGTCAAACTGTCAAAACAGAAAGTGATCGTCAAACACCTGGATGCCATTCAAAACTTTGGCGCGATGGACATTCTCTGCACCGATAAAACCGGCACGCTGACCCAGGACAAAATTGTGCTGGAGAACCACACCGATATCGCCGGTAAAACCAGCGATCGCGTGCTGCACAGCGCCTGGCTGAACAGCCACTACCAGACCGGGCTGAAAAACCTGCTCGACGTCGCCGTGCTCGAAGGCGTGGATGAAGAATCTGCCCGCACGCTCTCCGGGCGCTGGCAGAAAGTGGATGAGATCCCGTTCGACTTCGAGCGCCGCCGCATGTCGGTGGTGGTGAGCGAGCATCCGGACGTGCATCAGCTGATCTGCAAAGGCGCATTGCAGGAGATCCTCAATGTCTCAACCCAGGTGCGCTATAACGGCGACATTGTGCCGCTGGATGAAACCATGCTGCGCCGTATCAAGCGCGTCACCGATAACCTGAACCGTCAGGGGCTGCGCGTGGTGGCGGTGGCGAGCAAATTCCTGCCTGCACGCGAAGGGGACTATCAGCGTATCGACGAATCCGATCTGATCCTCGAGGGTTATATCGCATTCCTCGATCCGCCGAAAGAGACCACCGCGCCTGCGCTGAAAGCGTTAAAGGCCAGCGGCATCACCGTGAAAATCCTTACCGGCGACAGCGAGCTGGTGGCCGCCAAAGTGTGTCATGAAGTGGGGCTGGATGCGGGTGACGTCGTTGTGGGAAGTGATATTGAGCCCCTCTCCGATGATGCGCTGGCGACGCTTGCGCAGCGCACCACGCTGTTCGCCCGGCTGACACCCATGCACAAGGAGCGCATTGTCACCCTGCTGCGTCGCGAAGGGCATGTGGTGGGCTTTATGGGCGACGGCATTAACGATGCGCCCGCCCTGCGTGCGGCGGATATTGGTATCTCTGTAGACGGTGCGGTGGACATTGCCCGTGAAGCGGCGGATATCATTCTGCTGGAAAAGAGCCTGATGGTGCTGGAGGAGGGCGTTATCGAGGGACGTCGCACCTTCGCCAACATGCTGAAGTACATCAAGATGACCGCCAGTTCCAACTTCGGTAACGTTTTCAGCGTGCTGGTGGCGAGTGCGTTTCTGCCGTTCCTGCCGATGCTGCCGCTGCACCTGCTGATCCAGAACCTGATGTACGATGTCTCTCAGGTCGCCATCCCGTTTGATAACGTGGACGACGAGCAGATCCAGAAGCCGCAGCGCTGGAATCCGTCCGATCTGGGGCGCTTTATGCTGTTCTTTGGCCCGATCAGCTCCATCTTCGACATTCTGACCTTCTGCCTGATGTGGTTTGTGTTCCATGCCAACACGCCGGAACACCAGACGCTGTTCCAGTCCGGCTGGTTCGTGGTAGGGCTGCTGTCGCAAACGCTGATTGTGCATATGATCCGTACGCGTCGCATCCCGTTCATCCAGAGCCGGGCCGCGTGGCCGCTGATTGTCATGACCGGTATCGTGATGGCGCTCGGCATTGCACTGCCGTTCTCGCCGCTGGCCAGCTACCTCCAGCTGCAGGCGCTGCCGCTGAGCTACTTCCCGTGGCTGGTGGCGATCCTCGCGGGCTATATGGTGCTGACGCAGATGGTCAAAGGCTTCTATAGCCGTCGGTATGGGTGGCAGTGATTTCCCCCCTCTCCCGGCACGGGAGAGGGGTACGTTTCCTCCCAAATTCAACAACCTGTGATCTCCGTCAGCGCATTCGCTTGACGACAAAATGAGCGCATGTTAACTGAATGTTTTGCCTTTATTTGGCCCGTCAGATAAGGAACATTCATGTTACGGTACAGTCTCTTAACCGCCGGGCTGATGCTCGGCGCGTCAGCGTTTGCCGCTCCGGCAGGCGACCTTCCCCTGATGCCCTGGCCTGCGAAGGTTGAACGTCCCGCGACGCAGGGCGCACTGGTACTCAACAACACCCTTTCCGTCAGCGTTACCGGAGACGACCTCGGCGACGCGGTCAACCGTCTGCGCCAGCGCATCGCCCTGCAAACCGGCTGGACGCTACAACCGCAGGCCGTTAAACCGGACAAGCCCACCATCCGCATTGCTATTACCAAAAAAGTGAAGCCGCAGCCGCTGCCGGACAGCGATGAGGGCTATACGCTCACGGTCGATGCCAGTGGCGTGGATATCACCGCCAACACCCGTTTTGGCGCGCTGCGCGCCATGGAAACCCTGCTCCAGCTGATACAAAACGGGGCGGAAAACACCTCTCTGCCGTGGGTCACTATCGAGGATTCCCCCCGTTTCCCGTGGCGTGGGCTGCTGCTTGACTCGGCACGACACTTTATCCCGCTGCCGGATATCAAGCGGCAGATTGACGGTATGGCGGCGGCAAAACTCAACGTGCTGCACTGGCATTTGACCGACGATCAGGGCTGGCGCTTCAGCTCGACACGCTATCCAAAGCTCACGCAACTCGCCAGCGACGGGCTGTTTTATACGCCGGAACAGATGCGCGACGTTGTGCGCTATGCCACCGAACGCGGCATCCGCGTGGTGCCGGAGATCGACATGCCGGGCCACGCCTCGGCGATTGCCGTGGCCTACCCGGAACTGATGAGCGCCCCGGGACCGTATGTGATGGAACGCCACTGGGGCGTGCTGAAACCGGTCCTGGATCCGACAAAAGCGGCGACCTATCAGTTTGCGGAGGCGATGGTCAGTGAACTGGCGGCGATCTTCCCCGATCCGTATCTGCATATCGGTGGCGATGAGGTGGATGACAGCCAGTGGAAAGCGAACGCTGCCATTCAGCAGTTTATGCGCGACAACACACTGGCAGACAGCCACGCCCTGCAGGCCTATTTCAACCGCAAGCTGGAAAATATCCTCGAAAAACACCACCGGCAGATGGTGGGCTGGGATGAAATTGCTCATCCTGATCTGCCAAAAAGCATCTTGATCCAGTCCTGGCAAGGGCAGGACGCGCTGGGGCAGGTGGCGCAGAAGGGCTATAAAGGCATTCTCTCGACCGGCTTTTACCTCGATCAGCCCCAGCCCACCGCCTATCACTACCGCAATGAAATTGTGCCGCAGGGGTTAAACGGCGAGGATGTGATTGGCGACACCGACAGCGCTCAAAGCTGGTCATTCACCATGCCGCGTCTGAAAGGCAAGCCGGTGAAGGGGAGTTTCACCCTGGTGAAAGGGGATTCCGGCTGGCGTGGATTTATTGATTTCGCCGGGAAATCCCGTCGTGCGGTACAGGATATTGCGTGGCGCGACGACAATCAGGTGACGTTTACCGTCGATACCTGGATGGGCGAAACGCGCCCGGTGGTGTCGGTGGACAACGATAAGCTGAGCGGCTATTTCCTGGTGGGCAATGCCCGCTATCCCATTGACGGCAAGCGCCTGGACGATATCCCCAAAGGCATCCCGCCGGTGGTACCGGACGCCGCTCATCAGGTCAACCTGCTCGGCGGGGAAGCCGCGCTGTGGGCGGAAAACGTGGTCGCACCGGTGCTGGATATCCGCCTGTGGCCGCGCACCTTTGCGGTGGCGGAGCGGTTATGGTCCGCGCAGGACGTTAACGATGTCGACAATATGTACACCCGCCTGCAGGCGATGGACAGCTGGTCGACGGTCTCGGTCGGGCTGCAGCAGCATACTCAGCAGCAGGTGCAGTTCACGCGTCTGGCGAATAACGCCGATACCCTTCCGCTGCAAATCCTCGCGCAGGCAATCGAGCCGGCGCAGTATTACACCCGTCAGCATCTTAAGTTCCAGGCCGGAAATTACCATCAGTTCGAACCGCTCAACCGGTTTGCTGATGCGCTCAACGCCGAAAGTGCCACGGTGCGCCAGATGAACAAATGGGCTGACCGCCTGGTCAGCGACGCGGAAGACACGGAAAGCGCCGACGCGCTGCGCCACGTCTTCAACCGCTGGCAAAGTAACACCAGCGATGCGCTGGCATTAAGTGAAAACAGCTACGCACTGAAGGCGATTAAACCGGTTATTCAGGAGGTGGATAAGCTGGCCTCGATTGGCCTGCGGCTGACGGATCTGGTGGCGCGTCAGGGGACGCTGGATGACAACGAGATTGCCTCTATTCAGGGCGAGCTGGATAACGCGGCGAAAATACAGGATGAAGTGGTGATTGCGGCGGTGTATCCGCTGGAAACGCTGCTACGGGCGACGCGGAATCAGTAGTAAAACGCCCGGTAGCGCGTTGCCTGCCGGGCACAAAGGCAGCGTCGGCTGCCCCTGACTGAAACTTAGCGACGTACGGCGATCGCTTCGATTTCAATTTTCACGTCTTTAGGCAGACGCGCAACTTCCACACAGGAGCGTGCAGGGAAAGTGGCGTTGTGCTCAGTGAAGAACGCTTCGTACGTGGCGTTAACGGTCGCGAAATCGTTCAGATCTTTCACGAACACGGTGGTTTTCACGATATCGCCCACTTTCAGACCCGCAGACTCCACGATAGCCTGTACGTTTTCCAGCGACTGACGCGCCTGCGCCGCCACGTCTTCTGGCACTTCACCCGTTTTTGGGTTCACCGGGATCTGGCCAGAGGTAATAATCATGCTACCCAGATCAACGCCCTGAACGTATGGGCCGATAGCCGCTGGTGCATTTTCCGTCGCGAGTACTTTGGTCATGATTTCTCCAGAATAACAGCTGATTAAATGTTCCCGGCCATTATAGGGAGGCCGGGATCCTTTACCAACCTCAATTAGTTGGCCAGCACCACATAATGAGAAAACTCTTTTTCGCAGTATTTGCATTTGAGTGCGATGTCATCGGCACGTTTTTTCACTGCAAAACTGGACGAAACCGGCTCAGCATGACTGATGCAGTTGCTGTTCGGGCAGACCAGCACATTTTCAATGCGATCCGGCAGATTAGGACGGGATTTACCGACCACTTCGTACTCGTCGATGCGGTTCACGGTGGCATCCGGCGCGTACAGAGAGAGCTGGTTAACCTGCTCGTCGGTCAGGAAGGTGTTTTCAATCTTGATCAGGTCTTTGCGGCCCATTTCACCCGACGGCAGGTTCAGGCCGATGGTGATGCGCTGGTCGGTTTCGGTCAGCTTGAACAGCGTCAGCAGCTTAAAGCCGATCTGGGCAGGGATGTGGTCAATCACGGTGCCACGTTTGATGGCTTCAACCTGGAGTTTGTTATCGTGTGTCATTGTCGTTTCCCCTTACAGAGCCAATTCGCGATTCAGAACCAGTGCCAGTAACGCCTGGCGGGCGAAGATGCCGTTTCCGGCCTGCTGGAAGTACCAGGCGTGCGGCGTTTTATCCACATCGGTGGTGATCTCATCGATACGTGGCAGCGGGTGCAGCACCTTCATATTCTCGCGTGCGCCGTCGAGGTCGCTGGCGCGCAGCACAAACTGTGCCTTCACGTTGGCGTATTCAGACGGATCCAGACGCTCTTTTTGCACGCGGGTCATATACAGAATATCGACGTTGCCCATCACCTCTTCGATGCTGGCATGCAGACTCCACGGGATCCCTTTTTCGTCCAGCATGTCGAGGATGTACTGCGGCATTGCCAGCGCGTCCGGCGCGATGAAGAAGAAGTGGTTGCCGTTAAATTTCGCCAGCGCCTGGGTCAGCGAGTGAACGGTGCGGCCATATTTCAGGTCACCCACCATGGCGATGTTCAGGTTTTCCAGACGGCCCTGCGTTTCCTGAATGGTGAACAGATCCAGCAGGGTCTGTGTCGGATGCTGGTTGGCCCCGTCTCCGGCGTTCAGCACCGGAATACCGCCGGAAAATTCGGTCGCCAGACGCGCCGCGCCTTCCTGCGGGTGGCGCATCACAATCGCGTCAACGTAGGTACTGATAACTGAAATGGTATCCGCCAGCGTTTCGCCTTTTTTACCCAGCGAGGTGTTGCTGCTGTCTGAAAAACCCACCACGCTCGCGCCGAGGCGGTGCATGGAGGTTTCGAAGGAGAGGCGGGTGCGGGTCGACGCTTCGAAGAAGCAGCTCGCAATCACCTTGTGCTTCAGCAGTTCCGGTTGCGGATTTGCCTTCAGTTTTGCCGCGGTTTCCAGAACCAGTTCCAGCTCTTCGCGGCTGAGGTCGTTTATGGAAATGATGTGTTTTTGATAAAGCGGATTCATGTTTATCTCCTGACGCCGGGCAAAAAAAAGCCCCTCAAATGAGGGGCTCTGGGAATAGATTGTGCAATGGGAAGAAAAACGGCAGGCCAGCGTCTGATTTCAGACGCGGTAAGACGTTATGTCGTACACGCTTGACCATGCTTCCTCCCGGCAAATTGTCGGGCATTATACGCAGCTCGATTTTCGGATCAAGGGGTTTAATGCACACTTTACTCAATGCAAACGGTTCTTTATGAATATTAATTCGTTCTGAGTAAATAATTAATTTGTTTATGCACCAGCGCAGTACGCTTCACCACCCGGGGAGCGACCCAGACGATACTGCTTCCGGCAACCACACCTAAAATTTCCGGTAACTGGTGATAATCCAGAATTCGCGCCACCGCACGGCCATATCCGGCCACGGTATGAACAAGGATAAATTCGCTATTATGCTCCACGCTCACCACCATTTCGGAAACGGTACGCGCGGCATCGGGGGCAGGGCGCAACTGAGGATTCAACGAATAAATCTTTAGCCCTTTGGCATTTCGAATTTTTATGACACCGAGCAATTTCAGCAGACGCGAAACGGTCGACTGGCTGATGCTGTCAAACCCTCTCTCCTGCAAATCGCGGCGGATTTCTTCCTGGGAGAGATAACTCTTTTCGGCGATCAGCTGCTGGCACACCGTTAGCTGCAGTTGTTCTCTGGGAGAGCAGTCTTCGTAATCCATCATATTTCCCATATCAGTTCCCGACATAACCGGTGGCACCGCACCGGTCCGTAGGCCGGACAGGCGCAGTGCCAGCCGGCAAATTACAACAAGGCACCCAGGCTTAACGCCACCATAATCACCACCGTCAGGATCGCCAGCAGCGGCGCAACCCATTTCAGGTAACGCACGTAAGGCACACGGGCAATCGCCAGACCGCCCATCACAACCGCTGAGGTCGGCGTGACCAGGTTAACGATGCCGGAGGCCGACTGGTAAGCCGTAACCACCAGGTCGCGGTTGACGTTAGCGAAATCAGCAAGGGGTGCCATGATCGGCATCGTCAGAACGGCCAGGCCGGACGAAGAAGGCACAAGAAACGACAGCACGACCTCAAGCCAGTACATCACGTTGATAAACGCCACCGTGGACAACCCGCTGACCAGCCCTTCCGCGCTGTGCAAAATGGTGTGGGTAATCATGCCCTTATCCATAATGACTACGATACCGCGCGCAATGCCGATAATCAGCGCGACGCCCAGCAAATCTCGCGCGCCGTTGATAAACGTCGAGGTCAGCTCCTCTTCGCTCATGCGGGCAATCAGCCCGACGATAATGGCGCTGGCCAAAAATACCGCCGAGATCTCCGCCATCCACCAGCCCAGCACCGCTACGCCGTAGATCATCACCGCGAAGGCGAGGGCGAAGATCAGCAGAATAATTTTGCGCACCGGGGTAAATTCCAGCGACTGCTCGCCTTTATTGCCGAGGAAGTGGGCGAGGTTCTCTTCCTGCTTGTCTGCGACGATAGAGCATGACGGATCCAGCCGCACTTTACGGGCATAGCGCATCACCCATGCCACGCAAATGATCCAGCCGATCACCAGCAGCGCCACGCGCAGGGCGATACCGTTGGTAAACGGGATCCCGGCGGCGTTAGCGGCGATCACCGTGGCAAACGGGTTGATGGTGGAGCCGAGCGTGCCGATCCCCGCCCCGAGCAGCACGGTGGATGCAGCGACAACCGGATCGAAACGGGCGGCCAGCATCACCGGGACCAGCAGGGTATAAAAGGGCAGGGACTCTTCGGCCATGCCGTAAATGGTGCCGCCAGCCGCGAACAGCGCCATCAGGATCGGGATCATCCACTCTTCACGTCCGCGAAGGCGGGTGGTTACGCGCTCGATCCCGGCGTCGATCGCCCCGGTTTTGGTGACGATCCCGAGAAATCCCCCGATGATCAGGATAAACAGCGCGACGTCGATCGCCCCGGCCTGGCCGGAAACGGGATCGTACAGCCCGGCAATGGGGGCCATCAGTACGGAAACCAGCCCCTGCGGATGCGCCGCCACGTGCGCGTACGTTCCGGCAATCGGCACTTCTTTACCGAGGGTTTCATTCATTGCCATCTGATACTGACCGGCAGGCACGACCCAGCTCAGTGCCGCCACAACGGCAATCAGAAAAAAGAGAATGGTGTAAGCGGAGGGAAACTTGAACTTGCCCATGATGTTCTCCTGTACCCGGCGCACCCTGTGGCGCGCCGGGCGGTGATTAGTCGCCGAGTGTCGCCACCATGACCGCTTTAATGGTGTGCATGCGGTTCTCTGCTTCGTCAAAGACGATTGAGTTCGGTGATTCGAAGACCTCTTCCGTCACCTCCAGCCCTTTCAGACCGTAGGCCATCTCGATTTCACGGCCGACTTTGGTGTGTTCGTTGTGGAACGCCGGCAGGCAGTGCATGAACTTGACGTTCGGGTTGCCGGTGGCTTTCATCACCTGGGCGTTAATCTGGTAAGGCTTCATCAGGCTGACGCGCTCGGCCCAGGCCTCTTTCGGCTCGCCCATCGAGACCCACACGTCGGTGTAGAGGAAATCGGCACCGTGTACGCCTTCCTCCACGTCGTCGGTGAGCGTGATGCGTGCGCCGGTCTCTTTGGCGATGGCGCGGCACTGCTCAACCAGCCCGGCTTCCGGCCAGAACGATTTCGGTGCGACGAGGCGGATATCCATCCCCATTTTGGCGGCACCGACCATCAGGGAGTTGCCCATGTTGTTCCGCGCGTCGCCAAGGTAGGCAAAGCTCAGATCCGGCAGGGTTTTGCCCGGAGCATGCTCCAGCATGGTCATCAGGTCGGCGAGGATCTGCGTGGGGTGAAACTCGTCGGTCAGGCCGTTCCACACCGGCACGCCCGCATACTCGCCCAGCTCTTCCACGATGGCCTGGCCGTAGCCGCGATACTCGATGCCGTCGTACATCCGCCCTAGCACGCGGGCGGTGTCTTTCATCGACTCCTTGTGGCCAATCTGCGAGCCGCTTGGGCCGAGGTAGGTCACCTGTGCGCCCTGGTCAAAGGCACCGACTTCAAAGGCGCAGCGGGTGCGCGTGGACGTTTTTTCAAAAATCAGGGCGATGTTTTTCCCGACCAGGGTTTGTTTTTCACGTCCGGCTTTTTTGGCGGCTTTGAGTTCGATGGCCAGGTCGATCAGGTACTGGATTTCTGCCGGGGTGTAGTCCAGCAGTTTGAGGAAATTACGGTTTTTCAGATTGATGGTCATTGGGTCGTCCCTTTTAAAATGGTGTTGTCTGGTGCCCTCACCCCGACCCTCGCCCACAGGGAGAGAGGGAAGGTGAGGGGAAAATACGGTTCAGTGGCGAATCAACGTGCCTTTCTCGCCCGCCAGAATGTCTGCCCCGTCGGCCAGCGCGCCGATCCCGGCGATGCCGTTGCAGGCCTCGACAAACTCGCGGCAGGCGGCCACTTTCGGCCCCATCGAACCGGCGTCAAACTGCATGCCCCTGAGCAGTTCCGGCGTGACCTGTGCCAGCGGACGCTGGGTTGGTTTGCCCCAGTCGAGGTACACCGCGTCGGCATCGGTCAGGATCAGCAGGGCATCGGCTTCAATCTGGCGCGCCAGCAGGGCGGCAGAGAGGTCTTTGTCGATCACCGCTTCAATGCCGTGATACCCATTGGCGTTTTCCACCACCGGCACGCCGCCGCCGCCGTTGCAGATCACCAGGTGATCGCGCTGTATCAGTGCCGTGATGGCGTCGCTCTCAACGATGCGTTTCGGCTGTGGAGAGGGAACCACCCGGCGGAAATAGCTGCCGTCGGCCTTGAACACCCAGCCTTTCTCCGCCTGCAGCGTTTTTGCCTGGGCTTCGCTGTAGACCGGGCCGATGTATTTGGTCGGGTTGGTAAACGCCGGATCGGCGGCGTCCACTTCCACCTGGGTGAGCAGGACGCTCACCTCACGCTGGGGCAGATTGTTTTTCAGCGCCTGCTGGAGCATGTAGCCGATCATTCCCTGACTTTCGGCACCGAGGATGTCCAGCGGGTAGGGCGTGACTTTGTCGTACGCGCTGTTTTGCAGCGCCAGCAGCCCAACCTGCGGCCCGTTGCCGTGAACCAGTACCACGCGCCACTGTTCCGTCAGCCCGGCGATGGTGCGTGCCGCTAGCTCGATGTTCTGGCGCTGGATCTCCGCTTCCAGCGGCTCGCCGCGTTTCAGCAATGCGTTACCGCCAAGCGCCACAACCAGAGTGGGTTTTCGTTCCATGATGGCTCCTTTAAATTCCGTCGCGTTCCAGTGGGCAGCTCATGCAGCGCGCGCCGCCGCGGCCGCGTCCCAGTTCGTCACCCGGGATAGGCAGCACGGTGATACCCGCTTTGTCATATTTCTCGTTGGTCCAGACGTTACGTTCGTAGCCAATCACCACGCCCGGGCGGATGGTCAGCACGTTATTCGCGTCATTCCACTGTTCGCGTTCGGCTTCAAAGGCGTCGCCGCCGGTGGTGATCAGGCGTACCTGATTAATGCCGAGCGCTTTTTCAATGGCGTGCAGCAGATCCGTTTCCTGGGTGCGCAGCAGGCCACCGCGGCCGTCCGGGGTGAGCGTCCAGCACTGAGCGTCTTTGCGCACCACTTCCGGGTAGACGGAGAAGGTGTCCACGTCGATGTGGGTCATGACGGTATCGAGGTGCATGCAGGAGCGGTGTTTTGGCAGTTCCACAGCGATGACGCGCTCGGCCTGGCGGTGTTTGAACAGGCTATTGGCGAGGAACTCAACGCCCTGCGGCGTGGTGCGTTCAGACATGCCGATTAACACTGCGCCGCGGCCAATAACTAATACGTCGCCGCCCTCTAACGTGGCGTGGTCGTAATTAATGTTTTCATCGCCGAAATACTTAATAAAATCGCCATCGGCAAATGCAGGGTGCCAGCGATATATGGCCCGGAGATTATTGGTTTCACGCTGGCGGGCCGCTTTGGCCATCGGGTTAATTGACACGCCGTTATAAATCCAGCACGAGGTATCGCGGGTAAATAAATGGTTAGGCAGTGGCTTCATAATAAAATCATTTGCCGTGTGGGTATCCACCACCATATTTTTAAAGGCCGCCGGAATTTCACCGTAGGTTAATCCGCCGCTTAATCTGCGTGCCAGTTCGCGGTGTGGCATATCTGCCAGCCAGCCGCGCACGTCGCCGGCAAAGGTTGGCCCGAGGCGATAGTCAGAGATTTGCGTCTCCAGCAGCCAGGTTTTGGCCTCCGCAATATCAAGCGTTTGCGTGAGAAGGTCGGTCAACAGCAGGACTTCCACACCCTGTTCGCGCAGGGTGTTAGCGAAGATGTCATGCTCTTCACCCGCCCGCTCAACCGAGAGCACATCATCGAATAGCAGCTCCTGGCAGTTCGATGGCGTTAAACGTTTCAGACTTAAATTTGGGCGGTGCAGCATAACGCTACGCAATTGACCAATTTCAGAACCGACGTAATGCTTTTCCATAATTATTCCTTTAACTGTTTTTCAGAATAAAAAGGGCATGCGCCATGTGATGTCTTTATTTACATGGCGGCTAAGCTCAATTGATTTCGAGATTTATAGTAGGCGCTTAAATAATGAATATTGTGACGTCGCTCACGTGAAAATGGCTATTAAGGAGTTTGTTTTCATTTGCATGATTCGTATCAGATAATGATTAATTTGATTATATTTGCGGGTGAATAGCTAAGCAGGATCCGTTGGCATTATTTGGAGTTGTTATTATTTTGTAGAATTTAATGTTTTGACATATTTAGTTATGGTATTGATTTTAATGATAATTAAACGGCGCGCAGAATGACTATGCACTATTATCCATTAACTATTTTTGACTTAAGAAAAATCAATAAATAATTATGGGATTTAATAGCAAATTACCAAAATGATAAAGTGTGAAGTCACAGAGAGTTTTGCTATGAAGCGTATACGATCAGTAAGTTAGCATCACGGCCTGAAAGCGGAGGGCTGAGGTTATGCATAAAGACTGCATAAATGCCTGTGAGCGATTAACAGTGGAGTAACACATTTCCCGATAAACATGCGCTCGCGCAAAACTCATCGAAAAAGCGGTGGTAGGACAGTCTGAATTCTCGTATAAAAGATTAAAATGAAACGCTGTTTTATATTGAGGGTTTATTTATGATCGCTGGCAACATCCATCATTTGCAGTCCTGGCTGCCTGAAGAACTGCGTCAGGCTATCGAGTACGTCAAGGCGCACGTTACCGATGCTACCCCCTGCGGCAAACACGACATCGACGGCAACAGCCTGTTTTATCTGGTGTCTGAAGATATGACCCAGCCGTTTGCCGAGCGCCGCGCTGAGTATCACGCCCGCTATCTGGATATTCAGATAATCATGAAAGGCCAGGAGGGGATGACCTTCAGTACCCTGCCGCACGGTACGCCGGACACCGACTGGCTGGCGGATAAAGACATCGCGTTTTTGCCCGAGGGCGGGCAGGAGAAAACGGTTGTGTTAAGTGAAGGTGATTTTGTGGTGTTCTATCCGGGTGAAGTGCACAAACCGCTGTGCGCGGTGGGCGCGCCTGCGAAGGTGCGTAAAGTGGTGGTGAAAATGCTGGTGGGGTAAGCCCTGTTAGCGTTAAAGAAGGGTAAAACGTTCCCTCTCCCGGTGGGAGAGGGTGAAAGCATCAGGCCGCAGTCCGTCATTATGTGATCCAGCTTATATTTTCCGCACTCCCTCATCGCCTCCCATTTACCTGCGCTTTTTCTGCGTCATAGTATGATCGTTAAATTAATGAACGCTGTTCTATAATGTAGAACAAAATAATTCAGCAAGGAGATCTCATGCCGCAGACCGCGTTGTTCACGGGAATCATTCCCCCTGTCTCCACCCTCTTTACCGCCGATGGACAGCTTGATAAACACGGCACCGCCGCGTTGATCGACGACCTGATCGCCGCAGGCGTCGATGGCCTGTTCTTTTTGGGCAGCGGCGGCGAGTTCTCCCAGCTAAACGCCGAAGAGCGTAAAACCATTGCCCGGTTTGCTATCGATCATGTCGATCGCCGGGTGCCGGTGCTGATTGGCACCGGTGGCACCAACGCCCGGGAAACCCTTGAACTGAGCCAGCATGCGCAGCAGGCCGGCGCCGACGGGATCGTGGTGATCAACCCGTACTACTGGAAAGTGTCAGAAGCGAATCTGATCCGCTATTTCGAACAGGTGGCAGACAGCGTCACGCTGCCGGTAATGCTGTATAACTTCCCGGCGCTGACCGGGCAGGATCTGACTCCGGCGCTGGTCAAAACCCTGGCCGACTCGCGGAGCAATATTGTCGGCATCAAAGACACGATCGATTCCGTCGCCCATCTGCGCAGCATGATCCACACCGTCAAATCTGCCCATCCGCACTTCACGGTGCTGTGCGGCTATGACGATCATCTGTTTAATACGCTGCTGCTGGGGGGCGATGGCGCGATCTCGGCCAGCGGTAACTTTGCTCCGCAGGTGTCGGTGAATCTGCTGAAGGCCTGGCGTGACCAGGAGGTGGCGAAGGCGGCAGAATACCACCAGACCCTGCTGCAAATACCGCAGATGTATCAGCTTGATACGCCGTTTGTGAACGTCATTAAAGAGGCGATTGTGCTGTGCGGCCGCCCGATCTCCACATACGTGCTGCCGCCCGCGTCGCCACTGGATGAGCCGCGTAAGGCGCAGCTGAAAACCCTGTTGCAACAGCTCAAGCTCTGCTGAGCCGGAAGACGACGATGACCATTGAGAAAATTTTCACCCCACAGGACGATGCGTTTTATGCCGTCATCACCCATGCGGCCGGGCCGCAGGGGGCGCTGCCGCTGACCCCGCAAATGCTGATGGAATCCCCCAGCGGTAACCTGTTTGGCATGACGCAAAACGCCGGTATGGGCTGGGACGCCAACAAGCTGACCGGCAAAGAGGTGCTGATTATCGGTACGCAGGGCGGCATTCGCGCCGGGGACGGGCGACCTGTTGCGCTGGGCTACCACACCGGGCACTGGGAGATTGGCATGCAGATGCAGGCGGCGGCGAAGGAGATCACCCGTAATGGTGGGATCCCGTTTGCGGCCTTCGTCAGCGATCCGTGCGACGGACGTTCTCAGGGCACCCACGGCATGTTCGACTCCCTGCCGTACCGTAATGACGCGGCGATCGTGTTTCGTCGTCTGATCCGCTCCCTGCCGACGCGGCGCGCGGTGATTGGCGTGGCAACCTGCGATAAAGGGCTGCCCGCGACCATGATTGCGCTGGCCTCCATGCATGATCTGCCGACCATTCTGGTGCCGGGTGGGGCGACACTGCCGCCGACCGTGGGGGAAGATGCCGGAAAAGTGCAGACCATTGGTGCGCGTTTCGCTAACCATGAGCTGTCGCTGCAGGAGGCTGCCGAGCTGGGGTGCCGCGCCTGTGCATCACCCGGCGGCGGCTGTCAGTTTCTCGGCACCGCGGGAACGTCACAGGTGGTGGCCGAAGCGCTGGGTCTGGCGCTACCGCACTCCGCGCTCGCCCCGTCCGGGCAGGCCGTGTGGCTGGAGATTGCCCGTCAGTCTGCGCGGGCGGTGAGCGAGCTGGATAACCGGGGGATCACGACCCGCGATATCCTGACCGACAAAGCCATTGAAAACGCCATGGTGCTTCACGCGGCGTTTGGCGGCTCCACCAACCTGCTGCTGCACATCCCGGCGATTGCCCATGCGGCGGGCTGCACCATTCCGGATGTGGCGCACTGGACACGCATCAACCGTAAGGTTCCGCGTCTGGTGAGCGTGCTGCCAAACGGCCCGGACTACCACCCGACGGTGCGTGCTTTCCTGGCGGGCGGCGTGCCGGAGGTGATGCTCCATCTGCGCAAGCTGGGGCTGCTGCATGAAGATGCCATGACCGTTACCGGCCAGACGGTCGGGGAGAACCTCGACTGGTGGGAAAACTCAGCGCGTCGGGCGCGTTTTCGTCAGTGCCTGCGCGAGCAGGATGGCGTCGATCCGGATGACGTGATCCTGCCGCCTGAGCGCGCCCACGCGAAAGGCCTGACCTCGACGGTCTGCTTCCCGACCGGCAATATCGCGCCCGAAGGGTCGGTGATCAAAGCCACGGCCATCGACCCGTCTGTTGTGGATGACGATGGCGTTTACCGCCATACCGGCCGGGTGCGGGTGTTTGTCTCTGAGGCGCAGGCCATCAAGGCTATCAAGCAGGAAGCGATCCAGCAGGGCGATATTATGGTGGTGATTGGCGGAGGCCCGTCCGGCACCGGCATGGAAGAGACCTACCAGCTAACCTCCGCGCTGAAACATATCTCGTGGGGCAAGACGGTATCGCTGATCACCGATGCACGCTTCTCGGGGGTATCAACCGGGGCGTGCTTCGGCCATGTGTCGCCGGAAGCGCTCGCAGGTGGCCCCATCGGCAAGCTGCGCGACAACGATATCATTGAGATCAGCGTCGACCGCCTGTCCTTAACGGGCAGCGTTAACTTTATCGGCACGGCGGAACAGCCGCTGACGCCGGAAGAGGGGGCGCGCGTGCTGGCGTCGCGTCCGGTACATCCTGACCTGCACGCCCACGCATTTTTGCCGGACGATACCCGCCTGTGGGCGGCTCTGCAGTCGGTGAGCGGCGGCACCTGGAAAGGGTGTATCTATGATACCGATAAAATCATCGAGGTAATTAACGCCGGTAAAAAAGCGCTCGGCCTTTAATTATATTTCTGGCTCTTGTCGTCTACGGAAAATATTCCGTGGACGGCTTTTGCATGTCTGTTTTTTATTATTTCGAAAATAATGTAATTGCATGAAAAACAAAGTCTTTAAATGATATCAGGATGTCGAGTGGCGTCACAAAAGCAAAATATCATAATTCAGAAATAAGATATGACCATTGTCGGTTAATTGAACACTTAATTACACTCTATTAACACGATGTTGTGAATTCAGCACACGAAATAAGGGTGTATTCCTGATGATGCACCGGGCATTTATTTGCCTGAATCAGGACCCTGGCGTTTGCACTGTTCCACGTACTGCCGTTGGGGGTAATGATGCAATTAACCATGAAAGATAAAATTGGCTACGGGCTGGGTGACACCGCCTGCGGCTTTGTCTGGCAGGCCACCATGTTCCTGCTGGCCTATTTCTATACCGACGTGTTTGGCCTGTCGGCGGGCATTATGGGGACGCTGTTTTTAGTTTCCCGCGTGCTGGATGCCGTCACCGATCCGCTGATGGGGCTGCTGGTTGACCGCACACGCACGCGTCACGGCCAGTTCCGTCCGTTCCTGCTGTGGGGCGCGATCCCGTTTGGGATTGTCTGCGTGCTGACCTTCTACACGCCGGACTTCTCCGCGCAGGGTAAAATCATCTACGCCTGCATAACCTACATTCTGCTGACCCTGGTCTACACCTTCGTTAACGTCCCTTACTGCGCCATGCCGGGCGTCATCACCGCTGACCCGAAAGAGCGCCACGCGCTGCAGTCCTGGCGCTTTTTCCTCGCGGCGGCGGGATCGCTGGCCATCAGTGGCATTGCCCTGCCGCTGGTGAGCATCATTGGTAAAGGCGATGAGCAGGTCGGCTATTTCGGCGCCATGTGCGTGCTGGGGCTGAGCGGTGTGGTGCTGCTCTACGTCTGCTTCTTCACCACCAAAGAGCGCTACACCTTTGAGGTGCAGCCGGGGTCGTCGGTGTCGAAAGACCTCAAGCTTCTGTTCGGCAATACCCAGTGGCGCATTATGTGTGCGTTCAAAATGATGGCGACCTGCTCCAACGTGGTCCGCGGCGGGGCGACGCTCTACTTCGTGAAATACGTCATGGATCACCCGGAGATGGCGACGCAGTTTCTGCTTTACGGCAGCCTCGCCACCATGTTTGGTTCGCTCTGCTCATCCCGCCTGCTGGGGCGCTTTGACCGGGTGACCGCCTTCAAGTGGATTATCGTGGCCTACTCCCTGATCAGCCTGCTGATTTTCTTCATCCCGGCCGAACATATTGCCCTGATTTTCGCCCTTAATATTCTGTTCCTGTTCGTCTTTAACACCACCACGCCTCTGCAGTGGCTGATGGCCTCTGACGTGGTGGATTACGAGGAGAGCCGCAGCGGTCGCCGTCTCGACGGGCTGGTGTTCTCCACCTACCTGTTCAGCCTGAAGATCGGTCTGGCGATTGGCGGCGCGGTGGTGGGCTGGATCCTGGCGTATGTGAACTACTCCGCCAGCAGCAGCGTGCAGCCGGTCGAAGTGCTGACCACCATTAAAATTCTTTTCTGCGTGGTGCCGGTGGTGCTCTACGTGGGCATGTTCATCATGCTGTCGTTCTACAAACTCACCGACGCCCGCGTGGCGGCCATCAGCCAGCAGCTGATTAAGCACCGTGCAACGCAGGGTGACGCCGTGCCCGACACTGCGACAGCCGCATCCCATTAACAGGAGGCAACATGACAACGATAACAAACCCGATCCTCACCGGCTTCAACCCGGACCCGTCCCTGTGCCGTCAGGGGGAGGATTACTACATCGCCACCTCAACGTTTGAATGGTTTCCGGGCGTGCGCATCTACCACTCCCGCGACATGAAGAACTGGTCGCTGGTCAGCACGCCGCTGGACAGGGTGTCGATGCTGGACATGAAGGGCAACCCGGACTCCGGCGGCATCTGGGCGCCGTGCCTGAGCTACGCCGATGGCCAATTCTGGCTGCTGTACACCGACGTGAAAATTGTCGATTCGCCGTGGAAAAATGGCCGTAACTTTCTCGTCACTGCGCCCTCCATCGAGGGGCCGTGGAGCGAACCGATCCCGATGGGCAACGGAGGGTTTGACCCGTCGCTGTTCCACGACGATGATGGCCGTAAATACTACCTCTACCGCCCCTGGGGGCCGCGCCATCACAGCAACCCGCATAACACTATCGTGATGCAGGAGTTTGACCCGCAGACCGGCACCCTTTCGCCCGAGCGCAAAACCCTGTTTACCGGCACGCCGCTCTGCTACACCGAAGGGGCGCACCTTTATCGTAAAGAGGGCTGGTACTACCTGATGGTCGCCGAAGGCGGCACCAGCTATGAACACGCGGTGGTGGTGCTGCGCTCAAAAACGCTCGACGGGCCGTACGAACTGCATCCGGACGTGACGATGATGACCAGCTGGCATCTGCCGGAGAACCCGCTGCAGAAGAGCGGCCACGGCTCGCTGCTGCAGACCCACACCGGGGAGTGGTATATGGCCTACCTCACCAGCCGACCGCTGCGCCTGCCGGGCATACCGCTGCTGGCCTCGGGCGGGCGCGGCTACTGCCCGCTGGGACGCGAGACCGGCATTGCGCGCATCGAATGGCGCGACGGCTGGCCGTACGTTGACGGCGGTAAACACGCGCAGCTGACCGTCCCCGGCCCGCAGATAGCGGAGCAGCCCGCCGCCTCCCAGGACAGCTGGCGGGAGGATTTTGACGGCAGCACGCTTGACCCGGAGCTGCAGACCCTGCGCATTCCATTCGACGACACCCTCGGCTCGCTCAGCGTGCGACCGGGGTATTTGCGGCTTTACGGCAACGACTCGCTCAACTCGACCTTTACCCAGTCGACCGTGGCACGCCGCTGGCAGCACTTCGCCTTCCGGGCAGAGACGCGCATGCAGTTCTCGCCGGTTCACTTCCAGCAGAGCGCCGGGCTGACCTGCTACTACAACAGTAAAAACTGGAGCTACTGCTTTGTGGACTACGAGGAGGGGCAGGGCAGAACGATCAAAGTGATCCAGCTTGACCACAACGTGCCGTCGTGGCCGCTGCATGAACAGCCGATCCCGGTACCGGACAGCGCAGAGAGCATCTGGTTACGGGTTGACGTCGACACCCTGGTTTACCGCTACAGCTACTCGTTTGACGGTGAGGCGTGGCACACCGTGCCGGTGACGTATGAAGCGTGGAAACTGTCGGATGACTACATCGGTGGGCGCGGCTTCTTTACCGGCGCGTTTGTCGGCCTGCACTGCGAAGACATCAGCGGTGACGGCTGCCACGCTGACTTTGATTACTTCACCTACGAACCGGCCGCGAAATAGCGGCTCAGGCCGGGTAACCCAGCGCGCGTGAGAGCTGGAGCCCGGCCTGCTGAAGCTGCTCGCGGAAGCTGGCCAGTTCGGCGTCATCCACCCGCGACGTCAGCGTCGACAGACTCAGGGCGGCAATCACGCGGGATTCATGGTTCCACACCGGTACCGCCACGCAGCGCACGCCCTGCTCGTTCTCTTCGCGGTCGAAGGCGTAACCCTGCACGCGAGTCTGTGCGAGGGCCTCCAGCAACGCGTCGCGGGAGGCAAGGGTGGAAGGGGTATAGGTGGTGTACTGATAGCCCTCAAGCAGGGCGTTCAGCTCGGCCTCGCCAAGCCAGGCAATCAACACCTTGCCGATGGCGGTGGCGTGAACCGGCAGCCGACGACCAATGCGCGAATAGGCGATAGCCGCCAGCTTGCCTTCAATCTTCTCGATATAAACGCCTTCACGACCGTCCAGGATCCCCAGATGGGTGGTCTGCCCGGTACGCTGCGACAGCTCCGTCAGCCAGCCTTTCGCCTTCTGGCGAATATCGATTGAGCCCACCACAAAATGGCCGCGCTCAACCAGCTTCATGCCGAGGCGATATTTACCGTTTTCCGGGTTCTGATCGATATAGCCGTGAAGCTGCAGGGTTTTCAGCAGCGAGTGGAGGGTACTTTTGCTCAGCCCCATCAGTTTGCTGATGTCGGTGATCTTAAGCTCGGTGGCCTGCTCGTTAAACAGGTCGAGGATCTGCAACGCACGTTCAACAGACTGAATAATCGGCATAATGCTGGTATGTCCACGCAGGAATTAAGGCGAAAACGTACCTTTTTCAGGCGGAAAAATCAATGAAGCGGCGCCGGTTTACGCCCTCTCCCGGTGGAAGAGGGCCGGGGTGAGGGCACCAGACCGCAGAGGATCACTCCCCAAGCGTTGCCACCATCACCGCCTTAATGGTATGCATCCGGTTTTCTGCCTGGTCAAACACAATGCTCGCCGCCGATTCAAACACCTCGTCCGTCACTTCCATTCCGCCGTGCAGATCGAACTCTTTCGCCATCTGCTTACCCAGCGTGGTCTGGTCGTCATGGAATGCCGGCAGACAGTGCAGGAACTTCACGTCCGGGTTACCGGTCAGCGCCATCATCTGCGCGTTCACCTGATACCCGCGCAGCAGGGCAATCCGCTCGGCCCACTTCTCTTTGGCCTCGCCCATCGACACCCATACATCGGTATAGATGAAGTCCGCCCCTTTCACGCCGGCCGCGACCTCCTCCGTCAGGGTTATCTTTCCGCCATTCTTCTCCGCCAGCGCGCTGCACTCCGCCACCAGGCGCTCTTCCGGCCAGCAGGCTTTCGGTGCCACCAGACGCAGATCCAGCCCGGTCAGCGCTGCCGCTTCCAGCATCGAGTTACCCATGTTGTTACGCGCATCGCCCGCATAAACCAGCGTCATCTCGTTAAACGCTTTGCCCGGCAGATGCTCCTGCATGGTCAGCAGGTCCGCCAGCAATTGCGTCGGGTGGAACTCGTTGGTCAGCCCGTTCCACACCGGCACGCCCGCATACTGCGCCAGCGTTTCGACCACGTCCTGACCGTGACCGCGATACTGAATGCCATCGTACATCCGCCCGAGTACCCGCGCGGTGTCCTTAATTGATTCTTTATGCCCAATCTGGCTGCCGCTCGGCCCTAAATACGTGACGCGCGCGCCCTGGTCAAATGCGGCAACTTCGAAAGAGCATCGTGTACGGGTTGAGTCTTTTTCGAAGATGAGCGCGATGTTTTTGCCAGTAAGCTTTTGTACTTCCTTACCCTTTTTTTTATCGGCTTTAAGCTGAGCGGCAAGGGTCAGCAGGGAATTGAGCTGTGCAGGGGTAAAATCGAGCAATTTCAGAAAGTGTTTCTTGTACAGATCAGACATTTTATCCTCACATGGCAAATGCCACTTATTGAATTAAAATTCACTTTATATGTCTAATTATTCATTTGCAACCCCGTTTCACAAATCTTTCCAACAAAGGTGGAGGCAAACCCGTCCGTGTGTGAAAATAGAAGTATCTGCCGCACTTTAAAGAGGAATGAGCCATGGCAAACCCGGAACACCTGGAAGAGCAACGCGAAGAGACGCGCCTGATTATCGAAGAACTGCTGGAAGACGGTAGCGATCCGGACGCGCTGTACACCATCGAGCACCATTTCTCTGCTGACGATTTCGACGCGCTGGAAAAACTGGCGGTAGAAGCTTTCAAACTGGGTTACGAAGTGACCGAGCCGGAAGAGCTGGAAGTGGAAGAGGGCGACACCGTCATCTGCTGCGATATTCTGAGCGAAGGCGCGCTGAAAGCAGAACTGATCGACGCTCAGGTCGAACAGCTGATGAACCTGGCCGAGAAGTTTGAAGTGGAATACGACGGCTGGGGAACCTACTTCGAAGATCCGAACGGTGAAGACGGCGAAGAAGGCGACGACGAAGATTTCATCGACGAAGACGACGACGGCGTGCGTCACTAAGCGTTTCAGGCGGTGGCGTGTGCCACCGCTTTTTCAAGGCAGAACCATGGATTACCCGCAGATACTCGCCCCCGTTCTTACCTTCCTCCAGTGCCCGACCCCAAAAGCATGGATTGATCACGCCCGCGACCCGGCGAATCTGCCGCTGCTGCTCACCGACCACATGGTGTGCGAGCTCAAGGCCGCCCAGACCGCGCTGCTGCTGGTGCGCAAATACGTCGCCGATGAAAGCGGTGCCGACGCGCTGCTCGACTGGCTCAGACCCTACGAAGCGTTCACCTTCCGCGAAGGCCCGGAACCGGATTTTGTGGCCCTGCACAAGCAGATTGGCAAAAGCGTCATGCCCAAAACCGACGACCCGTGGGGCCAGGCGCTTATCGACAGCATGGTGCTGCTGATTAAAGAAGAGCTGCACCACTTCTGGCAGGTGCGCGAGGCGATGCTGGCGCGCGACATTCCGTACGTCAAAATCACCGCCAGCCGCTACGCCAAAGGGATGCTGAAAGCGGTGCGCACGCACGAACCGCTGACGCTTATCGACAAGCTCATCTGCGGCGCCTACATCGAAGCCCGCTCCTGCGAGCGTTTCGCCGCGCTGGCACCGTTCCTCGACGACGACCTGCAGAAATTCTATCTCTCGCTGTTGCGCTCGGAAGCGCGCCACTATCAGGACTACCTGACGCTTGCCCAACAGGTGAGCGACGACGATATCTCACCGCGCATACAGCTTTTTGGCGAAATTGAAGCCACACTTATCTCGACACCGGACAATGAGTTTCGCTTTCACAGCGGCGTGCCGGTGTAAACCGGCATAGCGAAAAGAAAAGGATGCGAGATGAATAAAACGTGGATCCGTATAGTCGTGGTGACTCTCCTGGCCGCCGTCGTGGCGTTCTGGGTCTACTTCGACAAACAACGCCAGCACACCCCCGAACAGCAGCTTGATACCACCCTCAACGCAATGCCCGCCTGGCAGGTGATTAAAGAGCAGGAGCCTGTGCTTCATCAGCGCATTCTTGACCAGATGGCGGCCCTGCAAAAAGCCGGCGAGCCGGAACAGAAGATTATCGACACCATCCAGCCGCAGATCCTGCATCTGCAGATGTCGCGCCTGCAAAACGCGCCGGACGCTAACGTGGTGAACTATATGACTATCAACATGGAGCAGACCGCCGCCATTCAGAAGGTGAGCGACGACGCCTGTTTCCGCTTCCTCTACCCGGCGGTAAAAGGGGGCGTCAACCCGATGCGCATGCTGGATAAAGACCTGATGACGCGGCGCATGCAGGCCGACGCCGACATGATGCGTGCGGCCTACGGCAAAAACCGCCACACCGTAACTCCGGAAGAACGCAAAGCCGCGGTGACGGATGTCCGCCCGATTATGAAAACGCTGGCCGACAAGTACGGCGAGGACATCCAGCTGCTGCAGATGCCGGAGAAGGCGGTGGGCAAAGAGAAGCTCTCCTGCGACATGGTGCAGGAGATGTGGGCGAAGGTGCTGGCGCTGCCAGAGCAGAAGGCGGCAGGCGTGATTCGGCTGGCGGTTTCCGAGGTAGAATGACAGGGCGCTGGTTTTTTGGGCACTTAGCGTAGGTTTAGCGCGTCGCCGCTTGCATGGCGGCGCGCGACAGGTATAATCCACAACGTTTCCGCATCCCCTTCAGTGCCGAAGTGGCGAAATCGGTAGACGCAGTTGATTCAAAATCAACCGTAGAAATACGTGCCGGTTCGAGTCCGGCCTTCGGCACCATCGGAACATCAATAGACGTCAACGGACGTCTTTTTTTGTGCCTGAAATCCGTGCTACACAAGGCTTTCCGCGATTTTCCTTTCAATAGAAGTCAATCTGAGTCAACACACATCAAGTCGCTTATGAGTATAGAACCGAGTATATATGCTGGTTCGATAATGGTTGTATACTCACAGCGGTAAATGGAAGGAGAACTTTTATGGCTCTGACAGATATCAAAGTACGTTCTGCAAAACCGCAGGAAAAGGAGTACACCCTTGTCGACGGGGATGGCATGTTTTTGCTGATTCACCCTAACGGCTCAAAATACTGGCGGTTCCGCTTTCGCTTTGGTGGCAAGCAGCACCTGATGGCGTTTGGTGTTTATCCCGAAACATCCTTGGCTGATGCTCGTCAAAAGAGGGAAGAGGCCAGAAGGCTTGTTGCTGCTGGAATCGATCCTCGCGAACACAAACGTGCGGTGAAAGAAGAACAGGCGAAAGAAAATATTACCTTTGAGTCAGTTGCCAGAGAGTGGCATGCCGCAAATAAAAAATGGTCAGAAGAACATAGCCGACGGGTGCTGAAGAGTCTGGAAGACAGTCTGTTTTCTGCAATTGGCAAGCGCAGTATCGAAGAGCTAAAGACTCGCGACCTGCTTGCCCCCATTAAAGTTGTTGAGGCTACAGGTCGCTTTGAAGTCGCTTCTCGTCTTCAGCAACGGACAACTGCCATTATGCGGTATGCGGTGCAAAGTGGCTTGATTGATTACAACCCGGCCCAAGAGATGGCTGGAGCAGTTGCTTCCAGTAACCGTGTTCATCGTCCAGCTCTTGAGCTGAAACGTCTACCTGAACTGCTCCACCGAATTGACGGTTACACGGGACGCCCTTTGACCCGCCTGGCTGTTGAGCTAACCTTATTAATCTTCATTCGTTCCAGTGAATTGCGCTTTGCCCGCTGGTCTGAGATCGATTTCGATACGGCAATGTGGACGATACCGGCAGAACGAGAAGCTATCGAAGGAGTGAAGCACTCTCAACGTGGTTCTAAAATGCGCACACCTCATCTGGTGCCATTGTCTCATCAGGCTCTGGCAATCCTCAAACAGGTTCACAAGCTTAGTGGCGAGCGCGATTTTGTTTTCGTTGGCGATCATAACCCTCGTAAACCGATGAGTGAAAACACGGTGAACAAGGCACTGCGCGTGATGGGATATGACACGAAGATTGAGGTTTGCGGGCATGGATTCAGGACGATGGCATGTAGCTCGTTGATTGAATCGGGGTTGTGGTCGAGGGATGCGGTAGAACGGCAGATGAGTCATATGGAACGTAACTCAGTACGTGCCGCTTACATTCATAAGGCTGAGCATTTGGATGAGAGAAGATTGATGCTGCAGTGGTGGGCTGATTATCTGGATGCGAATAGAGAGAAGGGAGTTAGTCCGTTTGATTTTGCAAAGCAAGGAGTAAGATAAACCCTTTTAAGTATTATAACTCCTTGAAAATAAGAAACTTTAAAGTGTTATTTAGCTCTTGAGATGAACAGTTTTCTGTGTAATTTTGAAAAATTACACAGAAAAGAATTGACAGCAACACAACCTCATTGTTTAATGGCCTCAGTTTCAGGTTCGGTAATTTTTAAAAATTACCGATTTGAACATGAGTGGGTGAGTTCTTGCCGGAATACCCACAAATCTTAAATATGAAAGCGAGGGTTGAAACATGGTAACAATTAAACAATGGGCCGAGATTGAGGCCAACTACGATGATACTTTACTTTTGGGGAATGGTGCAAGTATCGCTGTTAATAGCGATTTTGCCTATCGTAGCTTATGTCAGAAGTTGACCGAGCTCAGTTCAGATGGGCAGCTGGCAGCCTTGTTCGAACTATTTGATACGCAAGATTTTGAGTTGATTCTGCATCGTCTGTGGATTGCAACCCAAGTAAATCAACAACTCGGTGTGCCTGAAAATGCAACGACTGAGGGGTATAAATTACTTAGAAATCTGTTGATTCAATGTGTGAGCCAAAATCATCCTGAACATTATGAGATATCGGGTGTGCTAGCTAAAATTCGCTCTTTTATAGGCAAATTCAAGACGATTTTATCCCTGAATTACGATCTTATTGTGTACTGGGCATCTTTGCTTGAAGATACAACTACCGGAAAATTAAAGGATTGCTTCATAAATCGTTTGTTTAATGAACAGCTAGATTGGAGTGAATTTAGAGACTTACATTGGAAGGATCGTGAAAGAGGTTACAAGACGACTAGCTTAGTCTTCTACCCACATGGTTCTTTGATTTTGGCCCAAGACTTCAGTGGTCAAGAGTCCAAATTACACACTAATCCTCGTGGTGACGGAAATTATCTTCAGCAAATATCTCGGCAATGGGATTCTGCAGCAGTTACACCAGTTTTTGTTTCTGAGGGGACAAGTAAGCAAAAACTAAGTGCGATTGCTCGTAGTCGTTATCTTGACACTGTTTACCGTGAAGTACTGCCAGAGAAAAAGGAAAGTATCGTGATCTATGGATGGAGTATGGGGGAAAATGATACCCATATACTCGATGCCCTGAAAAAAAGTCAGCCATCAAGGATTGCGATTTCAGTGTATGGCACTGACTCCTCTGGCTGTGATGCAATTGAAGGTATGTTAAAAGCGGTGTTTGGTGACGGTTTGCTTGTCGAGTTTTTCGACAGTGAAAGCGCCAACTGCTGGTGCCATTAACTAAGCCAAAGGGGGCGTAGCCCCCGATTTTACGAGGATAAAAATGGGAAAAATCGTCTATAGCGACATTGCAAATTTTATCCCCGGAGTAAACCTGTCACGCATAGAGTCGGAGAAATCAGGTAAAGAGTATCGCTTCTATACAGCACAGTTGCATCAGATCGATGACTGGCAACCTGAAGTGATAGTTTCTGATAAAGAACAGGTGGTTAAGAGTGCGACGTTACTAAAAGTGACAAGAGAAAATGATGTCATTATTAACTTAGCGAATGCTAAAGCTGTTCTTGTTAAGCAGGAGCATGCAGGGCGAATATTGGGCAATAACTTTGTTAAGGTCGAGTTGGATGTTAGCAGAGTTTCTCCATTATTTTGGATTTGGCATTTCAATGAGAGCAAAGCTATAGCCCAACAAAAATCATTTGTTCTGCAGGGGTCAACTGTACCCAAGTTAACTCTGCAAATGGTTCGTCAATTTGAACTCGATTTACCTGGACTAAAAAAACAACAAGCGATAGGTGAGCTGTATCTTCATCTCAAGATGAAAGATTACTACGAGTACAACTTGATGAAATTAAAGCAACAATATTATTTTGCCAAAATAGAAAATTTATCAAAATAATCAATGAGTAAGGTTTATTATGTCTCCCCAGATTGAAGCACAAAATTTAAGTGAACTGCAAGGCCGCCTGTGGAATATCGCCGATACTCTGCGCGGTAAGATGAATGCCGATGAATTCCGCGACTACTGCTTAGGTTTTATTTTCTATAAATATCTTTCTGAAAAATTCGTTGCTTACGCTAACAAAATTTTGGCGGAAGATGGCATTCAGTACAACGAGCTGACTCCTGAACATCCAGCGTATCAGGACATTGTTGACGCAGTAAAAGAGGATAGTATCCCGTCCTTAGGCTACTTTTTGCCGCCAACCGATCTGTTCCACACCATGGCAGAACGTGTGGCTAAAGATCCCAAAGGTGCAGGCACCGGCTTTATTCTGGAAGACCTCGCCACTACCCTACGCAGCATTGAACAAAGCACGTTGGGCACCGACTCCGCGGATGACTTCAGCAACTTGTTTGAAGATCTTGATTTAGGCTCTAGCAAGCTTGGCAGTACAGCAAAAGCGAAAAATGAGCTGATTGGTAAAGTGATTACTGAACTCGACAAGTTGAGCTTTAATCTTAGTGAAGCCAGCTCCGATATTCTGGGCGACGCCTACGAATATCTGATCGGCCAGTTCGCCTCAGGCGCAGGTAAGAAAGCCGGTGAGTTCTATACTCCGCAGCCAGTTTCCACCCTGCTAGCTAAAATCGTCACAACTCACAAGCTGAAGCTGAAAAACGTGTATGACCCGACCTGTGGCTCTGGCTCTTTGTTATTGCGCGTGAAACGTGAAGCCTCATCGGTGGGTAAAATCTACGGTCAGGAGATGAACCGTACCACATATAACCTGGCGCGTATGAACATGATTCTGCACGGGGTTCATTATGCGGACTTTGAGATCATTCAGGAAGATACGCTGGAGCACCCGCAGCATACGCATCTGAAATTTGACGCCATCGTTGCTAACCCACCGTTCTCCGCCAAGTGGAGTGCCAGCCCGCTGTTTATGAACGATGACCGCTTTGCTCAGTACGGTAAATTGGCCCCGTCCAGCAAAGCGGATATGGCGTTTGTACAGCATATGTTCCATCACCTGGAAGATGATGGCACGATGGCGGTGGTTCTGCCGCATGGGGTCTTGTTCCGTGGTGCAGCGGAAGGCCATATCCGTCAGTTTATGATTGAGAAGCTGAACTGTATCGATGCGGTGATCGGTCTGCCTGCCAATATCTTCTATGGCACCAGCATTCCGACCTGCGTACTGGTATTGCGCAAGTGCCGCAAGCACAACGACAGCATTCTGTTTATCGATGCTAGCAATGACTTTGAAAAGGTGAAAACCCAGAACCGCCTGTTGCCGGAACATATCGACAAAATCGCCGATACCTACAACGACTGGAAGGCGCTCGATAAGTACAGCCATATCGCAACGCTGGAAGAAATCCGTAACAACGATTACAACCTCAATATCCCGCGCTATGTCGATACTTTTGAGGCAGAAGAAGAGATTGATCTCAACGCGGTGGCGCAGGAAATTCGCGATCTGGAAGGGAAAGTGGCGGAGATCGACAAGACAATTGCTGAGTTCTGCAAGGAGTTGGGAATTGACGCGCCGTTTATGTTTATGGAGGGGAATAAGTAATGGTGCCTAAGCTAAGGTTTTCATTCACATCCGCATTGTTACCTCATAAATTAGGTGTATTAACTAAGTGGTCTTCTGGTGGTACACCATCGAAAGATAATAAGTCCTACTGGGATGGTGATATTTCTTGGTTTACCGCAGCTTCGATGAAAGACAACGAACTGTCTGTTTCGCCAACAAAAATTTCTGATTTGGGTTTAGCAAATGGCAGCCGCTTAGCAAATAAGAGTGATATTCTACTCTTAGTCAGAGGCAGTATGTTATTTAATAAAATACCTGTGGGGGTTTTATTAAATGATGCGGCTTTTAATCAAGATGTAAAAGCTATTAAATGCCTTGAAAAATTCAATCATAGATTTGCATTACAATGGTTACTATCAAAAGAATCTCACTTGCTAAGTATGGTTACTGGGACTGGCATAGGCGCGGGTAAACTGGATACAAGCGAGCTTCAAAATTTAGATGTATATCTTCCTGATTATGTAGAACAATCCAAAATCGCCGACTTTCTGTCCTCTGTTGATGAAAAAATCAAGCTCCTGAACAAGCAGTACTATCTGCTATGTCAGTATAAAAAAGGCATGATGCAGAAGATTTTTAGTCAGGAAGTGCGGTTTAAGGATAACAATGGAAGGAGTTTTCCAAAATGGACTATGAAGATATTCTCCGACTTCTTCACTATAGGGTCTAGTAAACGAGTTTTACAGGGTGATTGGGTAAATGAAGGTGTTCCATTTTATAGAACAAGAGAACTCGTAAGCTTATCCAGGAAAGAAAAGTTTAAAAGCGAAATATTCATAACTGAAGATAATTATACTTACTTAAAAGCTAAGTATGGGGTTCCTGCTGTCGGTGATTTTCTAGTCAGTGGGGTTGGAACGTTAGGTATAATTCATCAAGTTAAAAATGGTAACCCATTCTATTTTAAAGATGGAAATGTCTTATGGTTCAAGAAAAACAATGAAATAAGTTCGGATTTTTTCTACCATTTGTTTAATAGCCAAAAAGTTCTCACACAGATCGTTGATCATGCTGCAATTACAACGGTTGGGACTTATACCATTGAGAAGGCTAAGAAAACAAAATTTATGTGTCCTTCCTTGGAAGAGCAAACCAAAATTGCCAATCTTCTCTCTTCAATGGACGATAAAATTGCCTTCAAAAAAGCAGAACTGGACAAGTTAAAAACCTGGAAGCAGGGTCTGCTCCAGCAAATGTTTATTTAAAAATTATCCGGACTGGTACATTCCGGGCCTGCACCATAACTAAAGGCACTACACACTGATGGCAACGCAAAGCGAATACGAGTTAGAATCGCAGCTGGTGGAACAGCTGGTGGGCATGCACTATGAACGGGTGAATGTCACCGATGAAGCCAGTATGAAAGTCAACCTGCGAAAGCAGATTGAAATCCATAACCGACTGGAATCTGCCCCCCTCACGGACAGCGAATTTAACCGTATTTTTTTGCACCTGACAAAAGGCAATGAGGTCATTGATCGCGCTAAGATTCTGCGCGATCGCTACCAGTTATTTCGTGATGACGGCACTGAGAAGTGGCTCAGCTTTATCAATAAAGAAGAGTGGTGCCAGAACGAGTTCCAGGTGACGAGCCAGGTGGAGCAGTTCAATGCCGAGCAAAATTCGCGTAAAACCCGCTTCGACGTCACGCTGCTGATCAACGGCCTTCCGCTGGTGCAGATTGAACTTAAGCGTCGCGGCCTGGGGCTGAAAGAGGCCTTTAATCAGATCGATCGTTATCATCGGGATGCGTTCTGGGTCGGCAGCGGCCTGTTCCAGTATGTGCAGATCTTTATTATCAGTAACGGCGTGGACACCAAATACTACGCCAACAACCGCGCCAACCATTTCGAGCAGACCTTCTTCTGGACCGATGAAAAGAATAATCCGCTCAAAGCGCTGGAGAAATTCACAGACGCTTTTCTGAAGGTTTGTCACATCGCCAAAATGATCACACACTACACGGTGCTGAATGAAACCCGTAAATGCCTGATGGTGATGCGCCCCTATCAGTTTTATGCCTGTGAGGCGATGATCCGCCATGTGAAAGAGAATCTGCACAAGCAGGGACGGCCGGAGAACGGCTATATCTGGCACACCACCGGCTCAGGTAAAACGCTAACCTCGTTTAAAGCCAGCCAGGTGATCATGGAGATGCCGGAAGTGGATCGCGTCATTTTTGTGGTCGATCGCCGGGATCTGGATTATCAGACGGCAAAAGAGTTTAACGGTTTTGCGAAAGACAGCGTGGATACCACCAACAACACCAGTACGCTGATAAAACATCTCAAGCAAAGCAGCACCAAGCTTACGCTGACTACCATTCAGAAGCTGAATAACGCCATCACCCACGAAGGGTATAAAGCGCAGCTCGCACATCTGCGTAAAGAACGCATCGTCTTTATCTTCGATGAATGCCATCGCAGCCAGTTCGGTGATACGCATAAAGCGATTGTGAATTTCTTCGAGAATGCGCAGCTGTTTGGTTTTACCGGGACGCCAATCTTTGCCGATAACGTCAATATCACCAATGGTGTCAAACAGACCACCGAACGGTTGTTCGATAAATGCTTGCATAAATACGTGATTGTCGACGCCATCCGGGATGAAAACGTTCTGCGCTTTGCCGTGGAATATGTCGGTACTTACAAGCGCAAAGAAAGCAGCAATGAGATCGATATCGATGTGGAGGATATCGACACCAAAGAGGTGATGGAAAGCGACATCCGGTTGGGCAAAGTGACCGACTACATCCTTGCCCACCATAACGCCAAGACCCGCAATCGCGAGTTCACCGCGATGTTCTGCGTCGGATCAGTCGATATGCTGATCACCTACTACAAACTCTTTAAAGAAAAGCAGGCCGCACTGCAGGCGGCGGATGCCAACTACAAGCCATTAAAAATTGCCACCATCTTCACTTATGCCGCCAATGAAGCGGACAAAAGTGATAAAGAGGCGGTAAACGGTCTGCTGGATGAAGAGGATATTAGCCTGCCGCAAGGCGCGAAAGTTGATACCTCGAGTCGCGATCATCTGGATAGTTTTATCAAGGATTATAACGAGCTGTATGGCACCAGCTACTCGGTCAATGATTCAAAGAGCTTCTACAATTACTACAAAAATATTGCCCAGCGCACCAAAGAGAAAGGCATCGATATTCTTCTGGTGGTGAATATGTTCCTCACCGGTTTCGACAGCCCGGCGTTGAACACGCTATATGTTGATAAAAACCTGCGTTTTCACGGCCTGGTGCAGGCGTTTTCCCGCACCAACCGCATTCTCAACGAGAAGAAAAGTCACGGGAATATCGTCTGTTTCCGTAATCTGAAGAAAGCGACCGACGATGCTATCGCCCTTTTCTCGAACAAAGATGCCTCTTCTACGGTGCTGGTCAAACCCTTTGACGAGTATTTCGGGGATTATCAGGACGCTGTCGATCGCTTGTTAACGCTGACGCCAACGGTGGAAAGCGTGGACGATTTACCGGATGAAGAAGCACAATTGGCGTTTGTAACGGCGTTCCGTGATGTGATGCGTTTGAAAAACATCCTCGAAAGCTTTGCCGATTTTGACGATGCGGCTAAACCGCTGTCGGACCAGGCGCTGGCCGATTTCACCAGTAAATACCTCGATATCCACGACAAGGTGAAAAAGCACTCCAGCAAAGAGAAAGTCTCGATTCTTGAAGACGTGGATTTTGAAGTCTCGCTGATTCATCGCGACGAAATTAACGTTGGCTACATTCTGCGCCTGCTAGCGGGCATACAGGCGATGCCGCCAAAAGAGCAGCAGGAGCAGAAGAAAAAGATCATGGATATTGTCGATAGCGACGTCACGCTGCGCAGTAAACGTGAGCTTATCGATAACTTTATTGAAAAAAACCTGCTGCATGCCTCGCATGACGAAGATATCACTCAGGTGTTTGAAGCCTATGTCGAACAGGAAAAAGGTAAGGCGCTGGCAGCCTTGTGCAGCGAAGAGCGACTTGATTCCATCAAACTGGCTGGCTTGCTGGATAACTACCTCTTTACCGATGTGATGCCGCGAGAGGATGAGGTGGCGGAAACGCTGACCTGGACACCAAAGATTCTGGAACGCAAAAGCGTTCGAGCTCGGATTTACGAACGTGTTCGGGATGTAATTGATACCTTTATCAATGGGATGCGCGGGTTTTAATACGCAAGGGCCAATTCATAGGTGGCCCTGTAATTTACTTTTTATACATAAAAATCAATGAGTTCACAACTATGCTTGTAAAGCATTTCGGATCAATTAGGCATATATTAACTCGGTGGAAGTCTGACACTTAATCACCCTATGAGTGTATTAATTACGTGATGCTGCATGAGCTGTGTCATATTGCCGAACACAAACATAGCGAGCATTTTAGCGTCTGACTGGGCAAGTTATGCCCGAGTGGTAAGTGGCAAAAACGCGGTTGGATGAGACGGTATGAGTGATTTTTCCTAATTTATGGTGTGGAGATGAGATTTTACTTTGGTCGATAAAATGGGTAACTAAGGTGTATGTGTTCATCTCCTCACCAGTTGGAAGTACACTCAATTGCTAAGTAACTAAACAGACTTTAGTTGATCGGTTTGACGCAACCGATCTAATAAAAAACTTATCAGGGATGTTTATATGGCTGTTCCTACTTACGATAAATTTATTGAACCAGTTCTCCGTTTTCTGGCAGGTAAACCTGAGGGGGTACCTGCTCGCGATGCGCATGAAGCTGCGGCAGATGCACTTAATCTTGATGATAATCAGCGAGCAGAAGTGATAGCCAGTGGTCAGTTGGTTTATAAAAACCGGGCAGGCTGGGCACATGACCGTCTGAAGCGAGCTGGATTATCGCAAAGTTTATCCAGAGGAAAATGGTGCTTAACGCCCGACGGGGTTAAATGGGTACAGGCCCATCCCCAGCCACTCCCCGAAAAGGAAGTGAACCACCTGGCCTTTGATTTCATGAACGTGAAGTTAAAACAGCAGCCAGATGCTGTCGATCTTGATCCAAGACCAGCTGCACCGAACCAGGAAGAGCTGGCAAAAAGCAGCCCTGACGATCGTCTTGATCAAGCGTTAAAAGAGCTACGTGATGCTGTTGCTGATGAGTTACTGGAAAACTTGTTGCAGGTATCCCCAGCGCGTTTTGAGGTTATCGTCTTGGATGTTCTTCATCGTCTGGGATATGGCGGACATCGGGATGATCTTCAGCGCGTAGGTGGTACTGGAGATGGTGGTATCGACGGCATTATTTCACTTGATAAATTGGGGCTGGAAAAAGTTTACGTGCAGGCTAAGCGCTGGCAGAACACTGTTGGTCGCCCTGAACTTCAGGCGTTCTATGGTGCGCTGGCCGGACAGAAGGCCAAACGTGGAGTATTTATTACCACTTCCGGCTTTACTTCTCAGGCGCGAGATTTTGCCCATTCTGTTGAGGGCATGGTTTTGGTTGATGGCGAACGTCTGGTTCATTTGATGATTGAGAACGAAGTCGGTGTTTCTTCGCGTTTGGTTAAAGTGCCCAAACTGGACATGGATTATTTTGAGTAACGAGTCAATTCGAGCCGGAGGGACAGCTCCGGTGATTTGTCCGAAGTGTTTTCTCTCTAAGGGCTGGTTTTCGTGTTTCTGAGTTATCAGTGACATACATTCCACTGTGTACTGTCTTTTCATCGCAGACAGTTCCCCCGTGAATCCTCAATACGTTGCTGCATCCAGCTCTCTACTTCGCTTTTAAACCAACGTGAACTACGTCCCAGTTTGATGGGTTTCGGGAATTCGCCATCCTGAATAAGTTTATAAAACCATTTGTCGGTCATGCCGGTATATGTAGTGATAAAAGTCATGTCTATAAGCGGGTCTTCAGCACTAAGAATGGGGTTATTGATAGTAGCCATGGAATCTCTCCCTCTGAAAATTAATGATGGGAGGAGTCCGGTGTAGTTGAGTTCTATTGCACACCAGTACTCCTTCAGAGGATAGGGATTGCCAGTAAAAAAATACCTGAGCGCCTTATCGGCAACGATAGGCTGGGGCGAATCTTGAGGGGATATCAGCGCTGGCTGCATCCAAAATTACGCTCGCCATCACCAGTAACCTTGGTATGGTCCTTTGCAAGATATGAAGCCCGTAATAATGCCTCCTGTAGTTGCTCGTTATTCCCTCGGTTAATCCAGTACACCGGGCTTTCCGGAAAGTGTGCCAGCGTTGCATACTCCTGAGTACCCACCCGTAAGGCGCTACACCACGCCTGTTTGATTAATCCTGCCAGTGAAGCCGGGTCGTTATAGTTGCCTGCGGAACACCAGACTTCGCGATTAAGCAACAACACCATGTGATAGTGCTTTTTACCGTTGCGTTCTCCATATTCCTTTGCCCATATATAACGCAGGTCGGTCATGCGTTTTCGGTTGCCCTCGCGGTGTTTACGAAGCAGATACACTGCAATCTTTACTTTCAGAGAGTCTATAAATCGGGAGATGACAGCAGCATCTGTAGCTGCTGGTACATTGGGTAGTCGTAGATCAACCCTCAGCATTAATACTCGCGGATAAGCCTTAAGGGCGTTCTGTAAGGTGTCGGTAATACGTTGTTGCCAGAAAGGATTAGAGGTGTAATTCATTATGGAAATCTCCAGTGGTTTGTTTTTCACATCAATGACTGGAGTTGTAAAAAAATACTCTTAAAAATAATCCTTCAGATAATTAAAACTGAGATTTGATGTTTCAACCTATCTTGATTAAATCATTTCTGATTACAAAAGGGTTATGAAGGTAACCCATAGCTTTAAGCGTAACAGAGAGAAAGGGTGTGTCAGGTATATATTACCAATCCGACAGTTTGTTCGATGTAAAGTGTGTACATCCGGTGGCCATGCACCATCAACCTGCTCCTGGCTGGTCCTCCAGTCACTCTGGAGTTAACGTTATATGGGGAAGTTGATTGACTATGCTATTAAAGTGCCATCAGCTCAGTATTTAAAGGGGTTTTGTGCTGTGAATGGAACGTTTTTTCCTTGTTTTTTCCGCAATCAGGCATCATTTTTAACACGAAAAATCTTCATTAACACCTTGGCTTAAGTTATCTTAAAAGGAGGCTTGAGAGAAGGAACTGGACATGAGTGATGAGCGTATAAAAAGGATGAGAATCAAATCTGCTCAGGAATTGGCAGGAGATGAACCAATGCTGATAAGGGAATATCTTTCAACCTTTCCATTGTCTATGCTCAGGCGTATATTAATATCGCTAAATATAACGATAGCAAACTCAAATTTCTCACAGATAGCCAATAACGCCCCGGCATTAATAGATTTTATTTGCTCGGATGTCGCTTCTGATAAAATAAAATCTCCTTTTGATAAGATAAATGAACTTGTAAAAGATGTAGAAAGTGACGCTTTCTCCGATGGTTGTATTGTATGGCTTAAAAATGATATCGAGGCATGCCACTATTTCTGGTGGAATCTGATGCAACTCGAATGGAAAGGTGTGTTTAAACTGCTCAGAGCGGATAATATACATCTCTACAGTGATGTGGGGATTAAGCAGCAAGCTCAATGCGTCTTTGATACATTTTGTTTGCCCAGAGTCGTAGGTGGACATAAAGAACGTTATAAATCCATTTTTACCTTATTAAGTTTGTTGCCATTCAAAAATACTGAAATAAATCTTCTGATTTCACATTTATCCTGTAACTACAAGAGAGATAAAGAGATATGCAGGCATGAGGTCAATGTCACCTCTTTGATGAAAAGCAAAGAGTCGGTTTCTTTTTCAGTTCGTTACTTAAAGAAAAAAAATATGTTCCTGGTTGATTTAGAACCTCTCACGGAGAGTGATAGTAAATACGCATTAATCACACAGCTTTATATGCTTACAAGAGAAGACAATTTTAAAGAGTTAGTCACTTCGTTGACTAAAGCTTGGTCACAAAAGAAGGTACGTGAAAAAAGAAAAGAGACGGATAAAAAACAGACTGCCGAACTTCTCGGCTTGAGCAAAGAAAGCATCAGGATGCTTAAGGAATTATCAAAAAAACACAGTATGGGCCAATCAGAACTGATGGATCTGGCTATACAGTCTTTGTTCGAGCAAATGCAATAATTCATTATAAAATCAGATATATATCATCATAATGTATGACGGTAGCTTCCGATCTCAGTGTGTATGTTTTAGTCGTAGTTGTCACGGGACTATGACACTCAGTGTCGCATTCAACTCCATCCGCGTAAAAACTCACCATTTCAGAAGACATATCCGTGCCACAGCCCCCCTTAAAGTGTGAACTCTCACCACACTGACTGAGGAAGATTAATGGCTGTCTACCGTAACGACCCCGATTTAAACCTGCTGGGCCAGTGCAGCAATGAAGAGCTGCAACTACTGGTTTCTATTCTGACCACTGACCCTCGTGACGGCGACATCCGCTGGACAGAGAGCCTGACCAGCACCCCGGAATACCGTCTGCTGGCACCGGAACACCGCCGCTACTGGCAACTGATAGCGGCTGAACTTCAGCGTTACGGGGCCAATACGCTGGTAAGTTTGATTAGGCTGGGGCAGGGCGTGACCTATCGAGAAATCCTTGGTGATGTTTGCGACAAACTTGATGTGAACTTCAACCTGAAAAGCACCACCGAGACCATTGAGTTGTGCCTGCTGATGAAGGTGCTGGAGAAAAGCCTGGACCAGATGACATCCGAAGAACTGGCTACCTTTTCCCGCAATATGCAACTCGACTTAACCAACCCCACCCCTCAGCTCATTTTGATGGCAGTACAGGCAGCCATACGTACCTCCTCGCTGGCTGCACTGGAGCTTGCCACCGTACTATCTGCAAGCGTCATTACCTCACTAGGAGGCGTTGCCACTTGGGGCACGGTAGTGGTGGCATCCAGAGCACTGTCCGTTATTTCCGGTCCCGTCGCCATTGCGCTCAGTTCGGCGTGGATGATTTCCGACATTGCGGGTCCGGCTTACCGGGTCACCATACCGGCCTGCATCATCGTAGCCTGGCTCCGGCAGCAACGTCTTTCCCGCTAATCCATTTTTCACTGCCAGCAGATGACTGGTACCAATATTTTCTGCTGGGAGCACACAACATGTCTGAACAGGGACACCGCTATGATCGGTTGGCCAGCCGTCTCGCCATCCTGGTCAGTCGCCTCTTTATGGGCGAATCACTCAGCGTCAGACAATTGGCTCAGGAGTTTGGCGTTTCTGAGCGCACCGTTCAGCGCGACTTGCGTGAGCGTCTGCGTTATCTCGACATCGAATATTCCCGTGGAAGCTTCCGGCTCCTGGACGCACGGGGTCCCTTTCGCACCAACAGCGACATTCTCCGCTTTGCCCGGATAACCAGCGTGGCACATTACTTTCCTACTCTGGATCCCAGGCTGCTGTCGGTGTTGCTCGACAGTGGTCAGGATTCTCCATGTATTATCTGGAATGCCCCGCCACGTCAGGCACCTGCGTTGTTTGGTGGTTTCCAGGCTATCGTTCAGGCCATCATCCGTAATCGCCGTGTTCACTTTCTGCATCAAGGTCATCAGCAGTCTGCAGTGGCCCCTTACCGGCTGATCTGTCTGGACGGGGAGTGGTACTTGGTGGGCGTATCGAAAGATCGCATTCAGGTGTTCACCCTTTCAGCCATCACTGATGTGGTGATGACCCTCAGCTGTTTTGTGCGAAACAGCCATATCACTCGCATTTTTCAGGACCCGAGATTCATTCAGGCCCTGCCGCATTATCAATATATCAGCGGGCTCATCAGGGAATGAGCCCGTATTCCCGTCCGTCAGGACAATTTGCTTTACTTACAAAAGGATACATTCATGAAAAATTCATCACTCAGCGCGTTGGTGCTGGTCTGTGGTCTTGTTCCGGTCATGGCGCAGGCTTTTGGAAATAAGGACACTTGGTCCAGTGGTTGGGGCCAAGGCGTATCAGAGTTTGTTATCAAGGGGAAAGGTCAGTCACAGTTATATCTATCCTGTGAGGATTATGGCTCACAGCCGGCTACGGTCATATTTACGGACGCCAGCGGGCATGAAGTCAGTATGGATGAAGATAAAAACCTTCAGGTCAGCATTGACGGTGGAGAGGCCATTGATATCAGTGAGTCTGGCAGTCGTATCGGCAGCAATAACCTGGTGCTGGCCTGGACACAGTTGCGTAACGGCAAACAAGTCTCGGTATCCGGCGAAGGTGTTAATCCAGCTACCTTCACGCTAGCTGGGGCTGCGAAGGTGCTGCCAGAGTTTGGCACACACGGCTGTATGGCAAAGGCCTCACTCTGATTTGTACCTGTTTTTACCTTCTGTTGCTGGTAATGAATGATGATATTCGTGTTCCGGCGATACGTTACTCTTAAAAGGAATACGCTGTGAAAATCAAACAATGGTTGATACCCGCACTGCTTTTATTGTCTGCTTCGGCGCTGGCCGAGCCAGCTTCTCCAATAAAAGTGGAGACCAGTGATTATGTTCATCCTGCCGGAACAAGCTACGCCACTGTAGTGGTCACCTCGCTGGATGACAGTGTGAGAGTTGAAAACATTGACGTTAATCGGGGCAACTGCCGCATCGACAACAAAAAGTTTATGTCCTCCGTTAACAAGGAAACCATTCTGCCGATCACTCTGCACTACGGGCAGTCCGTCAAAGTGAATTTTTATAATGAGTGCGTGGCTTCGGAAGTGGTAGTCACCACCGACAGAGGGGCGTGGCGCTACACCTATAACTGAGTAGTCTCTCTGTTTCATCTCCCTCCATAAAAGACGTCACATCACCAACGGACTGCCGTCAGGCAGTCCGGAGCAAACCCTATGATTTTTCTGAAAATGCTGGTGACCGCTTTGGGTCAGGTTCTGACCTGGTACGGCGGTCAGCAAGCCCGACAATTTATTGAAATCCGCTTTCGTCAGGCCGGTCGCGATGACGACAGCATAGATGCAGCCAGAGAAGCAGCCACGCTGCTGGTGACCGCGCTGATAACTGCCCTGATGGCGCAGATATTACGGATCCTGGACAACTTCTGAGCCGCCTTCTGCTGTAACGATCACTGAACCTGCATATCGCCCCTGCCTCCTTACGGAGCAGGGGCTTTTGTTTTTATGCCCCAAAACCTAAGGAAATTATCATGAAATTAGCCAGCCGCTTTGGTGCGGTCAACCTGGTTCGCCGCGACCGTCCTCTAACCCATGATGAACTGGCGCATTACGTACCGAGTGTCTTTAGTGAAGAAAAGCATGAATCACGTAGTGACCGATACACCTACATCCCGACCATAACCCTTCTCGATAACCTGCAGCGAGAAGGCTTCCAGCCGTTCTTCGCCTGCCAGACTCGTGTGCGGGATCAGAGCAAGCGTGAACACACTAAACATATGCTGCGCCTGCGCCGCGAAGGCCAAATCACTGGCAAGCAAGTGCCGGAAATTATTCTGCTTAATAGCCATGACGGTTCCAGCTCATACCAGATGCTGCCGGGGCTATTTAGATCGGTTTGCCAAAATGGGCTGATTTGCGGTGAGAGTTTTGGTGAAGTGCGTGTTCCCCATAAGGGTAACGTGGTGGAGAAAGTCATTGAAGGGGCTTACGAGGTACTGGGGATATTTGATCGGGTGGAGGAGAAGCGCAATGCAATGCAGTCGCTTTTGTTACCGCCGCCAGCACAACAGGCGATGGCGAAAGCAGCATTAACCTATCGCTTTGGTGAAGAGCATCAGCCGGTGACGGAATCCCAAATCCTATCCCCACGCCGCTGGCAGGATGAAAGTAATGACCTGTGGACCACTTATCAGCGCATTCAGGAAAACCTGATTAAAGGCGGTCTGTCTGGACGAACCACTAAAGGTAAACGAGCCCATACACGCGCTGTTAAAGGTATCGACGGTGATGTAAAGCTCAACCGTGCTCTGTGGGTGATGGCTGAGAATATGCTGCAGCTTGTTTCATGAACCTTTTTATTATCCCTTCCCCTAGGCCTTGCCAATAAACCGGCGAGGCTTTTTGTTTTAAGGAGCAAATATGTCTGTATTCAATTTATCCCCGGTATTTCCTGCAAACGAGCAACGCATCATTCGTCGGGCGTTACGACTGCTGGAGAAATATCAGCGTCAACCGAGTGAGCCATTTACTTCCACCAGCTTCACTAAAACCTGGCTGCAATTACAGATGGCTCATCAGGAGCGTGAAGTTTTTATCGTGATGTATCTCGACAATCAGCACTGCCTGCTGGGATGCGAAACACTGTTTATCGGCACACTCAGCCATACCGAAGTGCATCCCCGCGAAGTGGTTAAATTGGCTCTGAAACACAATGCCGCTGCGGTAATTCTGGCTCATAACCATCCGTCAGGTACGACAGAAATCAGTCAGCAGGATAAACACATCACTCAGCGGATAGTGAAAGCCTTGGCACTGGTAGAAGTGCGAGTGCTGGATCATTTGGTGGTTGGAAACGAGGTGGTCTCCTTTGCCGAGCAGGGTTTGCTTTAAACGGAGATATCCATGTCATTAACACCATCCCATGAATGGGGGCTACAAAGCGATATCACCCCACGATTTGGCGCAAGATTAGTTCAGGAAGGCAACCGGCTGCGTTACCAGGCTGACAGGGCTGGTTTGACGGGAAGCTTTAGCCCAGAGCAGCTACAAAGCCTGGAAAATGCTTTCCCACTGTTTATAGAGCAGTTAGAAAATATGTTGCATTCTGGTGAGTTAAATCCACAGCAGCAACATCAGATGACCATTCAGCTTACAGGTCTAACTTGTATAGCTGATACCCTTAGTAGCTGCGGCTACGTTTACCTCACTGTTTATCCCGCCCAATAACGTCTTCTCTCTTCTTTTATCAGGACCCAAATTATGCACATTTCATCTGTACCGGCCATGGTGCCGGTTTCGTCACGTCTGTCGCCTGTGCAGGTGTGGCAGCAACTGTTAACGTATCTGCTGGAGCATCATTACGGTCTGACACTTAACGACACGCCATTCCACGACGATGCGGCCATCCAAGAGCATATTGAAGCAGGTATTACACTTGCTGATGCAATGAATTTCCTGGTGGAACGCTATGAACTGGTACGCATCGACCGCAAAGAATTTACATGGCAGGAGCAGACACCATTTCTGACCGCGACCGATATTCTCAGAGCCCGTCGAGCTACCGAATTAATAAATACCTGAATTCTTCGAGCCCAATTCCTGATTTTTACCTCTGAACTTCCCACCTTTTTTATTCATCGCATAATGCGCCTGCCACTCCCGGCAGGCGTGTTTGTTTTTATGGAAGGTTAACGATGCAAACAGAACCCGACGTGTTGACGGAACACAATGAGCTCATTCTTTCGACCAGTATCGAACGTGTAGTCGCTGGACGCGATTCCGCGCTAAAACAGATAGAACAACTCATTGAACAGCTTGATGCCATTTCACGGTTAACCTCAGAAATTGGCGGTGGTACAGCGCAAGACTGGGCGATGAAGCCAGGGCACCGCTACGATAGTTGGCTGACTGAGAAGGCAGATAAAGTGATGCCTGCCGTCACCCGCAATATCGACAGTAGTATCTGGCGCGATTTGATGCTGAAGTCCGGCATGATGGCCTTAATGGATGCACAGGCTCGCGACCAGTGGCATAAGAACCTGGAGGAGGGCGATCTTCCTGCTATCAGTGAGGCGAACATTCTCAGTACTTTTGAACAGTTACATCTGAACAAAACGGAAGTATTTGAGCGCGGGATCATTAACGTCTTCAAAGGCCTGTCGTGGGATTATAAAACCAATAGCCCCTGCAGCTTTGGTAAGAAGATAATCATTAACAATTTGGTAACTCATAACCGCTGGGGCTTTAGCCTTAACTGGGGTTGGCGGAGGGATCAGTTGGCTGACCTTGAGCGGATGCTGTTTTTACTTGATGGCAAACCAATACCTGACAACCGTGGTGATATATCTATCCGATTGGTGGAACATATTCGGGATAACCCGGCTAAGAATGCTTACGAGGATGAATACTTCAGCATCCGCTACTTTCAGAAGGGAACAGCCCATCTGACATTCAAGCGTTTGGAGCTGATAGAAATGATGAATGACATTATTGCGAAACACTATCCTAGGGTATTAGCTAAGACCAACTGAAGTAGAGAGTTTCAGTTGCTCTCTGCTGAAGAAATTTTCTAAAAATGGGATTACATGCATTTTTTAACTCATTGGTTTTGAATGATTGCTAACTAAAATTGATTGAGTATACAAGTGAGTATATAGAATAAGGTTTGGTGTTTTTATATTTAATCAATTCAGTTGATTAGTTTGATTTGGCGAGTCCGGCCTTCGCACTCACCCCCTATACACCTCCCTCCGATGCCATTCCACAAACCCTTCCCCTGGATAATTCCCTTTCACCATCGGCAGTGCTATCTGCTTCCCGGCGAAATCCCAGAACAGTCTTCCTACAATCCCATTCCCGTTACCATTTACCGCCTCAGACACCAGAACCCGCAAACTGTCATCCAGCCCAATCGATCCCTTATCAAACGCTTTATGATGAATTGCACACAGCGCCAGCCCGTTCGGGATTTCACACGGCCCGCCAAACTGTTTCCATTTGATATGCGCGGCTTCAAGCGCAACGGAGGTGTTATCATGTCGCATGTTGAATCCGCAGATGGCACATTCATAGTTATAGGTGCGAAGCACCTGCTGACGAAACAACGGATCGCGAACCTTACGGATCTGTTGAATATCAAAACCCATCTCATCTGCGATCTCTTCCTGGATGCTTTCCGGGAAATGCGCCTCAAGGATCTTCTGTGCCAGCGAGCCGATCAGCTTCTTGTTCTTTCTCAGTAGCGCATAGTGTTCTTCATCAAAACCGCCAGCGACCTTATGTTCAACAAGCTCTTTTACCGGTGGCTGTTTGCTGCCAGTGGTGGAACAGAGTTCACTGTTCTCAAGATCCCAGAATCCATCCCGTTTGAGTCGCCAGAAGGGCATGTTCGGGTAATGTTCTTTCCTGTCTGGACCAAAGCGTTCTAACAGGCTTAGCAGTTGAGCGTGTACCTCGGTACCGTAGTCAAACAGACGTGCATGCCCCTGCTGATAGTTTGCCAGCACGTACAGAAGCAATAAGGGTTTATGCGGCGCACGTTGTTCGCCCTTGCGCCAGATGGTGATGTTGGCAATTGCCTGTTCGAGTGTTTTGCTGGAAGCCATCGCGTTACGGAAGAAGGTAAATAATTGCGATGATGCTCGCAAAACCCAGACCAATCAACCCACAACGAACAAAAACATGGCCTTAGCGCGCACAACACTATTTCCTGAAGCCCCCTCGCAAATTCCAAATTTACCCCACGCCAAACCGCTGTATTTATATTCAGCCTGGTATAATACGCATCGGAAATAACGCCGAGCGGCAGAGTAAGTTTCACAGGAATTATTTACAACGAGACGCGATATGAAGGTGCTGCAACACCCCCATACCGCTAACCACTACCAACTTACAAGGAGTTGAAAATGGCTGCGCCGAATTTTATGCCAGAGTTTACGGTTTGCAAAACAGAATCAGACGCTTTCACCGGCATGATTGAAAACCGCGAGCTGGTACGCAAAAACAGTACCCGCCGTCTTCACGGCAACCAGACCAGTGCCGCGCCTGTTCACCCCCGCGCAGAAACGCCGGAAGCAAGCTCCGCCTGCTGCGAACTCTATGCCCGGATAGATAATAAATATCTTCCGCTGGGGGGAGACTGGTTAACCCGGGCAGGGTTTATCAGCGGTATGCCGGTTAAAATCCGGGTGATGAAAGACTGTATTGTGATCACGCCGCAGCATACAAGAGAATTATGGGGATGCCTGGAAGGGATGAGTGTGGTGAATATCAATAAACAAAAAGTCGCTCAGTGGTTAAAAACATTCCCAGGGGCGTTAAATGATACGGGCGATATCCCGGTGATTAAGCGCGGGTAAACGTGACGGAATCCGCGTTCATATTATTCTGAGCCGCCTTAATACCTGATGCGTGAAGGCGGTATAGTCGTTAAGGCTATACCGCCTGTTTCAGGCTATCGGGCAATCAACGCAAACACCCCCCAGCCAAAGTACTCTCGTGTGTAGGTGACGTGGCGTTTGGGCGCAATTGTCAGCTCCGCGCGAACTTCTTGTGCAAAGTCATCGTCAGAGTTTTCCGCCAGCCAGCGACGCAGGGTCATCCATTTCGCCGCTTCGTATCTGTCCCAGCCTTCCTGGTCTGCCAGAACCATTTCCACCAGGTCATAGCCCTGTGCGTCGAACGAGGCGACCAGGTCGGGCAGGGTGAGAAAGTCTGCGATGGACGAGACGCCGCAGGCCTGGGCTATCTCATCGCTCGCAGGCACCTGACGCCAGTAGGGTTCACCGATGAGTATTATTCCGCCAGGCCGGAGGCTTTTTGCCAGTAGCGCCATTGTTCCGGCGACGCCGCCGGCAATCCAGGTGGCGCCCACGCAGGCCGCCACATCACATTTTTTATCTGCGACGTATCCGGCCGCATCGTCATGAATAAAACGCACGCGCTCGCTGACGGCGAGTTCATCAGCACGGCGCGTTGCCTGTTCGGTGAAAAGTCGGCTCATGTCGATGCCGGTGCCGGTAATGCCGTGATCGCGCGCCCAGGTGCAGAGCATCTCCCCCGAGCCGCTGCCGAGATCGAGAATGCGCGTGCCTGGCTTCATGCGTAACACGCGGCCCAGCGTGGCGTACTTTTCCGGGGTGAACGGGTTATGAATGCGGTGTTCGCTTTCGCTGACGGTAAAAATACGTGGGATATCCATCATCCTCTCCTTAACGATTATCTGGCTGGGCACGAACGCTGTTCAGCCCGGTCGTGTTAATGCGGTAGGGCTGACCGTTGACGGACTTGATCAGCTTTTTGGTTTTGAGTTTTTTGAAGACGGCGAGCGTGCAGTCGGCGAGCAACAGCCCTTCGCGGCTGTAGCATTCAACGGCGGTGACGCGGCCTGAGCTATCGCGGACGTGCGCAATACGTCCACCTTTGGCGAGAACATGTAAGGTACGTTGTTCCTGACGGGATAAATTCATACTGGAAAACCTGTTTAATCATCATGTGCAAAACGTGCAAACACACCGCGGTGTCCGCATTCGATTTCGGCGCATTGATAATCAGTCCGGCCTGAAAGGTCGGGGAGCTGATTATCGGATGATGACATTCTCCAGCATCAAAGCCTCGGGTTGAGTTGAGAGGTATTTACGGGGTGAATAATATCACCTGTTTATTTTAAGGGAATGGTCGGGTGGGAAAAGTGTGATCCAGGTGGAAGCCCAGGCCGCGCCATCAACGGATCGTAGAGCCGGATGGCGCGATGTAAATCAGCTGAGATCGTGCAGCGCTTTATCCATGGCCGGAGCGAGACTGAAATCACTAAACTCGACGGCTAAGCCGCTGCGTTCAGGCGTGCAGCACATGACACCGACTTTCACTGGCCCCGACGGGAAATGGCATAAACGCAGCAAAGGCCACGACAGCCCGTCTGCTGAGTACTGTAACCGCAACGCGTCTCCCTTGCGGGTCAGGCGAAGCCAGAACTTCCGGGGGTTACCCGGGAAGATACCGGTTGCCCAGTCGGATGTCTTTAACGTCAGTACGCTGCCAATGGCCGGCGCGCCATCATTGTATTCAATCCCGGCCTTGAGCCAGTGTTGCTCGTCCGACATCAGCATGATCCCCGCCTGGTCATAGAGCGTACTGAAATCAGCGCGGATTTGAGTCTGAAACGTGAAATCACCCGCCGCGTCAGTCGCGTAGATGTGGCCCGAGAAACGCTCGAATCCGTACCATGTATAGCGCCAGAAATCGGTGTGGTCGTCAGTCACGACCGATAACGTGTTGTTCTCGCTATGCCATTCGGCAGGTTCGTTTATCCAGTAAAATTCGTTTTGCATAATGTCCCCAGGTGACTGTCAAAAGGTCGTCGGTATGCGGCCTCCCTTGCTCAACAGGATTCGCGCCTGAGCCAGGGGCTCTCGACCAGCACCTTATCCCGGTGGGTGTCGCCATTGATAATGTGCAGGGTACTTAAGCGCCCAATCTCATAATGCGGCAGCTGGACCGTGGATAGCGGGGGTAAAAACAAATTTCCGATGCCGACAAGATTATCGTAGCCAAGAACGGCAATATCCTGTGGGATTCGGATACCCTGCGTTAACAGCGTCTGATACACCATGAAGGCAATACGGTCGTTACCACAGATGACTGAATCAAATTGCGGTTTCCCCTGAACGATATGCGCCAGCAGCATCTCCGGAATATCCCGGTAGTGCTCATCGCCGAATTGCATATAGCAGTGCTCAAGCGTATCAGGATCGATACCGGCTTCACGGCAGGCGCGATCAAGCCCCTGACGGCGGCGACGCGTCGCCAGATGGTTGACAGGTAAATGCAGGCAGAGAGGGCGGCTGTATCCCGCCGCCAGCAAGGCCTGTACGGCCGTATACTGGCCTTGCTCATCGTCAGGTATATAGCTGGCAACCGGTTCTCCCGTGTTCTCGCAGTTGGCCAGAACGCAAGGGTGCTCCAGTAGCCGGGGCGGGATGCTCACTTCACGCAGCCCCATGGTGGTGAAAATGATCCCCCCGGGCCGGTGGGCGAGCAGCAGGTCGACAATATCGTCAGGGTTATCATCGGTAAACATATTCACCACGAAGCTGTTCCAGCCATACGCCCGCGCGGTTTCTTCGATAGACAGCGTGATTTCTACCGAAAAAGGGGTGGTGACGGTATCCAGCGCCAGCACGCCGATGGTTTTGTTGCGGGAGCCGACACGACGCACCTGCCGGGCTGAGAGATCAGGCACGTAATTTAACTGCAGGATCGCCTCCTGCACCCGGGACAGAGTTTCAGGCTTTACGCGTTTCGGGTCATTGAGCACCCGGGAAACCGTCATGAGCGATACATTGGCCAGTTTGGCCACATCTTTTAAAGACGCCATAGCTTTCCATTATCTGAATGCATTCGACCCGGTAAGGTGTTGTGAGCCAATGCGAATGTCCTATTCTAGGCACCGACGCCCAGGGTTACGCAAGTCACACTCAAAAGTTTGAGCATGATCTCAACACATTAATGTTAACGTTAACTTTTGTGATTAACATCGAGTATCACATCAAAACCAAGTGTATGCCTGAAATGTTAACGTTACCATCTTAGCATATCCTTCATGCGAGATTACGTAGATGAAAAAACGGCCTACTCGAAGTTACATGCTGCTCAGCGCTCTGCTGTTCTTTTTCTTTGTGACCTGGTCCTCATCAAGTTCACTTCTCTCAATCTGGCTTCACCAGGAAGTGGGGCTAAAGGCATCGGAAACCGGCATTATTTTTTCCGTGTTATCCGTCTCCGCGCTCTTCGCACAGGTCTGTTATGGCTTTATCCAGGACCGACTCGGTCTGCGCAAACATTTGTTATGGTTTATCACCGCGTTATTGATCCTCTCTGGCCCGGCTTATCTGCTTTTTAGCTACCTGCTGAGCGTTAATATTCTGCTGGGCAGCGTATTCGGGGGCTTATTTATCGGGCTGACGTTTAATGGCGGTATCGGCGTTCTGGAGTCCTATACCGAGCGCGTTGCGCGTCAGAGTACCTTTGAGTTTGGGCGGGCACGCATGTGGGGGTCTCTGGGCTGGGCGGTCGCCACGTTTTTTGCCGGGTTACTGTTTAATATCAACCCTGACCTTAACTTCCTGGTGGCCTCTTGCTCAGGGTTAATCTTCTTCTGTCTGCTGGCCCGCTTAAAGGTGGCCGCGCCGGCAAGCATGGAGAAACTCGAAATTGGCGCTAAAAAAGTTTCTCTGGAAGACGCCCTGCGTCTGCTGACTCTGCCGCGCTTCTGGGCGCTGATATTCTTCGTGGTCGGAACCTGCATTTACGGCGTATACGATCAGCAATTCCCGGTCTATTTCTCGTCACAGTTCCCGACATTACGAGAAGGGAACGAGATGTTTGGCTATTTAAACTCTTTCCAGGTCTTTCTCGAGGCCGCGGGTATGTTTTGTGCGCCGTGGCTGGTTAATCGCATTGGCGCTAAAAATGGCCTGATATTCGCAGGTATGGTGATGGCGCTGCGCATGATTGCTTCCGGGCTGGTGGAAGGCCCCTTGCTTATCTCCATTACCAAACTGCTTCACGCGGTCGAACTGCCAATATTGTTAGTCGCCATATTTAAATACAACAGCCTGAATTTCGACAAACGTCTCTCCTCCACCATTTATCTGGTGGGATTTGCCTGCACCAGCTCCGTCATTGGCACCGTCTTGTCCCCGCTGGCAGGCTTTAGCTATGAGAGATTTGGCTTCGCCCAATCCTATCTGATCATGGGCATCATGGTGTTCAGCACCACGTTTATTTCCATTTTCCTTTTGCGCTCAACTAAATCCTCATCTGAGCCATCTTTTCTGCAGCAAAACGCTGTGTAATGTACTGAGAGTAAAGACGATGACATCCTTATTAGAACAGGCTGAACAGGTGCTTGAAAAAGCACAATCCGGGATTAATCCGCGCTGGTATCCGCGCTATCACCTCGCCCCTCGCGCAGGCTGGATGAATGATCCTAATGGCCTGGTATGGTTTGACGGCTGGTATCACGCCTTTTATCAACACCATCCCTATTCCCCGAAATGGGGGCCGATGCACTGGGGGCACGCCCGAAGCAAAGATCTGGTGCATTGGGAACATCTGCCCGTCGCGCTAGCGCCGGAAGGCCCGGCGGACAAAGACGGCTGTTTCTCCGGCTCCGCCGTGGTGGATGGCGATACGCTGGCGCTGATCTATACCGGACATAAATTTCACGGCCCGTCGGACACAGACGACAACCTCTACCAGGTGCAGTGTCTGGCGACCAGTCGTGACGGCATCCATTTTGAACGGCACGGCAGGGTGATTGATACACCGCCCGGACTGCATCACTTTCGCGATCCGAAGGTGTGGCGCGAAGGTGAGTTCTGGTACATGGTTGTCGGCTCCCGCGTGGAAAATACCGGCCAGGTGCGCCTGTACCGTTCCACCGATCTCCGCGAATGGCATGACGAGGGTATTTTCGCCGAGGCTGATGCAGGCAAGGGCTTTATGTGGGAATGCCCGGATTTCTTCACCCTGGGAGAGAAGCGTGTCCTGATGTTCTCGCCGCAGGGCATGGCGGCGGAAGGGTATCACTATCGCAACCTGTTCCAGAGTGGCTATTTACTTGGGGACTGGCAGCCAGGTCAACCGTTCACCCACAGCGGACAATTTACTGAGCTGGACCATGGCCACGACTTTTATGCCCCGCAGAGTTTCGTGACCCCGGATGGCCGACGCATTGTCATCGGGTGGCTGGATATGTGGGAATCACCGATGCCCGAACAGCAGGATGGCTGGGCCGGAATGCTCTCGCTTCCGCGCGAATTAAGCCTTGTCGATGGCCGGGTGAGAATGAAACCGGCTGCCGAAGTGACCGCGCTGCGTGGCAGCTATTATCCCACGCCCGTCCGCTGCCTGAACAATCAGAACGTCCTTGTCGCGGCAGATGCCGACGCGGTCGAAGTACAGCTGGCATGGGATTTGAGCGCATCGACGGCTGAACAGTTTGGTATCGCATTGGGCGACGGGCTGAGAATTTACGTCGACGATCAGGCCGGGCGTCTGGTGGTGGAGCGTCGCTATCCGGAATATTCGCTGGAAGGCACGCGCAGTATTCCGCTACCAGCGGACAGCGTTCTGTCACTGCGAATTTTTATCGACCGCTCATCGGTGGAAGTTTTTGTTAACGATGGTGACGCTTGCTTAAGCAGTCGTATTTATCCGCAGCCGGGCGAGCGCGATATTTCATTGTTTGCAAATCAGGGTGTGGCCTCATTATACGATGCGGGATACTGGTCTTTAGATAAATAATTCTCCGTTCCGACCCGTTTCTTGCAGGGTGAGTTTTTATTTCTGCCAGTCTCTGGCTGGCATGTTATTGTCTGGAATAATGAGAGAGCAAAATGGATGAAAGCGTAATACCTCAAAATTGCATTACCGCGAAAGATAAAAACATATTTGTTCCAGGAAAACAGACGCTGGCATTAATGGTGACATTAGCGGCATTTCCTGCCATTGCTGAAGACGTTACAGGAAACTATCAAAGCTATTTTCAGGATGAATCAGACACCAACGGTACGAGTGTATCATCAGCCAATAACGGTAATGAACAATCGTCCCTTCGTGCTTCGTCTTCTCCGGTTGCTGCAGGTCAACAACCTGAACTCACGACCTCGCCAAAACCCGTGACGTTATCGGCGCAAACGGAGAATAAAAAAGCGGAAGTGAAAAAGCGTTCTAAAGGGGATAACCCCGAAGACGTCAGTCTGTTGCGTTTAAGGCAGGAAGACCCGCCGGTTCACTGGAACAGTATCGGTCGTAATATGGAAGTGGGTGGCCTGCATGGAAACATCGGGTCTCAGATAGAAATTGACGATGTTCGCTGGAGCAATAATAAGAAAAACAGCGGCAAGTTTAAACTCGCCACCATTCAGGCTTTTTTAAGGCACGATGAATTGCCTAACTGGTATTTCGGTTTCTGGAATGCCAGAGAAGACAGTTATAAAGGACAGTTCAGTAATCAGGACTATCAAGGCACCAATACTATAAATGAATTTTTTGTGGGCCATATTTTCGAAACCTGGCGAGGGAATATCGGTACGGAAGTTATGGTCGGCTCCGAAACGGCAACGAAACGCTGGAAAAACCGGTTCAAAGTCTGGCAGGACCTGCGACTGTCCAGCAAATGGAGCCTGGCCGGATACGCGTATGGCGAATATCAGCCTCAGGGTAACGAACCGGGGAATGGCGATCTGGAGCAGTACATTTTCGAAATTGAGCCAGCCATTCAATACCGCGTGAATCCGGATCTCGGACTCTATTTGCGACCCTATTATTACCATAACCGCCAGGAACGTCAGAGCTGGGGCGATATTGTCGAAGAAGAATGGAAAGTCACGGCCGGGCTCTGGCGAAACTGGTATCCATTATTAACCTCCCTGTATGTTGGATTTGGCCAGGACAAAATAGATAACGCCAGCAATGCCAGCGAAGTTTTCTATGACGGTCGGTATAAGTTTATCGGGGGCACGCTGAGTTATCCGGTATTTGGTGAAGTGCGATTATACGGTGAATTCAAAGCACAATTTACGAAAGAAACCGGGCTTTGGACATCGACCGGTCACTCATGGAACCCGTTTACCGTGGTTGGCGTGAATTATAACTTCTGACATTCAGGTGTAGCATGAAAAAATTAATAGTTGCGGCATCTGTCGCGCTGCTTGCGCTTTCACTCGGCAATAATCCTGCCTGGGCGCAGCCTTCGAAAGAAACATTACAGAATAAAAGTATCACCCATATTAATGGCTTTTTCCCGCGGGTTGACGGTTCATTTGTGGGCGACCCCATGCCCGTTTTTAACGATGACAAATTTGATATTTATTATCTTAATGATGTCCGCGGCGGCAGCGATCTGGGGGTACATGCTTTTCATCTCTTGTCGAGTGCCAACTTGTATGATTATCAGAACCATTCCGAAGTGATCCCCTACGTTAACGATGTTGACGATCCTGAACTGTTATTGGGAACCGGTTCGATTATTAAAGTCGGCGATACCTGGCATGCCTGGTACACCGCACACAATGAAAATGTGTTCCCGGTTGAGTCTATTATGCACGCGACCAGTAAGGACCGCCTTCACTGGGTGAAACACCCGCAGGACACCATTTTGCCCGGCGGTAACTATCGGGGTAATGATTTCCGGGACCCTCACGTCGTTTGGGTTGAGGAAAAGAAAGAATACTGGATGTTAATTACTACGCGCAGTAACGGTCGTGGGGTTATTGCCCGGTACAGTTCAACGGATTTAACGCACTGGGAAGATCGCGGCGTATTTTTTGATAACGACACCATCACCAGCAACGCCAACCTCGAATGCCCGACACTGGTTTACTTCAACGGACGCTGGTATCTCAGCTTTAGCGACCAATGGCCGTTACGCCTGACACAATACCGGGTTGCGGATAATCCGGAGGGGCCGTGGCGGAAACTGGACAATTATGTGGTCGACGGCTCGGGTTTTTACGCGGGTAAACTGGTTCTCAAAAACGATCGCCTGTTTGTTTTCGGCTGGATCCCGACGAAAGCCGGTCACCGTGACAGCGGCAATATTGACTGGGCAGGGAATCTGGTTGCTCATGAGCTCATCGCAGATGATCAGGGCCAGCTCAACAGCATCCTGCCCCAGGAGCTTCAGAAGGTCATCAGTGAGAATCCTGGTCCGGTAACCGCCTTAACGAGCACTAAAACGCTTAAAACGGCCACGTCGTTCGGCCCCTTACAGTCGGCGCTGTACCCGGCCTTGCCTGAACGCGGTGAGTTGAGCGCAACCATCGATGTTCCTTCTGCCGGAATGGTGATGAGCTTTGGTCTGACCGACGACAGAGTCAGTGATGCGATGCTGAACGTTGTGTTCAATAAGAGCAAAGGAAAAGTCTATTTTTTCAACGCGCCGCTCGCGTCGATTCATCAGGCTAACGCGGAATCCTGGGTAGATGTTCCGATCGGGGAAAAAATTGAGTTACGCGTTCTCATTCAAAACTCAATTGCTGTCTTTTATATAAACAATAAAGCGGCATTCAGTACCCGGATGTATTCCATGCAGGAGAAGCCGTGGAGTATTAGCCTGCCTCAAAACGACCATTTTCACGCGACGTTGAAAATAAAAGAAATGATTTAACGGGATATTATTATGAAAAACTATCATGCCCTGTCTATTATTTTTGCTCTTCTGTTTCCCGCGCTGGCGAATGCGAGCATGAGCATCATGAAGGACCCCTCGGGAAAGGTTGTTGCCGTGGACCCGTGGTCCTATCTGGATGAAGAGGTTATGTGGACCTCAGCCCGCTCCTCCAATCCTGCCGGTGGCCGCGTTCATGGTCAACTGAAGATGAAATATGCCATTGAGGACAATAACTGGCGTAACAGCCATTTCCACAACGGGAATGATTCACTGACGTTTGTACAAGGCGTGATGCGACACGATGCGTTACCCGGTTGGTATCTGGCTTTCTCTGAGGGCAGAACCACCCACTATAACGGGACGTGGGAGGATCAGTCTTACCTCAGCCAAAACCAGTGGACTCAGTTGATCATCGGCCATGAATATTTTTACAAACGTCTGCGCTATGGCTGGGATGTCATGGGGGGAAGCGCCTCAATCGAGGACCGCTGGCAAGGCCGCGTTAAGTTCTTTACCGATCTTCGGGTTACGGACAATTTCTCATTCTTTAACTATTTGTATCAGCAGATCGATCACCGCCGCAGCGGTGGATCGCAAAATGACCGCGACGTGCGTTCATTTCAGATTGAGCCTGGCGTGCAATATATTATTAATAACACCACCGGCGTCTGGTTCCGCCAGCAATTTGCCTCTGCCATTTTAGACAGGGCGCAATGGGGCGATATTGACGAAAAAAGCTGGACCACGTCTGTCGGCGTCTGGCGCAACTGGGGGAAATTATCCACAACGCTCAGCGGCGGGTATGGCCATTATAAGAAATACAATGCGCAGCCTGAAGATGGCGAAGTCTTCCAGAATACCCGCAACCGCTTCCTGAAGGTATCGGCAAATTATCCGTTGACCTCTCGCTTTACCGTGTCGGGAGAAGTTACTGGCTCGTTGATAAAACAGGACGGAAGCTGGGTGACCCACGGTGAGGCTGTTACCACCGAATATAAGCTGATGCTGGATTATAACTTTTAAACCGTATGCCTGGATAATCCATGGCACCTGTTCACGCTTAAGCACTATTAAAAAAGTGACCTTCCCGCAGGTCACATTTAAAAAGTTAATTATTATTGAGGAAATGTCATGAATATCTGGACTCTTGGCGATGCAGTGGTGGATCTTCTACCGCTTTCAGACATGCAATATCAGGCCTGCGCAGGAGGTGCCCCGTTCAATGTGGCAATTGGCGCTGCGCGTCTGGGCTGCCAGAGTGGTTTTATTGGCCGGGTTGGTGAGGATGACTTTGGTTATTTTCTGAAGAAAACGCTGTCTGACGCAGGCGTTTCAACCGAAAGTCTGCAGTGGGATAATCAGCACAGAACCAGCACGGTATTGGTCTCTCTGGGCCGCGCTGGCGAGCGTGGATTTACGTTTTTAACCAACCCCTCCGCGGATCAATTTTTAACGCCCGATGCGCTGCCCGGTTTTAGCGACGATATTCTGCACTTCTGCTCTCTGGCCCTGGTCGCCGAAACGTGTCGTCATACGCTCGTCACCGCCATCAACCATGTAAAACAGCGTGGGGGATTACTGAGTTTCGACGTGAATTTACGGGAGCAAATGTGGCCCGATAAGCATGAAATGCTCGAGACGGTGCGTCATTTCGCCGCCCAGGCCGACATTCTTAAACTCTCGGAAGAAGAGTGGCACTGGATGACAGGCTCTCACGATTTTTCCCATGCGCTTAACGCCCTCAACGCTCTGCCCGCGCAACTCAAAGTCGTGACCTACGGTGAGCAAGGTGCCATGGTGCTGTGGCGCGACAGCGTTATTCATTTCGACGGTTATACCGTCAACAGTGTTGATACAACCGGGGCTGGCGACGCGTTTGTCGCAGGGTTGCTGGCCTGGATTGCACATCGCGGGATGCCGCAGAATGTTGAACAACTCCACCAGTCCATTGCTCAGGCCAGCGCCTGCGGTGCCCTCGCGACAACGCGCAAAGGGGCGCTGACCGCGTTACCTGATACCAACGCACTTAATAACTTTATCACTCGATTCTCGCTACCGGATTACGAGGTGAAAAAGGGCTAAACAGGGTGAGAACATGTTTTGTTCACATCCTGGATATCAGCGCCGTCCAGACCATTGAGCAGGGCGGCTAGCCGCATCGGTAGAGATATCCCCTGACGCCATCCCTCCAGACTCACTACCGCCGCCACTGCTGCGAGAGTGCGGTGGTTCTGGTTGTGAAGGCCACAGATGCAGGCGTCGACTGAGGAGAAGACGACTGTAATCGCGAGTTCAAAACACCGGCACCCCCAGCCCAACCTTCACCTCCCTCAGCGTCCCCTGTGTCACCGCCTGCGCCCGTTCCGTGCCGCGCTTCAGCATCGCCATCAGCTCCCCTTTATCCTGCATGTACATCGCTCTGCGTTCCCGCATCGGTGCAATCAGCTCCTGCAGGCACGCCTCCAGCTCGTTCTTGCATGCCCGGTCACCCAGTCCGCCCGCCTGATAATGCGCCTTCATCGCTGCCACTTTGGCTTTGTCCGGATGAAACGCGTCGAGGTAGGTAAACACCACGTTTCCCTCAATCTGCCCCGGGTCGCTCACCTTCAGGTGGTTCGGGTCGGTGTACATGGCGCTGACCGCACGGTGAATCGTCTCTTCACTGGCGGAAAGGTGCAGGGTGTTGCCCAGTGATTTCGACATCTTGGCGCTGCCGTCGATACCGGGCAGGCGGCCGGTGTCGCTGAGCATCGCTTTGCAGTGGCGCAGCACCGGGGCAGGCAACAGGCTGTTCATCTTGTGCACAATCTCATTGGTCTGTTCAATCATCGGCAGCTGGTCGTCGCCGACGGGGACGCACTCGGCTTTGAACGCAGTGATGTCCGCCGCCTGGCTGATGGGATAGGCCATAAAACCGACCGGCAGCGAGCGGGCAAAGCCTTTCTGCGCGATCTCGTTTTTCACCGTCGGGTTACGCTCGACGCGGGCGACGGTGACGATATTCATATACAACATTGTCAGCTCGGCGAGAGCGGGCAGGGCGGACTGCAGGCAGAGTGTCGTCAGGTTCGGGTCGATGCCGGCGGCGAGGTAGCCGGCGAGCACTTCAGGGATGTTGTCGCGGATTTTTTGTGGGTTGCTGCCGTTGTCGGTCAGCCCCTGCAGGTCGGCAATCAAGACATACTGGTTATGCGTCTGCTGTAGCGCCACGCGCTGGCGCAGCGAACCGACGAAATGACCCAGGTGCAGCGGGCCGGTTGGGCGGTCGCCGGTGAGGATGGTTTGAACGTTCATAAAGACTCCTTAATGTGCAAGTGCCGAAAGGGGTCTTAGAAATGCGAAAGCCGCCTTTCGGCGGCTATCTGAAAATGGGGAAAACTACTCCGTGCCGCCTTTAAGAAGGCAGCCACCAGCGGTTTACGGTGAGCACGGCGTGGTTTATGTTCATGAAGTTACCGTACCACGTCTGGCGCAAAAAACAAAAGGGCACGTCATGCTGCAATCACTCAACCATCTGACCCTCGCGGTCAGCGACCTGCAAAAAAGCGTTACCTTCTGGCACGAGCTGCTGGGGCTGACGCTGCACGCCCGCTGGAATACCGGGGCCTATCTCACCTGCGGCGATCTGTGGGTCTGCCTGTCGTACGACGAGGCGCGCGGTTACGTGCCGCCGCAGGAGAGCGACTATACCCACTACGCGTTTACCGTTGCGGCGGAAGATTTTGAGCCGTTCTCGCACAAGCTGGAGCAGGCGGGCGTTACCGTCTGGAAGCAGAACAAAAGCGAGGGGGCATCGTTCTATTTTCTCGACCCGGACGGGCACAAGCTGGAGCTGCACGTGGGCAGCCTCGCCGCGCGGCTGGCGGCGTGCCGGGAGAAACCCTATGCCGGAATGGTCTTCACCTCAGACGAGGCTTGATGTCCGTACCTTCAGCCTGCCCGCCAGCGTCACATGGGTGGCGGCATCTTCCTGATTGCACAGGTATTCCACCGCCAGCCGTCCCAGTTCGCTGTAGGGGAGCTGGATACTGGTCAGCGGTGGGGTGAGTTGCTCGGAGATCTTCTGGTCGTCGTAGCCCGCCAGCAGCATATCCTGCGGGATGCGCACGCCGTTTACCGCCAGCGCCTGATAGCAGCCGATCGCCAGCCAGTCGCTGGCGCAGAAGATGGCGTCCGGGCGTTCGGCCAGCGCCAGCAGAGAGGTGGTGGCGGTAAAGGATTCGCTGAACTGCCAGTTGGTCTGGCGCACCAGACTCTCGTCACATGCTAAACCGGCCTGCTGTAAGGCGGCCTGATAGCCGGCCAGCCGCTGGCGGGAGGCCTCCATCCAGCTCTCGCCGGTGATGTGGGCGATACGCGTTGCACCGCAGGCGATCAGGTGTTTGGTCACCTGGAAGGCGTTGGCGTAGTCGTCCGGAATAAACGACGGCAGCAGCGGCGAGCCGGGATCGCGCTGATTGAGCAGCACCAGTGGAATGCGGGTGCAGTCCTGAAAAGCGGTCATGTCGACAAGGGTGGTAACGGGGGAGGCGAGGATAATCCCCACGCAGTTGCGCTTCTCCAGCTGGCGGATAATGTTCAGCGCCAGCTCTACGTCATCACCGTAGTCGTACACCGTCAGCAGCGCTTCGTTGCGCCATGCGGCTTCCCGCGCCTGACTGATGGCATCGATAAACGGATCAAAGCTTTGCAGGGAACTTACCAGCAGGGCGATTTCCTCCTGGTTGCGCGGGGCGTGAATGGCAGGCAGGCGGTCGTAGCCGAGCTCGGTCGCCACGCCGATCACCCGCTGGCGGGTCTCGTCACTGAGCTTGATGTTACGGGACTGGTTGAGCACCAGCGATACCGTCGCCTGCGACACCCCCGCTGCCCGCGCAATATCGTTCATCGTGACTTTTGTTTTTCGCTTCATCCGTCCTCTCCCTCTCGCGACACCGCATCATACCCTAACTGTTCGCTTACGCGCCGTCGATCACGTTTCTTATTCGCGCCTGCATGAACTTTGTGAAGGCTGTCGCTTTTCGGAGCGTCATGAATTGCGCATTTATCCCGCAACTAATATTTATTAGCTAAATATTATCAGTAAGAGGACGCGTAATGAAAGAGCAGTGGAGCAGGGAGCAGGCACAGGCGTGGTATGAACAAAAAGGCTGGCTGTGTGGGTTTAACTATTTACCGTCAACGGCGGTGAACTGGACCGATATCTGGCAGGAAGAGACCTTTGATATCAGCACCATCGATCGTGAACTGGGCTGGGCGGCGGAGGCGGGCTACAACACCCTGCGCATCAACCTGCCGTTTATTGTCTGGGAACACGACCGCGACGGCCTGATGGCGCGCATCGACGCGTTTCTGGCGATGGCCGACAGCCACGGGTTCAGCACAATGCTGACCCTGATGGACGACTGCGGTTTCTCCGGCGATGAACCGTATCTGGGGCCGCAAAAACCTCCGGTGCCGGGCAAGCACAACAGCCAGGCGGCAGCGAGCCCGGGGCGCGATAAAGTCTGCAATCCCGACTGCTGGCCGCAGATTGAGCGCTATATCCGCGACGTTATCCGCCAGTTCCGCGACGATGAGCGCGTACTGCTGTGGGATCTGTATAACGAGCCGGGCAACCGCGGTATTTTTGCGACCGGTACGCAGGAGGTGCAGTACGACGCGAAGCTGGAGACCTGCGCGCATGAGCTGATGAAGCTGGCGTTCCGGTGGGTGCGTGAAGAGGATCCCACTCAGCCGCTCACCGTCTGCGCGTGGCGTCTGCCGGCGGAAGAGGAGGGCGAGACGTTTTATCAGCATCCGCTGGATCAAACCGCGCTGGCGCTATCCGACGTGGTGAGCTTCCACGCTTACACCAACACCGGACGCATGACCGCGATTATCCAGCAGCTGCAGGCGCTTGGGCGGCCAATCTTCTGCACCGAATGGCTGGCCCGCCACGTGGGCAGCACCATTGAGGAGCAGCTCCCGCTGATGTACACGGCGAAGGTCGCGCCGTATCAGTGGGGGCTGGTGCGCGGTAAAACCCAGACGTGGCTGCCGTGGCCGGTGGTGATGAAGGAGTCTACGGACTACTGCCGCCTCTGGTTTCACGACGTCTTTGAGGAGAACGGTATCCCGTTCTCGCGCAGTGAAATGGCCTTAATGAAGAAGCTCCGTAAGATCGCCCCGAAAGCGCAGGGCTAATAATATCGACCCGGCGGTCTGCCGCCGGGCAACCAGGTACGCACTATGGCAATGACAATGAAAATACCGTCTCGCGAGTTGTGGTCTTATTTTGGTTATGGATTAGGTCAATGTTTTAGCTTTGGTTTAGTGGGTTCGTTTATTAACTATTTTTACACCGACGTGCTGGGGATTTCGGCGCTGGCGGCGAGTACCATCTTCCTGATTGCCCGCGCGTGGGATGCGGTTCACGACCCGCTATTTGCCAGCATAATGGACACCATTAACACCCGGTTCGGCAAGTTTCGCCACTTTTTGCTGATCGCCCCGTTACTCATTACCGGCGTCACGCTGCTGTCGTTCTATAAAATCGAAGCGGACATGACCACCAAAATTCTCTACGCCGGGGTGACGTACATTCTGTGGGGAACGCTGTACGCCATCTCTGATATCCCGTTCTGGTCGATGTCGTCGGTGATGACTAACGACTCCGGGCAGCGCACCCGCGCGGTGACGGCGGCCATGCTGGGGGTTAACGCCGGGATCGCCTGCGCCAATATTTTCTTCCCGAAACTGGCGGCGTTCTTCGCCCAGTACAGCAACGACAAAGGCTATTTTATGGCGGCGCTGGTGATGATGCTGGTCGGCCTGCCGCTGATGCTCAACGGCTTTATGCAGATTAAGGAGCGTGTGCCGCCGAGTCCGGAAAAGGTGACGATACGTGACACTTTCCATAACCTGCGCCAGAACAAGCCGCTGTTTATCGTGCTGCTGTCGTTCTTCTTCTGCGTGTTCCATAACGTGGCTGGCGGCCTCTACATCTACTTCTTTATCAACAACATGGGTGACGGCAGCCTGCAGATGGCGATCGGCGTGATGGGGATTATGGCGGCGGTGGTGTGTCTCGTCGCCCCGATGCTGACGCGCAGGATGCAAAAGCGGAAGCTGTTTATGATCCTCTGCGGACTGGATGTCGCGGTACGCGTGGTGATGTGGTTTGTGGGCTATCAACAGACGGCGATGCTGTTTATCCTGCTTGGCCTGAGTACGCTGTTTGTGATGATGTCCAACATTCTCACCTCGTCGATGATTGCCGACACCATCGAGTATGCGGAGTACCACACCCACAAGCGCTGTGCGGCGATCACCTTCTCCGGACAGACCTTTACCGGCAAGATGTCGGTGGCGGTCGGCGGTGGGTTAATCGGCGTGTTTCTGACGATGATCGGCTATGTCCCGCAGGCACAAACCCAGAGTGACGGCGTGCTGTCGGGGCTGTTCTTTGGTATCTGTCTGCTGCCGGCCATCGGCTCGCTGATCCGGCTTGGGTTTATGTCGCGCTTTACCTTTACCGAGGAGAAGCATGCGGAGATTTGCCGGTTGCTGGCGGAGCGTCAGCACGAGAAAGCGCAGCAACGTGAGGGCGAGGAAAATCTGGCGCGCCCGGCCACGGTGAATTAAACATTAACGCCTGCATGGCAGGCGTTATGTCTTTTACTCTCCTGTGAGCTCAATCCGGTTGCCGTCCGGGTCCGCAATCACCGCCTCATAAAACCCATCCCCGGTCATGCGGGGGGCACTGAGCAGGGTGCCGTTTGACTGCGCCTGCGCCGCCATACGGTCCACATCAGCCTGGCTGCCAACGTGAATGGCGATATGTGCCCAGCCAATAAACTCCGGATGAGCCGGGGCGTCGGGCAGGTCCGGCACCGTCATCAGTTCAAGGGTTGGCCCGCCATCCAGGGTTATAAAATGTGACGCAAAGCCCGGGCGATTTTTGCTGAGGTAGCGTTCATTACGGCGTCCGCCAAAAACCGTTTCCCAGAACTGTACCTGTGCATCAAGGTGTCGGGTCCAGAGTGCAACATGGGCAATGTTCATTGTTATCCTCGCGGTGAGTGCTGATTGACAGAGCACGCGCAGTGCAACATTATGCGCTTTGATGCTCGGTTTTGTTATTTTAAAGGACTTATAATGCTCGATTATGCTGCTTTTCCGGAGCAACGACAAGCGCTGATCCGTCAGATCCTTCAGGAGAGCGGAAGGGTGGTGTGCACCGAACTGGCGACACAAATGAAGGTCTCCGAGCATACCATTCGCCGTGATTTACATGAGCTTAGCAAAGAGGGCTTCTGTAAAAAGGTCTACGGTGGCGCGGTACTTCAGCTGCCGGATGCGGGGGCATTTAGCCGCCGTGAGCAGGAGAACAGTGCACAAAAAGCCACAATCGCGCAGAAAGCGGCAACGCTGATCAAAGCAGGTGGCTGTATCTTTATGGATACGGGCACCACCAACCTGGCGCTGGCGAAAGCCCTTCCTGCCGAACTCAGCGTGACGGTGGTGACCAACTCCCCGGCCATCGCGACCGCGCTGCTGCAACATCCGCTGTGCGAGGTGATCATCACCGGCGGGCAAATCCAGCGGGCGTCTGGCGCGACGGTGGGTGCCACGGCTGCAAGCCAGCTTGAGGGGATCATCTTTGATCAGGCCTTTATCGGTGGCTGTGCGATGGATCCTGAGATGGGGCTGACCGGCTTTGATTTTGCCGACTGTGCGTTCAAAAAAGCGGTGATCGCCCAGAGCAACCAGACCATCGTGGCGTTGACCGCTGACAAGCTTCCCGGCGTGGCGCGCTTTGTCGTGGCAAAGAGCCGGGACATTGATGTGCTGGTGGTGGACGCGAATATTAAACAGGACGTTATCGACGCGTTTGCGGCGCAGGATGTTCGCATTGTGCGCGCCTGAGGACTTTGACCGGTAAAACAGGCTACACTCTGGTTTTGAGCGCTAAATGCTGAGGACATAACAATGCACTACACACTGAAAGAAGGCGATAAGGATAAAGCGGAAGGGTCAAACGGCGCGGGCGCGCTGCAGCAAAAACTGCTCGAGTCCCGCTCGATTGTTATCTCCGGTGAGATCAACCAGGAACTGGCGCAAAAAGTCATTACCCAGCTGATCCTGCTGCAAAGCGTGAGCAACGATCCGATCAAGCTGTACATCAACAGCCAGGGTGGCCACGTGGAAGCGGGTGATACCATCCATGACTTCATCAAGTTTATCCGTCCGGACGTACACATCATCGGCACCGGCTGGGTGGCGAGCGCCGGGATCACCATCTTCCTGGCGGCGAAAAAAGAACATCGCTACTCTCTGCCCAACACCCGCTTTATGATCCACCAGCCGCTGGGTGGCGTGCGTGGTCAGGCGACGGATATTGAGATTGAAGCGCGTGAGATCATCCGCATGCTGGATCGCGTGAACAAGCTGATTGCTGACGCCACCGGCCAGCCGCTGGAAAAAGTGAAAAAAGACACCGACCGCAACTTCTGGATGTCTCCGGCAGAAGCGCTGGACTACGGCATTGTGGGTAAACTGATTACGCATTATGACGATCTGAAGCTGGATTGATCCCTCAGGGCCGGACGTTTGCGCCGGCCTTCTCCTCTCGTTTGACCCATGACAAGTTCCCCCTTGACCGTCTCCCCTATAATCGCGCCTGTTTACCCTCTCACTGGTGCTACCCATGGCGTATCAACTGAACCTGAACTGGCCGGAATTTCTTGAAAAATACTGGCAGAAACAACCCGTAGTGCTGAAAAATGCCTTCCCTGATTTTGTCGACCCGATTACCCCGGACGAACTGGCAGGGCTGGCGATGGAGCCTGAAGTCGATAGCCGTCTGGTCAGCCATTCCAACGGTAAATGGCAGGCCAGCAATGGTCCGTTTGAGCACTTCGATGGCCTGGGTGAAACCGGCTGGTCGCTGCTGGCGCAGGCGGTGAACCACTGGCACATGCCTGCAGCGGAGCTGGTGCGCCCGTTCCGCGTCTTGCCAGACTGGCGTCTGGATGACCTGATGATCTCCTTCTCTGTCCCTGGCGGCGGCGTGGGCCCGCATATCGATCAGTACGATGTGTTTATCATTCAGGGGATGGGAAGCCGCCGCTGGCGCGTGGGTGACAAGCTGCCAATGCGCCAGTTCTGCCCGCATCCGGCGCTGCTGCACGTTGATCCGTTTGAGCCGATCATCGACGAAGATCTGGCCCCGGGCGATATCCTCTACATTCCACCTGGCTTCCCGCACGACGGCTTTACCCACGAAACGGCGCTAAACTACTCCGTCGGTTTCCGCGGGCCGAACGGCCGCGATCTGATCAGCAGCTTTGCCGATTACGCGCTGGAAAACGATCTGGGCGGCGAGCACTACAGCGATCCGGATCTGACCTGCCGCGAACACCCTGGACGCGTGGAACAGTACGAGCTGGATCGTATTCGCCAGATGATGATCGACATGATCAGCAAGCCTGATGATTTCACGAAATGGTTCGGTAGCTTTGTCTCGACGCCGCGCCATGAGCTGGATATTGCCACCGCGGAACCGCCGTACACGGCAGAAGAAGTGCTTGATGCATTGCAGGGCGGCGAAACGCTGTCTCGCCTGAGCGGTCTGCGCGTGTTGAATATCAACGGCAGCGTCTTCATCAACAGCGAACTGCTGGAAACGGTAGATGCGAAGGCTGCGGACGTGCTGTGTCGCTACACGGAACTCGGTCAGGCTGAGCTGGGCGAGGCGCTGAACAATCCGGCGTTTATTGACGAACTGACCGGACTGATTAACCAGGGCTACTGGTTCTTCGACGAGTAACGGCTGGCGGCGTTTAGCCAGGCTAAACGCCGCCTCGTTCAGACCAGCATATTACAGGCTTTCCAGTAATTCAGGAGCCGCTCATCGTCGCGCTCCTTCTCTGCTTTTGTTTTCATCGCCTGCGCCAGATTTTCACGCGACAGCTCGTGGCCTTTTTGCACAATGTCTAAAACCGCTTCACCAAGAGCCAGTGAAATTTCTGTACGATTATTACGAATATTACGAATCGTCATTAATGCCTCCTCGTTGGTTGCGATAATGTAATTATGAAATAAAAAATAAACTGCGAGAATAATTCATCTTATTCTTATTTTTTCATTATGCTTCGCTATGCCTCGCGGTAGTCATAATATCCTGTTGTGTCAATGATGTTTCAAAATGCTAATAAGCGCCCGTAAGCCAAATTTATGCGCTACAGTTAATTCCGTGCAACGGCCAAATAACCAAAACGGGAGAATTATTATGGTAGATAAAAACGCAATTATGGATCACGCTCAGGTTGTCGCCAGCTGCGGAACACACGTCGGTGTTGTGGACCATCTGGATGGTGAGCGCATCAAGCTTGCGAAAAGCGATCCGGAATCCGGTGGGAAGCACCACTTTATACCGCTCGGCTGGGTGGACAAAGTGGATGATAATAAAGTTGTCCTGACCAAAAACCATAAAGAGGTTTTTGCTGAGTGGCAGCAAGCATAAATATATCTCTTTAACTGAAATATATTTCTTCGCTCCGGCTCAGACCGGAGCGTAATACGTTTTATGCCCAGTGATTGCTGCCACCACCAATGAATGGTACTGTTTCGTTTGTCCTTTCCCCGATGCAGGCACCGTCATATGCTCCAGCGTGAAAATAGATCAGCGAAACGCCTGTTTTTTGTTGAGGATTTTCAGATATTCGGTGAGCGCTACGGCATCGACTACCGGTTCCCGCAGTTAAAAGATGCGCAGGTCAACAACCGCGCCGTGCTGCAGGGGAATGTGGAAGAGATGACGCTTTCATCCGGCATTTCACTGACCCACTCCAACGTTCGCGTTTTACAACCTTACGAAACCACCTCTCGCCATAGCAGCCCACTCTATATGCTGGTGGTGCTGGAAGGGGGCGTCACGATCGCGCTTAATGGCGTTGAATATGTCGTACGATCCGGCATGGCCTTCAGCTCCCGCCTGAGTGAAGAGCAGATAATGTGCGCGCGTCACGATGCCGACAGCACGCTGAAAACGCTCTCGTTTGGTCTATTCCCACACGATGCCAGGCGCGAGACCCTGCTTGAGTCGCTGCTCCAGGAATGGCAAAGCCTGAATGCGCCCACTCTGGTCTGGCACGTTCCTGAGTTTGTCCTTGCGGGGATCCAGCATGCTCAGCAGCAGGGTCTAAGCGCATTATCCCGTCAGCTGTTGCTGGAAGGGTTGATGTATCAGCTTCTGGGCCAGGGTTTGGCGCAGCGCCAGCAATCCTTCCCGTGCCGGCCTGAGCATGCGCGTCTTGAACGCGTGCGCAGCAGGCTGGAACAGTCTCCGGAGCAGGATCATACTCTTGCGCAGCTGGCCGCCCTCGCCGCCATGAGCCCGAGCAGCCTGCGCAGCAAGTTTCGTCAACGCTACGGCTGCACCCTTTTCGATTACCTGCGTGAATGTCGGCTCGCGCTGGCGCGTCGCTATCTGCTTGAAGGCTATAGCGTGCAGCAGGCGGCGTGGATGTGTGGCTATCAGCACGCCACCAATTTCGCTACCGCGTTTCGTCGCCATTACGGTATTGCACCGGGCGACATGTGCAAACGCCGCTAACCTACTTTCTCTCTTCGCGCGAACGCAACCCGTGCGCTTTAGCACCGCGCATACGTATCCTGGCGGCGCGCATAGCTGTTTGCCCTCTCAAAAAGGTAATAATTCTTATTAACAATAAGAAATACCTTTGGAGAGGGTTATGTTTGCTAAATCACGTCTGGCACTGCTGGTGGGATGGGTTACCGGTAGCGTCGCTTTTCCTTTACTGGCGCAGGATGCCCAAAAAACGGACACCGTTGTGGTCACGTCACAGATGCAATCTGCTGCCACCAAGCTTGAAACGCCGGATATAGAGACTCCGCAGTCGGTCTCTATCGTTACCCGCGAGCAGTTTGAAGAGCAGGGTGCGACCAGCGTGCGCCAGGCGGTGAGCTACACGCCGGGGGTTTACAGCAACCAGATTGGCGCGTCAAACCGCTTCGACTACATGGTGCTGCGCGGTTTCTCCGACGGCAGTCTGGATAACGTCTACCTCGACGGCCTGAAGATGATGGGAGACACCAACTCTCACAGCTCGCTGGTGGTGGATCCCTGGTTCCTCGACAATATCGAGGTGGTGCGTGGCCCGGCCTCCGTGCTGTACGGCCGTTCATCGCCGGGCGGTATCGTGGCGCTGACCTCCCGCAAGCCGTCGTTCGATCCGGGCGGGGAGATTAAGCTATTTGCCGGGAACAATAACCAGCGCGGGGCGATGTTCGACGTTACCGGTCCGGTCGATAATAACGACCGCGTGGCGGTGCGCCTCAGCGGGATGACCCGCTATGCCGATTCCCAGTTTGATCCGCTGAAGGAAGAGCGCTACGCGCTGATGCCGAGCCTGACCTGGCGCATCACTGATAACACGCGTCTGGATCTTATGGCCTATCTGCACCGCGATCCGGAAGGGGGGAGCCACTCCGGCCTGCCTTATGACGGCACCGTGGTGCCGCATAACGGTAAGAAAATCACCAACACCTTCTTTGAAGGTGAGGATGACTACGACAAGTACGATCGTCGGGAAAACATGGTGGGCTACAACATTGAGCACATGTTCGACAGCGGCTGGACGGTGCGCCAGAAGCTGCGCTATCTGCACACCAAAGTGGATCTGAATCAGGTATATGCCGCGGGCTGGCTGAACGATACCGAGCTCAACCGCGGCTATTCCGGTTCTGACGAGAAGATGAATGCCATCACGCTGGATAACCAGGTCGACGGCAGTTTCGATACCGGGGCAGTTAACCACCGCGTGCTGATCGGCCTGGATTATCAGGACCGTACCAATAACGTGACCGGCTACTACGGCGGTTTCCCGCCCATCGACGCGTTCCACCCGGTTTACGGTGCGAAACCGGATTACATCACCCAGTACAGCAAGGAAAAACATAAGCTGCGCCAGACCGGGTACTACCTGCAGGATCAGATGTCCATTGACCGCTGGCGCCTGACGCTGGGCGGGCGTTATGACCAGGTAAGCGTGTCGAACGTTGATAACGTTAACCATACCCGCAGCGACCTGGATAAGAACAACGTCAGCAGCCGCGCGGCGTTGCTGTATCTGTTTGATAACGGTGTCGCGCCGTACGTCAGCTACTCCACGGCCTTTACGCCGACCAGCTTCGCCGATGAGCAGGGCAACATTCTGGACCCGATGAAAGGCAAGCAGTGGGAAGCGGGCGTGAAGTATGAACCCGAGGGGATGAACAGCCAGTTCAGCGCCTCGGTGTTCCGCATCAACCAGAAGAATATCGCCACCAAAGAGGAGCCGACCGATCCGTACCGTTCCATCGGTGAAATCGAGTCCGAGGGCGTTGAGCTGGAAGCGGTGGGTCAACTGACCGACAGCCTGCGCATGCAGGCGGCGTACACCTATACCGACATTCGTTACAAGAAGAGCAGCCCGGAAGAGGAGGGCAAGCGCGCCGTCTATGCGCCGCGGAATATGGCCAGTGCCTGGCTCAGCTACGACGTGAAAACGGGCCCGCTGGACGGCCTGACCGTCGGCTCCGGCGTTCGTTACGTCAACGGCATTACCAGCGATCGCCAGAACACCCATACGCTGCCGTCGTATACGCTGGTGGATATGGTGGTGGGGTATGACCTGTCGAAGGTGGGGCTCACGGGTATGAGCGCGCAGCTGAACGTCAATAATCTGACCGATAAACGCTATGTGGCGGCGTGTAACTCGCTCTCCTACTGCTATTTCGGCGCGGAACGCAGTATCGTTGGCAGCGTTTCATGGACGTTTTGAATCGGTGACAGTGCCGGGCGGCGGTGACGCCTTGCCCGGCCTGGTGGAGGAGGGCATCAGGCCGCACTACTCCTCCATCGCAATCACAATTGCCTCACCCATCTTCTTCAGTGCCTCGCGATGCTTCTCCGTTGGCGGTAACGCAACGTTGATCCGCAGGCAGTTGCGGTACTTGCCGGATGCAGAGAACAGCGACCCGGCTGCCGCCTGGATCTTCAGCCGGCACAGCTGCTTGCTGACGCACACCATGTCGACATTTTCCGGTAACTCCACCCACAGCAAAAAACTGCCCTGCGGGCGCGTCACGCAGATCTCCGCCGGGAAGTACTGCCGCACCCAGCAGGTATAGGTTTCCATATTCTGCTGATAAATCTGGCGCATACGGCGAACGTGACGATGATAATGGCCGTCGCGAATAAACGCCGCCACCGCCATCTGCGTTCCCGGCACGTTAAAGCCGCCTGCGGCGTATTTCATGTGCATCACCCGGTCGTAATAGCGCCCCGGCACAATCCAGCCGACGCGCAGGCCCGGTGCCACGGTCTTGGTAAACGAGCTGCACAGGAGTACGCGACCATCAATGTCCATGGAGTGAATGGTGCGCGGGCGCGGGTATTCCGCCGCCAGCTCGCCGTAAATATCATCCTCCACGATCACGATATCGTGCCGCTGGGCGAGAGCCAGCACCTGCTTCTTCCGCGCTTCCGGCATGATAAAACCCAGCGGGTTATTGCAGTTGGGCACCAGGATCACCGCTTTAATGGGCCACTGCTCCAGCGCCAGCTCTAACGCTTCAATGCTGATCCCGGTTTCGGGATCGGTGGGAATTTCGATGGCTTTGATGTTGAACCCGCGCAGCATCTGCATGGTGCCGTGAAACGACGGGGATTCCACGGCCACAATATCGCCCGGTTTGCATATCGAGAGCAGGGCAATCGACAGCGCGCCGTGGCAGCCATTGGTGATGACAATCTCATTCGCGGCCACGGTAGAGCCGCCGTCCAGCATCAGCCGTGCGATCTGCTCGCGCAGCTCGAGCCGACCGTCGAGCACGTCATAGCTCAGCATCTCGCCCGGATTGTGCTGCGCGATGCGGCTCATTTCACGCCACAGCGGTTTCAGGCTCGGTTGATTGACGTCCGGCGAGCCGCCGCCAAAGGAGATCATCTCTTTGTCGGCACGGGCATCCAGCAGCATCATCACTTCATCCCACTGGGTGACGTCTACCGGACGCTGCACCGGACGCGTCATTGCCGGTACGGGCGGCATGGCCTTACGTTGCGAGACAAAATAGCCGGATCGTGGCTGAGGCGTGATCAGCTGCAGATTTTCGAGGATCTGGTAGGCCTGCTGTATGGTGCTGATGCTAACGCCATGCTCCTGGCTCAGCGCGCGCACCGACGGCAGACGTTCACCGCTGCGATACAGCCCTTGTTGAATGCGTTCCGCCAGAAGGTTGGCGAGATGTTGGTAGCGCGTCATGCTGTATCCTTTGTTTTCACCATACAGATTGTAAAACCAGTACAGATTGCCGCAAAAAACGGCATGCAGATACAGTTTTAGCGGATCTGTATGTTAAACAAAAGATGTTTTTGAATCTGTATTGTACGCCCTGAATTCCACGATGATAACGCTACTGGCACAGTGAGGAGAGCATCATGGAATTTTACGAGAACCGTTCAAAACGTCCGTTTATTGTTTTTGTCTGGATCGGCAAAACGCTACGCAACTGGTACCGTATTCACCGCACCCGTCGCATCCTGAGCAAGATGAGTGACGAGCAGCTCAAGGATGTCGGGTTGTCGCGCTATGATGTGTAAGCGGGCAGGGTCGGCGCTGGCCGGGTAAGGAGAAACCCCTACCCGGCGCAACGGAGAGATTATTCGACTGATTTCACCGCGGTGTTTTCAGCGATGCGGCGCAGATATTCGTTATTCTTAAACGCAACCATGATCAGTTCGAACGTCACGCGACAGCCGATCAGGCTGAAAATCATCCCGATAAATCCGGTGATCAGATGGTCGGTAAACATGGAATACACGCCGGCAATCAAAATCACCAGCATGACGATCCAGTAGAAGAAGACCAGCACGCGTGGCGTTAATAAGTAGTCAAATCCCAGAATGGCTTTCATTTTCTTTTCCTTAGAAATATAAAAAAGGCTCAAGATTGTATCTTTATCACGTTCTTTTATGGCGTGGATAGCTATCTGATTTCAGAGTAGTAATTCCAGCGTTTCTTGTTTTGGCCTTTCAAGGAGTGCCACCGCCTCCTGATACGTGCGCACGTTGTTATAGCCCATCACCAGTCCGTAACGCTTGCCGGAGCCGCGATACCACTCCGAGAGCGCGTTAACCTGCAGCTGCTGCGCTTGCCAGCAGTGCGCGATTTCCCGGTCACAACTCCCCTTCGAAAGGAATGCCACGATGTGCATTCCACCGTCGTTTTGCTCGGTGAAAAACAGGTCGCCATACACCTCCTGTAAAGCCTTAATCATCCACTCCCGCCGGGTCTGATACAGGGCCCGCATCTTCTTAAGATGTCGGAAAAAATGGCCTTCGTTGAGAAAGGCGGTGAGGATCTTTTGCGTCAGCACCGGCTGGCCGCTGGTGACGATGTCCGCGCAGTCGGTAAACGCCCCGAGGGTGCTGGCGGGCATCACCACGTAGCCCATGCGCAGCGACGGCATAATGGTTTTGCTGAAGGTGCCCATAAAAATGACCCGGTCGTGCCGGTCGAGGCTTTTTAGCGACGGCAGCACCTTGCGGGTGTAGTGAAATTCCCCGTCGTAGTCATCCTCAATAATCCAGGCCTCGTTCTGACTCGCCCAGTCGAGAAGCTGTTGTTTACGCGGCAGAGAGAGGGTGACCGCCAGCGGGCTCTGGTGCGACGGGGTGACGATGGCGAAGCGGGCATCGCGATGGTGGCGCAGCAGGTATTCCGTATCGATCCCGGCGCGATCGACCGGCACGGTGTGCAGGCGCGGCACGATCCGCTTGAGCAACTGCTGGCCCATAAAGTAGCCCGGATCTTCAAACACCACCTTGTCGCTGCGGCTGGCCAGCGTATCGAGGATCAGGCGCAGGCTACCGCTGTAGCCGCTGGTGATCAGCACCTGCTCGGCGGTGCAGGCGAGCCCGCGTGAAATATTAAGGTAGCTGGCAATCGCCTGGCGCAGCGGATACCAGCCCAGCACGGGCGGATTCAGCATCTCTTCCTGGCGCATGGCGCGCGTCGCCTGGCCTGAAAGCAGCAGCCATTTTTTATAGGGAAAGCTGTCGAGGGAGGGAATGCCGGGGCGCAGAAAACCTGCCCGTTCGCGCTGGCCGATCAGCGAGGCCGGAAGCGTGCCGGTGGTCTGCTCCGCAGGGGCGTGCTGCGCGGGCAGTAACAGGTCCGGATTGACCCGCGTGCCGCGTGCCCCCTGGCTTACCAGATACCCTTCGCCCGTCAGGATGGCGTAGGCGGTTTCAACGGTTTTGCGCGCCACCTTCAGCTCTTCCGCCAGCACGCGAATGGCGGGGACTTTGTCGCCAGGCTTTAGCACGCCACGCGTGATGTTGTCGCGATAGCGGGTATAAATAGCGTGATAGCCCGGTTTCATGTCCTACCTCGTTTGACGGTTTTTGTGTCTTTTTACTATGTCATTATCCGCGTAGATTGTCCTCATCGCATGACATATGCCGCACAAAAAAGAGGAAAGACAATGAGCACCCGCGTAAACCACCATAAGATCACACCTGCCCTCGCCAACGCGCTGTCCAACCTGAGCATGGAAGTGGCGAAAACCTCTCTCGACCCGGCGCTGAAGCACCTGATCGACATTCGTGTCTCACAGCTGAACGGCTGTACCTTCTGCCTGGATATGCATTCGAAAGAGGCCAAAATCGCCGGAGAACGCGAGCTGCGCCTGTACCATCTGGCGGCATGGCGCGAGTCCCCGCTGTTCAGCGCCCGTGAGAAAGCGGCGCTGGCCTTCGCCGAAGCGCTGACGCAAATTAGCGTGCATGGCGTGAGTGATGCGCTCTACCGCAGCGTGGCGGAGCACTTCTCGGACGTGGAGATTTCAGAGCTGAACTTTGCCATTGTGGCGATCAACGCCTGGAACCGTCTGGGGATCACGTCCCGCATGGAGCCGGGCTCGCTGGACGCGGCTTACGGGCTGAACAAAGCTAACCTCGAATAACCCCGCGCTCACGGATCATCGCCACCAGCGCCCGTAACCCTGGCGGGACGTGGCGATGCCCCGGATAGTACAAGCGCAGCCCGGCAAACGGCTGCGTCCAGTCGTTTAACACGCTCACCAGTTCCCCGCTTTCAAGCTCTTCCCGGATATACAGTTCTGGTAAAAACCCTATCCCTAATCCCGCCTTCACGGCCCGGATCGAGGCGAAGAGATCGGACGTGGCAAAGCGCGGCGGTACCGCCAGAGCGTACTGTTCCCCGCGACGCGCCAGCTCCCAGCGGTAGATCCCACCGTGCGCCATGCGCATACCGATCCCCTGATGTAAGAGCAGATCCTCCGGCGTGTGCGGCGTGCCGTGGCGGGCAAAGTAATCCGGCGTGGCGGTGACAAGCTGGCGGATCTCACCGGTCAGCGGCACGGCGATCATATCCTGTGGCACGGATTCTTCAAGACGGATCCCGGCGTCGTAACCTTCTGCGACGATGTCGATCATTCGTGCTTCGCTTAGCGTCTCGACGCGCATTTTCGGGTAGCGGATCATAAAGTCGATCAGCAATTGATCCAGAAAGAGCGCACCGATATGGTTCGGTACGTTTAAGCGCAGGGTGCCGGCAGGTTCGCCGGTATCACTGTGGATCTCTTCGCTGGCCTGGCGTATCGCCTGCAGGGCCGGGCCGATACGCGCCACGTAGCGCTGCCCGGCGTCGGTAAGCGCCACGCTGCGGGTCGTGCGGTTAAACAGGCGCGTCTCCAGGCGGCTCTCCAGCCCGGCGATAGCGTTACTTACCGCCGTGGCGGACATGCCCAGCTCCTGTGCCGCACCGCGAAAACTGCCGCGCCGCACTACCGCCATGACCACTTCCAGCTCTGTCAGACCCGAACGATGCATAGATTATCCTGAAAATCGAAACAACCCTTGCAGCATAGCGTGGATTATCGCAACGGAGAAGCCGTGCCAGACTGTGTCCATACAGCCTGAGGAGGTTTATATGCACCACATCGAACAGATCTTTATCAACGGCGAATTTGTTACCCCGCACGGCACCGAACGTTTTGATTTATACAATCCGGCGACGGCGCGGGTGATTGGCCAGGTTCGCCTGGCCGATCAGGTAGACGCGGAGCATGCCATCGCGGCCGCGAAAGCGGCGTTTCCGACATGGTCGCAAACCCCCCGACAGGAACGCATTGCCGCGCTGAAACGCATGCATGCCGCCGTGGCCGCCCGTCATGATGCGCTGCTGGACGCGGTGATTGAAGAGTACGGCGCGCCAGCCTCGCGCTCGGCGTGGATGGCCCGCTACCCGGCAGATGTCATTGCCCAGGCCATCGAGGCGCTGGAAGCCTTTGAGTTTGTGACCACGGCGGGGGCGGCAACGGTGCAGATGACGCCGCTTGGTGTCGCCGGGCTTATTACCCCGTGGAACAGCGACGCGGGGTTTATCTGCGGCAAACTGGCGGCTGCGCTCGCGGCGGGCTGCACGGCGGTGATTAAACCGAGCGAGATGAGCGCGCTGCAAACCCGCATTGTCACCGAGGCGCTGCGCGATGCCGGGTTACCGCCGGGCGTGTTTAACATTGTCACCGGACGGGGCGATACGGTCGGTGAGACCCTCAGCCGCCATCCGGACGTGGCGAAAATTTCGTTTACCGGTTCGACCGTTACCGGCAAAGCGATACTGCGCAACGCGGCGCAGAGTGTTAAGCGAGTGACGCTGGAGTTAGGCGGTAAATCGCCGACGATCCTGCTTGATGATGTCGATTTGGCGCAGGCTATCCCGCTGGTGGTGCAGGCCGGGTTTATGAACAGCGGGCAGGCGTGCGTGGCCGGAACGCGCATTCTGGTACCGCAGTCGCGTAAGGCGGAAATCGAAACTGCTCTGGCGCAGGCCGTCGCGGCCGTGAAATCTGGCGATCCGCGGGATAACGCGACAGAAATTGGCCCGATGGTCAGTGAAAAACAGTGGCTGCGGGTGCAGGGCTATATCCGTAAAGGCCTCGACGAGGGGGCAAACCTGCTGGTGGGGGGGGAAGGGCGTCCAGAAGGCACGCAGGACGGCTGGTTTGTGCGCCCGACGCTGTTTGCTGACGTCACTAACCAGATGGCGATTGCCCGGGAAGAGATCTTCGGCCCGGTACTGTGTGTGCTCCCTTATCAGGACGAGGCCGAAGCCGTCGCCATTGCCAACGACACCGAGTATGGCCTGAGTGCGATGGTGCTGGGCAGGGATGTCGAACGTGCGCGTCGCGTGGCGCAGCAGATTGTCGCGGGCCGCGTGCTGGTGAACACGCTGGCCCATGAGCCTAAAGCGCCGTTTGGCGGGTTCAGGCACTCCGGCGTGGGGCGTGAGATGGGCGAGTGGGGGATCCGCGCGTTTATGGAGCCGAAGTCGATTCTGGGATAACCGTTTGTCGCCCTCCCGAAAAGAGGGCGACAATACTTCGCCCTTCACCGAAGCATCCGCATTTTCTTTCCTGCATGCTCTCCGCACCCTCACAACGGAGAGACAACCATGATTGCAGTCCTTTTCGAAGCCCAGGCCGCGCCTGCCCATCAGGCGCGTTACCTGCAGCTCGCAGCCGAACTCAAGCCCCTGCTGGCGGATATCGACGGGTTTATTGATATCGAGCGTTTTCAGAGCTTGACCACCGACGGCAAAATTCTCTCCCTCTCCTGGTGGCGGGATGAAGAATCGGTCCGCCGCTGGAAGCAGAACGTCTTTCATCAGGCGGCGCAGAGGGAGGGGCGGGAGGCTATCTTTACGTACTACCGCATCCGGGTGGCGCAGGTGGTGCGGGAATACGCCTCAGAAACCGGAGGGCGTGCGGATGTATGACGTTCATGTGATTTTCGACGCTACGCCAGGGGAACTGGCGCGATTCGGCCAGCTGCTGGGGCGCAATGGTGTGGGGCTGGAGGGCGGTGGCGTGTTTGGTACCGAAGCCCATTTCCTGGTGGAAGAGGGCGAAAAAGCCCGTCGCGTGCTGCTTGAGGGCGGGTTTAACGTCCGGTCAGTCCGTAAACCGCTGATCAGAAAACTGCAGCAGGCGCGTCCCGGTGAGCTGGGCGAGATTGCCGCGGCGTTAGCGGCTCACGGTGTGTCTGTACTGACCCAGTACAGCGACCATGCGAATCACCTCATTCTGCTGACGGATAATGATAAGCTGGCGGCAGAGATCACCAGACCATGGGCAGTCAATGCTTAAGACCCGTTTACCCCCTGACAACAGCGCGCTGCTGGAGCAGGCCATGGCGGCAGTGGCCGCTGCCATGGCGGATCCGTCGCGTGTGAAAATGCTCTGTGCGCTGATGGATGGCAGGGCATGGACCGCCACCGAGCTGAGCGCGGCGGCGGATATCGCCCCCTCCACTGCCAGCGGGCACCTGACCCGTCTGCTGGACGGAAAGCTGATTACCTGCCTGTCACAGGGGCGGCATCGCTATTACCGCCTGGCAGGACACGATGTGGCGGAACTGGTCGAGCAGATGATGGGGCTGTCGTGGAGCCGCATCACCCCGCCGGAAACCTCCGCCCCGAAAGCCCTGCGTGAAGCCCGCACCTGTTACGACCATCTGGCAGGGACGGTGGCCGTTCAAATCTATGATTTTATGCAGGCGCAGGGCTGGCTGGAGACGGACGGGTCAGCCCTGACCGTGTATGGACGCGAACAGTTCCTGACGCTCGGTATTTCATTAAGCGCCAATCCGCGCCGTAAGGCCTGCTGTGCCTGTCTTGACTGGAGCGAGCGGCGGTTTCATCTGGGGGGCGAGGCGGGCGCGGCGCTTCTCGCGTATCTGGACAGCAACGGCTGGATCCAGCGGGTGGCGGGATTTCGGGACGTGGTGGTCACCGCGTCAGGAAACGTTGCCATTAAAAAACGTTTTAGCCGCTAAATTCTCGGCGGTCTGATGCCTTTTCCCCACCGGGAGAGGGCATTCGTCTTTCGCAATTCCTGCTCTTTTGTCTCTCGTTTCTTGATACTTATCCTGGTAACTATTATCTTGACCGCGTGTTACGAGAGGATATCCCATGCGTGAAGAAGAACTGTTTAGCCGCAGACCGATGGGGATGCGGATGGCCATGATCGTGCGTCAGTGGCGCGCCGTGATTGACGACGCCATTCTCGAGACCGGGTTAACCCAGTCGAGCTGGACGGTGATGATGCAGCTTCAACAGCTTGGGGATAACGTCTCGGTGAGTGAACTGGCGGAGGTGCAGGGTATTGAACTGCCGCCGCTGATGCGCACGCTGACACAGCTGGAAAAACAGGGTTACCTGTTACGCACTGTATCGCCTTATGACAAGCGTATCCGGCTACTCACGCTGACGCCGGAGGGGAACGCCGTACTCAGGACGCTCTCCCGGGTGATCGAGACATTTCAGGCGCGCGTATCGCAAAACATCGCGCCGGAGCATCTCGATATTTTCAGCGCCACATTGAATCAAATCGCCTGCAATTTGCGGAAAATCCGCGAAGAAGATAACAAGACCGAAAAATAATGACTCCTGAACAAAAGTTTGCCCGCTGGGTAAGGGTAAGTATTGCCTCTTTCCTGCTGATGTTTGTCTATTTTGTCGTCGCGGACATCTGGATCCCGCTGACGCCGGACTCCACCGTCATGCGCGTGGTGACACCGGTTTCTCCGCGCGTCTCCGGCTACGTGGCGGCTGTCCATGTACACAACAACAGCCAGGTGAAGCGAGGCGACCTGCTGTTTGAACTGGATGACACGCCGTTTCGCAATAAAGTGGAAGCAGCGCAAATCGCGCTGGAGCAGGCGCGTCTCTCTAACGAACAGCTGGATGCGCAGATCGCGGCCGCACAGGCCAGCCTGAAAACCGCCGTGCTGACTGCGCGTAACGACAAGGTGACCTACGATCGTTATCAGAAACTCAGCACGCTGCAGAACGTGTCGCAGGCGGATCTGGATAAAGTCCGGACCACCTGGCAGAGCAGCGAGCAGTCCGTCAGTTCGCTGCAGGCGAACATCCGTAACCTGCGCATTCAGCGCGGTGAGCGGGAAGAACACCGCAACGTCACCCTGCAGAAATACCGCAACGCGCTGGATGAAGCGGAACTGAATCTTGGCTGGACGAAGGTTTACGCCCAGGCGGACGGCACGGTCAGTAACCTGCAGCTCAGCCCCGGCTATTACGCCTCCTCCGGCTCGGCCGCGCTGGCGCTGGTGAATAATCAGGCCGATATCGTGGCTGACTTTCGCGAGAAGAGCCTGCGCCATACCCATCAGGGAACCGATGCCGCCGTGGTGTTTGACGCCTTCCCGGGACATGTCTTCCGTGCGCATGTGACCAGCAGCGATGCGGGGATCCTCGCCGGACAGGAAGCAGTGAACGGCGAGCTGTCCGAGCCAGAAACCTCCAACCGGTGGGTTCGTGATGCCCAGCGTATGCGAATCCACGTGGCGCTGGACGAGGCGCTACCGAAGCAACTTCCGACCGGTGCGCGTGCCACCGTGCAGCTCTATAACAGCGAAGGGCCGTTTGCGCGCTTCTTCTCCGGGATGCAGATCCACCTGGTGAGCCTGCTGCACTATGTCTATTAACACTCTGGCGCGGGTGTTTACCCCGCACGGCAACCTCGTCTATACGGCAAACGACTTTCGCCAGACCCTGCGCATCGTCTTTGCCGGCATGATTGCGCTGAGCATTTCGAGTTTTTACAACACTCACTACGGCGTGTTTTTCGTGGTCTACCCCATCATGCTGCTGTCGCTGGTACCGGTCTTTAACCGCCACGTGGCGAAGCAATTTATCTTTAGCGCCTCGCTTAACTGCGTTGAAATGGTCATTATCATCGGCTATCTGTCGCAATGGCCGGTGATCATGACGTTAGTCGTGTTCGCCTTGTACGTCATGCGTTTTCGCTTTATGAGTAAGGGACCGCTGTTTCTGTTTGGTTCGATGGGCGTGGTCTGCCAGAGCGTGATGCTCAACTTTATGAGCTATCCCACCACCGACTGGCATACGTTGCTGTTTTCCAATATCGAAGCGAGCGTTATGGCGGTGTGCCTGAGCGCGCTGATGAATTACCTGCTGCCGGATGTAGAGCCGCGCAAGCCGCCGCCGCTGATTGAAAAAGATGACGCCCGTGTGCGCCACGAGTCGCTGCTTTCCGGGACCGTTGCCACCCTGATTTTCGTCATCTTCCAGGTAAGCGACCTGAGCGACTCACTGTCCGCGCTGATGGCCGGGGTATTGATTCTGTTTCCCATGCATTATCGCGGCGCGGTGATGAGTTCCCTCTGGCGCGTGGTCGGCGTGGTGCTGGGCTGCCTCTACATTCTGGTCGTCCAGCTTATCCTTTACGATCACAGCAGCCATATGCTGCTGATGATGCCGCTTATCGGCCTTGGGCTGGCATTTGGCGCGCGGCTGCACGTGATGGAGAAGGTCGGCGCCGGGGTCGGGTTTTCCAGCATCACCACCATCGGCATTATGTTCGGGCAGAACATGCACCCGGACAGCGACCTGGTGTTCAGCGATCTCTATCGCATTACCTCGGTGACCTTTGCGCTGGTGGCGACCCTGACAATGGTCTTCCTGGTGCATTTGATCCTCAATCGCTTTGCCCCTACGCGCTATGTGATCGCGCCGCCTGAGGCGAGTTAATGCGCGAGCACGGCAGGCAATTGCGAGAGTAAAAACAGGATCAGGCCAATCGTTCCGCCCACCAGCGTGCCGTTCACACGGATGAACTGCAGGTCTTTGCCGATGTTAAGCTCAATCTGGCGCGACATATCTTTGGCATCCCAGCTCTTGACCGTGTCGCTGATATGCCGCGTGAGGAACGCGGCAAAATCCGGTGCCACGCGGTGCGCCGCCTGCTCCAGATGCTCGTTCAGCGATGCCTGCAGGCTGGCATCGTTCGACAGCGTTTCGCCAAACCACAGTCCGGCGTTGGCGATGCGCTGCCTGACGCGCGAGTCCTCGCTTTGCATATCCGCTTTCAGCCACTGACGCAGGTCGGCCCACATCTCGCCCAGATAACGGTTAAACGCCTCGTCGTTCTTCAGGTAGTGCTTGATGTTATCGGCTTTGGCGGCCATTTCCGGATCGTTTTTCAGGTTGTCGATAAACTTCAGCGTGGCGCGGTCAAACGCCTGGCGGATCTGGTGCGTGCGGTCGTGGCTGATATCATCCAGCAGCGTATTCACCGCATTCGACACCATCTCCGCACTCTGATCGCCGAGCCACTCGGTAGGCAGCACCATGGCCTTGCGCGGATGCTCGGTCTTCAGCCAGTGCACAATCTGGTCGGCGATAAAGTCCCGCGTGCTGTCACGCTGGATAAGCGCGATCAGGCGGTTGATGATGGCGTCCAGCAGCACCTGATGGCGATTGTTCCGGGTCATGCTCTCCAGCATCACCGCGCTGGTTTCGGTGAAATCGACCTTGTCGATGGCCTTGTGCACCGCCCGTTTGAGCAGCCGCTGAATGCGTCCGTCGTCGGTCAGTTCAAGAAAACCGCTCATTACCTGAATCAGATGCAGCCCGACGCGCCGGGCGTTGTCGGGCTGGCTGAACCAGGTGCCAATCATCTGTGCCGGTTCATAGCGGCGGATCAATGCCACCAGCGACTGGGTATCGAGAAACTTTTCCTGCACGAACTGACCCAGATTGTCGCCAATGCGGTCTTTGTTGCGCGGAATGATCGCCGTATGGCGTGAGATAAACGGAATGGGCACCCGGCGAAACAGCGCGACGACGGCAAACCAGTCCGCCAGTGCGCCGACCATCGCCGCCTCGGCAATGGCCTTTACGCCGCGCACCCAGAAGGTTTGCGGCAGGAACAGGGTGGTGATAAACGCCGCGGCGGCAATCAGCAGCAGCGACAGCGCCAGCAGCTTGGCGCGTTTAAGTTCAGCTATTTTTTCCATGGCTTAAGAATAGAGGGAGGCGGGAAGAAAATGCAAAAAACGCCACACGACCCACCCACCAAACGCCATCAGCACCACGCCAGCGGTTCGCTCAATCAGCCAGAGTGAACGGCTGAGCGTCCGCTGAACCACGGGCAAGCCCATCAGCGACACCAGCGCTAAATCCCAGACCAGCACCACCATTACCATCCAGACACCGCAGGTTGATTGCTGAAGCAGCGTGACATCCGGCCCTAACAGCGCCGTCATGAGCGCCAGATAAAAAAGTGCATTCTTCGGGTTTAACAGTGCCGAACCGAGCCCCAGCAGGATTTGCTTACGCAATGAGGGGCACCGCTGATGAGTCTCATTGAGCGCAAGCGTCTGCGGGCGGCTGCGCGCCAGCCGCGATCCAATCCAGAGCAGGTAGAGCGCGCCGGATAATTCGATAAGGGTGAACAGCCACGAAAACGTGCGCAGGGCGCTCCAGCCGATAATCACCAGCACAATATAGAGCGCGTTACCCGCGGCGATACCGAGGCACAACCCGGCACTGCCGCGCAGCCGGTAACGCGCGGCGTAACCGACCAGCAAAAAGAAATCCGGACCGGGGCTTAACAGGGCTACAAAATGCGCCAGCGCCAGGGCGAGAAAAGCGGAAGGGAAGAACAGTTCCATCGTGACCTCCAGAGCAAAAACGGAGATCACCTTACGGCGTTACGTATCCTGATTATTGTCTGATATTGATCGGCCCGTCGCGTACTGGCGAGGTGTGGCGGCCGTGTAGCTGACGAAGGTTTTATGGAAATGGCTCTGGTCGGCAAACCCGCTCTGGTAACCGACATCGGCGAGCTCATCCCCCGCACGCAGTCGCGCTTTGGCGTATTCCACGCGAGAGATGCTGAGAAAGCGTCCTGGCGTCAGGCCGGTGTCCTGTTTAAAGGTGCGGATTAACGTCTCTTTGCGCAGTGAAAATCGCCGGGCAAGGTCGTCAAGGGAAGGCGGAGCGGTGAGGTTCGACAGAAACGCCTCTTGCACCTGCTGACTCAATGAATGGGGCTTATCTGTACGGCCTGTAGAGGGAGGAAGGGCGCAAAGCAGTGCGTTCAGGGAGGCCGCGGTCATGTTCTCAACCACGTCAAGATAGTGATTAAACAGCGTTTGGTCGCGAATGACCTGCAGTGCCAGCGAAAGGTCAGTGTCGATATACAGCATATGGTAGCTGCGTGGCTTCCCCGCCACCGGGTTGCAGCTGTGGGGCGCATGCGCCGGGATGACGATGATGTCGCCAGGGGTCAGGATATACTCACTGTCATGGACTGTGCAGCACGTCTGGCCTTCCAGGATCGCGCCAATAGAGAGCTGTGGGTGACAATGACGTTTATACGCCTGGGTGCTCTGCCACGTGCTGCGCAGCTCGTGGCCGCAGGCGCGATGAAAGGTCTGGCGGATGTGTCGGGTCTCGGTCATGGGGGACTCCTGTCAGGAACGTTTTTTATACCATGCCCGCGCGACATGTTGCAGTACCACGCTAAGAACCTTCCGGATATACCCAACTTTACGTCCATCGCCAGTCATATTGTCTACCCTTAATACCCTAAGCGGTAAAACAAGGAGATTCGAAATGGCTTACCAGACAGTAAATCCTGCCACAAACCAGCTCATCAAAGAATATCCCTCCCATACCGACGCGGATGTTGAAGCGGCGCTGAAGGCGGCCGATGCGCTTTACCATTCGGACTGGGCAAAAGGCGACATTAACCAGCGCCTGCCGGTACTGCGTAAACTTGCGGACCTCATCGACGAACGTACGGAGGATCTGGCCAAAATTGCCAGCAAGGAGATGGGGAAGCTCATTGAGCAGAGCCGCGGTGAAGTGAAACTGTGCGCGCAAATCGCCCGCTACTACGCGGATAATGCCCAACGGTTCCTCGCCCCGGTGAAGTACGACTCCGAACTCGGGGAAGCGTGGGCCGAGCACCACCCTATTGGCGTGCTGATGGCCGTTGAGCCGTGGAACTTCCCTTATTACCAGCTGATGCGTGTCCTCGCCCCGAACCTGGCGGCCGGTAACCCGGTGATCGCCAAACACGCCAGCATCGTGCCGCACTGTGCAGAGACGTTTGCACATCTGGTGCGTGAGGCCGGTGCACCGGAAGGGGCGTGGACCAACCTGTTTATTTCGTCGGATCAGGTGGCGAACATCATCGCCGACGATCGTGTACAGGGTGCCGCGCTGACCGGTTCCGAAAAAGCGGGTAGCGTGGTCGCGGCGCAGGCGGCGAAGCACATCAAAAAATCGACCCTGGAGCTGGGCGGTAACGACGTCTTTGTGGTGCTGGATGATGCCGATCTGGAGAAGGCCGTGAAGACGGGCGTGAATGCCCGACTCAATAACGCCGGCCAGGTCTGTACGGCGGCGAAGCGTTTCATCCTGCATGAGAAGATTGCGGATGCCTTCCTCGCGAAATTCACCGAGGCATTTAAGCAGGTGAAGATTGGCGATCCGCTGGACGAGAGCACCACCCTGGGGCCGCTGTCCTCTCAGGATGCGCTGGACACGTTGACCAGACAGGTCAACGAGGCGGTGAAAAACGGCGCGACGCTGCATTACGGTGGCAAACCGGTGCAGCGTGACGGGTGCTTCTTTGAGCCGACCATCCTGACGCATATCTCGCGCGACAACCCGGCCTACTTTGAGGAATTCTTCGGCCCGGTGGCGCAGATCTATGTGGTGAAAAATGATGACGAAGCGGTCGCACTGGCGAACGATTCCCACTATGGTCTGGGCGGCGCGGTGTTCAGCAAGGATATCGAGCGGGCGAAGAAAATGGCGTCGCGTATTGAGACCGGCATGGTGTATATCAACTGGCTCACCGATACCGCGCCAGAGCTGCCGTTTGGCGGCGTGAAGCGATCCGGTTACGGACGCGAACTGTCGGACCTGGGGATCAAAGAGTTTGTGAACCAGAAGCTGGTGGTGGTGCGTAAGTAACTCCGCGAATAAAAAACCTGCCATTCGGCAGGTTTTTTTTTGGGGTTATTGCACTTCAATCTTGTCCCAGCCGCTTTTGAACATGCAGCTGTCGACTAAGGTATCCCGGCGATATTCATTCGCGTCTTCAACCGTGTAGCTCGTGGAAATATCCTTTTTCTTTTTCGATTTGTCCATTTTTTCCGAGCTCGAACCGGTCACAACATTGTCCGGGGGCAGATCAATCAGGGCCTGTGCTTCGCATTCCGTGAGCTTTTTATTCATCTCAGCGTCACTGACTCCCGGTTTCACCCATTTATACTGGACGCAACCGGTGAGCAGAAGCGTGATGCTCAGAACGCAAAGCGCGGTAATGCGGTGTTTCATCAGAAGGTGACTCCACCGCCTACATATGCGCCGTCGATCAGCGTGTGGCCAGGACGACCGTCTTTGCCGTCAACGCTTACGTGACGATAACCCACTTTCAGCGTCACAGGCGTGATTGGCGTCCAGCTCACACCGCCGTTGGCTTCCACGTAGTTTTTCACGCTGTTGTTCAGACCTTCTGGTGCGGCATACCCTTCGCCAAACACGTGGATGCTGTCGGTCAGCGCAACGTTAATACCGCCACCGATGGGGAATGCCACGCCGTTATCGCCTTTTTTCGGGCCAAGGTAGATTGCTTTGGCACCGGCATTCAGCATCACCGGGCCCACTTCCAGGTTGTAACCGGCGCCAACGCCACCTGTTTGCGTGCCGTCGTCGGTGTTTTTGAGCCAGTTGCTTTCAAGGTACACACCGGATGAGGATTTACCCATTTCCAGATTAAGGTTAGTAAAGTTTTTACCTTGCTCAATCGTGCCGCCCATAGCCAGTGCGGAACCCGACAGGACGGTCAGAGCAGAAAGAAGAAGAACATTCAGTTTTTTCATGTTTTGTGCCTCGTCATTAATTTCATCTGAGGCCACCTTAACAAGCGATGTTTATGACTGCAAATGTGATTAAGGTCGTGTTTTTATGCTGTTTTTGTTAATGGCTGGCTTTTGAAATGTTGCTTTCATGTTTAGTTATCGCCGGGTCAATATGTATTGCCTGGACGTTTAGGACAGGTTTAGTTTTTTGACTAAATAGACACTGAACGAGACAGAGGATAACCGTTTGACATGAATTAATTGGCTTTCTAATAATTTCCAGAAACATTTCAAATTTTACACTTTGTGGTTTAGTTTTACATTTCTGGCGGTTCACGCGCCTGCAATTGCCTGCCCGCGTATCTCTGCGGTGTCATTTTCCTGACACGTTTGTTCTTTACGTTGTTGGCTTCACTTTCTGGATACTAACAATATGAAAAGAAAAATTATTCCTGTGCTTATCGGTTGTGCGCTCTCTTTCTCTGGCCTGGCGGCGCAGCCCACGGCCGAACACTTTGTTGTCAGCTTCCCCGAAGGCACGCGCGTGAGCTACAGCGGTGCGTTTGCCGGTGCATTCCCGAAGGGACTCCCGGTCGGGATTGGCTCTGGCCTGCTGTTTACCGGTAAACAGGGCGATACCCTGACGTTTGCGACCGTGACCGATCGCGGTCCGAATGCGGATTCGCCGAAAGTGGGGAAAGATGAAGCCAAAATCTTTGTCACGCCTGATTTCGCTCCGCTGCTGATGACGATTCGCGTACAAAATGGCAAAGCGGAGGCCGTCGATGCGCGCCCTCTGCATGATGATAAAGGCGAGATCAACGGTCTGCCGCTGCAAAGCGGCGTGATTGGCTCGACCAATGAAGTGGCGTTCAGTGACACATTAAAGGTGCTGAAGGGCGACAATCGCGGGCTGGATACGGAAGGTATCACGCCGGACGGTAAAGGCGGTTACTGGCTGTGTGACGAATACGGTCCGTTCCTGATTAACGTCGACAGCAAAGGCAAGATCCTGGCGATTCACGGTCCGCAGGCGGCGGAAGGCGAGAAATCCATCGTGGGCGGCTTGCCGAATATTATTAAATGGCGTCAACCAAACCGGGGCTTTGAAGGCCTGACCCGTATGCCGGACGGGCGTATCATTGCCGCGGTGCAAAGCACGCTGGATATCGACGGCAAAAGCAAAAAACAGGCGCTGTTTACCCGCCTGGTGAGCTTCGACCCGGCGACCGGGAAAACCGCGATGTACGGTTATCCCATCGACAGCGAAGCCTACAGCAAAAACAATGACGCCAAAATCGGTGACATTGTGGCGCTTGATAACCAGCAGCTGCTGCTGATTGAGCAGGGCAGCGATAAAAACGATGGCATGCGCAACCTCATCTACAAGGTGGACCTCAGCAAGGCGAGCGATCTGACACGCTTCGATAAGCCGGGCGAATACCCGGAGTTTGATGACGAGAAGACGCTGGCCCAGCGCGGCATTACGCTGGCGGCTAAAACCCAGGTCGTGGATTTGCGCGCGCTTGGCTGGCAGCAGGAAAAGGCCGAAGGGTTAGCGCTGATTGACAACAAAACGCTGGCGGTCGCGAACGATAACGACTTTGGCGTGAAGGTGGCGATGGAAAATCCGGTCGAGGGCAAGAAGCTCAAGGATTATCGGGTGAATTCGCAAGGTGCGCTCACGATTGATGATAAACCGGTTGCGACCACCCTCGCCGTGAAGCCGCTGGCGAAGCCGGCGTCAGAAAGCGAACTGTGGATTGTGACGCTGCCCGACGCGCTGAAATAATCTCACAGCCCTCTCCTCAACTGCGGAGAGGGCTGCGTTCGTACGGTTATTTGCGCAGTGCTGCAAACGCTGTCCGGATTTCGTCTTCCGGCAGCTGTAGCCCAATAAACACCATGACGCTTCGCGGTGTTTCATCTCCCCACGGTCTGTCCCAGTCCGCGCTGTACAGCCGCTGTACGCCCTGGAACAGCAGGCGGTTCGGTTCGCCATCAATCCACAGCATCCCTTTGTAGCGCAACAGTCTGTCGGCAAAAGAGAGCAACAGGTTTTCCATGACGCGGGAGACGTCGCTGATATCCACCGGGTAATCCAGCTCGACCACAATCGACGAGACGTCGTTTTGCTTATCTGCCATAAAGTGGAAGCGCGGCGTTGAGGTGACATGCTCTTCCAGCATAAATCCGTTGGTGTTGAACAGCTGCGAGAGGTCGATATCACCGTGCGTCGCGATGTAAATCGGCGCGCGCGAGTTGATACGCGTCAGGCGCTCGCGCAGTTTTTCGCTGTCGCCCGCCACGTCGGTTTTGGTCAGCAGGATGCGATCGGCGTAGCCCACCTGCGACTGGGCGAGGGTGAACTGGTTCATCTGTTCGTCGGCATGAACCGCGTCGACCAGCGCAATGACGCCGTCCAGCAGGTAGCGCTGGCAGAGGATCTCATGGGCGAAAAAGGTCTGAATAATCGGGCCGGGGTCGGCCATACCGGTGCATTCAATCACCAGGCGGTCAAAATCGATTTCACCGCGATCGCGGCTGTCGAGCAGATCCAGCAGGGCGTCTTCTAATTCATTCGAGCGGGTGCAGCAGATGCAGCCGTTAGTCAGGGTTTTGATCTGCGTGGCGCGATCGCCAATCAGCTGATCGTCGACCGAGACTTCGCCGAATTCGTTTTCGATCACGGCGATTTTGAAGCCGTGCTGCGCGTTCAGAATGTGGCGCAGCAGGGTGGTTTTACCGGCGCCAAGGAAACCGGTCAGCAGGGTGACGGCAATCGGGGTCATGGTCTCTCCTTTAGCAGCAGCGTACGCCGCCTTCTCCACTCCCGCCGTAGCGCGCTTCCTGACGCTCGCGGAAGAATTCGGTATAGGTCATGTACGGTTTATCCGGATGGTTGGTCTTCATATGCTCAACGTAGTTGTCATAGTCCGGAATGCCAATCAGCATTTTCGCCGCCTGACCGAGGTATTTTTTCGCTTCGCCTAAGTTACCAAACATTGTGCCTTCCAGATAGAAAAAGCCCGGCAGGGGCTGCCGGGCGTAGTTTCCCTTCACCCTAACCCTCTCCCGGAGGGAGAGGGATGCGAGGGCGGATTAGTGATGTGAAGAGGTCTTCACGCCGCCTTCCGGTACCGGGACATACGGGGTTTCTTTATCCGTACGACCCTCGGCGTTACGCACGTTCAGCCAGGTTTTAATGCCGTAGAAGATGATGCTGTACACCACCACCAGGAACAGAATGCTCAGACCTGCGTTGGTGTAGTTGTTCACCACGATGTGGTTCATGTTGGCAATCTGCTGGGCAGTGAGGTCCGCGCCGCCTGCGGCAATTTTCTCTTTGTACTGGTTAGCCATGAAGAAGAAGCCTTCCAGCTGCGGATTGGCGCTGAACAGTTTCAGACCAAGCGCCCAGGTGGTGCAGAGCAGCAGCCACAGTGCAGGGATCACGGTGACCCAGATGTATTTGGTGCGTTTCATCTTCACCAGTACAACGGTGCCAAGAACCAGGGCGACAGCGGCCAGCATCTGGTTAGAGATACCGAACAGCGGCCACAGGCTCTTCACGCCGCCCAGCGGGTCGACAACGCCCTGATACAGCAGGTAACCCCACAGACCCACGCAGCCCGCGGTTCCCAGAATACCCGCCACCAGAGAGTCGGTTTTCTTCAGGAACGGCACGAAGTTACCCAGCAGGTCCTGCAGCATAAAGCGTCCCGCACGGGTACCGGCGTCCAGCGCGGTGAGGATGAACAGCGCTTCAAAGAGAATACCGAAGTGGTACCAGAAGCCCATGTCCGCCCACGGCAGCACTTTGTGGAACACGTGTGCGATACCCACTGCCAGCGTCGGTGCGCCACCGGCGCGGTTCAGGACTGACGGTTCGCCAATGTCTTTCGCGGTCTGCATGATCTGCTCAGGCGAAATCACGAAGCCCCAGGAGCTGACGGTTGCGGCAGCATGTGCGCTCGCATCTTTCAGCTGCGCCATGATCAGCGCCGCGTTATCACCGCCCATCTCATGCAGGTTTGGCATGGTAATCCCCAGGCCTGCCGGAGGGGTGTTCATCGCGAAGTAGAGACCCGGTTCGATGATGGACGCGGCAACCAGCGCCATGATCGCCACGAAAGACTCCATCAGCATTGCGCCGTAGCCAATCAGACGCGCGTCTTTTTCGTTAGCCAGCAGCTTCGGTGTGGTACCGGAAGCAATCAGGGCGTGGAAGCCAGAGACCGCACCGCAGGCAATGGTGATAAACAGGAACGGGAACAGTGCACCTTTCCACAGAGGACCGGTACCGTCGATGTACTGGGTCACTGCCGGCATTTTCAGATCCGGGTTAATCACCAGGATGCCGATCGCCAGACCGACGATAACGCCGATTTTCAGGAAGGTCGCCAGGTAGTCACGCGGTGCCAGGATCAGCCAGACCGGCAGCAGAGCGGAGACAAACGCATACCCAATCAGCGCGAAGGTGATGGTGGTGTCCTTGAAGGTCAGCGCCGGGCCCCAGTACGGGTCGTGCGCAATCACGCCACCGAAGTAGATGGATGCAACCAGCAGTACAATACCAATCACCGACACTTCACCCACGCGACCCGGACGGATAAAGCGCATGTAGATACCCATGAACAGCGCAATCGGCACGGTAGAGCAGACGGTGAAGACCCCCCACGGACTTTCGGCCAGCGCTTTCACCACGATTAACGCCAGCACCGCGAGGATGATGATCATAATCAGGAAGCAGCCGAACAGCGCGATGGTCCCCGGCACGCGGCCCATCTCCTCTTTCACCATCTCACCCAGAGAGGCGCCGTTACGGCGAGAAGAGATAAACAGCACCATAAAGTCCTGCACCGCCCCGGCCAGCACTACGCCCGCGAGCAGCCACAGGGTACCAGGCAGGTAGCCCATCTGCGCGGCCAGAACCGGGCCGACCAGCGGACCCGCACCGGCGATAGCGGCAAAGTGGTGACCAAACAACACGTAGCGGTTGGTGGGCACGTAGTTGAGACCGTCATTATTAATGACCGCCGGAGTGGCACGCGTCGGGTCGAGTTTCATGACCTTCTGCGCGATGTATAAGCTGTAGTAGCGATAAGCAACAAGATAGACGGAGACAGACGCAACGACGATCCACAGGGCGCTTACGTGTTCGCCCCGGCGTAGTGCGACAACCGCCAGACAAAAAGCGCCGAGGATCCCGAGTAACGCCCAGGGCACGTGCTTCAGTAGTTTTTTCGTATCCATAGTAAGACCTGGTTTTTTATGTAATGAAAAAGGGTCAGGGTTCGTTATGAGGAGGTATTGATTAATGCTGGAGCGATCGTGCCAGAACCACGCGCGTGTAAAGACAGGTAAATGAATGAGCGGTTGAAAGGGCCAGGTGAGCGGTCAAAGAGGGCGGCGAGTGGTTCCGTCTCGCCGCCGCCGGGAGAAATTATGTGATTGAGATCACGTGGTTATCTGCTGTGCGCTCTACCGCCAGATAATTTTCCAGCGTTTTAAGCAGCTTCTCTTTTAGCCAGTTGGGCTCCAGGATTTGAATGTTCGGCAGCCAGTAGAACAGCAGCGGCAGGATCTGGTTCTCGTGTGCCGCCTGACAGCGCAGCGTGACGCCGTTGTGCTGCTCACCGACAAGCTCTTGTTCCGGCAGCAGGTCGCGGCGCATAAAGTAATGTGAAATAGTATCTTTAATGAATATTTTCACTTCGAAAGTGTCTTCCGACACCCACGGATCGCGGCTTTTTTCCAGCAGCCCGAGCGCATTTTCTTCCGGCGTGAAGGTTTTTTGTTGAATATCAAACCAGCTAATCTGACTCAACGAGAAGGATTTTAGGCGGCTATTCTCGGTGGCTTGTAAATACCATATATTTTTATTGTTAATGAGTTTATAGGGATTAATCAGGCGGGTTTTACCCTTATAAACGATCTGGCATACATTACGATTCTTAATCGATTTCTCGATTTTCGATAAATAGCGACGAATATCACGTTCTACCGTGTGCTCTGCTTCGTTGCCAAGAATAAGAATATGATTTTCGTCAACGCGTGTTTCAAGTTTCTGCCAGAATTCCGTATTTCTTTCCGGGAAAAAGCTATCGGCATTCAGGAAGTTAGCAATCGTGTGATGTAATCCTTGTCCACCGGGAGATTGTGCGGAGTGGATCAGACGATACAGCCCGTTACCGGTATGTTCCACAATAGGTGAAAGCGCATTTAAATCCCGGTAGACGGTGCGCTCGGTAATTTTAAATTTTTCCATGAGCGCACTGCGGTTTACCACACCATTTAAATGTAACTCAACCAGAATATCGACCAGACGTTCAGCCGAGCGGCTCCGCGTCGATTTAGCCATAAGGTCTTCCTGTATATTAGGGTATGCGCTGAATGATGCGGGTCGCACTGACATGTATTGTCAGTATTCAGACACAGAAAATTTCTCTTATGGCTATATAACGGCGTGATTAAGCGGAAACCTTAGGAATTTTTGTGGAAATTGGCGCTGGCCGGGAAACGGCCAGCGCAGGAGGGGGTCACACTGCGGCTTCAGTCTCCATCATGACGGGGTGGAAACGGCGTTTAAAATAGATCAGGCCGTGTCCCGCTTCGCTCAGAATGATGTTTTTAATTTCAACGAGATAAACCAGATGGGTGCCGATGGTTTGCACCTGGCTAATCTCGCCTTCAAGGCTTGCCAGCGCGCCCTTCAGCACCGGTTGCCCCTGCGGACCTTTCTGCCAGCAGGAGAGGGCAAAGCGATCGTCCATTGCCATGCCGGTCATCCCGGCGAAGTGGCGGGCCATGATCTCCTGCTCATGGTTCAGCACGTTGACGCACAGCTTACCGTTACCCTGGAAAACCGGGTTCATGGCACTGTTGGCATTGATGCAGACCATCAACGATGGCGGGGTGTCCGTGACCGAACAGACGGCGGTGGCGGTAATGCCGCAGCGTCCTGCATCGCCCTCGGTGGTGACAACATTAACCGCCGCCGACAGGCTGGCCATCGCATCGCGAAAACGCAGGCGTTGTTCTGTATGCATTGAAACCTCCCGCTGCGTTATTTCAGCAGCTTATCCAGCATGTTGATATCGGAATTATTGTGCAGGTGCGGCACCGTCCAGCCATGCTGGTCGTACTCGGACATGCAGCGGTCGACCATTGCCATCATTTTGTCCATGTTGCCAGAGCTCTGTGCCTGACGCAGACACTGCAGACGGATTTCGTCCTGGCTGCCGGAGTAGTTGATCTCATACAGCTCGTGACGACCACCAAACTCGCTGCCGATGGCATCCCACATCAGTTTCAAAATCTTAATACGTTCCACGTGATCCATGCCGTTGGAGCCGCGCACGTATTTCGCCAGATACTGGTCGATCTGCGGATTGTTCAGGTCTCGCGCGCTGGACGGCAGATAGATCAGGCCGCTGGTGACGTTACGCTCGATGATGTTCTTGATCTTCGCATAGGCCATCGGGGCCATGACGCGGTAGGTCTGCAGCGCCGCGTGATCCGGCAGGTACGCGCCATTCACCCACGGCGTGGCTTCAGAACACATGGAGTCGCTCAGCGCCCAGAACATGTTGCGCCAGGCCACCACTTCCCCGAGATCCGCCTGCACGCCGCGGAACTCCAGGGTGCCGGTACACTCCAGCGATTTCTTCAGCAGCGCGGTAATGAAATCGAGCTTCACCGCCAGACGTACGCAGGCCTGCAGCGGGTACATGCGGGCAAAACCGCCTTCCATGGTCCAGCGACGGCAGCGATCGAAATCGCGGTAGATCAGCACGTTTTCCCAGGGGATCAACACATGATCCATCACCAGGATCGCGTCGTTTTCGTCGAAACGGCTGGAGAGCGGGTAGTCGTACGGAGAGCCGGTCGCACCTGCCACCATTTCGTAAGAGGCGCGAGAGATCAGCTTCACGCCTTCGGCGTCCATTGGCGCAACGAACATCAGCGCGAAGTCCGGGTTTTCGCCCATCACCTGCGCGGAGCCAAAACCGATCATGTTGTAGTGAGTCAGCGCCGAGTTGGTTGCCACCACTTTTGCGCCGCTAACGATGATCCCGGCGTCGGTCTCTTTTTCCAGCTTGATGTAGACGTCTTTTACTTCGTCCGCCGGTTTGTGACGGTCGATGGGGGGGTTAACGATGGCGTGGTTGAAGTAAAGCCCGGTTTCCTGAATACGGGTGTACCAGTTGCGGGCGTTCTGTTCGAACTGGCCGTAGAACGCCGGATTGGCACCGAGCGCGCAGCCAAACGCCGCCTTGTAGTCCGGGGTGCGGCCCATCCAGCCGTAGCTCAGACGCGACCACTCGGCGATGGCGTCACGCTGCTGACGCAGGTCGTCGGCGCTTTTCGCCACGCGGAAAAACTTATGGGTGTAGCCGCCGCTGCCGGTATCGGTACCCCAGCACAGCGTGTCCTGCATGTCAGGCTTGTGCAGCGCATCGTACATCTGCGCGATGGAGGCTGCCGCATTGCGAAACGCCGGATGAGTGGTCACGTCTTTGACGCGCTCGCCGTAGATATAAATCTCACGGCCATCCTGCAGGCTTTTTAAATACTCTTCACCGGTTAACGGACGTTTGGCATCAGCGCGGAAATCTTCAGGCTTCATAGGGACCTCGTATCGGAATAGTGATGTTAAATTTATGTTTTGTTTTTGTTGTTTAATTGAAGCCTGAGCGGGGGTGAACGTGAAGGGACGATTGGGACAACGGCTGGTACTTTTCGCATATGATCGCAGAGTGTGATTTCCCTCACCCTGAACCCGGGAGAGGGTCAGGGCTGGGGTGGGGTAACAGACGACACCGGTACTTTTTGCGCCCGATACGCACTCGGCGAACACCCCACTAACCGATTAAAAAACCGGGCAAAATAGGCCGGGTCTTTAAACCCCAGCTGCCAGGCGATTTCGCTGACCGCGCTGTCGGAGAAGAGCAGCATCCGCCTCGCTTCACGCAGCTGACGGTCAAAAATCAGCCGCTTCGGCGGGCGGTTGGCGAAGCGTCGGCAGATATCGGTCAGACGCGATTCGGTCAGGTGCAGTTCGCTGGCATATTCCGGTACCGTCCAGTGCTCATGAAAATGGACATCAATCAGCTGGGTAAAGCGCTGGAACAGTTTCAGCTCGCCGCGCATGCCGCTGGCGGCGTGATCGTCGAGCTTCGCGTTGCGCAGCAGCAGGGTGAACACCGCCTGGGCTAATAGAACCAGCGTGTGTTCGCGCCCGGGCAGTTGCGCCGTCGATTCCCGGGCAATCAGCGGCCAGTAGTGCTTCAGCGCCGCCAGTTCGTCCGGCTTATCGGCCAGCGACAGGCAGATCCCCGGCAGGCCAAAGGCTTCCCGCGTGCCGGGGTAGAGCACTTCCAGCAGCGGCCAGATCAGATCCTCGCGCACCGTCAGAACGTGCCCGTCGCTGTCGGATTCGGTAATAAACGCGTGCGGCACCGACGGAGGTGTGAGCACAAACAGCGGAGCCTGTACCGAGTAGCGGTGATCGTCGAGCTGCAGTTCGATCTGTCCGGTATCCAGAAAGTGCATCTGAAAATACTGGTCGTGACGGTGAGCCTGCATGTCGCGGCCAAAAAAGGCCGCCATGCGGGCGAACGACTGATAGTGAACATCATCCGTTCCCAGACTTTCGTCGTACTCTTTACTGATGTCGATATTCGCGATCGGGCTCTGGCACATAGCCGCTCCTTACGGGATTTTCTGCGCCGCCATACCTGGCTCGTGCTCAAGGCTCTCCCGCTGCGTCATCGGGATACGTGTCAGCACCAGCGCGCCGACCACCAGCAAGCCGGCAACAAACCACAACCCGGAGCTGAAGCTGCCGGTGCTGTCACGCAGAATGCCGATCAACAGCGGGCTGACGGCGGATCCGACGTTACCGATGGCATTGATCACCGCCAGTGCGACCGCCCGCGACTGCAGGCTAATAACCCGATCCGGCGTGGTCCAGAAGATCGCCATGGCGGTAAACGATCCGGTTGAGGCCATGATGATGCCAAGCAGCTGGATCAGGCTGTGGTGGGTCGCTGAGGCCAGCAGCCATCCTGCCGCCGCAAAGAGGTACGGCAGAATGGTGTGCTTTTTTCGCTCTTTCAGCCTGTCGGAGCGGCGGCTCCACCAGATCATCCCGAGGATGGTGCAAAACTGCGGGATCGCCGCCAGCAGGCCAATCACAATGTTGCTGCTGCCGGTGTTGAAGCTTTGCAGGATCTGCGGCGTCCAGATATTAATCGCGCTCAGGGTGTTCGTGAGGCAGAAATAGGCCAGGGTATAGAGCAGCACGGCCGGGGTAAACACTTCGCGCAGCGTCGAACGCGGCGTGACGGGACGGGCGATGGCCGACTCCTGCTCGCGGGCGATCATTGTTTTAAGCGCCTGCTTTTCGTCGTCATCCAGCCAGCTGGCCTGATCCGGCGTGTCGTTCAGGTAGAACCACGTCACTACGCCGAGCACCACGGACGGTAGCCCCTCCAGCAGGAACAGCCACTGCCAGCCTTTCAGGTTCCACAGCCCGTCCATGGCCAGAATATAACCGGAGAGGATCGAGCCGAGCATCATGGTCACCGGCATGGCGATCATAAACAACGCATTGGCGCGGGCGCGGTGGTAGGCAGGGAACCACCAGGTGAGATAGACGAGGATCCCCGGCAGGAATCCGGCCTCGGCAATGCCCACCAGCATGCGCAGCACATAGAGCGTGTGCGGGCTGGTGGCGAACATGGTGCAGGTGGAAGCGATGCCCCACACCACCATGATCCCGGCGATCCAGCGCCGGGCGCCGACCTTCGCCAGCATGATGTTGCTGGGGATCCCACATATCACGTAGGTGACGTAAAACAGGGTGGCGGCCAGGCCAAACATGGTCGAGGTGAGGCCCAGATCTTTGCCCATCGTCAGCCCGGCAAAGCCGATGTTAATGCGGTCAAGAAACGAGAAGACAAACAGGATAAAGAGAAACACGATCAAACGACGAAACAGCTTCTGAATAACGCGGTGTTCTACAGCTTTATTATCATGGGTTTGCAGGGTAGAGGTCGTCATGTTGCGCTCCACATCGTACGTTTAGTAGACGGATTTATTGTTATTTACTGACGTAACCGGGATATCGATAAAACGTGCCGCCAGCGCCTCGGCGCTGCGTGCAAGCAGGGTGGTGTCGACCCCGACGGCGACAAACAGCGCGCCAAGCTCGAGGTAGCGTTTTGCCAGCGGCTCGTTAGCCATCAGGATGCCGGGCGCTTTGCCTGCCGCACGGATCTGCGAAATGGCCTTCTCGATGGCGGCCTGGACTTCCGGGTGCTGCGGATTTCCGGCAAAGCCCATGTCGGCGCTCAGATCCGCCGGGCCAATAAACACCCCGTCCACGCCTTCCACGTCGAGGATGTGCGGCAGATTTTTCAGCGCCTCGCGCGTTTCAATCTGCACCAGCACGCACATGGCATCGTTAGCGCGCTGCAGGTAATCAGGCGTGCGGTTCCAGCGCGAGGCGCGAGCCAGCGCGCTGCCCACGCCGCGGATCCCCGCCGGTGGATAACGCGTGGCGCGCACCGCCAGCCGGGCTTCATCGGCGTTTTGTACCATCGGCACCAGCAGGGTTTGCGCCCCGATGTCCAGCAGCTGTTTGATCTGGACCGGGTCGTTCCACGACGGGCGTACCACCGGCTGGCTGGCGTAAGGTGCGATCGCCTGCAGCTGGGTCAGGACGGTTTGCACGTTATTGGGCGCGTGCTCTGCGTCGATCAGCAGCCAGTCGAACCCCGCACCGGCCAGCAGCTCGGCGCTGTAACTGCTGGTCAGCCCCAGCCAGAGGCCGATTTGCGGTTTTCCGGCGCTGAGCGCCGCTTTGAATCTGTTTTCCATGGTGGTCTCCTAGACAAAACGGCAGCTGATGGAGCCCATCTTGCCGTAGTCCACGTGGAAGGTATCGCCCTTGCTGGCCGGCACCGGGCGGGTAAACGAACCGCCGAGGATGATTTGGCCAGGCTCCAGCTGAACGTCGTACGGCGCGAGTTTATTGGCAAGCCATGCCACACCGTTGGCCGGGTGGTTGAGCACGCCCGCGGCGACCCCAGTCTCTTCAATGACGCCGTTGCGGTAGAGCAGCGCGGAGATCCAGCGCAGATCCAGCTCGTCGGGCTTAATCGGGCGACCGCCAAGGATCACACCTGCATTGGCGGCGTTATCGGAGATGGTGTCGAACACCTTGCGCGGACGCTGGGTCTCGGGATCGATGTTGTGGCAGCGGGCGTCGATCAGCTCCAGCGCGGGGATGACGTAATCCGTGGCGTTGTAGACGTCGAACAGGGTGCAGTTTGGGCCGCGCAGGGGTTTTGCCAGCACGAAGGCCAGCTCCACTTCGATGCGCGGGACGATAAAGCGGTCGGCAGGGATATCGCCGCCGTCGTGGAAGAACATGTCGTCGAGCAGAGCACCGTAGTCCGGCTCGCTAATCTGCGAGCTGGCCTGCATCGCTTTGGAGGTGAGGCCAATCTTGTGGCCTTTCAGCACGCGACCTTCGGCGATTTTCAGGCTCACCCATTCGCGCTGTACGGCGTAGGCGTCGTCAAGGGTGATCGTCGGGTAGTCGAGCGAGATCTGGCGGATCTGCTCCCGGGACTGCTCCGCCTGATGCAGACGATGGGCGATCAGGGTATGGGTGTGTTTATCGAGCATGGCGATTTCCTGTTGTTGCCGGGTGGCGTGCTGCTCACCCGGCTTGCGTTCAAAGCCGTTGTCGGCCCGGTAAGGGCGCTACTTAAACAAAGCGTGCACGTTGTTTTGTTTGTAATTGAGCGTCGGGTGCAGCTCGTCTATTTCAAAAGAGAGCGCCAGATAGCGCGATGCCATCAGGTCGGCGAAGTGGGTTTTAATCAGCTCAAACAGTGCCTTTCCCACCGCCTCCCGGCTCTCCAGACTGCGCCCGGCGCCAATCTTCAGCGTCATATGCACAAAGGCGTAATCGTGCTTACCGTCGGCCATCTGCCAGGTGTCCAGCCAGTGCGCGCGGCTACGGATACCGCCGAGTGGGAAGATTCCCGTGGCGGCAAGCGCGTCGTTCACTTTGGCGAACAGTGCTGGCAGGTCCGCCTGCTCGCGGATGTTGTCAGTGCATTCAGCAATAAAGTGCGGCATGGTGGCTCCTTACGCGGACGCGGGCAGGGGGAAAACGGCGTTAACCTGGCCGGTGCCGGAGCTGGGGAACAGCTCGGTGAGGAACTCCACCTTGCCGTCGTATGTGTCCCAGCCGAGCATCCCCAGCAGCATCACCGTGTCGTGCATGTTGCCCTCGCCGTAGCAGTAGTGGGCATACTCCGGCAACATGCTGCAGAACTCCCTGAACTTGCCTTCACGCCACAGCTTCACCACGCGTTCGTCCATCTGACGGTCGAACTCGCGGGTGTAGCTGTTCATTCCCTCTTCGGCGCGCTGGTCGTCGATAAAACGGTGCGACAGCGAACCGCTGGCGAGCACCGCCACGGTGCCGTCATATTTCTGAATCGCGCTGACGATGGCCTCGCCCAGCCTGCGGCTGTCGGCGAAGTCGTGGACGGTGCAGAACGCGGCGATAGAGATCACTTTGAAGTGCTTATCGCTGTTCATGTAGCGCATCGGTACCAGCGTGCCGTACTCCAGCTTGAGGCTCGGGATGTTGTGCGCTTTGGCACGTACGCCGAGTTTCACCGCTTCGTCGGCGATAAGCTGGCCGAGCGCCGGGTTACCGTCGTAGTCGTAGGTCATGTCGCGGATAAAATGCGGCAGCTCGTTGCTGGTGTAGATGCCGGAGAAATGATCCGCACAGTTGATGTGGTAGGCGCTGTTCACCAGCCAGTGGGTATCGAACACAATAATGGTATCGACGCCCAGCTCCCGACAGCGCTTGCTGATTTCTTTATGTCCGTCGATGGCGGACTGGCGGCAGCCGTGGTTTTTTCCCGGCAGTTCAGAGAGGTACATTGACGGAACGTGGGTAATTTTTGCCGCTAACGCTAACTTGCCCATACTCAGATCCCCCATTTTGGAATCGGATGGTCGCCCATGGAGATGCAGACGTTTTTCATTTCAGCGAACACCTCGAAGCTGTATTCGCCCCCTTCGCGCCCGGTACCGGAAGCCTTCACGCCGCCAAACGGCTGACGCAGATCGCGCACGTTCTGGGTGTTTACAAACACCATTCCGGCTTCGATATTGCGCGCCAGGCGCAGCACTTTGCTGACGTCCTGGGTCCAGATGTATGACGCCAGGCCGTACTCCACGTCGTTAGCCAGACGCAGCCCTTCGGCTTCGTCCTTAAACGGCAGCAGGCAGGCAACCGGCCCGAAGATCTCTTCCTGGGCCACGCGCATCCGGTTGTCGACGTCTGCCAGCACGGTCGGGCGCAGGAAGTTGCCGTTTTTCAGGTGAGCAGGGAGATCGGTGGGTTTGTCAGGGCCGCCCGCCAGCAGGGTCGCACCCTCTTCAATGCCAAGACGGATATAGCCGGAGACTTTTTCCCAGTGCTGCTGGCTGATCAGCGCGCCAACCTGAGTGTTCGGATCGGTCGGGTCACCCACGCGCAGACGGTTCGCGCGCTCGGCAAAGCGCCTGACGAATTCCGGGTAGATGCTCTGCTGAATGAAAATGCGTGAGCCAGCGGTGCAACGCTCGCCGTTGATGGAGAAGATGGTGAACAGGGCGGCATCCAGCGCGCGTTCGATATCCGCATCTTCAAAAATCAGCACCGGAGATTTCCCTCCCAGCTCCATGGAGTATTTCTTCAGTCCGGCGTTTTTCATGATGTTGCGCCCGGTGGCGGTGCCGCCGGTAAAGGAGACGGCGCGCACGTCGTGGTGACGTACCAGCGCATCGCCCGCCGTTGCGCCATAGCCCTGCACCACGTTCAGCACGCCCGCCGGAATACCGGCCTCCAGCGCCAGCTCGCCCAGACGGTCGGCGGTCAGCGGGGAGAGCTCAGACATCTTCAGCACCGCGGTGTTGCCCAGCGCCAGGCACGGCGCAACCTTCCAGGTGGCGGTCATAAACGGCACGTTCCACGGCGACACCAGCGCGCAGACCCCCACCGGCTGCACCAGGGTGTAGTTGAGCATCTTGTCGTCGACCGGGTAGGTTTTACCGTTCATCTGCTGGCACACTTCGGCGAAGAACGCGAAGTTGTGCGACGCGCGTGGTATAAGCACGTTTTTGGTCTGGTGGATCGGCAGGCCGGTGTCGGCGGTCTCGAGGGCCGCAATCTCCGGAACGTGTTGATCGATAAGATCCCCGAGGCGACGCATCAGGCGTGCGCGCTCTTTCATCGGCAGGTTAGCCCACGTCGGGAATGCCTCTTTGGCCGCCGCCACGGCCTGATGAATTTCAGCTTCACCGCCGGACGCGACCTCCGCCAGCACCTCTCCGGTGGCCGGGTTAGTGGTGTGGAAGTAATCACTTCCTGCGACGTTTTTACCGTTAATCCAATGGTTTATTTTTTTCATTTTGCAGTCTCCTCACTGACAATGCGGTTCACCAGGCGGCCCACGCCCTCTACTTCCACGACCACTTCGTCGCCAGGCTGTACGTCAGACAGACCCTTTGGCGTGCCGGTGGCAATCATGTCGCCGGGCTGCAGGGTCATAAACTCGCTGAGATAGGCAATCAGAAACGGGATGCTGAAGATCAGATCGGCAGTGGTCCCTTGCTGGCGCAATTCACCGTTCACGAAGGTGCGCAGGGTTAAGTTATGCGGGTCGGGAATGGCCTCTTTCGGCACGATATGCGGGCTGAGGGGGGTCAACCCGTCGCGGCTTTTCACCCGCAGGTTCGGGCGGTAGTAGTTCTCCAGGTAATCACGGATGGCGTAATCGTTGCAGACGGTATAGCCCGCGACATAGTCCATCGCCTCGCGTTCACTGACCTTGTGCGCCGTTTTGCCGATGACCACCACCAGCTCCGCCTCGTAGTGCATGTACTCAATGTTGTTCGGGCGGACCGAGGTCTGGTTATCGCCGGTCACGGTGTTGGGGGCTTTGATAAACACCAGCGGTTCCGTTGGCGGCGTAAACGCCAGCTCACTGGCGTGATCGGCGTAGTTCAGACCAAGCGCGAACAGCGTGGCGTGCGGATGTGGGCCTTGCGCATGGGCGACCTCGCGTTCATCAACCACCGGGTTTTCCAGGGACGGGAAGCCTTTCGCCAGAATGCGTACGCGATCGCCCGGCTGCAGCGGGACGCGCGAGTGTGGGGTGCCGAGCAGAATGGCATCGCCCGGACTGAGGGTGGCGAACTCGCTCAGGGCGCTCAGCAATTCGGCGGCATTGCGCTGCAGGTCAGCGGTGTTCCAGTGGTCCGCTTCCCGGCCGTTAATTTCGGTGACGATGGTCAGGTTATCAACGTGGTCGACGGCAGCCAGCTCTCCCAGCGGACAAAAGCCGTCGCGGCATTTGGCCTTGATCGCCGGGCGATAAAAACTCTCTTCCGGCAGGCTCACTTCGTTGGCAAGCGCGTAACCGGCGATGTACTCCGCCGCCTCGTCCACGGGAACGTTACGCGCCGTTTTGCCCACAACCAGCGCTACCGTGGCACCGCTTAACACGGTTTCTCCCTGCGGGAAGGGAATGGGGTCGCCCGTGCGGATCACGGTGTTATGCGGTTTGATAAACCACACGGCGGTTTTTGGTGGCGTGTTGTAGGGGGCTTTTTCAAACGCGTCGCGCCAGGCATCGCGCTGGCTCTGGTGGTTCAGCGCTACGGCAAAAACAGTACCTTTCATTCACTTACTCCTCAGGCCGGACGTCCGGCCTGTGATTTCATTAATATGTTAATGATCTGGTTGTATGCCTTTGCTGTTTATTTCGCAACCAGAAGTGAATAATTTGTGATATGAATAACAATAAATTTACATAAAGAGATTAAAGGCTATATTTATCATTGTGTTAATAAATCAAGCTTGTTTCTGTTAGACTTTTTGTCGTAAAACGCGTTGTGTGTAAAACCAGCAGAACTGAATTGTTCATGTGTTAATGATTACCGGGAGAGGCTATGCATGATTCATTAACTATCGCCCTGTTACAGGCGCGGGAAGCGGCGATGTCTTACTTCCGCCCGATTGTGAAACGGCATAACCTGACCGAGCAGCAGTGGCGCATCGTGCGCGTGCTGGCCGAACATCCGTCGATGGATTTTCACGATCTGGCGTTTCGCACCTGTATCTTGCGTCCCAGCCTGACGGGCATTCTGACGCGCATGGAGCGTGACGGTCTGGTGCTGCGCCTTAAGCCCGTAAACGATCAGCGAAAGCTGTACGTGTCGCTGACCAAAGAGGGGAACAGGCTATACGAGCGTGCCCAGGCGCAGGTGGAAGAGGCGTATCAGCAAATCGAGGCCGAATATACGCCGGCGAAGATGCAACAGCTGACAGCGCTGCTGGAAGAGTTTATTGAACTGGGGAACCGGCATATCACAGCGCGCGAAGAAGAGTAAAAACCACAAATTTAAGGATGATTTTCGTAAAGTTTTCCCTTTCCAGGCCGAAAATCCTGTTATCTGTCTGATGGAAAGCGAAAACATGTTAAACCGTATCAAGATTGTCACCAGCTTAATGCTGGTATTAGCGATATTTGGCCTTTTACAACTCACATCCGGTGGTCTTTTCTTCAATGCCCTCAAGCATGACAAAGAGAATTTCACCGTCCTGCAAACCATTCGCCAGCAACAGTCCACGCTGAACGCCAGCTGGGTTGCCCTGCTGCAAACCCGTAATACCCTGAACCGTGCGGGTATTCGCTACATGATGGATCAGAGCAATATCGGCAGCGGCGCGACCGTGAACGATCTGATGCAAATTGCGGCGGCTTCTCTGAAACAGGCAGAAAAAAACTGGGCTGAATACGAAGCCCTGCCACGCGATCCGCGTCAAAACGACGCCGACGCGACGGAGATCAAACGTAACTACGATATCTACCACGGTGCACTGGCGGAGCTGATCCAGCTGCTGGGCGCTGGCAAAATCAACGCCTTCTTCGATCAACCTACCCAGAGCTATCAGGATGGTTTTGAGAAGCAGTACGTGAACTATCTGCAGCAGAACGACAAGCTGTATCAGATGGCGGTGGAAAACAGCAATAGCTCCTACAGCCAGGCAATCTGGGTGCTGATTAGCGTACTGATTGCGGTGCTGGTGGTGATCGTGGCCGTGTGGCTGGGTATCAAGCAGGCGCTGATTTCGCCACTTACCCGTCTTATCGACAATATTCGTCATATCGCCAGCGGCGATCTGGTGAAGCGCATTGAGGTGCAGGGCGCTAACGAGATGGGTGAACTGGCCGACTCGCTGCGTCATATGCAGGGCGAGCTGGTCCGTACCGTTGGCGATGTGCGTAACGGTGCTAATGCCATCTACAGCGGCGCGAGCGAAATCGCGATGGGTAACAACGATCTCTCTTCCCGTACGGAACAGCAGGCCGCATCCCTGGAAGAGACCGCTGCCAGCATGGAGCAGCTGACGGCGACCGTTAAGCAGAACGCCGAGAACGCCCGTCAGGCGAGCAACCTGGCGTTGAGCGCGTCTGAAACCGCGCAGAAGGGCGGTAAAGTGGTGGATAACGTGGTGCAAACCATGCGTGACATCGCGGGCAGTTCGCAGAAAATTGCCGACATTATCAGCGTGATCGACGGCATCGCGTTCCAGACCAACATCCTGGCACTGAACGCTGCAGTAGAAGCGGCACGTGCGGGCGAGCAGGGCCGCGGATTTGCCGTTGTTGCGGGTGAAGTCCGTAACCTGGCACAGCGCAGCGCCCAGGCAGCACGTGAGATCAAGAGCCTGATTGAAGACTCTGTTGGCCGCGTGGAAGTCGGGTCTACCCTGGTAGAAAGCGCCGGCGAAACCATGGGCGAAATCGTTAATGCGGTAACCCGCGTGACGGACATCATGGGCGAAATCGCCTCTGCGTCTGATGAGCAGAGCCGCGGTATCGATCAGGTGGGTCTGGCGGTGGCTGAGATGGATCGCGTGACCCAGCAGAACGCCTCGCTGGTGGAAGAGTCTGCCGCGGCGGCAGCGGCACTGGAAGAGCAGGCGAGCCGTCTGACTCAGGCCGTGGCTGTGTTCCGCATTCAGCAGGAGCAGATGAAAGCCCGCGAGCAGGCCTCAACGAAAACCGCTGCGGCCCCTGTGATGGCGCGTAAAGCCGCGACCACCGATGCGGGCGAAAACTGGGAAACGTTTTAATCCTGCCACAGTGCCGGGGGGCGGCTACGCCTGACCCGGCCTGTAATGGGGCGTTTTGCAGGCCAATATCACAGAGGCAGGCGCATGGCACAGCGGGAGTCATACGCGAAACCGTGCGCCGCTTCTTCCTCTCTTTTCTGACGCAGTTCAGGCGTTAGCATCGTCACCGTTTCAAACCCGAGTCGCGCATAAAACGGCGCATTCCACGGCACCTCGCAAAAGGTGGTCAGCGTCAGCGATGTCAGCCCCAGCGTGCGAGCATGGTCTGCGACGCAGGCGATAAGTCGCCGACCTATTCCTCTTCCCTGCCACTCCCGATGAACCGAGAGTTCGACAATAAACAGCGATGACGGATGGGCTTCTGCAAGGATAAACCCGACGGGCAGGCCGTTTGCCAGCGCCAGCCAGCTAAACCCGCCTTTCGCGTAATCAAGATGTTGTTCCGCGCAAATGACGTCGCCGTCTGCAAGCCAGGCCAGTTCAGGGACGTCCCGAAAACGCTCGCCTGCCGCGCGCTCGATAGCGGGCAGGGCTGCAACATCTTTGGGCGTCGTCGGTCGAAAGAGAATGTTCATGGCGGAAAGTATACCCCGACCAGCCGCGCCTATTCTGAACAAATCAGGACCGGCGCATAGAAATTGCTGATCACCAGCGCGTCTTCCGGCGTGCGTTCAATCTTCAGGAGTCTTTTGTTCCCCGGCGTCAGGCCGGCGACGTACTTTTCAAAGACCCCCGGTGGCAGGGTGTCATGGCTAAAGCGCGCCACGCTTTGTATGAATATTTCATAGAGTGAGCCCTCAACGTGCCGCCACGTAAACATCTCCTGGCGGGAAACATCCCAGTGATGTGGCTCGTTAACCACGTCGCCGTTAAGCGTAAGGTACCCTGTGTTGTCGGGCTGAAAGCGCAGCGTAACCTCCCCTTCAAAGGAGAAATCATGATCGTCATGTCGGGCTGAAAATGTCAGGTTTCCTGCACAGGTTCCGGACAGCGGAGGCGTGTAGACGTACCACGCCAGCGTCACGCCAATCAGCAACAGATTGAGCACCAGAATAAGCCACACTTTTTTTTGTTTCATATCACCACTCGTAAAAGTAAAGCGTTCGGCAGGCGCTGGCTTTACCGTCCGTGAGAGAACACTGGGAAAGGACCAGCCGCCCTTCGTGGCCATAGAAAAGTGTTCTCTGGATGTGCATATAGAAAATAGAGTTTTTCAGGCAGGGCAGATTACCTTCGCGCTGAAGCGTCTGCGCCAGCGCCATGGCCTTAGTGTGAAACACATCTGCCAGCGGGGAGAAGGTGTAGACCGGACAGGTGCCAATGTGGGTGAGCAGATGAGTGTCACTGTACCGGTGCGCCTGTTTCGTCAAACAGGCGCCGATGCACAGCGCCACGACCATCAGCGTGAGTACACCGCAGAATAGCCATTCTGGCTGAATGCGTCGTGAGGCCGGGACCGACTCCACGACGGGAAAATCGTCCTCCAGGGGCGTTACCGCGATATCAGCACTGAGCATAAAGCCCGTTTTCGGCACGGTGACGATAAACAGGGTGTCGGGCAGCAGGCTCGACAGCATTTTGCGCACAATACTGATGTATTGATTTAACGAATTGTTGGACCCCTGGAGCCCACGTTGATCCCAGACATCACTCAGAAAGGTGTCACGTTCGACGACGTTGCCGTGATGCTGAACCAGCAGCTTCATGATGGCGTTGGCGGTACAGGTGAGGATTTGTCTGTCCAGATCGGGTGCATTGATAAGAGAAACAGAACCGTCTTCGTCGTTATAGACGATGGCGTCAGCAAGCAGGTATTTCATAAGTTATTGTAATACAGAAAAAATAACAAAAAAGAAGATAAGGCTGTGCCTTGTCGGACATAACACGCTGGCTATTTTAGCGTCATTGTTACCGATAACATTGATCCAGACAAGATTTAAGGCAATTTACTCGTGCAGTCGGATTACCACGTCATCCCAACGTGGCGGGAAGGGCATAGCGAGACAGCAGCGCCAGCATCAACAGCCAGAGAATGAGACAGGGAAGATGACGCCGCATGATCTTATTTCCCGACGTGATTAGCCGTGCAGTGACAAACACGATGCCGGGTAGTCGAGCAGGAAGAGTTTGCGATGGAATTCCGCCAGGTTCTGGCAGTGAAATTTGTTCATCGCGTTACGCTTGTGGGTGTAGATCGTTTTCGGGGATTTATTCAGGATCTGCGCGATGCGAACCGGGCTGAACCCGTTGCGGAACAGCATGCAAACCCGAAGCTCCTGGCAGGTGAGCGTGGCGTTTTTTACGCTTGCGAACGGCGTGTTCTGAAAACAGCGGCTGAGCTGCGCGAGTGACAGGTTTCCCGCCACCACGTGGACACGCTCACCCCCCAGAATGATTTTAATATCGTTGACGCGGGACGCATCGGTGAATACCAGCCACCCTTTTTTGACGCGGATATTCAACATCAGTTGCCGCAGGGGCAGGATCCCCTCAGGGCTCACGTCGTTAATCCAGAAAATTTCAGGGCAGGGGTCCACACTCTGCGAGATGAACGTCTTCAGGCCCAGCCACAAGAAGGCATTGCCGCTTAAAACGATGACCTTATAGTCTGCATTCAGTGTCTGCGGCATCAGGGTTTGTTCCCCTGGTAGCGCTGGTCGTACTCCGCTGCGCTGTGCCAGGGTGGATTCGAACGTATGGCCGGTTAGCATGATAAAAAGTGGGTAACTCTCTCAGGGTGTAAGGAGTTACACATTCTGAGATATGATTTCTTTCTGGTGAATTTATAAATAGAAATGAGAGATATATGGTGTTTATGTCTTATTTTTAATGGTTTTATAGGATTATATATTTACATAAAGCGCCCGACAGAACGCCGGGCGCAGAAGGGATCAGCTCTCTTTACTGACAATTTTAATCTCTACCATCCCGATGCCGAGCTCGCGCGGTGAATGGCCAAGAATATTTCCCTCATTCGTCGGCTGCGGGTCCGGCGGAACAATCACCAGCGTATTGCTGCGGGAAGGATTATCAAAATGCAGCGTGGTGGTGGTGACGTCATTTCCCAGCGTCAGCGTTTGCTCTTTATCGCCCACACGCACCGGGATGGGACGGTTCGCGTTTGGACCATAGGCCCGGGCGGTGATCACCAGGTCGAATTTTTCCGGCAGAGGATGCGCGTACTCAATCTTCACTTCACTGCCCAGCTGCGCATTAGACCAGCGCCCCCAGGATTCCGGACGCGAGATGCCGCTGAACTGTTTGACCTCTTCCGGTGCCCCGGCCACGTTGAAGATAAAGCTGTCTGCTTTATAGCGAATATCGTTATCCACGATTTTCAGCATGTCGACATTTCGCTGATAGCGCGCGGTATCGATGACCGTATCGTTGAATGCGGTTTTGCCTTTCCACTGCGCTTTATCGACATGCTGCACGGTTTGCTCCCCGCCAAGCTGTCCCTGAGAAACGCACCAGTCGGTTGAGAGCGCCAGTGGCTGGGACCAGAGCTGGCCCATTTTGTAGCACCTGTCGACCCAGACAAAATTATCGCGAGGGGCGAAGTCGGCCAGCTGGAAACGCAGCGGCGCAGAGTATTCGCTTTCCGGCAGCGGTTCGACGCGCGTATCCGACACGCGCAGCAGCAGCGGCAGACGGAAATGGCTGCCGGAGAAGGCAATCGTGTTTTTATCCTGATCGATGGTGAAGTCTTTCATCTCTTTCGGGAAGTTCCACAGGCGGATGATGTCCGGCTTCCACGCAAGGATTTTCTCCTTCATGTTGAGGAACACTTCCGACAGCGACTGCCCCGAGAGCGTACTGCGGCCAAGGCCAATAAAGTTATCCCCGCCCAGAATGTCCAGCACGGTTGCGCCGTTATCCATGGAGTTGCGTTTGGTGGCGATCACATCCTGTTGCGGCTGGTCGCCGCGCAGAATGAAGAACAGATTGCTGCGATCCTGTTTGCTGAGCTGATCCCAGGCGCTGTTTTTCATCGCCAGATGGTCAGATGAGACGACGATGACCGTGTTTTTAAAATACGGCGAGGCTTTGATTTTCTCGACCAGAGCGGCGATATGCTCCTGGCTGCAGGTTACCGCGCTGAACGACGTGTTGTTTTTGCCGTCAATCTCATAGCGTTTGCGCTTACAGGTGCGCGAGACAAACCCGTCCGGATGGTGGGTATCTACCGTCAGGGCAAAGAGGGAGAAACGCTTGCCGGCGCGGGACAGTTCCTCGAACTTTTTCCAGGTTTCGTCCAGTACCGTGTCGTCGTAAAAGCCCCAGTCGTTGCGGTAATGCGGGTCGGCAACGGTCGTTTTTAACTCTTCTGAGCCATACAGATGGTCAAAACCGTGGGATTTCAGGAACACATCTTTTCCGGCAAAGCGCAGGTTGGCCCCCTGTACGAAGTAGTTTTCGTAGCCGGAGTTTTTCAGGATATCGCCGAGGCAAACGTTCTGCGGGAAGAAGCTCGACATTGAGGCCGAGGCATTACCCTCAAAGGGGGCGAAGAGCGGGATACCGCACTGCGAGGCAACCATCCCGGCGATGGTGTAATCCGTACCGGGCAGCTGCGCGGTGTGGCTGAAATCAAGGCTTTCGTTTTTCAGCGCGCCCAGCTCCGGCGTCAGGTTCGGAAAAGCATTGTTATCAAACCAGGTGCGTTCCAGACTCTCGCCGTAGATATACACCAGGTTAAGCTTCGGGTTGGCTATTTTTTTGGACGGCTCTTTATACCAGGCCATGAAATCCGGGTCGCCGTCGCGCGACTGTGACTTTACCAGCTCGGTTATCTGATGAAACGCCGGGCTGGCATCCACGGACGCCAGCGCCAGACAGAGTGCCAGCAGGCTGTAGCCGCCATGATGCGGAAGATGTCGACGGCGGCGCAGCACCCAGGCCAGGGCACCAAAAATAATCACCAGCGCCGCAATCAGCCCAAGCCCGGGAAGAATGTATTTACCCACGCCCGCGCCCGTCAGGCTATTCGTCAGCGTGTAGAGCACCGCATCGTTAATGCCGTCACCGGTAAAGTAATCGCTGGCGTATAAGGTAATGTTTAAAATAATAAAAATGCCGAGCACCACCAGCGTGGCGATAAACCACCAGGTGTTACGGCCCGCTTTGCAGGCGTAAACGCCGACAGAGGCCAGAAAAAGGACAAGGGACATTAACTCTGACAACAGTCTATCCTCATGACGCCAGGCGCTTAGCTGGCTAACTGATTATTTTTTGGGTTATACAATGTAATTGCGTTGTCGTGTAGCTGCAATTTTAGTGTCACGAAAGTGTGCTGTTGTTAGGATTTGGTTTAGAAAATCGTTTTTTTGAAGGGGGTCGCATCCTGACATACGGACGCTCAGACGGTGGCAGGCAGGAAAAAGACGGCTTTAACGCCGCGTTAAAAGAGTAACGTCTTAAACGCGGCGTGTAATGGCAATACAGGCGGGGATCAGGAGATGAAATTAACGCCTTGTTTCAGCACCAGATCGCAGGCTTTGGTTTTCACCTGTTTCGCCAGCGAGGAGTTGCCGATGGTGCTCAGGTTGAGCTGTTGACCGTTTTGCGCATTCAGCAGGCCCTGAATACCATCCATATAGTTGGTGTCCTGTTTCTGCTCCTGTGTATCCAGACCGAGTTTGCCCAGCACCTGATTTTTCACGTTTTGCGCGTCGGTCACGGAGGCCAGTTTTTGCTTCGCGCAATATTCCAGAATCCCCGCGGCGTTGTTCATTGTGCCTGCGCTCAGGCTCTGGGTGCTGTTACCCAGCAGGCCGGTAAGGGAAGAGGCTGACAGCCCGCCCTGGGTGCTGCTGCTCTCTTTGGTCAGTTCGCTCGCTGCGCTGGACAGCGAATCCTGCCAGGATGCGGCCTGTGCCGCGCCGGTAACCAGCAGGGCGCCTAATACGGTGCTGAAAAGAAACTGTTTTTTCATAATGGCTTACTCAAAAAAGGTCCGTTTTGGGGCGAAAGTGGAGTCAGTATATACCTCCGGGCCACCGGTCTTTCCTGGAAATATCTTAATACTCTTTACCGGTGACACGGCTGCGGTAACTTTCCCAGTCGAAGATGACATACAGACTGTTCCCGAGCTTCATGCGATCCATGACGCGTTCGCCCAGCAAGCGGGTCATTTCGTCGATGTTGTGGTTAGTCAGCATGCCGGTGGGGCGTTTGGAGGAAGAGCGGCGATCGACAATCTGGTTAATGATCACTTTTTCATAGCGGGATTCGGTCTGGACGCCAATCTCATCAATAACCAGTAAATCGACATTACTCAGGTCGTTAAGCAGTTGCTCTTCGCTGGTTTCGCGGTTGCTGAAGGTGTCTTTCATGGCGGACATGATATCGGCCACGGTGATGATCAGCACCGATTTCCCGCGCAGCAGCAGCTCGTTACAGATAGCGGCCGCCAGGTGGTTTTTCCCCGTGCCAGGCTTGCCGCTAAAAATGAAGCTGGCGATATTGCCGTCGAATTCATCCACGTACTGACGCGCGGCAGCGAGTGCATTCATCTGCCCGTTGGTCTCAATTTTATAGTTATCAAATGAGCAGTTCTGGTGCAGGGGGCGAATACCGGAACGGTTAAAGGTGCGCTGCATTTTCATCGCCCGGTTTTCGCGGGCCAGCGCGGCGGCGCGGATCTTACCCTGCTCTTTTTGCCACGCCAGGAGTTCTTCACCCGTCGTGAAGGCGGGCTTCACGTTGGCTGGCATCATCTTTTGCAGACGTTTCATCAGGTCGCCGACGTTCTTCATTTCGCACCTCGGAATCCATTTGGGATCTGTTTATCCGGTTCGGAAAACGCGTTGATATCACGTTTTGGCTGGCCGTTATTGCTGGCGCGATTAATTTGCAGATGACGCGCGAGCTTCTGTTGCCACTGAATATGGGTGAATACTTTGCCTTCCGCCTGCCACCAGGCGGTAAACGCGGCCAGCTCTTCGGGGGTAGCCGGTTGCGTTAACGCTATGCCCCACAATGCCGCCTGCCGTTGAAAATCCGCATCAGGTTGCCAGCCCGCATACAGGGCAAATTTTCCCATGGGAACGGCCATGGGGACGTTAACCGGCTCGTCAAAGAACTGGTTATCGAGGGTTACGTCGCTCGCCGGACGGGACAACTGCGCTTCAATCTCCAGAAGCTGTGCCAGACGTTCCGGTGTGATGGCATAAAACGCCGGAGCGTTGTCAGCAAATACCGCAACCGTGCCGCCTTCGGCGTGGGTCAGCACACCGCGGGGATCGCGCATAAAGGCATCAATACCAGCAATGCTGGTGGTCAGAATTCTGGAGGACATAACGCTTACTCTACTGATAACTACGGGCGTGATATGGGCTTATGGTAGCACAGAGAGCGGGAAGGGAAGGAGGGGTTTTCCCCGGCGGCGCGATGCCTGCCGGGGCGTCAACGGCTGGCCTGATAAGCGTAACGCCATCAGGCAGTTATCAGGCGATAATGTTCAGCGTTACGTCGATGTTACCGCGGGTCGCGTTAGAGTACGGACACACAATGTGTGCTGCATCGACCAGTTTTTTGGCTTCTGCAGGATCCATACCTTCAACGTGGATGTTCAGTTTTGCTTCGATACCAAAACCGGTTGGCAGCGGCCCAATCCCCACTTCGCCTTCAATAAAGGCCTCTTTCGGCAGGGTAAATTTGTCGCGCGCGGCTACAAACTTCATGGCACCCAGGAAGCAGGCAGAGTAGCCGGCAGCAAACAGCTGCTCAGGGTTGGTGACGTCACCGCCCATGCCGCCCATCTCTTTTGGCACGCCGAGTTTAACGTCCAGTACGCCGTCGGAAGAGGTCGCACGGCCATCACGGCCTCCGGTTGCTTTTGCTTTGGCAGTGTAGACAACTTTTTCTAAAGACATGGCAGATTCCTCATCTTACATTAATGTGCGCTATTAAATAGCGTGCGATATATGTGGGTAAATAAATACGCGTAAAGTATAGCCTTACGCGCGTTGGATCTGTTGTCGCAAACGTTCCAGCTGCTGTTTAAGTGACAGCATGGTCTCAGTATCACACTGGGCGGCGCATCCCACTGCATGGGGGATCCCGGAAGCCTGCTGCTGGAGATGACGTCCCGCATCGCTCAGGGTGACGGCGACCTGACGCTCGTCTTTACGTGAGCGGTGGCGGTTTATCAGCCCCGCGCTTTCCAGACGCTTCAACAGCGGCGTCAGCGTGGCAGAGTCAAGGAACAACCGTTCACCGATGTCCGACACCGTAATGTCATCCTGCTCCCACAGCACCAGCATCACCAGGTATTGCGGGTAAGTCAGGTTCAGCGGTGCCAGCAGTTGCCGGTACAGCTTGTTCAGCGCCAGATTTGCTGAATAGAGAGCAAAGCAGAGCTGGTTATCCAGCAGGAGCGCAGCGGTCGTGTCGTTCGTTTTCGCGTTCATGAGATGAATATAGATAGTGTACGATTTAATTGCAAGCTATTTTATGGGCAGGTATAGCGGAGCGCCACCTGAACGGCCATTTTGCGGTAGTGCTGGCGCTGTGCCTGTTCGTCCGCACCCTCTTCAAACAGCAGGGTGAAGGTGTAGCTGTTGGCAACGTAGTGGAAGCTGAAACTGCTGATCAAACGATGCAGATCGCGGGCTTCAACCGTCTGATTGAACAACTGCTTTTCTTTCCCGCGACGGAGGATCGCTTCCAGCAGATCAAGTGCGCTGCGGTTGACCTTGCGGAGGTAGCTGGACTGCTGCATAAAACGGCCACGCTGCATGTTTTCCATGCAGATAATGCGGATGTAATCCGGGTGGTCGGCATGGTAGTCAAAGGTGGCTTCAACCAGATGAACCAGCGCTTCGACAGGGGGCATTCCCGCCAGGCTGAGCGCCTGTTCACTGGCGCGGATCTGGGTGTAAACATACTCCAGTACGAGAAGATACAGGTTCTCTTTGTTTTTGAAGTGGTAAACAACCATGCGTTTGGTGGTGCCGGCTTTCTCCGCAATTTGTTCCATGCGGGCACCGTTCAACCCGTATTCGGCAAACAGCGTGATAGCGCTCTGAAAGATTTTCTCTTTCAGGCTGGATTCTTCATTGTGCTCGGGGAGTTCGCTGCCTGGGTTAGCCACATCCTTTCCTTATCGTCACCAAACGGATTGGAGTGATTATCCTCACGGCAGCGTAATAACACAAATCTCAAACCCGTGGACGTTTGCGGTACAGCCACAGTCCGGGGATCGACAGTCCGATAGAGAGCGCACCGACAATGGACGAAGCCTTAAGAAAGTTGCTCAGAAGGAGGATCATTTGCGGTTCGGTGTAGCCGAAATGGCTGATTTTTACCGCGGAAATCATGGCCGTATAGGCAGATATGCCGGGGAACATCGGGATAACGGCAGCGACGGTGAACACCTTGGGATGCGCCAGATACCAGCGCGACCACTGAATTCCGATGCTACCGACCAGCATTGAGGCCATAAATGTTGACCATTCAATGTTGAATCCCGCCGTCATCATCACCATTCGCGAGCCATGACCAATAGCACCCAACAGCGCGCACCACGGTAACGCGCGTTGCGGAACGTTAAAGACCATCGCAAAACCGACGGCAGGGATCGCGGCCAGCAGCATATCCTGCGCCAGCGCCAGCAGAAAATCGATCACGCCCATCCGCGTAACCCCCAGAGTGTCATGGCCATTACCACACCAATGCAGGTTGCAAGCGTCAGCAGGCTGGCAATCGCCCAGCGTGCCAGACCGGTATTGATGTGACCCTTAAACATATCGGCTACGGCGTTAATCAACGGGAAGCCGGGCACCAGCAGAAGCACGCTGGCCGCCATGGCAATCGTCGGCGTGTTGGCAAACTGCGGCAGACGAAGCAGCAGGCCAGACACCGTGGTGGCGACAAAAGCGGTAATGCAGAAATTAATTTGCGGGTGGAGTTGGCGGTGCGTCAGGAGCTGGCGCACGTACATGGCGATGCTGCTGGCGAAAAAGGTGATGACCGCGCCGTCCCAGCCGCCTTTGTTGAGCTTACAAAAACAGGCGCAGGACAGCCCGACCATTAACACCACCAGCCAGCGGGGATAACGTAAGGGCTTAATCTGGTTGAACCGTTTTTCAATGTCGTGCAGGTCGAGAAGCTTATGCTCAGCAAGAATGACGATATGCTGAACCTCGGTTACAACGTGCATATTGATGCCGCGGTCGTGGTTTTTGCGGGTGGAGGTCAGGCACTGACCGTCTTTTATGGTGGTCAACACGATAGCATTGGATGAAATGGCGCTCTCAACGCTATCCATACCCAGCGCCAGCCCCAACCGGGTGGAAAGTTCCTCGACCAGCGCGCTTTCCGCCCCGTGCTGGAGCAGAAAAAGACCGCACTGAATACAGAGCCGCGTGATGGCACGCTGCGTTGATCGATCTGCCTGCATGTCATGTCCTGAAGAGAAGGTGAATAGCTTGCCTGTTGGCCCGTCATGCTTACTTTTAGCACAAACTGCAGTGCCTCTAGTTGTGGGTCAGATCAAGATTTATGCAAACAGTTGCGGGCTGTCTGGCGGCGGGATGCGGCTTTGGGTCATAAAAATGATGAATTATTAATTGAGAAATATAAGATATTTATATTTAGTTTTACTAAGTTTATATTTTAATTATTTTAAGGCCTTTATAATTAAATTTATCTGTGCTTTGTGAGATATTACCGCTGTTTTAGGCATTTCTTAAATGAAGCACACATCTCATCTTCTGCTTGTATTAATCAGTTTTACACTCAGGGACGAATATACTTATACCTTGATGCGTTTTAACGTTACTCATCATATGAAAATGGACACGGAGGGTCTATGTCGTCATTGAATGGTAAACATGGCGTCGTCATTAGCAGAATACCCGTAATGCAAAACGGGTTGGGGGGCGTGATGACACGCCATTTTGCCGATTTTGATTTAACGTTTTGCCGTTCGCTGCAGGAATTAACCCTGCTGCAGTTACGGCGTGCAGACGTCATTATCGCTGATATTTCAGGTGAATACAGGAATCCTCGGGGCACGCTCGAAGAATATTACGGTTTATTAAATCAATATCGGGATATTCACTGGATTTTTTTAGTCTCCCGGCCGCTTTACCCTATTGCCGTTGAGCTGCTTATGCGTCCGGAAAGCACGTTGCTTTCTGATATGGAGCCGATAGAAGGCGTAATTAACGCCATCCGTGCAGGCAGTGAACGGGCAGAGCGGATAAGCCAGACGTTATTAACGCCCGAGCCTGCCTGTAACGATGATGAAGACGACCGCGTCATTGCGCTCACCCACTCTGAACGCAAGGTATTGCGTCTGTTAGGCAAGGGCTGGGGGATTAACCAAATTGCCACTTTGCTCAAGAAGAGCAATAAAACGATCAGTGCACAGAAAAACAGTGCGATGCGACGGTTGTCATTACGGAGTAATGCCGATCTGTACGCCTGGATCAACAGTACTCAGGGATTGAGAGAGCTGAGTTTAATGTCAGCCTATGGAGAGTTCGAGGAATGGATAAAACCGGTTCAACAAGACATATTGCCGTCATCGAAAATTGCGCGATGAGTGCCGTCGGGCTGGAGCACCTGTTTGCGCTGCCCACGCTCAGCCATTATCAACTGCACATGTTCAGTGAGTTTGACAGCTTTAAGAAGGCGCTTCCTCATGTCTCTTTTTTCTCGCTGATCTATTCACTTTCTGATGCGCGAGAAGAGCGTCGAAACTGCCTGGCATCCCTGCGGGATCTCGCGTTTACGCATAATCATATTCAGCGCATCATCCTGGCGGCAGATGAAATGGAAGCGCGGTTAATCAGCCATCTTTCCCCTTCACGCCTACACGGTGTCGTCAGTAAATCGGTGTCGCTCGACCGCCTGCAGGAGGAACTGCTGGTGTTACTGAGTGAAACGCTGCACATCAATGACAATATGCTCAACCACTGGTACAAGAGTCAAAACAGGATGTTAAGTCCAACGGAGCGGGCGATTTTGCGGTATATGTCCTGCGGGTTTTCTATCCCTGAAATCGCCGCGCAGCTTGAGCGCAATATTAAGACCATCCGGGCGCACAAGTTTAATGCGATGGTGAAGCTTGGGGTCAATTCTGACGTGGGGCTGCTTGATGCGGCAGATATTCTGACTCATCTCCCGGCCCGGGATCCGCGAACATCAGTATTAAGCCAGCCGACATTTTTATAAGCTGATATCTGTGCGCCAGACAGGCTCTGGCGCCTCATTCAGATGCAAACATCTACCCATTTTGCGGACGTCAGTTCTGCCATTCTGTCTGGTGAAATACGCACGGCACTGTGAATTGCACCCGCGGCCGGCAGCACTTCAGCATACTGTTTCAGTGAAATATCGCAATAAACCGCGAGCGGATTTTCCAGCCCAAACGGGCACACGCCGCCAACAGGATGACCCGTGATGGTGACCACTTCATCACAACTGAGCATGCGTGCTTTTGCGCCAAACGTGTCTTTCAGTTTTTTATTATCCAGACGCGCATCACCTTTCGCGACCACCAGAATGACGTCATTTTTAACCTTCAACGACAGCGTTTTGGCGATTTGTCCCGGCTCAACACGATGGGCGGCAGCAGCCAACGCAACGGTTGCGGTACTCTGGCTAAGTTCAATAACCTCTATATCCGGAGCGTTGTCGGCAAAAAACTGCTGTACAGACTGCAAACTCATTGTTTCCTCCTGACAAATATCCCGCGTAATCTGTCATAAGAATTTATGCTCTGTAAATATCTCTTCAGTAACAAATATCCCACACGGCCGATTTCTGGATCGCCTTCACATTCACGGAAACCGGTTACAGTAACCGGTTGCAGACCGTGAGTGAGAGATTAATACTGACTATGTAACGTCCCCTGTATCCAATAATAAGAGCTAAATATGAAACCATTCCGTCTGAGCAGTACCGCTGGTAAACGCGCCGGCAAGGTTGTGAAGGTGATGTATGGACCAACGTATGGCGTGTATGCGCCCGTCATAAACGTCTGAAAGGAGATCTGCTATGTCTGCCAACCATGCTGCGTTTAATCTGATATTTCGTTTTGTAGAAAATTACGTCAGCCCGATTGCCGGGCGGATCTCCTCCCAGCGTCATGTTATGGCTATTCGTGATGGCTTTATCTCCGCGATGCCGTTCATGATTGTGGGTTCATTTTTACTCGTCTTCGCGTATCCACCGTTTTCGCCTGATACCACCTGGGGTTTCGCGCGCGCCTGGCTGGACATGGCGAAGCAATTTGAAGGTCAGATCCTCACGCCGTTTGATATGACGATGGGCGTTATGTCCCTGTATATCTGCGCGGCCATTGCCTATAACCTTGGCAAACACTATGTCAAATCGCATCAGTTAGACCCGTTTATGTGCGCCATGCTGTCGCTGATGGCGTTTCTGCTGGTCGCGGCGCCGAAAACCAAAGGCACGCTTCCGGTCGACAGCCTCGGCGGGACTGGCATTTTTACCGCGATTCTGGTGGCTATCTACTGCGTTGAGATGATGCGTTTTCTCAAAGCGCATAACATCGGGATCCGCCTGCCGGACCAGGTTCCGCCGATGATCAAAAACTCCTTTGATCTGTTGATCCCGGTGCTGGTGGTGGTGTTGACGCTTTACCCGCTGAGTCTGGTGATTCAGTCTGAGTTTGGCATGCTGATCCCGCAGGCGATTATGTCTGTCTTCAAACCGCTGGTTTCCGCCGCAGACTCCTTGCCGGCAATCCTGCTGGCGGTGTTGATTGGGCATTTGCTGTGGTTCGCCGGGATCCACGGCGCCGCGATTGTCTCCGGGATGTTGCAGATGTTCTGGCTGACCAACCTGGGCGCTAACCAGACCGCGCTGGCCGCCAGCCAGCCGCTGCCGCATATTTTTATGGAAGCGTTCTGGACGTTCTTTATCGTCATCGGGGGGTCAGGTGCCACGATGGGGCTGGTGTTCTGCTACCTGCGTAGCCGCTCCGCTCATCTGCGTTCTATCGGCCGTCTGAGCGTGGTGCCAAGCCTCTTTAACATCAACGAACCCGTTATTTTCGGTACGCCGATTGTCATGAACCCGGTGTTCTTTATTCCGTTCCTGCTGGCACCCATGGTTAACGCCGTGCTGGCCTGGTCGGCGATGAAGTTCGATCTGATTGGCCGCGTGATCTCCGTTGTGCCGTGGACGGCACCTGCACCGGTAGGTGCCGCATGGGCGCTGGGCTGGGATTTCCGTGCAGCCATTCTGGTAGTGGTCCTGGCGTGCGTATCGGCCATCATCTACTTCCCGTTCTTTAAAGTGTACGAGAAGCAACTGCTGGAGCAGGAAGCGGAAGAAGCGCAACGTAATGCGGAAGAGGAAAATCAGCAGGTAGCGTGAGAAACGGATGCCGGGTCAGCGTTAATGCGGCCCGGCAACACCTGACCTTACTTGAGCGTACAATCTCCACACTGTTGAACGTCCGGCAGGCGATAACGCTGGCAGCAGGTGCGACGAACCAGAAGCCCGTCACGAAGGACCACGGTGCGGAATAACGGGTTATCGCGGCCATCGGAAAGCTGTTTTGCAAAGAAACAGGACTGGCGCAGGGCCTCGACCTTCTCATCACCGAGCAGAGGTTTCATTTCCGTCAAATACCAGTGGATTAAATACCCGGTATTGCTCCAGATAAGCTTCCCGTTGATTTCCCCCGTCTCTTCCAGCGCATCCACTACCGGGATCAGGGCGCGAGTTATGAGCTGCTCCATACGTTCCTGAGCAGAGAGGTGCTCCGCGTTCTGGTCTTCGTGGAGATCAATCCAGAAACAGGCCGCACGGCCGGTCTCGTGGAACTCGACATGAAAATATTCCGGGGAAAGTTCCAGCATGCCCTTTTGAGTGAGCAGCGCCAGCATGAGTGGGGGCACCATCAGCCCGATATACCACTGCGCCCAGAGGGAGAGCAGGGGTTTGTTTTCCCGCGTAAGGGTCGGTTGATTGCGATAGATATGGTCGGAATAGGTTGCCAGCAACGACTGCAGTGTCGACGGTTGTCGCCACTCTTCCAGCGTCATGGCGTGGTGCGGGTGCGCTTCATCCAGCCTGATAAAGTCCAGCAGGTGGGCGCGGGTTTTAGCGATCTTATCCCTGATGGCATCCGCAAGCGAAACATTCCCGGTGGGGAGGCGGGCTCTCCAGAGAAGTGGTTCAACGATTTGTGCGGTATGAGTGGCCATAGTAGAGATACAAATCTAAATGATAATGATTGCCAATCCTAACTATTGCTCATACCGATGGCAAGACTTTTGTCCGCGTTATATGACGCCGCGCTTACGCGGTCTGAAGCTCTTCGCTCAGCAGGATGTTATTGCGCCCCATATGCTTTGCTTCGTAGAGGGCTTTGTCCGCTTTCTCCAGTGCACCTTCGGCGTCTTCATCCTCAAAAATGGCAATCCCAATGCTGATGGTGACGTTTGTCGCCACGCTTTCATTGAACATATGCGGGATTTTTAAATCGTAGACTTTCTGGCGGATCCGCTCTGCCGTCTGGCGGGCATGCTCGAGAGAAATATTGGTCAGCAGAACCATAAATTCTTCCCCGCCGAAGCGCGCCACAATATCACGTGAACGCACGGCATCACGGATGGCAGCAGAGACCCGGATCAGCGCCTGGTCGCCCATCATATGGCCGTAGTGGTCGTTGTAGGCTTTAAAGTGGTCGATATCCATCAGCAGGACAAAGTGCTCGCCGTTCTCCACTGCCGGAAGATTCTCCAGCCGGCTTTGCAGTCCGCGACGGTTATAAAGGCCGGTAAGCGGGTCCATCATGCTCAGATCGGTGAGGGTCTCACGCTCCTCCAGCAAACGGGAGAGCAGTTCCTGCGCGAAGCGATCGTTACGTCTTTGCAAAATGTTATGAATCGCAATTGCTACCACAGGAAGTGCGAAAGAATAGGTCATTCTTAGCCATATATCATGATTACTTAACCACAGGCAGACAATAAAGGTGGGGAAGGAGTGCAGCGTAAATGCTTTGATATTACTGGCGAAGGCCAGCGTACCAATAAACAGTACCGTTAATAATGCCATGATCAAATAGGTCGCCTGATCGTGGGTAATTAACGAAAATTTCGAGGCTACCTGCCACGCCCATAAAATACCGAAGATCGCTGAAACGGCAGGAATATTTACCTTGCGGGTTCTCTTTTTCCAGTGCCAGACGAGCAGCCCGGTGCTGATAACAAAAATAGAAATCAGGGGGACTGATAACAGGCGAATAGAATAGAGCGGGTTTGTTACCGAGAACACAGCAGAGGTCGCGTTCAGAAATAAAAATAAACGTAACGATAATTGATATTTACTGTGGACCAAAGACCGCCAGGATTGTGATGTCATAGTAGTGCGTTTTTATTAATATTTAATTAAAACAGGTAAATAGGTGTTGTTTCGCAATGAAAGATGCAAAAAACTCAAAGAGTAATTATCAGAAAATCTTTAGGTCTAGTTAACAGGTGAGCAATTTATCACCTTAGGCATTTCCTGTCATTACAGGAAAGGTAAAGGGGGAGAGTTTTTGATTAATCGTGCTGACAAATGATAATTGGTATCATATGATATTGGTTATCATTATCAGTGTGAGAGGGCGAACCATGTTGAACAGGACGCTGGGAAGTGGTTGGGGAGTGTTACTGCCGGGGGCGATTCTTGGCGGTCTGATGTTTGCCGATCTCTCCATTGATGTCTGGAAAGCGCTCATTGTGTCAGGACTGTTAGTGACGTCAGGGATGATCTGGCATAAACAGCTGCGCCACTTTGTGTTACTGCCGTCATGCGTAGCACTGGTCAGTGGAATTCTGGTGATACTGATGAGTTTGAAATAAGCGGAAAGCGAGAAGAACGTCAGAAAGGATGTAAGATAATTGGTGCGAGGGGGGGGACTTGAACCCCCACGTCCGTAAGGACACTAACACCTGAAGCTAGCGCGTCTACCAATTCCGCCACCTTCGCACAGTCATCTTACTTTTTTTGATATCGCCTCGTTGGTGCGAGGGGGGGGACTTGAACCCCCACGTCCGTAAGAACACTAACACCTGAAGCTAGCGCGTCTACCAATTCCGCCACCTTCGCCCAGTGCGAGCAATATCAACGTGATTTATGGTGCGAGGGGGGGGACTTGAACCCCCACGTCCGTAAGGACACTAACACCTGAAGCTAGCGCGTCTACCAATTCCGCCACCTTCGCATACCATCGACACTGTAAAAGTATCGTAACCACGGAGGCGCATTCTAGATGTTTTCAGCTTTACGTCAACAGAAAAATGCGCACGCTGTTTTGATTGCTGCAAAAATGGCCGATGGTAGCGCCAGGTTTTACCGGATAGCGGTTACGCGTATCCGGCCTGCCAGATAAGGGGATTACTTCTTAGCCTGACGCGTCATCACGGTGCGGTAAACCTTAAAGCGACCCGTTTGAGCGATGACTTCATGGAAGCCAAAGGTTTCATCCAGCACTTTCGGGTACGGCAAGAAGGCGTTAGCCACGATACGCAGTTCACCCCCGCTGTTCAGATGACGTACTGCACCACGGATCAGCGTTTGCGCCGCTTCAAGGCTGGTTTCCATACCATCGTGGAACGGCGGGTTGGAGATGATCATGTCGAAACGGCCATTCACATCAGAGAAGACGTTGCTGGCAAACACGTCGCCTTCCAGGCCGTTTGCAGCAAGCGTTGCGCGGCTTGCTTCAACCGCCGGGGCGCTCACATCGCACAGGGTTAAGCGCACTTTTGGCGAATGGCTCGCCAGTACGGTCGCCAGTACACCCGCGCCACAGCCGACATCCAGCACTTTGCCTTTCGTATGCGGCGTCAGGGTGGAGAGCAACAGCTGACTGCCCACGTCCAGACCGTCGCGGCTGAAGACGCCTGGCAGAGTTTTAATGGTCAGACCGTCAAGCTGATACTCATCCCAGAATTTCTCAGCATCAAAGGTCGCCTGTTTTTCCAGACGGCCGTGATACAGGCCACAGCGACGGGCGCTGTCGATTTTATTCAGCTGCGCATAGCCTTCCAGCATCTGTTCTGCGCTACGAACGCCGCTGCGGTTCTCACCGACCACGAAAATATCGCAGCCAACGGGCAGCAGAGAAAGCAGGTTCATCAGCTGGAACTGGGCTTCTGGCTTGTTCTTCGGCCAGTAGTAGATGAGCGTGTCGCAGTCGGCGATGTCGCTCTGTTCAGCGACCAGGCTAAAGCGCGCGCGGTCATCCATCTGGCGGCTCAGTACCTGCCAGTGGTGGTAGTATTGGGTGTGGGCACGGCTTTCAGCACAGTCGAAACGTGCGGGCAGGTCATCCTGCATATCTCCGGCAAACAGAATACGGCTTTCTTCGAAATCATCACTGTGACGCAGCAAGACTTCACTTGCCGGGGTAAATGCAGACATGAATTGTTCCTCAATTAACTCAGGCGGGGATTATAGTAGGTAGATGGCGCAGTTTCGACACATTTGCTATATTTGCGCGCCTGAGAGACAGGAGTTTTCCCTATGACATCCCGACGAGACTGGCAGTTGCAGCAACTGGGCATCACCCAGTGGGCCTTGCGTCGCCCGACGGCGTTGCAGGGCGAAATCGCCATCTCCATCCCTGCGCACGTCCGGCTGGTGATGGTGGCGGAGCAACTGCCTGCCCTGAATGAACCCCTTATTGGTGATGTCCTTCGTAGCCTGAAGCTGACCACTGAACAGGTTTTACAGCTTACGCCAGACAGGGTCACCATGCTGCCATCCGACAGCCGCTGCAACAGCTGGCGTATGGGAGACATCGATGGGGTCTCCCTTGAAGGGAGCCAGATCTGCTCGGCAGCGCTGGACGAACTGAAAGCCAACCCAAAAGCGCGCAGCGCGCTATGGCAACAAATCTGCGAATATGAACACGATTTCTTCCCTCACGACGCCTGATCTGACCGCGGCGTACGCGATTGAAACGCGCGCCCATGCTTTTCCATGGAGCGAAAAAACCCTCGCCAGCAATCAGGGCGAGCGGTATCTGAATTACCGTCTGGACGTCGACGGCACGATGGCCGCTTTTGCCATCACGCAGGTCGTTCTGGACGAAGCGACGCTGTTTAATATCGCGGTTGATCCCGCGTATCAGCGCCGGGGGCTGGGAAGAGAACTGCTTGAGTATCTCATTCGCGAGCTCGAAACCCGTGACGTTTTCACCCTGTGGCTGGAGGTGCGCGCGTCGAATGTCGCCGCCATCGCACTCTATGAAAGCTTAGGCTTTAACGAGGCGACTATCCGCCGTAACTACTACCCCACCGCAGAGGGACGTGAAGACGCCATCATAATGGCTCTGCCGCTTGGATAACTAAAATAAGGTTGTAACGATGAAATGGGACTGGATTTTCTTTGATGCCGACGAAACGCTGTTTACGTTTGACTCGTTTGGCGGCCTACAGCGGATGTTTCTCGATTATAGCGTTTCCTTCACCGCTGAAGACTTTCAGGACTATCAGGCGGTAAACAAACCGCTGTGGGTGGATTACCAGAACGGTGCCATCACCGCGTTACAGCTGCAGCACCAGCGCTTTGATGTCTGGGCCGAGCGGTTAAACGTCAGCCCGGGTGCGCTTAACGATGCCTTCCTTAATGCCATGGCGGATATCTGCGCGCCGTTGCCGGGCGCGGTTTCCCTGCTGGACGCCCTGAAGGGTAAGGCGAAGCTGGGCATTATTACCAACGGGTTTACCGCCCTGCAGCAGATCCGCCTTGAGCGTACGGGCCTGCGCGATCATTTTGACGCGCTGGTGATCTCTGAAGAGGTGGGCGTACCTAAGCCGGATCCGCGTATTTTTGATTATGCGCTGGAACAAGCGGGCAATCCCGATCGTGAACGAGTGCTGATGGTCGGGGACACCGCGGAGTCGGATATTCGTGGCGGGATGAACGCCGGCCTGTCGACCGTCTGGCTGAATGCACACGGTCGCACGTTGCCGGAAGGTATCCAGCCGACCTGGACCGTCACGTCATTGAACGAACTGGAGCAGCTCCTGTGTAAACAATGATTGCCTGCCCCCCATTGATGGGTAAAATAGCCGCATTTTTCGTATCCCATGATGCGCGGCCTGACGCCGCGCTTATATAGAAGATTTCATTATGACGTTGTCTCCTTATCTGCAAGAGGTGGCCAGGCGCCGTACTTTTGCCATTATCTCTCACCCGGATGCCGGTAAAACGACCATCACCGAGAAGGTGTTGCTGTTCGGACAGGCGATTCAGACTGCGGGTACCGTAAAAGGCCGTGGTTCCAACCAGCATGCAAAATCTGACTGGATGGAGATGGAAAAGCAGCGTGGTATTTCCATTACCACCTCCGTGATGCAGTTCCCGTATCATGATTGCCTGGTCAACCTGCTGGATACCCCAGGGCACGAAGACTTCTCGGAAGATACCTACCGTACGCTGACGGCGGTGGACTGCTGTCTGATGGTCATCGACGCCGCGAAAGGGGTAGAAGATCGTACCCGTAAGCTGATGGAAGTTACCCGTCTGCGCGATACGCCGATCCTCACCTTTATGAACAAACTCGACCGTGACATCCGCGACCCGATGGAGCTGATGGATGAAGTGGAAAACGAGCTGAAAATTGCCTGTGCGCCTATCACCTGGCCCATTGGCTGCGGCAAGCTGTTCAAGGGTGTCTACCACCTTTATAAAGACGAAACCTATCTCTACCAGACCGGTAAAGGCCATACCATTCAGGAAGTCCGTATCGTAAAAGGTCTGGATAACCCGGAGCTGGATGCGGCTGTGGGTGAAGAGCTGGCCGCGCAGCTGCGTGACGAGCTGGAGCTGGTTCAAGGTGCATCTCACGAATTCGACAGAGAGCTGTTCCTGAGCGGTGAAATCACCCCGGTCTTCTTTGGTACCGCGCTGGGTAACTTCGGCGTTGACCATATGCTTGATGGCCTGGTGGAGTGGGCGCCACAACCGATGTCACGTAAAACTGACACCCGTGAAGTGGAAGCGAAAGAAGAGAAGTTCACCGGTTTCGTCTTTAAAATTCAGGCTAACATGGACCCGAAACACCGTGACCGCGTCGCCTTTATGCGCGTGGTGTCCGGTAAGTATGAAAAGGGCATGAAGCTGCGTCAGGTACGTATCGGTAAAGATGTGGTGATCTCCGACGCGCTGACCTTTATGGCGGGCGACCGTTCGCACGTTGAAGAAGCCTATCCGGGCGACATCATCGGTCTGCACAACCACGGTACGATTCAGATCGGCGATACCTTCACCCAGGGTGAAATGATGAAGTTCACCGGTATTCCGAACTTCGCACCGGAACTGTTCCGTCGTATTCGCCTGCGCGATCCGCTGAAGCAGAAACAGCTGCTGAAAGGGCTGGTTCAGCTTTCCGAAGAGGGCGCTGTCCAGGTGTTCCGCCCTATCGCTAACAACGATCTGATCGTAGGCGCTGTCGGTGTGCTGCAGTTCGACGTGGTCGTTGCGCGTCTGAAGAGCGAGTACAACGTGGAAGCGATCTATGAATCGGTTAACGTGGCGACCGCGCGCTGGGTAGAGTGTTCTGACGTGAAGAAATTCGAAGAATTTAAACGTAAGAACGAAGTGCAGCTGGCGCTGGATGGCGGTGATAACCTGACGTATATCGCTCCAACCATGGTCAACCTGAACCTGACTCAGGAACGTTATCCTGATGTCCAGTTCCGCAAAACGCGCGAACACTGATCCCCTCTCAGAGCACGGCAATCGCCGTGCTCTTCTTTATTTCCTGTCTTATTAATCTCTTGCGGAATGTTCTTAATTCAACATTATTTCGCGTCTTTTGCTCGTTTTTTACCCAAATCTGAAAGCGGCACTGTGAGAGTGATCTATATTTAACTCAGTGTTTAACACCGGGCGTGGATGAATTAACTGTTCAATGCATGACTTTGGGTTCTCCATTTTGCCCGTGTGTTCATTCGCAATATATAAAACTAGCAATTAGGGAAGTATGTCGCCCGAATGACGGGTATACACAGGAATACATCGATGAATATGACAAGACTGAAGATTTCTAAAACTCTGCTGGCTGTGACACTGGGTAGCATCCTGGTAAGTGGTTCTGCTCTGGCTGAAACCAGCACTATGGATAAAGCGCAGTCCACCGCCGATACCGCAGGGGAAAAAATCGATAGCTCTATGAATAAAGTCGGTAATTTCATGGATGACAGCTCAATCACAGCAAAAGTGAAAGCCGCACTGGTGGATGATGAAGCTATCAAGAGCACCGATATTTCCGTTAAAACTGACAAGAAAGTTGTCACCCTGAGTGGTTTTGTAGAAAGCCAGGCCCAGGCCGAACAGGCGGTAAAAGTGGCGAAGGGTGTTGAAGGTGTAGCGTCCGTGAGCGACAAACTGCACGTTCGGGACAGCAAAAACGCGTCGGTGAAAGGGTATGCCGGAGATGCAGCCACCACCAGCGAAATCAAAGCTAAACTTTTAGCAGATGACATCGTGCCATCTCGTAAAGTGAAAGTGGAAACCACCGATGGCGTGGTTCAGCTTTCCGGTACGGTCGATTCTCAGGCGCAAAGTGAGCGCGCCGAGTCCATCGCGAAAGCGATCGATGGTGTTAAAAGCGTTAAAAACGATCTGAAAACGAAGTAAATCTGCACCATTCGCCCGTCTGGCTAACGTCAGCGGGCGAAATAAAAATGACTCTGGAAAATCGCCGGTGAGTGACCTGAGCGCGCTCACATTTAGCGGCCGACATTAACTATGGTAAAGGAGAAGCTTATGTTTCGTTGGGGCATTATATTTCTGGTTATCGCGTTAATTGCCGCCGCATTGGGCTTTGGTGGTCTGGCAGGTACAGCGGCATGGGCAGCAAAAATTGTCTTTGTCGTGGGTATTATTCTGTTCCTGGTCAGCCTGTTTACGGGTCGTCGACGTCCGTAGCAAACGCAATATTCCTTCAACAAAAAAAAGCCAGTCCTCGTGACTGGCTTTTTCTTGTTTCAGTCGCTGGTCGGGTGCGCTACTGTGTCATAACAGAAAAATGAAAACAGGAAAGCAGAGGTGGGGCAACGAATTCCCGTTACGCTCGGCAATATTGCGCCGCTGGCGTTAAAGCCGTTTCGCGCAGGCCCGCTTGCGCTGGTGTGTGAAGGTGGCGGACAGCGCGGCATTTTTACGGCCGGTGTGCTGGACGAGTTTATGCGCGCGCAATTCAACCCGTTTGACCTGTACTTCGGGACCTCTGCCGGGGCGCAAAACCTCTCTGCTTATGTCTGTAACCAGCCCGGCTACGCGCGAAAAGTGATCATGCGCTACACCACGGCGAAAGAATTTTTCAACCCGGTGCGCTTTGTGCGCGGCGGGAACCTGATTGACCTCGACTGGCTGCTGGATTCGACCTCAAGCCAGATGCCGCTGGCAATGGATACGGCGGCGCGCCTGTTCGACAGCGGAAAAGAGTTCTGGATGTGCGCCAGCCGTGGTGATGACTACACGCCGGGCTATTTCTCTCCTCAAAAAGAGAACTGGCTGGATATCATTCGCGCCTCCAGCGCCATTCCCGGTTTCTATCGTTCCGGTGCGCTGCTGGACGGCATCAGCTATCTGGACGGCGGCATCAGTGACGCGGTGCCGGTACAGGAAGCTGCGCGACGCGGGGCAAACACCATTGTGGTGATCCGCACCGTCCCGTCGCAAATGTACTATACCCCGCAATGGTTTAAACGCATGGAGCGCTGGTTAGGTGACAGCAGCCTGCAACATCTGGTCAATATCGCGAAGCAGCATGAAACGACCTACGGCGCCATGCAGCGCTTTATTGAAAAACCGCCGGGTAAGCTGCGTATATTTGAAATTTACCCGCCTAAACCGCTGGTCAGCATGGCGCTGGGCAGCCGCGTTCCTGCGCTGCGTACCGATTACAAAACGGGGCGCCTGTGCGGGCGTTACTTCCTGGCGACAATAGGCAAACTGCTGGCTGAACAACCGCCTATACATCGTCATAAAGCCATTATTACCCCACCGGCAGTGGTGGCGAATGATGCGCTGGCGATGCCGCTGGTGGATGCTCCGCAGGCGAATGACGCATTGTTAGATAATGAGGATCTGGCGTGACGTACCGGTTTATCGATACCCACTGTCATTTTGATTTTCCACCGTTTACGGGGGATGAAGAGCAAAGCATCACGCGAGCTGCACATGCCGGCGTAGAGGCGATAATTGTGCCGGCGGTTGAAGCGGCATATTTTGAGCGGGTACTGGATCTTTCAAGGCGGCACCAGGCGCTGTACGCCGCGCTCGGCCTGCATCCCATTGTGATTGAACACCATCTTGATGAGCATATCGACGCGCTGGACGCCATTGTGCAGACGGCTGGCGACAAACTTGTCGCCATCGGTGAGATCGGCCTCGATCTCTATCGCGACGATCCGCAGTTTGCGCGCCAGCAGACGATCCTTGATGCGCAGCTGCGTCTGGCGAAGCGTCACGATCTGCCGGTGATCCTTCACTCCCGTCGAACCCATGACAAACTGGCAATGCATCTGAAGCGTATCGATCTTCCGCGAAGGGGCGTTGTGCACGGTTTTTCAGGGAGCCTGCAGCAGGCGCAGCGCTTTATTGCGCTGGGCTATAAAATTGGCGTCGGGGGTACCATCACCTATCCACGCGCCAGTAAAACCCGCGATGTGATGGCGCAGCTGCCGCTCGAAGCATTATTACTGGAAACCGACGCACCGGATATGCCGCTCAACGGTTTTCAGGGGCAGCCAAATCGCCCGGAGCAGGCCGCTCGGGTCTTTGACACGCTCTGTGAGCTGCGCGAGGAGCCGGAAGAGGTGATTGCGCATGCCCTGCTGGAGAATACCCGCGCGGTATTTGGTATCACGCTATAGATAAAGCGCCGGTCGGATTACCACAATCTGCTGTTGTTCCAGCGCCCGCGCCAGCGGCTCAATATCTTCTGGCGTGGCGCTGCGCCAGGACGCCGCCTCACCGTAAACGCCGTGAGCATGAAAGGCGTTAATGCGTACCGGGACATTGCCCAACGCGTGGATAAACGCCGTCAGTGCTTTGAGATGCTCCAGATAATCACACTGCTCCGGGATCACCAGTAATCGCAGTTCCGCCAGCCGCTGGTGGTGTGCCAGCCAGCGGATACTGTGCTTAATCTGCGGATTTTCGCGTCCGGTCAGGAAGCGATGGTGTTCGTTCCCCCAGGCCTTCAAATCCACCATTGCCCCGTCGAATACCGGCAGCAGTTTTTGCCAGCCGGTTTCCCCTAACAGACCGTTGCTGTCCACCAGGCACGTCAGGTGTTGCAGGGCGGGATCGGCTTTGATCGCCGTGAAGAGCGCCACCAGGAACGGTAGCTGCGTTGTCGCTTCACCGCCGCTCACGGTAATACCTTCAATAAAGGGTGCGGATTTAGAGAGCTGAGTGAGGATCTCGTCGACGCTAAAACGGTGCGCCATTGGCGTTGCCTGCTGCTGGCACAACTGCAGGCAGGTATCACACTGCTGACACTGACTCTCCTGCCACCAGACCCGCCCGGCCTGTATGTTCAGCGCATCGTGCGGACAGTGGGGTACGCAGTCGCCGCAGTCGTTGCAGCGTCCGATGGTCCACGGATTGTGGCAGGTTTTGCAGCGCAGGTTGCACCCCTGGAGAAACAGAGCCAGGCGGCTGCCCGGCCCGTCCACGCAGGAGAAGGGGATCACCTGACTAACTAAAGCGCATCTGCTGTTCATGGCTTATCACGCGTGGCTGGCGCTCCAGGATGCGGGTGTGTCGGGCGGCTTCTTCTCCAAGCCAGGTGGTGTTAGTGCGTGACCCTGTTTCACGGTATTTCTCCAGGTCGGACAACCGCACCATATATCCGGTCACGCGTACCAGATCGTTACCGGCCACGTTGGCGGTGAACTCCCGCATTCCCGCGTTGAACGCACCCAGACACAGTTGCACCACGGCCTGCGGGTTGCGTTTGACCGTCTCGTCCAGCGTCAGGATGTCGCTAATCCCGGCGTGATAGTGCTTGTGGTGTGGCGCCACGCTCAGCAGGTGGCTAATCGGGTCCGGCTCCTCCCCGTAAGGCAACCGCGCGCCCGGCGTCGTACCGATATCAGAGCTTATTCCGGACTGGGCATGCAGCATCGCACGCTGTTTCCAGCCGTATTTTACCGGTGTGCTTTCAACAAACGCCGCGAGCTGTTCGCTGATCCGATACCCCAGCGCGTTGGCCTGGTCGTCTTTACCGTAACGGCCCGGTGAACCCGCTTTCTCACACAGCACGTTCACCGCTTCGGCCAGGCCGTACATGCCGAACATCGGCACAAAGCGGTCGGGATCAATCAGCCCCTCTTTGACGAGGAAGCTATTCTCAAAGAAGCCGGATTTTTGATACAGGAACTCGCAGCGGGCATTGATGACGGCCAGTTGCTGCTGGCAGTAGTGGGGCAACGTGCGGGTAAAAAAGTCTTCGGGCGAGTCGCTGTGTTCGGCAATGGCCTTCAGGTTAAGGCGCACCAGCGTGCTGCCACCGCCTGCCAGCGGCAGGGAGTTGTAACAACTCACGATTCCATAACGGCCTTTTGTGAAAATTTTATCATTCACCGGGCCGTTAGAAATATGGGGTTTGCTGCATTCACAGAGATTTTCGGCCACCCTGAGCAGCAGTGAATCTGGTGTGATATCGGGATCATAAATAAAGGTCAGATTCGGTGCGACCTGCTTCAGCTCTGCATCAGCGCGTAAAATCGCGCGGGTAACGGGCGTGTCCGCCGGACCAATATTGGCATGCATAAACGCATCCGGAAGCGTTCTGTCGAGATAGCGCCAGAAACGTTTTATTCGGCTATCGATTTCTTCTTGTGTTAGAATATTAACATACGGTTGCAGTAATGCATCAAGATGACCGAGGAAGACCGGCATCGATGTGACAGAAGGAACATGGTGGTACAGGATGGTCAGCAGTGAGAGCGCGTCATCCAGATCCTTTGCCCCTTCCAGTTCCAGCCATGCCGAGCCGTTGGCGAGGAATCTGGCGTAATCAGGCAGAACATAGCGCGGTTTATAAGGCGCATGGCCTTCGAACATGTCGCAGATAAATCCCTCTTCCAGCGCGGTGCGAGCGGCCTGAGGCAGCGCGGGGTAGGGAAGATGGTTCTCCGCTTCCAGCGCCAGAAAATGACGTTTTTGCTCGGGGGTCAATACCGGGCTTGTCACAATTTGCTGGCAACGTTGTTGCAGTGCGTGAGGGCTGGCGTGGGACATATTCGCTTCCTTTATGGTTCTGCGGATGATGACCGAATTGTAGGAAGTCATCCCGGGGGGACTTTTGATCCCACACCGGGTATCGCTGCTTTAATCAGCAGCGACAGCAGTAAAATTTGAAGTTCATCTCATTACAGTAATGCAAATTTGTACGCAGTTTTCATTAACTGTGATGAATGTCGAAGTGTAAGTGCGGCTGGATGTTAGAATAGTCACAGACCGCAAGGTGAAATTTATACGGCGATGCCGTTGGAGAATGTTATGACCGATTTAACTGCAAGCAGCCTGCGCGCGTTGAAACTGATGGACCTGACCACCCTGAATGATGACGACACCAATGAGAAAGTCATCGCCCTGTGCCATCAGGCGAAAACGCCCGTCGGGAACACTGCAGCCGTCTGTATCTACCCGCGCTTTATCCCCATTGCCCGTAAGACGCTGAAAGAGCAGGGCACGCCGGATGTACGCATTGCAACCGTGACTAACTTCCCGCACGGCAATGACGACATCGAGATTGCGCTGGCTGAAACCCGCGCGGCCATCGCGTACGGCGCTGACGAAGTGGACGTGGTATTCCCGTACCGTGCGCTGATCGCCGGTAACGAGCAGGTTGGTTTTGACCTGGTGAAAGCGTGTAAAGACGCTTGTGCTGCGGCAAACGTGCTGCTGAAAGTGATCATCGAAACCGGTGAGCTGAAAGAAGAAGCGCTGATCCGTAAAGCGTCTGAAATCTCCATCAACGCGGGTGCAGATTTCATCAAAACCTCTACCGGTAAAGTGCCGGTGAACGCAACGCCGGAAAGCGCGCGCATCATGATGGAAGTGATCCGTGATATGGGCGTGGAAAAAACCGTAGGCTTCAAACCTGCGGGCGGCGTGCGCACGGCTGAAGATGCGCAGCAGTTCCTGGCGATTGCCGACGAACTGTTTGGCCCGGCGTGGGCGGATTCCCGTCACTATCGCTTTGGTGCATCCAGCCTGCTGGCGAGCCTGCTGAAAGCGCTGGGTCACGGCGACGGTAAGAGCGCAAGCAGCTACTGATTTTTATCCTGCGGCGGGCCATCCGCCGCATTTAACCTGTTTTCTCGGGGGTTACCGTGTTTCTCGCACAAGAAATTATTCGTAAAAAACGTGATGGTCATGCATTAAGCGACGAAGAGATCCGCTTCTTTATCAATGGCATTCGTGATAACACCATCTCTGAAGGGCAGATTGCTGCTCTGGCGATGACCATTTTCTTCCACGATATGTCGATGCCTGAGCGTGTATCGCTGACCATGGCGATGCGAGATTCAGGAACCGTTCTGGACTGGAAAAGCCTGAACCTCAACGGCCCGATTGTGGATAAACACTCAACCGGCGGTGTAGGTGACGTGACGTCGCTGATGCTAGGCCCAATGGTGGCGGCCTGTGGTGGTTATATCCCCATGATCTCCGGGCGTGGCCTGGGACATACCGGCGGTACGCTCGACAAACTGGAAGCCATCCCGGGCTTCGATATCTTCCCGGATGATCATCGCTTCCGCGACATTATTAAAGACGTTGGTGTGGCGATTATCGGCCAGACCAGCTCTCTTGCTCCTGCCGACAAGCGCTTCTACGCGACCCGCGATATCACCGCGACCGTTGACTCTATTCCCCTGATTACCGCCTCTATCCTCGCCAAGAAACTGGCGGAAGGCCTGGATGCGCTGGTCATGGATGTGAAAGTGGGCAGCGGCGCCTTTATGCCGACCTATGAGCTTTCCGCGGCGCTGGCAGAAGCCATTGTGGGCGTCTCCAACGGTGCGGGCGTGCGTACTACCGCCCTGCTGACGGACATGAACCAGGTGCTGGCGTCCAGCGCAGGCAACGCCGTGGAAGTGCGTGAAGCTGTGCAGTTTCTCACCGGTGAATACCGGAACCCGCGTCTGCTCGATGTCACCATGGCCCTGTGCGTGGAGATGCTGATCTCCGGCAAGCTCGCCAGCGATGATGCCGACGCACGCGCCAAACTTCAGGCGGTGCTGGATAACGGCAAAGCGGCAGAGATCTTCGGCCGCATGGTAGCGGCGCAGAAAGGCCCGACCGACTTCGTGGAACACTACGCGAAATACCTGCCAACGGCGACGCTCAGCAAAGCGGTCTACGCCGATACCGAAGGCTTTGTCTCGGCGATGGATACGCGCGCGCTCGGCATGGCGGTCGTGTCGATGGGCGGCGGTCGTCGTCAGGCCTCGGACACCATTGATTACAGCGTCGGCTTTACCGATATGGCGCGTCTGGGTGACAGCGTTGATGGTCAACGTCCGCTGGCCGTGATCCACGCGAAAGATGAAGCCAGCTGGCAGGAAGCGGCGAAGGCGGTGAAAGCGGCCATTACGCTTGATGATAAAGCACCGCAAAGCACACCGACTGTCTATCGCCGTATCACCGAATAGCGGTATACTGATCTGATCGATAATTTTTGAAGCACTACGTACGGAGAACAATTATGAAACGTGCATTTATTATGGTGCTGGACTCATTCGGCATCGGCGCAACCGAAGATGCAGAACGTTTTGGTGACGTGGGTTCCGATACCATGGGTCACATCGCTGAAGCCTGTGCGAAAGGCGAAGCGGACAACGGTCGTAAAGGCCCTCTGACTCTGCCAAACCTGACCCGTCTGGGTCTGGTGAAAGCCCATGAAGGTTCTACCGGTAAAATTGCAGCCGGTATGGACGGCAATGCGGAAGTGGTAGGCGCGTACGCCTGGGCGCACGAGCTCTCTTCCGGTAAAGATACTCCGTCTGGCCACTGGGAAATCGCCGGCGTGCCGGTTCTCTTCGACTGGGGTTACTTCTCCGATCACGAGAACAGCTTCCCGCAGGAGCTGCTGGACAAGCTGGTTAAGCGTGCCAATCTGCCGGGCTACCTCGGTAACTGTCACTCTTCCGGTACCGTGATTCTGGACGAACTCGGTGAAGAGCACATGAAAACCGGCAAGCCGATTTTCTACACCTCTGCCGACTCCGTGTTCCAGATTGCCTGCCACGAAGAGACCTTTGGCCTGGATAAGCTTTACGAGCTGTGCGAAATCGCACGTGAAGAGCTGACCGAAGGCGGCTATAACATCGGTCGCGTGATTGCACGTCCGTTTATCGGTGATAAAGCGGGTAACTTCCAGCGCACCGGTAACCGTCATGACCTGGCCGTTGAGCCACCGGCACCGACCGTACTGCAGAAGCTGGTTGACGAGAAAGACGGCCACGTGGTGTCCGTGGGGAAAATTGCAGACATCTATGCCAACTGCGGTATCACCAAAAAAGTGAAAGCCACCGGTCTGGATGCGCTGTTTGACGCCACCATCAAAGAGATGAAAGAGGCGGGTGACAAGACTATCGTCTTCACCAACTTCGTGGACTTCGACTCCTCCTGGGGCCACCGTCGTGACGTGGCCGGTTATGCCGCGGGCCTGGAACTGTTTGACCGCCGTCTGCCGGAGCTGATGGAGCTGGTGGGTGAAGATGACATTCTGATCCTGACCGCCGACCACGGCTGCGACCCAACCTGGACCGGTACCGACCACACACGCGAGCACATTCCTGTGCTGGTGTACGGCCCGAAAGTGAAACCTGGCTCACTGGGCCACCGTGAAACCTTCGCCGATATCGGTCAGACTATTGCGAAATACTTTGGTACGTCCGACATGGAATATGGCAAGGCCATGTTCTAAACACATCCGGGCGTATCCCCTCTCCCTTCGGGAGAGGGAGAACACCATGCAGGCCGGGCAGGCGCCGCCGCCACCCGGCAAAAACACGATAAAAGGAACTGAAGATGGCAACTCCTCACATTAATGCCGAAATGGGTGATTTCGCTGACGTCGTATTGATGCCGGGCGACCCGCTGCGCGCGAAGCACATTGCAGAAACTTTCCTCGAAGACGTGCGTGAAGTGAACAACGTTCGCGGCATGCTGGGCTTCACCGGTACGTACAAAGGCCGCAAAATCTCCGTGATGGGGCACGGTATGGGTATCCCATCCTGCTCCATCTACACCAAAGAGCTGATCACCGATTTCGGCGTGAAGAAAATCATTCGCGTAGGCTCCTGCGGTGCAGTACGTATGGACGTTAAGCTGCGTGATGTGGTTATCGGCATGGGCGCGTGCACGGACTCTAAAGTTAACCGTATGCGTTTCAAAGACCATGACTTTGCCGCCATCGCTGACTTCGGCATGGTGCGTAACGCGGTTGACGCCGCAAAAGCGCTGGGCGTAGACGCACGCGTGGGTAACCTGTTCTCTGCTGACCTGTTCTATGCACCAGACGGCGGCGAGATGTTCGACGTGATGGAAAAGTACGGCATCCTGGGTGTGGAAATGGAAGCGGCTGGGATCTACGGTGTCGCGGCTGAGTTTGGCGCGAAAGCACTGACCATCTGCACCGTGTCTGACCATATCCGTACGCACGAGCAGACGACCGCTGCTGAGCGTCAGACCACCTTCAACGACATGATCAAAATCGCGCTGGAATCCGTTCTGCTGGGCGACAAAGAGTAATGTTGTACTGCCGGGCGGCGTTCGCTGCCCGGCATGCTCTTCCCGGTTACAAATACACCACGCTGATGGTCGCCTGACCGTCAAACTCCGTATCTTCTGTTAAAGACAGATTCTTCAGATTCTCGACCGCCAGCGACACGTTCAGCGGGAAAGAGACGCTGGTGACCGCCATCGGGTCGTTTTTGCCCGCCGGTGCAACGCTCATCAGACCCAAATCCTTATTGGCGATGGTGCCACCGTTGGCTTTCTGCCAGCGGCTCACGCCCGCTCCCGCGGTCACGGCCGTACGGATAGGCTCAGCGTTATTGCCGTTCGCCGTCACATCGCCTGGCGTGGTGTAAATGGAGTACGCGCCGATGTTTTTACCATCGTGCGTTTTGCCCAGCCCAAAGGTGCTCATCGCACCGCGAAGTTCACCGCCGTTAGCATTGGCGTTTTTCACCTTCAGGTTACTGCTGCTGCCCGTGCTGGCGTTGGAATCGGTACGGTTATCCGCAATGCTCCAGCCCACCTTTGTTGGCGTAGGGCAGTTGATCGTCAGCATCACCCCTTTTTCGCCCAGCTGCGTAGCCTGGGTTTGCGACAAATCGCCAATCTGAATCCTGCCAAAATCGATCACGCCATTATTGCTCAGCTCCGGTACACACGAGGCACCGGCAAGCGAGGCTTTGACTTTCAGCACGGCGGTATCGCCCGCGTGTGCGGATGTGGCCGCCAGGGCCAGCGCGACAACGAGTAAACATTTTTTCATTGTTAATCCTTAACATAAATAAAAAGCATGACATTGCGGGGTATTAACCCGTCAGTATTTGTAACGGTAGTGCTTTTCTACGCTTCACGCAGGCAGGTACCTGACGCGTGAATGGGGTTATTCCTGTGTTAATAATTCCCAGGCCATATTGCTCTCAAGAAGGGTATTGTCAGCAACATGACGAAGCTGGCTGTTATTAATGACGGGAACAATCTTAAGGGTGAAGCTCATGTGTTTACCCCGCACCGGCACGGCATTTTGCCGGGCAACGAGACCTTCATTATTTTTGATAAACGCGCGTTGCGTCGGACTGGAGGAGGGCGTAAAACCGATACGGTCCGTCGTTTTCGCCAGCGTGCAGGCATGCCCGTCAACCACCATATTGTCGGCAATAATGGCCAGTCGCCCGTCCTGACCAAAGAGAACCCCTCCATTGACGCCCGCAGTGGACTGCAGAAACAGCGCCATCACTCTCGGCTCCGGGCAGAAGACGTTGGCCGTAATTTCTTTGGCCGGCATTCGGTTCCAGTTCTTCTGCGAGGCGGCGATATCCGACGGTTTGAGTTTTCCAAACGAGACAACAGGCTGCGAAAACGTAACCTGACACTCTTCACTGGACGCGCGTGCGGAGAAGAGCAAAATCATGCTGGCAAACGCCGCGAATAAAAGGGAATAACAGGTTTTCACTGGCACATTCCTTCTGCTTTTTCGTAATAGGACTCGGTATTTTTGTCTTCGCTGAGCGAATACGTGATATGGCAAATTTTTGCCATGTTGTCGTCCACCACATACAGGGCGGGCGCATCCGTGGCGTCGGGAATAAACACGCTGCCGTTATCCATTACGCTGACGATATAACGGCTGTCTTTATCCACCACGCTAAGCCCTCTGGCGAGCCATGACCCGTCAGGGCGTTTCACGCTCAGCATTAGACGACGCGTGTTCAGCACGTGGAAATCCACCTGCGCGAATGAGCCGTAAGCTGCGGAAACGGTCTGTATCCCGTTCGATAAATCCATTCCCTGTGGCAGGGAGCTGGCATCAATGACAATCTGAGAGGTTTGCCACTCGCGCAGACCCGGCACCACGGCTTGTCCCCACGCATCGGTCCAGACGGTTCCATCGGGCGTGGTGATTTGAATACCGCTTTCCGGCTCGCTTAATCGCGCAATGCCAAAGGTGTCTTTAATCGGGTAGGGTGCAAACGTAATGCCATGACCATGCAGGGCGATGCCGCCGCTGAGGGAGGTGCTGTAATTATGCTGATTCCCGTCGTTCAGCCCTGCGGCCATGCCCAACTGTGCGTAGTGCAGGTTGGTGCTGACATTGCCGTTAAACGACTGGGTCTTGTCCTGATTGTCGCGATCGACCGAGAGGTTGTAATTGGTGTTTTGACCCCACGATCCGCTGTCCTGAATACCGAGGTTTTGTTTTTCACCCTGGCTGCGCATATAGGTACTGATGCGCTCAGTGCCAAACGGAATGACCAGATTAAGATAGAGCAGGTCGCCATCACTTGTGCCGCCCTTCTCCGTCTCACTGCTGCTGAGGGCGTGCTGCCAGTTCACTGAGAGCGACGTGTGCCCCAGACTCTTGCCCCAGGAGACCATCAGGTAGCGGGAGCTACTGCTCTCTTCATCGCCGGCATTCTCGCTGTACTGGAAAGAAAGCGAGCCAACCCATGCATTGTTCCAGTTGAGGCTGGTATTCCAGGCACTTTGATAGCGCTGGGATTCAGCGTCCATCGCCTCGTTTAACTCCCGGTAGCCGGTGCTGTAAGTTGATGCACTGACCCCAAGCGTGAGTTGCTCGGGCAGGGAAAGGTGACTTTGCAATTCTATCTTGCGGCCATTTTGTTGACCGTAGAACTGCGCGCGGCTCATCTGAACGCTGGGAGAAAGGAGCCAGTACTCGGCTGGCGACCATTCCAGCATCGCCCCGAGGGCCTGATACTGCTCTGCCAGCACGCCCGCCGTGACGCCGGTGAGCTGGGGCGTAAACCGGGTTCCGTCAGAAAAATTAAATACCCAGGGCGACCCCTGTTCATCCCCGGTATCGCGAACTTTACCCAACGAGACGCTGAGCCCTTCGGTGCGCGTCATCCCGCTCACGTTCAGTGAGGAGGAGGGAACCGTAAACGTCGTGGTGGAACCGTCGGTTTCGACCACGCTGATGTCCAGATCCACGTTGCCACGCACCACCGGGACATCGGTCAGAGTAAACGGACCGGCATTCACCAGCGAAGAGTAGATAACCTGCCCGGACTGACGAACGTCAACGCGCGCCTGGTTGGTGCGGGCGATGCCGGAAATAGTCGTCGCCGGAATATTCGGTTGCAGGCCCGTTTCCGGCAGGAACTGAACGCCATTAATTTGTGCGCCACTGAACAGCGCCGAGTTGACGTTAATCTGCCCCGCCTGAATGCGAAGCTTCCGTTCTTCGAAGACGTGTTCCGCGTAGGTATAGAGATTCTCTGTGCTGCGGGTTCCGTTATCGTCGGTCAGGATAAAGTTGCTGCGCAGCGTCCAGTTCGCCACGTTGAGACCGGCGCCAATATTGCCCTGGGAAAAGGTACTGTTTCCGCCGCTGCCGTACTCGTTGTAGTTGCTGAACGCACTGTAATTGATAAGACCCGCCGCACCGCCGTGCGCGTAGTATTTCGCGGCATAAAAACCATTGTCCATCGCCTCTGCGGGAACATAAATCTCAAGCGACTCCGCGTTGGGCAGCAGCGTGACGGTGGCCGTCGGGTAATCTTGCAGAAGATTATGGCAGGGCTCTTTTGCATCGATATTCAGCGGAAGAAGACCTGCCGCACGGGTAAAGTCATCATCCAGACACAGTTGCCCTTCCTCTCCCACGCGGATCGCAAGCGTGCCTTTATCGACGCCGTTAATTTTTACCTGCACGGCATGCGGCCCCGGCAGGTATCGCTGGGCCTGGGAGAAGTAGTGGGCGAGGTTGGTGCTGATACCCCGGGTCGCCAGAATATCGGTATTAAAATCCATACCGGCCGCCGATACCGACTGGGCGGGCAATGTCAAAGCCCCCAGTATGGCGGCGCGAAGCGTCTGATTACGCAAAGAGAACTCAATCACCAAAACATCCCTGTCTTACTGGCGCGTCAGGGAAGCGGTAAAGCTCTCAACTTCAATCCCGTAGCGGCTGGCCGGATTGAACTCAATGGCGTTATCGGTGCCGTTAACCGGGGTGTCGGTCTGCACCGTCATGGTCTCTCCCGGCAGGATAAACGTCTTGTTGACCAGGCCTTCCGTATGCGAAGGCAGTAAGGTGACAGAGGTGGAGAAACGGACCACGTAGGCGGACGGATTCTGCACCTTGACCTCTTTCCCGGTGACTGACCAGGTCAGTAATTTCCAGGCGTCGGTGACCACCGGCAGATCTTTGGGATGGATCAGGACCGGTAAATCCTGACGCAGGTTGATCCCGACCTTCACGTTTTTATCCGTGCTTTTGGGCGGAATACCTTCGAACACCACGCGTTTGTACTGTTCAACGCTAAGCGGTTTGTCGGTTTCAAGAATAAAGCGAACCTGTTGCTCCTGGCCTGGCTCAAGGCGCACTACCGGTTGGGTGACGTTGAGTTTTACCCCCTGGTCGCCCCCGATATCCCGGATGGAGGTGTAAAGCAGGGTGGGAATGCTGTCGGTGTTTTTCACGCTCATGACGCCGCCGTGGTTCGCTTCGTCAATCAGCAGCAGGGTGGTTTCAGGCACCATTCCGGCGGCAAAAAGCGAAGCCGGAAGGGCGAGGCACAGTGAGCAGATCAAACGTGTTGATGTGTGGATCGTAGACATAGTGGGTTTCATTCGCTGGTCAGGAAAAAAACTCCCCATGTAACTGGAGAGTTTTGCGTCAGGGGGCTGGATTAGAGGTAAACCAGGGTGATCGTTGACTGGCCTTCAAGCTCGGTTTTGTCGGTCAGGGTCAGCTTGTCGCTTGGGGCTACGGCCAGCGCAATCTTCAGCGGGAATGCCGCGCTCATGAAGGCTAAAGGTGCACGCTGGCCGCTTTTGGAAACGGTCATGACGTCGGTGCCATCGTTGGAGAGGATGCCGCTGGTCCACATGTTCATCCAGCTTCTGCTGCTGATCGTGCCGCCGGTATACAGGGTAGCCGCGATAGGCTGTACCGCCGCGCCGTCTGCGGTAACGGAGGTCAGGTAGGTAGAAATGGCATACGCACCGATGTTCTCGCCGGCGCTGGTTTTACCTACGCCGTTCAGTTGGCTGGAGCCAGAAGCCTGGCCACCGTTTGCGGTAGCGTTATCCACGTGGAATTGGTTGGCTGGCAGGCTGGCACCGGCGTTGGAATCCGCGCGATCGTCGTGAAGCGTCCAGCCCACGCGTGTGGCGGACTGGCACTTGATGGTCAGGGTGACATCTTTATGGCCTGCCTGATATGGCACGCTGGAGGAGAGGGAGTCCAGACCGATTTCACCGAAGTTGGCCAGACCCCCGTTGCTGATTTCCGGCACGCAGCCTGCGCTGGTCAGTGAGCCCTGTACTTTGAGCATGGCGGTCGGTTCTGCGCAAACGGCTGTTGCCGCCATGGATAGCACGGTGGCAAGAAGAAGCTTTTTCATTGTTATTCCTTAACCTGAAAGAGAGTGACTAAAAAAGATATTTTTAGTCCGCAAAGTGCTTGCATGAATACACGTGTTAAATAACAAGCGCCGCTGATTCTATTAATGATTCACAGAATGCAATAATTAGATTTTCTAACGAGCACATTGAGATTTTATTAAGTCATTACAATCAGATATGAATGGATTTATATTCTGCTTTAAAACGGCGGGATATCCCGCCGGAGAAAAGAAAACATGACCTTAACGTATCAGAGATAAACCAGCGTAATGGTGGTTTCGCCGCTCAGTTGAGCTTCATCGGTCGTGGTCAGGCGATCGGTATTCACAATGGCCATCGAGACTTTAAACGGGAAGACGACGTTGGTAATCGCCAGCGGAGAAGATTTGCCTGGGGTGGTCGCCGTCATAATTTCTGCGTTACCGTTGGCAATAATACCGGTACTCAGGTTACGCCACATGTATTCGCCATTGCTGTTGACGTACGCCGGGGCATAAATGGCCTGAGCCGGAAGACCATTGGCGGTAACTTCATTCACGCGCGTTGCGATGGCATACGCCCCAATCTTTTCGCCCGCAGCCGTGGTGCCAACGCCATAGGTGGTGCCAGCGCCCCAGGCATCACCTCCGTTATCCGCCGCATCGCGGATGTAGAACTGGCTGGACGTCAGGTCATTTGCCGCATTGGTATCTTCTTTATTGTCCGCGATGCTCCAGGCCACTTTGGTCGCTGAAGGGCAGTTAATGGTTAACGACATGTCCTTTTGACCCATCTGATTCGTCTGGGTAGGAGAAAGTTGATCCAGGGCGATGGTGCCAAAATCGATAGAACCGCCATTGCTTAATTCAGGCGTACAGGACGCATTATTCATTTTGCCTTTCACCTTCATCACAACGGTAGAGTCGGCGAGCGCAGCGTGCGAAGCCACGGCAATCAGAGTGGCGAGAAGAAGTTTTTTCACTGTTATTCCTTAACCAAAAAGTGGACATTTTCTTATGTGCGTGTAATTAACGTATTGATTCACAAGCGCGGGAATTCTATTAATGGTCAGAGTTATTTGTGAAATGAGAAATTCTACACTCGGTTGTGAGTTTAATTAAGGGCTGTAAATACAATCATGTATGTATTTACGTCTTGCGAATAATATGATGGATGCAGTATGAATAAAGGAATAAAAAACGGCGAATTAAATTCGCCGTCAGAGATACGTTATCGCCTGAGCGATAATTTAATTAGAGGTATTTCAGCGTAATGGTCGCCTGACCATCCAGTTCGGTATCTTCGGTAATGGTCAGTCTGTTGGTATTCCTGATTGCCATGGAGACTTTCATTGGGAATACGGCTTCGGTAAAGGCCATCGGCACGAGTTCACCCGGTTTGGCGACGGACATGGTTTCGTAGTCATCCAGAACAAGACGACCCGTCGTATTTTTATTCCATTTAGTCAGATTAGTGCCTCCCGCGGTAATCGCATCAGCAGGTGCGCCGTCTACCGTGACATATGGCAGGTTGGTATACACTGCCCATCCGCCAATCTTCTGACCTTCTTTGGTAAAACCTAAACCGCTTGTGTACTGAGGGCTGAATGTCGAGCTGCCATCAACGGCAGAATCATCGACTTCAATATAATGGCCATCAGCCAGACTGTCTTTGCGGTTGTCGTACATTGTCCAGCCGACTTTGGTCGCAGAATTACAGGTAATTGTCATGGTGATATCACGCTGGCCGAGCTGGTTATCCTCAGTCGCGCTCAGTGAGCCCATTGATATTTTGCCATAATCTACTGCACCGCCGTTGCTCATTGTAGGAGTACATGACGCGTTGGTCAGTTTGCCTTTCACTTTCATGACGGCGGTGTTAGCCGCATGGGCTGCGGTCATGGACGTTGCCGCAGCGATGGCCGCGACAAGAAGAATTTTTTTCATTGTTGTTCCTTAACGAAGAGAAATTATAGAGCTGTCGACTAGTAATGTAATCAATAGGTTTTATATATGGGTGTAACCACGGGCGGTAGTATATTGTGGCTGCTCTAAATGGTGTATTTAGAATTTCTAAACGGGCAGTAATGAAAATATAAAAGCATAGATGGTGTGAATATTTTCACGCATTTTACGGGCATATTTCCGCTTTTATTGTTCAATTTATTATTGAAAGTTATTAGCGGTTTTCGTAAGGCCGGGAAGCATTCAATGCCCTTCCCGACGATAATATAATATTTTTTAATGAGATGGGGCAGGCTGGATCCCTGAAGCCTGCTTAAAAAATAAGAATAAGACGTTATCGCGTAAACAGGTTACATCACTCGCCCGGCGAAGCACGCCGGGCGACATGGTTTAGCGTACGGCCTGCGAAAGCCAGGCAGAAAGCTCGCCCAGCTCGATTGCCTGATTGGGGAACTCGCCACGTAACGCCTCACATGTCAACTGCACCGTGTCGGCACGATACAGGCAGCCCTGTAAGCGGCTGGCCAGCGCCTCCAGCGGCGCAGGGTTCAGGCTGTCCGTAAAGACCTGCGCCCGGGTAATGTGGCCTTTTTCCACGTCAAAATGAAGCTCCACGCCGCCCCAGGTGAAGCGCTCGTCCAGCAGGTGCGAGAAGGCCGGCGCCTGACCAAAGTTCCACTCCCAGCTGCTCTGACGGGCAAAGGTTTCCGCAAAGTTTGGCAGGTCAGGGGTGTTATCCGGGGAGAGCACTTCGGCTTCGACCCGCTCGCCGTAGTGATCGAAAAACGCTTCGCGGATGGCATCGCAAATCTGTTCGTGGGTGATGCCCGGCAGTAATTCGATCAGGTTGGCGACGCGGCCACGCACGGAGGTGATACCTTTGGCCTGCAGCTTTTTCTTATCGGGATTAAGGTAATTCGCAAGACGGCTGAGGTCGGCGTTCAGCAACAATGTACCGTGATGGAATCCCCGGTCCAGGGTTTCACGGTAGGCGGAGCCGGAGACTTTGCGATCCCCGTCGGGGGTTTTGACGACCAGATCGTTGCGGCCTGACGCTTCGGCAGTAACGCCCAGCGATGTCAGGGCGTTAAGCACAATCGCGGTGGAAATGGTTTTATCGTATTCAGGTTTGCCCGCCATAAAGGTAAAGCAGGTATTGCCGAGGTCGTGAAATACCGCGCCGCCGCCGCTGCTGCGTCGCGCCAGGCGGACGTTATCCTCTTCCATACGCCGGGTATTACACTCTTTCCAGGGATTCTGCGCACGGCCAATCACCACCGTATCGGCGTTGCGCCATAAAAATAACACCCGTTGAGTGGCTGGCATCTGACGGAAGATGCACTCTTCTACCGCGAGATTGAACCAGGGATCGTGAGAGTCAGAGATAAGCAGGCGTAACGTCGTCATGGCAAAGTTCCTTTTCCGAATCGTAAGCCTACTTTATCACTATTCTTTCTTATCGCCCTCGTCCTCTTCGGGCACCGATTTACTGGCGGTCAGGAGGAAAGGCGATTGCTGCCAGCGGGTGCGTTTACCCTGCAGCAGCGTGCGTGCCAGCACCACACCGATGGCCAACGAGAGCAGCAGCATCAGGCGCAAAATATTGGTGGTGTTGTCCACCTGTTTTGCTTCGGTAGGCAGGGTGTGGGTGTCGAGCGTCAGCCGCAAATACCCGAGCGGACCATTTTTCCCCTGCACGGGTTCGACGATCTGCTGATTGAAATAGCCGCCGGCTTTTTTGCCGTCCAGCGCCAGCCTGTCACGGACGTCAACGTGCTCACCGGCGCGGGCGATCAAGTCGCCCTGTTCGTCGTAGACACCGGCATCAAGAATGCGGCTGTTTTCGGTTAACTGGCGTAATATCTGACCTATGCGCTTCTCGTCCGGCGTTTCGGTGCGCATCGCTGGGGCGATGTTGAGCGTGACCTGACGCGCCAGAGTACGCGCCAGTTCCTCAAACTGCGGGTTACGTTGCCGCTGGTGGTTCTGGCTGAACCACGATGCCCCTTGCATCAGCGCGACCAAGAGTGCGAGACATATCAGGACAATCACGGCACGATGAAGTCGGAATTTCAGTTTTGCGCGAGCCATATTCCACCTGCTGAAAATTTACGGCTTAATGTTGCCAGAAGTGATGGTTACAAGGTAGCCTCATGCGTTATTTTCCCTCTGGAACCTTCCGGCGCGAACGAATTCACAGGAGCTTCAATGCCGAACATTACCTGGTGCGACCTGCCTACGGATGTCTCTTTATGGCCAGGATTGCCGCTCTCTTTAAGTGGTGATGAGGTGATGCCTCTGGATTACCACGCTGGCCGTAGCGGCTGGCTGCTGTACGGACGCGGCCTGGACAAACAACGCCTGACCCAATATCAAACCAAACTGGGTGCAGCGATGGTCATCGTGGCGGCCTGGTGCGTAGAGGATTATCAGGTCATCCGCCTGGCAGGTTCCCTGACGCAGCGCGCGACCCGCCTGGCGCATGATGCCGGCCTGGACGTGGCGCCTCTCGGCAAAATTCCACACCTGAAAACGCCGGGTCTGCTGGTGATGGACATGGATTCCACCGCCATCCAGATCGAGTGCATCGACGAGATCGCCAGGCTTGCCGGTAGCGGCGAGCTGGTGGCCGATGTGACCGAACGCGCGATGCGCGGCGAGCTGGATTTCACCGCCAGTCTGAGACAGCGCGTGGCGACCCTGAAAGGGGCCGACGCGAACATCCTGCGCCAGGTGCGTGATGAGCTGCCGTTAATGCCGGGGCTGACGCAGCTGGTGCTGAAGTTAGAAACGCTGGGCTGGAAAGTGGCTATCGCCTCGGGTGGGTTTACCTTCTTCGCCGACTACCTTCGCGACACGTTGCGCCTGACCACCGTGGTGGCGAATGAGCTGGAAATCATGGACGGCAAGCTGACCGGCCAGGTGATCGGCGATATCGTGGATGCCCAGTACAAAGCCAATACCCTGACCCGTCTGGCGGAAAAATATGAAATTCCTGTCGTCCAGACCGTTGCCATCGGTGATGGCGCGAACGACCTGCCGATGATCAAAGCGGCAGGCCTTGGCATTGCCTTCCATGCCAAGCCTAAAGTGAATGAAAAGACGGAAGTCACCATCCGTCATGCTGACCTGATGGGGGTGTTCTGCATTCTCTCCGGCAGCGTGAACCAGAAATAACGAGGTAAACCGTGGCGAAAGCTCCAAAACGCGCATTTGTCTGTAATGAATGTGGTGCGGATTATCCGCGCTGGCAGGGGCAATGTAGCGCCTGTCATGCCTGGAACACCATCACCGAAGTGCGTGGTGTGGCGGCTTCGCCGAGCGTGGCCCGCAATGAACGCCTGAGCGGTTATGCCGGCAACGCCGGTGTCGCGAAAGTGCAAAAGCTCTCGGATATCAGCCTCGAAGAGCTGCCGCGTTTCTCGACCGGATTCAAAGAGTTTGACCGTGTGCTCGGTGGGGGAGTGGTGCCGGGCAGTGCGATCCTGATCGGCGGTAACCCGGGAGCGGGTAAATCAACACTGCTGTTGCAAACGCTCTGCAAGCTCGCCGAACAGATGAAAACCCTGTACGTCACCGGTGAAGAGTCCCTGCAGCAGGTGGCGATGCGTGCGCACCGTCTTGGCCTGCCAACCGGCAACCTCAACATGCTTTCGGAAACCAGCATCGAGCAAATCTGCATGATTGCCGAAGAAGAGCAGCCGAAGCTGATGGTTATCGACTCCATTCAGGTGATGCACATGGCGGATATCCAGTCTTCACCGGGGAGCGTGGCGCAGGTGCGTGAAACCGCCGCCTATCTCACGCGCTTTGCCAAAACGCGCGGTGTGGCGATTGTGATGGTCGGCCACGTCACGAAAGATGGCTCGCTGGCGGGGCCGAAAGTGCTGGAGCACTGTATCGACTGCTCCGTCATGCTCGACGGCGATGCCGATTCCCGTTTCCGTACGTTGCGCAGCCACAAAAACCGTTTTGGTGCGGTGAACGAGTTGGGCGTGTTTGCCATGACCGAGCAGGGGCTGCGTGAAGTCAGCAACCCGTCTGCCATCTTCCTCAGCCGGGGCGATGAAGTGACCTCCGGTAGCTCGGTGATGGTGCTCTGGGAAGGGACGCGTCCGCTGCTTGTGGAAATTCAGGCGCTGGTGGATCACTCAATGATGGGTAACCCACGGCGTGTGGCCGTTGGCCTGGAACAAAACCGCCTGGCGATCCTGTTGGCCGTACTGCACCGCCACGGCGGCCTGCAGATGGCGGATCAGGACGTGTTCGTCAACGTGGTCGGCGGGGTCAAAGTCACTGAGACCAGTGCGGATCTGGCGCTGCTGCTGGCAATGGTCTCCAGCCTGCGTGACAGACCGCTGCCGCAGGACCTGGTGGTGTTTGGTGAAGTGGGTCTGGCCGGGGAGATACGCCCGGTGCCAAGCGGCCAGGAGCGCATCTCCGAGGCGGCGAAGCACGGCTTTCGCCGCGCCATTGTGCCCGCCGCCAACGTGCCGAAAAAAATCCCGGAAGGGATGCAGGTCTTTGGCGTGAAGAAACTCGCAGATGCGTTAAATGTCTTTGACGACTTATAATTACGTATTCGATTTTGCAGGAGGCACCGTAATTTATGTCATCATTTGACTATATCAAGACCGCAATCCGCCAGAAAGGCTGCACGCTGCAGCAGGTGGCGGATGCCAGCGGCATGACCAAAGGCTACCTGAGCCAACTGCTGAACGCCAAAATCAAAAGCCCCAGCGCACAAAAGCTGGAAGCGTTGCACCGCTTTCTGGGGCTTGAATTCCCGCGTATGCAAAAGAACGTCGGCGTGGTATTTGGCAAGTTTTACCCGCTGCATACCGGGCACATCTATCTGATCCAGCGTGCCTGTAGCCAGGTGGACGAGCTGCATATCATCATGGGTTACGATGAAACCCGCGACCGTCAGCTGTTCGAGGACAGCGCCATGTCGCAGCAGCCAACCGTGCCGGACCGCCTGCGCTGGCTGCTGCAGACCTTTAAGTACCAGAAAAACATTCGTATTCATGCTTTTAATGAAGAGGGCATGGAGCCGTATCCGCACGGCTGGGATGTGTGGAGCAATGGCGTCAAAGCGTTCATGGACGAAAAGGGAATCACCCCGAACTGGATCTACACCTCTGAAGAGTCCGATGCGCCGCAGTTCCGCGAGCATCTGGGCATTGAAACCGTGCTGATCGATCCAAAGCGTACCTTTATGAACATCAGCGGGGCGCTGATCCGCGAAAACCCGTTCCGCTACTGGGATTACATCCCAACCGAGGTAAAACCGTTCTTTGTGCGCACCGTTGCGATTCTGGGCGGCGAGTCGAGCGGGAAATCGACGCTGGTCAACAAGCTGGCCAACATCTTTAACACCACCAGTGCGTGGGAGTACGGGCGTGATTACGTCTTCTCACATCTGGGCGGTGACGAGATGGCGTTGCAGTACTCCGACTACGATAAAATCGCGCTCGGTCATGCGCAGTACATTGATTTCGCGGTGAAATACGCCAATAAAGTGGCCTTCATTGATACCGATTTCGTCACCACCCAGGCGTTTTGCAAAAAATACGAGGGACGCGAGCATCCGTTTGTGCAGGCGCTGATAGACGAATACCGCTTTGACCTGGTGATTTTGCTCGAAAACAACACCCCGTGGGTTGCCGACGGGATCCGCAGCCTCGGCAGTTCCGTCGACAGAAAAGAGTTCCAGAGCATGCTCATCGACATGCTGCACGAAAATAACGTGGAGTTTGTGCATGTGGAGGAGTCAGATTACGACAGCCGTTTCCTGCGCTGCGTAGAGCTGGTGAAAGAGATGATGGGGGAGCAGGGGTAATTCCCTCATCCTAACCCTCTCCTGAGGGAGAGGGCCGGTGTGAGGGGGAACAACCCCCTCAATACTCCACCACCACTTTGCCACGCATATGCCCGTCCAGCACTTTTCGGTGCGCTTCGGTGATGCTTTCGACGCTCAGCCCGTGCAGCGTTTCGCTCAGTGAGCTTTCCACCACGCCGTTATCCACCAGCTTCGCAACCTCGTTTAAGATCTCGCCCTGACGCGCCATGTCGGCGGTCTGGTACATGCTGCGGGTGTACATAAACTCCCAGTGCAGCGCGGCAGATTTGGATTTCAGCTTATCCTGGTTCAACGGATGTGCGTTCTCAACGATGGAGCAGATATGCCCCTGCGGTGCGATCAGTTCACTGACGGCATCCCAGTGGCCGTCGGTATCATTGAGAATGAAAATGTAATCCACAAACGTCAGGCCCTGTTTAGCCAGTTCACCTTTCAGGTCCCGGTAATTCACCACGTGATCGGCACCGCGATCGCGACACCACTGAGCAGAATCTTCCCGCGAGGCGGTCGCGACGATCTTCACGTTGCTGCGATGTTTCGCAAACGGGATCGCCAGCGATCCTACGCCGCCCGCGCCGCCAATAATGAGCAGCGTTTTGTCCGGGCCGGCATCCTGGATATTCAGCCGTTCAAACAATCCTTCCCAGGCGGTGAGGGCGGTTAACGGCAAGGCTGCTGCGGCAGCCCAGCCGAGGCTTGCCGGCTTATGCCCGACAATGCGCGCATCGATCAGCTGATGGGTGGTATTGCTGCCCGGGCGGGTAATATCGCCCGCGTACCACACTTCATCCCCCGGTTTAAAACCGCTAACGCCTGCACCCACGGCTTTCACAATGCCGCTGGCGTCCCAGCCGAGAACGCGTGGTTCCGTCAGGCCGCTTCTGACGATGCCCGCGTGAACTTTGGTATCGACCGGGTTGATGGAAACGGCTTTTACCTCAACCAGCAGATCGTGCTCGCCGGGCTGCGGCATCGGTTGGGTAATTTCAATGAAATCAGCAGGACTGTCTGGATTAACGGCAATGGCTTTAACTGACATGGTGAGCTCCTTTATGGAAAGCGTGTTGTTGAGACTAGTCTATTAAGTGCTCAGCCGCGTGATAAGATGGACAATTGAGAACGAAGTGTTCGTACAGGATGAACAATCATGTTTAAACAACTTCAGGACATGGCGCTGTTTGCGCTGGTGGCAGAGTTGGGCAGCTTTACCGCGGCGGCACAGAAAGCTGAGCTGCCGAAATCCAGCGTCAGCCAGCGAATCAGTCAGCTTGAGCAGCAGGTGGGGATCCGCTTGCTCAATCGTACTACGCGCAGGCTGAACCTGACGTTCGCCGGTGAGCACTATCTGGTTCACTGCCGTGAGATGCTGGCGGCAAGTGAACGGGCGGAGTACGCCATTCAGCGGCTGCGTGAAAACCCCAGCGGTCGGCTGCGCATCACCTGCCCGGCCGGGATCGGCGCGACGCTGCTGGCGCATTTGAATGCGGAGTTCCAGCTCCGCTATCCGGACGTTTCGCTTGACGTGTCCATTTCTGACGACGTGCTCGACCTGGTCGAGTCAGGTTTTGACGTGGCGCTGCGTACCGGTAAGCCGCAGGACTCCTCCCTGATTGGCCGTATGATCGGTCATTGCCCGCGCTATATGCTGGCCTCACCGGCTTACCTGGCGCGCCGGGAGCCGCTGACGCATCCCCGGCAGCTGGTGGATCACCGCTGTATTACCCACAAGGCGTGGTCTGAGTGGCTGCTGCAAAGCGAAAGTGAGGATTACCGTTATCTGCCGGATAACGCCCATCTGACGGATAATCTGGTGTATGCGCGCGAATGTGCCATCGCCGGCGCCGGGATCACGCTGCTTCCCGCTTTTTTGCTTGAGGATAAGGTTGAAAAGGGCGCGCTGGTGAAGGTGCTGCCGGAGTGGAACGTCGAGGGGAACGATCTGTGGCTGGCTTACCCGAGCCGCAAGCTGAACTCGCCGGCGCTGATGCGTTATATCGACTTTGCGATGCAGTGTGATGAGGTGAAGCGGTTTTACGTGGGTGGGTGAACGGTGCGTTACTCACAGGGTGTAGGAACAAACAAAAAAAACGGCAACTGACGTTGCCGTTTTACATTTATTTCGCGATACGTTTGTACTTAATACGTTTCGGCTCCAGCGCATCCGCGCCCAGCGTACGTTTCTTGTACTCTTCGTATTCGGTGAAGTTACCTTCGAAGAACTCCACTTTCCCTTCGTCCTGGTAGTCCAGGATGTGGGTTGCGATACGGTCAAGGAACCAACGGTCGTGCGAGATAACCATTGCACAGCCCGGGAACTCCAGCAGGGCGTTTTCCAGTGCGCGCAGGGTTTCAATGTCCAGGTCGTTGGTCGGTTCATCGAGCAGCAGCACGTTACCGCCAACCTGCAGCAGTTTGGCCAGGTGCAGACGACCACGTTCACCACCGGAGAGCTCGCCCACGCGTTTACCCTGGTCGGTGCCTTTGAAGTTAAAGCGGCCAACGTAAGCGCGGCTTGGCATTTCGGTGTTACCGATACGCATGATATCCAGGCCGCCGGAGACTTCTTCCCACACGGTTTTGCTGTTATCCATGGCGTCACGGAACTGGTCAACGGAAGCCAGTTTCACGGTTTCACCCAGAGTGATTGAACCACTGTCTGGCTGTTCCTGACCGGACATCATGCGGAACAGGGTGGATTTACCCGCGCCGTTCGGACCGATGATCCCCACGATGGCACCTTTCGGTACGGAGAAGGTCAGGTCGTCAATCAGCAGGCGATCGCCATAAGACTTACGCAGATTGGTGACTTCAACCACTTTATCCCCCAGACGTGCGCCAGGCGGAATAAACAGTTCGTTGGTCTCGTTACGTTTCTGGTATTCGGTGTTGTTCAGCTCTTCAAAGCGTGCCAGACGGGCTTTGCCCTTAGACTGACGGCCTTTAGCGCCCTGACGAACCCACTCCAGCTCTTTCTCGATAGACTTACGACGCGCGGCTTCCTGAGAGGCTTCCTGCGCCAGACGCTGGTCTTTCTGCTCCAGCCAGGAGGAGTAGTTGCCTTCCCATGGAATGCCTTCACCACGGTCAAGCTCCAGGATCCAGCCTGCAACGTTGTCGAGGAAGTAACGGTCGTGGGTGATCGCCACAACGGTACCTTCGAAATCGTGCAGGAAACGCTCCAGCCATGCCACGGATTCCGCATCCAGGTGGTTGGTCGGTTCGTCGAGCAGCAGCATGTCTGGCTTTTCCAGCAGCAGACGGCACAGCGCCACGCGGCGGCGTTCACCCCCGGAGAGGTTCGCGATTTTCGCATCCCAGTCTGGCAGACGCAGGGCGTCAGCGGCGCGCTCGAGCTGCACGTTCAGGTTGTGGCCGTCATGTGCCTGGATAATCTCTTCAAACTTGCCTTGCTGAGCGGCCAGTTTATCGAAGTCCGCATCCGGTTCAGCGTATTTGGCATACACTTCATCCAGACCTTTCAGTGCGTTAACGACGTCAGAAACCGCCTCTTCAACGGATTCACGAACGGTGTGTTCCGGGTTGAGCTGAGGCTCCTGCGGCAGGTAGCCAATTTTGATGCCAGGCTGCGGACGGGCTTCACCTTCGATGTCTGTATCGATGCCGGCCATGATGCGCAGCAGGGTGGACTTACCGGCACCGTTGAGACCCAGAACACCGATTTTTGCGCCCGGGAAGAAGCTCAGCGAGATATTTTTAAGAATATGACGTTTCGGCGGGACAACTTTGCCGACACGATGCATGGTATAAACGAATTGAGCCACGTTGGACTTCGCCTCTTTTATCGTGATGAGAAAGAATATCAGCCTCGAAGTGTAGCCTTTTTCCCGTCCTAATCCCAGCCAGGAACGTCGGGAGTGTTAAAACGCGCAAGAAAGGTAAAAAAGTGTCCGCGACGTGGCGCGTTGCAGGATGCCTGGTTAGCATAAGTTAATTAGACTTTGACGTGGCAAGACGCTGCAATTGACGAAAAAACAATGAGGAAGAGCTTGTGGGAAAAGCCAAACAGGTGGTCTGGCGTCTGCTGGCTGCCAGCGTATGCGTGATGGCGGCAAGCCAGGCGGTGCATGCCGATTCACTGGATGAACAACGTAATCGCTACGCCCAGATTAAACAGGCGTGGGACAATAAGCAGATGGATACCGTGCAGGCGCTGATGCCGACCTTAAAAGCGTATCCTCTCTATCCATATCTGGAGTATCGGCAGATCACTGACGATCTCATGAATCAACCCACGGTCACCGTGAATAACTTTATTCAGGCGAACCCGACGCTGCCGCCCGCGCGGACGCTGCAGTCTCGTTTTGTGAACGAGCTGGCACGTCGTGAAGACTGGCGTGGGCTGCTGGCGTTTAGCCCGGAAAAACCGAACACCACCGAAGCCCAGTGTAACTATTACTATGCGAAGTGGGTTACCGGACAGCAGGAAGAGGCCTGGGCAGGCGCGAAGGATCTGTGGTTGACCGGAAAAAGCCAGCCAAATGCCTGTGATTCCCTCTTTGGCGCATGGCGTGCGTCAGGTAAGCAGGATCCGCTGGCGTACCTTGAACGTATTCGCCTGGCGATGAAAGCCGGAAACACGCGGCTGGTTACCACGCTTGCGGGACAAATGCCGTCTGATTATCAGACGATCTCAACCGCCGTCATCGCCCTGGCGAACGATCCGAACAGCGTACTGACCTTTGCCCGCAGCACCGGCGCGACCGATTTTACCCGCCAGATGGCCGCAGTGGCTTTTGCCAGCGTGGCGCGTGACGACGTGGAAAATGCGCGGCTGATGATCCCGCAGCTGGTGCAGGCGCAGCAGCTCAATGAAGATCAAACTCAGGAGCTGCGCGACATTGTGGCGTGGCGACTGATGAGCACCGATGTAACCGACGAGCAGGCGCGCTGGCGAGACGATGCGATTATGCGTTCGAACTCCACGTCGCTGGTGGAGCGCCGCGTGCGTATGGCGCTGGGGACGGGCGATCGCCGGGGGCTGAACACCTGGCTTGCGCGTCTGCCAATGGACGCCAAAGAGAAAGACGAATGGCGTTACTGGCAGGCGGATCTGCTGATGGAGCGCGGGCGTGACGATGAAGCCAAAGAGATCCTTCATGCGCTGATGCAGCAGCGTGGGTTCTATCCGATGGCGGCCGCACAGCGTTTGGGTGAGGAGTACACGTTCCGCATTGATAAAGCCCCTGCTAACGCCAACCCGGCGTTGACTCAGGGGCCAGAAATGGCGCGCGTTCGCGAGCTGATGTACTGGAACATGGACAATACCGCCCGTAGCGAATGGGCGAATCTGGTGACCAGCCGTACGACCGATGAGAAGGCACAGCTTGCCCGCTATGCCTTTGATAACCACTGGTGGGATCTGAGCGTGCAGGCAACGATCGCTGGCAAGCTGTGGGATCATCTCGAAGAGCGTTTCCCACTGGCCTATAAAGATCTGTTTGAGCGCTACACCAGCGGTAAAGACATTCCGCAAAGCTACGCCATGGCCATTGCCCGCCAGGAGAGTGCGTGGAACCCGAAAGTCCGTTCTCCGGTCGGGGCCAGCGGCCTGATGCAGGTGATGCCGGGAACCGCGACGCACACGGTGAAGATGTTTAACATCCCGGGATACAGCAGCCCGTCACAGCTGCTGGATCCGGAGACCAACATCAATATCGGTACCAGCTACCTGCAGTATGTTTATCAGCAGTTCGGCAATAACCGCATCTTCTCCTCGGCGGCGTATAACGCAGGCCCGGGCCGCGTGCGCACCTGGCTTGGCAACAGCGCCGGGCGCATTGACGCCGTCGCGTTTGTGGAAAGTATTCCGTTCTCGGAAACCCGCGGCTACGTGAAGAACGTATTGGCTTATGACGCCTACTATCGCTATTTCATGGGACAAAAAGATACCCTGATGAGCGATGCTGAGTGGCAGAGACGTTACTGATGGGGGCGGGTTGTGTTATGCTGTACTCGTTAATGAGTACAACAGGCGGCATAACATGACCCAGCATTCCCCGTATTCCTCGGCAATGGCCGAACAACGTCATCAGGAGTGGCTTCGTTTTGTGGAGTTGCTCCGCCAGTCTTATGACCAGGATCTGCATTTGCCTTTATTGCAGCTGATGCTGACGCCGGATGAGCGTGAAGCCCTGGGCACACGCGTGCGGATCATCGAAGAGCTGTTGCGCGGTGAGATGAGCCAGCGTGAGCTCAAAAATGAGCTGGGCGCGGGTATCGCAACGATCACCCGCGGATCGAACAGCCTGAAATCCGCACCGGTGGAGCTGCGTCAGTGGCTGGAGTCTGTGCTGCTGGGCGCTCAGCGATAAATCGCGTTATGGAACGGGCTCAGGGCCAGAATCACCGCCTGGTGGTAAACGCCTGAACGCGTTAGTGCGCCAGCGGTAAAGACGCCAATCGCGCCTTCTTTGCGGCCAATTTCATCGATGCCGGTGTACTGAGACATCACCGGCCCGAGCGCTTCACCCGCGGATACTTTTTCCAGAATGATTTTTGGCAGCGGCAGGGTTGCTGAACGCGCTTCTCCACGCTGTTCACGGTTCTCGATGACCACCCAGCTGAACGTCGCGCCTTCGTCGATACCCGCTTCAATTGCCACCCAGAAGTCAGCATCCGGTGCGGCAGCCCTGGCGTTTGCCACGCGATTTCGTGCGCCAGCGCGCGTTTCCTCGCTGCCAAATGGCTGTTCAGGCACGCCGCTCTCGACGCCGATGGCATCAATATGGCAGGATCCTTCGCCGAAAATCTCTTCGAATGCCCTTAGAATTGCCTGAATTTTGGCAGGATTGGTGGTAGCAGAGACAACATGGTGCATAATTAAGCTCGATTCAAAAAAAACTCATCGCAGTATAACGGAAAAAAAGCATGTTACAGGTATACCTTGTTCGCCACGGTGAGACGCAGTGGAACGCCGAGCGACGTATTCAAGGCCAGTCAGACAGTCCTCTTACTGAAAAGGGTGTGCAGCAGGCGTGGCAGGTGGCAGAACGCGCCAGAACGCTGGGCATTACGCATGTTATCACCAGCGACTTAGGTCGCACACAGCAGACGGCGCGCATCATTGCCGATGCCTGTGGTTGTGATGTCATGATCGAGCCGCGTCTGCGCGAGCTGGATATGGGCGTGCTGGAAAAACGGCATATTGATACGCTGACGGAAACGGAAGAGGGCTGGCGTCGCACGCTGGTCAACGGCACCGAAGATGGCCGTATTCCGGAAGGCGAATCCATGCAGGAGCTGAGCGTGCGTATGCATGCCGCGCTGGCGGAATGCCTGAAGCTTCCGGCCGGGAGCCGTCCGCTGCTGGTGAGTCACGGTATTGCGCTGGGCTGCCTGGTGAGCACGATTCTGGGGTTACCTGCGTATGCAGAGCGCCGTTTGCGTCTGCGCAACTGCTCTATTTCCCGTATCGACTATCAGGAAAGCGCGTGGCTGGCGTCAGGTTGGGTCGTAGAGATGGCAGGGGACATTTCGCATCTTGATGCCCCTGCACTTGACGAACTTCAGCGTTAACGACGTATCGGAATTAAGAATTCCATACGCAGATTGATTGGGCCTTCTTCCGGTTTAGCATCGCTTGCCGGATAGTAGCGCTCAATATCCTGACCTTTACGGCGATTCAGGTTCAGCATTGGCATGCAGGTTCCGTAAACGGTCAGGATAAATTCCTGTACACCCGTTCCCAGCCCTTCATAAGCGAACATCACGTATTCGCCGCCTTCCAGCACCACGGGCTTTGAACCCTGAATATAGCCATTCGCCAGCTCTGGCGTTAACGCGGTGGTGTAGAACACCTCCTGCTCGTCGTCTTTTTCCTGGCTTGGGTGCGTTTCGTTGAGACCATACAGGATGGGCGGGATCGCCGGTGCATGGCTCAGGAAGTCGCGCCAGAACTGAACGCGCATCTGATGACGGAATTCGGAAATCTGCTCCAGCGAACAGGAGTAGCTTTGCGTCGTACCAATCAGGTGCGTTTCTGGCAGGGTGATAAATTCATATTTCGGCATTGCAAACTCGCCCAGACGCAGCGGCGGACGCATGCCAAACGAGCTCCAGTCAGGCGAGCGGCGATAGAGCGCTGGCGTTAACGAGAACTGTTTTTTAAAGGCGCGGGTAAAGGTTTGCTGCGAGTCGAAACGATATTGCAGTGCAATATCCAGAATCGGCCGCGCGGTCAGGCGTAATGCCACCGCTGATTTTGACAGACGACGTGCGCGGATATAGGCCCCGATAGCATGACCGGTGACATCCTTGAACATCCTTTGCAGATGCCACTTGGAATAGCCTGCTTTAGCCGCCACATTATCCAGTGACAAAGGCTGGTCGAGATGACCTTCCAGCCAGGTGAGCAGGTCGCGAATAATTCCAGCCTGATCCATATACTATCCTCATCCTTAAAACAGCAGGTGCCTGATAACAGGTTAGCGGATAATAGCATTTTTTGATGTTTTAGCATTCAGTGTTTTTTTTGCTCATTAATGCCTTTTGTTCCTCGTTTTGGGTGAATATATTCTAATCCTGTGATCTTGCTACATTTTTGTCTACAGTGTTGAATAATCGCTCAGCGTAATTCTTAAAAATGGTAACAATATGAAATACAAGACTTTGATCTTCACTGCCCTGATGTTGACGGTGGGGCACGCCGCGCAGGCGGAACAGATTGGTTCTGTCGATACCGTTTTCAAAGTGTTCGGCCCGGACCACAAGATTGTGGTGGAGGCGTTTGACGATCCGGACGTGAAAAACGTCACCTGCTACGTTAGTCGGGCGAAAACCGGGGGCATTAAAGGCGGGCTTGGGCTGGCTGAAGATACCTCCGATGCGGCAATCTCCTGCCAGCAGGTCGGTCCTGTGGAGCTGAGTGACAAAATCAAAAACGGCAAAGCGCAGGGCGACGTGGTTTTCCAGAAACGGACCTCGCTAGTGTTTAAAAAGCTGCAGGTGGTGCGTTTTTATGATGCCAAACGCAACACGCTCGCCTATCTGGCCTATTCCGACAAAGTGGTTGAAGGTTCACCGAAAAACGCCATCAGCGCCGTGCCGATCATGCCGTGGCACTAATTCAGGGATGAATCATGCAGCAACCTCTGGTCTGGCTGGTTGAGGACGAAATCAGTATCGCCGACACGCTACTCTACATGCTTCAGCAGGAGGGGTTTGCGGTGAAGGCTTTCGGGCGTGGGTTACCGGTACTGGAAGAGGCGCGGCGGCAGGTCCCCGCGCTGGCGATTCTGGATGTCGGGTTGCCTGACATCAGCGGCTTTGAACTCTGCCGTCAGCTTCTGGCGCAGCATCCGTCACTGCCGATCCTCTTCCTGACGGCGCGAAGTGACGAGGTGGATAAGCTGCTCGGGCTGGAGATGGGCGCGGATGATTATGTCGCTAAACCCTTCTCCCCGCGTGAAGTCTGTGCCCGGGTGAGGACTATTCTACGGCGGTTACAAAAATCCACCGCCCCCGCCGAGATCGTGCGTATCGGGCAGTTTGAACTGAACGAACCCGCCGCCAGAATCAGCTGGTATGGGGAGCCTTTACCGCTCACGCGCTACGAGTTCCTGCTGCTCAAAACATTGTTGCAGGCGCCGGGCCGGGTCTTTTCTCGCCAGCAGCTTATGGACAAAGTGTGGGGCGAAGACGGCGATAGCTTCGATCGTACCGTGGATACGCATATCAAAACCTTGCGCGCCAAGCTGCGCGCGGTCAATGACGGGCTTTCGCCCATCAGTACCCATCGCGGGATGGGTTACAGTCTGGGGCTTTATTAATGCGTATTGGCATGCGTCTGCTGCTGGGCTATTTCCTGATTGTCGCTATCGCCGCGTGGTTTGTGCTGTCTATCTTCGTGCAGGAGGTCAAGCCCGGCGTGCGCAGAGCCACCGAAGGCACGCTGATTGACACCGCGACCCTTCTGGCGGAAGTGGGGCGAGACGACCTGCTCGCAGGCAATCCGCAGCAGGGCAAGCTGGCTCAGGCCTTTTCACGGCTCCATCAGCGGCCGTTTCGCGCCAACATTGGCGGCATTCATAAAGTCCGCAACGAGTACCACGTCTACATGACCGACGCCACGGGCAAGGTGGTGTTTGATTCGGCGGGCCTGGCGGTAGGAAAAGACTACTCCCGCTGGAATGACGTCTGGCTGACGCTTCGCGGGGAATATGGCGCGCGCAGCACCCAGAGCAACCCTGACGATCCGGAAAGTACGGTGATGTATGTTGCCGCACCGGTCATGGACAGGGGCAACATTATCGGCGTGCTGTCGGTCGGAAAACCTAACAGCGCCATGGCACCGGTTATTCACCGTAGCGAGCGGCGGATCCTGTGGGCGGGTGGGGCGCTGCTCGGCATTGCCCTGCTGATTGGTCTGCTGGTGGCGGGATGGATCAATCGTTCCATTGGCAGATTGTCGCGCTACGCCGATGCGGTGACCACGGACACGCCTCTCCCGCTGCCTAACCCCGGCAGCAGTGAGCTACGAAAGCTGGCGCAGGCGCTGGAAAATATGCGCATTCGCCTCGAGGGTAAGAATTACATCGAGCATTATGTGCATGCGCTTACTCACGAACTCAAAAGCCCGCTGGCGGCGATCCGCGGCGCGGCAGAGATCCTTAATGAGCAGCCGCCGCCGGCGGTGGCCGCGCGGTTTATCGATAATATTCTGGTGCAAAACGCGCGTATGCAGTCGCTGGTGGAAAAACTGCTCTCTCAGGCGCGTCTTGAAAACCGGGTAGAGATAGAGCCGGAGAGCGTGAGTATCAGCACGCTGTTTTCACGGCTTGCGGATTCACGCTCCGCCGTTATCACGGCGAAAAATATCATCCTGACCTGCCAGCCCACTTCGCTGCAGGTGCAGGGTGACCCCGAGCTGCTTGAACAGGCGCTGGGCAATTTGCTGGATAATGCCATCGATTTTACTCCACAGGGCGGGACGCTTCAGCTGGCTGCCGAGGAGACGCCAACCGAGATTCGGCTTACCGTAAGCGACAGCGGAAGCGGGATCCCGGACTATGCCATGGCGCGTATTTTTGAACGTTTTTACTCGCTCCCTCGCGAGAACGGGTTGAAAAGCAGCGGGCTGGGTCTGGCATTCGTGCAGGAGGTGGCGCGTCTGCATCAGGGGGACATTGCTCTGCATAACCAACCAGAAGGCGGCGTGAAAGCCACGCTGACACTTCACCGTCACTTCACATAACTTCAAACTGGCCCCACATAGCCCCGGTACGCTCTCCTCATCACAAAGGAGACGTAATGATGAAATCCCCCCTGTTCTGGAAAGTAAGCACCCTGCTGGGGTGCATTCTGCTGTTGTTAGTCCCGCTCTTTATGGTCAGTAACCTGATTTCGGAGCGTGAGAGCTACCGTAACGATGTTGAACACTCGCTTCGCCAAAGCACCAGCGGGCCGCAAAAGCTGGTAGGGCCGCTGATTGCCATTCCTGTCACCGAGGTTTTTTACAAACTTGAGGATGAGAAAAAGGTCGAATACAAAAAAAGCTACCTGCACTTTATCCTGCCGGAATCTCTGCTCGTTGAGGGAAATCAGCACGTGGAGTCCAGAAGCATCGGTATTTATGACGGGCAAATCTGGAACACCGATCTCAAAATAAAAGCGCAGTTTTCGACGGAGAAAATGGCGCAGCTGAAGGGCGAAACCATGACGCTGGGGCAACCATTCCTGGTGATTGGCGTGGGTGATGCCCGGGGCATTGGTACGGTGAAGGTCGCAAAAATCAACGGTGAGGCGCTCAGCGTAGAACCGGGAACCGGCGTGTATGGCACACTTGCCGGTATTCATATTCCGCTGAGTGATAAAGCCCTTGAGCCGAAAACGCTCGCCCTTGATATGTCGTTTAACCTGGCGGGGACGGGCAGTTTTGCGGTGGTGCCTGTCGGGCGTAATAGCGAAATGACGCTGAGCAGTAACTGGCCGCACCCGGGATTTATGGGATACTACTTGCCTGTTAAGCATCAGATTAGCGAGTCTGGTTTCCAGGCAAACTGGCAGAGCAGCTGGTTTGCTAACAACATGCAAAGCTGGTTCGCCGAGGGCGAGTCACCGGAGTGGAGTTCTATCCCGGCCTTTAGCGTGACGGTTGCCACGCCAGCGGATCAGTACCAACTAACAGACCGCGCGATCAAGTACGCTATTTTACTGATTGCCCTGACGTTTATGGCCTTCTTCGTGTTCGAAACCCTCACCGGATTGCGTCTGCACCCAATGCAGTATCTGCTGGTGGGGTTGTCGCTGGTCCTCTTCTATCTCGTCTTACTTGCCCTGTCTGAGCATGTCGGGTTTACGCCGGCCTGGATTATGGCAAGCCTTGTCGGCGCGATGATGAATGGTGTGTACCTGCAGGCGGTACTGAAAAGCTGGAGGCGAAGCGGGGTGTTTATTCTGGCGCTGCTGGGGCTGGATGTCGTGATGTGGTTCCTGCTGCGTTCTGAGGACAGCGCGTTGCTGCTGGGAGCTGCCGTACTGGCGATGGCACTGTTTGCGGTCATGTACCTGACGCGTCACCTTGACTGGTATTCACTCTCTCAGCCGAAGCGTCCTGTCCCCCCCGTTGAATCTGATGCGGATACGATGCGAGTCTGGAAATAAAAAACGGCGCGAAAGCGCCGTTTTTTTTTACTTCAGTTGCCGGATTACTCCTGCAGGTCGCCGCAGAAACGATAACCTTCACCGTGAATAGTGGCGATAATTTCCGGCGTATCAGGCGTAGATTCGAAATGTTTACGGATACGACGGATGGTCACGTCTACGGTACGGTCGTGCGGCTTCAGCTCACGGCCGGTCATTTTCTTCAGCAGTTCTGCACGGGACTGAATTTTGCCCGGATTTTCACAGAAGTGCAGCATCGCGCGGAATTCACTGCGCGGCAGTTTATACTGCTCACCGTTCGGGCTAATCAGTGAACGGCTATTGATATCAAGTTCCCAGCCGTTGAACTTGTAGCTGTCTACGCTACGACGCTCTTCGCTGACCGTGCCCAGGTTCATGGTGCGGGACAGCAGGTTGCGTGCACGAATGGTTAACTCGCGTGGATTAAACGGTTTAGTGATGTAGTCATCCGCACCGATTTCCAGGCCAAGGATTTTATCAACTTCGTTATCACGGCCTGTCAGGAACATTAACGCGACGTTCGCCTGTTCACGCAGTTCGCGCGCCAGAAGAAGGCCGTTTTTGCCCGGCAGGTTGATATCCATGATCACCAGGTTGATATCATTTTCAGAAAGGATCTGATGCATCTCTGCGCCATCGGTCGCTTCAAAGACATCGTAGCCTTCTGCTTCGAAAATGCTCTTTAACGTGTTGCGTGTTACCAACTCGTCTTCAACGATAAGAATGTGCGGGGTCTGCATGTTTGCTACCTAAATTGCCAACTAAATCGAAACAGGAAGTACAAAAGTCCCTGACCTGCCTGATGCATGTCGCAAATTAACATGACCGGCCTAACGTGACTAAAGTACGTAATTGCGTTCTTGATGCACTTTCCATCAACGTCAACAACATCATTAGCTTGGTCGTGGGTACTTTCCCTTTGGACCCGACAGTGTCAAAAACGGCTGTCATCCTAACCATTTTAACAGCAACATAACAGGCTAAGTGACACCAGACACCCAATAAAACTACGCTTCGTTGACATATATCAAGTTCAATTGTAGCACGTTAACAGTTTGATGAAATCATCGTAGCCGAATGCTAGCCTTTGTCACAATTTTTCAATAAACCAACTAGTTGCGTACCTTGATTTATAAACGATACGAATCCAATCAGAAAAGAGTATTCATGAGGTCATTACCATTATAAAACATAAGGATAATAGCCTTCTGTTAACATTCTAACTGATTGTTCAGCCACAAAATAGTTTAGCGTTTTTAATTTGTTCTGAAACGCTATTTCGGTGATTTGTGTTGCATTTTTGTAAATTCGCGCCGCGTAATATGTTGAAGTGCATCACATTTTTACCCGCTAACTGATTAAAAAGAGAGCATAAATGCATCTGTCGATTGTACTGGTCGCCCCAGCCAGAGCCGAAAATATAGGCGCTGCGGCGCGTGCCATGAAGACCATGGGGTTTACCGATCTTCGCATCGTGGACAGCCAGGCGCACCTCGAGCCCGCGGCCCGTTGGGTGGCGCACGGTTCAGGGGATATTCTCGATAATATAACCACTTACGACACGCTCGCCGCTGCGCTGCACGACATTTCTTTTACCGTGGCGACCACGGCACGCAGCCGGGCAAAGTTCCACTATTACGCCACGCCGGCGGAACTGGTGCCGATGTTAACGGAGAAAAGCCAGTGGCTGACGAAGGCCGCGCTGGTCTTTGGGCGGGAAGATTCCGGTCTGACGAACGAGGAGCTGGCGTTGGCGGACGTCCTGACCGGTGCGCCGATGGTGGCGGATTATCCGTCGCTAAATTTAGGCCAGGCGGTAATGGTGTATTGCTATCAATTAGCCTCCCTAATACAAATTCCTCAACCCCAGGCTGAAGGGGCAGATGAAAACCAGCTGGCCGCGCTGCGCGCTCGCGTTGACCAACTGTTATTACAACTCGGTGTCGAGGAAGATCAAAAAATGGCGGACTGGCTGCATCAGCGACTTGGGCGTCTTGAGCAGCGAGACACGGCAATGTTGCACCGTTTGCTGCATGATATTGAAAAAAAATTGGCCGAGTAAAATGCTGTCATAAGTTTTTACTATGGCGTATCCGTCTGTCTGGGTGGGGTGCGTCTGGGGGAATCGGATGAAAATAAATCTGCAAGCAGCGGGACGTAAGAGCGTCCCGAATTGTGATCAAATTAAAAATTCATTGACTTAAGGTGCCCAATCCTTTAACCCTAAAAGAATACAGCACAGACAGATAATAATGACAGAGTACACAACATCCATGAAACGCATCAGCATCACCACCATTACAACAACCATCATCATTACCACAGGAAATGATGCGGGCTGACGCGTACAGGAAAAACAGAAAAAAGCCCGCACCCAAACAGTGCGGGCTTTTTTTTCGGCTAAAGGAAACGAGGTAGAACCATGCGAGTGTTGAAGTTCGGCGGTACATCAGTGGCAAATGCAGAACGTTTTCTGCGTGTTGCCGATATCCTGGAGAGCAACGCCAGGCAGGGGCAGGTCGCGACCGTGCTCTCTGCCCCGGCAAAAATCACCAACCACCTGGTGGCGATGATTGAAAAGACCATCGGTGGCCAGGATGCACTCCCGAACTTGAGCGACGCCGAGCGTATCTTCGCTGAGCTGCTGCAGGGACTGGCGGAGGCGCAGCCGGGTTTCCCGCTCGCACAGCTGAAATCCTTTGTTGAGCAAGAGTTCGCCCAAATCAAACACGTGCTGCACGGTATCAGCCTTTTAGGTCAGTGCCCGGACAGCATCAACGCGGCGTTAATCTGCCGTGGTGAAAAATTGTCGATTGCCATCATGGCGGGCCTGCTGGAAGCGCGTGGCCACAATGTGTCGGTTATCGATCCCGTTGAAAAACTGCTGGCAGTGGGTCACTACCTCGAGTCTACCGTTGATATAGCCGAATCAACCCGCCGCATTGCCGCGAGCAAAATTCCGTCTGACCATATGATCCTGATGGCGGGCTTCACCGCCGGAAACGAGAAGGGTGAACTTGTCGTACTGGGCCGTAACGGCTCCGACTACTCTGCTGCCGTGCTGGCAGCCTGTTTGCGCGCCGACTGTTGTGAGATCTGGACTGACGTCGACGGTGTATACACCTGCGATCCGCGCCAGGTACCGGACGCCAGGCTGCTGAAGTCGATGTCATACCAGGAAGCGATGGAGCTTTCCTACTTCGGCGCTAAAGTTCTTCACCCTCGCACCATCTCTCCCATTGCCCAGTTCCAGATCCCTTGCCTGATTAAAAACACCGGTAACCCGCAAGCGCCAGGCACGCTGATTGGTGCCAGTACCGATGAAGACGGCCTGCCGGTGAAAGGCATTTCTAACCTGAACAATATGGCCATGTTCAGCGTTTCCGGCCCGGGAATGAAAGGCATGGTCGGTATGGCGGCCCGCGTTTTCGCGGCCATGTCCCGCAACGGTATCTCGGTTGTGCTGATCACTCAGTCCTCTTCTGAATACAGCATCAGCTTCTGCGTACCGCAGGGGGATTGCCTGCGCGCCCGTCGTGCGCTGGAAGAAGAGTTTTACCTTGAGCTGAAAGAAGAGCTGCTGGAGCCGCTTTCTATCCAGGAACGCCTGGCGGTTATCTCGGTGGTGGGCGACGGTATGCGTACGCTGCGCGGTATCTCGGCCAAATTCTTTGCCGCGCTGGCCAGGGCCAACATCAACATTGTGGCCATTGCCCAGGGGTCATCTGAGCGTTCAATCTCGGTGGTCGTTGACAACGACGATGCGACAACCGGCGTTCGCGTGGTTCATCAGATGCTGTTCAACACCGATCAGGTGATCGAGCTGTTCCTGATTGGCGTGGGCGGTGTGGGTGGCGCGCTGCTGGAGCAGGTGAAGCGTCAGCAGGAGTGGTTGAAGAAAAAGCACATTGATCTGCGCGTGTGCGGTATCGCGAACTCAAAAGCGCTGCTGACCAACGTTCATGGCCTGAACCTGGAAAACTGGCAGGCTGAGCTGAATGATGCCAAAGAGCCCTTTAATCTGGGCCGGTTAATCCGTCTGGTGAAAGAGTATCACCTGCTTAACCCGGTCATTGTCGATTGTACCTCGAACCAGGCGGTGGCCGATCAGTACGCCGATTTCCTGCGCGAAGGTTTCCACGTGGTGACGCCAAACAAAAAGGCCAACACCTCGTCGATGGATTACTATCACCAGCTGCGTCTGGCGGCGAGCAAGTCACGGCGTAAGTTCCTCTACGACACCAACGTGGGCGCGGGCCTGCCGGTGATCGAGAACCTGCAAAACCTGCTGAACGCGGGGGATGAACTGCAGCGTTTCTCCGGCATTCTTTCCGGCTCGCTGTCGTTTATCTTCGGCAAGCTGGATGAGGGCATGAGCCTGTCGGAAGCGACCCGTGCCGCGCGTGAACTGGGGTACACCGAGCCGGATCCGCGAGACGATCTCTCCGGTATGGATGTGGCGCGTAAGTTGCTCATACTGGTGCGTGAAACGGGCCGTGAGCTGGAGCTTTCCGATATCGTGATTGAGCCTGTTCTGCCTGCCGGGTTTGACGACAGCGGTGACGTGAACACCTTTATGGCCAATTTAGCGCAGCTAGACGACGCCTTTGCCGCACGCGTTGCGAAAGCCCGTGATGAAGGTAAGGTATTGCGCTATGTTGGCAATATTGAAGACGATGGTATGTGCCGCGTGAAGATTGCTGAAGTGGATGGCAACGACCCGCTGTTCAAAGTAAAAAACGGCGAAAACGCCCTCGCGTTTTACAGCCACTATTATCAGCCACTGCCGCTGGTGCTTCGCGGCTATGGCGCAGGGAATGATGTTACCGCGGCGGGTGTATTTGCCGATTTGCTGCGTACCCTGTCATGGAAGTTAGGAGTTTAACATGGTGAAAGTTTATGCCCCGGCTTCCAGCGCCAACATGAGCGTCGGATTTGATGTGCTGGGTGCGGCGGTGACGCCGGTGGATGGTTCGCTGCTGGGCGATACGGTAACGGTTGAAGCGGCAGAGAGCTTTAGCCTGAATAACGTGGGCCGCTTCGCCAGCAAACTGCCGACAGACCCGCGCGAGAATATCGTTTATCAGTGCTGGGAGCGGTTCTGTCAGGAGATCGGCAAAAATGTGCCGGTCGCCATGACGCTGGAAAAAAGTATGCCGATTGGCTCTGGTCTGGGTTCCAGCGCTTGCTCCGTGGTCGCCGGGCTGGTGGCCATGAATGAGCACTGCGGCAAGCCACTGAATAATAACCGTCTGCTCGGGTTAATGGGCGAGCTGGAAGGGCGCATCTCCGGCAGCATTCATTATGACAACGTCGCCCCCTGCTTCCTCGGCGGTATGCAGCTGATGATTGAAGAAAATGGCATCATCAGCCAGCAGGTGCCAGGGTTTGATGAGTGGCTGTGGGTGCTGGCCTATCCCGGCATTAAGGTATCCACCGCTGAAGCGCGTGCGATCCTGCCTGCGCAGTATCGTCGTCAGGACTGTATCGCTCACGGACGTCATCTGGCCGGCTTTATTCACGCCTGCTACACCCGTCAGCCGCAGCTGGCAGCAAAATTAATGAAAGACGTTATCGCCGAGCCGTACCGCACTAAGCTGCTGCCTGGCTTTAACGAGGCGCGACAGGCGTCAATGGATACCGGCGCACTGGCGTGCGGTATCTCCGGCTCCGGCCCGACGCTGTTCGCCCTGTGTGATAAGCCAGACACGGCGCAGCGCGTGGCGGACTGGCTCTCTAAACACTACCTGCAAAATCAGGAAGGCTTTGTTCATATTTGCCGTCTGGACACGGCTGGCGCACGAGTACTGGGATAACGAATGAAACTCTACAACCTTAAAGATCATAACGAGCAGGTCAGCTTCGCGCAGGCGGTGACTCAGGGACTGGGCAAAAATCAGGGGCTGTTCTTCCCCCATGACCTGCCGGAATTTCAGCTGACCGACATTGATGAACTGCTGAAGCAGGATTTTGTCACCCGCAGCACTAAAATTCTCTCTGCCTTTATCGGCGATGAAATCCCGCAGGAGCTGCTGGAAGAGCGCGTGCGTGCAGCGTTCGCTTTCCCGGCACCGGTTAAGCAGGTTGAGCCGGATGTCGGCTGCCTTGAGCTGTTCCACGGTCCAACCCTGGCGTTTAAAGACTTCGGTGGCCGCTTTATGGCGCAGATGCTGACTCACATCAGCGGCGACAAACCGGTAACGATTCTGACAGCGACCTCCGGCGATACCGGTGCGGCCGTTGCCCATGCGTTCTATGGTCTGAAGAACGTTCGCGTGGTGATCCTCTACCCGAAAGGCAAAATCAGTCCGCTGCAGGAAAAACTGTTCTGTACGCTCGGGGGCAACATTGAAACCGTGGCGATTGACGGCGATTTCGATGCCTGCCAGGCGCTGGTCAAGCAGGCCTTCGATGATGAAGAGCTGAAAGTGGCGCTGGGTCTGAACTCGGCGAACTCCATTAACATCAGCCGTCTGCTGGCGCAGATCTGCTACTACTTCGAAGCGGTTGCACAACTGCCACAGGAGGCGCGCAATCAGCTGGTCGTCTCCGTACCAAGCGGCAACTTTGGTGACCTGACGGCGGGCCTGCTGGCGAAATCGCTCGGCCTGCCGGTAAAACGCTTTATCGCCGCCACTAACGCCAACGACACCGTGCCGCGCTTCCTGAAAGACGGTAAATGGGCGCCGAACGCCACGCAGGCGACGCTTTCGAATGCGATGGACGTAAGCCAGCCGAACAACTGGCCGCGTGTGGAAGAGCTGTTCCGCCGTAAGGTCTGGCGTCTGGGCGATCTGGGTTATGCCGCGGTGACGGATGAGACCACCAAAGCCACCATGCGTGAGCTGAAAGCGGTGGGGTACACCTCTGAACCGCATGCGGCGATCGCCTACCGTGCGCTGCGCGATCAGCTGAATCCGGGGGAGTATGGCCTGTTCCTGGGAACGGCTCATCCGGCGAAGTTCAAAGAGAGCGTGGAAGTGATTCTGGGTGAAACGCTGCCGCTGCCAAAAGAGCTGGCCGAGCGTGCGGATCTGCCGCTGCTTTCGCATGAACTGCCCGCGGATTTCGCCGCGCTGCGTAAGTTGATGATGACGCGCGGATAACGGTTCTGTCACCCTATGCAGGCCGGGTAAGGTGAAACTTACCCGGCTTTTTTTATGGAGAAATTAAGGAGAAAAATAGCAGTAAAAAAGCAGAAATTCCCAATAAATGCGGTCACTTAGCGATTAGGATTGCAGAGAATAACATCCCCCGTCCTCCTCACGTATTCTCCTTACATCGGCCCACATCGGGTAAATGAATAAGGAGTCACCTATGTCTAAACTGAAACCTGCTCTGCTGGTGCTTTCAATGATGCTGGTCGCTCCGATGGCGGTTCAGGCCTCTGAAATCACCCTCGTCCCTGCGGTAAAACTGCAGATTGGCGATCAGGATAATCGTGGTCACTACTGGGATGGTGGCCGCTGGCGCGACCATGACTGGTGGAAGGCTCACTATGACTGGCGCGATAATCACTGGCGCCCACATGACGAGCATCACGATCGTCATCATGATGACCACCATCACGATCGTCACGACGACCCGCGTCCTGGCCCGGACTGGAAACACCATTAATGCAAAACCCCGCCATCTGGCGGGGTTTGTTTTACTGCTCGTGGCGCTTAAACACCAGTTCGCCTTTTCCCGACGCTTCTTCATCGAAGAAGTAGCCTTCGCTGTTGAAGCCAGTCAGTTGCTCCGGCTTCGTCAGGCGGTTCTGAATGATGTAGCGGCTCATCAGCCCACGCGCTTTTTTGGCGTAGAAGCTGATGACCTTGAACTTGCCGTTTTTCTCATCGAGGAAAACGGGCTTGATAATTTCCGCATCCAGCTTTTTCGGCTTCACCGATTTGTAGTATTCATCGGAGGCCAGATTGATCACCACATTATCGCCCTGAGCACGCAGCGCAGCGTTCAGTTTGTCGGTGATGATATCGCCCCAGAAATGGTACAGATCTTTGCCTTTAGGGTTTTCCAGGCGGATACCCATCTCCAGACGATACGGCTGCATCAGATCCAACGGGCGCAGCACGCCGTACAGACCTGACAACATGCGCAGATGCTGCTGGGCGAAGTCGAAATCGGCTTCGCTAAAATCTTCCGCCTGCAGGCCGGTATACACATCACCTTTAAACGCCAGAAGCGCCTGGCGGGCGTTGTTCGGCGTGAAGTCCGGGTGCCACTCGTGGAAACGGGTCGCGTTAAGATCCGCCAGTTTGTCGCTGATGCTCATCAGCGAGGCAATTTGTGGCGCAGAGAGCTTACGCGCGACGTGAATCAGCTGTTGCGAATAGTCCAGCAGTTCAGGCTGGGTATAGCGCTCGGTGGCGAGCGGGCTCTGGTAATCGAGCGTTTTAGCAGGTGAAATCAGAATCAGCATATCCAGTCCTTGCAGGAAATTTAGAGCGACTTTAGCAAAAAATCGCCCTCAATTGATCGATAGCTGTTATTGCCGTGGCAAATCATCCCAGGTGCCAGGCGCAATTTGCGCCTGGATGTCGGGATAGCGCGAGGCATCAAAGACCGGCGGTACGCCCAGTTTGCGCTGACGAAGATAGTCCCGTGCGATAAGCGTAACCACGGGTGAGAGCAGCAGGATCGCCGTCAGGTTAGTGATGGCCATGAGCGCCATAAAGACATCCGCCAGTTGCCAGACCAGCGGCATGCTGAGCAGCGAACCTGCTAACACCATCAGTATCACCCCGAGGCGCAGCAGCGTGATCATACGGCGGGAGTCCACTTTCAGGAAAATAAGGTTATTTTCGGCGTAGAGGTAATTCACAACAATCGAGCTGAAGGCGAATAACAGCAGGATGAGCGAGACAAACCCGGCTCCCCAGCCGCCCGTCAGATTCACGAGTGCCTGCTGAAGCAGTTGTATGCCGGCTGTTTCCGATGAGTGAGGTACCGGGCCAGCCAGCAGCAGGATCATGGCGCTGGCGGAACAGATAATAATGGTGTCCGTAAAAACGCCAATCATCTGAACAATGCCTTGTGCCGCCGGGTGGGGCGGCCAGGACGCGGCGGCGGCTGCGGCATTGGGCGTTGATCCCATACCGGCTTCATTGGAGAACATTCCGCGCTGAAAGCCCGACATCAGCGCCTGGCTGAACGTATAGCCCAGTGCGCCCGATGCCGCCTCGCGCCAGCCAAATGCGCTTTTGAAGATGGTTGCAATCACTTCCGGCACCTGCTCGATATGCCGTGCGGCGACGAACAGGCTGGCGGCAACCCACAGCAGCGCCATGACCGGTACCAACCACTGCATCAGGCGGGCGACACCTTTTAGGCCGGTCGAAATGGTCAGCAGGATACAGAGGGCTAAAACAAGCCCGGTGATCCACTCCGGACACGCAAAGGCATAGCGCAAGGCATGGGCGACAGAATTCGCCTGAACGGTATTGAAAATCAGACCGTAGGCGAGCAGTAAAAACAGCGAAAACAGCACGCCCATCCAGCGCATTCCTAAGCCACGCGCCATGTACCAGGCCGGGCCGCCGCGAAACTGTCCGTTTTTATCTTTTTCTTTGTAGAGTTGGGCGAGGGCGCTTTCGGCAAAGGAGGTGGCCATCCCGATAAGGGCCGTGACCCACATCCAGAAAACAGCGCCCGGGCCACCGGCGCTGATGGCCAGTGCCACCCCTGCCATATTACCGCTGCCGAGGCGTGCTGCAATGCTGGTGCAGAGGGCCTGGAAAGAGGTTAATCCGCCCGGCTGGGGCGTGACGCTGTTTTTCAGACTTCTGCCAAATTTGCGAATATAACGAAACTGGATAAACCCGCTGCGTAGCGTAAACCAAATACCTGCACCCAGCAGCAGGTATATCATTATCGAACCCCAAAGGACTTCATTAATAAAGAAAAGGAAATCAGGCATTAACGTCCCTCTTGTTGATGCCAAAATGAATATGTAAGCGCTACCACTGATTGGACATGCTGTTACTTAGCAGCCTGTTAATATTCTGAGTTTATCATACTCTGTCTAAGCGCACTGTCTGCGGTTGCGCTACCCCTCCGTCGTGTTATCATCAGGGCAGACCGGTTACATCCCCCTAACAAGTAAACCTGTCATTTTTCCGCTGCAGGCATGCTGTCGGTAGCGTGAATTATCCAGGGCACGTTAAAAGAGAAACACTATCATGACGGATAAATTGACCTCCCTTCGTCAGTTCACCACTGTCGTAGCTGACACCGGAGATATCGCGGCAATGAAGCTGTACCAGCCGCAGGATGCCACCACCAACCCTTCTCTGATCCTTAACGCCGCACAGATCCCTGAGTATCGCAAACTGATTGACGACGCAGTGACCTGGGCGAAAGCACAGAGCAACGACCGCGCGCAGCAGGTTGTTGATGCCACTGATAAACTGGCCGTGAACATTGGTCTGGAAATTCTGAAACTGGTTCCTGGCCGCATCTCTACCGAAGTTGACGCACGTCTCTCCTACGACACCGAAGCGTCTATCGCCAAAGCAAAACGTCTGATCAAAATGTACAACGATGCCGGCATCAGCAATGACCGCATCCTGATCAAACTGGCGTCAACCTGGCAGGGTATTCGTGCAGCTGAACAGCTGGAAAAAGACGGTATCAACTGTAACCTGACGCTGCTGTTCTCCTTCGCACAGGCGCGTGCATGTGCGGAAGCCGGCGTATACCTGATTTCTCCATTCGTTGGCCGTATTCTGGACTGGTACAAAGCCAACACGGATAAGAAAGAGTACGCGGCATCTGAAGATCCAGGCGTCGTTTCCGTGACCGAAATCTACGAATACTACAAACAGCACGGTTATGAGACTGTGGTGATGGGCGCAAGCTTCCGTAACGTAGGTGAAATCATCGAACTGGCTGGCTGTGACCGCCTGACCATCGCCCCGGCACTGCTGAAAGAGCTGGCTGAAAGCGAAGGTGCTATCGAGCGTAAACTGTCCTACACCGGTGAAGTGAAAGCGCGTCCGGAGCGCATCACTGAATCTGAGTTCCTGTGGCAGCATAACCAGGATCCAATGGCTGTAGATAAACTGGCGGACGGTATCCGTAAGTTTGCTATCGACCAGGAAAAACTGGAAAAAATGATCGGCGACCTGCTGTAATCATTCTGCGTGACCGGGTCCCCGGTCACGCTACTTCTTTCGTACTCTGTCTGAATTTCCCCTCTGCGTGTATCATTCCCTTTAATCAGTACTTTTTTGAATGGAATGGATATGAATACCTTACGCATCGGCTTAGTGTCGATTTCTGACCGCGCCTCCAGCGGTGTTTATCAGGATAAAGGCATCCCCGCGCTGGAAGAATGGCTGGGCAGTGCGTTGACAACCCCCTTTGAGATCCAGACCCGCCTGATCCCTGACGAACAGCCAATTATCGAACAGACACTCTGTGAGCTGGTGGATGAGATGAGCTGCCACCTGGTATTGACCACGGGAGGCACCGGGCCCGCGCGCCGGGACGTCACTCCGGATGCCACGCTGGCGGTTGCCGATCGTGAGATGCCTGGCTTCGGTGAGCAGATGCGCCAGATCAGTCTACACTTTGTCCCGACGGCGATCCTCTCCCGTCAGGTCGGGGTAATCCGCAAGCAGGCATTGATTCTGAATTTGCCGGGCCAGCCGAAGTCCATCAAAGAGACGCTTGAAGGACTGAAAGCGGAAGATGGCAGCGTGATCGTGCACGGGATTTTTGCAAGTGTACCGTATTGTATACAGTTGCTTGACGGTCCGTATGTGGAGACCGATGAGAAAGTGGTAGCAGCTTTTCGTCCGAAAAACGCTCGTCGCGAGACAATCTCCTGAAATTAATCAATATGTGACATTAGCTGAAGCGACGGTGGCGTGGTAAGGGTTTTACGGTATAGTAATTTTTTCTTTACGTTTGCTGTAAAAATAAATCCACAACACAAGCCGAATGGTTCGCTATGTCACATAACACCCGACCTCTGAATCGACAGGACTATAAAACCCTCACGCTCGCGGCCTTAGGCGGTGCGCTGGAGTTTTACGACTTTATCATCTTCGTCTTCTTCGCCGCCGTGGTGGGGGAGCTTTTCTTCCCGGCAGATATCCCGGAGTGGTTGCGCCAGGTGCAAACCTTCGGCATTTTTGCCGCCGGGTATCTGGCACGACCGCTGGGTGGCATTGTGATGGCCCACTTTGGTGACCTGGTCGGGCGTAAGAAGATGTTCACGCTCAGCATTTTACTGATGGCCGTGCCGACGCTGGCCATTGGTCTGCTGCCCACTTACGCCTCAATGGGCATTGTTGCTCCGCTGCTGCTGTTGCTGATGCGCATTCTTCAGGGGGCGGCAATTGGCGGCGAAGTGCCGGGGGCCTGGGTGTTTGTGGCGGAGCATGTGCCGGCGCGCCGCATCGGCATCGCCTGTGGAACCTTAACGGCGGGGCTGACTGTCGGTATCCTCCTCGGTTCAGTGGTGGCCACTATCGTGAATACCAGCATGACGCAACAGGCGGTTCACGACTGGGGATGGCGCGTACCGTTCCTGCTCGGCGGGGCGTTTGGCCTGGTGGCGATGTATCTTCGCCGCTGGCTGCAGGAGACACCCATTTTCCTTGAGATGCAGCAGCGCAAGGCGCTGGCGCAGGAGTTGCCGGTAAAAGCCGTGGTGGTGCGCCACCGAAGCGCGGTTGTGGTGTCGATGCTGCTCACCTGGCTGCTGTCGGCGGGCATCGTGGTCGTTATCTTAATGTCTCCGGTATGGCTGCAAAAGCAGTACGGTTTTGCGCCGGCGGTAACGTTGCAGGCAAACAGTATCGCCACCATTATGCTCTGCTTTGGCTGTCTGGCCGCGGGGCTGGCCGTTGATCGTATCGGTGCCGGCCTGACTTTCATCATCGGCAGCCTGCTGCTGGCTGCGTCGAGCTGGGCGTTTTACCACCTGGCAGGCAGCCATCCTCAACAGCTGTTCCTGCTCTACGGTACGGTCGGGCTGTGCGTGGGGGTTGTCGGTGCAGTGCCGTATGTGATGGTGCGAGCTTTTCCGCCAGAGGTCCGCTTCACCGGGATCTCTTTTTCCTATAACGTCTCTTACGCCATCTTTGGCGGGCTGACGCCGATTGCGGTCACGGTGTTGATGGGAGTATCCCCGATGGCACCCGCCTGGTATGTGCTCGCGCTGTCGGTGATGGGGCTGGTGTTAGGCATTTGGCTTCGGCAGAAACAGGGATGTCGTGCCCGCGAGGCGGACACGACAGATGGATCAGTGTTTTTCACCAATCGGTAGAATGGTGCGGTCAAACTGCTCGTTCAGCACTTCACCCATTGCCAGGTAGATAGCGCTTGCGCCGCACACCAGACCAATCCAGCCGGCAATATGCACGATGCTTTCGTTATCCACGAGGTGGCCGATCGCCAGCAGGGCGAACAGCACGGTCAGGCTCAGGAAAACAAACTGCAGTGCGCGGTTACCTTTCAGGGTGCCGAAGAACATAAACAGCGTGAAGACGCCCCACAGACCAAGGTAAACGCCCAGGAAATGTGCGTTTGCCGCGTCTGCCAGGCCCATTTTAGGCATCAGCAGGATCGCGACCAGGGTCAGCCAGAAAGAACCATAAGAGGTAAATGCGGTTAAGCCGAAGGTGTTGCCTTTCTTATATTCCAGCAGGCCCGCGAAGATTTGCGCGATACCGCCGTAAAAAATGCCCATCGCCAGGATAATGCCATCCATCGGGAACATCCCGATGTTGTGCAGGTTCAGCAGGATAGTGGTCATGCCAAAACCCATCAGGCCCAGCGGAGCCGGATTAGCCAACTTAGTGTTGCCCATAAGTCCTCAAAAAAATCATCATTAATATGGTGAAATGGTTAAACCCGCGTCAGTTCTCCCTGACGGGGCGCGGCATCATAATGGGCGCAATCAATGCCGTCTATGATCTCATCAGGGTGAAATTAAAAATTTTTTTTACCGTTCCCCCTTGATGGACGCTGGCGCGACCCCATCTTGTAGTCAACCGCAGTGTGTGGACCTGAAAAAAATCAATTGTGGGCAGTTGAAAAAGCACGTTCTGCCCTTATTACAGGTACACAACCACATGTTGACTGAATTTTAAGTGGAGACGTTTAGATGGGTAAAATTATTGGTATCGACCTGGGTACTACCAACTCTTGTGTAGCGATTATGGATGGCACTACCGCACGCGTGCTGGAGAACGCCGAGGGCGATCGCACCACGCCTTCTATCATTGCTTATACCCAGGATGGTGAAACTCTGGTTGGTCAGCCGGCTAAACGTCAGGCAGTGACAAACCCGCAAAATACCCTGTTTGCGATTAAACGCCTGATTGGCCGCCGCTTCCAGGACGAAGAAGTTCAGCGTGACGTTTCTATCATGCCTTACAAAATCATCGCAGCAGATAACGGCGATGCATGGCTTGATGTGAAAGGCACCAAAACGGCACCACCGCAGATCTCTGCGGAAGTGCTGAAAAAAATGAAGAAAACCGCAGAAGATTACCTGGGTGAACCGGTAACTGAAGCTGTTATCACCGTTCCTGCTTACTTCAACGATGCTCAGCGTCAGGCAACGAAAGATGCTGGCCGTATTGCAGGTCTGGAAGTAAAACGTATCATCAACGAACCAACCGCAGCGGCACTGGCTTACGGTCTGGATAAAGAAGTTGGCAACCGTACTATCGCGGTTTACGACCTGGGTGGTGGTACTTTCGATATCTCTATTATCGAAATCGACGAAGTTGATGGCGAAAAAACCTTCGAAGTTCTGGCAACCAACGGTGATACCCACCTGGGTGGTGAAGACTTCGATACCCGTCTGATCAACTACCTCGTTGACGAGTTTAAGAAAGATCAGGGCATTGACCTGCGTAACGACCCGCTGGCAATGCAGCGCCTGAAAGAAGCCGCTGAGAAAGCGAAGATCGAACTGTCTTCCGCTCAGCAGACCGACGTGAACCTGCCGTATATCACTGCAGACGCGACCGGTCCTAAACACATGAACATTAAAGTGACCCGTGCGAAACTGGAAAGCCTGGTAGAAGACCTGGTGAACCGTTCCATCGAGCCACTGAAAGTCGCTCTGCAGGATGCTGGACTGTCCGTGTCTGATATCAACGACGTTATCCTCGTCGGTGGCCAGACCCGTATGCCAATGGTTCAGAAGAAAGTGGCTGAATTCTTTGGTAAAGAGCCACGTAAAGACGTTAACCCGGACGAAGCAGTGGCTATCGGTGCTGCCGTTCAGGGTGGTGTGTTGACGGGTGATGTGAAAGACGTTCTGCTGCTGGACGTTACCCCGCTGTCTCTGGGTATCGAAACCATGGGCGGTGTGATGACGGCGCTTATCACCAAAAACACCACTATCCCTACTAAGCACAGCCAGGTGTTCTCTACTGCTGAAGACAACCAGTCTGCAGTAACCATCCATGTGCTGCAGGGTGAGCGTAAGCGTGCGGCGGATAACAAGTCACTGGGTCAGTTCAACCTGGATGGCATCAACCCGGCGCCACGCGGTATGCCGCAGATCGAAGTAACCTTCGATATCGATGCTGACGGTATCCTGCACGTTTCCGCGAAAGACAAAAACAGCGGTAAAGAGCAGAAGATCACCATTAAGGCCTCTTCCGGTCTGAACGAAGAAGAGATCCAGAAAATGGTTCGTGAAGCAGAAGCGAACGCGGAATCTGACCGTAAGTTCGAAGAGCTGGTTCAGACCCGCAACCAGGGCGACCATCTGCTGCACAGCACCCGTAAGCAGGTTGAAGAAGCCGGCGATAAACTGCCAGCTGAAGACAAAACGGCTATCGAAGCTGCACTGAGCGCGCTGGAAACGTCTCTGAAAGGCGAAGACAAAGCGGATATCGAAGCGAAGATGCAGGAGCTGGCACAGGCTTCTCAGAAGCTGATGGAAATCGCTCAGCAGCAGCACGCCCAACAGCAGGCTGGCGCTGACGCTTCTCAGAACAACGCGAAAGACGACGACGTTGTCGACGCTGAGTTCGAAGAAGTGAAAGACAAAAAATAATCGCCCTGATGCAGGGTAATTAATCGGCACGGGCGTAGGAGAACTCTCCACGCCCGTGCTCGCATGTTAAGGGGCTTAAAAAAACCAATGGCAAAGCAAGACTATTACGAGATTTTAGGCGTTCCGAAAACTGCGGAAGAGCGTGAAATCAAAAAGGCGTATAAGCGCCTGGCCATGAAATTCCACCCGGACCGCAACCAGGGTGACAAAGAGGCTGAAGCCAAATTTAAAGAGATCAAAGAAGCCTACGAAGTCCTGACCGATGCACAGAAACGTGCGGCCTATGACCAGTACGGCCACGCAGCCTTCGAACAAGGCGGCATGGGCGGCGGTGGATTCGGTGGCGGCGGCTTTGGCGGCGGCGCTGACTTCAGCGATATCTTTGGCGATGTTTTCGGCGACATTTTTGGCGGCGGTCGTGGCCGTCAGCGCGCGGCGCGCGGCGCCGACCTGCGCTACAACATGGATCTGACGCTGGAAGAGGCCGTACGTGGCGTCACCAAAGAGATCCGTATTCCGACGCTGGAAGAGTGTGACGTTTGCCACGGCAGCGGCGCGAAAGCAGGCACCCAGCCGCAAACCTGTCCAACCTGTCACGGTTCCGGTCAGGTGCAGATGCGTCAGGGCTTCTTCGCCGTGCAGCAGGCGTGTCCGCACTGTCATGGTCGCGGTACGCTGATTAAAGACCCCTGCACAAAATGCCACGGTCATGGTCGCGTTGAGAAAACCAAGACGCTGTCCGTTAAAATCCCGGCAGGCGTGGACACGGGCGACCGTATCCGTCTGGCAGGTGAAGGTGAGGCCGGCGAGCACGGTGCACCGGCAGGCGATCTGTACGTTCAGGTTCAGGTCAAGCAGCACGCCATCTTTGAGCGTGAAGGCAACAACCTGTACTGTGAAGTGCCCATCAACTTCGCCATGGCGGCACTCGGTGGCGAAATTGAAGTGCCAACGCTTGATGGTCGCGTCAATCTGAAGGTTCCAGGCGAAACCCAGACCGGCAAGCTGTTCCGCATGCGTGGTAAAGGTGTTAAATCCGTTCGCGGTGGTGCGCAGGGCGACCTGCTGTGCCGCGTGGTGGTTGAAACCCCGGTTGGCCTGAACGACAAGCAGAAACAGCTGCTGAAAGAGCTGCAGGAAAGTTTTGGCGGCCCGACGGGTGAGAAAAACAGCCCGCGCTCCAAAAGCTTCTTCGATGGCGTCAAAAAATTCTTCGACGATTTGACCCGCTGATCCGTTAGCTGGTGTTCATCTCAAAAAGCCCGGAAGCGATTTCGGGCTTTTTCTTTTTGTAGCTGTCCTCATGGCTATCATTCGGTAAAACTGAATATATACTCAACATTAATCTGCTTTTGCCGAGCTGTTTGGCCTGGTATTATGGTTTTACCGAAGTATTGCTGTAAGAGAGAGCCTACGTGAAATTAATACACCGTTTTTTTAGCAGTGAAGCATCAGGCGGCATCATCCTGATTATTGCCGCTGCGGCCGCGATGGCGCTGGCCAATATGGGGTTCACACGCGACTTTTACCACGCGTTTCTGGAAACTCCCGTCGAGCTAAAAGTCGGGGCGCTGGAAATTAACAAGAACATGCTGCTGTGGATCAACGATGCACTGATGGCCGTGTTTTTCCTGCTGGTAGGACTGGAGGTTAAGCGTGAGCTGGTCCTGGGCTCGCTTGCCAGCCGTCAGCGTGCTGCGTTCCCGGTGATTGCCGCATTCGGGGGGATGGTCATTCCGGCGTTGCTCTTCCTGGCGTTCACCTGGCAGGATCCGGTATCGCGTCATGGCTGGGCTATTCCGGCAGCAACGGATATCGCGTTTGCCCTGGGTGTGCTGGCCTTGTTGGGAAGCCGCGTGCCGGTGGCACTGAAAATCTTCCTGATGGCGCTGGCGATCATTGATGACCTGGGCGCGATTGTCATTATTGCGCTGTTCTACACCAGCGACCTGTCGATCCTGTCGTTGAGCGTTGCCGCAGGAGCGATTGCGGTACTGGCGCTGTTGAACATTTGCAACGTGCGTCGCATCGGGATCTACGTGCTGGTGGGGATGGTGCTGTGGACCGCGGTACTGAAATCAGGCGTGCACGCTACGCTCGCTGGGGTCATCGTCGGCTTCTTCGTTCCGCTTAAGCCGCAGGAGGGGAAATCGCCTGCCAAACAGCTGGAGCATGTACTGCACCCGTGGGTCGCCTTTATGATCCTGCCGCTGTTTGCTTTCGCTAATGCAGGCGTTTCGCTGGAAGGGGTAACCCTTGAGGGACTGACCTCAATGTTGCCGCTGGGCATTATTGCCGGACTGTTTATTGGTAAGCCGCTGGGTATTAGCCTGTTCTGCTGGCTCGCGCTGAAGCTGAAGCTGGCGTCACTGCCGCACGGTACCACGTTTAAACAGATCATGGCGGTGGGCGTGCTGTGTGGCATTGGGTTTACCATGTCGATCTTTATCTCAACGCTGGCTTTTGGTGCCCATGCGCCTGAGCTTATCGTCTGGGCGAAGCTGGGTATCCTTATCGGATCGTTACTGGCCGCAGTCACTGGCTATACCTTATTGAAGGTCAAACTGTCCGGACCGGTCGTTCAGGCATAACAGGAAACCGGGAGAAGAACACCTTCTCCCGCTACACGATCAGGGAGCGAAGACACGATGTCTCATTTGAATTACAACCACCTTTACTACTTCTGGCACGTCTATAAGCAGGGCTCGGTCGTGGGGGCGGCAGAGGCGCTCTACCTGACGCCGCAGACCATCACCGGGCAAATCAAAGCGCTGGAAGAGCGGCTGCAGGGCAAGCTCTTTAAGCGCAAGGGCCGTGGGATTGAGCCAAGTGAGCTGGGCGAACTGGTTTTCCGCTACGCGGATAAGATGTTCACCTTAAGCCAGGAGATGCTGGATATCGTTAACTACCGCAAAGAGTCAAACCTGCTCTTTGACGTCGGCGTGGCGGATGCGTTGTCAAAACGGCTGGTCAGCGGCGTGCTGGATGCGGCGGTGGTCGAAGATGAGCAAATCCACCTGCGCTGTTTTGAGTCCACGCACGAGATGCTGCTGGAGCAGCTGAGCCAGCATAAGCTGGATATGATTATCTCGGACTGCCCGATCGACTCTACGCAGCAGGAAGGGCTGTTCTCGGTGAAGATTGGCGAATGCGGGGTCAGCTTCTGGTGCATTAACCCGCCGCCGGAAAAACCGTTTCCTGCCTGTCTGGAGGAGCGTCGTTTGCTGGTGCCAGGCCGGCGTTCCATGCTTGGGCGCAAACTGCTGAACTGGTTTAACTCTCAGGGACTGAAGGTGGAGATCCTCGGCGAGTTTGACGATGCGGCGCTAATGAAAGCCTTCGGGGAGGCGCATAACGCCATCTTCGTTGCACCGACGCTGTACGTGCACGATCTCTATTCAGATAACAAGATTACGGAGATTGGCCGGGTCGATAACGTGATGGAGGAGTATCACGCGATATTTGCAGAAAGGATGATTCAACATCCGGCGGTACAGCGCATCTGTAACCGCGACTACTCGGCGCTGTTTACGCCACCGGCAATCTGAAGATATAAAAAAACCCGCGTTAAGCGGGTTCTTTTAAAACAAGCAACAACAAGTGGCGATTAAGCCAGTTTGTTGATCTGCGCGGTCAGGTTTGCTTTATGACGCGCTGCTTTGTTTTTGTGGATCAGACCTTTAGCAGCCTGACGATCCACGATTGGTTGCATTTCATTAAATGCGTTCTGCGCAGCAGCTTTGTCGCCAGCTTCGATAGCTGCGTATACTTTCTTGATGAAAGTACGCATCATAGAGCGACGGCTTGCATTGTGCTTACGAGCCTTTTCAGACTGGATAGCACGTTTCTTAGCTGATTTGATATTAGCCAAGGTCCAACTCCCAAATATGATCTATGTGGACAATTCAAAGGCCGAGGAATATGCCCTCTATACCTTCTTTTGTCAATGGATTTGTGCAAATAAGCGCCGTTGATTGGCGACGCTACGTTACGTAGTGATGGCGCAGGATTCTACCAGCTTGTCGCTCGTGAATACAGCTTTTCGGCACAAAAAACGCAGTTCACGGGCAGATTTTTTTGCTGTGAAAGGTCAGCCTGATGAAATCATTACGGCTTTCTGTTTTGCGCGAACAATCGCCGGTTAACCTTAACCGCTGTACAAGGTATACTTTGGCGATTTTCACTGTTTTGAGCCAGACATGAAGCTGATACGCGGCATACATAATCTCAGCAGAGCACCGCACGGGTGCGTGCTGACCATTGGTAATTTCGACGGCGTGCATCGTGGTCATCAGGCGCTGCTGCAGGGATTGCGTAAAGAAGGGGAGGCGCGTGGCCTGCCCGTTGTAGTGATGATTTTTGAGCCGCAGCCGCTGGAGCTGTTTGCCGGCGATAAATCACCGGCTCGCCTCACTCGCCTGCGCGAGAAGTTGCGCTACCTGGCAGAGTCCGGGGTGGACTACGTATTGTGCGTGCGTTTCGATCGCCGCTTTGCCGCGCTCACAGCACAAAATTTCGTCAGTGACCTGCTGGTCAGGCGCCTTGGCGTGCAGTTTCTGGCCGTGGGGGATGATTTCCGCTTTGGCGCTGGTCGTCAGGGCGATTTCTTGCTATTACAGAAGGCTGGCCTCGAGTACGGCTTTGATGTCACCAGCGCAATGACCTTTTGCGAAGGCGGCGTCCGGGTTAGCAGCACTGCGGTGCGTCAGGCGCTGGCCAACGATGAACTGGATACGGCGGAAACGCTGCTGGGACATCCGTTTAGCATTTCAGGTCGTGTGGTCCATGGCGATGCGCTGGGCCGCACCATAGGTTTCCCGACGGCGAATATACCGCTACGTCGTCAGGTCTCCCCGGTTAAAGGGGTATATGCGGTGGAAGTGGCTGGTCTGGGCGATAAACCGTATTTCGGTGTCGCCAATATTGGCACACGTCCTACAGTCGCTGGTGTCCGTCAACAATTAGAAGTGCACCTGCTGGACGTTGTAATGGACCTTTATGGTCGCCATATAGATGTGATACTGCGTAAAAAAATACGCAATGAGCAGCGATTTGCTTCGCTGGATGAACTAAAGGCGCAAATCGCGCGAGATGAATTAACGGCCCGCGAGTTTTTTGGGCGAGTAAACCCGGCTTAAATGCCTACGTGAAAAATACGGAACCGAGAATCTGATGAGTGACTATAAATCAACCCTGAATTTGCCGGAAACAGGGTTCCCGATGCGCGGCGATCTCGCCAAGCGCGAACCGGGAATGCTGGCGCGTTGGACCGATGATGACCTGTACGGCATCATCCGTGCAGCCAAAAAAGGCAAAAAAACCTTCATTCTGCATGATGGCCCTCCATATGCGAATGGCAGCATTCATATTGGTCACTCTGTAAACAAGATTCTGAAAGACATTATCGTGAAGTCCAAAGGCCTCGCGGGATATGACTCGCCTTACGTTCCGGGCTGGGACTGCCATGGTCTGCCAATTGAACTGAAAGTTGAGCAAGAGTTTGGTAAGCCGGGTGAGAAGTTCACCGCGGCAGAATTCCGCGCAAAATGTCGCGAATACGCGGCTACGCAGGTTGACGGTCAGCGTCAGGACTTTATCCGCCTGGGCGTGCTGGGTGACTGGTCACGTCCGTACCTGACCATGGACTTCAAAACCGAAGCCAACATCATCCGTGCGCTGGGTAAAATCATCGGTAACGGCCATCTGCACAAAGGCGCGAAGCCGGTGCACTGGTGCGTGGACTGCCGTTCTGCGCTGGCAGAAGCGGAAGTGGAGTATTACGACAAAACCTCTCCGTCTATCGACGTGGCCTTCCACGCGGTCGATCAGGAGGCGGTGAAAGCCAAATTTGGCGTGACCTCTGTCAACGGCCCCATCTCGCTGGTTATCTGGACCACCACCCCGTGGACACTGCCAGCAAACCGCGCGATCTCCCTGTCCGGCGAGTTCGAGTACGCGCTGGTGCAGGTTGATGGTCAGGCGCTGATCCTGGCGAAAGATCTGGTCGAAAGCGTGCTGAAACGCGCGAACATCGCCGACTACACCGTGCTGGGCACCGTGAAAGGTGACGCGCTGGAGCTGATGCGCTTCAAACACCCGTTCCTGGGCTTCGATGTGCCGGCGATTCTGGGCGATCATGTGACGCTGGATGCGGGTACCGGTGCGGTACATACCGCCGGTGGCCACGGTCCTGACGACTACAGCATCAGCCTGAAATACGGTCTTGAAATCGCTAACCCGGTGGGTCCTGACGGCTCTTACCTGCCTGGCACCTACCCGGCGCTGGACGGTATCAACGTCTTCAAAGCGAACGACATCATCGTTGACATGCTGCGCACCAGCGGCGCGCTGCTGCACGTTGAGAAAATGCAGCACAGCTATCCGTGCTGCTGGCGTCACAAATCTCCGATCATCTTCCGTGCGACCCCACAGTGGTTCATCAGCATGGATCAGAAAGGCCTGCGCGAGCAGTCCCTGAAAGAGATCAAAGGCGTGCAGTGGATCCCGGACTGGGGTCAGGCGCGTATCGAATCCATGGTCGCTAACCGTCCTGACTGGTGTATCTCCCGTCAGCGTACCTGGGGCGTGCCAATGTCTCTGTTCGTGCACAAAGAGACACAGGAACTGCACCCGAACACCCTGGCGCTGATGGAAGAAGTCGCGAAGCGTGTTGAAGTTGACGGCATTCAGGCATGGTGGGATCTCGATTCCCGCGACATCCTGGGCGCTGATGCAGACAACTACGAGAAAGTGCCTGATACCCTGGACGTGTGGTTTGACTCCGGTTCAACGCACGCGTCTGTTGTTGACGTGCGTCCGGAATTTGCCGGCCACGCGGCAGATATGTATCTGGAAGGTTCTGACCAACACCGTGGCTGGTTCATGTCATCGCTGATGATTTCCACCGCCATGAAAGGTAAAGCACCGTATCGCCAGGTGCTGACCCACGGTTTCACCGTGGATGGTCAGGGCCGTAAGATGTCTAAATCGATCGGTAACACCGTCTCTCCGCAGGACGTGATGAACAAACTGGGCGCGGACATTCTGCGTCTGTGGGTTGCTTCTACCGACTATACCGGCGAAATGGCGGTGTCGGACGAGATCCTGAAACGTGCTGCCGACAGCTATCGTCGTATCCGTAACACTGCGCGCTTCCTGCTGGCGAACCTGAACGGGTTCGATCCGCTAAAAGATATGGTGAAACCGGAAGAGATGGTGGTGCTGGATCGCTGGGCGGTAGGCTGCGCGAAAGCGGCACAGGAAGATATCCTGAAGGCTTACGAATCTTATGATTTCCACGAAGTGGTGCAGCGCCTGATGCGCTTCTGCTCCATCGAGATGGGCTCGTTCTACCTCGACATCATCAAAGACCGCCAGTACACCGCGAAAGCGGACAGTGTGGCGCGTCGTAGCTGCCAGACTGCGCTGTTCCACATCGCAGAAGCGCTGGTTCGCTGGATGGCACCGATCATGTCCTTCACCGCAGATGAAATCTGGGGTTACCTGCCAGGCGACCGTGAGAAGTATGTCTTCACCGGCGAGTGGTATGAAGGTCTGTTCGATCTCTCCAGCACCGAAGCGATGAACGATGCCTTCTGGGACGAGCTGCTGAAAGTGCGTGGCGAAGTGAACAAGGTTATCGAGCAGGCGCGTGCTGACAAGAAAGTCGGCGGCTCGCTGGAAGCGGCAGTTACCCTGTACGCCGAGCCAGAGCTGGCGGCGAAACTGACGGCGCTGGGCGATGAATTACGATTTGTCCTGTTGACCTCCGGTGCGAAAGTTGCGGATTATGCCCAGGCGTCTGCTGATGCACAGCAGAGCGAACTGCTCAAAGGACTGAAAGTCGCACTGAGCAAAGCCGAAGGTGATAAATGCCCGCGTTGCTGGCATTACACCACTGATGTCGGCCAGGTGGCGGAACACGCAGATATCTGCGGACGCTGTGTCAGCAACGTCGCCGGTGACGGCGAGAAACGTAAGTTTGCCTGATGAGTAAAACTCTCTGTTCAACAGGACTGCGCTGGCTGTGGCTGGTGGTGGTAGTGCTGATTATCGATCTGGGTAGCAAGTTCCTGATCCTCCAGAATTTTGCTCTGGGGGAGACGGTGTCGCTGTTCCCGTCGCTTAACCTGCATTACGCACGTAACTACGGTGCGGCGTTTAGTTTCCTTGCTGACAGCGGTGGCTGGCAGCGCTGGTTCTTTGCAGGTATCGCTATCGGTATCTGTGTGGTGCTATCGCTGCTGATGTACCGTTCGAAGGCAACACAAAAGCTAAATAACATCGCCTATGCGCTGATTATCGGTGGCGCGCTGGGCAACCTGTTTGATCGCCTGTGGCACGGCTTTGTGGTCGATATGATCGACTTCTATGTCGGCGACTGGCACTTCGCGACCTTTAACCTCGCCGACAGCGCAATTTGCATCGGCGCGGCGTTAATCGTGCTGGAAGGCTTCTTGCCGAACGCGGCCGCGAAGAAACAGGCTTAAATGTAAATGCCGGGTGGCGCATGCGCCCCCGGCCTACAGAATGTCTGGCCTGCCGTCTCTTACCGGTGGGTCAAAACAAGCGAGCAATTTGCATGTCTAAATCCGTACAGAGCAACAGCGCGGTTCTCGTTCATTTCACGCTGAAACTGGATGATGGCTCCACGGCTGAATCCACCCGCAATAACGGCAAACCCGCCCTGTTTCGTCTCGGCGACACCTCCCTGTCTGAAGGTCTTGAGCAACAGCTGCTTGGCCTGAAAGAAGGCGAGAAAAAGGCATTTTCGCTGGAGCCGGATGCCGCGTTTGGCGTGCCAAGCCCGGACCTTGTTCAGTACTTCTCGCGCCGCGAGTTTATGGATGCAGGTGAGCCGGAAATCGGGGCGATCATGCTCTTTACCGCTATGGATGGCAGCGAAATGCCTGGCGTGATCCGCGAAATCAATGGTGACTCCATCACCGTTGACTTCAACCATCCGCTTGCCGGGCGCACCGTCCATTTTGATATTGAAGTGCTGGAGATCGATCCGGTACTGGAGGCCTGAAATGCAGATCCTGTTGGCTAACCCGCGCGGCTTTTGCGCCGGTGTAGACCGCGCTATCAGCATTGTTGAAAACGCGCTCGAGATTTACGGCGCGCCGATTTATGTGCGTCACGAAGTGGTGCATAACCGTTATGTCGTCGACAGCCTGCGCGAGCGTGGCGCGATCTTCATTGAGCAGATCAGCGAAGTGCCTGACGGCGCGATCCTGATTTTCTCCGCACACGGGGTTTCTCAGGCGGTGCGTAACGAAGCGAAAAGCCGCGATCTGACCGTGTTCGACGCCACCTGCCCATTAGTGACCAAAGTGCATATGGAAGTGGCGCGCGCCAGCCGTCGTGGTGAAGAGTCGATCCTGATTGGCCATGCCGGCCACCCGGAAGTCGAAGGTACCATGGGCCAGTACAGCAACCCGGAAGGGGGGATGTACCTGGTGGAGTCGCCGGAAGATGTGTTTACGCTGAACGTCAAAAATGAAACGCGTCTCTCGTTTATGACCCAGACGACGCTCTCCGTTGACGATACGTCGGACGTGATTGACGCCCTGCGCCAGCGCTTCCCGAAAATCGTCGGCCCGCGTAAGGACGACATTTGCTACGCCACCACCAATCGCCAGGAAGCGGTGCGTGCTCTGGCTGAACAGGCGGACGTGGTGCTGGTTGTCGGTTCGAAAAATTCCTCTAACTCCAATCGTCTGGCTGAACTTGCGCAGCGAATGGGGAAAGCGGCCTATCTGATTGATGATTCCAGCGATATCCAGGAAGCATGGGTGAAAAACGTGGCCTGTGTCGGGGTAACCGCCGGCGCCTCGGCTCCGGATATCCTGGTGCAGAACGTGATTTCCCGTCTGCAGGAACTGGGCGGCGGCGAAGCGGTCCCGCTGGAAGGACGCGAAGAGAATATTGTTTTCGAGGTCCCGAAAGAGCTGCGTATCGACGCACGCGAAGTCGAGTAAGTTTCCTCGCGCATGACCCGAATGCCGGCCACGTCAGTGGCCGGCATTTTTATTGCTGATTAACTGTGATTCACCTGACACATTGCGCCTTTGATGCGCAGGTTAATCATTTAAATTGTTATGCTGGGCGGGTTGTTCTCCTCGGGCCGGAGAAGACGATGACTTCAGATATTATCCTGCCGCCTCTGGTGGCCTGGGCCAGTGGAACACTTGCCCGCGGCGCACTTATTCTTAAATCCACACGCCTTGCCGATCTCAATGGTTTGTTTGCCGATCGAGACGCCTGGGCACAATGCGATCCGCATCAGACGGTGTATGACGTCGAAATGCTGGAATCGCCTGCACAGGAAGGGGCGTTGTTTGTCGGCGTTACCCATTTACTTGCAGGTAAAATTGGCCGGGAATTCTTTATGACCCGCGGCCATTTTCATCAACGTCGTGAACAGGGCGAAGTCTATTTTGGACTGCGGGGAAGTGGCCTGCTTTTACTCCAGACGACATCCGGCGAAACCCGTCTGGAGTGCGTGATGCCGGGATCCGTCCATATTATTGCGCCTTTTACCGCCCACCGTTTAATCAATACCGGTGAGACCACGCTCTCTTCACTCGCGGTCTGGCCCGCCGTCGCCGGACACGACTATGCCGCGTTACCCCACGGTTTTGCCGTGCGGGTATTGGCCACTGACGGTGGCTGGGAGGTTCAGAATGGATAACTTTGGGCTCGACATGACCATCACCCGGCACCCGCTGGGGTTCAGCTACGGTGAGGACGTCACTGGCCCGATGCCAGAGATCCGTAAGCTTGATGAGATCCGCGCGTCGTTACGGGACCCTGACTGCTCAGGGCCGGAAGACGTTTATGCTATCGCGATGGATGTCGCCCGTCTGGCAGACCGGCAGGAGCTGAAAAAACGCATGCTGCTGTTTGGGGTCGTGACTTACGCGACGGGAACGCTGGGTGAAGAGCCGATCCGCAGCCAGGGGCATGTTCACCGTAAAAGCCGTCACAGCGGCTGGTCTCCGCCCGAGCTGTATGAAATCTGGCAGGGGCGCGCCATTATCTATATGCAGGAGTATGTTGCGGACGATCCCGGGCGCTGTTTCGCCGTACTGGCCGGGCCGGGCGAAAAGGTGCTGGTTCCGCCTGGCTGGGGGCATGCCACTATCTCTGCCTCGCCGGATGAACCGCTGACTTTCGGTGCGTGGTGCGACAGGGAATATGGTTTTGAATATGATGCCGTGCGGGCGCGTAAAGGACTGGCCTGGTATCCGCTGCTGCAGGGGAGCCATATCATCTGGCAGCACAACACGCATTATCTGCCGGGGCGGCTACAGATGATCACACCGCGTCGCTACAGCGAATTCGGCCTGACGGATGAGCCTGTCTATACGCAATTTATTGCCGATCCTGCTCGCTTTCAGTTTATCTCTCGCCCGGATAAAGTGGCCGAACTGTGGCATAACTTCCACCCATAAAAAACCGGGGCATTGCCCCGGCTGTCTTATCCGGCAAACAGACCTGATGCGACGCCCAGCGCCGCCAGCGCAAGCAACACAATCATGGCCCTGACCGGGGAGACGCCACGTTTTGCCATCAGATACCAGGTGCCCAGAACCACCAGAAGCGGTAATAACTGCGGGAAGATACCGTCAAGCATCTGCTGAACATGGATGTTAACCCCGTCACGGGTGATAAATTCCAGTCCGGTGCCCAGCTTAACGTAGCTTGCCGCCACGCCGCCCATCACAAATACACCCAGCAGAGACAAAGCTTCGCGCAGTCGCGTTGACTTGCTGCTCACCAGCATCTCGACCGATCCTGAGCCCATCTGGTAGCCTTTCAGAAACAGAAACCAGGATCCCGGGATAATGATGGCCAGCCAGGCGACGGTGTAGAACAACGGGCCAAGAACATTTCCTCCGGCGGCAAGCGCCATACCGATGCTCAGTAAAATGGGGATCAGCATGCCGGGGATCATTGAGTCACCAATCCCCGCGATTGGTCCCATCAGCCCCACCTTCAGGGTATTGATCGTTTCGCCATCAATGGGCTCGCCGTTGGCTTTTTTCTCTTCCAGCCCAAGCGCCATACCGTTTACGATGGCACCGATCTGCGGCTCCGTGTTGTAAAACGAGGCGTGTCTGCGCAGCATCTCGGTGCGCTGGGCGGCATCCGGGTAGAGTTTTTTGGCGACCGGTAACATGCTCAGACAGAAGCCGAACGATTCCAGACGCTCGAAGCTCATCGAAGAGAGGTTATGCATCATCCACGCTCGCCAGCAGCGGCGCAGATCTTTTCGGGTCAGTTTACGGTCTTCCATCAGAATTCATCCTCATCGTCGGCGGGCCTACCCGGCGTGACAGCCTGCGGCGCTTCCGGCTTGTAGTTGTAATGAATTAACGCCAGCAGGGCGCCCACAATCACCAGTGCCACCATGTTGAGCTTCAGGAACACAATGCATATGAAGCCCACCAGGAAGTAGATCAGCATGCTGTAGCTTTTGATGATCTGCTTAAGCAGGATGGCGATCCCAACGGCCGGTAAGATGCCCCCCAGCACGTTCATGGTCGAAAGCACGATGCCGGGCAGACTGTCCATAAACCCGCTGATGTACTGCGCGCCAAAATAGACGGCGATAAACGTCGGCACAAAGCGCAGAACAAAGTTCATCACCTGCGGCCAGACCGCGCTGTTAAGATAAATTCCGCGCTCATCCCCGAGCTCAAGCGCCACGTCGGCGCGGTGGTTCCAGAATGAGTTCAATACCATCATGGCGTTAAACAGGATCGTTCCGGCAATGCCAATGGTCGCCGCCAGCGCCACGGCCACCTCTGGCCCTTTGCCCGACAGAATCCCCAGCGCGATAGCAGGATAAGCGACAAAATTGAGATCGGCAGGCATTGAACCGCCGGGGGTGACCATCGCGATATAAACGGCCTGCACCGCCACACCAATCATGATCCCGGTTTTAACGTCGCCCAGAATCAGGCCCACCAGCATCCCCGAAACCAGCGGGCGGGAGATGAGATACCAGCCGCCCGTCAGGCCAAACAGCCAGGGACTACTGAGTGCACCGAGATAGCAAAGCAGACCGATGAGAGAAGCTTCGAAAATCATCATGCGCTCCTTATTTCAGTTTTTGCCGGGCGTCCTGCCAGCTGTAAAAACTGGCATCGGGCACCAGACGAAACTCGATGGCATGCCCCTGTTCAGTCAGCCAGTCAAAGGCTGCTGCCTCCTCTGGCGTTACGGACTGATTAGGGCCAATGGTGATGGTGTTGGCGCGGGCACTCATTGGCCCGACGTTAATTTTGCCATTGCCGCTCTTCAGGCTTATGCCTGCCTGTTCAAGACGTTGCAGGGTGACAGGCGATTTGCCAATCACGAAGTAGCGCTTATCGCTGGCAATCACTTTCGGCAGCTTTTCGATGGCGGTCAGGGTATCGAACAGCCACACTCTGGTATCTGACACCGCGCCTTTCATTACCGACGAGAGCAGCGGATCGGCCGCGACGGCATCGTCAATTGCCACGATGCCATCACAGGGCAGCTCTTTGGCCCAGCGTGTGACGAGCTGCCCGTGGATCACCCGGTCGTCAATACGTACAAACGAAATGCTCATATAAGCTCCTTAGAAATCGTCGTTCTGGGCGGATTCCACCCGTTTTGCCTGAACCAGGGTGGGCTGCGTTAATGCGATGAGCTGCGCGGCGGCGGCATGGACATCCCGGGCCATCAGAATGTCGTCGGTGAGCAAGAGCATGGGGAAGTTGACTCCTGCCACCACGGCGACCGGCGGATGCGTCTGGGGATTAAACGCGTATTCACAGGCCACATTCCACGGCGTTCCGCTCTGCATATCGCACAGGACGACGATGCCGTCTGCGCCCGCACCTGCGCGGTGGTATGCCGCAGCGAAATCATGGCGAAACCCCGCTATGCCAGCCTGTGCATTCAGACATACCGCCTGTCGATGAGGAAGATCGCCATACACCATTTTTCCGCTTTCCAGCAGGGCGGTGGCCAGCGGGCCGTGTGTCGCCACAATAATGTGAATCATGGTTAACCTCTTACCCAGGCTTTAATGGTGGCAATGGATTTACCGCAGCTCGGCCCTGACGGAGAAATACGGTATTCGCCTGCGTCAGCGGGGACGATAAACGTTTCTGCGTAGTGCACGACGAACGGGGCGAATGCGCCGCCGGGGCTGTCTACCGTCGCCTCTTCACCTTCAACAAGATTAAGGACATTCACGCCTCCGTGGGGGGAGTGCGTCACCGGTTCACTGAACCAGTGGCGACGCGTTTCGATGAATTCACGCTCGTGAAGCCCGGTCCGCTCTTCGCGCCAGCCGGTGCCTTCGCCGAGGGGTTCACACTGATTCACAAGATGCTGTTCTATCCACTGCGTATCGCGTTGCCAGTCGATCACCTTTTCGCCATGCGCCAGATGAACCGGGCGGGGCTGCCCATCCATTCCCAGCCGACCCCAGTCCCAGAGCTTGAAGGTGAAAATGTAAGGCGTGGCGCTGATCTCAAGTACCACGGTTCCTGCTCCAGAACAGTGAACCGTACCGGCGGGGATCAAAAAATGATCGTGCTTGTTCGCCGCAAGATGATTGACGAAGCGGGCGTCGTCGAACGGCTTTTCACCGCGGCTGGCCCGTCTGAGGTCGTCCATCATCGCTTCGGGCCGGGTACCCGTTCGGGTCCCCAGATACACCTGAGCCCCTGGCTCTGCCTCAAGGATGTAATAGCTCTCATCCTGGGTGTAATGCATACCAAAATGCTGCTGTATGTACTCCGTGGTCGGATGCACCTGAAAACTCAGGTTCTGCCCGCCGAGGGTATCTAGCAGATCAAAGCGGATGGGAAATTCCGCACCAAAACGGGCATGCACTTTTTCACCCAGCAGCGCCCGGGGATGCAGCAGCACCAAATCCTGAGAGGGGATCTCGATCCGCACCGCGCCGTAACGAAGCAACAGGCTGTTTTCCTCGGGCACGCAGTCAAAACACCATGCGTAGTTAGGCGCAGAGGGATCGAGATCGAATTTCTGTTTCATCCATTGTCCGCCCCAGACGCCGGGGTCGAAAAAGGGCACCACACGAAAAGGACGTTGGGTGGTATGTTGCAACCCGGCGCGCAGCGCATCGCCGCCGACCATCGCCGGATTATCCGCCTGGGTGGTATCGAGGAGATAATCAGTACGCCGTAGCAGCGGGGTTTTGTGACGATCGAATACGCGCCATTCAATGAAAAAGGCGCGTTTGTAGCGACGCAGAATATCCTCGTGTTGGTTCGCCGCGCCCCAGTTAGCCAGTTCACCGCTGCGCATGCGCTGCTGGATCTCCCAGCGCGGTAAATCGGCGTAGACCAGAATATCGCCTGCATTAACCAGCGCGGCACCCGGCCCGTAAATAACGATTATCCCTTCGCGGCACAGTTCGACCTGCGCCTGCAACGCCTCGCGTTTCACCGGGTCGATGAATTCCTCGAGCTGGTGGCAGGAGAGCACGCCGAAGACGCGGTCGTCAGTGAGATGTCGGGCCAGCAGCCGGCTTAAAGCGTGTTCGTCGAGACGCATCTGTTCGGCATTGAGCGTCAGCGTGGCCCCCAATGCTGGCAGCAGTTTTGTCTCCAGTTCCTCCAGCCTGACGCCAGGGTAGCAGTCAATGACCAGCACGGTGCGTGTATATTGACCCGCTCTGTGGGTAAGCTCGCGCACAATCGCGTCCCAGCCCTGCCAGGCACAATCGTCATACCCCTCTACTGCGACTTCCGGGAATTTATCGTAAGTTGCCATCTTTTCTCTCCGTCTTCGTTGCTTAAGGTTATTCGATTAACCTTGTTTGGGAAGGGTGATTAACGCGATTAACCCGCCAGTTCTGGCGATAAGTGGCGAAAAGGGGGCCATTATGTGAAGAGGCTCACGCGCAAAAGTGCAAAATTGAGGTTATTCGATTAATCTGATGTGAACGACAAGGAGCGATCATGACGGGTATCACGCTGGCTGATGTGGCAAAACGCGCCGGGGTTTCAACCGCCACCGTATCAATGGTGCTGTGTAATAAAGGGCGGATCTCGCAACGGACCCGGGAGCGCGTACTTCAGGCGCTGGATGAATCGGGCTATGTTTACAATCAGACGGCAGCCAACCTGCGAAACCGCAGCAGTAATCAGGTGGGACTCCTGTTGCATGACATCACGAACCCTTTTTATGGCGAAATGACGGCAGGTCTAAGCCATGAGATGGAACGCCACGACCTTCTGCTGTTTCTGGCAAACAGCGAAGAGTCGTCCGAGCGACAGCAAAAGTTTGTGGATTCGCTGATGCGTAACAACGTCTGTGGCATGGTGCTGTGTGCCGCGCGAGAAACCCCGCAGGCCTTTTTCGATGGTCTTAAGCGACGCAATATTCCGGCAATTATGGTCGTGCGACCGCTAAACGATCCGGACTTTGATTTTGTGGGAACCGATAACTTCCTTGGCACGCAAATGGCGACAGAGCATCTTCTGAGGATGGGGCATCGTCAGATTGCCTTTATCGGCGGTAGCCTGAATTCGGGGTCTCGCGCTCAGCGTATCGGCGGATTTACCAGTAAATTACTGGAGTATGGTGTGACGCCGAATCCCGAATGGATCGTCACCTCACAGGCAAGCCAGAGTGATGGCGCGCGCGTGGCGGAAGCGTTGTTGATGAACCATCCGCAGATTACCGCGGCAGTGTGTTATCAGGACATTGTTGCCCTTGGCGTTATGCAGTGTTTACGCAAAATGGGACGCGAGCCGGGACGCCATTTTGCCCTGGTGGGCTTTGACGATATTACCGAGGCCGGGCTGGTACAGCCTGCACTGACTACCGTCTCCGTTGCCGCGAAGGAGATAGGGCGTAAGGCCGGCGAGCTGCTTTTCAGCCGGATACAGGGGAACCGGGAGCCGGCGAAACGCATTATTTTACCGCCCGCGCTGGTGGTCCGCGAATCATGCGGTTTTCGCTGAAGATTATGCCTTTTGCTGATATTTCTTCCTGTTTATCATTAAATTCTAATTATCGTCGTTTTCAGTTGGCAGCATCTGCAAAGGCTGGTTAATCTGAAAACGGTTTACATCATTTTAACGTAAGAGAATAACTATGCATGATGCACAGATCCGTGTCGCCATTGCGGGCGCGGGTGGACGTATGGGTCGCCAGCTGATTCAGGCGGCACTACAGATGGATGGCGTGGCACTGGGCGCGGCGCTGGAGCGTGACGGCTCATCGTTGCTTGGCGCTGACGCGGGTGAGCTGGCGGGCGCGGGTAAGACAGGCGTTACCGTGCAGAGCAGCCTGGAGGCGGTAAAAGATGACTTTGATGTGTTCATCGATTTTACCCGTCCGGAAGGCACGCTCACGCATCTGGCATTTTGCCGTCAGCACGGTAAAGGAATGGTGATCGGCACCACCGGTTTTGATGATGCCGGGAAGCAGGCCATTCAGGATGCCTCACACGAGATTGCGATTGTCTTCGCCGCAAACTTTAGCGTGGGGGTGAACGTCATGCTGAAGCTGCTGGAGAAGGCAGCGAAGGTCATGGGCAGTTATACCGACATTGAGATTGTTGAAGCGCACCATCGTTATAAAGTCGACGCGCCATCCGGTACGGCGCTCGCGATGGGGGAAGCGATTGCTCATGCACTGGATAAAGATTTGAAAGACTGCGCGGTCTACACCCGTGAAGGGCACACCGGTGAACGTGTTCCCGGCACGATTGGTTTTGCTACCGTCCGCGCGGGCGATATCGTCGGCGAACATACGGCGATGTTCGCCGATATTGGGGAACGCGTCGAGATTACGCATAAGGCATCCAGCCGGATGACGTTTGCAAATGGCGCTGTACGCTCCGCCTTGTGGTTAAAAGGCAAGGGAAATGGTCTTTTTGATATGCGAGATGTGCTCGATCTCAACAATTTGTAACCGTTATTACCCATCGTGATGTGGTTATTGCAGTCGTAATGCTTTGATTGCATAGGGCAATATTTTATTGCCCTTTTATTTTATGTATTTCATGATGATTTCCTGAATTTACACACTAAAGTTCATCTTTTCTTCATGTTTTGTGTTATCTGAATGTAAATTTTGACCGTCTGGTCCACTTTTTGATACCACGAAGCGGTCTTTCCCATTAAACTTGCCGCGCAAGCGTTTCCCGCAGTGATTTACCTGATCTTTTTGCCGCTTAAGCTCTCCTTGCTCTCTCAGGCTCGCAAAAGAATATGACAAATCTCCGTTTTAAGTTGACTTTTAGCTACCAAATCCCCAGAATGCCGCCGTTTGCCAAAAATCCGCTGGCAACACATTTGCATTGATTCATGACGCGGTTATGAATTAATATGCAAATAAAGTGAGTGAATATTCTCTGGAGGGTGTTTTGATTAAGTCAGCGCTATTGGTTCTGGAAGACGGAACCCAGTTTATCGGTCGGGCCATAGGGGCAACGGGTTCGGCGGTTGGGGAAGTCGTTTTCAATACTTCAATGACCGGTTATCAAGAAATCCTCACTGATCCTTCCTATTCTCGCCAAATCGTTACTCTTACTTATCCTCATATCGGCAATGTCGGCACCAATGCTGCTGACGAAGAATCCTCTCAGGTACATGCGCAAGGCCTGGTCATTCGCGACCTGCCGCTGATTGCCAGCAACTACCGCAATACCGAGGACCTCTCTTCCTACCTGAAGCGCCATAACATCGTGGCGATTGCTGATATCGATACCCGTAAGCTGACGCGTCTGCTGCGCGAGAAGGGTGCACAAAACGGTTGTATCATCGCAGGAGATAACCTCGATGCAGCCCTGGCGCTGGAAAAAGCGAAAGCTTTCCCGGGTCTGAACGGCATGGACCTGGCGAAAGAAGTGACCACAGCAGAAGCCTACAGCTGGACGCAGGGAAGCTGGACGCTGGCGGGAGACCTGCCGGAAGCGAAAAAAGAGAGCGACCTGCCATTCCACGTGGTGGCGTACGATTTTGGTGCCAAGCGCAACATCCTGCGTATGCTGGTCGACCGCGGCTGCCGCCTGACGGTCGTCCCGGCGAAAACCTCTGCTGAAGAGGTACTGAAGATGAATCCGGACGGTATCTTCCTGTCCAACGGTCCTGGCGACCCGGCACCGTGCGATTACGCTATCGACGCCATCAAATCCTTCCTGGAAACCGATATCCCGGTATTCGGCATTTGTCTGGGTCATCAGCTGCTGGCGCTGGCGAGCGGTGCTAACACAGTGAAGATGAAGTTCGGTCACCACGGTGGGAACCACCCGGTGAAAGATATCGATAACAACACGGTAATGATTACGGCACAGAACCACGGCTTCGCAGTGGATGAGGCGTCAATGCCTGCTAACCTGCGCGTGACCCACAAGTCTCTGTTCGATGGCACCCTGCAGGGGATTCATCGTACCGATAAGCCAGCGTTCAGCTTCCAGGGCCACCCTGAAGCCAGCCCGGGCCCGCACGATGCCGCGCCGCTGTTCGATCACTTCATCGAACTTATTGAGCAATACCGTAAGACCGCTAAATAATCAGGAGCCGAGAAGACCATGCCAAAACGTACAGACATAAAAAGCATCCTGATCCTTGGCGCTGGCCCGATTGTGATCGGCCAGGCCTGCGAATTCGACTACTCCGGTGCCCAGGCGTGTAAAGCCCTGCGCGAAGAGGGTTACCGCGTTATCCTGGTGAACTCTAACCCGGCCACCATCATGACCGACCCGGAAATGGCAGATGCAACCTACATCGAGCCGATTCACTGGGAAGTGGTACGCAAAATCATCGAAAAAGAGCGTCCGGACGCGGTTCTGCCTACCATGGGCGGCCAGACGGCGCTGAACTGCGCGCTGGAGCTGGAGCGTCAGGGCGTGCTGGAAGAGTTCGGCGTGACCATGATTGGTGCGACAGCCGATGCCATTGATAAAGCTGAAGACCGTCGTCGCTTCGACGTGGCGATGAAGAAAATCGGCCTCGACACCGCGCGTTCCGGTATCGCACATACCATGGAAGAAGCGCTGGCCGTGGCGGCTGACGTTGGTTATCCGTGCATCATCCGTCCATCCTTCACCATGGGTGGCACCGGCGGCGGTATCGCCTACAACCGCGAAGAGTTCGAAGAGATTTGTGAACGCGGTCTGGATCTCTCCCCCACCAAAGAGCTGCTGATTGATGAATCGCTGATTGGCTGGAAAGAGTACGAGATGGAAGTGGTGCGTGATAAAAACGACAACTGCATCATCGTCTGCTCCATCGAAAACTTCGATGCGATGGGTATCCACACCGGCGACTCCATCACCGTAGCGCCAGCCCAGACGCTGACCGACAAAGAGTATCAAATCATGCGTAACGCCTCGATGGCGGTACTGCGTGAAATCGGCGTAGAAACGGGTGGCTCTAACGTTCAGTTTGCGGTGAACCCGAAAAACGGTCGCCTGATTGTTATTGAAATGAACCCGCGTGTTTCTCGCTCCTCCGCGCTGGCCTCGAAAGCCACCGGCTTCCCGATTGCGAAAGTGGCCGCGAAACTGGCGGTAGGATATACCCTCGATGAGCTGATGAACGACATCACCGGTGGCCGCACTCCAGCGTCCTTCGAGCCGTCCATCGACTACGTTGTGACCAAGATCCCTCGCTTTAACTTCGAGAAGTTCGCCGGCGCAAACGACCGTCTGACCACGCAGATGAAATCTGTTGGCGAAGTGATGGCGATTGGGCGTACTCAGCAGGAATCCCTGCAGAAAGCGCTGCGTGGCCTGGAAGTGGGGGCCACGGGTTTTGACCCGAAAGTGAGTCTGGAAGACCCTGAAGCGCTGACCAAAATTCGCCGCGAGCTGAAGGACGCAGGCGCAGAGCGTATCTGGTACATCGCCGATGCGTTCCGTGCGGGCCTCTCTGTTGATGGCGTGTTCAACCTGACCAACATCGACCGCTGGTTCCTGGTGCAGATTGAAGAGCTGGTACGTCTGGAAGAAAGAGTCGCGGACCTGGGTATCAATGGCCTGGATGCTGACTTCCTGCGCGTACTGAAGCGTAAAGGCTTCGCCGATGCGCGTCTGGCCAAACTGGCGGGCGTACGTGAAGCGGAAATCCGCAAGCTGCGTGACCAGTATGACCTGCACCCGGTCTACAAACGCGTGGATACCTGTGCAGCGGAGTTCGCGACCGACACCGCTTACATGTACTCCACGTATGAAGATGAGTGTGAAGCGAATCCGTCCGTCGACCGCGACAAGATTATGGTGCTGGGCGGCGGTCCTAACCGTATCGGCCAGGGCATCGAGTTTGACTACTGCTGCGTTCACGCCTCCCTGGCACTGCGCGAAGACGGTTACGAGACCATCATGGTCAACTGTAACCCGGAAACCGTGTCGACCGACTACGATACCTCCGACCGCCTCTACTTTGAGCCGGTAACGCTGGAAGATGTGCTGGAAATCGTGCGTATCGAGAAGCCTAAAGGCGTAATCGTGCAATACGGTGGCCAGACCCCACTGAAACTGGCGCGCGCGCTGGAAGCCGCTGGTGTGCCGGTAATCGGTACCAGCCCGGATGCAATCGACCGTGCAGAAGACCGTGAACGTTTCCAGCAGGCGGTTGACCGTCTGAAGCTGAAACAGCCGGCCAATGCCACCGTCACCGCTATCGAGATGGCTGTTGAGAAGGCGAAAGAGATTGGCTACCCGCTGGTGGTACGTCCTTCGTACGTGCTGGGCGGCCGCGCGATGGAAATCGTCTACGACGAAGCTGATCTGCGTCGTTACTTCCAGACGGCAGTGAGCGTGTCCAACGATGCGCCGGTTCTGCTCGACCGCTTCCTCGACGATGCCGTTGAAGTGGATGTGGATGCCATCTGTGACGGCGAAATGGTGCTGATTGGCGGTATCATGGAGCACATCGAACAGGCAGGCGTTCACTCCGGTGACTCCGCATGTTCCCTGCCAGCGTACACCCTGAGCCAGGAAATTCAGGACGTGATGCGCCAGCAGGTGCAGAAGCTGGCCTTCGAACTGCAGGTTCGCGGTCTGATGAACGTCCAGTTCGCTGTCAAGGACAACGAAGTCTACCTGATTGAAGTGAACCCGCGTGCAGCACGTACCGTACCGTTCGTCTCTAAAGCTACCGGTGTTCCGCTGGCGAAAGTGGCGGCGCGCGTGATGGCGGGCCAGACGCTGGCACAGCAGGGCGTGACGAAAGAAATTATCCCACCGTACTACTCGGTGAAAGAAGTGGTACTGCCGTTCAACAAATTCCCGGGCGTCGACCCGCTGTTAGGGCCAGAAATGCGTTCTACCGGGGAAGTGATGGGCGTGGGCCGCACCTTCGCAGAAGCGTTTGCGAAGGCGCAGTTAGGCAGTAACTCCACCATGAAAAAATCTGGCCGTGCGCTGCTCTCTGTTCGCGAAGGCGATAAAGAGCGCGTGGTTGACCTGGCGGCTAAGCTGCTGAAACAGGGCTTCGAGCTGGATGCAACCCACGGCACGGCCATTGTGCTGGGTGAAGCGGGCATTAATCCGCGTCTGGTGAACAAGGTGCATGAAGGTCGTCCGCACATTCAGGATCGCATCAAGAATGGCGAATACACCTACATCATTAACACCACCGCAGGTCGTCAGGCGATTGAAGACTCCAAGCTGATTCGCCGCAGCGCGCTGCAGTACAAAGTGCATTACGACACCACCCTGAACGGTGGTTTCGCCACCGCGATGGCACTTAACGCTGATGCCACCGAGAAGGTGATTTCCGTTCAGGAAATGCACGCCCAGATTAACAAGTAAGCCAACATACCCGGCAGTATTCGCTGCCGGGTATTATTCCCACCTTCAGAACCTTCTGGTTTTCCAACCGCATTCAGTCAGTTAGCCTAAAATGGTTAGGTCGATAACGAAATTCAACTGAGAGCAGGGGAAAACACCATGCAAAATAAACTACTGATTGCGTCCGTTCTGGCTGCCACCGCCATGTTTACCGTTGCGGGCTGTTCATCTAATCAGGCAGTAAAAACCACGGATGGCCGTACGATAGTGACTGACGGTAAGCCGCAGGTCGATGATGACACCGGTCTGGTTTCCTATAAAAACGCCGAAACGGGTCAAACTGAACAGATCAACCGTGACCAGGTGAAATCCATGGGCGAACTGGATAACTAGTTCAGATTTCTGACGTTAGCCCGTCAATAATATTCACTATTAGCCTGTTGAATTACTGACTACACTCTTTTGGTAAAAGAAGGCAGTAAAACAACAGGCTAATTAATGATTCTGATAATTTACGCACATCCGTATCCGCATCACTCGCATGCAAATAAACGGATGCTTGAGCAGGTAAGGACGCTTGATAACGTAGAGATACGTTCCCTCTATCAACTTTATCCCGATTTTAATATCGATATCGCCGCCGAACAGGAGGCGCTCTCTCGTGCCGATTTAATTATCTGGCAGCATCCGATGCAATGGTACAGCACCCCTCCGCTCCTCAAACTGTGGATCGATAAAGTCTTTTCCCACGGCTGGGCGTATGGCCACAACGGTCACGCGCTTAAAGGCAAAAGCCTGATGTGGGCCGTGACCACCGGCGGGGGAGAAAGCCACTTCGATATTGGTGCTTTCCCGGGCTTTGAGGTGCTGTCACAGCCGCTGCAGGCGACGGCGCTCTATTGTGGGCTGAACTGGCTCCCTCCTTTTGCGATGCACTGTACGTTCGTTTGCGATGATGAGACGTTGCAGGCGCAGGCACGCCATTATAAACAACGGTTACTTGAGTGGCAGGAGGCGAACAATGGATAGCCATACGCTGATACAGGCGCTGATTTACCTCGGCGCGGCTGCGCTGATTGTGCCCGTGGCGGTACGTCTGGGGCTGGGTTCGGTGCTGGGTTACCTGATTGCCGGCTGTGTCATTGGACCGTGGGGCTTCCGTCTGGTGACCGATGCCGAGGCGATTCTCCATTTTGCTGAGATCGGCGTCGTGCTGATGCTGTTTGTAATTGGCCTGGAGCTGGATCCCCGGCGGTTATGGAAACTGCGCGCTTCGGTATTTGGTGGGGGAGCGTTGCAGATGGTGGCCTGTGGTCTGCTGCTGGGTGGGTTCTGTATCCTGCTGGGCATGGACTGGAAAGTTGCGACACTCATCGGCCTGACGCTGGCACTCTCCTCAACGGCCATTGCCATGCAGGCAATGAACGAGCGTAACCTGACGGTCTCTCAGATGGGGCGCAGCGCGTTTTCGGTGCTGCTGTTCCAGGATATTGCCGCCATCCCGCTGGTGGCGATGATCCCGCTGCTGGCCGCAAGCGGTGCTTCAACGACCATGGGGGCTTTTGCGCTTTCTGCGCTGAAAGTGGTTGGTGCCCTGGCGCTGGTTATTCTGCTTGGCCGCTACGTGACCCGACCACTGCTGCGCTTTGTCGCTCGCTCCGGCCTGCGTGAAGTTTTCAGTGCCGTTGCGCTGTTCCTGGTGTTTGGCTTTGGTTTGCTGCTCGAGGAAGCCGGCCTATCGATGGCTATGGGGGCGTTCCTGGCAGGGGTGCTGCTGGCCAGCTCTGAATATCGCCATGCGCTGGAAAGTGATATCGAGCCGTTTAAGGGATTATTGCTGGGGCTGTTTTTCATCGGCGTTGGGATGTCTATCGACTTTGGCACGCTGGTAACGCATCCGCTGCGGATCCTCATCCTGCTGGTCGGTTTCCTGGTCATTAAGATGGGCATGCTGTGGCTGATAGCGCGTCCATTAACGGTGCCCAACAAGCAGCGTCGTTGGTTTGCCGTACTGCTGGGGCAGGGGAGTGAGTTTGCATTCGTGGTCTTTGGCGCGGCGCAGATGGCCAACGTACTGGATGCTGAGTGGGCGAAAGCGCTGACGCTTGCCGTCGCACTGTCGATGGCCGCAACGCCTGTTCTGCTGGTGGTGCTGGCGCGTCTGGAAAAAACGGGGAGCGAGCAAGAACGCGAAGCCGACGAGATCGACGAGGAGCAGCCACGGGTGATCATCGCCGGGTTTGGTCGCTTCGGGCAGATCGTGGGCCGTTTGCTGTTGTCGAGCGGGGTCAAAATGGTGATCCTCGACCACGATCCCGACCATGTTGAGACCCTGCGGAAATTCGACATGAAAGTGTTTTACGGGGATGCAACGCGTGTCGATCTTCTGGAGTCCGCCGGGGCGGCGAAAGCCGAAGTGTTGATTAACGCAATCGACGATCCGGAGACCAGCATGCAGATGGTGGAGCTGGTCAAGGAACACTTCCCCGAGCTGACCATTATCTCTCGCGCCCGCGATGTGGATCACTACATCCGGCTGCGTCAGGCAGGGGTGGAGGCGCCAGAGCGTGAAACGTTCGAAGGTGCGCTCAAGTCTGGCCGGATGGCGCTGGAAAATCTGGGGCTAGGGGCCTATGAAGCCCGTGAACGTGCGGACCTGTTCCGCCGCTTTAACACCGAGATGGTGGAAGAGATGGTGGCGATGGCGGGCAGCACAGCCACCGAGCGTGCAGCGGTGTTTAAACGCACCAGCGCGATGCTGACGGAAATCATTAACGAGGACCGCAATCACCTTTCGCTTATCCAGCGTCACGGCTGGCAGGGCACGGAAGAGGGCAAGCATACTGGCGATCCGGCGGACGAACCGGAGAGTAAACCTTCCGCGTGAAGTGGAGTTGCCAGCAATATTAAAAAATTTCTCTATCTTTACTCAGCCGCCAGTCGACGAAAGATTAAGCTTTCCGTATAGTGGCGGCAATTTTTTGCATCCGGGAAATTTTCAATGATCAGTCTGATTGCAGCGCTGGCGGTGGACCGTGTTATCGGTATGGAAAATGCCATGCCGTGGAACCTGCCTGCCGATCTCGCATGGTTTAAACGTACTACGTTAAACAAGCCGGTAGTGATGGGCCGCCTGACCTGGGAGTCGATTGGTCGTCCATTACCGGGCCGTAAAAATATCGTTATCAGTAGCCAGCCTGGCACTGACGATCGCGTCGAATGGGTGAAGTCCGTAGACGAGGCCATTGCCGCATGCGGTAATGCCGAAGAGATCATGGTGATTGGCGGTGGGCGTGTGTACGAACAGTTCCTGCCTAAAGCACAGAAGCTGTATCTGACCCACATTGATGCGGAAGTGGAAGGGGATACGCATTTCCCGGACTACGATCCTGATGAGTGGGAATCTGTCTTCAGTGAATTCCACGACGCGGATGCGCAGAACTCCCACAGCTACTGCTTCGAAATTCTGGAACGTCGCTAAGTGAATGTCCCTCTCCCGTCCGGGGGAGGGAAATCCTCATCAGGAAGCAACGGCCTCGTCTTCCCCTAAGTCCAGCTGTCGGTTGGATGGCTGAACAAAGTACGTTTTATCTTCCCAGCGCAAGCAGGTTAACTCTCCACCCCAGCAGCAGCCGGTATCGAGACCGTAGATCCCCTCCGGTGTGCCTTTTCCTTCAAGCGACGCCCAGTGGCCAAACACCACGTTATAGGCGTTGGTCACCGGACCGGGAATGGCAAACCACGGTTTAAGAGGCGCAGGGGCGCTTTCCGGTGTCTCTTTGCAATACATATCTAGCTGCCCGTTCGGGAAGCAAAAACGCATGCGGGTGAAAGCGTTCGTAATAAAGCGCAGGCGGGCCAGACCGCTAAGATCTTCGCTCCAGTGATTCGGCATATCGCCGTACATCGCGTCGAGGAAGAAAGGATACGAGTCGCTTGCCAGCACCGCTTCAACGTCACGCGCACAGGTTTTCGCCGTCTCAAGATCCCACTGAGGGGTGATCCCGGCATGCGCCATGACCAGTTTTTTCTCTTCATCGATCTGCAGCAGCGGCTGGCGGCGTAGCCAGTTGATGAGAACATCCGCGTCCGGGGCATCCAGCAAAGGCGAGAGACGATCTTTGGGTTTGTTGCGACTGATCCCGGCAAAGACGGCCAGCAAATGCAGATCGTGGTTGCCCAGTACCATGCGCACGCTGTCGCCCAGTGATTTGACGAAGCGTAGAACGTCCAGCGAGCCAGGGCCACGCGCCACTAAATCGCCCGTCAGCCAGAGCGTATCTTGTCCAGGCGTAAAGTCGACCTGTTTTAACAATGCGATCAGTTCATCGTAGCAACCGTGAACGTCGCCAATCAGATATGTAGACATTAGATTAATGAATGAGTGTTGTAACGGCGAGACGGAACACAGGAATAGCAACGCGGAACACATTGCCATCGACGTCGACCATTTCGTAATGGCCCTGCATGGTGCCCAGCGGCGTTTCGATCACGGCACCGCTGGTATATTGATACTCTTCGCCAGGGTCGATGTGGGGCTGTTCACCAACCACACCTTCACCCTGAACTTCGATTTCGCGACCGTTGCCATTGGTGATAAGCCAGTAGCGCCCAAGCAGTTGCACAGGCATCCGCCCCAGATTGCGAATGGTCACGGTGTAAGCGAAGACAAAACGTTCTTCATCCGGTGAGGACTGGGATTCAACATAAACGCTTTGTACATGGACACATACGCGGGGCGAATCAATCATGGCTTAACTCTCCTTCGGCGGCGCATTTTCGCTGATGTAATTAGCCAGCTTGCAGTACTGTTCTACGGAAATATTTTCTGCACGCATTGCCGGGTCAATACCCAACTCAGTCAGCACTTCAACGGTAAACAGATTGCCCAGGCTGTTACGGATCGTTTTACGGCGCTGGTTAAAGGCTTCCGTAGTAATGCGGCTTAGCACGCGCAGGTCTTTCACCGGGTACGGCATTATTTTATGCGGTACAAGACGCACTACCGCAGAGTCCACTTTTGGTGGCGGCGTAAAGGCGGTTGGCGGTACTTCGAGCACCGGGATCACGTTGCAGAAATATTGCGCCATCACGCTCAAACGACCATACGCTTTACTGTTCGGCCCTGCAACCAGACGGTTAACCACCTCTTTTTGCAACATGAAGTGCATGTCGGCAATGGCATCAGTATAGCTAAACAGGTGGAACATTAGCGGTGTGGAAATGTTGTACGGCAGGTTACCGAACACGCGCAGCGGTTGGCCCATTTTTTCCGACAGCTCACCAAAGTTCATGGTCATGGCATCCTGCTGATAAATCGTCAGCTTTGGCCCCAGGAACGGATGAGTTTGCAGGCGTGCGGCGAGATCGCGATCGAGTTCGATAACGGTCAGTTCGTCCAGGCGTTCGCCTACGGGTTCAGTCAGAGCGGCAAGACCCGGGCCGATTTCGACCATAGCCTGACCTTTCTGCGGATTAATGGCAGACACGATACTGTCGATCACGAACTGATCGTTGAGGAAGTTTTGCCCGAAGCGTTTTCGGGCTAAGTGGCCCTGATGGACTCGATTAGTCATTGAGTATTAACAATCATTTTGATGGCGAGATTAAGCGCCGTAATAAAACTGCCGACATCCGCTTTCCCCTGGCCTGCCAGATCCAGCGCAGTACCGTGGTCAACGGACGTTCGAATAAAAGGTAAACCGAGGGTGATATTCACCCCGCGGCCAAAGCCCTGGTATTTTAGCACGGGCAGGCCTTGATCGTGGTACATCGCGAGCACGGCGTCCGCATTATCCAGGTATTTTGGCTGGAAAAGGGTATCGGCAGGCAACGGCCCGCTTAAGTTCATCCCTTTTGCCCGCATTTCTTCAAGCACCGGAATAATGGTGTCAATCTCTTCGGTACCCATATGTCCGCCTTCACCGGCGTGCGGGTTCAGCCCGCAGACCAGCACATGCGGCTGTTTGATGCCGAATTTGGTTTGCAGGTCGTGATGCAGGATCCCGATGATCTCCCGTAAAAGAGACGGAGTAATGGCATCCGGAATGGCCCTGATGGGCAAATGGGTCGTCACGAGGGCAACGCGCATTGCTTCTGTCGCCAGCATCATAACCACTTTCGGGCTGTGCGAGCGCTCTTCAAAGAACTCCGTGTGCCCGGTAAACGGTATCCCCGCCTCGTTGATAACGCCTTTGTGCACGGGACCGGTGATCAGGGCGGCAAATTCGCCCTTCAGGCAACCGTCGCAGGCACGCGCCAGCGTCTCTACAACATAGTGGCCGTTTTCGGTACTGATCTGACCCGGGATGACGGGAGTACGAAGTGGAACAGGAAGAAGCGTAAGCGTGCCGGCTTGCTGTGGTGCAGGCTGCTGGCCTTCAACGTAGGGGATGAGCGTTAAAGGCAGACCGAGCAGCGTTGCCCGGTCTTGTAACAGTGTTGCATCAGCGCAGACAACCAGTTCCACCGGCCAGCTGCGCTGGGCGAGCTGGACAACGAGGTCAGGCCCAATCCCGGCAGGTTCGCCGGGAGTGATCACAACACGATGCTGTTTCATTAGTTGCTCAGTACTTTCACATAAGCGCTGGCGCGTTGTTCCTGCATCCAGGTTGCTGCTTCTTCAGAGAACTTACGGTTAAACAGCATGCGGTAGGCTCTGTCTTTCTGCGCCGCGTCCGTTTTATCAACATTGCGGGTATCCAACAGTTCGATCAGATGCCAGCCGAAGGAGGAGTGCACCGGGGCGCTCATCTGGCCTTTGTTCAGCTTCATCAGTGCGTCACGGAACGCAGGATCGTAGATATCCGCGGCCGCCCAGCCCAGATCGCCGCCCTGATTAGCAGAGCCGGGATCCTGAGAGAACTCTTTCGCGGCATTCGCAAACGAGGTTTTTCCGCTCTTAATGTCTGCAGCAATCTGTTGCAGTTTCACGCGCGCCTGATCGTCAGTCATGATAGGTGACGGCTTGAGGAGAATATGGCGAGCGTGAACTTCGGTAACCGAAATGTTCTGACTCTGACCGCGCAGATCGTTCACTTTCAGGATGTGGAAGCCCACGCCTGAACGGATGGGACCCACGATGTCACCTTTCTTCGCCGTGCTCAGCGCCTGGGCAAAGATGGAAGGCAGCTCCTGGATACGTCCCCAGCCCATCTGGCCGCCTTTCAGCGCCTGTTGGTCAGCGGAGTAGGTGATGGCCAGTTTGCCAAAGTCACCGCCGTTACGTGCCTGCTCGACAATCGAACGCGCCTGGCTTTCAGCTTCCGCAGCCTGGTCGGAGGTTGGGTTCTCTGGCAGCGGGATCAGAATGTGGCTCAGGTTCAGTTCGGTGCTGGCGTCGTTCTGGTTACCCACCTGTTTTGCCAGCGCGTCCACTTCCTGAGGCAGGATCGTGACGCGGCGACGGACTTCATTGTTACGCACTTCCGAAATCAGCATCTCTTTACGGATCTGATTACGGTACGTTGCATAGCTGATGCCATCATAGGCCAGACGGCTGCGCATCTGGTCCAGGCTCATGTTGTTCTGCTTCGCGATGTTAGCAATGGCCTGATCGAGCTGCTCGTCAGTGACCTTCACACCCATTTTCTGACCCATTTGCAGGACAATCTGATCCATGATCAGACGTTCCAGGATCTGATGGCGCAGGGTAGCGTCATCCGGAAGTTGCTGACCTGCTTCACCCGAATTGAGCTTCACAGATTTCATCAAACCGTCAACGTCGCTTTCGAGCACGACGCCGTTGTTAACCACAGCGGCGACCTTATCAACAACCTGGGGGGCCGCGAAGCTGGTATTCGCAACCATAGCGACACCGAGCAGCAGCGTTTTCCAGTTCTTCATACTTTTTCCATTTCAATTAACCGCAAAGCGGATTACGTTGCAAATTAAGCACATTACAAGGAACTGCGGTACGGCAGAATGTTCGAGCGCAGCATCTGCTGCGTGCCCAGGCCGTAGTTGGAGCTCAGGCCGCGCAGTTCGACATTAAAGCCAATCACGTTATCGTATTTGCCCTGTTCATTCTTGGTATCCCAGCCGTTAAGCTTACGTTCGTAACCGACACGTAGCGCGTAGCAGCAGGAGTTATATTGCAGACCAACCATCTGGTCAGCAGGTTTACTGGTGTTGGTGTCAAAGTAGTAAGCACCGACGATTGACCAGCGATCGGCGATTGGCCAGCTCGCTGCGCCACCCACCTGCGAGATGCCGTCTTTGTACTGATCCGTATTCGCATAGTTTGGCAACGTGGCCTGAATATATTCCGGGCTGGCGTAACGATAGGTCAACTGCAGCATACGGTCTTCATCACGACGGTATTCAATCGCCGCACTGCTTGTCGCAACGTTGTTGAGACGCGTATCGTACTGCACACCCCCGCGTAAACCCCAGCGATCGGTCATACGCCAGTAAGTATCACCCGCCCACACCAGAGAACCCGTTTTGTTGTCTTTTTCCCAGTTAATGTCGTCATCACCGGTCCGGGACTCGGTGAAATAGTAGATTTGACCAACAGAAACGTTAAAACGTTCAACGGCGGCATCATCATAAACGCGCGTTGTGACGCCGGTCGTTAACTGGTTTGCTGACGCAATACGGTCGAGGCCACCGTAGGTACGGTCGCGGAACAGACCGCTGTAGTCAGACTGCAGGAATGAGGAGTCATAGTTCTGAATGTTGCTCTGATCGCGATACGGGACGTACAGATACTGCATACGTGGCTCAAGCGTCTGGGTATAACCCTCCGCCAGAAGACCCATATCGCGTTCGAAGATCAGTTTGCCGTCCATTTTGAACTGCGGCAGGACGCGGTTCACGGATTCTTCGAGATCGGTGCCGTAACGGTTGTTATACCAGTCGAGATTCTTCTGCTGGTAATGGGTGGCCATCAGTTTGGCCTCGGTATTCAGGCTCGACCAGTCATTTGACACCGGCAAATTGATGGTTGGCTCGAGGTGAACACGCGTGGATTCCGGCATATCCGAGTTGGTGTTAACGAAGTGCACGGCCTGGGCGTACACGCGGGTGTCAAACGGACCAACATCGTTCTGGTACCAGTTAACGTCCAACTGCGGTTCTGCACCGTAAGTACTTGTGTTCTGGCTGCTAAAGACCTGGAACTGCTTGGTAGAGACCGTAGCGTCGAAGTTCTGAATAGCGTACCCCACGCTGAATTTCTGCGTGGCGTAGCCATCGGTACTGGACCCGTATTTGGAGTCAAAGTCGTTGAAATAGTAAGGGTCGCTGACTTTGGTGTAGTCGACGTTAAACCGCCAGACCTGGTCCATCACCCCGGCATGTTTCCAGTAGAACAACCAGCGATGTTTATCACCTTCTGTTGGATGCTCATCCTGGAAGACTTTATCCGACGGCAGATAATCCAGTTCCATCAGGCCAGTACCCGCCTGCGTCAGGTAGCGGAACTCGTTTTCCCACATAACGTTGCCGCGCTTATGGATATAGTGCGGCGTGATCGTGGCGTCCATGTTGGGCGCGATGTTCCAGTAATACGGCAGATAGAACTCAAAGTAGTTCGTGGTGCTGTATTTGGCATTCGGGATCAGGAAACCTGAGCGGCGTTTGTCACCCACAGGAAGCTGCAGGTAAGGGCTGTAGAAAACGGGTACCGGACCGAGCTTGAAGCGGGCGTTCCAGATCTCGGCAACCTGCTCTTCACGGTCATGGATGACTTCACTTCCGACCACGCTCCAGGTATTAGACCCGGGCAGACAGGACGTGAAGGAGCCGTTTTCGAGAATCGTATAGCGGTTTTCGCCGCGCTGTTTCATCAGGTCTGCATCACCGCGCCCCTGGCGACCTACCATCTGGTAATCACCTTCCCAGACGTTAGTGTCTTTGGTATTCAGGTTTGACCAGGCTTTCGGACCTTTCAGGATGACCTGATTGTCGTCATAGTGCACATTACCCAGCGCATCCACCGTTCGTACCGGCTCGGCCGCACCTTCCGGCTGCTTCTGGTGTAATTGCACTTCATCTGCCTGCAGACGGCTGTTGCCCTGGTTAATATCCACATTGCCAGTAAATGTCGCATTGTCAGGATATGTGCCTTTAGAGCTATCGGCAGTAATGGTTACCGGCAAGCTATTCGTATCGCCCTTTACCAGTGGACGATTATAACTTGGGACGCCAAGCATACACTGCGAGGCGAGATCGGCCGCCAGTCCCTGTTGGCTGTACAGGGCGGTGCCAATCATTGTGGCCAGGAGGGTGGGGATACGTTTTTTCATACGTTGTATTTTATTGTTCCGTCATCAGTGGCTACGGCTTACAAACGCTCAGAGACTATCTTACTCATCAGCGCAGTACCAGCGTTAATCCTGCCCGTTTGCGCGCCAGAGTGTTAGGCTCGCTATCGAATGACGAGTATGATAAAGCAAATTATAGGCGATGTCCTTCAATTGACCGTGGCTTGAACACTGTGATGATGACGTTGCGTCGGCCAGGAACATGACTAACCGGGGAGTATATGCAGTATTGGGGTAAAATAATCGGCGTTGCGTTCGCCATCATCATGGGTGCCGGGTTCTGGGGGATCGTACTGGGGCTTATTATCGGCCATATGTTTGATAAGGCTCGCAGCCGCAAAATGGCCTGGTTTGCCAATCAGCGTGAGCGTCAGTCCCTCTTTTTCTCCACCACGTTTGAGGTGATGGGGCACTTAACCAAATCAAAAGGGCGTGTGACGGAAGCCGATATTCAGATAGCCAGCGTCTTTATGGACCGCATGAATCTGCATGGTGACTCCCGTCTCGCGGCACAAAATGCGTTTCGCATCGGCAAAGCGGATAATTATCCGCTGCGCGATAAAATGCGTCAGTTCCGCAGCATCTGCTTCGGCCGTTTTGATTTAATTCGGATGTTTCTGGAGATCCAAATCCAGGCGGCGTTTGCCGATGGTTCACTTCATCCTAATGAACGCGATGTTTTATACGTTATTGCGGAAGAACTGGGCATCTCCCGTATGCAGTTCGACCAGTTCCTGCGCATGATGCAGGGCGGTGCGCAGTTTGGCGGCGGCTATCACCAGCAGTCCTCTGGCGGTGCCTGGCAGCAGGCGCAGCGGGGTCCGACGCTGGAGGATGCCTGTAACGTGCTGGGGGTGAAGCCATCGGACGATGTGACCACCATCAAGCGTGCCTATCGTAAGCTGATGAGTGAGCACCACCCGGACAAACTGGTCGCGAAAGGCTTACCGCCGGAGATGATGGAGATGGCGAAGCAAAAAGCGCAGGAAATTCAGAAAGCGTACGAGTTGATTAAAGAGAAGAAAAGTTTCAAATAAAAATAGGCCCGACACTGTCGGGCCTTTTTTTCAGAAGTCGACTGGGGCTTTAAACGTCATTGCATTGCCAAAAACCGGATGGGTGATGGTGAGCGTCTGCGCATGCAGCTGCAGGCGTGGCGCCAGCGCCAGTGCATCGGGCGGCGCGTAAAATCTGTCCCCCAGAATCGGGTGCCCCAGCGCAAGCATATGGACACGCAGCTGGTGCGAGCGCCCGGTAATCGGTTTAAGCAGCACGCGCGCAGTGTTATCTGGCGCGTACTCCAGCACTTCATACTCGGTTTGTGCTGCTTTGCCGGTTTCGTAACAGACCTTTTGTTTTGGTCGGTTCGGCCAGTCGCAGATCAGCGGTAAATCCACCAGCCCTTCCGCCGGCTGAGGATGCCCCCAGACACGTGCGACATACTGCTTTTTCGGCTCGCGATCGCGGAACTGGCGTTTCAGCTCGCGTTCCGCCGCTTTATTCAGCGCCACTACAATCACACCGCTGGTGGCCATGTCCAGACGATGGACAGACTCCGCCTGAGGATAATCACGCAGAATACGCGTCATCACACTGTCTTTGTGCTCATCCAGACGCCCTGGCACGGACAACAAGCCGCTGGGCTTGTTGACCACCATAATGTGCTCATCCTGATAAAGCACCACCAGCCAGGGATCCTGAGGTGGATTGTAAGGCTCCATCACCATCTTGCGCTCCGTTTACTGATGCGTCACAACGATAAGACGCAGGGCATCCAGACGCCAGCCTGCCTGATTAAGGCTTTCCAGCACCTGCTGACGGTTGCTCTCGATCGCTGCCAGCTCGTCATCGCGGATGTTTGGGTTTACCGCTTTCAACGCTTCCAGACGGGAGAGTTCCGCGGACAGTTTGTCGTCGGCTTCTTGACGTGCGGCATCAATCAGCGCCCGGGCCGCTTTTTCGATCTGCGTTTCACCCAGCTGCAGAATAGCGTGTACATCCTGCTGTACCGCGTTGACCAGCTTACTGCCGGTATGGCGGTTCACCGCGCTCAGCTGGCGGTTAAAGCTCTCAAATTCAACCTGAGCGGCGAGGTTCGTGCCGTTTTTGTCCAGCAGCAGACGCACAGGCGTTGACGGCAGGAAGCGGTTGAGCTGCAGCTGTTTCGGCGCCTGCGCTTCGACAACGTAAATCAGTTCCAACAGCAGGGTACCCACTGGCAGCGCTTTGTTTTTCAACAACGAGATGGTGCTGCTGCCGGTATCGCCTGAGAGGATCAAATCCAGACCGTTGCGGATCAGCGGGTGCTCCCAGGTGATGAACTGCGCATCTTCGCGCGACAGCGCCACATCACGTTCAAAGGTGATGGTGCATCCATCTTCCGGCAGGCCAGGGAAATCCGGGACCAGCATATGGTCGGACGGGGTCAGGACAATCAAATTCTCGCCACGATCGTCCTGATTTATGCCAACGATGTCGAACAGGTTCATGGAGAAGCTGATCAGGCTGGTGTCATCATCCTGCTCTTCAATGCTTTCAGCGAGCGCCTGGGCTTTTTCACCGCCGTTGGAGTGGATCTCCAGCAGGCGGTCACGGCCCTGTTCCAGCTGAGATTTCAGCGCTTCATGCTTATCACGGCAGGCTTTGAGCAGTTCATCAAACCCGTCGGTGTTCTCTGGCGCGGCCAGATAGCCGATCAGATCGGCGTGCACCTGATCGTAAATCGGGCGGCCGGTCGGACAGGTATGCTCAAACGCATCCAGACCTTCGTGGAACCAACGCACCAGTACGGACTGGGCGGTTTTTTCCAGATAAGGAACGTGGATCTGAATATCATGCGCCTGGCCAATACGATCCAGACGGCCGATACGCTGTTCCAGCAGATCCGGGTTGAACGGCAAATCGAACATCACCAGGTTGCTGGCAAACTGGAAGTTACGGCCTTCAGACCCGATTTCAGAGCACAGCAGAACCTGGGCACCGCTGTCCTCTTCTGCAAACCATGCCGCGGCACGGTCACGCTCGACGATGGACATCCCTTCGTGGAACACGGCGGCGCGAATACCTTCGCGTTCGCGCAGGACCTGCTCCAGCTGCAGCGCGGTGGCTGCTTTGGCGCAGATCACCAGCACTTTCTGAGAACGGTGCGCGGTCAAATAGCCCATCAGCCACTCAACACGCGGGTCGAAGTTCCACCAGGTGCCGGTATCGCCTTCAAATTCCTGGTAAATCTGTTCCGGGTAGAGCATGTCGCGTGCACGCTCTTCAGCAGTTTTGCGCGCGCCCATAATGCCGGAAACTTTAATGGCCGTCTGGTACTGCGTCGGCAGTGGCAATTTGATGGTATGCAGTTCGCGTTTCGGGAAACCTTTCACCCCGTTACGGGTGTTACGGAACAGGACGCGGCTGGTGCCGTGGCGATCCATCAGCATATCGATCAGTTCTTTACGCGCGGAATCCGCGTTGTCACTGTCGCTGTTGGCCGCCTGCAGCAGAGGCTCAATATCCTGCTCGCCAATCAGATCGCTCAGGGTGTTGAGCTCGTCATTCGAGAGATGTTTACCCGCCAGCAGCAGGGCAACGGCATCGGCGACCGGACGGTAGTTATTCTGCTCTTCAACGAACTGCTCAAAGTCATGGAAGCGGTTTGGATCGAGCAGGCGCAAACGGGCGAAGTGGCTCTCCAGACCTAACTGCTCCGGCGTTGCGGTCAGCAGCAGGACGCCTGGCACGCGCTCGGCAAGCTGTTCGATAGCCATGTATTCCCGGCTTGGTGCGTCTTCGCTCCAGACCAGATGGTGCGCTTCATCGACCACCATCAGGTCCCATTCGGCGTCGCACAGATGCTCAAGACGCTGCTTGCTGCGGCGTACGAAATCCAGAGAGCAGATCACCAGCTGTTCCGTTTCAAACGGGTTGTCCGCATCGTGCTGGGCTTCTGCATAGCGCTCGTCATCAAACAGAGCGAAACGCAGGTTAAAGCGGCGCAGCATCTCGACTAGCCATTGATGCTGCAGGGTTTCGGGTACCACAATCAGCACGCGCTCGGCTGCGCCGGAAAGCAGCTGTTGATGCAGGATCATGCCCGCTTCAATGGTTTTCCCCAGGCCCACTTCATCTGCCAGCAGTACGCGAGGTGCGTGACGGCGGCCCACGTCATGGGCGATGTTCAGCTGGTGGGGGATAAGGCTGGTACGCTGACCGCGCAGGCCGCTCCACGGCATACGGTACTGTTCACTCTGGAACTTGCGTGCGCGATAGCGCAGGGAGAAGCGATCCATACGGTCGATTTGCCCGGCAAACAGGCGATCCTGCGGCTTACTGAATACCAGTTTGCTGTCGAGCAGCACCTCACGCAGGATGACATTGGCCTCGTCGGTGTCCAGGCGAGTCCCGATGTAGGCGAGCAGTCCATTCTCTTCTTTTACGTCTTCGACCTTTAGCTGCCAGCCGTCGTGGCTGGTCACGGTGTCACCCGGGTTGAACATCACGCGGGTCACAGGGGAATCATTGCGGGCGTACAGGCGGTTTTCACCGGTAGCAGGGAAAAGGAGGGTAACCATTCGTGCATCCACGGCAACCACGGTTCCTAATCCAAGTTCGCTTTCTGTATCGCTGATCCAGCGTTGACCAAGTGTAAAAGGCATATTTGTTCGGCTCTAATCGTAAATTGCAGGCAATAGTTCAACCACCGTCAAAAAAGACAGTCATTGAAAAATGGGTCCGGGAATGGAAAGGGCGCTATGGTACTGGATGGCAGCCATTTCGTCACGTGTCAAAATAGGCCAAGTTGCCCTGTCACTAGTGTAGCAAAGTCGTCGTCGATGAAGGGCAAAATTCCGTCCGCGACCGGCTGAAGCTGACGCGTAAGATAGTGCTCGTAATCCAGAGGCGAATGCTGGTAATCCACGGGTTCCGGGCCGCTGGTGGTCCAGAGGTATTTGATAGTACCCCGGTTCTGATACTGCGGGGCACGCCCCCGGCGCACGTTCTCCTCATCCGCCAGACGCGCGGCGCGGACGTGCGGCGGAACGTTGCGCTGGTATTCCGCCAGCGGGCGGCGCAGGCGCTTGCGGTACACCAGCTGGGCGTCGAGTTCACCGGCCATCAGACTGGCAATTGTTTCACGCACGTAGTCCTGATAAGGCTCGTTGCGAAAGATACGCAGATAAAGCGTTTGCTGAAACTGCTGTGCCAGCGGCGTCCAGTCGGTGCGTACGGTTTCCAGCCCTTTAAAGACCATTCGCTGCTTGTCACCTTCCTGAATAAGACCGGCGTAGCGCTTCTTACTGCCCTGGTCGGTACCGCGAATGGTGGGCATTAAAAAGCGGCTGAAATGGGTTTCAAACTCCAGTTCTAACGCGCTGCTTAACCGCTCTTTTTGCAAACTTTCCTGCCACCAGGCGTTCACAAAAGTCACCAGTGATTTGCCGATTCGCGCGGCATCCTCTTCTGAATGCGCGCCCTTAAGCCAGACAAAGGTGGAATCCGTATCGCCATAAATAACGTCATAACCCTGGGATTCAATCAACGCTTTGGTCTGGCGCATGATGTCGTGCCCGCGCATGGTGATAGATGACGCCAGTCGTGGGTCGAAGAAGCGGCAGGCGCTGGTCCCCAGAACCCCGTAAAACGCGTTCATGATAATTTTCAGCGCCTGAGAAAGGGGCTTGTTGCCATGACGCTTAGCCTCGTCGCGACCGTGCCAGATGTTTCCCACGATTTCCGGCAGACAGTGCTTTTCCCGTGAGAAGCGGGCCCCGAGAAAACCTTCTGTGCTGTGCAAATCGTCAGGCTGCGCCATCCCTTCCACCAGCCCGACGGGATCGATCAGGAAGGTGCGAATAATGGACGGATAGAGGCTTTTGTAGTCCAGCACCAGCACGGAGTCATACAACCCGGGCCGGGAATCCATCACGTAACCCCCCGGGCTTGCCTGCGGCGGCACGTCACCGAGGTTGGGGGCGACATAGCCCGCCCGGTGCATACGCGGGAAATAGAGGTGGCTAAAGGCGGCCACGGAGCCACCGTGCCGGTCAGCGGCGAGGCCGTTCACCGTCGCGCGCTCGAGCAGGAAGGGCATGATCTCCGTTTTGTGGAAAATCTGCGTCACCAGTTCACAATCTTTCAGGTTGTAGGTGGCGAGCGCCGGTTTGTCTTCGTTAAAGCGCCGGTCGATTTCATCCATCCTGTCCCACGGATTGTCGATGGATTTCCCTTCGCCGAGCAGCTCCTGCGCCACTGCTTCCAGAGAGTAAGAGGAAAAATTCCAGAAGGCAGATTTGAGCGCCTCAATGCCGTCGATAATCAGGCGGCCATTGGCCTGCGCGAAAAACACACCGTTTTTAAAACCGTGCTCGCGCCATTCCAGCTCGCTGTTTCCGCGCCCCAGCATCAGGGGGATGCGGTAACGTTCAGCATGTTTTTGCAGCACGCGCAGATCGAACTGCACCACGTTCCAGCCGATCAACACATCGGGATCGCGATCGGCAAACCACTGGTTTAGCTTTTCCAGAAGCTGTGGCCGGCTGTTGACATACTCCAGCCGGAAATCCAGCGCGGACGCGTTGCCATTCGGGGGGCCAAGCATATAAACAACCCGATCCCCGCAGCCTTCAAGGCCGATACAGTACAGCTCACCGTGGCGAGTGGTTTCGATATCCAGCGAGACCCATTTCAACGGCGGCCGGTAGGTGGGGTTGGGTTTGAGACGGGCGTTAATAAGGCTGCCGTTTTGCGCGGTGCCGTCGACCCAGACGGGGGCAGTAATAAACCGCTCCATCAGAAAACGTTCTGGCGGGCGGATATCGGCTTCGTACAGCGTCACGCCAGCGTCGCGCAGCAGTTTTTCATAACGCATCAGCTGGCGATGGGCGCGGCAGTAAAGGCCATGTACGGGCTGACGGTGGAAATCTTTCAGTTCAAGCGGCGTCAGGCGCCAGCCATTTTCACCGCGCAGCAGTTGCTTTACTTTCTCAACATGATCGTTCGGGATAAAAGCCACGGACTCCTGCGGCGGCAGGGTCACGTGCAGCGGGCCGTTGTCCGTCGCCAGCCAGAATGCCACCTCGGTGCCCTGAGGAGTATCCCGCCAGTGTCGGGTAAGTAAAAAACCTTCTTGCGCCTGCGCCACGCCGCTATCCCATAAAACAAAACCAGGCTTGATTATAGCCTGGTTGAATATTTTATGCTGGGTATATATACAGTTTACTGCCCGTAATAGGCTTTTGCGCCATGTTTACGCAGGTAGTGTTTATCCAGCAGGGTTGGCTGCATATCCGGAAGCTGCGGTGCCAGCTGGCGGCAGAAGATGCCCATATACGCGACCTCTTCCAGCACAATCGCGTTATGTACCGCATCTTCGGCGTTTTTACCCCAGGCAAAAGGTCCATGGGAGTGCACCAGCACGCCGGGCATTTGCGCAGCGTCGATACCCTGTTTTTCAAACGTTTCGACGATAACGTTGCCGGTTTCCCACTCATACTCGCCGTTGATCTCTTCATCAGTCATCAAACGGGTGCAGGGAATGGTGCCGTAAAAGTAGTCTGCGTGCGTGGTTCCGGTCGCTGGAATGGACTGGCCGGCCTGCGCCCAGATGGTCGCATGACGCGAATGGGAGTGCACAATACCGCCAATGGTCGGGAAGGCCTGGTAGAGCAGGCGATGCGTTGGCGTGTCCGAGGAGGGTTTTTTCTTTCCTTCCACCACTTCGCCCGTGGCGATGCTGACGACAACCATATCTTCCGCGGTCATTACCGTGTAATCCACCCCTGACGGTTTTATCACGAAGACACCGTGCTCGCGGTCAACGGCGCTGACGTTGCCCCAGGTCAGCGTCACCAGATTGTGTTTGGGCAGCGCCAGGTTGGCTTCAAGTACCTGACGTTTGAGATCTTCTAACATGCAATCCTCCAGGAAAAGAGGCCCGCCCTGCGGCAGGCCAAAGGTTCCCCTGTTAACGTTTTGAACCGTAATAGACTTCGTTCCAGCGCAGCGCGTCTTTGAACGCGGGCAGGCGGGTATCGTTATCAATAACGGTCAGTTCGATATCGTGCAGTTCGGCGAACTGACGCATGTCGTTCAGATCCAGCGCATGGCTGAAGACGGTGTGGTGCGCGCCACCGGCCAGGATCCAGGCTTCCGAGGCGGTTGGCAGGTCAGGCTGCGCTTTCCACAGGGCGTTGGCGACCGGCAGTTTTGGCAGAGAATGCGGGGTTTCAACCGCATCCACACAGTTCACCAGCAGGCGGAAACGGTCGCCCAGGTCAATCAGGCTGGCGTTGATGGCAGGACCGGTACGGGTGTTGAAGATCAGACGTGCCGGGTCGGCTTTTCCGCCAATGCCAAGGTACTGCACGTCGAGGATCGGTTTCTCTTCAACGGCAATGGAAGGACACACTTCCAGCATATGCGAGCCCAGTACCAGGTCGTTGCCGTTTTCGAAGTGGTAGGTGTAGTCCTCCATAAAGGAGGTGCCGCCCTGCAGACCGGTTGACATCACTTTCATAATGCGAAGCAGAGCGGCAGTTTTCCAGTCGCCTTCGCCGGCAAAGCCGTAGCCCTGCTGCATCAGACGTTGTACCGCCAGGCCGGGCAGTTGTTTCAGACCGTGGAGGTCTTCAAAGGTGGTGGTAAAAGCATGGAAGCCACCCTGTTCCAGGAAGCGTTTCATGCCCAGTTCGATACGTGCTGCATCCAGCACGTTCTGGCGTTTGTCACCGTGAATTTGTGCCGCAGGGGTCAGACGGTAGCTGCTTTCGTATTCGTCGACCAGCGCGCTTACGTCGCCATCGCTGATTTCATTCACCACCTGCACCAGGTCGCCCACGGCCCAGGTATTCACCGAGAAACCAAATTTAATTTGTGCGGCAACTTTATCGCCGTCGGTGACCGCCACTTCACGCATGTTGTCGCCGAAACGCACCACTTTCAGGTGGCGAGTATCTTGTCGGGACACCGCCTGGCGCATCCAGGAGCCGATACGTTTTTGCGCATGCTGATCCTGCCAGTGGCCGGTGACGACCGCATGTTGCTGGCGCATACGTGCGCCGATAAAGCCGAACTCGCGGCCGCCGTGCGCGGTCTGGTTCAGGTTCATAAAGTCCATATCAATGCTGTCCCACGGCAGGGACGCGTTGAACTGGGTATGGAACTGCATCAGTGGTTTATTGAGGATGGCCAGACCGTTGATCCACATTTTGGCCGGTGAGAAGGTGTGCAGCCACACTACCATGCCGGCGCATTTATCGTCGTAGTTCGCGTCGCGGCAGATGTTCGTGATCTCATCCGGGGTCGTGCCGAGCGGTTTGAGCACCAGTTTGCACGGCAGTTTAGCCTCTGCATTGAGCGCGTTGACCACGTGCTCAGCATGTTTCGTCACCTGTTGCAGCGCTTCCGGCCCGTACAGATGTTGGCTGCCAATGACAAACCACACTTCATAATTATTAAAAATGGTCATTATTGTGTCCTTAATGTGTCAGGGTTGCCGTAGTGTCCGCGGTGTGTTTGGCCGGGGCGGCGACAGGGAGATAGTGAAGTTCGGCGCTTTTTGCCCATTGCTGATAGCGCTGATAAAGCTGTTCAAAACGCTGCGCCTGCTGAGCACGCGGCTGGAGGGTATTTTCGACAGCGCTCGCCATGTGCTGCTGCGCGGTCGGGATATCGGCATGAACGCCTGCCGCAACGGCCGCGAAGATCGCTGCACCGAGGGCGCAGCACTGATCGGAGGCGACAATCTGCAGTGGACGGTTCAGCACGTCACAACAGGCCTGCATGATTACCGGGTTTTTACGGGCGATGCCGCCCAGTGCCATCACGTTGTTGACGTCGATGCCCTGCTCGGTGAAGCACTCCATAATGGCGCGCGCCCCAAAGGCAGTTGCGGCAATCAGGCCGCCAAACAGCGCTGGCGCGTCGGTGGCGAGGTTAAGATCGGTGATCACCCCTTTCAGGCGCTGGTTGGCAAATGGCGTACGGCGACCGTTGAACCAGTCGAGCACCACCGGCAGGTGATCGAGAGAAGGATTCTTTGCCCACGCGGCGGTGAGCTGCGGCAAAAGCTGCTTTTTACTTTCGGCAATCTGGGTCTTCAGCTCAGGATGCGCCGCCGCCAGCTGATCCAGCGGCCAGCCCAGCACGCGGCCAAACCAGGCGTAGATATCGCCAAAGGCGGACTGACCCGCTTCCAGACCGATAAACTCCGGTACGACGCTACCGTCAACCTGGCCGCAGATGCCTTTTACCGCCCGATCGCCTACGCTGGCTTTATCCGCGGTGAGAATGTCGCAGGTGGAGGTGCCGATAACCTTCACCAGCGTGTTTGGCTGGGCACCAGCGCCCACCGCGCCCATGTGGCAGTCAAACGCCCCGCCGGAGATGGCCACGTTTTGCGGCAGACCCAGGCGCGTCGCCCACTCTTCACAAAGCGTACCCACCGGAATATCGGCGGTGAAGGTGTCGGTGAACAGCGGGTATTGCAGACTCTTGTTGATGACGGGATCGAGTTCATCGAAGAACGCCGCCGGTGGCAGGCCACCCCAGCTTTCATGCCACAGGGATTTGTGTCCGGCGCTGCAGCGGCCGCGGCGGATATCCTGCGGACGCGTGGTACCGGAGAGCAGGGCTGGTACCCAGTCGCACAGTTCAATCCACGATACCGCGGCCTGCGCAACGGATGCGTCCGCGCGGGTTACGTGGAGGATCTTGGCCCAGAACCATTCACTGGAGTAAATACCGCCGATGTAGCGCGAGTAGTCCGTTTTACCGGGCTGGTGACACAAGCGGGTAATGGCCTCGGCCTCTTCAACGGCGGTGTGATCTTTCCACAGCACGAACATGGCGTTCGGGTTATCTGCAAACTCCGGACGCAGCGCCAGGACATGGCCTTCGGCATCCACAGGGGCAGGCGTTGAGCCGGTACTGTCGACGCCAATCCCGACGATTTCTGCCCGCTGGGCGTCGGTCAGTTCAGTCAGTACGGTTTTGATTGCCGCTTCCATCGACTCAATGTAGTCACGTGGATGGTGACGGAACTGGTTATTTGGCGCATCGCAGTAGCGCCCCTCTTGCCAGCGCGGGTACCACTCAACGCTGGTTGCTATTTCCTGGCCGCTTGTACAGTCCACTGCCAGAGCGCGAACCGAGTCGCTGCCAAAATCGAGGCCAATCGCAATTGCCATGGTGTTGCTCCATCAAAAAACAGGTATGAGAGAACATTAGAGACTGGAGGCGAAAATCGTCAGGCAGGATCCGCTAATCTTATGGACTAAATTGCTGTTGCAATAGAAAGTGTGACGCCGTGCAAATAATCAATGTGGACATTTCTGCCGCACTTATAGACACTTTTGTTACTGCTGATCTGCCCCCGTGGGCGGAGAAATCAGGGGGAAGGGCTGAAACATGGCGGACGTAAAAGAGGCGTGATGCTTTTTGGATCTTTTCGCGGGCCATTTTTATACTGCTTTTATCGATATGGACAATTGGTTTCCTTCAGGACCCTTGGGAGAACTGAATCTATGGCCGAAACGCAAAACGATCCCTTATTACCGGGCTACTCGTTTAATGCTCACCTGGTGGCGGGGCTGACCCCTATTGAGGCTGAGGGATATCTCGATTTTTACGTCGACCGACCGCTCGGGATGAAAGGGTATATTCTGAACCTGACGGTGCGTGGGGAAGGGATTATCAAAAATAACGATCAGCAGTTTGTCTGCCGTCCGGGCGATATGCTGCTGTTTCCGCCGGGGGAGATCCACCACTACGGGCGCCACCCGGAGGCCAAAGAGTGGTATCACCAGTGGGTCTACTTCCGCCCGCGCGCCTACTGGCAGGAGTGGCTCTCGTGGCCGGCTATTTTTGCGCACACCGGTTTTTATCGCCCGGACGAGGTTCATCTGGCTCAGTTCCGCGAACTCTTTGCCCAAATTATTGAAGCGGGGCAGGCGGGTGGCCGGTATGCCGAACTGCTGGCGATTAACCTGCTTGAACAGGTGCTGTTGCGCCGGATGGAGGCGATAAACGCGTCACTTAATCCTCCGCTGGACAACCGCGTGCGCGACGCCTGCCAGTACATCAGCGACCATCTGGCCGACAGCCAGTTCGATATCGCCAGCGTCGCCCAGCATGTGTGTCTCTCACCGTCGCGGCTGTCACATCTGTTCCGTCAGCAGCTGGGCGTTAGCGTCCTGAGCTGGCGTGAGGACCAGCGTATCAGCCAGGCGAAGCTCCTGCTCAGCACCACCCGCATGCCCATTGCCACCGTGGGGCGCAATGTGGGCTTTGAAGACCAGCTCTATTTCTCCCGGGTATTTAAAAAATGCACCGGTGCCAGCCCCAGTGAATTCCGGGCAGGATGTGAATAAACGGTAAAAAAAGATAAACAAGCAGGTGAACTGTGGAAGCAACCTGTAAACTATTCAGACAATTGTTGTCTTGACGCGGTGCAGGGCGCTAAGCAGAATCCCTGATTCGTTTTCTGACCGGAATAGTTATGCAGGCATTGCTGGAACATTTTATCACCCAGTCCGTTATGTATTCGCTTATCGCCGTTGCGCTGGTGGCGTTTCTGGAATCGCTTGCACTTGTTGGGTTGATCCTCCCCGGCACGGTGATGATGGCGGGGCTGGGCGCGTTGATTGGCAGCGGTGAAGTGAATTTCTGGCAGGCGTGGATGGCGGGGATTATCGGCTGTTTGCTCGGCGACTGGATCTCCTTCTGGCTGGGCTGGCGCTTTAAGAAACCGCTGCACCGCTGGTCGTTCATGAAAAAGAACAAAGCCTTGCTGGATAAAACCGAACACGCGCTGCATCAGCACAGCATGTTCACGATCCTCGTGGGTCGCTTTGTTGGACCAACGCGTCCGCTGGTGCCGATGGTCGCGGGGATGCTGGATCTGCCGGTTGCGAAATTCGTGGTGCCGAACATCATCGGCTGTGTTTTCTGGCCGCCGTTCTATTTTCTGCCGGGGATCCTGGCAGGGGCCACCGTTGATATTCCTGACGGAATGCAAAGCGGTGAATTTAAGTGGTTGTTGCTGGCTACGGCCCTGCTGTTGTGGATCGCTGCCTGGTTGTGCTGGCGACTGTGGCGCAGCGCGAAAGCGAATGTTGATCGCCTGACGCGTTATCTGCCACGCTCGCGCCTGCTGTGGCTCGCGCCGTTAATGCTGGGGGTTGCCGTGGTGGCGCTGGTCGCCCTGATTCGCCACCCGCTGATGCCGGTGTACGGTGAAATCCTCTTGAAGGTGGTGAGCCGTTAATCTGTTTCCCTCTCCCGTGGGAGAGGGTCAGCCCGCACTGATGCCTAACAATGAAGACGCCCCTGCGTGACCACTGAGCAGTTCCTCTGTGCCGCCATCCCAGGCAATTCGCCCTTCTGCAATGACCACCGATCGTGGCGCAATCCGCGCGGCATCCTCGATGCTGTGCGAAACCATCAGCATTGTCAGTTGCTGACGCTGGCACACGTCCTGCACCAGGGTAAGCATCTCCTGGCGCAAGGCAGGATCGAGTGCAGAGAAGGGCTCATCCAGAAGCAGTATGGGCTGCTCGCGCACCAGGCAGCGCGCCAGCGCCACCCGCTGACGCTGCCCGCCGGAGAGGGCTTCGGGGAGGCGGTCAATAAACGCGGTAATGCCCATCTGAGCGGCAATCAGCTCCAGCTTCTGGCGCTGGCCGTCGTTGAGTTTCAGGCCAGGATCCATACCCAGGGCGATGTTTTGCCGCACCGTCAGATGCATGAACAGATTGTTTTCCTGGAACAGCATCGACACCGGACGTCGGGCGGGTGGCGTGCGCGTATGGTCGCGGTTTTCAATCACTATCGACCCGCTCGCCGGTTGCAGAAAACCGGCAATCAGATTGAGCAAAGTACTCTTTCCGGCCCCGCTCGGACCCAGAACCGCAATCATCTCTCCCTGACGAACCGAAAGGGAGAAGCTCATTGGCAGATGCTGGTAGAGCCAGGTTACATCAGTCAGTTTTAACATTACGCCCCGGAAGTTTTTCGATAACGGTAAATAAGGCAAAGCAGAGCATCAGTAACAGCAGCGCCGTGACGGCTCCCTCCTGGCTACGATAGGAGCCAATTTGCTGGTACAGCCAGTACGGCAGGGTGCGGAAATCTTCATTACCGAAGAGCGCCACGACACCAAAATCACCAATTGAGAGCACACAGGCGAAGGCCAGGGCCTGGGCCAGCGGGCGTTTCAGCGCACGCAGTTCGATAATCTTTAGCCGCTGCCAGCCTTGCAGACCGAGCGACTGGCACAGCAGCGCGTAGCGGCTGTTGATGTCTCGCATCGGATTTTCCAGCACCTTCAGCGCGTAGGGGATCGCCATCAGGGCATTGGTGAAAATCACGATGCCGTCGGCGTTTTCCGGCAGGCCAATGGTGCTGTTGAACAGTAAAAAGAACCCCGTCGCCAGTACAATGCCGGGCATCGCCAGGATCAGCATGCCTGTCAGCTCCAGGGCGTGCCCGGCTTTACGGGCCTGACGCGCATAAAGCTCGCGGCTGCTCCATAAAAGCATCATGGTCAGCATGACACACAGCAGCCCGGCGGTCAGCGCGATCCGTAACGAGGTCCACGTTGCCTGCCAGAGAACGGGCTGCTGCAACACGGTAACGAGATTCAGGTTCAGGCCATCGACGATGACGGCCATCAGCGGCGGAAGCAGAAGCAGCAGCGCCAGCGTGATAAGCAGCAGATCAGCGATCCGGCTATGCATGCTGTCCTGCGGGTTGCGCCAGCCGGTTATCTGATTACTGCCCGGCGGGATGGCTTTGCTCAGACGCTGGCTCAGCAGCACAAGGCACAGGCAGCAAACCATCTGTACCATCGCCAGCAGCGCGGCGCGGCCGGGGTCATAGTCGTAACTGAGCGCCTGGTAAATTGCCAGTTCGATGGTGGTGGCCTGCGGGCCGCCGCCGAGTGAAAGCACGGTGGCAAAACTGGCGAAACAGAGCATAAAGATCAGAGCCGCAACCGGCGGGATCTGACGACGCAGCCACGGCCATTCGACCAGGCGGAAGAAGGACATACCGCGCATGCCCAACTGAGCGGCAAGCTGGCGCTGTTCACCGGGGATGTTTTCCAGTGCCTGTAAAAAGAGTCTGGTCGCCATCGGCATATTGAAAAAGACGTGCGCCAGCAGAATGCCCTTCAGTCCGTAGGGCGAGAAGCGCCACTCCAGACCCAGCAGGCCGAATAGTGAAGCCAGCCACCCCTGACGACCATAGACGCTCAGGATGCCAAACACGGCCACCAGGACCGGCAGGATCAGCGTCATGGCGCACAGGCGCAGCAGGGCCTGCCTGCCGGGGAAACGGCGGCGATAAAGCGCGCGTGCCAGGAAAATGGCGGGGATAACCGACAGCAGCGCAGAGAGAAAGGCCTGCCAGAAAGAGAAACGGATAACGTGCCAGAGATAACTGTCGTGCCAGAGCGCGAACAGGTCGCTCTCTGGCGCGTTAAACCACAAGGCAAGGAATGCGCCCAGACTGACCGCCACCATCAATACGGCGGCGAGCAGCCCAGGAATTAACCAGCCGGGAATTAACGGCTGACGGCGCGTTGCCATTCACTTACCCATGCTGCTCGCTGCGCGGCAACCTGCTGAGGCGTAAACTCCAGCGAGGTTTGCGGTTTGGTCAGTTTCTCAAAGCCCGCTGGCAACGCCACGCTGGTCACGGGGTACATCCAGTTACCCGCTGGAATCGCGTTCTGGAATGCCGGGGAGACCATAAATTTCAGGAACTTCTCGGCCAGTTCGGGCTGTTTGCTGGATGCCGTGCGGGCTGCCACTTCGACCTGCATATAGTGCCCTTCAGCAAAACTGGCGGCGGCGTAATTGTCTTTTTTCTCGGCGATGATGTGATAAGCCGGGGAGGTGGTGTAGCTCAGAACCAGATCACTTTCCCCTTTCAGGAACAGACCGTAGGCTTCGCTCCAGCCTTTTGTCACGGTGACGGTTTTGGCGGCCAGCTTCTGCCACGCTTGCGGAGCGTCATCGCCGTAGACTTTCTGCATCCACAGCAGCAGCCCCAGGCCTGGCGTACTGGTGCGAGGATCTTCATAAATAACGCGCCATTTTTGCTCGCTTTCGACCAGTTCCTTCAGACTTTTCGGCGGGTTTTTAAGCTTGTTTTTGTCGTAAACAAACGCGAAGTAACCGTAATCGAACGGCACAAAGGTGTCGTTCTGCCAGCCGCCCGGGACGCTGACGGCATCGGTGGCGACGCCGCTTTTGGCAAACAGTTTGGTTTTCGAGGCGGCCTCCAGCAGGTTGTTATCCAGCCCAAGCACCACATCGGCTTTACTGTTTTTGCCTTCCATGCGCAGGCGGTTAAGCAGCGAGACGCCATCTTCCAGCGCCACGAACTTCAGTTCGCACTGACAGTCAGCTTCAAAGGCTTTTTTCACCACCGGACCCGGACCCCAGTCGGCTGAGAAGGAATCGTAGGTGTAGACCGTCAGGACGGGCTTCGCGACAGCAGGCAGCGCAAACAGCGCCAGAAGGGGGAGAACTTTTTTTAACACTTTGCACCTCAAGGTTGAGTGGCAAAGGATTTTGAGTGACAGCCTCAAATCCCTTCGCCGGCGTTATCCGGATCAGGTTCGACGGGTATTATCTCAGCGCACATCAGTGATGCAGCACCCCGTTGAGAACGGCGCTATTGTAATGATTTGGCAAATATTACGAAAGTGTTATGGCTCCGGCGGCGAAAACCAGGCGGATTTAAAATCAAACCAGCCCAGCGTATTCATTCTGACACCGCGCATACTACGCTGCCCCTGGATCATCAGCCAGTGGTGGATCAACGGCACGATCGCTTGTTCAGCCAGCAACTGCTGGCACCATGAGGCCAGGTTCATGTCGCCGGCGCGCCAGAGGGCCGCGTCCTGCTGCCAGTCCCGGTCTATGCAATGCTGGATAAGCGGGACCTCATACAGGTGAGAGAAGAGCGAGAAATCAAGCGGCAGGGTAAAGTTTGCGCTGTTGAGCCAGATGTCGCTGACGATCTCTCCCTGATGCCATTCATCGTAATCCACCTCTTTGACATCCAGCCTCACCCCAACGGCGGCCAGCAGTCGGGTCATGATTCTGGCGATAAAGCGGTGCTCAACGTGCTCGCGATAGTAGGTCAGGGTGATGGACTCCAGCCCGGCGGGCTTGTCGCAGTATGTCGGACGGGCGTGATGCCAGCGAGGAAGCAGACCATACGCCGGGAACCAGTAGGTCTGGTACTGCTCCTCCGCATGATAAATCAGGCTGGAGGGCGACAACACGTGGCTTATCCATTTGCGCACCTCATGGTTTGCCCCGCGATGGGTACGGCTGTCGAACAGCAGGTAGTAGCACCCTTCTTCGAGCCGGCTCTCCACGGCCTTTTCGCCCGTGGTAGGCCCTTCCAGCGTCAGCCCGGCGCTCAGCTCTTCGTTGAGATCCGGTAATACCCACACGTTCACTTCGTCGATCAGCGCCCGGTAGCCAAAATAGTCATCAAAAGCGCGGATTTTCAGCTGGTTGTTGTTATTGCGCGATACAGAGTAGGGGCCGGTGCCAATCGGCAGGCTGGCAAAATTATTCATCGACTCCCATTCACCGGGCAAAATCATCGACGGTACATAGCCCAGCAGCCACGGAAGCCATTTGTCCGGCTGAGACAGTTCAACATCCAGTGTCCATGCCGTAGGGGAGTGAACGCGTGAAATATGGGAATAGAGCGGTAGCGTGCAGGCGCGCTCTAAAGAGGCAATTACATCGACCATCTCCAGCTCGCGGCCGTGGTGGAAATGAATACCAGGACGTAGAAAGAAGCGCCAGTGAAGAGGAGAAAGTTGCTGCCAGTGGTGCGCAATATCCGCTTCCAGTTCCCCATTTTCCTCATTTATGCGCGTCAGGCCGCTGAATATTTGTCGGGCCATATGGGTTTCAGAGCGGCGTAACGCCGTGCCGGGCAACAGGTTTTTCATCGGTCGATAGTAGAGCACCCGCAGAATGTGGCGACCCTGACGAAAGCTGCGCCCGAGATGCGACACCAGCATCTGGCGTACTGCCGCTTTGTCCCCCACCAGCTGCACCAACTGGTCGATGCGGTCCTGTTCCAGCAGGTCTTCCGCTCGCTGCTGCTGCAACGCCAGCCCGGTATACAGGAAGGTCAGGCGGGAGCGTTTTCCGCGACCCGCCTCGGCCTCCCAGTTGAGCCAGCCCTGCTGCTGCATGGTATTAAGCAGCGTGCGCATGTGCCGGCGCGAACAGCTGAGCAGGTCCGCCAGCTCGTTCAGCGTGGTCTCCTGCGATCGCCCCTCGCAGCATTGCCAGAGGCGGATAAATTGTTGTTGCAGACGACCAGAGGGCATAAAAGGGGAACTCCTGACAAAAAATCAGCAATTTATTAATCCCTATATTAGGCCAATAATTCTTCCCGATGAAGTGAGGAGGTAAATTATGAAGAGGTCTACCGCACGTCAGTTTTATCAGCGTTATTTTTCAGCGACGCAGGGAGCGTCCTGGCTGGCCCGCCAGTGTGCAGAGCAACGGTTGAAAATCCTGGAAGATCTGATGCAGTGGGACGTTACGAAACCGACCTCTTCTTGCTAACTCGCCTCGATCATGTGTGACTGAGTATTGGTGCTTATCACCCGCCAGCAAAATGTTTTTGCTGGCTTTTTTCGTTTACTATTCACCCACTTTCGATTCGCTTTCACAAGGACTTGCGCATGCTCTGGTTGATGACGATGGGGCGACGCCTGAACGGCGTGTATGCCGCTTTTATGCTGGTGGCCTTTATGATGGGCGTGGCGGGGGCATTGCAGGCTCCGACGCTGAGTCTGTTTCTCAGCCGTGAGGTGGGGGCGCAGCCGTTTTGGGTGGGGCTGTTTTATACCGTGAACGCCATCGCCGGGATCCTGGTCAGTCTGGCACTGGCAAAACGATCGGACAATCGGGGCGATCGTCGCAAACTGATCCTCTTTTGCTGCGCCATGGCCGTGGGTAACGCGCTGCTGTTTGCCTTCAATCGCCATTACCTGACGCTGATTACCTGCGGCGTGCTTCTGGCGTCGCTCGCCAATACCGCCATGCCGCAGCTGTTCGCGCTGGCCCGTGAATACGCGGATAACTCGGCGCGGGAAGTGGTGATGTTCAGCTCGGTCATGCGTGCGCAGCTCTCTCTGGCCTGGGTGATCGGCCCGCCGCTGGCGTTTATGCTGGCGCTGAACTATGGCTTTACCACCATGTTTTCCATCGCTGCCGGCATCTTTGTCATCAGCCTGATACTGATTGCCTTTGCGCTACCCTCAGTGGCGCGAGTGGAGCTGACGACGGATAAACCCATCACCCAGGTGAGCGGCTGGCAGGATAAAAACGTCCGCATGCTGTTTATCGCGTCCATGCTGATGTGGACCTGCAACACCATGTACATCATTGATATGCCGCTGTGGATCAGCAGCGATCTGGGGTTGCCGGACAAGCTTGCGGGGATCCTGATGGGGACGGCTGCCGGCCTGGAAATTCCGGCGATGATCCTGGCGGGTTATTACGTTAAGCGTTTTGGAAAGCGTCGCATGATGATCGTCGCCGTGGCGGCGGGAGTGCTTTTTTATCTGGGGCTGATCGTCTTCCATTCGCGCGAAGCACTGCTTGCGCTACAGCTGTTTAACGCCGTGTTTATTGGCATCGTGGCCGGGATTGGGATGCTCTGGTTCCAGGACTTAATGCCGGGACGGGCAGGCTCTGCCACTACGCTCTTTACCAACAGCATTTCAACGGGCGTTATTCTGGCAGGGGTGATTCAGGGGGCGTTGTCGCAAACCTACGGCCACGCGTCAGTGTACTGGATGATTGCGGCCATTTCCGTGGTGACGCTGGTGCTAACCTGCCGGGTAAAAGATGTGTGATTCTGAAAGGCGGCTTCACGCAATAAAACGATTTTCTGACAGGGTCTGAGAAGGCGCATAGCGCGCGTGGCGTCAGCCGAGGCTGTTTGCCTCAGGCTGACGCAAGAGGCAAACAGTGGTGAGTCCCACATCAATTAACACTGAGGGTGTACTGCACCCATTATGTTGGACGATGTTGATCTTCACCGGGATGGTACGCAGCCTACCCCATAAACGCAGGCTGTTTTTGCTCATAGGCGGAGATAGCATCTTCGTGCTGCAGCGTCAGGCCAATACTGTCCAGGCCATTCAGCATGCAGTGACGACGAAAGGCGTCAATGCTGAAGCTGTAGGATTTATCACCCGCTTTCACCACTTCCGCTTCCAGATCCACTTCAAACGAAATCCCAGGATTTGCCTTCACCAGGGCGAACAATTCGTCCACCTGCGCATCGCTCAGCGTCACCGGCAGCAGCTGGTTATTGAAGCTGTTGCCGTAGAAGATATCGGCAAAGCTTGGGGCGATAACCACTTTGAACCCGTAGTCGGTGAGCGCCCAGGGTGCATGTTCACGGGAAGAGCCGCAGCCAAAGTTTTCACGCGCCAGCAGAATCGATGCGCCTTTAAATTCCGGGAAGTTCAGCACGAACTCGGGATTGGGCACTTCGCCTTTGTCGTCCAGGAAGCGCCAGTCGTTAAACAGATGCGCGCCAAACCCGGTACGGGTCACCTTCTGCAAAAACTGCTTTGGAATGATGGCGTCAGTGTCGACGTTAGCGGCGTCCAGTGGGACAACCCGGCCCGTATGTTGGGTAAATTTCTCTGCCATGATTGTCTCCTTATTTCAGGCTGCGAATATCGGCGAAATGACCGGTCACTGCCGCAGCGGCGGCCATTGCCGGGCTGACCAGGTGAGTACGCCCACCGCGGCCCTGACGGCCTTCAAAGTTACGGTTACTGGTGGAGGCACAACGCTCGCCAGGATTCAGGCGGTCATTGTTCATGGCCAGGCACATGGAGCAGCCAGGCAGGCGCCATTCGAAGCCCGCTTCGATAAAGATCTTATCCAGGCCTTCGGCTTCCGCCTGGGCTTTCACCGGGCCAGAGCCCGGCACAACCAGCGCCTGAACGCCCGGTGCCACTTTGCGGCCTTTGGCAATCTCGGCCGCCGCGCGTAAATCTTCGATACGGGAGTTGGTGCAGGAGCCGATAAACACTTTATCAATGGTCACGTCAGTCAACGGAATGCCTGGCTTCAGACCCATATAGGCCAGCGCTTTTTCCGCACTGGCGCGCTCGACCGGATCGCTGAAAGAGGCCGGGTCAGGAATATTATCGTTAACGGAAATCACCTGGCCCGGGTTGGTTCCCCAGGTGACCTGTGGCGCAATGTCTTCCGCCTGCAGCGTAACCACGGTGTCAAACGTCGCACCATCGTCGGTTTTCAGGGTTTTCCAGTACGCAACCGCCTCAATAAAATCATGGTCTTTCGGCGCGTGCAGACGGCCCTTCACATAGCTGAAGGTTGTTTCGTCTGGCGCAACCAGGCCCGCTTTTGCCCCCATCTCAATGGCCATGTTGCAGAGCGTCATACGGCCCTCCATGCTCAGTGCCTGGATGGCTTCACCGCAGAATTCAACCACGTGACCGGTGCCGCCTGCGCTGCCGGTTTTACCGATGATGGCCAGCACGATGTCTTTGGCGGTAATGCCCGGGGCCGCTTTGCCTTTCACTTCAATCTTCATGGTTTTGGCGCGGCCCTGTTTCAGGGTCTGCGTCGCCAGAACATGTTCAACTTCAGAGGTACCAATACCGAACGCCAGGGCCCCAAACGCGCCGTGGGTGGCCGTGTGGGAGTCACCGCAGACAATGGTCATGCCTGGCAGGGTGATGCCCTGTTCTGGCCCCATCACGTGGACGATACCCTGATACGGGTGGTTCAGATCGTAGAGCTCGACGCCAAATTCGTTGCAGTTTTTGATCAGCTCCTGCATCTGGATACGCGCCATTTCGCCCGACGCATTGATATCTTTGGTTTGCGTGGAGACGTTGTGATCCATTGTCGCGAAGGTTTTACCTGGCTGGCGCACCGGGCGCTTATGCGCACGCAGTCCGTCGAATGCCTGAGGGGAGGTAACCTCGTGCACCAGATGGCGATCGATATACAACAGTGGGGTTTCGTTTGGTGCCTCGTAAACTACGTGCGCATCAAACAATTTTTCATATAACGTTTTCGCCATGATTACACCCCTTCAGCGACATAGCGGGCAATAATGTCGCCCATTTCATCGGTACTGACTGCCGCCGTGCCGCGTGCTAAATCACCGGTACGGACACCTTCTTCTAACGCACGGTTAATGGCGTTTTCAATTGCGGTTGCTGCATCACCGGCATCAAGGCTGTAGCGCAACAGCAAGGCCAGAGAGAGGATCTGCGCAATCGGGTTGGCAATGTTTTTGCCGGCGATATCGGGCGCGGAGCCGCCTGCAGGTTCGTACAAGCCAAATCCCTCTTCATTGAGGCTGGCTGATGGCAACATCCCCATAGAGCCTGTGATCATTGCGCACTCGTCCGAGAGAATATCGCCGAACAGGTTGGAACACAGCAGAACGTCAAACTGCGACGGATCTTTAATCAGCTGCATGGTCGCGTTGTCGATGTACATATGGGACAGTTCGACATCCGGGTACTGTTTCGCGACTTCACTGACGATTTCACGCCACAAAATAGAAGACTGCAGAACGTTCGCTTTATCGATAGACGTCACTTTATGACGGCGTTTGCGCGCCGACTCAAAGGCGATATGGGCGATACGTTCAATTTCAAAACGGTGATAGACCTCGGTATCAAAGGCTTTTTCATGCTGACCGCTGCCTTCGCGCCCTTTAGGCTGCCCGAAGTAGATCCCGCCGGTCAGTTCACGCACGCACAGGATGTCAAAGCCGTTAGCCGCGATATCTGCACGCAGCGGACAGAACGTTTCCAGACCCTGGTACAGCTTCGCCGGACGCAGGTTGCTGAACAATTTAAAATGTTTACGCAGTGGCAGCAGCGCGCCGCGCTCAGGCTGCCCGGCGGGCGGCAGGTGTTCCCATTTAGGGCCACCTACGGAGCCAAACAGCACTGCATCCGCATTTTCACACCCTTCAACGGTCGCTTTTGGCAGCGGAGTACCGTGATTATCGATGGCGATACCGCCCACATCATAGTGGCTGGTGGAGATTTTCATCGCAAAACGCGAACGAACGGCTTCCAGTACTTTCAGCGCCTGTGCCATCACTTCCGGGCCAATACCGTCACCCGGTAACACAGCAATATGGTAATTCTTCGACATTACACGGTTTCCTTGTTGTTCTCTTTATTCTGAGCTTTGCGTTGCAACTCTTTTTCAACTTCAGCGGCGCGCCAGATGTTGTTCAGCACGTGGACCATCGCCTTCGCGGAGGATTCAACAATATCCGTCGCCAGGCCCACACCGTGGAAACGACGGCCATTGTAGGTGACCACGATATCAACCTGACCCAGGGCATTCTCACCGTGGCCCTTGGCCGTCAGGTCATATTTCACCAGCTCTACGTCGTACTCGGTGACGCGGTTAATTGCGCGGTAAATGGCATCAACCGGGCCATTGCCGTTTGCCGCTTCGGCCTTAATGTCTTCGCCACAGGCCAGTTTGACCGAGGCAGTCGCAATGTCGCTGGAGCCTGACTGCACGCTGAAGTAATCGAGGCGGAAGTGCTCAGGCTCTTCCTGCTGTTTATTGATGAAGGCCAGCGCTTCCAGGTCATAGTCGAATACCTGACCTTTTTTATCGGCCAGCTTCAGGAAGGCGTCGTACAGCTGATCCATGTTGTAATCGCTGTCCTTATAACCCATCTCTTCCATACGGTGTTTCACCGCCGCACGACCGGAACGGGAGGTCAGGTTCAACTGAACCTGGTTCAGGCCGATGGATTCCGGGGTCATGATTTCGTAGTTTTCACGGTTTTTCAGCACGCCATCCTGATGAATACCTGAGGAGTGCGCAAAAGCGCCGGTACCCACAATCGCCTTGTTAGCCGGGATGGGCATGTTGCAGATCTGGCTGACGGTCTGGCTGGTACGCCAGATTTCGTTGTGATTGATGCGGGTATGCACATTCATGATGTCTTTGCGCACTTTGATCGCCATGATCACTTCTTCCAGTGAACAGTTACCTGCACGTTCACCGATGCCGTTCATCGCGCCTTCTACCTGACGTGCACCGGCGTGCACCGCAGCGATGGCGTTGCCAACGGCCAGCCCCAGGTCGTCGTGGGTATGTACGGAGATAATCGCTTGATCAATGTTTGGTACGCGTTCATACAGACCGGTAATGATGTTGGAGAACTCAAACGGCATGGTGTAGCCGACAGTGTCCGGGATGTTGATGGTTTTAGCGCCCGCATTGATGGCAGCTTCCACCACGCGCGCCAAATCTTCAATCGGCGTACGGCCTGCATCTTCACAGGAGAATTCAACGTCATCCGTGTAGTTACGGGCACGTTTGACCATGTAGACCGCGCGCTCAATGACCTCATCCAGCGTGCTGCGCAGCTTGGTGGCAATGTGCATAGGAGAGGTAGCAATAAAGGTATGAATACGGAATGCTTCGGCAACCTTCAACGACTCGGCTGCAACATCGATATCTTTTTCCACACAGCGTGCCAGGCCACAGACGCGGCTGTTCTTGATGGTACGCGCTATGGTCTGCACGGATTCGAAGTCACCCGGAGAAGAGACAGGGAAACCGACCTCCATCACGTCGACACCCATACGTTCGAGAGCCAGCGCGATCTGCAGTTTCTCTTTCACACTCAGGCTTGCCTGTAATGCCTGTTCACCGTCACGTAAAGTTGTATCGAAAATAATGACTTGCTGGCTCATGGGTTAGGTCCTTGTCAGTCTTAGGGCGCCTTGCTACGAGCATAAAAAAACCCGCGCAGTGGCGCGGGTTTTTAGTCTTACTGGTGACGATTCAACGCTGAATTTCGCCCGCCAGTCTACCGCGCAAAGTGGATGCGTTTAGTAGTAGTAGACCGGTGAAACGAATGGTGCGAATCATGAATCGTGCTCCGTTAAATTCAATATGCTTTTAGTGGTACTGGATACGACTGTGCATGTCAACCCCTGCAGGCAAAAACGCACCCGGCTGGCCAGGTTGACAGGATATGTGCTTTAGCTAATTGTGCTGGGTTTTGCTTTTCCGACCCTACGAATTGTCTAATTTTGGACTGAGAAAAAGGTTGCAGAAATAATTGAATATAATTGTGATGAATAACTTAAAAGTTCGCTACTCAATTGTGTGGGGTGCAAATGGGTTTGATATCATTAAGTTATAAATGCGGTGAATGTTTTTTATCACTTCGGATGTCTTATGGTTATTACAGATTGTTAACTTATTTAATCGGGGTTGCAATAACAGTTTAATAATACTTAAGACATCATTAACCCGCTGGCGATTGTATATTGGTCTGGTTTATGGTTTCATTCAAATCCTAAAGTGAATCATATCATTTGCAGTGGTGTTTATTTTATCGTTTGTCAGCGGCGAAAAGTCATTTTCGCTAAACTGTTCTTTATATTTTCCGAATTTAAAATAATTCTCTTTCGCTGATCGTATATGCATGGTAAATCATATTCTTCGGAATTATTACAGTACGTTGGCAAAGGGAGTGTAGCGTGACAGTGGAGTCAGAAGTGCCAGAAATTAATATTAAACAACCTCAAACTACTGATGGGATTAAACCGCAGTTACGTACGGTGGACCTTAATCTGCTCACGGTATTTGATGCTGTCATGCAGGAGCAGAATATCACCCGGGCGGCCCATACGTTGGGGATGTCTCAGCCCGCGGTCAGTAATGCTGTTGCCAGACTTAAGGTTATGTTTAACGACGAGTTATTCGTTCGTTACGGGAGAGGAATACAGCCTACCGCACGGGCATTCCAGTTATTCGGCTCTATCCGTCAGGCGTTGCAGCTGGTTCAAAACGAGCTGCCAGGGTCAGGCTTTGAACCTTTAAGCAGTGAGCGTGTATTCAATCTTTGTGTTTGCAGTCCGTTAGATAATTATTTGACGTCGATTATTTATAATAAAGTTGAAGAGATCGCTCCCAATATCCATCTGGTTTTTAAATCATCCTTAAATCAAAACACAGAGCATCAGTTACTCTACCAGGAGACTGAGTTCGTTCTGGGATATGAAGAATTTCGACGTCCTGAATTTTCTTGCGTTCCGCTCTTTAAAGATGAAATGGTGTTGGTCGCCAGTAAAAAACACCCCCGACTCAATTCTCCGCTTCGGGAAAGTGACGTTTATAGTGAGCAGCATGCTGTTGTTGCGCTCGACAGATATGCTTCCTTTAGCCTGCCGTGGTATGACACGGCGGATAAACAGGCAAGCGTTGCTTATCAGGGAATGGCAATGGTCAGCGTATTGAACGTGGTCTCGCAGACACATCTGGTGGCTATTGCACCACGCTGGCTGGCTGAGGAGTTTTCCGGTCAACTACAACTGCAAATGTTGCCGTTGCCGCTCAAGCTGAATAGCCGTACCTGCTATCTCTCCTGGCATGAAGCCGCCGGTCGGGATAAAGGGCACCAGTGGATGGAAGAGTTGCTGATCAGTATTTGCCGTCGATAAGCGCATCAGGATAAATTGCATTTTCGCGTGTGATTTATCCTGGTTTTTTCTCTGTTATTGTTATTTTATTCTGTTGTGAATTTTTTCTTGCTGCTCTCTGGCTCGCAAAAATAGATGATTTCCTGAATCGACGCGCTTTTCAGCGATGATTAATCATCTCATCCTCTAATACCAGATGAATTGACCATATCCTTCCTTAATACCTGTTTTTTCTGCTTTGCGAACCGTTTAGCTCACCCGGTCTGCTAATTGCCTGCCTCATAACGAGCGGTTAAGGTAACGATCACTCTGCAAAATATAAGATTGGTTTAACCCAGTCGTAAGACGGTGCGGAAATGAATTCTGCAACTCGTCTATAACAAAATGCCTGGAGGCAAAGCATGGAGATGTTGTCTGGCGCGGAAATGGTCGTCCGATCGTTAATCGATCAGGGCGTGAAGCAAGTGTTCGGTTATCCCGGCGGCGCAGTCCTGGATATTTATGATGCGCTTCATACGGTAGGCGGCATTGACCATGTTTTAGTACGCCACGAGCAGGCGGCGGTACATATGGCTGACGGGCTGGCCCGCGCGACAGGTGAAGTAGGCGTGGTATTAGTGACGTCAGGTCCCGGCGCGACAAACGCCATCACCGGCATTGCCACGGCGTATATGGACTCTATCCCGCTGGTTATTCTTTCCGGCCAAGTGGCGACGTCACTGATCGGCTACGACGCATTTCAGGAGTGCGACATGGTGGGGATTTCGCGTCCCGTTGTGAAGCACAGCTTCCTGGTTAAGCAAACTGAAGACATCCCGGGGATATTGAAAAAAGCCTTCTGGCTGGCAGCAAGCGGGCGTCCCGGCCCGGTGGTGGTCGATCTGCCGAAAGATATCTTGAACCCGGCGAACAAGCTTCCTTATGTCTGGCCGGAGTCGGTGAGCATGCGCTCATACAACCCAACGACGCAGGGCCACAAGGGGCAGATCAAACGTGCCTTGCAAACGCTGCTGGCCGCCAAAAAACCGGTAGTCTATGTCGGTGGTGGGGCAATCAATTCTGCCTGTGAAGGGCAGCTTCGGGAGCTTATCGAGAAACTCAATCTTCCCGTTGCGTCGTCGCTGATGGGGCTGGGCGCTTTCCCGGCAACTCACCGTCAGGCTCTGGGGATGCTGGGTATGCACGGTACCTATGAAGCCAACATGACGATGCACCATTCCGATGTGATCTTTGCCGTCGGCGTGCGCTTTGACGATCGCACCACCAACAATCTGGCGAAATACTGCCCGAACGCCACCGTGCTTCATATTGATATCGATCCCACCTCTATTTCGAAAACGGTGTCTGCGGATGTGCCGATCGTCGGTGATGCCCGCCAGGTGCTGGAGCAAATGCTGGATCTGCTGGCACAGGAGCCGCCTTCCCAGCCGCTGGATGAGATCCGTGACTGGTGGCAGCAGATCAAACAATGGCGTGCGCGTCAGTGCCTGAAGTATGACACGCAAAGCGACAGCATTAAGCCGCAGGCGGTGATCGAAACTATCTGGCGGCTGACGAAAGGCGAGGCATACGTGACGTCTGACGTGGGTCAGCATCAGATGTTTGCCGCCCTTTATTATCCGTTTGATAAACCGCGCCACTGGATTAACTCCGGAGGGTTAGGAACGATGGGCTTTGGCTTGCCTGCCGCACTGGGCGTCAAGCTGGCTCTGCCTGACGAAACCGTCGTCTGCGTGACGGGAGACGGCAGTATTCAGATGAACATCCAGGAGCTGTCGACGGCCCTTCAGTATGAGCTGCCGGTACTGGTGCTGAACCTGAATAACGGTTATCTCGGGATGGTGAAGCAGTGGCAGGACATGATCTACTCTGGTCGTCACTCTCAGTCCTACATGACGTCACTGCCTGACTTTGTTCGTCTGGCTGAAGCTTACGGCCATATTGGGATGCGAGTGACCGATCCGGCAGAGCTCGAAACGAAGCTCGGTGAAGCGCTTGAGCACGTTAAAAATAACCGCCTCGTTTTTATGGATGTCATTGTTGATGGCACCGAGCACGTATACCCGATGCATATTCGCGGTGGTGGTATGGATGAAATGTGGTTAAGCAAAACGGAGAGAACCTGATATGCGCCGGATATTATCTGTTTTACTGGAAAACGAGTCTGGCGCACTGTCGCGCGTCATTGGCCTTTTTGCACAGCGCGGCTATAACATTGAAAGCCTGACCGTTGCGCCGACTGACGATCCGACGCTGTCGCGCATGACCATCCAGACCGTCGGCGATGCCAAAGTGCTTGAGCAGATCGAGAAACAGCTGCATAAGCTGGTCGATGTTCTGCGCGTCAGCGAGCTGGGGCAGGGTGCCTACGTTGAGCGAGAGGTCATGCTGGTGAAAATCCAGGCCAGCGGTTACGGGCGTGAGGAAGTGAAACGTAACACGGATATCTTCCGTGGGCAGATTATAGACGTCACGCCTTCTATATATACGGTTCAGCTGGCCGGAACGAGTGACAAGCTGGATGCCTTCCTGGCATCTGTACGGGATGTGGCAAAAATTGTTGAGGTTGCGAGATCGGGGGTTGTTGGCCTGTCACGCGGCGATAAGATCATGCGTTAGTTGTCTAAAAGGTTCGCCTCTTTCTGCCCGGTCACCAAAGCCGGGCTTTTTTTTGTGTAATCAGACGACAACAGAGATAAAAGCGGTTGCCGCGAAGGCTATTCTGCGTTTAGATGTTAAAAGATTTAACCATAACCTTGCCAAGGCCATGGACTCTTTTCATTTTTTAAGGGGCAATTGTGAAACTGGATGAAATCGCCCGGCTAGCCGGCGTGTCACGAACAACGGCCAGCTATGTGATTAACGGTAAAGCAAAGCAGTACCGTGTCAGCGATAAGACCGTTGAAAAAGTTATGGCGGTGGTTCGTGAACATAACTACCATCCGAATGCTGTCGCAGCTGGCCTGCGTGCCGGACGCACCCGCTCTATTGGCCTGGTGATCCCGGATCTGGAAAACACCAGCTATACCCGTATCGCCAACTATCTTGAACGTCAGGCGCGCCAGCGTGGCTATCAGTTGCTGATTGCCTGCTCGGAAGACCAGCCCGACAACGAGATGCGCTGTATTGAGCATCTGCTCCAGCGTCAGGTCGATGCCATCATCGTCTCCACCTCTTTACCGCCTGAACACCCATTCTATCAACGCTGGGCGAACGACCCATTCCCGATTGTGGCGCTGGATCGTGCGCTCGACAGGGAGCATTTCACGAGCGTCGTCGGTGCCGATCAGGATGATGCCGAGATGCTGGCGGCAGAGCTGAGAACCTTCCCGGCTGAAACGGTGCTGTATCTGGGGGCGCTGCCTGAACTGTCAGTCAGCTTCCTGCGTGAACAGGGGTTCAGAACCGCCTGGAAAGACGATCCCCGTGAGGTACACTACCTCTATGCCAACAGCTATGAACGTGAAGCGGCCGCACAGCTTTTCGAGAAATGGCTGGAAACGCACCCGATGCCGCAGGCGTTATTCACCACCTCATTTGCTCTGCTGCAGGGGGTGATGGATGTGACCTTACGCCGTGAGGGTAAGCTGCCTTCCGACCTGGCCATCGCGACCTTCGGTGATAACGAGCTGCTCGACTTCCTCCAGTGCCCGGTTCTGGCGGTGGCTCAACGCCATCGTGATGTGGCTGAACGCGTGCTGGAAATTGTGCTGGCAAGTCTGGACGAGCCGCGTAAACCGAAGCCGGGTCTGACGCGTATTAAACGTAATCTTTACCATCGCGGAATTTTGAGCCGCCATAAATGAAATGACGGGGCGGAGAAATCTGCCCCCTTTTGACGAAATAATTCGCCGGGATAATTCCCGTAGAGAAATTAGGATAATTCTTGCGAATTTACCTTCTGCTATTTTTCTTAATTCATTTTGGCGTTTAAGGGTTCCTTTAAAGGACGTTTAAACGATTTTAAATGCCTGTCTTTGTATTATTTTGTTACAAACCCTCTTCCGGCGATGAATATTCAGACGTTTTTCCTTCTGCTGTGCCAGCTTGCACGGCAACCGCCGCGTTTAGCGAGCCCTGGGGTGAATCTGGCGCTGTTATCCCCTGAGAATCTGTCATAAAATGCTGCCCGCGTCGCAAACTGACACTTTATATTTATCTGCGATGATATTGAGTGAGCCTTAACGCTAGTGTGCATATTCGGTTTTTTTCTTACAAATATTCATAACGTTAATTTTGCCTCGCCAGTTGTGCAGTTATTAACCAGGACTGTTTATCTCTGTAAATAGAGGCCTTTCGGGCCTGTATAGGGAGAGTCCTGGCTTGACAAGCTTTTCCCTCGCTCCGTAAACTCCTTTAGGTGGGAATTTGTGGGTTAAAGTGGTGAGGAGGGGTGAGACTGGCATGTTCCGTGGAGCTACGTTAGTCAATCTCGACAGCAAAGGGCGTTTATCGGTACCAACCCGATACCGCGACCAGCTGATTGAGAACGCTACGGGTCAAATGGTTTGCACCATTGACATCAACTCCCCCTGCTTGCTGCTTTACCCCTTACCTGAATGGGAAATTATTGAGCAAAAGCTGTCGCGACTGTCGAGCATGAACCCGCAGGAACGCCGCGTGCAGCGGTTGTTATTGGGACATGCCAGTGAATGTCAGATGGATAGCGCAGGCCGGTTACTGATTGCCCCTGTGTTACGGCAACATGCCGGTCTGACCAAAGAAGTGATGCTGGTCGGGCAGTTCAACAAGTTTGAACTGTGGGATGAAACGACCTGGTATCAACAGGTCAAGGAAGATATCGACGCTGAGCAGTCTGATTCCGCGACATTATCGGAACGGCTGCAGGACTTGTCTCTATAAATATGATGGAAAATTACATACATAAAACGGTGCTGCTGGATGAGGCCGTTAACGGCCTGAATATTCGTCCGGACGGCATCTACATTGATGGCACTTTTGGTCGCGGTGGCCACTCGCGCTTAATCCTCTCCCAGCTTGGAGCGGAAGGGCGTCTGCTGGCAATCGATCGCGATCCGCAGGCGATTGCCGTTGCGCAAACCATCGATGACCCACGCTTTTCCATCGTGCATGGACCTTTCTCTGCGCTCGCTGATTATGTTGCCGAGCGCGGCCTGACGGGCAAGATCGACGGAATCCTTCTCGATCTTGGCGTCTCTTCACCCCAGCTTGATGATGCTGAACGCGGCTTCTCCTTTATGCGCGATGGTCCACTGGACATGCGCATGGATCCTACTCGCGGTCAGTCTGCCGCCGAGTGGTTACAGACCGCGGACGAAGCGGATATTGCCTGGGTGATCAAAACCTTCGGCGAGGAGCGTTTTGGCAAGCGTATCGCGCGCGCCATCGTTGAGCGTAACCGCATCGAGCCGATGACCCGCACGAAAGAGCTGGCCGAGGTGATCGCGGCGGCGACGCCGGTGAAGGATAAGCACAAACATCCCGCGACCCGTACCTTCCAGGCGGTTCGTATCTGGGTAAACAGTGAACTGGAGGAAATAGAGCTGGCGCTAAAAAGCTCGCTCGACGTGCTGGCCCCGGGTGGGCGGTTATCCATCATCAGCTTCCATTCGCTGGAAGACCGCATTGTGAAGCGCTTTATGCGTGAACAAAGCCGCGGTCCACAGGTTCCAGCGGGGCTGCCGATGACGGAAGAACAACTCAGGAAGCTGGGTGGCCGTCAGTTGCGAGCATTAGGCAAGTTGATGCCGGGCGAAGAAGAAGTGGCACAGAATCCACGCGCCCGTAGTTCAGTGCTGCGTGTTGCAGAGAGGACGAACGCATGATCGGCAGAGTGACAGAGACCCTAAGCAAAGTTAAGGATTCGTTAGGAAGCAACGAGCGCCATGCCTTGCCTGGCGTGATCGGCGACGATCTTTTGCGGTTTGGGAAACTGCCACTCTGTCTGTTCATTTGCATCATTGTCACGGCCGTCACGGTGGTCACGACTGCCCACCACACACGCTTATTAACTGCGCAACGCGAGCAGATGGTACTGGAACGCGATGCGCTGGATATTGAATGGCGAAACCTGATCCTTGAAGAAAATGCGCTCGGCGATCACAGCCGGGTTGAACGGATCGCAACGGAAAAGCTGCAATTGCAGCATGTTGATCCTTCTCAGGAAAATATTGTAGTACAAAAATAAGGGAAAACGCGACGCATGAGAGCAGCGGCAAAAACGCTTAAACCAAAACGTCAGGAAGAACAGGCCAACTTTATCAGTTGGCGTTTTGCGTTGCTTTGCGGCTGCATTTTACTGGCGCTGGGTTTCCTGCTGGGACGCGTGGCATGGTTGCAAATCATCGCCCCTGACATGCTGGTTCGACAGGGCGACATGCGTTCCCTTCGCGTTCAGGAAGTGTCGACGTCCCGCGGGATGATCACCGACCGCTCAGGCCGTCCACTGGCCGTGAGCGTACCGGTTAAAGCCATCTGGGCCGATCCGAAAGAGCTGCACGATGCGGGTGGCATTACGCTTGATAACCGCTGGAAGGCGCTCTCTGATGCCCTGAAAATGCCGCTGGATCAGCTCGCTTCCCGCGTCAACGCCAATCCAAAAGGGCGTTTTATCTATCTGGCGCGTCAGGTCAACCCTGACATGGCGGACTATATTCGTAAGCTGAAGCTGCCGGGTATTCACCTTCGCGAAGAATCCCGCCGCTACTATCCTTCTGGCGAAGTAACCGCTCACCTCATTGGCTTTACCAACGTTGATAGCCAGGGGATTGAGGGCGTTGAAAAAAGCTTCGATAAGTGGCTCACCGGCCAGCCTGGCGAGCGAATTGTTCGTAAAGACCGCTACGGCCGCGTTATCGAAGATATCTCTTCCACGGACAGTCAGGCGGCACACAACCTGGCGCTGAGTATTGATGAGCGTCTGCAGGCATTGGTCTACCGCGAGCTGAACAACGCCGTCGCCTTCAACAAGGCGGAATCCGGCAGCGCCGTGCTGGTGGACGTCAGTACGGGCGAAGTGCTGGCGATGGCCAACAGCCCGTCCTATAACCCGAACAACTTTACCGGCACCGCAAAAGATGCGATGCGTAACCGGGCGATTACCGACGTGTTCGAACCGGGCTCCACGGTGAAACCGATGGTGGTCATGACGGCGCTCCAGCGTGGCATCGTCAATGAAAACACGGTTCTGAACACGATCCCTTACCGTATTAACGGCCACGAGATTAAAGACGTGGCGCGCTACAGCGAATTGACCCTGACCGGGGTTTTACAGAAGTCGAGTAACGTTGGCGTTTCAAAGCTGGCGTTAGCGATGCCGTCCTCAGCGTTAGTAGAGACTTACTCACGTTTTGGGCTTGGAAAGGCGACCAATTTGGGGTTGGTCGGAGAACGCAGTGGCTTATATCCTCAAAAACAACGGTGGTCTGACATAGAGAGGGCCACCTTCTCTTTCGGCTACGGGCTAATGGTAACGCCGTTACAGTTAGCGCGAGTCTACGCAACGATTGGCAGCTATGGCGTCTATCGTCCGCTGTCCATTACCAAAGTTGATCCACCGGTTCCAGGTGAGCGTATCTTCCCGGAATCCATCGTTCGTACCGTCGTTCATATGATGGAAAGCGTGGCGCTGCCTGGCGGCGGCGGCGTGAAGGCGGCGATCAAAGGCTATCGCATCGCCATCAAAACCGGTACCGCGAAAAAAGTGGGGCCAGACGGCCGTTACATCAACAAATACATTGCCTATACCGCAGGCGTTGCGCCTGCCAGTAATCCGCGTTTTGCGCTGGTGGTCGTCATTAACGATCCACAGGCGGGTAAATACTACGGCGGCGCCGTTTCCGCGCCTGTGTTCGGGGCCATCATGGGCGGCGTGTTGCGCACCATGAACATCGAACCGGATGCGCTGGCAACGGGCGAGAAAAGTGAATTTGTAATTAATCAAGGCGAGGGTACAGGTGGCAGATCGTAATTTGCGCGACCTTCTCGCTCCGTGGGTGCCTAATGCACCGGAGCGAGCACTGCGAGAGATGGTACTGGACAGCCGTGCGGCTGCTTCTGGCGATCTTTTTGTGGCGGTGGTCGGTCATCAGGCGGACGGGCGTCGTTATATCCCGCAGGCGATTGCGCAAGGTGTTGCTGCCATTATTGCTGAGGCCAAAGATGAGGCAACCGACGGTGAAATCCGTGAAATGCACGGGGTGCCGGTCATCTATCTCAGCCAGTTAAACGAGCGTCTCTCTGCGCTGGCCGGACGTTTCTATCACGAACCGTCCGATCGGCTGCGTCTGGTGGGCGTGACAGGTACAAACGGCAAAACCACGACCACGCAGCTCATGGCGCAGTGGGCGCAGTTGCTGGGTGAAACCGGTGCGGTCATGGGAACTGTCGGTAACGGTCTGTTGGGCAAAGTGAGCCCGACCGAAAACACCACCGGCTCCGCAGTCGACGTACAGCATGTGCTGGCCGGCCTGGCAGGGCAGGGGGCAACCTTTGCCGCGATGGAAGTCTCTTCACACGGTCTGGTGCAGCACCGCGTGGCGGCGCTGAAGTTTGCCGCCTCGGTATTCACTAACCTGAGTCGAGATCACCTTGATTATCATGGTGATATGGAGCATTACGAAGCAGCGAAATGGCTGCTCTACTCCACCCACCATAGCGGACAGGCCATCATCAACGCTGACGACGAAGTCGGTCGCCGCTGGCTGGCGAAGCTGCCGGATGCGGTTGCGGTGTCGATGGAAGACCATATCAACCCGAACTGCCACGGCCGCTGGCTGAAGGCGGTTGCGGTGGATTATCACGACAGTGGCGCCACCATTCGTTTTACCTCCTCATGGGGTGACGGTGAAATTGAAAGCCGTCTGATGGGCGCGTTTAACGTCAGCAACCTGCTGCTGGCGCTGGCGACGCTGCTGGCGCTGGGTTATCCGATGAACGCGCTGCTGGAAACGGCTGAGCGTTTGCAGCCGGTATGTGGCCGTATGGAAGTGTTCAGCGCACCGGGCAAACCGACCGTGGTGGTCGATTATGCCCACACGCCGGACGCACTGGAAAAAGCGCTGGAAGCGGCGCGTCTGCACTGTACCGGTAAGCTCTGGTGTGTGTTTGGCTGCGGTGGCGACCGTGATAAGGGCAAACGTCCACTGATGGGTGCCATTGCTGAACAGTTCGCGGATATTCCGGTTGTAACCGATGACAACCCGCGTACTGAAGAGCCGCGCGCCATTATTAACGACATTCTGTCGGGCATGCTGGATGCAGGCCGCGCCCGCGTGGTGGAAGGCCGTGCGGAAGCCGTGACCAACGCCATCATGCAGGCTCAGGAAAACGACGTTGTGCTGCTGGCCGGGAAAGGCCATGAGGATTATCAGATTGTTGGCAACCGTCGTCTCGATTATTCGGACCGCGTCACGGCCGCGCGTCTGCTGGGGGTCGTGGCATGATTAGCCTCACCTTAAGTCAGGCCGCTGCGGTACTGCAGGGCGAGCTGCTGGGTCACGATCTGACCATCGAGGCCGTGACGACCGATACCCGCAAAGTGACCCCGGGTTGTCTGTTTGTGGCGCTGAAGGGCGAACGTTTTGACGCGCATGATTTTGCACAACAGGCCAGGGAGAATGGTGCAGGGGCGCTGCTGGTCAGCCGTAAACTCGCGGTCGATCTGCCGCAGATCGTGGTGAAAGATACCCGTCTGGCATTCGGCGAGCTGGCGGCCTGGGTTCGTCAGCAGGTACCGACGCGCGTCGTCGCGCTGACCGGTTCATCAGGCAAAACCTCTGTGAAAGAGATGACTGCGGCCATCCTGAGCCAGTGCGGAAATACGCTTTATACGGCAGGCAACCTTAACAATGATATCGGCGTGCCGATGACATTACTTCGCCTGACCAAAGAGCATGAATTTGCCGTGATCGAGTTAGGGGCAAACCACCAGGGCGAAATCGCCTGGACCGTGAGCCTGACGCGCCCGGAAGCAGCGCTGGTGAATAACCTGGCCGCTGCACATCTGGAAGGTTTTGGTTCGCTGGAAGGCGTGGCGAAAGCTAAAGGCGAGATCTATACCGGCCTGCCGGAAGATGGTATCGCCATTATGAATGCCGACAACAATGACTGGCTGAACTGGCAACAGATCATTGGTTCCCGCAAGACCTGGCGCTTCTCGCCGAACGCGGCCAACAGTGATTTTACCGCGACCAATATTCATGTGACTTCGCATGGCACGGAATTCACCCTTAATACCCCAACCGGGGGCATTGAGGTGCTTCTGCCACTGCCGGGTCGTCATAATATCGCCAATGCGCTCGCGGCAGCGGCGCTGTCGATGGCGGTTGGTGCGTCGCATCAGGCGATTAAAACCGGTCTGGCAAATTTAAAAGCCGTGCCGGGGCGTCTGTTCCCGATCCAGCTTGCGGAAAACAAACTGCTTCTGGATGACTCCTATAACGCGAACGTCGGCTCAATGACCGCGGCGGTGCAGGTGTTGTCTGAGATGCCAGGTTATCGCGTGCTGGTGGTGGGCGATATGGCTGAGCTGGGTGATGAAAGCGAAGCGTGTCATGTCCAGGTGGGGGACGCGGCGAAAGCGGCAGGTATTGATTGCGTGCTGAGCGCCGGAAAACTGAGCCAGGCGATTAGCCATGCCAGTGGTGTTGGCGAGCACTTTGCCGATAAAGCCGCGCTGATTGAACGCCTTAAGGCATTGATGACAGAAAAACAAATTGTGACTGTGTTAGTGAAAGGTTCACGTAGTGCCGCCATGGAAGAGGTTGTGCACGCATTACAGGAGAACGGGACATGTTAGTTTGGCTGGCCGAACATTTGGTCAAATATTATTCAGGCTTTAACGTCTTTTCCTATCTGACGTTTCGCGCCATTGTCAGCCTGCTGACTGCGCTGTTCATCTCTTTGTGGATGGGCCCGCGCATGATTGCCCGTCTGCAAAAACTCTCCTTCGGTCAGGTTGTGCGTAACGACGGTCCGGAGTCGCACTTCAGCAAGCGGGGTACGCCGACCATGGGCGGGATCATGATCCTGACCGCGATCGTTGTTTCCGTACTGCTGTGGGCTTATCCCTCTAACCCGTACGTCTGGTGCGTACTTACCGTGCTGGTGGGCTACGGCATCATTGGGTTTGTTGATGATTACCGCAAGGTCGTGCGTAAAGACACCAAGGGCCTGATCGCCCGCTGGAAATACTTCTGGATGTCGGTGATTGCGCTGGGCGTGGCCTTCGCGCTGTATCTGGCAGGAAAAGACACCCCCGCCACCGAGCTGGTGGTGCCGTTCTTTAAAGACGTGATGCCGCAACTGGGGCTGTTCTACATTCTGCTGGCCTACTTCGTCATCGTGGGCACCGGTAACGCCGTAAACCTGACCGACGGTCTGGATGGCCTGGCGATTATGCCAACCGTCTTCGTCGCCGCCGGTTTTGCGCTGGTGGCGTGGGCCACCGGTAACATGAACTTTGCTAACTATTTGCACATTCCATACCTGCGACACGCAGGCGAACTGGTTATCGTCTGTACGGCGATTGTCGGGGCGGGACTGGGCTTCCTGTGGTTCAACACCTACCCAGCGCAGGTCTTTATGGGTGACGTCGGTTCACTGGCTCTGGGCGGCGCGCTGGGCATTATTGCCGTACTGCTGCGCCAGGAGTTCCTGCTGGTGATTATGGGTGGGGTGTTTGTGGTTGAAACCCTTTCAGTGATTTTGCAGGTCGGGTCCTTCAAGCTGCGCGGTCAGCGTATCTTCCGTATGGCACCGATTCACCATCACTATGAACTGAAAGGCTGGCCGGAACCGCGCGTGATTGTGCGCTTCTGGATTATTTCGCTGATGCTGGTGCTGATTGGCCTGGCAACGCTGAAGGTACGTTAATCATGGCAGATTACCAGGGCAAAAAAGTCGTTATCATCGGGTTGGGGCTGACAGGCCTCTCCTGCGTGGACTTTTTCCTCGCGCGCGGCGTGACGCCTCGCGTAATGGATACGCGTGTTTCTCCGCCGGGTCTGGATAAACTGCCGGAACAGGTTGAACGCCACCTTGGTGGTCTGAATGATGACTGGCTGCTGGCAGCCGATCTGATTGTCGCCAGCCCCGGTATGGCGCTGGCGCATCCTTCACTCAGCGCCGCGGCCGATGCGGGCGTTGAGATTGTCGGTGATATTGAGTTGTTCTGCCGTGAAGCGCAGGCACCCGTTATCGCGATTACCGGCTCTAACGGTAAAAGCACCGTCACCACCCTTGTGGGTGAGATGGCGAAAGCGGCGGGCATGAACGTGGGCGTTGGAGGCAATATTGGCCTGCCAGCGCTAATGCTGCTGGATAAGGGCTGTGAATTGTACGTCCTCGAGCTTTCCAGCTTCCAGCTGGAAACGACCTCCAGCCTTCGTGCGGCCGCGGCGACGATCCTTAACGTTACTGAAGATCATATGGATCGCTATCCGTTTGGTCTGCAGCAGTACCGCGCCGCCAAACTGCGCATTTATGAAAATGCGAAGGTCTGCGTCGTCAACGCGGATGACGCCCTGACCATGCCGGTGCGCGGGGCGGACGATCGCTGCATTAGCTTTGGCATCACCATGGGTGACTATCATCTTAACCGTCAGTTGGGCGAAACCTGGCTGCGCGTGAAGGGTGAGAAAGTGCTGAACGTGAAAGAGATGAAGCTTACCGGCCAGCATAACTACACCAATGCTCTGGCGGCGCTGGCGCTGGCGGATGCCGTAGGGCTGCCGCGTTCGTCCAGCCTGCAAGCATTGACCACCTTTACCGGCCTGGCGCACCGTTTCCAGCTGGCGCTGGAGCACAACGGTGTGCGCTGGATTAACGACTCAAAAGCCACCAACGTCGGCAGTACCGAGGCCGCCCTGAACGGCCTGCACGTTGAAGGGACCCTGCATTTACTGCTGGGCGGCGACGGTAAATCGGCGGATTTCTCCACGCTGAAACCGTATCTCGCCGGGAATAATATCCGCTTGTACTGCTTTGGTCGCGACGGCAGTGAGCTGGCTGAGCTGCGTCCTGACATTGCCGAGCAAACCGAGACCATGGAGCAGGCGATGCGGCTGATTGCCCCTCGCGTGAAGCCGGGTGATATGGTCCTGCTCTCCCCGGCCTGCGCCAGCCTCGATCAATTCAAGAATTTCGAACAGCGTGGCGATCTCTTTACCCGTCTGGCGAAGGAGTTAGGCTGATGCGTTTATCTCTCCCTCGCCTGAAAATGCCGCGCCTGCCAGGATTTGGCGTTCTGGCGTGGGTGTTTGCGGCACTCAAAGGCTGGGTGATGGGCTCTCGTCAAAAAGATAACGACAGCCTGGTCATGTACGACCGTACGCTCTTCTGGCTCACGCTGGGACTGGCGGCGGTTGGTTTTATCATGGTGACCTCGGCGTCAATGCCTGTCGGGCAGCGGCTGGCGAACGATCCATTCCTGTTTGCGAAACGTGATGGCCTGTACATCATCCTGGCGTTCTGTCTGGCGCTGGTGACATTACGTCTGCCGATGGAGTTCTGGCAGCGGCACAGTACCGCGATGCTGATCGCCTCCATCATTATGCTGCTGATCGTACTGGTGGTGGGGAGCTCCGTAAACGGGGCATCGCGCTGGATTGCCTTTGGCCCACTGCGTATTCAGCCCGCGGAATTTACCAAGCTCTCCCTGTTCTGCTACCTGGCTAACTACCTGGTACGTAAAGTGGATGAAGTGCGTAATAACCTGCGCGGCTTCTTAAAACCCATGGGCGTTATTCTGGTGCTGGCGGTCTTACTGCTGGCGCAGCCTGACCTTGGTACCGTGGTCGTGCTGTTTGTCACCACGCTGGCAATGCTGTTCCTGGCCGGGGCGAAGCTGTGGCAGTTCATCGCCATCATCGGAATGGGTATCTCAGCGGTTGTGCTGCTGATCCTCGCCGAGCCTTACCGTATCCGCCGTGTGACCTCATTCTGGAACCCGTGGGAAGACCCGTTTGGCAGCGGTTATCAGCTGACGCAGTCGCTGATGGCTTTTGGTCGCGGTGAAGTCTGGGGGCAGGGCCTGGGCAACTCGGTACAGAAACTGGAGTATTTACCCGAAGCGCACACTGACTTCATCTTCTCCATTATTGGGGAAGAACTGGGTTATATCGGTGTGGTATTAGCGCTATTAATGGTATTCTTCGTCGCTTTCCGCGCCATGTCGATTGGGCGGAAAGCGCTGGAGATCGATCACCGCTTTTCAGGTTTCTTAGCCTGCTCAATAGGTATCTGGTTTAGTTTCCAGGCATTGGTTAACGTCGGGGCCGCAGCGGGTATGCTGCCGACCAAAGGCCTGACGTTGCCGTTGATCAGTTATGGTGGTTCCAGTCTGCTGATTATGTCGACGGCCATCATGATGTTGTTACGCATAGATTATGAAACGCGTCTGGAAAAAGCCCAGGCGTTTACACGAGGTTCACGATGAATCAACCGAAGCGGTTAATGGTGATGGCAGGCGGTACCGGTGGACATGTGTTCCCGGGGCTCGCAGTTGCGCACCATTTAATGGATCAGGGCTGGCAGGTACGCTGGCTGGGAACCGCGGACCGCATGGAAGCCGACCTGGTACCGAAGCACGGTATCGAGATCGACTTTATTCGCATTTCCGGCTTACGCGGAAAAGGCATTAAGGCCCAGCTTCTGGCACCGGTGCGTATTTTCAACGCCTGGCGTCAGGCGCGCGCCATCATGAAGCGTTTTAAGCCTGATGTGGTGCTGGGGATGGGCGGCTATGTTTCTGGCCCGGGTGGGCTGGCGGCCTGGTCATTGGGCATCCCCGTGGTGCTGCATGAGCAGAACGGCATTGCCGGTCTGACCAATAAATGGCTGGCGAAAATTGCCACCAAAGTGATGCAGGCTTTCCCGGGAGCCTTCCCGAAGGCGGACGTGGTGGGTAACCCGGTGCGCGTAGACGTGCTGGCGCTGCCATTACCGGATGCGCGCCTGCCTGGTCGTGAAGGGCCGGTCCGTGTGCTGGTCGTTGGCGGTTCTCAGGGCGCACGCATTTTAAACCAGACGATGCCGCAGGTTGCAGCAAAGCTGGGGGATGCGGTGACAATCTGGCACCAAAGCGGAAAAGGTGCTCAGCAGATGGTTGAGCAGGCTTACGCCGATGAAGGCCAGCCGCAGCATAAAGTGACGGAATTTATCGACGACATGGCCGCAGCGTATGCCTGGGCCGATGTCGTGGTCTGCCGCTCTGGCGCATTGACGGTGAGCGAAATTGCCGCCGCCGGGTTGCCGGCTCTGTTTGTGCCGTTCCAGCACAAAGACAGACAGCAGTACTGGAATGCGCTGCCGCTTGAGAAAGCCGGCGCCGCGAAAATATTTGAACAGCCACAATTTACCGCCGATGCGGTCGCCACCACCCTGGCGGGCTGGAACAGAGAGGCATTACTGGAGATGGCGCAACGCGCACGCGCGACCGCTATTCCTGATGCAACGGAACGGGTGGCAAAAGAAGTGAGCCTGGCAGCCCAGGCTTAACCCTCGCAGCGCGTGTTGCGCTGCACGAATTTTTTAAGTAGTCGATGGCGTTTAGAGAATGAATACACAACAACTGGCAAAACTGCGTTCTATCGTGCCCGAGATGCGTCGCGTCCGGCACATTCACTTTGTTGGCATCGGTGGTGCTGGCATGGGCGGTATTGCCGAAGTGTTAGCTAACGAAGGCTATCAGATCAGCGGGTCTGACCTGGCGCCAAACCCTGTTACGCAGCAGCTGGCGTCGCTTGGGGCGACTATCTATTTCAATCATCGCCCGGAAAACGTGCGCGATGCGAGCGTGGTGGTCGTGTCGAGCGCCATCTCCTCTGATAACCCGGAAATCGTGGCCGCGCACGAAGCGCGTATTCCGGTGATCCGCCGTGCGGAAATGCTGGCGGAGTTGATGCGTTTTCGACATGGCATTGCGATTGCCGGAACCCACGGCAAAACCACCACCACGGCGATGGTCTCCAGCATTTATGCAGAAGCGGGCCTCGATCCGACGTTCGTCAATGGTGGTCTGGTAAAAGCGGCAGGCGTGCATGCGCGTCTCGGACACAGCCGTTATTTAATTGCCGAAGCGGATGAGAGCGATGCGTCGTTCCTGCATCTGCAGCCGATGGTCGCCATCGTCACCAATATCGAAGCCGACCATATGGATACTTACCAGGGTGACTTCGAGAACTTAAAGCAGACCTTTATTAATTTCCTGCACAACCTGCCGTTCTATGGACGCGCGGTAATGTGTGTAGACGATCCGGTGATTCGCGAGCTGTTGCCGCGCGTCGGACGTCAAATCACGACTTACGGCTTCAGCGAAGACGCTGATGTCCGCGTGGAAGATTACAAACAGCTGGGTGCGCAGGGGCATTTCACCCTGGCGCGTCAGGACAAAGAACTGCTGCATGTCACCCTGAATGCACCAGGGCGTCACAACGCCCTGAATGCCGCAGCGGCAGTGGCCGTGGCGACAGAAGAAGGCATTGATGACGAAGCCATTCTTCGTGCACTGGAAAGCTTCCAGGGAACCGGGCGTCGCTTCGACTTCCTCGGTGAATACCCGCTGGAGGCGGTGAACGGTAAACCCGGTACTGCCATGCTGGTTGATGACTACGGTCACCACCCGACGGAAGTGGACGCGACGATCAAAGCCGCGCGTGCAGGCTGGCCAGAAAAAAATCTGGTCATGATCTTCCAGCCGCACCGTTTCACGCGTACCCGTGACCTGTATGACGATTTCGCCAGCGTCCTGTCACAGGTGGATACGCTCCTGATGCTGGATGTTTATGCAGCGGGCGAAACTCCTATTCCTGGTGCAGACAGCCGTTCTTTATGTCGTACCATCCGCGGACGCGGTAAAGTAGACCCTATTTTGGTTTCCGATCCTGCCCAGGTGGCTGAAATTCTGGCCCCGGTGCTGACCGGCAACGATTTAATTCTGATTCAGGGCGCGGGAAATATCGGCAAAATCGCCCGTACCTTAGCTGAAATCAAACTGAAGCCGCAAACTCAGGAGGATGAGCATCATGGCTGATAAGATTGCTGTCCTGTCTGGCGGCACATCCGCCGAGCGCGAGGTTTCCCTGAATTCAGGTGCCGCTGTACTGGCGGGCCTGCGTGAAGGGGGTGTGGATGCGCACCTGGTCGATCCGAAAGAGACTGACGTAACCCAGTTAAAGGCGATGGGCTTCGATAAAGTCTTTATCGCGTTACATGGCCGTGGTGGCGAAGACGGCACCCTTCAGGGGCTGCTGGAACTCACCGGCATGCCGTACACCGGCAGCGGTGTGATGGCCTCCGCCATTTCTATGGATAAACTGCGCAGCAAACTGCTGTGGCAGGGCGCGGGTTTACCCGTTGCTCCCTGGATTGCCCTGACGCGTCGCGAATTTGAAATGGGCCTCTCCGATAGCGTTAATGCACGCATTGCTGAGCTGGGCTTACCGGTTATTGTAAAGCCCAGCCGCGAAGGGTCGAGCGTTGGCATGTCCAAAGTTGAGAAAGCTGAGGATTTATCTTCCGCTTTAGCCCTGGCATTTCAACATGATGAAGAAGTTCTGATTGAAAAATGGCTCAGCGGGCCGGAATTTACCGTCGCGATGCTTGGCGAAGAAATTTTACCGTCAATTCGTATCCAACCGGCCGGAACCTTCTATGATTATGAGGCGAAGTATCTCTCTGATGAGACGCAATATTTCTGCCCAAGTGGTCTTGAAGCTGAGCGTGAAACCGATTTACAGTCCCTGGTGGTTAAAGCCTGGCATGTTCTGGGTTGCCGTGGATGGGGCCGGATCGACGTGATGCTCGACAGTGATGGACAATTTTATCTGCTGGAAGCAAATACTTCTCCGGGAATGACCAGCCACAGCCTTGTGCCGATGGCAGCGCGTCAGGCGGGGATGAGCTTCTCGCAATTAGTCGTACGTATTCTGGACCAGGCGGGCTGATATGTCTCAGGCTGCATTGAACACGCGCAACCGCGATGACGAAGAAGAATACTCTTCTTCACGCCGGAGTAATGGAACGCGTCTTGCAGGTATTATTTTCCTGCTCGGGGTGCTGTGCACCGTGTTTATCAGCGGCTGGATGGTTCTGGGCTGGATGGAAGATGCGCAACGGTTGCCGCTTTCGAAGCTGGTGGTCACCGGTGAGCGTCATTACACCCGTAACGATGACATTCGCCAGACAATTCTGGCGCTGGGATCGCCTGGCACCTTTATGACGCAGGACGTCAATATTATCCAGAGTCAGATTGAACGTCTGCCATGGATAAAACAGGCGAGTGTCAGAAAGCAATGGCCTGATGAATTGAAGATTCATCTGGTTGAATATGTGCCCATTGCGCGTTGGAATGATCAGCACATGGTTGACGTAGACGGAAATTCCTTCAGCGTCCCGGCCGATCGTGTCAACAAGCAAAATTTACCGATGTTGTATGGCCCGGAAGGTAGCGAAAACGAAGTGTTACAAGGTTTTCGTGAAATGGGGCAGGTGCTGGCGAAGGACAGGTTTACGCTAAAAGATGCTGCAATGACGGCGCGCCGCTCCTGGCAACTGACGTTAACGAATGGCATTAAGCTCAACCTGGGTCGCGGGGACACAATGAAACGTCTGGCGCGATTTGTAGAACTTTACCCGGTTTTACAGCAGCAGGCACAGACTGACGGCAAACGGATAAGCTACGTTGATTTGCGCTATGACTCAGGCGCAGCAGTCGGTTGGGAGCCGGCTCCGGTCGAGGAACCTAATCAGCAACAGAATCAGGCACAGGTACAGGCAGAACAACAATGATCAAGGCGACGGACAGAAAACTGGTAGTTGGACTGGAGATTGGCACCGCGAAGGTTGCCGCTTTAGTAGGGGAAGTTCTGCCCGACGGTATGGTCAATATCATTGGCGTGGGCAGTTGCCCGTCCCGTGGTATGGATAAAGGTGGGGTTAACGATCTTGAGTCGGTGGTGAAGTGCGTACAGCGCGCCATCGATCAGGCTGAATTGATGGCAGATTGCCAGATTTCCTCTGTTTATCTGGCGCTTTCGGGCAAGCACATTAGCTGCCAGAACGAAATCGGCATGGTGCCGATTTCCGAAGAAGAAGTGACGCAGGAAGACGTTGAAAACGTTGTGCATACGGCGAAATCCGTGCGCGTTCGCGATGAGCATCGCGTGCTGCACGTGATCCCGCAGGAGTATGCGATCGACTACCAGGAAGGGATCAAAAACCCGGTCGGTCTTTCCGGCGTACGTATGCAGGCAAAAGTGCACTTGATCACATGTCACAACGATATGGCGAAGAACATTGTAAAAGCCGTTGAACGTTGTGGCCTGAAAGTTGACCAACTCATTTTCGCCGGTCTTGCAGCGAGCTATTCCGTGCTGACCGAAGATGAACGTGAACTGGGTGTCTGTGTGGTCGATATTGGTGGTGGTACAATGGACATGGCCGTGTATACCGGCGGTGCGCTGCGCCACACCAAAGTGATCCCGTATGCCGGGAACGTTGTGACCAGCGATATTGCTTACGCTTTTGGTACGCCCCCGAGTGATGCAGAAGCGATTAAAGTACGCCACGGCTGTGCGCTGGGGTCTATCGTTGGCAAAGATGAGAGCGTTGAAGTGCCGAGCGTGGGCGGACGTCCACCGCGCAGCCTGCAGCGCCAGACGTTGGCAGAGGTCATTGAGCCGCGTTATACCGAGCTGCTTAACCTGGTCAACGAAGAGATTTTGCAGTTACAGGAACAGCTTCGCCAGCAGGGCGTGAAACATCATCTTGCAGCGGGGATTGTATTAACCGGCGGGGCAGCGCAAATTGAAGGTCTTGCGGCCTGCGCTCAGCGCGTGTTCCATACGCAAGTGCGTATCGGTGCTCCGCTGAATATCACCGGTTTAACGGATTATGCTCAGGAGCCGTACTATTCAACGGCCGTGGGCCTGCTCCACTACGGGAAAGAATCTCATCTCAGTGGTGAAGCAGAAGTGGAAAAACGCGTCTCAGTTGGGTCGTGGGTCAAACGACTGAACAACTGGTTGCGAAAAGAGTTTTAATTTTTTTAAGAGACCGGAGAGAATTAGCGGTCTCGGGCGACAGGCACAACGGAGAGAGAAATTATGTTTGAACCTATGGAACTGACCAACGACGCGGTGATTAAAGTCATCGGCGTCGGTGGCGGCGGCGGTAACGCCGTAGAGCATATGGTGCGTGAACGCATTGAAGGTGTTGAGTTCTTTGCAGTTAACACCGATGCACAGGCACTGCGTAAGACGGCTGTAGGCCAGACTATCCAGATCGGCGGTGGCATCACCAAAGGGCTGGGCGCTGGGGCTAACCCGGAAGTCGGTCGTAATGCGGCTGAAGAAGATCGTGAGGCCTTGCGCGCTGCACTGGAAGGTGCGGACATGGTCTTTATCGCAGCGGGTATGGGTGGCGGTACGGGTACCGGCGCAGCACCTGTTGTGGCTGAAGTAGCGAAAGATTTAGGTATCCTGACTGTTGCTGTCGTGACCAAGCCTTTCAACTTTGAAGGCAAGAAGCGTATGGCTTTCGCGGAGCAGGGTATCACTGAACTGTCCAAGCACGTGGACTCGTTGATTACCATCCCGAACGACAAACTGTTGAAAGTTCTGGGTCGCGGTATCTCTCTGCTGGACGCTTTTGGCGCAGCCAACGACGTGCTGAAAGGCGCGGTGCAGGGTATCGCTGAACTGATTACCCGTCCTGGTCTGATGAACGTTGACTTTGCAGACGTTCGTACCGTGATGTCCGAAATGGGCTACGCGATGATGGGCTCTGGCGTGGCAAGCGGTGAAGACCGTGCAGAAGAAGCGGCTGAAATGGCTATCTCTTCTCCACTGCTGGAAGATATCGACCTGTCTGGTGCGCGCGGCGTGCTGGTCAACATTACCGCTGGCTTCGACCTGCGTCTGGATGAGTTTGAAACCGTGGGTAACACTATCCGTGCGTTCGCCTCTGACAACGCTACCGTGGTAATCGGTACTTCCCTTGACCCGGAAATGAACGACGAGCTGCGTGTTACTGTTGTTGCTACCGGTATCGGTATGGACAAGCGTCCTGAGATCACCCTGGTGACCAACAAACAGACTCAGCAGCCGGTTATGGATCGTTACCAGCAGCACGGTATGTCTCCTCTGACTCAGGAGCAGAAACCGGCCGCGAAAGTGGTTAACGACCCCACTCCGCAAACGGCGAAAGAGCCAGATTATCTGGATATCCCGGCGTTCCTGCGCAAGCAAGCTGACTAAGAATTGGCTGGAATTTGGGGATTTTCGCTCTTTGTGCTAAACTGGCCCACCGTCAGTGATATACACTTTCGGTTGGATAGTTAATTTGGCGAGATTATACGATGATCAAACAAAGGACACTTAAACGTATCGTTCAGGCGACTGGTGTCGGTTTACATACCGGCAAGAAAGTCACACTGACGTTACGCCCTGCGCCGGCCAATACCGGGGTCATCTATCGTCGCACCGACTTGAATCCACCGGTAGACTTTCCGGCCGATGCCAAATCTGTGCGTGATACTATGCTCTGTACTTGTCTGGTGAACGAGCATGACGTGCGGATTTCTACCGTAGAGCACCTGAACGCCGCCCTGGCGGGTCTGGGTATCGACAACATTATGGTTGAAGTCGATGCGCCAGAAATCCCGATCATGGATGGTAGTGCTGCTCCGTTCGTCTATCTGTTGCTGGATGCCGGCATCGAAGAACTGAACTGCGCGAAAAAATTTGTTCGTATCAAAGAGACCGTTCGCGTCGAAGATGGCGACAAATGGGCTGAATTCAAACCGTACAATGGTTTCTCGTTGGACTTTACCATCGATTTTAACCATCCGGCGATTGATGCCAGCACCCAACGCTATGCGATGAACTTCTCTGCTGATGCGTTTATGCGCCAGATCAGCCGTGCCCGTACGTTTGGCTTCATGCGTGATATCGAATATCTGCAGTCCCGCGGCCTGTGCCTGGGCGGCAGCTTCGATTGTGCCATCGTTGTTGACGATTATCGCGTACTGAACGAAGACGGTCTGCGTTTTGAAGATGAATTCGTTCGTCACAAAATGCTGGATGCTATCGGCGACCTGTTTATGTGTGGTCACAACATCATTGGTGCATTTACCGCGTTTAAATCCGGTCATGCACTGAACAACAAACTGTTGCAGGCAGTCCTGGCAAAACAGGAAGCCTGGGAATATGTGACCTTTGAAGACGAAGCTGAGCTGCCGCTGGCCTTCAAAGCACCAAACACGGTACTGGCGTAACGGTTAAAGCCGTTTCGTAAAAAATCGACTGGTTAACCTGGTACTCTCTCCGACCAGGGAGACCAGTCGTTTTTATTTTTACCCCTCTTCATTTATTTGCCCCAGCGTCACTTCTCGTTTGCCCGGTGCAGAAAATCTGTGCGTTAGCTGCATTCTTGACCGTTTTTCCCCGCAGCAATACGTCATTCCTGCTGCTGTGTATTGGCTTTAGTGGTAATATCTGGGCGCTTAAAAGAATAATTGAATTCAGCCTGTTGAAGGCTGGCTTAATGTGGTGGAGCAAGTGAGCGGAATACTGACGCGCTGGCGACAATTTGGCAGACGTTACTTCTGGCCGCATCTCTTATTAGGGATGGTCGCGGCGAGTTTCGGCTTGCCTGCGCTCAGCAACAGTGCGGAAGCGGCGACGCCGACGAAGACCTCCACAACCAAACACGATCTCAACACGCGGGTTAATTTTACTAACCTGGCGTGGCTTGAAGCCAATCGCCGCCCGAATTTCTCGGTGGATTACTGGCACCAGCATGCGATCCGTACCGTTATTCGCCATCTGTCATTTGCGATGGCTCCGCAGGCACTGCCTGTTGCTGAAGAGACGCTGCCGGTACAGGCGCAGCATCTTGCTCTGCTGGACACGCTTAACGCGCTGCTTACGCAGGACAGTCAGCCACCCGTCATGGTGCGTCAGACCACGCAAATCGCGCACGTTCCTCCTGCGACCTTCTCCGTTTCGACATGGATTAGCCAGGCCCACGGCATCCGCGCCGGGCCTCAACGCCTCAGCTAAATTAACCTTTTTTCAATACCTTAATTTATCTGCCCAACCTGGGGCGTTTGAGAATTTATTATGCTAATCAAATTGTTAACAAAAGTTTTTGGTAGTCGTAACGATCGTACCCTGCGCCGTATGCGCAAAGCTGTTACCGTCATCAATGGCATGGAGCCGGCGATGGAGAAGCTCTCTGATGACGAGCTGAAAGCGAAAACCGTAGAATTCCGCGCGCGTCTTGAAAAAGGCGAAACGCTGGAAAGCCTGATCCCGGAAGCCTTCGCCGTTGTGCGTGAGGCCAGTAAACGTGTGTTTGGCATGCGTCACTTCGACGTTCAGCTGCTGGGTGGTATGGTGCTTAACGAGCGCTGCATCGCGGAAATGCGTACCGGTGAAGGTAAAACCCTGACCGCAACGCTGCCCGCCTACCTGAACGCACTGACCGGTAAAGGCGTTCACGTCGTTACCGTCAACGACTATCTGGCACAGCGTGATGCCGAAAACAACCGTCCCCTGTTCGAATTCCTGGGCATGACCGTTGGCATCAACATGTCCGGTCTGCCGGCACCCGCCAAACGTGAAGCCTATAACGCGGATATCACCTACGGTACCAACAACGAATACGGCTTCGACTACCTGCGTGACAACATGGCGTTTAGCCCTGAAGAACGCGTCCAGCGTAAACTGCACTATGCGCTGGTGGATGAGGTGGACTCCATCCTGATCGATGAAGCGCGTACCCCGCTGATCATCTCCGGCCCGGCTGAAGACAGCTCCGAGATGTACCGTAAAGTCGATAAAATCATTCCGCACCTGCTGCGTCAGGAGAAAGAAGATTCCGACACCTTCCAGGGTGAAGGCCACTTCTCTGTCGATGAAAAAGCGCGCCAGGTGAACCTGACCGAACGCGGTCTGGTGAAAATTGAAGAGCTGCTGGTGGCTGAAGGCATCATGGAAGAGGGCGAGTCTCTGTACTCTCCGACGAACATTATGCTGATGCACCACGTTACTGCCGCGCTGCGTGCCCATGCGCTGTTCACCCGCGATGTCGACTACATCGTGAAAGACGGTGAAGTTATCATCGTTGATGAGCACACTGGCCGTACCATGCAGGGACGTCGCTGGTCTGACGGTCTGCACCAGGCCGTTGAGGCCAAAGAAGGCGTTGATATTCAAAATGAAAACCAGACGCTGGCCTCTATTACCTTCCAGAACTACTTCCGTTTGTACGAGAAGCTGGCGGGGATGACCGGTACTGCAGATACCGAAGCATTTGAATTCAGCTCCATCTACAAACTGGATACCGTGGTCGTTCCAACCAACCGTCCAATGATCCGTAAGGATATGCCGGACCTGGTGTACATGACCGAAGCGGAAAAAATTCAGGCGATCATTGAAGATATTCGCGATCGTACCGCTAATGGCCAGCCGGTGCTGGTGGGGACAATCTCCATCGAGAAATCCGAAGTGGTTTCCAATGAGCTGACCAAAGCGGGCATCAAACACAACGTACTGAACGCCAAATTCCACGCCAAAGAGGCCGATATCGTTGCGCAGGCGGGTTACCCGGCAGCGGTAACAATCGCCACCAACATGGCGGGTCGTGGTACCGACATTATGCTGGGTGGTAGCTGGCAGGCAGAGATTGCCGAGCTGGAAAACCCAACGCCGGAGCAGATTGCTCAGATTAAAGCGGACTGGCAGGTACGCCATGACGCGGTGCTGGCATCCGGTGGTTTGCATATCATTGGTACCGAACGTCACGAATCTCGTCGTATCGATAACCAGCTGCGCGGCCGTGCGGGTCGTCAGGGCGATGCCGGTTCTTCCCGCTTCTACCTGTCTATGGAAGATGCGCTGATGCGTATTTTCGCCTCCGACCGTGTTTCTGGCATGATGCGTAAACTGGGTATGAAACCTGGCGAAGCCATTGAACACCCGTGGGTCACCAAAGCGATTGCTAACGCCCAGCGTAAAGTGGAAAGCCGCAACTTCGATATTCGTAAGCAGCTGCTGGAATATGATGATGTGGCCAACGACCAGCGTCGTGCCATCTATACCCAGCGTAACGAACTGCTGGACGTGTCCGACGTGAGCGACACCATCAACAGCATTCGCGAAGACGTATTCAAAGCGACTATCGACGCGCATATTCCACCGCAGTCTCTGGAAGAAATGTGGGATATCGAAGGTCTGCAGGAACGCCTGAAAAACGACTTCGACCTCGAACTGCCAATCAAAGAGTGGCTGGACAAAGAGCCTGAGCTGCACGAAGAGACCCTGCGTGAACGTATTTTCGAAACCGCGCTGGACGTATACAAGCGTAAGGAAGAAGTCGTTGGCGCTGAGATGATGCGTCACTTCGAAAAAGGCGTGATGCTGCAAACGCTGGACTCCCTGTGGAAAGAGCACCTGGCGGCGATGGACTACCTGCGTCAGGGTATCCACCTGCGTGGTTACGCGCAGAAAGATCCGAAGCAGGAGTACAAGCGTGAATCCTTCGCCATGTTTGCGTCCATGCTGGAGTCACTGAAGTATGAAGTGATCAGCACCCTGAGCAAAGTTCAGGTACGCATGCCAGAAGAAGTGGAAGCAATGGAGCAACAGCGCCGTGAAGAAGCTGAGCGTCTGGCACAGATGCAACAGCTGAGCCACCAGACTGACGAGAGCGAAGCTGCGGCAGCGATCGCGGCCCAGACTGGCGATCGTAAAGTTGGCCGCAACGATCCGTGCCCGTGTGGTTCCGGTAAAAAATACAAGGCGTGCCACGGTCGTCTGAGCTAAATTCATAACAAAACAAAAAGGCGCAGAAATCTGCGCCTTTTTTATGGAAGTGACAATATGAAAATACTGCAAATTTCCGTCGGGATTATTCGCAACCCGCAAAACCAGTTCTTTATCACCCAGCGCGCCGCCGACGCCCATATGGCGAACAAATGGGAATTTCCGGGCGGGAAAATCGAGTCAGGCGAAACGCCGGAACAGGCGCTGATCCGTGAGCTTCAGGAAGAAGTGGGGATCACCCCGCTTGGCGCAACGCTGTTTGACAAGCTCGAATACCAGTTTCCCGACCGTCACATTACGCTTTGGTTCTGGCTGGTGGAAAACTGGGAGGGGGATCCCTGGGGCAAAGAGGGGCAACCGGGTAACTGGGTTGAACTGCAGGCAAGCGATGCCGACAAATTCCCGCCGGCAAATGAACCTGTGATTACCCGGTTAGTGCAGGGCGTTTAATTTACTGCTGTTCTTCACTCCAGTCATCGCTGTCCGAAAGAGTGCCTTCACTCGGAATGCGTTTCTCTTCCGCCGCCCATTCGCCCAGGTCAATTAACTGACAGCGTTTACAGCAGAATGGGCGGTATGGGCTCACTTCGCCCCAGACAACACTTTTGCCACAGGTTGGGCAGTTTACGATGGTTACGTCAGACATTGGCACTCCTTAACAACAGGCCAGTTCAAAATCGAGGCGTTCCGGCACGGTGCCATTTTCACTGTCCAGCGGCATAAAGCGAATCGCAAAACGGCTCTTATGCCCGGAGATTTGCGGGTAAAGCTGCACGTCGAGCGAAAGATTCAGTCGCAGCAGATCGGCATCGTCCCCGTTATCCTGGTAAAAACCGTTCAGGCTGGTCTGCTTGCGGAACGGCGCAGAGTTACGGATAAGATCGAGGATCAGCGATAACGTCCGGTGCATCGGCTCCAGGCTTTCCAGCCAGATATTCACCTGCGCATCACGCTGCGTTTGCGGCATGTGCAGCCACATATGAAGCGTCGGCAGGTCAAAGCTGCAGCATCCACCGGGAATACTCAGACGCTGGCGTACCAGGGCAATCAAGCGATCTTCACGCAAAAACTGGCCAACGCGAGGGGCTGCCATTAACGTGCTGCTACTGCTTTTTAACTGCTGACGCAGGGAATCGATACGGCTTTGATCAACACCCGGGACTTCCGCCCATGCCTGCAGTTTACGCTGCTGACGCTCGAGTTCTTTCAGTAATTCGGTGCGGACATCTCCACGTTCAATCACATCCAGCAGGTCGCCCACATTGCGGAAGAAGTGCAACGCAGTGGCGTGATCGTTGACAGGCAGATGTTGCGAGAGTTGTTGAATAAGAAATTCGATACGCAGCCAGGTACGCATTTTTTCGTTAAGCGGATGCTCAAAAAGGATGTGAGTCGACATTATGGTTTTTCCTGTGCAACGGCCTGCGCGGCGAAGGTCAAATACTGCGCGTGCAGACGGGCAACATCCGATGCAATGGCATCTGGTGCGCCGTTATTATCAATAACATCATCCGCAACGGCCAGGCGCTGATCGCGCGTGGCCTGAGCGGCAAGAATTCGTTCGGCATGTACGCGCGAGACGCGATCGCGCGTCATGGTTCGCTGGATTTGCGTTTCGGGAAGGACATCAATGACCAGAACCCGATCGGCTTTCTTCTGCAGCTGATTTTCTACCAGCAACGGAACTACCCACAGCACATACGGTGAGCGGGCGGCGGCAATCTGACGCTGAGTTTCCTGGTGGATAATGGGGTGGAGCAGGGCATTAAGCCAGACCTTTTCCGCAGAATCGGAAAAAATGCATTCGCGAAGCTGTCGGCGATTTAGCGTGCCGTCCGCATTGATGATGGCCGGGCCAAAATGTTCTTCAATGGCCTTTAACGCGGGTGTATTCGGTTCTACCACCTGACGGGCAATGATATCGGCATCGATAATCGCGATACCCAGGCGAGCGAAAGCGTCCGCAACGGTACTTTTGCCACTACCGATGCCGCCGGTTAATGCGACGGTATACCCCATTAAATCAAATCCTGGGAATTATTCATTATTAAAATCAGTTGGTTGAAATTCAAACGTGTGCCAGCCAATGTTTAGCTCTCTTTACCGGCTTTTTACCAGGTAAATTTATAGGATTGTAGCGTAAAAAAAGAGAATTTCGCAGTCTTGCGGAGCAGGTATTAGTGCGTATGATAACGTCACTGGAGTTGTGCTTTTAACATATTTGCCTCTAACCCCAGGAATCCGCACATGCGTATCGAAGAAGATCTGAAGTTAGGTTTCAAAGACGTTCTTATCCGCCCTAAACGCTCTACACTGAAAAGTCGCTCAGACGTTGAACTCGAACGTCAATTCACCTTTAAACATTCCGGTCAGACCTGGTCTGGCGTGCCGATCATCGCTGCCAATATGGATACCGTGGGAACCTTCGAGATGGCAACCGCGCTGGCACAGTTCGACATCCTCACGGCAGTTCACAAACACTACAGCCCTGAAGAGTGGAACGCCTTTGTGGCATCCGCTTCTGCTGAGGTCGTGAAGCATGTGATGGTCTCTACCGGAACCTCAGATACCGATTTCGAAAAGACCAAACAAATCCTCAAGAGTAACCCCGCGCTGAACTTCGTCTGTATTGATGTAGCGAATGGTTATTCCGAACACTTCGTGCAGTTCGTGAGCAAGGCGCGTGAAGCCTGGCCGAACAAAACCATCATTGCGGGTAACGTAGTGACCGGCGAGATGTGTGAGGAGCTGATCCTCTCTGGCGCAGATATCGTCAAAGTGGGCATTGGCCCGGGTTCCGTGTGCACCACGCGTGTGAAAACCGGTGTCGGTTATCCGCAGCTTTCTGCGGTTATTGAATGTGCCGATGCTGCGCACGGCCTGGGCGGCCAGATCATCAGTGACGGTGGTTGTACTACCCCGGGTGATGTCGCGAAAGCTTTCGGCGGCGGAGCAGACTTCGTGATGCTTGGCGGTATGCTGGCAGGTCATGAAGAGAGTGGCGGTACCGTGGTGGAAGAGAACGGCGAGAAATTTATGCTGTTCTACGGTATGAGCTCTGAATCGGCGATGACCCGTCACGTGGGTGGCGTTGCAAAATACCGTGCGGCAGAAGGCAAAACCGTGAAGCTGCCGCTGCGCGGCCCGGTTGAGAATACCGCACGTGACATTCTTGGTGGCCTGCGTTCGGCCTGCACCTATGTGGGGGCATCCCGCCTGAAAGAGTTGACGAAACGCACGACCTTTATCCGCGTTCAGGAACAGGAAAACCGCGTTTTCAATAGCCTGTAATCGCGTAAGCTGGCGCACATCCGTGTGCCAGCGTTATCCCGCACTCATCGCATCTCCGAGATGGAAGATAGGCAGATACATTGCCACCACCAGAGTGCCGATAATCACACCCGTCACGATCAGCAGCACAGGCTCCAGCACGGCAGCCAGGTTATCTGCTGACTGAAAGGTTTGCTCCGTGTGGTGACGCGCCAGGTTTACCAGCATGATATCGAGCGCACCTGACGTTTCACCGGTTCGTAATAGCTGAATACACAGCGGAGTAAAAACCGCCGCCTTTTGAAAGGATGCCCAAAGGGGATAACCCTTTTCAATGTCTTCCCGGATGGCGCGGAGTATCCCCTGCCAGTACCTGCTCTCAACCGTCTCTTCTGCACTCTCCAGACCCTTTAAAAAAGCGATGCCCGCCTGCTGCGTGAGCGACAGCACGGTAAAAATTTGCCCCAGCTTTTGTCCTTTAGCCAGCGCGCCCATGACGGGGATATGCAGCAGTACGTGTTGCCAGCGTGGATCCTGCCGCCAAGCCCAGGCGATGCTCACAGGAAGGAGTAGCCCCGCGAACAGCGCGAGGGCATAGGACTGTATAAACGTTGCCATTCCCATGACTATTTGTGTCAGCATCGGGAGCGGGGTATTAAACGTTTTGTAGATGGCGGCGAATTCGGGCAAGACCAGAGTGACCATGGCCAGCACCACGAGTACCGCCAGAGCCAGGATTACCATCGGGTAACGCAGTGCCTTTTTCACTTTCGCACTGAGTTGCTGCTGTGATTTTTGTTGCTGGGCAAGCTCACGGCAGCACGTCTCCAGCTTCCCGGTTAGCTCGCCGGTCTTCACCATCGACACATACAGTGGGCTAAATACCGCGGGCCAGCGCTTCAGCGCCTCAGAAAAAGGGCATCCTTCACTCAGCTCATCGGCAAGGCTTTGCAGGAGTGCCTGCCAGGGTGTTATCGGATGCTGGTCCGCCAGCATCTGCAGGCTGTCAGACAGTGTCAGGCCCGCCTGCAAAAGCGTGGCGAGCTGGTGAAATACCTCGTAACGGTGATGTGGTCGCCAGCGATACCTCTGCGTGCAGCGGGTGATTGTCAGAGGATGCAGCGCTTTGCGCATCAGCCTGTCGAAAGCCGCATTGCGGTCAGTTGCCCACAGAGCCCCGCTTCGGGGCTCTCCTTCAACGGATAGCGCACGCCAGCGCCAGAGGTGATTAGCAGCCATCGGGCATTCCCAGGATACGCAGCAACTCTTCGAGCGTGGTCAGTCCCTGTTCAACAGCCATACAGCCATGTTCGAAAAGGGATGTCATTCCTGCCTGACGGGCGCTGGCCTCAATCACCTCTGACCCCGCTCCGCTGGCAATGGCCTGCCGGAGTGTCTGGTCAATGACGAGCACTTCAAAAATGGCGACGCGACCATAAAAACCGTGATAACAGCGCTCACAGCCGGTGGGTTGCCAGCGCGGCAGCGGCCGGGGCCAAACGGAGCGAGGCAGTTCTGCCCGCTTGTCGGTTTCCTGGCGGCAATGGGGGCATAAACGGCGCACCAGTCGCTGGGCGATGACCAGCGAGAGGGCGGAAGAGATCATCCATCGCGCCACCCCCATCTGCTGCAGGCGGATCAGGGTTTCCGCCGTCGAGTTGGTGTGTAGCGTCGACAACACCAGATGCCCGGTTTGTGCGGCATTAATGGCAATCTCTGCCGTTTCGCCATCACGAATTTCGCCGACCATAATGATGTCAGGATCCTGACGTAGCAGCGCTCTCAGCACCGTCTGGAAGGTAAGGCCCGCACGCGGGTTTATCTGCGTCTGGTTTAATCCTGCAAGCGGGATCTCTATCGGGTCTTCCACGCTGCAGATGTTCACATCCGGCGTGTTTCGAGCCTGCAGCGCGCTGTACAGCGTTACGGTTTTACCGCTGCCGGTGGGGCCGGTAACCAGAATCAGCCCCTGCGGCTGGTGGAGCACTTCGCTAAAGCCGGCCAGCTGTTTAGTATTCATCCCCAACGTTTCCGGCTCAAGAGATTGCTGAACCTGATGCAGCAGGCGCAGTACAATTTTTTCACCCCCGCTGCAGGGAAGCGTGGCGATGCGAAATGAGACCGGCTCGTTTGCCAGCTCAATCGTAAACTGACCGTCCTGCGGTAAACGGCGTTCCGCAATATCGAGGTTACCCAGCACTTTTAACCGGGCGCTGAGCATGGTGGCCAGCGCGGCTGAAAGTGGGGGCTGCGGGCAAAGCACGCCGTCGATGCGCAGGCGAATCTGGCAAGTCTGCTCCATCGGTTCAATATGAATATCAGAAGCGCGTTGGTTTATCGCCTGCTGCAGCGTGTGGTTAAGAATATCCACCGCTGAGTGTGTCGGCGTAACGACGGGCAGATGCGTTTGTGTGGTTAACTGCCGGTGCTTTTCCATGCGCTCGGCGCTCCAGCACTCGATATCAATCCGTTTCTGGGTAGCGAAACGCAGGGCTTCCATCAGTTCAGGGCCGGGGTTTCCCACGACGGCAATGCTAATCATGTCGCTATCGCTGCTCAGCAGAAGGGCATGATGACGCAGACAAAGTGCGACAAGCTGATCGGTATTCATCATCCGCTCCTCAGTGGGTGTCGAAGCGGAAAACGTCTTCACAGGCCTGCTTGAGCGCGCTGTCGGTACCGATGTTGCAGTCACGCGTCCACCCCGTCATGCCGTTGCCATCACTCCATTGTGGCGTCATGACCACCTCCAGCCCGTTAAGGCTCTCCTGGCCGGTTAAGGTCACGACGCCTTTCGCCACGTTCATGCCTGAAACGTAGCGGGTAGTGGTGGGGGACGGGATGCCATTACTGCCTCCGTCACAGCTCTCCACGCCGCCGTGATCCAGGGCGCAAAGCTCAATGGCGGTACGGTAGGGAATGAAGGTTTGCAGCATATCGGTCAACGCTGCTTTTCGCAGGTAGTTCTGGTATGCGGGAACGCCGATGGCGCTCAGAATGGCAATAATGCCGATCACCACCATCAGCTCAATGAGTGTGAATCCTTGTTGTCTGTCCATGTCTGCTCCTTACGTTAAGTAGGGCTACTCTGGCAGTGAGACAGCGCAGAAACGAGGGGCAAAAAAAAGAACGTGAAGGGGCTTTCAGGGAATTCGTGGCGTGTTGCAGGGTAGGGCAATGGTTTTGCGAGCGGGAGTGAATTTCCCCTCTCCGCAACGAGAGGGGAGGGACATTATTTGAAGCGCATCGAGAGGTCGAGGGCGCGAACGTGCTTGGTCAGCGCCCCAACGGAGATGAAATCAACGCCGGTCTCGGCGAATTCACGGATCGTATCAAACGTCACGTTGCCGGATACTTCAAGCTGGGCTTTGCCGTTGGTCAGTTTTACCGCCTCGCGCATCTGCCCGGTTTCGAAGTTATCAAGCATGATGATATCGGCGCCGGCCTTGATAGCCTGCTCCAGCTCCTCCAGGTTTTCGACTTCCACTTCGACGGGCACATCCGGATGCAGCCAGAAGGCTTTTTCGACCGCCTGACGCACGGATCCTGAGGCAATGATATGATTCTCTTTAATCAGGAACGCGTCAGACAACCCCAGACGATGGTTTGCACCGCCGCCACAGAGCACCGCGTATTTCAACGCAGTGCGCAGACCCGGTAGCGTTTTGCGGGTATCCAGCAACTGCGTGCGGGTACCCGCCAGCAGGTCAACGTAGCGACGCACTTCGCTTGCCACACCGGACAACGTCTGCACGAAGTTCAGCGCGGTTCGTTCGCCGGTCAGCAGTACACGGGAAGGTCCATCAAGTTCGAACAGCGGCTGATTTGCCGTAATCGCATCACCGTCGTCGACATGCCAGGTGATCTGCACCTCATCGCCTGCCAGTTGGGTAAAGACCTCTTCAACCCAACGCTTACCGCAAAAAATACCCTCTTCGCGCGTAATAATGACCGCATGTGAGCGAGTCTCTTTTGGCAATAATTGTGCGGTAATATCCCTGTCGGCGCTGACGTCACCGCCCAGATCTTCTTTCAGGGCATGGGCAACGCTTGCCGGAATATCCATACTAATACGTTCCAGAAGCGCTTCACGTCGGTTGTCGGGGTTGTAACGGCGAGGCGGCATGATAAAACTCCAAATTGGTAACGAATCATAATATTGAAACATGCTACTCTGAACCGAGTAACAGCACCATACATAAGGAGTTCCAGCATGTTGTTAGAAAACGGATGGCTGGTGGATGCGCGGCATGTGCCCTCGCCGCACCACGACTGCCGCCCGGAGGATGAAAAGCCCACACTGCTGGTTGTTCATAATATCAGTCTCCCGCCGGGTGAGTTTGGCGGCCCGTGGATCGACGCGTTATTCACGGGGACCCTGGATCCTGATGCCCATCCTTTCTTTGCTGAGATTGCGCATCTGCGCGTGTCGGCTCACTGTCTGAACCGTCGCGACGGCGAAGTGGTTCAGTACGTCCCTTTTGATAAGCGCGCCTGGCATGCCGGCGTGTCGATGTACCAGGGACGCGAACGCTGCAATGATTTTTCCATCGGGATTGAGCTGGAAGGCACTGACACCACCCCCTACACCGATTCACAGTATCAACAGTTGGTGGCTGTAACCCAAACGCTGATCGAGCTCTATCCCGCGATAGCCGGGAATATTACGGGACACAGCGATATTGCCCCGGCGAGAAAAACCGATCCCGGCCCGGCTTTTGACTGGCCCCGGTTTCGCGCCATGCTTACCGCGTCGTCAGAATAAGGAGATAACATGACGTTGTTTACCATGCTGCTGGTTATCATCGCTGAACGCCTGTTCAAACTCGGTGAGCACTGGCATCTGGATCACCGGCTGGAGGTGCTTTTCCGCCGGATTAAACATTTTTCCATGCTGCGCACGCTGCTGATGACCGCTGGCGTGATGGTTATAACGTTTTTACTGCTGCGTTCGCTTTACGGCCTCTTTTTCAACGTGCCGCTGCTGGTGGTGTGGATCCTGCTCGGCGTGCTCTGTATTGGCGCGGGCAAGGTGCGTATGCACTACCACGCCTATCTGAAAGCCGCATCCCGTGACGATGCCCATGCGCGGGGCGCCATGGCGAGCGAGCTGACGATGATCCACGGCGTGCCGCCGGATTGCGATGAGCGTGAATTTTTGCGCGAACTGCAAAATGCGCTGCTGTGGATCAACTTCCGTTACTACCTGGCACCGCTGTTCTGGTTTGTAGTGGGCGGTCCGTGGGGGCCGGTACTGCTGATGGGCTATGCGTTTCTGCGCGCCTGGCAGACCTGGCTTGCCCGTTACCTTACCCCGCATGAACGTTTATTGTCGGGAATCGATGCCATTCTGCATGTGCTGGACTGGCTCCCGGTACGTCTGGTGGGCGTCGTTTATGCGTTAATTGGCCACGGTGAAAAAGCGCTGCCAGCATGGTTTGCTTCGCTTGCCGACCGCCACACGTCTCAGTATCAGGTATTAACACGTCTGGCGCAGTTCTCGCTGGCGCGTGAGCCGCATACCGACAAGATTGAAACGCCGAAAGCGGCTGTCTCCATGGCGAAGAAAACGTCGTTTGTGGTGGTCGTGGTCGTGGCGTTGCTGACCATTTACGGCACGCTGGTCTAAGCCAGCGCGCCGTACCGGTCAGAGCGTATCAGCAGGCGGGATGCCAAAGTCAGGCATCCCGTTTTCGTCCCAGCGCACGCATTTAAGACGCGTGTGACGATTCGGGTCATAGAGCGGGTCGCCTTCAATCTCGGTGTAGTTTCGCGCGTGGTAGACCAGCACGTCCTCTCCCTCCGGCGTTTGTGTGAAGCTGTTATGCCCGGGCCCAAACTGACGATTCTCGACGCTGGTTCGGAAAACCGGACGCGACGCTTTATGCCAGTTCGCCGGATTTTGCGGATCGGCGTTCATGTCTATCCACAGTAACCCCATGCAATAGTTCTCATCCGTAGCGCTGGCGGAGTAGCTGATAAACAGCTTATCTTCGTGAAACAGCACTGCCGGACCTTCGTTGACCCAAAATCCGCGGCATTCCCAGTCATACTCCGGTTTACTGAGCATCACCGGCTCGCCTTTGAGCGTCCACGGATTCGCCATTTCGCACAGATAGAGGTTGGAGTTTCCGGAGATATCCGGGGCTTTTTGTGCCCACAAATACCAGCGTTTTCCCTGATGGACGAACGTGGTGGCGTCCAGTGCGAAGGTGTCGAACGGGGTGGTAATCTGGCCTTTCTCGATCCACGTCCCGGTGAGGGGATCGTGGTCCGCACACTCCAGCGCAAACATGCGGTGCTGGAACATACCGAGGCTGTCCAGCGCCTGGGTATGGGTGGCGGCAAAATAGATATACCACTTACCGTCAATGTGGTGCAGTTCCGGTGCCCAGATCAGCTGGCTCATCGGCCCGGTCTCCGGTTTACGCCAGACCACGACCTCTTCGGCATCGCGTAGTCCTTCCAGCGAGTCGGCGCGGCGGATCTCGAGCCTGTCGTACTGCGGCACGGAGGCGATAAAGTAGTACAGCCCCTCGTGGTGCAGAATATAGGGGTCGGCACGTTGTTCAATAAACGGGTTTGGCCAGGTGTGCATTCGGCTTTCCTTATTTCGTCTCAGCGGCTTTGAGTTCCTGATAATTATTCAGCTCGCGATAATTGTTGCGGCGCTTCTCGAGGTCTTCCTGGATCTGCTTCATCGTTTCGCGGTCAACCTTCAGCAGACGTACCACGCCTGCGGTAATGAGATACCCGACGCCCGGAATCACGGTAAACAGCAATACAATGCCGTTGATGGCATCCGGACTTTGCGCTTTCGCCCCCGCGTCATAACCGTACCAGGAGAGCAGGAAACCAACCATCGCACCGGCAATCGCCAGCCCCAGTTTGAGGAAGAAGATGTTACCGGAGAAGCTGATTCCGGTGATGCGCTTACCGGTTTTCCACTCACCGTAGTCATCGACGTCGGCCATCAGCGACCAGTGCAGCGGAGACGGGATCTGGTGCAGGATGTTCAGCAGGAAGTAGAGCACCACAATGGTGACCGTGGCTTTCGGATCGAAGAAATAGAAGGCGCAGGAGAAAATCGCCAGCACGATGTTGGTCCAGAAGAACACTTTCAGCTTACACCAGCGGTCGGTGAGGACTTTCGCCAGCATACTGCCGAGCATCATGCCAACCACGCCCAGGCTGATAAACAGCGTGGCGAAATGGGTACTCTGGCCCATAACCCAGGTCACGTAGTACATCGTGGCCGCCATGCGGATAAAGCCCGGGCACACGTTGCACAGGGTCAGCAGCAGAATGCGCACCCACTGGTCGTTCTTCCACACGTCTTTCAGGTCGTTTTTCAGTTCGTCATGAGTCTGTACCGCCGGGCGTACACGCTCGCGAACGGTATAGAAGCAGAACAGGAACATACCGGTACCTATCAGCGCCAGCACGGTCATTGCCATCTGGTAGCCTTTGGCTTTGTTGTCGCCACCAAACCAGTCGGCCATCGGTAACAGCGTCAGCGACAGCAGCAGCGTGGCGATACCTACCAGCACAAAGCGATAGGACTGGCAGGCAACACGTTCCTGCGGATCGTTGGTAATCACGCCGCCTAACGAGCAGTAAGGAATGTTGATTGCCGTATAGGTTAAAGAGAGCAGGAAATAGGTGACGAAGGCATAGATAACTTTGCTGTTGTAGCTCCACTCTGGTGTGGTGAACATCAGGATGCTGAACAGCGCATAGGGAAAGGCAATCCACAGCAGCCATGGACGAAACCGGCCATATTTACTGCGGGTACGGTCGGCGATGGCCCCCATAATCGGATCCGTTACGGCATCAATTACGCGGACAGACAGCAGCAGTACGCCGACCAGTGCAGGCGCCAGACCAAAAATATCGGTATAAAAATAATTAACAAACAACATGATGGCGCCAAAGATGATGTTGCAACCTGCATCGCCCATCCCATAGCCGATCTTTTCTTTTACTGACAGTTTAGCGTTATCCATAGACTGCTCTCCGGGTTACGGTATGGAGAGAATTATTTGCTGGCAAACGAATATATGCGTTGCAGTATCAGGGCGGTGATATGGATAAATGCGCTGTTGGCGTGAAACTGTGAGGGAGGTAACAACACGCGGTACCTGCAAAACGCAGATACCGCGGGGGAGACTTAGTGAGCTTTCAGGGCGTTGCGGCTTTTCTGGCTAAACAGATAGCCGATACCAAGAACGGCAACCCAGACTGGGATCAGGTACACCGAGATTGCCATACCCGGGGTCAGCAGCATGATGACCAGCACTCCCGCCATAAACAGCAGGCAGATCCAGTTGCCCAGCGGATAGAGCAGGGCAGGGAAGCGAGTCTTCACGCCCTGCTGATGCTTCGCACGGCGAAACTTGATGTGTGCCAGGCTGATCATCGCCCAGTTGATAACCAGGGCAGAGACCACCAGCGCCATCAGCAGGCCAAACGCCGATTCCGGTGCCAGATAGTTAATCAGGACACACAGCGCCGTTACGATCGCCGAAACGATGATGGTGTTCACCGGAACGCCACGCTTATCGACGTTGAGCAGCATCTTCGGCGCGTTACCCTGCTGGGCCAGGCCGAACAGCATGCGGCTGTTGCAGTATACGCAGCTGTTATAGACCGACAGCGCCGCCGTCAGCACCACGATGTTGAGCGCATTCGCCACGACGGTATCGCCCAGCTCGTGGAAAATCAGGACAAACGGGCTGGTGTCTGCAGTAACGCGCGTCCACGGCAGCAGAGAGAGCAGAACGGCCAGTGAGCCCACATAGAAAATCAGAATACGGTAGATAACCTGGTTGGTCGCTTTCGGGATGCTCTGTTCCGGGTTGTCGGCTTCAGCTGCGGTGATGCCGACCAGCTCCAGACCACCAAAGGAGAACATAATGATTGCCATCATCATCACGAGGCCCGTCATGCCGTGAGGCAGGAAGCCGCCCTGTTCCCAGAGGTTGCGTACCGTGGCCTGCGGGCCACCGTTGCCGCTAAACAGCAGCCAGCCGCCAAAGATGATCATCGCCACGACGGCAACCACTTTGATGATGGCAAACCAGAACTCCATCTCACCGAAGACTTTAACGTTGGTGAGGTTGATGGCGTTAATAATGACGAAGAAGGCCGCAGCAGAAGCCCAGGTGGGGATCTCCGGGTACCAGAACTGAATGTATTTCCCGACGGCGGTCAGTTCAGCCATGGCAACCAGAACGTACAACACCCAGTAGTTCCAGCCTGACGCGAAACCGGCGAAACTGCCCCAGTACTTATAGGCAAAGTGGCTGAAAGAGCCCGCAACCGGCTCTTCAACGACCATTTCACCTAACTGGCGCATAATCAGAAAAGCGATAAAACCGGCAATGGCGTAACCCAAAATAATGCCGGGACCGGCAGACTGGATAACGGATGCACTTCCCAGAAACAGTCCAGTGCCAATAGCACCGCCCAGTGCGATTAGCTGTATATGGCGGTTCTTCAGACCGCGCTTTAGCTGATCGCCGTGCTGTTGAGCTTCCATTTGAAACCTCGTGTGTGGTTGTTATGTTCACGCGACGCGTGTGTAATTATGAATATCCGTTTTTTGTATTTATTTCTTTACAGTCAATGAGACCGAAAAAAGCGGAGATGTCTTCCGTAAGCGCCAGAATAGTGGTAAGCGCCACCGATTGCACCTGCTTTATGCCGGGGCGATGACGAGTTGAATAAAAAGAAAGCATTTGTAAATCACCCCGCTAACCCTTCATACCCCAACCTATAGAATAGAAATGCTCCGTAAGTGGGCAAAATTTCATATTTTGCGTTGTTGAATCGCTTCAGATTGCAAAAACCCTCGTTTCATTAAGGTTAAAACTCCCACTAAGGGAGTAACTAACTCATTTGTGCGAAGTTACATTTCTGAAACGTTATTTCTGTAAGGTTGTTAAAATGTGCAGGGTTTACTGATTTCAATCAAAACCAATATGGACAGAAGGTGAATACTTTGTTACTTTAGCGATACGAACTTGAAATTGGTAAGACCAATTGACTCCGGGCAAAAAGGCGTAAGACAGGGAATATGGCCTACAGCAAAATTCGCCAACCAAAACTATCTGATGTGATTGAGCAGCAGCTGGAGTTTTTAATCCTCGAAGGGACACTGCGCCCGGGTGAGAAACTTCCGCCAGAACGCGAGCTGGCAAAACAGTTCGACGTTTCACGTCCCTCTCTGCGTGAGGCGATTCAACGTCTCGAAGCAAAGGGCTTGCTGCTTCGTCGCCAGGGCGGCGGAACCTTTGTGCAAAACAGCCTGTGGCAGAGCTTCAGCGATCCGCTGGTAGAACTTCTCTCTGACCACCCAGAATCCCAGTTTGATCTGCTTGAGACCCGTCACGCGCTAGAAGGTATCGCGGCCTATTACGCCGCACTTCGTAGCACTGATGAAGATCGCGTGCGTATCCGCGAACTTCATCAGGCCATTGAACGGGCACAGCAATCCGGCGATTTAGACGCCGAGTCCAATGCCGTTGTCCAGTATCAAATCGCCGTCACCGAAGCTGCACACAATGTTGTGCTCCTCCATCTGCTACGCTGCATGGAGCCGATGCTGGCCCAGAACGTTCGTCAGAATTTTGAATTGTTGTATGCCCGTCGGGACATGCTCCCATTGGTAAGCAACCATCGCACCCGAGTATTCGAGGCGATAATGGCCGGGGAACCGGAGCAGGCGCGCGAAGCGTCGCACCGACATCTGGCTTTCATTGAGGAAATCTTGCTGGACCGCAGCCGTGAACAATCGCGTCGCGAACGTTCATTACGCCGCATACAGCAACGAAAGGATTAAGCGCCAGGGTTTTTTAGAGCGCGGCAACTAAACGCAGAACCTGTCTTATTGTGTTCTTGCCCAAGAGCACAATGGGACAGGTTCCAGACAAATCAACGTATTAGATAGATAAGGAATACCCCCATGTCAGAACGTCTCCAAAATGACGTGGATCCGATCGAAACTCGCGACTGGCTACAGGCGATCGAATCGGTCATCCGTGAAGAAGGTGTTGAGCGTGCTCAGTATCTGATTGATCAGCTGCTTTCTGAAGCCCGCAAAGGCGGTGTGAAGGTTGCTTCAGGTGCAGGGGCTAGCAACTACGTAAACACGATTGCCGTTGAAGACGAACCGGAATACCCGGGCAATCTGGATCTGGAACGCCGTATCCGTTCTGCAATCCGCTGGAACGCCATCATGACCGTTCTGCGCGCGTCCAAGAAAGACCTGGAGCTGGGTGGCCACATGGCGTCCTTCCAGTCTTCTGCGACCGTTTACGAAGTGTGTTTCAACCACTTCTTCCGTGCAGCTAACGAGAAAGACGGCGGCGATCTGGTGTACTTCCAGGGCCACATCTCTCCGGGCATCTATGCACGTGCATTCCTGGAAGGTCGTCTGACTGAAGAGCAGATGAACAACTTCCGTCAGGAAGTTCACGGTAAAGGTCTGTCTTCTTACCCGCACCCTAAACTGATGCCAGAATTCTGGCAGTTCCCGACAGTATCCATGGGTCTGGGCCCAATCGGTGCTATCTATCAGGCTAAATTCCTGAAATATCTGGAACACCGTGGTCTGAAAGACACCTCTGAACAGACCGTCTACGCCTTCCTGGGCGATGGCGAGATGGATGAGCCAGAATCGAAAGGCGCAATCACCATTGCGACCCGTGAGAAACTGGACAACCTGTGCTTCATCATCAACTGTAACCTGCAGCGTCTGGATGGTCCGGTAACCGGTAACGGCAAGATCATCAACGAACTGGAAGGCATCTTCGCAGGTGCTGGCTGGAACGTGATCAAAGTGATGTGGGGTTCCCGTTGGGACGAACTGCTGCGTAAAGACACCAGCGGTAAACTGATCCAGCTGATGAACGAAACCGTTGACGGTGACTACCAGACCTTCAAATCCAAAGACGGTGCCTACGTTCGTGAGCACTTCTTCGGTAAATATCCTGAAACCGCAGCACTGGTTGCAGACTGGACTGACGAACAGATCTGGGCTCTGAACCGTGGCGGCCACGATCCGAAGAAAATTTACGCTGCACTGAAAAAAGCGCGTGAAACCAAAGGTAAAGCGACTGTAATCCTGGCCCATACCATCAAAGGTTACGGCATGGGTGATACCGCAGAAGGTAAAAACATCGCTCACCAGGTTAAGAAAATGAACATGGACGGCGTGCGTTATATCCGCGACCGTTTCAACGTTCCAGTGACCGATGAGCAGGTAGAAAACCTGTCTTACATCACCTTCCCTGAAGGTTCTGAAGAGCATAAGTACCTGCACGAACGTCGTCAGGCGCTGAAAGGCTACCTGCCAGCTCGTCAGCCTAACTTCACCGAGAAGCTGGAACTGCCAGCGCTGGAAGATTTCTCTCAGCTGCTGGAAGAGCAGAACAAAGAGATCTCTACCACTATCGCTTTCGTTCGTGCCCTGAACGTGATGCTGAAGAACAAGTCGATCAAAGATCGTCTGGTTCCAATCATTGCCGACGAAGCGCGTACTTTCGGTATGGAAGGTCTGTTCCGTCAGATCGGTATTTACAGCCCGAACGGCCAGCAGTACACCCCGCAGGACCGTGAGCAGGTTGCTTACTACAAAGAAGACGAGAAAGGTCAGATCCTGCAGGAAGGTATCAACGAGCTGGGCGCAGGCGCATCCTGGCTGGCTGCTGCGACCTCTTACAGCACCAACAACCTGCCGATGATCCCGTTCTACATTTACTACTCCATGTTCGGGTTCCAGCGTATCGGTGACCTGTGCTGGCAGGCAGGCGACCAGCAGGCTCGTGGCTTCCTGATCGGTGGTACTTCTGGTCGTACGACCCTGAACGGTGAAGGTCTGCAGCACGAAGATGGTCACAGCCATATTCAGTCTCTGACTATCCCTAACTGTATCTCTTACGACCCGTCTTACGCGTACGAAGTGGCAGTCATCATGCATGACGGTCTGCATCGCATGTACGGTGAAGCGCAAGAGAACATTTACTACTACATCACCACGCTGAACGAAAACTACCACATGCCGGCCATGCCAGCAGGTGCCGAGGAAGGTATCCGTAAAGGTATCTACAAACTCGAAACCGTTGCAGGTAGCAAAGGTAAAGTTCAGCTGCTGGGCTCCGGTTCTATCCTGCGTCACGTACGTGAAGCGGCACAGATCCTGGCGAACGACTACGGCGTTGGCTCTGACGTGTACAGCGTAACGTCCTTCACTGAACTGGCGCGTGATGGCCAGGATTGTGAGCGCTGGAACATGCTGCACCCAATGGAAACGCCACGCGTTCCATACATCGCTCAGGTGATGAACGACGCGCCTGCGGTTGCGTCTACTGACTATATGAAACTGTTCGCTGAGCAGGTTCGTACTTACGTACCGGCTGATGATTACCGCGTACTGGGTACTGACGGCTTCGGTCGTTCTGACAGCCGCGAAAACCTGCGTCACCACTTCGAAGTGGATGCATCTTACGTGGTTGTAGCAGCACTGGGCGAACTGGCTAAACGTGGCGAAATCGATAAGAAAGTGGTTGCGGACGCAATCACCAAATTCAACATCGATGCAGATAAAGTTAACCCGCGTCTGGCGTAAGAGGTAAAAGAAGAATGGCTATCGAAATCAAAGTACCGGACATCGGGGCTGATGAAGTTGAAATCACCGAGATCCTGGTCAAAGTGGGCGACAAAGTTGAAGCTGAACAGTCGCTGATCACTGTAGAAGGCGATAAAGCCTCTATGGAAGTTCCGTCTCCTCAGGCTGGCATCGTTAAAGAGATCAAAGTCTCTGTTGGCGATAAAACCGAGACTGGCAAACTGATCATGATTTTCGATTCCGCCGACGGTGCAGCAGCAGCTGCACCTGCGCAGGAAGAGAAGAAAGAAGCTGCTCCTGCGGCTGCTGCACCAGCAGCTGCTGCGGCAAAAGAAGTCAACGTGCCTGACATCGGCGGTGACGAAGTTGAAGTCACTGAAATCCTGGTGAAAGTGGGCGATAGCGTTACGGCTGAGCAGTCCCTGATCACCGTAGAAGGCGACAAAGCCTCTATGGAAGTGCCGGCGCCATTCGCGGGTACGGTTAAAGAGATCAAGATCAACACCGGTGACAAAGTTTCTACCGGCTCTCTGATCATGATCTTCGAAGTGGCAGGTGCTGCACCTGCTGCCGCGCCTGCTCAGGCTGCTGCGCCAGCGCCGGCCGCTGCACCTGCTGCTGGCGGTGCAAAAGATGTCAACGTACCTGACATCGGTGGTGACGAAGTTGAAGTCACCGAAGTGATGGTAAAAGTGGGCGACAAAGTTGCTGCTGAACAGTCACTGATCACCGTTGAAGGCGACAAAGCATCTATGGAAGTACCCGCGCCATTCGCGGGTACCGTTAAAGAGATCAAAATCAGCACCGGCGACAAAGTGTCTACGGGCTCTCTGATCATGGTCTTCGAAGTGGAAGGCGCTGCGCCAGCTGCTGCTCCGGCTGCCGCTGCTGCACCAGCACCTGCCGCTGCACCAGCACCTGCCGCTGCACCGGCTCAGGCGGCTAAACCTGCTGCTGCCCCTGCTGCAAAAGCAGAAGGTAAATCTGAGTTCGCTGAGAACGACGCTTACGTTCACGCTACGCCACTGATACGTCGCCTGGCGCGCGAATTCGGTGTAAACCTGGCGAAAGTGAAAGGGACTGGCCGTAAAGGTCGTATCCTGCGCGAAGACGTTCAGGCCTATGTGAAAGACGCGGTGAAACGCGCTGAAGCTGCCCCTGCGGCTGCCGCTGGCGGCGGTATCCCGGGCATGCTGCCATGGCCGAAAGTGGACTTCAGCAAGTTCGGTGAAATCGAAGAAGTGGAACTGGGTCGTATCCAGAAAATCTCTGGTGCCAACCTGAGCCGTAACTGGGTGATGATCCCGCACGTTACGCACTTCGACAAAACGGATATCACCGATCTGGAAGCGTTCCGTAAACAGCAGAATGCTGAAGCTGAGAAGCGTAAACTGGACGTGAAATTCACCCCAGTCGTCTTCATCATGAAAGCCGTTGCTGCGGCGCTTGAGCAGATGCCACGCTTCAACAGCTCCCTGTCCGAAGATGGCCAGAAGCTGACGCTGAAGAAATATATCAACATCGGTGTTGCGGTTGATACGCCAAATGGTCTGGTTGTTCCGGTCTTCAAAGACGTGAACAAGAAGAGCATCACTGAGCTGTCCCGTGAACTGACCACCATCTCCAAAAAAGCGCGTGATGGTAAGCTGACTGCCGGCGAAATGCAGGGCGGCTGCTTCACTATCTCCAGCATCGGCGGCCTGGGTACTACCCACTTCGCACCGATTGTTAACGCGCCGGAAGTGGCTATCCTCGGTGTGTCCAAGTCCGCGATGGAACCGGTATGGAATGGCAAAGAGTTCGTGCCGCGTCTGATGATGCCAATCTCTCTGTCCTTCGACCACCGCGTGATCGACGGTGCTGATGGTGCGCGTTTCATCACCATCATCAACAACACCCTGAGCGACATTCGCCGCCTGGTGATGTAATCGAAAAGCCGGCCAGTCGGCCGGCTTTTTTCTGTTAATCTCATGTGGTCTGTGAGGTTATTGGCGAAAAGCGACAATTCGTGAGCCGTTTGTTGTTTCAAAATTGTTAACAATTTTGTAAACTGCGGGCGGATAGAACGTCCCGGTGGATGAAGGGCGACAAGTACCTGGACCGCCGGAAATCAATAAGAGGTCATGATGAGTACTGAAATCAAAACTCAGGTCGTGGTACTTGGGGCAGGCCCGGCGGGTTACTCTGCTGCCTTCCGTTGCGCTGATTTAGGTCTGGAAACCGTAATCGTAGAACGCTACAACACCCTCGGTGGTGTTTGCCTGAACGTAGGCTGTATCCCTTCTAAAGCTCTGCTGCACGTTGCGAAAGTTATCGAAGAAGCCAAAGCACTGGCTGAACACGGTATCGTCTTCGGCGAGCCGAAAACCGATATCGACAAGATTCGTACCTGGAAAGAGAAAGTTATCACTCAGCTGACCGGTGGTCTGGCAGGTATGGCCAAAGGCCGTAAAGTGAAAGTGGTAAACGGTCTGGGTAAATTCACCGGCGCGAACACCCTGGAAGTGGAAGGCGAAAACGGCAAAACCGTTATTAACTTCGACAACGCGATCATCGCTGCGGGCTCCCGTCCAATTCAGCTGCCATTCATTCCACATGAAGATCCACGCGTGTGGGATTCCACCGATGCGCTGGAGCTGAAATCCGTACCTAAGCGTATGCTGGTTATGGGTGGCGGTATCATCGGTCTGGAAATGGGTACCGTGTACCATGCGCTGGGTTCAGAGATCGACGTGGTTGAAATGTTCGACCAGGTTATCCCGGCTGCCGATAAAGACATCGTTAAAGTCTTCACCAAACGTATCAGCAAGAAATTCAACCTGATGCTGGAAACCAAAGTGACTGCCGTTGAAGCAAAAGAAGACGGTATTTACGTTTCCATGGAAGGCAAAAAAGCCCCTGCCGAACCACAGCGTTACGACGCCGTGCTGGTGGCTATCGGCCGTGTACCGAACGGTAAAAACCTCGACGCGGGCAAAGCAGGCGTGGAAGTGGACGACCGTGGCTTCATCCGCGTTGACAAACAGCTGCGCACCAACGTGCCGCACATCTTTGCTATCGGCGATATCGTCGGTCAGCCAATGCTGGCGCACAAAGGTGTTCACGAAGGTCACGTTGCCGCTGAAGTTATCGCCGGCATGAAACACTACTTCGATCCGAAAGTGATCCCATCTATCGCTTACACCGAGCCAGAAGTGGCATGGGTGGGTCTGACTGAGAAAGAAGCGAAAGAGAAAGGCATCAGCTACGAAACCGCCACCTTCCCGTGGGCTGCTTCTGGCCGTGCTATCGCTTCCGACTGCGCAGACGGTATGACCAAACTGATCTTCGACAAAGAGACTCACCGTGTGATCGGTGGTGCGATTGTCGGTACCAACGGCGGCGAGCTGCTGGGTGAAATCGGTCTGGCTATCGAAATGGGTTGTGACGCTGAAGACATCGCGCTGACTATCCACGCTCACCCGACTCTGCACGAGTCTGTTGGCCTGGCGGCAGAAGTGTTCGAAGGTAGCATCACCGACCTGCCTAACGCGAAAGCGAAGAAGAAATAAGTTTCTTCATGATTGCGAAACGCCTCCTCCGGAGGCGTTTTTTTTTGCCTGCGTTATGGGGCGACTGGTTGCCAGGTGTGATCCAGGTGGTAAGCAGGTAACGCCTGCGCTTTCTTCTCTGACTCGCTGCCGAGGTCCGACTGGTACACCTTGTCGGTCTGGTTTATTACAAAGCTCATCACGCCCGTCTGACCGTAGCTGACTGGCCAGGCCACCATGGCAAAACCGTTTTTATCCGGCAGGATGCGAAAACGGTAGCCGTGATAGCCAGTGCCGGGTTCTTTCGGGCTGAAGGCCGGACCGAGTGGGCTGGGGGCTTCGCCGGGCGAAGCCGGCCAGTATAAGCCGTCTTTTTTGCCGGCTGAGCTGACAATCTTCTGTGCATATTTCTGGTTCAGCGCAAAATAGCTTTGCTGTGCATCCACATACGCGTGTAGCGCCTCGATGGCGGCGAGCTCGTTGCGGCCAATCTCGCGGGTCAGGATCTCTTCCGCCCCTTCTTTGATATCAAATTGCCAGCCAGAGGCGGTTTTGATCACCGGAATCGGTAGCTGCCAGTCGCTGTCACCGACCACAAGATGTGCCTTATTCCCGTCAACGACCGTATTGTGCCGCACTTTCCAGTCGCGCAGGAAGCGATCCACGGCATCAGGATCCACCCCTTCCGGCGGCAGGAAATCACGCCAGTTCTCACCGAGCAGGGTGTTCATCGCGCTTTCATTTTGCTCACTGATGGCGCTGGCCAGCGCATCGGTTGCCTGGTCTGGCGTGCTGAAAGATTGCTGCGCCATTGCGGCGGCCGACAGCATGAATAACGCGATCCCACTGAGTAATTTGCTTTTCATGTCGGCTTCCTTAACGGTGACGGAATTCACGGTGTTCAGCACGCCCGGTAGACGTCTGGCGCGGTTGCTGATGGCGGGCAGCCTGTTGCCGGCTCTGGGCGCCTCGCTGCTGCTGGGCTTGCCAGTTGGCGGAACGACTGTCGTTACCGCTGAGCGCATTGGCGCGCGGCTGGCTACTCCGCGCAGGCTGCGAAACCCGTTTCTCTTGCCTTTGGGTGGTGGTCGGGCGGCTGTCTCGCGTCTTAGCGGCTGTCCGCTGTGCCGTTTGCGGTTTGGTGTCGTAGCCCCGGTAGTTGTTGCGCTGAGAAATTTGCTTCAGCTGGGCGGTTGACGCCTGACGCTGTGCATCTTTGGTGCCCGGACGCGCGGTCTGCGGGAAGGTTTTTCCCGTTGATTTCTCCATCTGGCTCAGTGCAGCCTGTCGTTGGCTGTCCCGGTTGACCGGTTTTTGCTGCGTCGCGCTTAGCCCCGTTGCCGTGTTCGTTGAGTGGAAACGATTGTTGAGCGTGTTAGTGGGATAGGGCACTCCTTCACGATAGGCCGGGTTATGCTGCCAGGTGCGGTTGGCGTCCGTCAGGCGCTGGCCGCTGATTTTATTAAAGTTCTCGACGTTGATATTGATGTTGTTATCACCGTTGCGGTTATAGCCGCCGTGGTGATCCCAGTCGTCATCATGGTGGTGATCCCAGTCATCGTCATCATCCCAGTCGATGTTGCTGAAAATAGCGTAGGTGGTCGCCACGCCCAGGCTGAACCCTAAGCCTTTGACCAGACTGTCCGTAAACTGCTCTCCCGGAGAGGGCGGTAAATAGACGGGCGGATAAGCGGTGTTCGGCCAGGTGCCATACACGGTATTCGGGTTGTAGGTGGGAACGTAAACCACCTGCGGGTCGGCAGACTCAATTTTAATGACCGTCGGGGCTGACGTCGTGGCGGTGTTTGTTGTCTGGCCGGTGGCCGTTTTCGCCGGGGCCGGTTTTGTCTCGGTGGTGACCGTTTGCTGCGGTGTTGATTGCAATGCACCGGTTTGCTGCGCCAGCAAACGCAGACGTTGCACGGAATCCATCACATCTTTCGGCTGCGCGAGAAACGCGTCGCCCAGGCTCTGCACCCAGGGTGGATTTTCGCCCATCAGGGACATCAGCTGAGGAAACGCCACCAGTGATTTTACGCTCGGATCCCAGGGTTGATTCGCCACGGCCTGAATGGCGGCATCGCCCTGCAGTTTAGGGTTGTCTTTTGACCACTGTGCCGCCTGGATGACGTTGGCCGGGTAAGTCGAAGCCATCAAAATTTGCGATAGCAGGGCATCCGGGTAGAGCGCGATGGGGGCAACCCACTGATCAATTTGCGCGGCCGTGTAGGCTGGCGCGACGACCGGTGCTGGCTGAGCGGCAGGCGGCGCAGCCGGTTGTTGTGCGACGGGGGCAGGGGCAGGAGCCACAGGCTCCGTTGCGCGGCTTTTAACGAACATGACGCCTGAGGCGGCAAACAGCCCGGCACTGCACAGAAGGACAAGCAGTTGTGGCTTAAAGGGCAACTTCATAAAATGACTCCAACGAGACAAGCGCTGTGCCGTGAGGCGTTACGGTTGGCGTGAGTATCAATCACCCGTCTTTTACTGTTTTGACTTTTGTGGGGAATCATCCGGTACGTCCGGATAAAGAGTGTGAGTATTTATTACACAATTATATCGGATGGCTGAAATGCCGCCGGAATATTCAGAAGGTCGCACTCACGGTTTTTTGCAGTCAGAATTCGTTGCACCTGCCCGCTACACCATGCTTAACGATTCAGCAAATTTTTTAATGTTGCTTTTTTGTAAACGGATTAACACTGTGCAGAAATCCTGCTATGCTGCCCGACGCGGTATCGGGCATTTACCCTACAAACTGCTGTCTCACAGGAGCGTGAAGAGAACGCCCGCCGCATATGACAATGAGAGCGAGGAGAACCGTCGTGCTAGAAGAATACCGTAAGCACGTAGCAGAACGTGCCGCCGAGGGAATTGTACCCAAACCTTTAGATGCAACCCAAATGGCCGCGCTCGTCGAGCTGCTGAAGAACCCGCCTAAGGGCGAAGAAGAATTCCTGTTAGATCTGTTGATCAACCGTGTACCGCCTGGCGTAGATGAAGCTGCCTACGTAAAAGCCGGATTCCTTGCCGCCGTCGCCAAAGGCGAAGCAACCTCCCCACTGGTTACTCCTGAAAAAGCTATTGAACTGCTCGGTACCATGCAGGGTGGCTACAACATTCATCCGCTGATTGACGCACTGGATAACGACACGCTGGCACCGATTGCCGCCAAAGCGCTCTCCTCAACGCTGCTGATGTTCGATAACTTCTACGATGTGGAAGAAAAAGCCAAAGCCGGCAACGCCTACGCGAAACAGGTTATGCAATCCTGGGCCGATGCCGAATGGTTCCTGAACCGTCCTGCACTGGCTGAAAAAATCACCGTTACCGTCTTCAAAGTGACCGGTGAAACTAACACCGATGACCTCTCTCCGGCACCGGATGCGTGGTCTCGTCCTGATATTCCTCTGCACGCGCTGGCGATGCTGAAAAACGCCCGTGAAGGTATTGAGCCGGATCAGCCGGGCAGCGTTGGCCCGATCAAACAGATCGAAGCCCTGCAGGAAAAAGGTTTCCCGCTGGCATACGTCGGTGACGTAGTGGGTACCGGTTCGTCCCGTAAGTCCGCGACCAACTCCGTACTGTGGTTTATGGGCGATGACATCCCTCATGTGCCTAACAAACGTGGCGGCGGCCTGGTGCTGGGCGGCAAAATTGCGCCAATCTTCTTTAACACCATGGAAGATGCGGGCGCACTGCCGATCGAAGTGGATGTCTCTAACCTGAATATGGGCGACGTGATTGACGTTTACCCGTTCAAAGGTGAAGTGCGCAACCACGAAACCAACGAACTGCTGGCGAGTTTTGAGCTGAAAACCGACGTGCTGATTGACGAAGTGCGTGCCGGTGGCCGTATTCCGCTGATCATCGGTCGTGGCCTGACGACCAAAGCGCGTGAAGCGCTGGGTCTGCCGCACAGCGACGTGTTCCGTCATGCGAAAGATGTGGCGGAAAGCAATCGTGGTTACTCCCTGGCGCAGAAAATGGTGGGTCGCGCCTGCGGCGTCGCCGGTGTCCGTCCTGGCGCGTACTGCGAACCGAAGATGACCTCCGTGGGGTCTCAGGACACCACTGGCCCAATGACCCGTGATGAACTGAAAGACCTGGCGTGCCTGGGCTTCTCTTCTGACCTGGTGATGCAGAGCTTCTGTCACACTGCCGCGTATCCGAAGCCGGTTGACGTGACCACGCACCACACGCTGCCTGACTTCATCATGAACCGTGGCGGTGTGTCGCTGCGTCCGGGTGACGGTGTTATTCACTCCTGGCTGAACCGTATGCTGCTGCCTGATACCGTCGGTACCGGTGGTGATTCCCACACCCGTTTCCCAATCGGTATCTCGTTCCCGGCGGGCTCGGGGCTGGTGGCGTTTGCTGCTGCGACCGGCGTGATGCCGCTGGATATGCCAGAATCGGTTCTGGTGCGCTTCAAGGGCAAAATGCAGCCGGGTATCACCCTGCGTGACCTCGTGCATGCTATCCCTCTGTATGCCATCAAACAGGGTCTGCTGACCGTTGAGAAGAAAGGGAAGAAAAACATCTTCTCTGGCCGTATTCTGGAAATTGAAGGTCTGCCGGATCTGAAAGTCGAGCAGGCATTCGAACTGACCGATGCGTCCGCGGAGCGTTCTGCTGCTGGCTGTACCATCAAGCTGAACAAAGAGCCGATTATTGAGTATCTGACCTCTAACATCGTGCTGCTGAAGTGGATGATTGCAGAAGGCTACGGCGACCGTCGTACGCTGGAGCGCCGTATCCAGGGCATGGAAAAATGGCTGGCGGATCCACAGCTGCTGGAAGCCGATGCTGACGCAGAATACGCGGCAGTGATCGACATCGATCTGGCGGATATCAAAGAGCCGATCCTGTGTGCACCAAACGATCCGGACGACGCGCGTCTGCTTTCCGACGTTCAGGGCGACAAGATCGACGAAGTGTTCATCGGATCCTGTATGACCAACATCGGCCACTTCCGTGCTGCCGGTAAGCTGCTGGATACCCACAAAGGCCAGCTGCCAACGCGTCTGTGGGTGGCTCCGCCAACCCGTATGGATGCGGCTCAGCTGACCGAAGAGGGCTACTACAGCGTGTTCGGTAAGAGCGGTGCGCGTATCGAAATTCCTGGCTGTTCCCTGTGTATGGGTAACCAGGCACGCGTGGCTGACGGTGCGACGGTGGTTTCCACCTCTACCCGTAACTTCCCGAACCGTTTAGGTACCGGTGCTAACGTCTACCTGGCCTCTGCGGAGCTGGCGGCGGTTGCGGCACTGATTGGTAAACTGCCAACGCCGGAAGAGTACCAGACCTTTGTGGCTCAGGTGGATAAGACGGCGGTAGATACCTATCGCTATCTGAACTTCGACCAGCTCTCTCAGTACACCGAGAAGGCTGACGGGGTTATCTTCCAGACGGCAGTATAAACAGCTAAACCGTCTCCGCGGAGGCGGTTTTGTGTTTGCACCCTCTCCCCTGGAGAGGGACAGGGTGAGGGCATCAGACCGCAAGGTCTTGCCCTCACCTTTTTATTTTCATTCCTCCTGCCTCCCACGCTTTTTTTCTTCCTCTCTGCTGCGATAATTAGCGTAATGGCTTTGCAGAGGAAAATACTATGGATTACGAATTTCTGCGCGACATCACCGGAGTGGTGAAAGTGCGTATGTCGATGGGCCACGAAGCTGTTGGACACTGGTTCAACGAAGAGGTGAAAGAGAATCTCGCCCTTCTGGACGAAGTTGAACAGGCGGCAAATACGGTGAAAGGCAGTGAACGCTCCTGGCAACGTGCCGGGCACGAATACACGCTGTGGATGGATGGCGAAGAGGTGATGGTGCGTGCCAACCAGCTTGAATTCTCCGGTGATGAGATGGAAGAGGGGATGAGCTACTACGATGAAGAGAGTCTGTCGCTGTGCGGCGTAGAAGACTTTTTGCAAGTCGTGACGGCGTACCGGGCGTTCATGAAACAGAAATAGCACACCGGAGCGTCCTTGCTCCCAGCGCGGCTTACACGGTCGGAATATTGCGGCCGTAGTAGATTTCGCGCATCTCTTTCCAGAGCAGGTCAGTAATGGCCTTGCGCTCTTCTTCGCTTAAATCTTCTGGTCGGGTATGGAACATGTAGTGCTTAAGGTCGAACTCCTTAAGTAACATCTTGGTATGGAAGATATTTTCCTGATACACGTTCACATCCATCATGTCATAAAGCGACTTCATGTCGTCGGACATAAAGTTCTGAATGGAATTGATCTCGTGATCGATAAAGTGCTTCATGCCGTTAATGTCACGGGTAAAGCCTCGCACGCGATAATCAATCGTCACGATATCGGATTCCAGCTGGTGGATTAAATAGTTCAGCGCGTTCAGCGGGGAGATCACGCCGCAGGTCGACACTTCGATATCGGCACGGAAGGTACACAGCCCGCCTTCAGGATGGCTTTCCGGGTAGGTGTGCACGCAGATGTGGCTTTTATCAAGATGGGCGACGACCACTTCCGGCAGCGGGCCCGGATGTTCTGTTTTATCGATAAGTTGAGGGTCGACCGGCTCTTCGCTGACCAGAATCGTGACACTGGCACCCTGAGGTTCATAATCCTGACGGGCGATATTCAGGATATTCGCGCCGATAATCGAACAGGTTTCTGACAGGATCTCGGTCAGACGGTTGGCATTGTAGAGTTCATCGATATAGGCGATGTAACCATCGCGTTCTTCCGCTGTTTTGGCATAGCAGATATCGTAAATACAAAAACTCAGGCTTTTGGTCAGGTTGTTAAAGCCATGCAGTTTAAGCTTTTTCAATTAGCTCACCCCCTTAGTGGATAATGCGTCTTGCAGGTACTGCGGTAAGGCAAACGCTGCGGTATGAACTGCCGGATTGTAGTAACGGCACGTAAGACCGGCCTGGTGGAAGCGGGCCTGAATAATTTCGGTGGAAAGATGGCGCAGTACGTCGTTATCCGTTGCCCAGGCAAAGGTCATGATCCCGCCGTAGTACGTCGGAATAGCGGCCTGATAGAAGCTGACATCGCCAAAATAGGTGCTCAGCTTGCGGTGGCTGTCGAGGGCTTCATCCTGCTGCAGGAAGCAGACGCCGTTTTGTGCCACGAAAATCCCGCCCGGCTTCAGGCAGCGCTTGCAGCCTTCGTAGAAATCGGAGGTAAACAGCGATGCGCCGGGACCGATTGGGTCGGTACAGTCGGAGATAATAACGTCGAAGGTCTGGGTCGTCTGATTAACGAAGTTAACCCCATCATCAATGACCAGACTGAAGCGCGGATCGTCATAGCTACCGGCGTTATGGTTCGGCAGGTACTGACGACAGAAAGAGACCACGCCGGCATCAATTTCCACCATCGTAATGGTTTCGATGGATTGATGGCGGGAGACTTCACGCAGCATTGCGCCATCACCACCACCGATAATCAGAACATGCTTCGCATGCCCGTGTGCCAGCAGTGGGACGTGGGTCATCATCTCATGATAGATAAACTCGTCACGCTCGGTCGTTTGCACGACACCATCCAGCGCCATCACGCGGCCAAAGGCGGCATTCTCGAAGATGATCAGATCCTGGTGATCGGTTTTCTCATGATAGAGCACGTTATCAACGGCAAAGTACTGACCAAACTGGTCATGCAGTGTTTCATGCCACAACGTGTGGTCGGCCATACGCGGACTCCTCCTTTGTTAACATCCGTTACGCTCACAAAAAATGAGCGAAACATGATAGCTAACTATAACCGTGGTTGCACGGCTATAGGCTCAACAAGGGGGCGTCGGGAAGGTTATTTCACGTAGGCGAGCAGGCTGAGTGAATCGCGAGCCAGCGCTTTGCATTTTTTGGCGGTAGGGATACCAATACCGCTTAAATCGCGGTAGCTGTCTTCGCCGAGCGCCTTCATGTCGAAGCTATCGTAGTTGCTGAGATCCCATTGGTTTTGCTGGGCAAAAAAGACCAGTGCGCGACGAATCTGCCCGTTGGGCAAATTCTGGTAACCACAATCGTTTTTCAGAAAGACAAAAACTGCCGTCAGATCGGCCATATCTTCCGCTTCATTTTCACTCAGCGCGTAACTGTTCGCACACATCGCCATCAGGCTACCGAACAAAATTGTTCTGAAAAACGTCTTCATTGCTTCTACCACTGCATCACGGAAAATTAACGTTAGCATACTTGATGCCAGGCCGACGATCTTTATTATTACCGCTTCACTTGACCTTCCGGTAAGGGGAGGGTTTATGCTCAAAAGATCGCCTGCTGGAAATAAGGAAATGAACATGCAACGCCGTGATTTTTTAAAATATTCCGTTGCGCTTGGCGTAGCCAGCGCTTTACCGCTGTGGAGCCGCGCGGCTTTTGCGGCCGACAGACCTGCCTTACCGATCCCTGATTTACTCACCGCGGATGCCCGTAGCCGCATCCAGCTTGTTGTCCAGTCCGGTAAAACGACCTTTGGCGCACACAGCGCGACAACGTGGGGTTATAACGGCAATCTTCTCGGCCCGGCACTTCAGTTACGTAAAGGGAAAGCGGTGACGGTGGATATCCATAACACGCTGGCTGAGGAGACCACGTTGCACTGGCACGGACTGGAAGTGCCGGGCGAGGTGGATGGGGGGCCGCAGGGCATCATAAAACCGGGCGGTAAGCGAAGCGTGACCTTTACCCCGGACCAGCGCGCCGCGACCTGCTGGTTCCACCCCCATCAGCATGGCAAAACGGGCCATCAGGTGGCGATGGGGCTGGCGGGGCTGGTGCTGATCGAAGATGACGAAAGCCGTTTGCTGCGCCTGCCCAAACAGTGGGGCATCGACGATGTGCCGGTCATTGTGCAGGACAAAAAATTCACCGCTGACGGGCAAATTGATTACCAGCTGGACGTCATGAGCGCGGCGGTAGGCTGGTTTGGCGATACCCTGCTGACCAACGGTGCCATTTACCCGCAGCATGCGGCACCGAAAGGCTGGCTGCGCTTACGCCTGCTCAACGGCTGCAACGCCCGCTCACTGAATTTCGCCACCAGCGATAAACGCCCTCTGTACGTGGTCGCAAGCGACGGGGGGCTGCTGCCTGAACCGGTGAAGGTGGATGCGCTACCGATGCTGATGGGGGAGCGTTTTGAGGTGCTGGTGGATATCAGCGACGGCAAACCGTTTGACCTGGTCACGCTTCCGGTCAGTCAGATGGGAATGGCGGTTGCACCCTTTGACAAGCCACACCCGGTGCTGCAGATTCAGCCGCTGCAGGTCACGGCTTCGGGCATGTTGCCGGATACCCTGACCACGCTGCCGGCGCTACCTTCTCTCGAGGGCCTGACCCAACGCAAGCTGCAACTGTCCATGAACCCGATGCTCGATATGATGGGCATGCAGGCACTGATGGCGAAATATGGCAATCAGGCGATGGCGGGTATGCACCACGGAGAGATGATGGGCCATATGAATATGGACCACGGTAAAATGGGCGGCATGGGGCACGGTGGCCATGATTTCGATTTCCACAATGCCAACATGATCAATGGCAAAGCGTTCGACATGAACACGCCAATGTTTGCTGCCACAAAAGGGCAGTTTGAACGCTGGGTGATTTCAGGCGAAGGCGACATGATGCTGCATCCGTTCCATATTCACGGCACCCAGTTCCGCATCCTTTCTGAAAACGGTAACGTGCCACAGGCGCATCGCGCGGGATGGAAAGACACCGTCAGGGTTGAAGGTGGCGTCAGTGAGGTGCTGGTGAAATTTGACCACGAGGCACCGAAGGCGTTTGCCTATATGGCGCACTGCCATCTGCTGGAGCATGAAGATACGGGCATGATGCTGGGGTTCACGGTTTAATATCGTGTGGGCTGATGCCCAGACCTTGGTCCAGAGGGGATAAGCAATAAAAACGGCAACCGAAGTTGCCGTTTTTTTTACCGTTGGCGGTGTTAGTTATTTAGCGTCGTCGGGTAAAGCATAAGCCACAATGTAGTCGCCCATCTTCGTACCAAACGAACCGTGACCACCCGCAGAGATGACAACGTACTGCTTGCCATTCACTTCATAGGTCATCGGCGTTGCCTGTCCACCTGCTGGCAGACGGCCTTGCCACAGTTTTTCACCGTTGGTCATGTTGTACGCGCGCAGGTAGTTATCGGCGGTTGCCGCGATGAACAGCACGTTACCGGCGGTAGAAATTGGACCACCCAGCATTGGCATACCCATATTGAACGGGACAGGAACCGGCATCGGGAACGGCATGCTGTCCTGAGGCGTACCAATACGTTTTTTCCAGACGATCTGGTTAGTTTTCAGATCCAGGCCGGAGATATAACCCCAGGCAGGCTGTTTACACGGCAGACCAAACGGCGACAGGAACGGGTTCAGCGTGACACCGTATGGCACGCCATACTGCGGCTGAATACCCGCTTCAGTACCGCTGCCTTTAGCATCTTTAGGCTGCTCCATTGGGTTGCCTGGACCGCGTGGAATGAGCTTAGAAACAAACGGCAGGGCCATCGGGTTGGCAATCGCCACCTGACGGTTAGGGTCAACGGAGATCCCACCCCATTCGAACATGCCCAGGTTACCCGGGAAGACCAGCGTGCCCTGCTCAGAAGGTGGCGTGAAGATACCTTCATAGCGCAGCTGATGGAACATCACGCGGCACACCAGCTGGTCAAACATTGTGGCACCCCACATGTCTGCACCGCTGAGATCTTTCTTCGGACGGAAGCTCAGGTCAGAGAACGGCTGTGTTTTGGTGACATAGTCGCCTTTAGCAGCGCCCTGCGGAACGGGTTTTTCTGGTGCCGGGACAACCAGCTTACCGTTGCTGCGATCCAGCACAAAGATGTTGCCCGTTTTCGCGGGTGCATAAATCACCGGAACGGTTTTGCCGTTAACGGTAATGTCAGCCAGCGTCGGCTGGGACGGCATGTCCATATCCCACAGGTCGTGGTGAACAGTCTGGTAGCTCCAGGCCAGTTTACCGGTGGTCGCGTTCAGCGCCACGATAGAGCTGGCATAACGCTCTTGCTCAGGCGTACGGTTACCCCCCCAGATATCTGGCGTGGTGACGCCCATCGGCAGGTAGACCAGGTCCAGCTTCGCGTCATACGCCGCCGGTGCCCAGGAGTTAGGTGAGTTAAAGGTAAAGGTGTGTTCGTCCGATGGGATCGCATTTGGATCTTTCGCGCCCGGGTCGAAGGCCCACAGCAGTTTACCGGTATTCACGTCAAAACCACGGATAACGCCAGAGGTTTCGCGGGTGGAGAAGTTATCGGTTACCGAGCCGGCAATCACGATAGTTTTATCGGTGATAATCGGCGGTGAGGTTGGCTCATACAGACCCGGCGTGGTGTCCGGCATGTTGGTCTGCAGATTCAGGATACCTTTGTTGGCAAAGGTCTCACACAGCTTACCGGTTTCGGCATTGATCGCGAACAGGCGGCCATCGTTTACCGGCAGCATGATGCGGCGAGGACAGTCGGCAATGACTTCAGGGCTCGCATTATCAGCACGCGCTTCGTGGTAAGAGACGCCACGGCAGGTGATGTGCTGGAACGACGGGTTGGAGTTCAGCTGTGGATCGAAGTGCCATTTCTCTTTACCGGTGGCCGCGTCAAGCGCGAACAGACGCTGGTGCGCGGTGCACAGATAAAGCATGTTACCGACTTTAATCGGCGTCACTTCGTTGGTCAGTTCACCCGGATCGTTTGGCATCTTCAGGTCGCCGGTACGGAATACCCAGGCTTCCTTCAGGTTCTTAACGTTGTCCGCGTTGATCTGCTTGAGCGGGGAGTAGCGCTGACCTTCCTGATTACGGCCATAAGCTGGCCAGTCGCCATCCGCGACCTGCGAGATAGCCGCAGCTGGGGTGGATTCGGCATTCAGCGTACCGTTAATCTCCTGCGGATCGTTAAAACCGGCCCAGGTGAGAATGCCGCCGCTGATCAGCAGGGCAACCACCAGCGCCGCAACGGCACCGCTTGAAGGAACAATCAGGCGACGCCACACGAACGGCAGGATCAGCCAGATACCAAAGAAGACCAGGATGTCACTGCGCGGCGTCAGTGCCCAGAAGTCGAAACCGACTTCCCAGACGCCCCAGATCATGGTTGCGAGGAGTAAAGCAGCATAAAGCCATAGCGCGGATTGTTTTCTACGCCACAACAGGACGGTTACGCCAAGCATAACCAGACCCGCAATAGGGTAGTACCAGGAGCCGCCAATTGCGGCCAGCCAGACGCCACCGATTAACAGATACAGGCCGCAGAAGGCGGCGAATAGCGCTGTTAATGTCACCAGTAGACGTGGCTGTTGAGTTTTTATTTCAGCCATAGAAAGTGTACTCGTCAGTTTTGTTAATTATTTGCTAGCAACTAATTATAGGTATTAACAAGTGTGATCGGAATCACAATATTTGCTTTTTATAACTCATGCGCCAGGTGTATCCATTTACTGATATAATGGCTGGCTTGCGTATCGATGCCGGAGTAACATTCATCCGCATTGAGAGATTTTCATTAAAATCATATGGTTAGTAATATGAAACATACTGTTGAAGTGATGATCCCGGAAGCCGAGATCAAAGCGCGTATCGCCGAACTGGGTCGTCAAATCACCGAACATTACAAGGACAGCGGCAGCGAAATGGTGCTGGTCGGTCTTTTACGTGGCTCTTTCATGTTCATGGCAGACCTGTGCCGTGAAGTGCAGGTGTCCCATGAGGTCGATTTTATGACCGCCTCCAGCTACGGCAGCGGCATGTCCACAACCCGTGATGTGAAAATCCTGAAAGATCTGGATGAAGATATTCGTGGCAAAGATGTGTTGATCGTTGAGGACATCATCGACTCCGGCAACACGCTCTCTAAAGTGCGCGAGATCCTGAGCCTGCGTGAGCCAAAGTCCCTGGCGATCTGCACCCTGCTGGATAAACCCAGCCGCCGTGAAGTGCAGGTGCCGGTAGAGTTTGTCGGCTTCTCTATCCCTGACGAGTTCGTCGTGGGCTATGGCATTGACTACGCGCAGCGTTACCGCCATCTGCCGTATGTGGGTAAAGTGATCCTGCTCGACGAGTAAGGTTTGTGACGTGCGGTCTGTTGCCCTCTGACGAGGGGACACACAGTAAAAACGGCAACCCGGGTTGCCGTTTTGTTTTTATCTGAACCGCTTACAGGCAGCTATTTATGGTTGACGTGCTTAAGCTTCAGGTTGGCGATCCCGGAACGATAGCGCTGCTCCAGCGTTTCACGGTTGGTGGCGGTCACTTCCAGGTTACGAAGCAGACCATCGTGAATACCGTAGGCCCAGCCGTGGATCGAGACTTTTTGCCCGCGTTTCCACGCCGATTGCATGATGGTGGAATGACCAAGGTTATAAACCTGCTCCATCACGTTCAGTTCGCAAAGGGTATCGAGACGACGCTCCTGCGGCATTTCACCCAACAGTGAGCTATGTTTGAACCAGATATCGCGGATATGCAGCAGCCAGTTATCGATTAACCCGAGTTCGGTATTTTCAATCGCGGCCTGCACACCGCCGCAGCCATAGTGGCCACAAATAATGATGTGCTCGACCTCCAGAACGTCAACGGCGTACTGAACAACCGAAAGGCAGTTGAGGTCGGTATGGATCACCAGGTTGGCAACATTACGGTGCACAAACAGTTCGCCAGGCTCGAGACCTGTCAGGCGCTCTGCCGGAACGCGGCTGTCGGAACATCCAATCCAGAGAAAGCGTGGGTTTTGCGCCTGCGCGAGCTTTCCAAAAAATCCGGGGTCTTCCTCCACCAGCATTTTTGACCATAGTGCATTGTTGCTGATGAGTGTATCTATGTCGTTCATGGAGGTTAGCGACCTGTAACCGAGTGATTGCGTTGCGCTAATATAGGGTAACTCGACTTTTAATGAAACCACACAACGTGTGTCAGAACCTAAGGTAAGTTTAATTCATGGCGATTGCACTGGAGCTTGAGCAGCTCAAAAAAACCTATCCAGGCGGCGTTCAGGCGCTGCGTGGGATAGATCTCAAAGTGGAAGCGGGGGATTTCTACGCGCTTCTGGGGCCGAATGGGGCGGGGAAATCCACCACCATTGGCATTATCAGTTCGCTGGTCAACAAAACGTCCGGCCGGGTGAGCGTGTTTGGTTACGACCTGCAAAAAGATGTGGTGAATGCCAAGCGCCAGCTCGGACTGGTACCGCAGGAGTTCAACTTCAACCCGTTCGAGACAGTGCAGCAAATCGTGGTTAATCAGGCGGGTTACTACGGTGTTGAGCGCAAAGAAGCGGTGGAGCGCAGCGAAAAGTACCTCAAACAGCTCGATCTGTGGGAAAAACGCAATGAACGTGCGCGCATGTTGTCAGGCGGGATGAAGCGCCGTCTGATGATTGCCCGTGCGCTGATGCATGAGCCAAAGCTGCTGATCCTTGATGAGCCCACCGCGGGCGTGGATATCGAACTGCGTCGTTCAATGTGGGGCTTCCTGAAGGACCTCAACGACAAAGGCACGACCATTATTTTGACCACGCACTACCTCGAAGAGGCGGAGATGCTGTGTCGCAATATCGGCATCATTCAGAACGGTGAGCTGGTGGAAAACACCTCAATGAAGAGCCTGCTCGCCAAGCTAAAATCCGAAACCTTCATTCTCGACCTGGCGGCGAAAAGCCCGCTGCCGACGCTGGAAGGCTATAACTATCGTCTGGTGGATACCTCAACGCTGGAAGTGGAAGTGCTGCGCGAGCAGGGCATCAACAGCGTGTTCTCACAGCTGAGCGCGCAGGGTGTTCAGGTATTAAGTATGCGTAACAAAGCGAACCGACTGGAAGAGCTGTTTGTCTCTCTGGTGCAGGATAAACAAGGAGACAAGGCATGACGCATCTTTACTGGGTCGCGCTGAAAAGCATCTGGGCGAAAGAGATTAACCGCTTTATGCGTATCTGGGTGCAAACTCTGGTACCGCCGGTGATCACCATGACGCTCTACTTCATCATCTTCGGTAACCTCATCGGTTCCCGCATTGGTGAAATGCACGGCTTTACCTATATGCAGTTTATTGTGCCGGGCCTGATCATGATGGCGGTGATCACCAACGCCTATGCTAACGTGGCATCATCATTCTTTAGCGCCAAGTTCCAGCGTAACATTGAAGAGCTGCTGGTCGCGCCGGTACCAACGCATGTGATCATTGCGGGTTATGTGGGCGGCGGCGTGGCGCGCGGTCTCTGCGTGGGGATTCTGGTGACGGCGATCTCCCTGTTCTTTGTGCCGTTCCAGGTGCATTCATGGCTGTTCGTGGCGCTCACGTTACTGTTGACGGCCATCTTGTTCTCGCTGGCCGGTCTGCTGAACGCGGTGTTTGCTAAAACGTTCGATGATATCAGCCTGATCCCGACCTTTGTGCTGACGCCACTGACCTATCTTGGCGGGGTGTTCTACTCCCTGACGCTGCTGCCGCCGTTCTGGCAGGCGCTGTCACACCTGAACCCGATTGTTTATATGATCAGCGGCTTCCGCTTTGGTTTCCTCGGCATTACGGATGTGCCACTGATTACCACGGTTGCGGTGCTGGTGGTGTTTATTATCGCCTTCTACCTGCTGTGCTGGTCTCTGATTCAGCGTGGACGCGGTCTGCGCAGCTAATCTTCCGCCCGGCGACATTCTGTTTGCCGGGTGCTTTTCTTTGATTGTTATCACCGTACGCTAACCTTCACTCCGCTAAACTACTTGCCTGCTAAGGAGAGAGTGATGCTGGGATGGGTGATCGCCTGCCATGATGAACAGGCGCAGGATATGCTGGATAAACTGGAGGCCAGATTTGGTCCGCTGGCGCAATGCCGTGCGGTTAACTACTGGCGTGGATTGAGCACCAACATGCTCAGCCGAATGATGTGCGATGCCCTGCATGAAACCGACACCGGTGACGGCGTCATCTTCCTGACCGATAAATCCGGCGCGGCACCTTATCGCTCTGCGGCATTGTTGAGCCACAAGCACGACAACTGTGAAGTGATATCAGGCATTAACTCTTTGCTGCTGGAATCCATGTATCCCTTCCGGGAAACCTTAAGCAGCGCTGAATTCCGTCATGCGATCGTCGACAAAAAAGTGGCCGGCGTCAGCAGCCTGTGGCATCAGCAGCAAAAAAATCCTCCCTTTGTCTTGCTCCATGATTTGTATAAGAATTAAACATTGGTATTGATGCTGCTTTTGTTACAATGGTGGCTGATTTTCCGTGTCGATTAATATTCCATGTTCATGCGCGTTGTGTTCCTTCTGTTGCTGCTGGTTTCCGGCGGCGCATCTGCCAGCCTGATCGCTCAGCAAGGGCTTCCCGCCCGATATATGCAAACCACCGAAGATGCGGCTATCTGGGCGCAAGTAGGTAACAATGTGGTCAATGTCGGCAATATCCGTGCCGGGCAAATCCTGGCCGTCGTCCCCACATCCGCTGATTACTACGAGTTTCGTTTTGGCTTCGGCACGGGCTTTATTGATAAAGAGCACCTGGAAGATGTGCAGGGCAAACAGCGCGTGGAAGACAGCCTTGGTGATTTGAATAAACCGCTGAGTAACCAGAACCTGATAACCTGGAAAGACACGCCTGTCTTTAACGCCCCCAGCAGCGGAAGCGCCCCATTCGGCACGATGAGTGCTAACCTTCGCTACCCCATTCTGAATAAACTTAAAGACCGTCTGAACCAGACCTGGTATCAGATCCGCATCGGCAATCGTCTGGCGTGGATCAGCAGCCTGGATGCGCAGGAAGATAACGGCATCCCGGTCCTGACCTATCACCATATCCTGCGTGATGAGGAGAACACCCGTTTCCGGCATACCTCCACGACCACCAGCGTGCGTGCGTTCAGCAACCAGATGACCTGGCTTCGCGATCAGGGCTATACCACGCTGACGATGGCTCAGCTTGAAGGGTATGTGCGTAACAAAATGAACCTGCCGGCGAAGTCTGTGGTGATCACCTTTGATGACGGGCTGAAGTCGGTGAGCCGCTATGCGTATCCCGTCCTCAAAGCGTATGGATTCAAGGCGACGGCGTTTATCATCTCGTCGCGTATAAAACGTCATCCGCAGAAGTGGGCGCCGAAATACCTGCAGTTTATGAGTGTCTCTGAGCTTGAGCAGATCCAGGATGTGTTTGATATCCAGTCTCATACCCACTTCTTGCATCGGGTGGACGGCAATAAACACCCGATCTTACTGAGCCGTAGCCATCACGTGATTTTGTTCGATTTCGCGCGTTCACGCCGGGCGCTGGCGCAATTTAACCCGCACGTGCTCTATCTCTCTTATCCGTTTGGCGCCTATGACGACAAAGCGGTAAAAGCAGCGAATGACGCAGGGTTCCACCTGGCGGTGACAACGGTAAAAGGCAAAGTGAAGCCCGGGGACAATCCGTTCCTGCTTAAGCGACTGTATATTTTAAGGACGGATTCGCTGGAGACGATGTCGCGGCTTATCAGTAATCAGCCGCAGGGATGAGGTGAGAGAAGGCTGTGAACGGTTCACAGCCTTCAGGATATCAGGCAACCTGGACCGGAATGGCTTTCGCGGTGCGTTTCATTTCGTTGTCGCCTTCGAAGTACGCCACTTTTGGCTGCCAGCGACGGGCTTCTTCGTCAGACATCATCACGAAGCTGGCAATGATAACGATATCACCGACGTCAGCACAGTGAGCGGCAGCGCCATTCACGGAGATAATTCTGGAGCCGCGTTCCGCCGCGATCGCATAGGTAGAGAAGCGCTTACCGTTATTCACGTTCCAGATATCAATGGCTTCGTTTTCAAGGATGCCCGCTGCATCAAGAAAATCCTGATCAATGGCGCAGGAGCCCTCATAGTGCAGGTCGGCCTGAGTGACTTTCACACGGTGAAGCTTACCTTGCAGCATTTTGCGAATCATTACGTTTACCTTTAATCATCATGCGTTAACCCCCCCGCGAACGAGGGGAGGTAGAGAGTTATGCCAGCTCAACCACTTTATTGTCGATAAGGCGTGCCTGACCGAGCCATGCAGCCACCAGAAGCACCGCGCGCTTGCTGGTATCGGTCAGCTCAAGCAGCGTATCGGCATCACGGATTTGGATATCGTCAGCGCGGAAGCCTTTGTCGTTCAGCGCCTGTTCGGCGAGGGCAACGATCTCTTCTGCACTCAGCTCTTTAGCCACAAGCTGTTCCGCCATGGTATTCATGACCTTGCTCAATCCCGGCGCGATTTTACGCTCATCCGCGGTAAGGTACCCGTTACGGGAACTGAGCGCCAGACCGTCTTTGGCACGCACAATCGGCACGCCCACGATCTCAATATCATAACCCATGTCGGCGACCATCTTACGGATCAACGCCAGCTGCTGGAAGTCCTTCTCACCGAAGCAGGCAACGTCGGGCTGCACCAGGTTAAACAGCTTGCTGACGATGGTTGAAACGCCGCGGAAATGGCCCGGACGGCTGGCGCCTTCCAGCATGGTTGAAATGCCCGGCACGTCCACGTAGGTCGCGTCCTCGGTCCCCTGCGGGTAGACGTCTGCAGGTGCCGGAGAGAAGACAATGTCGGCGTGGCGTTTTTTGAGTTTTTCGCAATCTTCCTGCAGGGTGCGCGGATAGCGCGCCAGGTCGTCGGCACGGTCAAACTGCATGGGGTTCACGAAAATACTGACCACCACGATATCTGCACGCGCTCTGGCTTCATCAACAAGCTTCATATGGCCGTCATGCAGGTTACCCATCGTGGGAACCAGTGCGATACGTTTACCTTCCTGACGTGCACGACGGATATGCTGGCGAAGCAGCGGCAGGGTTTCAATGATTAGCACAACAAGACTCCTTAATGGAAACTGTGTTCTTCACCCGGGTAAACACCGGATTCAACGTCGGCAATATACTGCCGCACAGCAGCACGCATGTCGCCTGCTTCTGCCAGGAAATTTTTGGCGAATTTAGGGATATGACCGCCGGTAATACCAAAGGCGTCGTGCATCACTAAAATCTGACCGTCGGTAACGTTGCCTGCGCCAATACCAATCACCGGAATCGACAGCGCCTCGGTGATGCGTTTCGCCAGTTCAACCGGCACACACTCCAGCACCAGCAGCTGTGCGCCAGCGGCTTCCAGCGCCAGGGCATCCTCAAACAGTGTCTGTGCTGCATCACCGCGGCCCTGCACCTTATAGCCGCCAAAAATATTGACGGATTGCGGCGTCAGACCCAGGTGGCCGCAGACCGGCACGGCACGTTCGGTGAGCATTTTCACGGTCTCTGCAAGCCAGGCTCCGCCTTCGATTTTGACCATATTGGCCCCGGCACGCATGACGGTTGCCGCATTCTCGAACGCTTGCTCTGGCGTCGCGTAGGCCATAAAAGGCAGATCGGAAAGCAGCAGACAGGCAGGTGCTCCGCGGCGCACGGCACGGGTATGGTAGGCAATATCTTCGACCGTCACCGGCAGGGTGGAATCATGGCCTTGTACCGTCATCCCTAACGAATCTCCGACCAGCATGACAGTGATACCCTCTTCGGCAAAAAGCTTAGCGAAGCTGTAGTCATACGCAGTAATGGTGGCGAAGCGTCTCTTTTCCTGTTTGCATTTCTGCAGTAAGGAGATGGTGGTTGGTTTCATACTGTTTCCTGATAGCCCAAAAGCGAATCTTTGCGCATTCTAACAGTAACATTTGAGGGAACAATGATTTTAGGCAACCGATTAACCACAATTCCGTGAGGGTTAACCGGTAAAAACGCGGATCACCAGCGGGCCGGTTTTTCTGCGTCGAGGCTATCCAGCACTGCCTTCAGCGAGAGGCCGTCAGGGAAGGTGAGGTCAGGGGCAACGTCGAACAGCGGCCAGAGCATAAAGCCGCGATTTTTCATGTCGTAGTGCGGAACGGTGAGACGGGGGGTGTTAATCACCTCGTGGCCAAACAGCATAATGTCGAGATCGAGGGTGCGCGGCCCCCAGCGTTCGGCTTTGCGTACGCGGCCCTGCTGCAGTTCGATTCGCTGAGTATTATCCAGCAGCGTGTCGGCATTCAGCGCAGTGTCCAGCACCACGGCGGCATTCAGGTAATCAGGCTGATCCTGTGGCCCCAGCGGCGGTGTCCGGTAGAAAGAAGAGACCGCCACAATACGGCTTTGTGGGATTTCACCCAGCGCCTGAACGGCAGCATTAACCTGCTCCAGCGGAGAGGCCAGATTGCTGCCGATGGCAATGTACGCCAGGGTCATGCCGTACCTTCACGGCGCGGCGCACGTTTGCGCGGACGACGGTGGCGACGACGCGGCGTCGGTTCGTCATCGAGGTCGACGAGCATATCTTTCTGCTCTGGCGGTGCTGAAACCTGGAATTCTCCCCACCACTGCGCCAGACGCTGCAGTTCCTGGTTCCGTTCAATTTCAGCACGCAGCGACAGTAAATCGAACGCAGCGCGGAATTTAGGATGTTCCATCAGCTTCCAGGCGCGTTTACCCTGACGACGAGACATGCGCAGCTGAAGCTGCCAGATATCACGCACCAGCGTCGTAATACGTTTTGGAATGGCGAGCGTGCGGCAGGCTTCATCCAGCACGTCATTTGCGGCCAGCGCAAACGCATCGTAGTAGGCCAGACCGCTTTCCTGCGCAATTCTCTGCGCCGCTTCCAGCAACGGATACCAGAACATCGCGGCAAACAGGAACGCCGGGTTCACTCGCATATCGTTGTGAATGCGGGTATCGGTATTCTTCAGCACCTGCGCAATCATGCGTTCCATTGGGCTGTCACCGTTTTCGGTAAAGCAGCGCGTAATGGTCGGGAACAGGGGCTGGAAAAGGCTGTATTCGCGTAGCAGCTTGTAGGTTTCGTAGCCGTAACCGGCCTGCAGCAGCTTCAGCGCCTCTTCAAACAGACGGGCTGGCGGCACGTCGTTAATCAGCGTCGCCAGACGCGGTATCGGCTCTGCGGTTTCCGGGCTGATGCGCATTGAGAGTTTGGCGGCGAAACGTACGGCGCGCAGCATACGCACCGGGTCTTCACGATAACGCGTTTCCGGCGTGCCGATCAGGCGAATCAGACCGTCTTTCAGGTCCTGCATGCCACCGACGTAATCACGGACGGTGAAATCTGCCACGCTGTAGTAAAGGCTGTTGATCGTGAAATCGCGACGCTGGGCATCTTCTTCGATAGAGCCGAAGATATTGTCCCGCAGCAGCATGCCGTTCTGGCCGCGCTGGGAGGTGGTGCGATCGGATTCGCCCGCCTCGTGGTGACCGCGGAAGGTCGCCACTTCAATAATTTCCGGCCCAAACATGACGTGAGCAAGACGAAAACGACGGCCAACAAGGCGACAGTTACGGAATAATTTGCGCACCTGCTCTGGCGTGGCGCTGGTCGTCACGTCGAAATCTTTTGGTTTTTTTCCCAGCAGTAAATCACGCACCCCACCGCCAACGAGATAGGCCTCGTAGCCTGCTTTATTCAGACGATAGAGCACCTTGAGGGCATTTTCACTGATATCTTTGCGGGAAATATTGTGCTGCTCACGTGGAATAACCGACATGCGGTTTTGCGCAATAGCGTCGTTCGCCATGCTCTCTTCGCGGCTTAGCACTTTACGGCAAAAATTAGCGACTCGGGTAAAAATAGTACACCTCGTAGTGTGTTTTGTTATGAAAAAAGCGGCTAATCATAGCTCAGCGCAACGCATTTGAGAATGCTGGATTTTTGGCACGGTCGTCAGCGTCCAGTTGGCGATCGCCATTTTCAGCAGTTCGTCAATTCGCAAATCCTGCCATTCGTTGGTTACATTCTGGTTGAGAAATCGCAGCGCGTCGATCAAAACAGGGCGCGGATCGCCGTCTGGCAGGGCGGGCGCATGATTTTGTTTTGACAGCTTAAAGCCCTGTTCATTGACCGCCAGCGGCAGATGAATGTAATCCGGCGCGTTCCAGCCAAACTGGTGATAGAGCGATATTTGTCGCACGGTAGGTTCCACCAGGTCAGCCCCGCGCACAATTTCCGTCACGCCCTGGAAATGGTCATCAACCACTACCGCCAGGTTATAGGCGAACAGGCCGTCACGGCGGTGGATAATAAAATCTTCGCGTGCAAGACGTTCATCCGCATGGATCTCGCCGGAGAGTAAATCAGTAAAGTGCGTCACCGGGGCATGCTGCTTTATGCGCACGGCGGCCAGTTCTGGGCCGTTATTGCGCGTGCGGCAGTGGCCGTCATAGACGCCACCCACGCTCTGAATACGCGCGCGGGTGCAGGTGCAGTAGTAGGAGAGCCCTTGTGCGTGGAGCCACGCCAGGCGTTCCCGGTAGGCATCATGTCGCCTTGACTGCCAGAGGACGTCGCCGTCCCAGTGAAGACCGTAATGTTCCAGCTGACGCAGAATGGTATCTGCTGCACCGGGAACTTCACGCGGAGGATCAATATCTTCAATGCGGACCAGCCATTTACCGTGACGGGCGCGAGCGTGCAGGTAGCTGCCGAGGGCGGCAATTAATGAGCCGAAGTGTAATTCACCAGAAGGGGATGGCGCGAAGCGCCCAATATAGTGTGATTCAGACATATCAACAGTAACAAGGCGGGAGAAACTCCCGCCTTTAGAGTGTGTAAACAGCGCTGGTATTAACCGGCCATCTGTTTTTCGCGGATTTCTGCCAGCGTTTTACAGTCGATGCACAGATCGGCGGTTGGACGCGCTTCCAGGCGACGAATTCCGATTTCAACACCGCAGGATTCGCAGTAGCCAAAATCTTCGTCTTCGACTTTTTTCAGCGTTTTTTCGATCTTTTTGATCAGTTTGCGTTCGCGGTCACGGTTACGCAGTTCGAGGCTGAACTCTTCTTCCTGAGCGGCACGGTCTACCGGGTCCGGGAAGTTAGCAGCTTCATCCTGCATATGAGTAACGGTGCGATCGACTTCATCCCTGAGTTGATTACGCCATGCTTCAAGAATACGCTTGAAGTGCGACAGCTGGGCTTCGTTCATATACTCTTCGCCCGGCTTCTCTTGATACGGCTCCACCCCAGCGATGGCGAGAATACTCAGGGACGATGTTTTACGGTTTTGCCCTTCTTGCATGTTGCTTCTCCTTAACACGCACTATCGATCCCCGTGTTGGGGGAAAAATCAGGTCGCTATAAATAGCAGATGCTTTTCCGTATGGCAATTATCTAAACGTAACACTTGACAAGCCTGTGAGGAAAAGCGTATTTGCGCACGCGGCCAGAACACTTAATAGTCAATCGTCTAATCCCTTATAAGACAATGGGAAGAGAGGATCTCAGAGTCATATTATCGGCAGAAAGTTCCGCTTTATAAGCCAAAACCTCCACCCCCTGCTTTTGTGCCTCATTCAACAATTGCGCGTATTTGAGATCAATATGGCGGGCTGGAGAAAATCGTTCAATGGCTGAATGTAAAACCGCAAACAGCAATACGGCGCGTTTGCCCGCCGCCGCAACACTCATCAGCTCCCGCAGATGCTTCTGCCCCCGTAGCGTGACCGCATCCGGGAAGTAGCCGTTTTCCTGTTCCGCTAACGTCACTGATTTTACTTCAATATAGCACTCGGGCCGGTCTTCCGCCTGTAACATGAAGTCAATTCTGCTGCTTTCATCGCCATATTTAACTTCACTTTTATGCGTGCCATACCCCACCAGTTCGGGCAGGGTGCCAAGGGTCAATGCTTCCTTAACTAATTGATTGGCGCGCAGGGTATTCACGCAAATAAATGCCCCGTTTTGCGTCTCGGTCATTTCCCAGGTATGGGCATATTTGCGTTTAGTATTTTCTGAAGTGGAATACCAGACCGTGTCACCCGGCGTCGCACAGCCGGTCATGGCACCGGTGTTCGGGCAGTGCAGCGTGAGCTGTTCACCTTCGGGGGTGATCACGTCAGCGAGAAAGCGTTTGTAGCGTTGAACCAGCGTGGCGTGCTGCAGGGCAGGACTAAACTTCATCAGAATTCCTTAGGGTATCGCCCAGCGACCAGCGCTGTAGCGGCGTATAACGGGTGCGTCCTTGGGTAAAGACCGATTCGTAAAGCGCGAAGGTATTGACCTCAACGTCCCAGTGAAAGCCGGGTGGCGGAATGGCAACGGCCTGACCGGCATCGCGCAGCAGGGTGATATGCGGATGAAACGGCTGCGGACTCTGGTAACACCCGCTGCGAGCCGCCTGGGCGCGCAACATACTCGCAAGCTGTAAAAGCCCGCGGGGCGGCTGGCGCGTGCCCAGCCAGACCACGCGTGAGCGCAGCCACTGGCCCGCGTCGTCGAGGTGCAGCGTAAACGCCGGCTGAGAAATGCGGCCAGCCATTGCTGCCAGCGCGCGCTGTTTTTCGGCGCTGACATCGCCCAGAAAGGCCAGCGTCAGGTGCAGGTTTGCCGCCGCGATCGGACGGCCTGCGTCCTGGGGAAAATGGCTGGCTCGCCAGCGAACGATTTTTCGCTGCAGCGTGGAGGGCAATTCTATGGCAAAAAACAGCCGTTTCGACTCAGACATACAGGGGACTCGGTAATGGTATGCGCCGATGCTACAATGTACGCCGACTAATGTTAACCCTCTGGAGCTGTTAGTGTCCTCATTGCCGGTCGCCGTCGTCCTTCCTGAGCTTCTTGCTGCCTTACACCATGCCCCGCAGGTTTTACTTAACGCCCCGACGGGCGCAGGTAAATCCACCTGGCTGCCGCTGCAGATCCTCAAAGAGGGCACTGTCCGCGGGAAAATTATCCTGCTGGAGCCGCGCAGGCTGGCCGCACGGAACGTGGCGCAGCGCCTGGCGGAACTGCTTGGTGAAAAGCCGGGCGAGACGGTGGGTTACCGTATGCGCGCCGAAACCTGCGTTGGCCCGTCCACGCGCCTTGAGGTGGTGACCGAAGGGATCCTGACCCGCATGCTGCAAAACGATCCGGAGTTAAACGGCGTCGGATTGGTGATTCTGGATGAATTCCACGAGCGTAGCCTGCAGGCAGATCTGGCACTGGCGCTGTTACTTGATGTTCAGCAAGGGCTACGCGACGACCTCCGGTTGCTTATCATGTCCGCTACGCTGGATAACGAGCGACTGCAGCAGACGTTGCCCGACGCGCCGGTTATCGCCTCCGAAGGCAGAGCATTTCCCGTTGAGCGTCGCTATCAACCATTGCCTGCCCATCAGCGTTTTGACGACGCGGTAGCCATCGCAACCGCCGAATTGCTCCGCCAGGAATCGGGATCGCTACTGCTGTTTTTGCCCGGCGTAGGCGAGATCCAGCGCGTGCAGGACCAACTGGCTTCCCGGGTGGGAAGTGACGTGCTGCTTTGCCCGCTCTACGGCGCGCTGTCACTGGCGGATCAGCGTAAAGCAATCCTGCCCGCGCCCGCGGGGCAGCGTAAGGTGGTGCTGGCAACCAATATTGCCGAAACCAGTTTAACCATAGAAGGCATTCGCCTGGTGGTGGACAGTGCGCAGGAGAGGGTGGCGAGCTTTGACGCGCGTACCGGGCTGACTAAACTGCTGACGCAGCGCATAAGCCAGGCGTCAATTGTCCAGCGAGCAGGCCGTGCGGGACGTCTTGAGCCCGGTATCTGCCTGCATTTAACCAGCGCGGAGCAGGCTGAACGCGCTGCACAGCAAAGCACGCCGGAAATTTTACACAGCGATCTAGCGGGGCTGGTGATGGATCTTTTGCAGTGGGGATGCCCGGATCCGGCACAGCTGACCTGGCTTAATCCTCCACCCGCCGCGAACCTTGCTGCTGCCCGGATCTTACTGAACCGCCTGGGGGCGCTTGATGGTGAGCGATTGTCATCCCGCGGGCAAAAAATGGCCGCGCTGGGCAATGACCCTCGCCTGGCGGCGATGCTGGTGGCCGCGCAGGGGGAGGATGAAATTGCTACGGCGGCGAAACTGGCGGCTATTCTTGAGGAGCCACCGCGCGGTGGCAGCAGCGATCTGGCGCAGGCCTTTTCCCGCAATCAGGGGAACTGGCAGCAGCGGGCGCAGCAGCTTTGCCGGCGACTCAACGGTAAAGCCGGATCGCCAGACAGCGCGGCTATCGCGCCTCTGTTAGCGCAGGCGTTTCCCGACAGGATCGCGCGTCGTCGCGGTCTGGACGGGCGATATCAACTGGCCAATGGCATGGGAGCCATGCTGGACAGCGATGACGCCATGACGCGTCACGAATGGCTGATTGCGCCGTTACTGTTACAGGGTAGCCACTCCCCGGACGCGCGTATTTTACAGGCTATCGCGGTGGATATAGATGCCCTGACGCGTGCCTGTCCGCAGTTGATCCAGCAATCCGATACCGTGGAATGGGATGAGGCTCAGGGCACGCTGAAGGCGTTTCGTCGCAGCCAGACAGGTAAACTGATCCTCGGCACCACGCCGCTGGCAAAACCGTCGGAAGAGGTGCTGCATCTGGCCATGCTGAACGGCATCCGGGACAAAGGGTTAGGGGTGTTGAACTGGACGCCAGAGGCGGAACAGTACCGTATTCGTCTGCACTGTGCCGCGCGCTGGCTACCGGAGTATGACTGGCCCGCGGTCGATGATGAGACATTGCTGGGCTCGCTGGAACGCTGGCTGCTGCCGCAAATGCACGGTGTACACTCGCTGCGTGCGCTAAAAGCGCTTGATGTTAAGGTCGCGTTACAGAATTTACTGGACTGGTCATTACGTCAACGTCTGGATAGTGAACTGCCAGGGCATTACACTGTGCCGACCGGAAGCTGGATTGCCATTCGTTATCACGAGGATAATCCTCCGGCGCTGGCGGTACGTATGCAGGAAATGTTTGGAGAGGCCACCACGCCTTCTGTGGCGCAAGGGCGCGTCTCTCTGGTGCTGGAGCTGTTGTCGCCAGCCCATCGCCCGTTACAGATTACCCGCGACCTGGGGGCATTCTGGGCGGGGAGCTACCGTGACGTGCAAAAAGAGATGAAGGGGCGGTATCCCAAACATGTCTGGCCGGACGATCCGGCAAATACGGCACCGACACGACGGACGAAGAAATATTCGTGACGGGTGTGGCTGGGAACGTGCGGCTTGATGCCCTCACCCGCAGGGTGCGGGAGAAAATACTAAAGACGTTCCTGTCTGGAAGGTCTTGCTGTTTACTTTGAGAGATTTCTTCTTTCACAGGCCAGTGGAAGAAAAGAGAATCGGGCCCTTGCGCCTGAAAGTTGCGGAGAAAAAGCATGGCGGGGAATGACCGCGAGCCAATAGGACGTAAGGGAAAACCAACGCGTCCGGCGAAAGAAAAGGTAAGCCGTCGTCGCCTCAGAGATGAGGACTATGACGATGACTATGAAGACGATTATGAGGATGAAGAACCGATGCCGCGTAAAGGGAAAGGCAAAGGGCGTAAGCCTCGGGGCAAGCGCGGCTGGTTCTGGCTGCTGCTGAAGCTGTTCATTGTATTTGTTGTGCTGATGGCGATTTACGGCGTCTATCTGGATCAGAAGATCCGTAGCCGTATCGACGGAAAAGTCTGGCAACTGCCTGCGGCGGTGTATGGCCGCATGGTGAACCTTGAGCCAGATATGTCCATCAGCAAGAACGAGATGGTGAAACTGCTGGAAGCCACCCAGTATCGTCAGGTGTCGAAAATGACGCGTCCTGGCGAATTTACCGTGCAGGCGAAAAGCATTGAGATGATCCGCCGTCCGTTTGATTTCCCGGACAGCAAAGAGGGCCAGGTGCGTGCGCGTCTGACCTTTGACGGCGATCGTCTGGATACCATCGAGAACATGGATAACAACCGTCAGTTCGGTTTCTTCCGTCTCGATCCGCGTCTGATCACCATGCTCTCGTCGGCGAACGGCGAACAACGTCTGTTCGTTGCCCGTAACGGCTTCCCGGACCTGCTGGTTGATACCCTGCTGGCAACCGAAGACCGTCACTTCTATGAGCATGATGGCATCAGCCTTTACTCGATTGGCCGTGCGGTGCTGGCTAACCTGACCGCCGGACGGACGGTGCAGGGGGCGAGTACGCTGACCCAGCAGCTGGTGAAGAACCTGTTCCTCTCCAGTGAACGCTCTTACTGGCGTAAAGCCAACGAAGCGTACATGGCCGTACTGATGGATGCGCGTTACAGCAAGGATCGTATCCTTGAGCTGTACATGAATGAGGTGTACCTCGGTCAGAGCGGGGATAACGAAATCCGCGGCTTCCCGCTGGCAAGTCTGTACTACTTTGGTCGTCCGGTGGAAGAGCTGAGCCTTGACCAGCAGGCGCTGCTGGTGGGCATGGTGAAAGGGGCGTCCATTTATAACCCGTGGCGTAACCCGAAACTGGCGCTGGAACGTCGTAACCTGGTGCTGCGTCTGCTGCAACAACAGCAGGTGATTGACCAGGAGCTGTACGACATGCTGAGCGCACGTCCACTCGGCGTTCAGCCGCGCGGTGGCGTGATCTCGCCTCAGCCTGCGTTTATGCAGCTGGTGCGTCAGGAGCTGCAAAGCAAGCTCGGTGATAAGGTGAAAGATCTCTCCGGCGTGAAGATCTTTACCACCTTCGATTCCGTGGCGCAGGAAGCCGCTGAAAAAGCTGCGGTGGAAGGCATCCCGGCGCTGAAGAAACAGCGTAAGCTGAGCGATCTTGAAACCGCGATGGTGGTGGTTGACCGTAACACCGGCGAAGTTCGCGCCATGGTGGGCGGTGCTGAGCCGCAGTTCGCAGGCTACAACCGTGCAATGCAGGCGCGACGTTCGATTGGTTCACTGGCAAAACCGGCAACCTATCTTACCGCCCTGAGTCAGCCTAACCAGTATCGCCTGAATACCTGGATTGCCGATGCGCCGATTTCCCTGCGCCAGCCTAACGGCCAGGTATGGTCTCCGCAGAACGACGATAAACAGTTCAGCGGCCAGGTCATGCTGGTGGATGCGTTGACCCGCTCGATGAACGTGCCAACGGTGAACCTGGGTATGGCGCTCGGTCTGCCGGCGATTGTCGACACCTGGCAGAAACTGGGTGTGCCGAAAGATCAGCTCCATCCTGTTCCGGCGATGATCCTGGGGGCGCTTAACCTGACGCCGATCGAAGTGGCTCAGGCGTTCCAGACCATTGCCAGCGGGGGTAACCGTGCACCGCTTTCTGCTCTGCGTTCGGTGATTGCCGAGGATGGCTCCGTGCTGTATCAGAGCTTCCCGCAAGCGGAACGTGCCGTGCCAGCGCAGGCGGCCTATATGACGTTGTGGACGATGCAGCAGGTTGTGCAGCGGGGGACCGGACGTCAACTGGGCGCGAAGTATCCGGGCCTGCATCTGGCAGGTAAAACCGGGACCACCAACAACAACGTGGATACCTGGTTCGCCGGTATCGATGGCCGTGAAGTGGTGATCACTTGGGTAGGTCGCGATAACAACCAGCCAACCAAACTGTATGGTGCAAGCGGGGCGATGTCGATTTACCAGCGCTATCTGGCGAATCAGTCTCCGGTACCGCTGAATCTGGTGGCGCCGGAAGATATCGTCGATATGGGCGTGGACGGTTCCGGTAACTTTGTCTGTGGCGGTGGTATGCGTACCTTGCCTGTCTGGACCACCAACCCGGATTCGCTGTGCCAGCAAAGCCAGCCAGAGCAACCGACGGGTAACCCGTTCGAGCAGTCTTCTCAGCCCCAGCAGCAGCCGCAACAACAGCCGCAGCAGCAGAATGAGAAAAAAGACAGCGACGGTGTCGCGGGCTGGATTAAAGATATGTTCGGCGGTAACTAACGCTTCACATCCCCCCGAAAGGGGGGATTTTTTTTACCTGTACTTTCCATTTCCTTAACCCTCGTTTTCATTCTGATTAACCCTTCGTTTTCTCTTGTTTATTTCTTAAACCCTTAATTCTCGTAGGGCCGCTTACTGCTTGCTATGCAGCCAGCGTTTCGCATATTATTCTGCGGTCATAATAATAATTCTCGTTTACGTTATCATTCACTTTTCCATCAGAGATAAACATGGCGCTTTCCAATACTGCTCAGCCAATTCACACGTCGCTGCGAAAAATCGCGGTCGTCGTAGCCACAGCGGTTGCCGGCATGTCTACGTATGCACATGCGGCTGAAACCCAGAAAAAAGAAGAAACCATCACCGTCACTGCCGCGCCTGCCGCCCAGGAAAGTCCGTGGGGGCCTGCGCCAACGATCGCAGCAAAACGCACGGCAACGGCGACCAAAACCGATACCGCGATTGAAAAGACCCCGCAGTCTATTTCCGTGGTAACGCGTGATGAAATGGAACGCCGCCAGCCAGCGACCGTAAAAGAGGCGCTGGGCTATACGCCGAGCGTGTTTGCGACCCGCGGCAGCTCCACCACCTATGATGTGGTCTCAATTCGTGGTTTTACCGCGCCTTCGACGGTAAACACCAACCAGTATCTCGATGGCATGAAGCTGATGGGGAATAACTACTCCGAAGCTTCCATGGATCCGTACTTCCTTGAGCGCGTAGAAGTGATGCGCGGACCTACGTCTGTGCTCTACGGCAACAGCAATCCAGGCGGTATCGTCAGTATGGTGAGCAAACGCCCACTGACCGAGCCGCTGAAAGAAGTCCAGTTTAAAATGGGGACCAATAACCTGTGGCAAACGGGCTTCGATTTCAGTGATGCAATCGATGAAGATGGCGTGTGGTCGTACCGCCTGACCGGTCTTGGCAGTAGTCAGAACGCACAGCAGGAGATGTCAAAATCAACCCGCTATGCGATTGCGCCCTCCTTTAGCTGGCGTCCGGATGACAAAACCGATTTCACCTTCCTGAGCAATTTCCAGAACGATCCGGAAGCGGGCTACTACGGCTGGTTGCCACGGGAAGGGACGGTAGTGCCATACCGTGACGCAAACGGCAATGAGCATAAGATCCCAACCGATTTCAACGAAGGTGAAGCGGATAATAAGATGGCTCGTCGCCAGCAGTTGATTGGTTACAGCTTCTCGCATCAGTTTGATGACACGTTCACCGTGCGTCAGAATCTGCGTTACGCAAAAGTTCATACGCTCTACCGCTCTGTTTACGGCAATGGCTACGCTGAGCCTGGCAAGATTAACCGCGCTTACGTGCGTTCAGATGAAGATCTGAATATGTTCACCGTGGATACTCAACTGCAGTCGACATTCGCGACGGGCGCCGTAGACCACACGCTGCTGACGGGTGTTGATTACTCGCGTATGCGTAATGATATCAATGCGCTGTACGGTTCCGCCGACCCGATTGATATCCAGAACCCGGATTACGGCAACGCGAACATCAACACTAACCTGCCATGGTCTAACTATTCCGTCGTTAACCGTAATGAACAGACCGGGCTCTATGCTCAGGATCAGGCGGAGTGGGATAAGTGGGTGCTGACGCTGGGCGGACGCTACGACTACGTGATGGCCTCAACGCTGACGCGCGGTACGGCCGATTCGCTGGCTGAAAACCACGACCAGGCTTTCACCTGGCGCGGGGGAATTAACTATCTCTTTGATAACGGTATTTCACCTTACTTCAGCTACAGCGAGTCGTTTGAGCCGGTATCGGGCGCCGATCGTAACGGCACACCGTTCGACCCTTCCCGCGGTAAGCAGTATGAAACGGGTGTGAAATACGCGCCGAAAGACCTGCCGGTTGTGGTCACCGCGTCGCTGTTCCAGCTGACGAAAGATAAGAACCTGACGGCGGATCCGAACGATCCAACGAATACTCACAGTATCCAGACCGGTGAGATCCGTTCTCGTGGTTTCGAACTGGAAGCGAAGGCAGCGGTTAACGCCAATATTAACGTGACCGCGGCGTATAGCTTTATTGATGCTGAGTACACCCATGACAGCACCTTTGAAGGTAAACGTCCGGCGGAAGTGCCGCGTAATCAGGCGTCATTGTGGGCAGATTACACCTTCACCGACACGGCCTTAAGCGGCCTGACGATTGGTGCCGGTACCCGTTACATCGGTAACACGGTGAGCTACTACTCAAGCGGCGACAAAAAAGATCAGCCGTTTAACGTCGCGAGCTACACCCTTGCCGATGCGATGGTGAAATACGATCTGGCCCGTCTGGGTCTGCCGGGGTCATCTGTGGCGGTGAACGTGAATAACCTGTTCGATCGGGAATATGTCTCCAGCTGCTATAAGGATTATGCATGCTACTGGGGTGCTGAACGTCAGGTTGTCGCCACCGCGACCTTCCGCTTCTAATCTCTCTTCGGGCACGGTTCGCCGTGCCCTTTTTATTTAAGTTGGCCGATATGCAGGATAATCAAACGCAATCCGACACCACCTTCACGCTCAATAATCTCTCCTTTCGCGTGCCCGGACGCACCCTGCTGCATCCGCTCTCTTTGACCTTCCCGGCAGGTAAAGTGACAGGCCTGATTGGTCACAACGGCTCTGGTAAATCAACGCTGCTCAAAATGCTTGGCCGCCATCAGCCGCCGTCAGAAGGCGATATCCTGCTGGACGGTCAGCCGCTGGAGAGCTGGAGCAGTAAAGCCTTTGCCCGCAAAGTGGCGTATCTGCCGCAGCAGTTGCCGCAGGCGGAGGGGATGACCGTGCGTGAACTGGTGGCGATTGGGCGTTATCCGTGGCACGGCGCGCTTGGCCGTTTCGGCGTGGCCGACAGAGAGAAAGTGGAAGAGGCGATTGCGCTGGTGGGGCTAAAACCGCTGGCCCACCGTCTGGTAGACAGCCTGTCAGGAGGGGAACGTCAGCGCGCGTGGATAGCAATGCTGGTGGCCCAGGACAGCCGCTGCCTGCTGCTCGACGAACCGACCTCTGCGCTGGACATTGCCCATCAGGTCGACGTGCTTGCGCTGGTGCATCGTTTAAGCCAGCAGCGCGGTCTGACGGTTATCGCGGTCCTGCATGATATCAACATGGCCGCGCGTTACTGCGATTACCTCGTTGCCCTGCGCGGCGGTGAAATGATCGCCCAGGGGACGCCGTCTGAACTGATGCGCAGTGAAACGCTGGAACACATTTACGGTATTCCAATGGGGATTTTGCCTCACCCTGCCGGGGCTGCACCGGTGAGCTTTGTGTACTGATGCTGGATTCTATGTTGATGAGTCGCCGTCGTCTGCTGACGGCAATGGCGCTTTCACCGCTGCTGTTAAAAATGAATACCGCGCGTGCGGCTGCGGTCGATCCACACCGCATTGTGGCGCTGGAATGGTTGCCGGTAGAGCTGATGATGGCGCTGGGCGTTACGCCCTATGGCGTGGCGGATATTCCCAACTACAGGCTATGGGTAAATGAGCCGAGGCTACCGGACTCGGTAATCGACATCGGCCTGCGCACCGAGCCAAACCTCGAACTGCTCACCCAGATGAAGCCGTCATTCCTGTTCTGGTCTGCAGGTTACGGCCCGTCAGAAGAGACAATGGCACGGATTGCGCCCGGCCGTGGTTTCTCCTTCAGCGACGGTAAAAATCCGCTGGCGATGGCGAAAAACTCCCTCCACGAGATGGCACAGTTCCTTAACCGTGAGGTTGAGGCCAAAAAACATCTCGACGATTTTGATGCCCTGATTAACACCCTGAAGCCGCGTTTTGCTCACCGGGGCGATCGCCCGCTGCTGATGGTGACGCTGCTGGATGCCCGCCATATGCTGGTCTTTGGGAAAAACTGCCTGTTCCAGGACGTGCTCGACAGTTTTGGTATTCGTAATGCCTGGGAAGGGGAGATGACCTTCTGGGGCAGTACAGCCGTGGGGATTGATCGTCTTGCGGCATTTCGCGATGTGGATGTGTTGTGCTTTGACCACGGCAACGAGCGGGAGATGCAAACCCTGATGGCGACGCCGCTCTGGCAGGCAATGCCGTTTGTGCGCGAAAAACGGTTCCTGCGCGCACCTGCGGTATGGTTCTACGGCGCGACCCTTTCTGCCATGCACTTTGCCCGCGTGCTGGACAACGCGCTGGGAGGCCAGGCATGAGTAAGCGTATTGCCCGTTTCCCGGCATTGTTGCTTTGCCTCATTTTCCTGTGCGCGCTGGCATTGACCTGGTTTAATCTGTCGACGGCCTTACCGCGCGACCAGTGGCGTGGGGCGCTGGTGGCGCCAGATATCGATAATATTCAGCAAATGCTGTTCCACTACAGTCTGTTGCCGCGCCTTGCGATTGCGCTGCTGGTCGGTGCGGGATTAGGGCTGGTGGGCGTTTTATTCCAGCAGGTACTGCGTAACCCTCTGGCCGAGCCGACGACGCTTGGCGTGGCGACCGGGGCACAGCTTGGGATCACGATTACCACACTCTGGGCGTTGCCTGGGGCATTGACCTCGCAGTTTGCTGCCCTCGCCGGTGCGTGTGTGGTGGGCGCGCTGGTATTCGGCGTCGCCTGGGGCAAACGTCTCTCCCCCGTTACGCTTATTCTTGCGGGGCTGGTGGTGAGCCTGTACTGCGGCGCGATTAATCAGCTGCTGGTGCTGTTCCATCACGATCAGCTGCAAAGCATGTTCCTCTGGAGCACCGGTACGCTCACCCAGACCGACTGGAGCGTCGTGCAGCGTCTGTGGCCGCAGCTCGTCGGTGGCGTCGTGTTGACGCTGCTGCTCTTGCGCCCGCTGATGTTGATGGGTCTTGACGATGGCGTGGCGCGTAATCTGGGGCTGGCGCTGTCGCTGGCCCGTCTGGGGGCGCTGACGCTGGCGATTGTGCTCAGTGCCCTGCTGGTTAATGCGGTAGGCATCATCGGGTTTATCGGGCTATTTGCGCCGCTGCTGGCAAAAATGCTCGGTGCGCGCCGCCTGCTGGCGCGCCTGATGTTAGCCCCGCTGATTGGCGCGTTGATCCTCTGGCTTTCCGATCAAATCATTCTCTGGCTGGCACGCGTCTGGATGGAAGTGTCTACCGGTTCGATGACGGCGCTTATCGGTGCACCGCTGCTGCTGTGGCTGCTGCCGCGTCTGCGCAGTATCAGCGCGCCAGCGATGGATGCTGGCGATAAGGTCTATGCTGAGCGCCAGTCAGTGCTGGGGTTCAGCCTTGCCGGGCTGGCAGTGCTGATTGTTATCTCATTTGCCGCGCTCGCTTTCGGACGCGATGCGGTGGGCTGGCACTGGGCGTCTGGGGATCTGCTTAACGAACTCATGCAGTGGCGCTGGCCGCGCATTCTCTCGGCGTTAATCGCCGGGGTCATGCTGGCGGTGGCGGGCTGTATTATCCAGCGTCTGACCGGTAATCCGATGGCCAGCCCGGAGGTTCTGGGTATCAGTTCTGGTGCCGCCTTTGGCGTGGTCCTGATGCTGTTCCTGGTGCCGGGAAATGCCTTCGGCTGGTTGATGCCTGCCGGGAGCGTTGGCGCGGCGGTGACGCTGCTGATCATCCTCATTGCCTCCGGGCGTGGCGGGTTTTCCCCTCACCGGATGCTGCTTGCCGGGATGGCGCTCAGCACGGCATTTACCATGCTGCTGATGATGCTGCAGGCGAGTGGCGATCCGCGTATGGCCAAGATCCTGACCTGGATCTCCGGTTCAACGTACAGCGCCACCGGCAGCCAGGTCGTGCATTCCGGGATTGCAATGATCGTATTGCTGGCGATGGTGCCGCTGTGCCGTCGCTGGATGACCATTCTGCCGCTGGGCGGCGAGACCGCGCGTGCGGTGGGGATGGCCCTGGCGCCGTCCCGTATCGGGTTACTGCTGCTGGCCGCATGCCTCACGGCAACGGCCACCATGACCATCGGCCCGCTGAGTTTTGTCGGCTTAATGGCGCCGCACATTGCCAGAATGATGGGCTTTCGTCGCACGATGCCGCACATTGTGATGTCGGCGCTGACGGGGGGCGTAATACTGGTGGTGGCTGACTGGCTGGGGCGGATGGCGCTGTTCCCGTACCAGACACCTGCCGGGTTGCTGTCGACGTTTATCGGTGCGCCGTACTTTATCTATTTGTTGAGAAAGCAAAGCAGGTAGAAGGGCGGTGGGGTATTGCCCTCTCCCGGTGGAGAGGGCAGCAGTTCGTTTCTGTCTTACAACTTCGCAAAGACCCGGCGCGCAGCATCGATAGTCTTATTGATATCGTCTTCGCTGTGCGCGACGGACATAAAGCCTGCTTCAAACGCGGATGGTGCCAGGTAGACGCCTTCTTCCAGCATCAGATGGAAGAAGCGCTTGAAGCGTTCAACGTCACACTTCACCACATCCTGATAGCAGGTCACGGTTTTCGCATCGGTGAAGAAAATCCCGAACATCCCACCAACGTGGTTTACCACCAGAGGAATACCGGTTTCTTGCGCGGCCTCCAGCAGGCCGTTGGCAAGTTGAGTTGTCAGGTCGGTCAGGGTTTCGTGAATACCCGGCTGCGCGACTTCGGTCAGACAGGCGAAACCTGCGGCCATCGCAATGGGGTTGCCGGAAAGGGTACCCGCCTGGTAGACCGGGCCAGTCGGCGCCAGCGCTTCCATCACCTCTTTACGTCCCCCGAATGCACCGACAGGCATGCCGCCGCCGATGATTTTGCCAAGGCACGTCAGGTCCGGCTCTACGTCGTAGTAAGACTGTGCCCCCGCCAGCGCGACGCGGAAGCCGGTCATCACTTCGTCGATGATCAGCAGAGCGCCAAACTCATCGCACAGGGCGCGCAGACCCGGCAGGAACTCCGGCTGCGGTGGAATGCAGTTCATGTTGCCTGCGACAGGTTCAACGATGATGCAGGCAATCTCCTGCGGATACTGCTCGAAGGCTGCCCGAACAGTGTTCAGATCGTTATAGGTGCAGGTCAGGGTATGCTTCGCAAAGTCAGCCGGTACGCCCGGTGAGTTCGGCTGACCGAGGGTCAGCGCGCCGGAGCCGGCTTTTACCAGCAGGCAGTCCGCATGACCGTGGTAGCAGCCTTCAAATTTGATGATCTTGTCACGGCCGGTAAAGCCACGTGCCAGGCGGATCGCGCTCATGGTGGCCTCGGTACCGGAGTTCACCATACGCACCATGTCCATTGTCGGGACCAGTTCGGTGACCAGTTCCGCCATTTTCACTTCCATCTCGGTTGGCGCGCCGAAGCTCAGGCCGCGCTGGGCGGCTTCGATCACCGCATTGCGGATAGCAGGATGGTTGTGACCCAGCACCATCGGACCCCAGGAGCCGACATAATCGATATAGGCTTTGCCATCGACATCATACAGATACGCGCCGTCAGCACGTTCGATAAACAGCGGCGTACCGCCTACGCCGGTAAAGGCGCGAACAGGCGAATTCACGCCACCTGGGATAAGCTCGCGGGCTGCACTGTAGAGGTTTTCAGACTTGCTCATGGCGTCGTTCCTGGTTCGTATAAAATGATTAAGCACACTATTCTAAGTGATCCTCGGAAGGTAATGAAATTTTTGCCCCCTTTCATGCCTAAACAATTGTTAAGTATTTTTCACGGGATGATATTACGCACTCTGGTAAAATCCCTGCGGTTATTTGTATGACGAAAAGAAACGGTAATGAAAGCAGACACTCATTCTTATACTGAACAGCAGTTCAGACGTGCGCAGCACCGTATCAGCATCCGGCGCTTGCTTAATCGTGATAAAACGCCGCTGGCTATCCTGCTGGCTGCTGCCGTGGTCGGCGCAGTTGCCGGGCTGGTGGGTATCGCCTTCGAAAAAGCGGTTAACGCGATAATGAACTGGCGAATTGGAACCGTGGCGGGTTTTGCCTATAGCGGTGGATGGGTATGGGTGTGGGCCTTTGGCTTATCTGCGCTGTTTGCCATGGTGGGCTATTTCCTGGTTCGTAAATTTGCGCCGGAAGCGGGCGGTTCCGGGATCCCTGAAATAGAAGGCGCACTGGAAGAGCTGAGGCCGGTTCGCTGGTGGCGCGTCATCCCGGTAAAATTTATCGGTGGCATGGGAACGCTCGGGGCAGGCATGGTGCTCGGGCGCGAAGGACCAACGGTGCAGCTGGGCGGAAACGTTGGGCGCATGGTCGGCGATCTGTTTCGCATGCGCAGCGCGGAGGCGCGACATACGCTACTGGCAACGGGGGCGGCGGCCGGCCTTTCGGCGGCGTTCAACGCACCGCTCGCGGGGATCCTGTTCATTATTGAAGAGATGCGGGCACAGTTTCGCTACAACCTGATCTCGATAAAAGCGGTATTCACTGGCGTCATTATGTCGAGCATTGTCTTTCGCATTTTTAATGGCGAAGGGGCGGTGATTGAGGTGGGGGAACTGACCAATGCGCCGGTGAATACGCTGTGGCTGTACCTGATTCTCGGCATGATTTTTGGCGTGGTCGGCCCGCTGTTTAACACGCTTATCTTACGCGCTCAGGATATGTTCCAGCGCATTCACGGTGGGAATACTACCCGCTGGGTATTGATCGGCGGACTGCTGGGCGGCGGCTGCGGCGTGCTCGGCTTCATTGAGCCCAATGCCGCAGGCGGTGGCTTCGGGCTGATACCGATTGCCGCGGCGGGTAATTTCAGCATTGGTCTGTTGCTGTTCATGTTTATTTCGCGGGTGATTACCACCGTATTGTGCTTCTCCTCCGGTGCGCCTGGCGGTATTTTTGCCCCGATGCTGGCGCTGGGTACGCTTCTGGGAACCGCGTTTGGCATGGTCGCTGCTGCCGGATTCCCGGCCTATCATCTGGACGCCGGGACCTTTGCTATTGCCGGAATGGGCGCGCTGCTGGCGGCGTCCCTGCGCGCGCCGTTGACCGGCATCGTGCTGGTTCTGGAGATGACGGATAATTACCAGCTCATTTTGCCAATGATCATTACCTGTCTCGGCGCGACACTATTAGCCCAATTCCTGGGTGGAAAACCGCTATACTCCACCATTCTTGCTCGTACCCTGGCAAAACAAGAGGCCGAGCGGGCCCCGACGCAGAATACTTGAATGAATTACCAGGGTATTAGATAATGACATAAAGAATTGGGTGAATTTTACCCAATAGCAGTAGCAGTATTCATGGGAGCATAAGATGAGTGATGACGTAGCGTTGCCGCTGGAATTTACCGAAGCAGCAGCCAATAAAGTGAAAACCCTGATTGCCGACGAGGACAATCCGGATCTGAAACTGCGTGTCTATATTACCGGTGGCGGCTGCAGCGGCTTCCAGTATGGTTTTACCTTTGACGATCAGGTCAACGACGGCGATATGACTATCGAGAAGCAGGGCGTTGCGCTGGTGGTTGACCCGATGAGCCTGCAGTACCTGGTGGGTGGTTCGGTGGATTACACTGAAGGCCTGGAAGGTTCGCGCTTCGTTGTGACTAACCCGAACGCGACAAGTACCTGTGGATGTGGCTCTTCGTTCAGCATCTGACAGGGATGCAGTCGTAAGCCCGGTAAGCGTAGCGCCACCGGGCTTATAAACAACGCTTATCGTACATTATCATCCAGCGCAAACGTCGGCAGCTTCAGATGCCAGCGTATCGCCGCTAAGCGTATCCCCAGCGTGACCACCATACCCAGCATAGCTGCATTTTCTAGCGGCATCGCAAAGGTGTAATACGCCGTCGCGTGAACAATCCCACCAATAATACACGCCGTGGCATAGATTTCGGTACGCAGGATCATGGGAACTTCACGCGCCAGAATGTCGCGAATAATCCCGCCGCCGACCCCGGTTAACACGCCCATGCAGATGGCCACCATCGGGCCCGTTCCCGCATTGAAGGCTTTATTGACCCCGATGCCCACAAAGACGGCCAGACCGACGGCATCCAGCACCGGGAGTATCCATTTCGGTAACCGGCGGGGTTGGCGAACCAATACGATGGTCAACAGACAGGTGACCATCGCCACCACCAGATCGGTTGGATCTTTCACCCAAAATACCGGGCCATTCGCCAGGGCCATATCACGTATCGTCCCGCCACCCACGGCGGTGACCACGCCCAGCACCAGCACGCCAAACGGATCCATGCGCAGTTTTCCGGCGAGTAAAACGCCGGAGATAGCAAAAACGGCTGTGCCAAGAATATCCAGCCAATAAACGAGCATCGTTAAATCCTCGAGCGGGGTATGTTGTTAGTGACTCTCTGCCAGCGCGGCACAGAGCTGTTTTGCGGCGAGGATAATACGCGGGCTGGCGCGTTCAAACCAGTCACTGGTGAGGGGGATCACCGGTATTTTTAGCTGACGTTGCCAGAATTGTTCAATTTTAGGAATCTCGCTCGCATTTCCGACCACCACGATGGCTTGGGGTTGGCGTGCGAGCACCTGTTCCCGGCTGACCTGAGGCCACGGCACCCGGCTGGCTGCAAAGATGTTTTCACCGCCGCAGATTTCCAGCACCTGATTCTGAATGGATCCTTTCCCGGTGGTGAACAGCGGCTGGCTGCCAAACTGCAGGAAGATGCGTTTTTTGACGGGGGTATCGTAGCGGGATTTCAGCGCGGCATAGTCGCTGAGCATCTGTTTCGCGGCATTCTCGGCTTTTGCTGGGGTAGGGCTGTAGGGGGCCATAGAACGCAGCGCCTGAGCGACCTGCTCAATGCTCACCGCATCAATCCACATCACCTTGATCCCAAGCGAGGAGAGCTGGTTGACCTGCCGCTCGGCGTTACCGCCGCGCCAGGCAAGCACGAGATCGGGTTTAAGCGCCACGATGCGCTCAATGTTCATCCCTTGCCAGGTTGCCACCTGTTCAATATGGGCCGCTTGCGGAGGGTAATCCGAAAAGCTGCTCACGCCGACAGGCGTGATCCCGGCGGCAAAGGCCAGTTCGGTGTTTGCCGGAGAGAGCGTAATCACACGCGGCGCGGCAAATAGCCATGCCGGTGCGAGAAAAAGCAGGGCGACCAGCGCCCTGATGTATGGATTACCCACGAGCCAGTTTCTGCACCAGGCGCTCCACCATCACGGTGGACTGTTTTGCCGCAACGGTCAGGAACTCGTCGAAGCTGATATGAGACTGCTGGTCAGCCACGTCGGAGATGGCGCGAACCACCACGAACGGAACGTTGAAGTTATGGCAAACGTGAGCAATGGCGGTCGCTTCCATCTCAACGGCAACGGCCTGAGGGAAGTTATGACGAATTTTCGCCAGGCCGACGGAGCCATTGATGAACGCATCACCGCTGACGATCAGGCCGCGTACCGCGTTGAGGTTCAGCTCAGCGATGCAGCTTTCAGCCGCCGCAATCAGTTTGTCATCGGCTTTAAACCCGGCCGGGCAACCCGGAAGCTGACCGTATTCGTAGCCGAATGCGGTAACGTCTGCATCGTGGTAACGCGCTTCATCGGAAACAACGATATCACCCACTTTCAGCGTCGACGCCAGGCCGCCTGCAGAACCGGTGTTAATGATAACGTCCGGCTTGCAGCGTTCGAGCAGCAGGGTCGCGCCCAGCGCAGCAGCAACCTTACCGATGCCTGATTTCAGCAGAGCGACGTCAACGCCATTCAACTGGCCGGTGTAGATCTCACAGCCACCGAGGGAGAGAGTCTGACGGTTCTCAATTTTGTCACGCAGCAGCGTAACTTCTTCTTCCATTGCACCAATAATGCCGATTTTCATAGATTTACTCGCGATGTGCCTTGTTAAGATGCATAGTCTATCATGCGGTTAAGAGGAAACGCATTCTCACGCGGGGGAGCACATGTCACCAATCGATTTTCGCACCAAAATTAACTGGCACCGACGTTTCCGTTCGCCGCAGGGCGACAAGAGCGAGCATGAGATCCTGCGTATCTTCGAAAGCGATCGTGGGCGGATCATAAACTCGCCGGCAATCCGTCGTTTACAGCAAAAAACCCAGGTGTTTCCGCTTGAACGTAACGCTGCGGTGCGCACGCGCTTAACGCATTCTATGGAAGTTCAGCAGGTTGGCCGCTACATTGCCAAAGAGATCTTAAGCCGTCTCAAAGAGCAGCAGCTTCTCGAAACCTATGGGTTGAATGAGCTGACCGGGCCGTTTGAGAGCATCGTTGAGATGGCCTGCCTGATGCATGACATCGGCAACCCGCCCTTTGGTCATTTTGGCGAAGCCGCCATAAATGACTGGTTTAAACAGCGGCTTTATCCTGTTGATGCGGTAAGCCAGCCTCTGAGCGATGACCGCTGCCTGGTGCGGGATTTACGCCTGCGCGAAGGTGAAGACGCGCTAAACGACCTGCGGCGTAAAGTCCGTCACGACCTCTGTCACTTCGAAGGCAATGCGCAGGGGATCCGGCTGGTACACTCCCTGATGCGTATGAACCTGACCTGGGCCCAGGTGGGGTGCATCCTGAAATATACGCGACCGGCATGGTGGATGGGCGAGACGCCCGCGTCGCACAGTTATTTGATGAAAAAGCCGGGCTATTATCTTTCTGAAGAAGCCTATATTGAGCGCCTGCGTAAAGAACTTTCTCTGACACCAAACGGCCGTTTCCCCTTAACCTGGATTATGGAAGCTGCCGACGACATTTCATATTGTGTTGCCGACCTGGAAGACGCCGTTGAGAAAAGAATATTCAGCGTCGAAGAACTTTATCAGCATCTTTATGAGGCCTGGGGAACGCATGAAAAAGGCTCGCTGTTTGCTCAGGTTGTCGAAAATGCCTGGGAGAAATCGCGTTCAAATACATTAAGCCGCAGCACGGAAGATCAGTTCTTTATGTATTTACGGGTCAATACATTAAATAAACTGGTGCCGTATGCCGCCTCGCGCTTTATTGACAACCTGCCGTTAATTTATAGCGGCGAATTCAACCATGCGTTGCTGGAAGATGACAGCAGCTTTAGCCAGCTTCTTGAGCTCTATAAAAATGTGGCCGTGCGTCATGTTTTCAGCCATCCGGATGTCGAACAACTTGAGCTGCAGGGATACAGGGTTATCAGTGGGTTACTCGAAATCTATCGGCCTCTGCTGCAATTATCCGTCGACGAGTTCAGCGAGCTGGTGGAAAAAGAGCGCGTGCGGCGAATACCGATCGAATCCCGGCTTTATCAGAAACTCTCAACCCGCCACCGTCTGGCTTATGTCGAAGCCATTGGCAAACTGGATCGTCAGTCGCCCCAGTGGCCGGTGCTGGAATATTATTATCGCTGCCGTCTTATCCAGGACTATATCAGCGGGATGACAGATTTGTATGCCTGGGATGAATACCGCAAGCTCATGGCGGTGGAATAAGCACGGAGTTTTGTAAAGACGGCCAATAAATTTTTACCTTTTCCATAAACTTATGGCCGGAACTAAGCGGTATAAAATGAATCTGAGTTACACAGCAATTTTGCGTTATCTGTAAATCGAGATTAAGACACATGAAAAAAACCACATTAGCAATGAGTGCACTGGCTCTGAGTTTAGGTTTAGCGCTGTCTCCTCTGACTGCTACTGCAGCTGAGACCGCATCGTCGGCAGCGACCGCGCAGCAGATGCCAAGCCTGGCACCGATGCTCGAAAAAGTGATGCCATCGGTGGTGAGTATTAACGTTGAGGGCAGCACAACCGTCAATACGCCGCGTATGCCGCGTAACTTCCAGCAGTTTTTTGGTGATAACTCACCTTTCTGCCAGGACGGTTCGCCATTCCAGAGTTCCCCGTTCTGTCAGGGCGGTGGTGCAGGGGATGACACCCAGGGGGGTGGCCAGCAGCAGAAATTCATGGCGCTTGGCTCGGGTGTGATTATCGATGCGGCGAAAGGCTACGTCGTGACCAACAACCACGTTGTTGATAACGCCAACAGCATTAAGGTTCAGCTGAGCGACGGGCGTAAATTTGATGCCAAAGTGGTCGGGAAAGACCCGCGCTCCGATATCGCGCTGATCCAGATTCAGGATCCGAAAAACCTGACGGCGATTAAAATTGCCGACTCCGATGCGCTGCGTGTCGGTGATTATACCGTCGCTATCGGTAACCCGTTCGGTCTGGGTGAAACCGTAACCTCGGGGATTGTTTCCGCGCTGGGTCGTAGCGGCCTCAACGCCGAAAACTATGAAAACTTCATCCAGACGGATGCCGCCATCAACCGGGGTAACTCCGGCGGTGCGCTGGTGAACCTGAACGGTGAGCTGATTGGTATCAACACCGCGATCCTTGCACCAGACGGCGGTAATATCGGGATCGGCTTTGCTATCCCAAGTAACATGGTGAAAAACCTGACCGCGCAGATGGTGCAGTATGGCCAGGTGAAACGCGGTGAACTGGGGATTCTGGGTACCGAACTGAATTCCGAACTGGCTAAGGCGATGAAAGTTGACGCCCAGCGCGGCGCATTTGTCAGCCAGGTGATGCCGAACTCCTCCGCGGCGAAAGCGGGCATTAAAGCAGGTGATGTCATCACCTCCCTGAACGGGAAACCGATCAGCAGCTTTGCCGCGCTGCGTGCTGAAGTGGGCTCTATGCCGATTGGCAGCAAAGTCACCCTCGGCCTGCTGCGTGACGGTAAACCGGTTAACGTGAGCCTGGAACTGCAGCAGAGCAGCCAGAATCAGGTTGATTCCAGCACCATCTTCAGCGGCATTGAAGGCGCCGAGATGAGCAATAAAGGTCAGGACAAAGGCGTTGTGGTGAACAACGTTAAAGCGAACAGCCCGGCTGCGCGCATTGGCCTGAAAAAAGGCGATGTGATCATGGGTGCGAACCAGCAGCCAGTGAAAAACATTGCTGAACTGCGCAAAATTCTGGACAGCAAACCTTCCGTGCTGGCGTTGAATATTCAGCGTGGTGATACCTCAATTTACCTGCTGATGCAGTAATCCTCTCAGGCCCCTGTTTCAGATGAGCAGGGGCTTTTCACCTTTCTGTGACCTTTTCCACAACTCCATACTTCTCCCTTTCACTTTGTGCATTCGCACAATGCAGCGGTAGCTGAACTTCCCTATGCTTGAGCTCTGCTCACAGGAGGGTTACATGGCTGGCTGGCATCTCGATACCAAAATGGCGCAGGATATTGTGGCACGCACCATGCGCATCATTGATACCAATATCAACGTAATGGATGCCCGTGGGCGCATTATTGGCAGTGGCGATCGTGAGCGTATTGGGGAATTGCACGAAGGGGCGCTGCTGGTGCTCTCCCAGGGGCGGGTGGTGGACATCGACGATGCGGTGGCGAAACACCTGCACGGTGTCCGTCAGGGCATCAATTTACCGCTGCGTCTTGAGGGGGAAATTGTTGGCGTTATCGGCCTGACCGGCGAGCCGGAGTCGCTGCGAAAATATGGCGAACTGGTCTGTATGACGGCGGAGATGATGCTTGAGCAGTCGCGCCTGATGCATCTGCTCGCCCAGGACAGCCGTCTGCGTGAAGAGCTGGTGATGAACCTGATTCAGGCGGATGAGCATACCCCTGCACTCAATGAATGGGCGCAGCGCCTGGGAATCGATCTGAATCAACCGCGCGTCGTGGCGGTAATTGAGGTGGACAGCGGCCAGCTTGGCGTCGACAGTGCGATGGCTGAGCTGCAGCAGCTGCAAAATGCGCTGGCGACACCGGAACGCGATAACCTGGTGGCGATTGTCTCTCTGACGGAAATGGTGGTGCTCAAGCCCGCGCTGAACGCGTTCGGGCGCTGGGATGCAGAAGATCATCGTCGTCGCGTGGAGCAGTTGATAGCCCGCATGAAGGAGAATGGTCAGCTTCGTTTTCGCGTCGCGCTGGGCAATTACTTCACCGGTCCGGGCAGTATTGCCCGTTCCTGGCGTACTGCCCGCACCACCATGATGGTGGGTAAGCAGCGGATGCCGGAAAGCCGCAGTTATTTCTACCAGGATCTGATGCTCCCGGTGCTGCTCGACAGCCTGCGCGGTGGCTGGCAGGCCAATGAGCTGGCACGTCCGTTAGCGCGCCTCAAGGCAATGGACAACAACGGTCTGTTGCGTCGGACGCTGCAGGCGTGGTTCCGTCATAACGTACAGCCGCTGGCAACGTCGAAAGCGTTGTTTATACATCGCAATACGCTGGAATATCGACTGAACCGGATTTCGGAGCTAACAGGGCTGGATCTGGGGAGCTTTGACGACAGGCTGCTGCTTTATGTGGCGTTACAGCTCGATGAGCAGAGATGAGTGAAATACGGCCTGATGCCCTTACTCCATCCCTTTCCACGGGAGAGGCGCAAACACTAAAACGGCAATCAAAGATTGCCGTTTTAAGTTTATTTCCGGGTAAGCTTTTCAAGATCCGCTTCGATTTCGCTAATCTTGTTGGTGACTACGCTTTCAAGGTGACGCAGATCGTCGAGGATCTTACGTTTGAGATCGACTTCAGTGCGGTCGCGCTGACAGATCTGATCGAGTTCATCGATCACATAGCGCAGATTAGGGCTGATTTCCTGAACTTCTTTGTATCCCTGTCCTACACCGTCAGCGACGACGGTCTTACGCTGGCGTGGATATTTAAACTTCACGCTCTTGGCGAAAAACTCTCCTTTGTCCTTGTGAAAATAGATTTTCAGAATGTCGTTATTAGCTTCCTGGCGAAGGCTGTAACGATCAATTTCATCAGGATTGGTAATGCCCAGACTTTTCAGATTATCGTACATAGCGGTACCCTTGATCTCAACATAACCTTTGAATAATTAACGAAAAAATCTATTTTCGCCACCCTCAGATATGAAAAAAGCGGGGTGGCCCCCGCTTTTTGTTATATCCGATTAATCGATGGTGCGCAGCAACTCATTGATGCCCACCTTACCGCGGGTTTTCGCATCAACTTTCTTCACGATAACCGCACAGTACAGGCTGTACTTGCCATCTTTTGACGGCAGGTTGCCGGAGACCACAACGGAACCGGCCGGCACGCGACCGTAGTGAATTTCACCGGTCTCACGATCGTAAATACGGGTACTCTGACCGATGTAAACGCCCATCGAGATAACGGAGCCTTCCTCAACGATCACGCCTTCCACCACTTCAGAGCGCGCGCCGATGAAGCAGTTATCTTCGATGATGGTTGGGTTAGCCTGCAGTGGCTCCAGTACACCACCGATACCCACGCCGCCGGACAGGTGAACGTTTTTACCGATCTGCGCGCAGGAGCCGACGGTTGCCCAGGTATCCACCATGGAGCCTTCGTCTACGTAAGCACCGATGTTAACGTAGGAGGGCATCAGCACGGTGTTACGCGCGATGAACGCACCCTGACGTACGGCCGCTGGCGGTACTACGCGGAAGCCTTCTTTCTGGAAGCGAGCTTCGTCGTAGTCAGCGAATTTCATAGGGACTTTATCGAAGTAGCGGCTTTCTGCTCCGTCGATAACCTGGTTATCATTGATACGGAAAGAGAGCAGCACGGCTTTCTTCAGCCATTGATGAGTTACCCACTGACCGTCGATTTTTTCTGCTACACGTAGCGCGCCGGAATCCAGCAGAGAAATAACCTGATTAACCGCTTCACGGGTAACGGTATCCACATTTGCCGGAGTAATCTCGGCGCGACGCTCAAAAGCGGACTCAATAACGTTCTGTAACTGCTGCATTGTTTACTCTTTCCATTTCACTAAAAAACACGTCACCCTTTATCGTTTGGATTGAGGGCTGCTGTCAACCGTTGTTGCACTTCAAGTTGCAGGTCATTATTAAGGGCACGCCGGTCGGCGGTGGCGATTATAAATAAATCTTCTACTCGTTCGCCAATGGTTGTAATTCTGGCCCCGTGAAGCGAAATTCCCAGATCGGCAAAAACCTGGCCGACGCGGGCGAGCAGCCCTGGCTGGTCGAGCGCGATCAGCTCCAGGAACGATTTACGATCGGTGTGGGTCGGCAGGAAATTGACCTCGGTATCGACGGTAAAGTGGCGTAATTTCGACGGCTGACGACGCGGCTGCGGTGGCTGCCAGCTGCGCTGGGTGATCGCCTGTTCCAGGCCAAAACGTATCCCTTCATGGCGGTCCGACGACAGCGGGCTTCCGTCTGGCTCCAGCACAATAAAGGTGTCCATCGCCATGCCGTCCCGGGTGGTGAAAATCTGCGCGTCGTGAACGCTCAGGTTACGCCTGTCCAGTTCGGCACAAACCGCAGCAAACAGATAAGGCCGATCCGGACTCCAGATAAAGATCTCGGTACCGCCGCGCGTGGCCTGCGGACTGAGGAGGATCATCGGCTGCGATAAATCATGCTGAAGCAGATGTCGCGCATGCCAGGCAAGCTGGTTTGGGCTGTGGCGGACAAAATAGTTGGCACGACAGCGCGCCCAAATCTGATGCAGCGCTTCTTCATCAATGTTATCCATCCGCAACAGCGCCAGCGCCTGCAGCTGATGATGGCGTACACGCTCGCGCATGTCCGGGGTGTTTTGCATCCCGCGGCGCAGCTGTTTTTCGGTGGCAAAGTACAACTCGCGCAACAGGCTTTGCTTCCAGCTGTTCCACAGCGTTTCGTTGGTGGCACAAATATCGGCTACCGTCAGGCAGACCAGATAGCGCAGGCGGTTTTCCGTCTGAACCTCTTCTGCAAACTGCTTGATGACCTCCGGATCCTGAATGTCACGACGCTGCGCGGTGACGGACATCAGCAGGTGGTGGCGTACCAGCCAGGCAACCAGCTGCGTCTCACGAGAGTTCAGTCCATGCAGTTCGGCAAATTTCAGCACGTCCTGCGCGCCGAGCACCGAGTGGTCACCGCCGCGACCTTTGGCGATGTCGTGGAACAGGGCGGCAATCAGGATCAGTTCCGGGTGGGTAAGACGTGGCCACAGTTCGACGCACAGTGGGTGACGTGAGCGTGTCTCTTCTCTGGCAAAGCTCTCCAGCTTGAGCATGACGCGGATCGTGTGTTCATCCACCGTATAGGCGTGGAACAGATCGAACTGCATCTGCCCGACGATATGTGACCACTGTGGCATATAGGCCCACAGCACGCTGTGGCGATGCATCGGCAGAAGCCCTCGGCTGACGGCACCCGGATGGCGCAACATACTGAGAAAAAGGGATCGGGCTTCCGGGATATAGCACAGTGGCTGCGTCAGATGACGGCGCGCATGGCGCAGATGACGCAGCGTTGTGGAGTAGATCCCGGTGATCGTGCTATTGCGAACCATGGTGTAGAACATCCGCAGGATCGCTTCCGGCTCACGGATAAACAGCGTTTCGTCGCGCAGATCGATAAGCGTGCCGCGCAGCTGGAATTCATCATCGATCGGCCGCGGTTTTTCGTCCGCCGTCAGGGCCAGGATCGCTTCGTCGAACAGCTGCAGCAGCATCTGGTTCAGTTCAGTGACGCGACGGGTAACGCGGAAGAAATCCTTCATCATGTGCTCAACCGGCTCGTTACCTTCACCGCGGTAGTTGAGGCGCTGCGCCACGCTGAGCTGACGGTCAAACAGCAGACGGTTATCGTAGCGGCTAAGCTCGAGATGTAGGGCAAAACGGATCCGCCAGAGCAGGTGCAGACACTCATTCAGCTCGTTTCGCTCAGCCTCGGTTAAAAAGCCGAAGCCAACCATCTCGTCCATTGAGGTGGCGCCAAAGTGGCGGCGGGCCACCCACTGCAGCGTGTGAATGTCGCGCAGTCCGCCCGGACTGCTTTTAATATCCGGCTCCAGGTTATAGCTGGTGCCATGGTAGCGCTGGTGACGCTGATTCTGCTCCTCGACCTTCGCGGCGAAGAATTTTTCTGAAGGCCAGAAGCCGTCGCTGAAAATGTGTTTTTGCAGCTCCAGGAACAACGCAACGTCGCCAATCAACAGGCGGGTTTCAATCAGGTTGGTGGCGACGGTCAGGTCAGATAATCCTTCAAGCAGGCACTCTTCCAGCGTGCGCACGCTGTGGCCCACTTCAAGCTTCACATCCCACAGCAGCGTCAGCAGTTCGCCAATTTTCTGCGCCTGTTCATCCGGCAGCTTTTTGCGACTTAAAATCAGTAAGTCGATATCGGAAAGCGGATGAAGCTCACCGCGGCCATAGCCCCCGACGGCGACCAGTGCCACGTCACTGATCTGCCCAAACCCGTAATCAATCCACAGACGCTGCAGGAGCTGGTCGATAAACTCGGTGCGTGCTTCAATGAGCTGCTCCGCGGAGATACCGGCATCAAATGCGCTTCCGAGCCAGCGCTGGAAGACATCCATATGCGCCTTGATACCGGCGCAGGTCAGATCCTGCTGGGGCCAGACGCCCGGGTTATCGGGCTGGTCGGGTAGGGTGGGAAGTGCTGTGTTAGCATACTGTTCGGGTAAAAGATTACTCATCGTGCGCCACCCATAAGAAAAAGCTATAGCCATTAAAAAAGCCGGCATCTGCCGGCTTTTTTATCATTCATCGTGCGTGAGTATCGCCGGGATGGTGTCATCCTTGCGCAACGTCATAATTTCGCAGCCGTTGTCTGTTACCACAATAGTATGCTCGTACTGCGCAGACAAGCTTCTGTCTTTGGTTTTCACCGTCCAGCCATCTTTCATGGTGCGGATGCGGTAATCACCGGCGTTGACCATCGGCTCGATGGTGAAGGTCATGCCTTTTTGCAGTACCACGCCGCCGTCATCCGCATCATAGTGCAGAACCTGTGGCTCTTCGTGGAAGACACGGCCAATGCCGTGGCCGCAGTATTCACGCACAACGGAGAAACCTTCCGCTTCAACGAATTTCTGGATAGCGGCCCCAATGGTGCGCAGGCGAATGCCGGGTTTAACCATTTTCAGCGCCAGGTAGAGGCTTTCTTGCGTCACTTTGCACAGACGCTCGCCCAGAATCGTCGGCTTGCCCACGATGAACATCTTAGAGGTGTCACCATGGTAGTCATCTTTAATGACCGTCACGTCGATGTTGACGATGTCGCCATCTTTGAGCAGTTTTTCGTTGTCCGGAATACCGTGACAAACCACTTCGTTAATCGAAATGCAGACGGATTTCGGGAAACCATGATAGCCAAGGCAGGCGGAGACCGCGTGCTGCTCATTGACGATATAGTCGTTACAAATGCGGTCCAGTTCACCCGTGCTCACGCCCGGCTTCACGTACGGCTCGATCATTTCCAGCACGTCTGCGGCCAGACGACCGGCGACGCGCATCTTTTCAATTTCTTCAGGTGTCTTAATAGAGATAGCCATGTAATCTGTCCATCAGTGTCGATTTTTTCGACAATACTAGTCTAAGTGTCGTTAATGGTATCAGTCAGGCGCACCCCGTGCCAAATTGAGAATCATTAACAGCACACTCGGCCAACAACTGTTGGTTTCTGGTCGTGTTTTGTGGTATAAAGCGCGCCGGACTTCCGATCCATTTCAGATACACAGGCTGGACGGAAGCGACAAATCTCACTTTGTGTAACAACACACACGTATCGGCACATATTCCGGGGTGCCCTTCGGGGTCGGTAATATGGGATACGTGGAGGCATAACCCCAACTTTTAATATAGAGGTTTTAAACATGGCAACTGTTTCCATGCGCGACATGCTCAAGGCTGGTGTTCACTTCGGTCACCAGACCCGTTACTGGAACCCGAAAATGAAGCCTTTCATCTTCGGCGCACGTAACAAAGTTCACATCATCAACCTTGAGAAAACTGTACCAATGTTCAACGAAGCCCTGGCTGAGCTGAACAAGATCTCTTCCCGTAAAGGTAAGATTCTGTTCGTTGGTACTAAGCGCGCTGCAAGCGAAGCTGTGAAAGATGCTGCTAACAGCTGCGATCAGTTCTTCGTGAACCATCGCTGGTTGGGCGGCATGCTGACTAACTGGAAAACCGTTCGTCAGTCCATCAAGCGCCTGAAAGATCTGGAAACCCAGTCTCAGGACGGTACTTTCGACAAGCTGACTAAGAAAGAAGCGCTGATGCGCACTCGTGAACTGGACAAGCTGGAAAACAGCCTGGGCGGTATCAAAGATATGGGCGGCCTGCCAGACGCGCTGTTCGTAATCGATGCAGACCACGAGCACATCGCAATCAAAGAAGCTAACAACCTGGGTATCCCGGTATTCGCTATCGTTGATACCAACTCCGATCCGGACGGTGTTGACTTCGTTATCCCGGGTAACGACGACGCAATCCGTGCTGTTAGCCTGTACCTGAGCGCTGTAGCTGCTACCGTTCGTGAAGGCCGTTCCCAGGATCTGGCTTCTCAGGCGGAAGAAAGCTTCGTAGAAGCTGAATAATAAGGTTTCACCCCTTATTAGTACCGTGTATGAATAGGGGCCAATTATCGGCCCCTTTTTTCAATTTACACTGTTTGGCCTCAGGCCGGGCAGTTCACATCTCCCGAGGATTTAAGAATGGCTGAAATTACCGCATCCCTGGTAAAAGAGCTGCGCGAGCGTACTGGCGCAGGCATGATGGATTGCAAAAAAGCGCTGACTGAAGCGAACGGCGACATCGAGCTGGCAATCGAAAACATGCGTAAATCCGGTGCGATCAAAGCAGCTAAAAAAGCAGGCAACGTTGCTGCTGACGGCGTGATCATCACTAAGATCGACGGCAACTACGGCATCATCCTGGAAGTTAACTGCCAGACTGACTTCGTTGCTAAAGATGGTGGTTTCCAGGCATTTGCTAACAAAGTTCTGGACGCAGCTGTTGCGGGCAAAATCACTGACGTTGAAGTTCTGAAAGCACAGTTCGAAGAAGAACGTGTTGCTCTGGTTGCTAAAATCGGTGAGAACATCAACATCCGTCGTGTTGCTTCTCTGGAAGGCGACGTTCTGGGTTCATACCAGCACGGTGCACGTATCGGTGTTCTGGTTGCGGCTAAAGGCGCTGATGAAGAGCTGGTTAAACAGCTGGCTATGCACATCGCTGCAAGCAAACCAGAATTCGTTAAGCCAGAAGACGTGTCTGCTGAAGTGGTAGAGAAAGAGTACCAGGTTCAGCTGGACATCGCGATGCAGTCTGGTAAGCCAAAAGAAATCGCAGAGAAAATGGTTGAAGGCCGCATGAAGAAATTCACCGGCGAAGTTTCTCTGACTGGCCAGCCATTCGTTATGGATCCAAGCAAGTCTGTTGCTCAGCTGCTGAAAGAGCACAACGCTGACGTGACTGGCTTCATCCGCTTCGAAGTGGGCGAAGGCATCGAGAAAGTTGAGACTGACTTCGCAGCAGAAGTTGCTGCAATGTCCAAGCAGTCTTAATGATTGAAAAGGAGCCGCCTGAGGGCGGCTTCTTTTTGTCACCCGTCACACGAAATCAGACAGGCTCCAGTATCCCTGTGCTGATATGCGACATATCATGTCGCCAGAATTAACCCCCATCTTAATCGTTGACAGTCTCAGGAAAGAAACATGGCTACCAATGCAAAACCCGTGTACAAACGCATTCTGCTTAAGCTGAGTGGCGAAGCGCTGCAGGGATCGGAAGGCTTCGGTATTGACGCAAGCATCCTTGACCGCATGGCACAGGAAATCAAAGAACTGGTCGAACTGGGTATTCAGGTTGGCGTGGTCATTGGCGGTGGCAACCTTTTCCGTGGTGCTGGTCTGGCGAAAGCGGGGATGAACCGCGTTGTGGGCGACCACATGGGTATGCTGGCAACCGTGATGAATGGCCTGGCAATGCGTGATGCGCTTCATCGCGCCTATGTGAACGCCCGCCTGATGTCCGCAATCCCATTGAATGGCGTCTGCGATAACTACAGCTGGGCAGAGGCGATTAGCCTGCTGCGCAACAACCGCGTGGTGATCCTCTCCGCCGGTACGGGTAACCCGTTCTTTACTACCGATTCCGCTGCCTGCCTGCGCGGTATCGAGATCGAAGCCGATGTGGTTCTGAAAGCGACCAAAGTCGATGGCGTGTTTACTGCCGACCCGGCAAAAGATCCGTCTGCCACCATGTACGATCAGCTGAGCTACAGCGAAGTGCTGGAAAAAGAGCTGAAAGTGATGGATCTTGCCGCCTTTACGCTGGCTCGTGACCACAAACTGCCGATCCGTGTCTTCAACATGAACAAACCTGGCGCACTGCGTCGCGTGGTCATGGGTGAAAAAGAAGGCACTTTGATCACGGAATAATTTCCGTCGGCGATAAATACAGGTAAGATTCCGCTTTATTTTGTAGTGGTATCTTACCTGGGCGCGCCTTTGGCGTTGTCAGAATTAAACGCGACTATACTTAGCACACCTGTAGCGCTGTGCTGGCGGATAGTCTGCCTGAGACAAGTTTTCAAGGATTCGTAACGTGATTAACGAAATCAGAAAAGATGCTGAAGTACGCATGGAAAAATGCGTAGAAGCGTTCAAAACCCAAATCAGCAAAATCCGTACTGGCCGTGCTTCCCCAAGCCTGCTGGATGGCATCATCGTAGAATACTACGGCACGCCAACGCCACTGCGTCAGCTGGCGAGTGTTACCGTTGAAGATACCCGTACGCTGAAAATCAACGTCTTCGATCGTTCTATGAGCCCAGCGGTTGAGAAAGCGATCATGGCGTCTGACCTCGGTCTGAACCCAAGCTCTGCGGGCGCTGACATTCGCGTTCCACTGCCTCCACTGACTGAAGAACGTCGTAAAGACCTGATCAAAGTTGTTCGTGGTGAAGCTGAGCAGGGTCGCGTATCCGTGCGTAACGTACGTCGTGATGCGAACGATAAACTCAAAGCGCTGCTGAAAGAAAAAGAGATCAGTGAAGATGACGATCGTCGTTCACAGGACGACATTCAGAAGATGACGGATGCTGCGATCAAGAAAATTGATGCGGCGCTGGCAGATAAAGAAGCGGAACTGATGCAGTTCTGATTTCTGTCGTACACTGATAAACGCCGTTCAGAAGGACTTCGGGTCTTGCTGGCGGCGTTTTGCTTTTATCTGGTCTAACTTTTTTCGGGCATCTCATGAAGCATTTAACACTCCTTGGCTCAACCGGCTCTATCGGTTGCAGCACTCTCGACGTTGTTCGCCATAATCCTGAACATTACACCGTGACCGCGCTGGTGGCCGGTAAGAATGTGCAGCGTATGATCGAACAGTGCCTGGAGTTTACGCCTCGCTATGCGGTTATGGATGACGAAGAGAGCGCCCGCCTGCTCACCGCGCAGTTGCGTGAGAAAGGCTGTCGTACCGAGGTCCTGAGTGGCCAGCAGGCGGCCTGCGACATGGCTGCGCTGGATGAGGTTGATCAGGTCATGGCGGCAATCGTCGGGGCTGCAGGGCTGCTACCGACGCTTGCCGCTATTGATGCCGGTAAAGAGGTTCTGCTGGCTAACAAAGAGTCGCTGGTGACCTGCGGACGTCTCTTTATGGAGGCGGTGAAGCAGCGCGGGGCGCGTCTTTTACCGGTCGACAGCGAGCACAACGCGATTTTTCAGAGTTTACCGCAACCTTTTCAACAGAACCTGGGGTACGCTGACCTGGAGCAGAATGGCGTTGTATCGATTTTGCTTACCGGGTCAGGTGGCCCGTTCCGTGAAACGCCACTGTCTGAACTGAGCGCAATGACGCCTGAGCAGGCGTGCCGTCATCCGAACTGGTCAATGGGGCGTAAAATCTCCGTTGACTCCGCCACCATGATGAACAAAGGTCTGGAATACATTGAAGCGCGCTGGCTGTTCAATGCGTCGGCGAAACAGATGGAAGTGCTGATCCACCCGCAATCGGTGATTCACTCGATGGTGCGCTATCAGGATGGCAGCGTCCTTGCGCAACTGGGCGAACCGGACATGCGCACGCCTATCGCGCATGCCATGGCGTGGCCGAATCGGGTGAAGTCCGGGGCGAAACCGCTCGATTTTTGCAAGCTGAGTTCACTGACCTTTAGCGAACCGGACTACGATCGTTATCCGTGTCTGAAGCTTGCGATGAAAGCCTTTGACCAGGGGCAGGCGGCGACGACGGCACTTAATGCAGCTAATGAAATTACCGTTGAGGCATTTCTGAATCAGCAGATCCGATTTACCGATATTGCGACGTTGAATTTATCGGTACTGGAAATGATGGATTTGCGCGAACCACAAAGCGTGGAAGAGGTGCTGGCGGTGGATGCACAGGCTCGCGTTATTGCACGTAAGCAGGTGACACGCCTCGCAAGCTGGTGATAAAGCAAGCACTAGTGGTTGTGCTATTTGTTAGCGTTGGGCTTCAGTGATATAGTCTGCGCCACCTGATCGCAGGTATTTGACTTTACGTGGTCAGGTAAGCCGTGGTTTGACACGGCTTTTTTACGTATAGGCTTCAGTATTCCTGAGTACCGTTAAATCCTTTTCAGGGACCAAAAACGCGTTATGTTGTCTGCGAATCAACCAATAAGCGAAAACTTGCCAGCTCATGGCTGCCGTCATGTAGCAATCATTATGGATGGCAACGGCCGCTGGGCGAAAAGACAAGGGAAGATACGAGCCTTTGGGCATAAAGCTGGGGCGAAATCTGTTCGCCGCGCCGTTTCTTTTGCCGCCAATAACGGCATTGATGCGTTAACGCTCTATGCTTTTAGCAGTGAAAACTGGAATCGACCGCCGCAGGAAGTGACCGCGTTGATGGAATTGTTTGTGTGGGCGCTCGATAGCGAAGTAAAAAGCCTGCACCGCCACAACGTCCGTCTGCGTATTATCGGCGAAACCAGTCGTTTTAACTCACGTTTGCAGGAACGGATTCGTAAAGCAGAAGCGCTGACTGAAAATAATACCGGTCTGACGCTCAATATCGCGGCGAATTACGGTGGACGCTGGGATATTATCCAGGGCGTTCGGCATCTGGCCGAACAGGTTCAGGAAGGGCTGTTGAGACCCGACCAAATTGATGAAGAGGCGCTGAGTAAGCAAATCTGCATGAATGAACTGGCACCTGTGGATTTGGTAATTAGGACAGGGGGAGAACATCGCATCAGTAACTTTTTGCTGTGGCAAATTGCCTACGCCGAACTTTACTTTACTGATGTTCTTTGGCCCGATTTTGATGAACAAGACTTTGAAGGTGCGCTGCATGCCTTTGCCAATCGAGAGCGTCGTTTCGGCGGCACCGAGCCAGGTGGCGACAAAGCCTGATGGGGGTAGCTTTTGCTGAAGTATCGCCTGATTTCCGCTTTTGTATTAATACCCATTGTCATTGCGGCGCTGTTTTTACTGCCCCCGGTGGGATTCGCTATTTTGACGCTGGTGGTCTGCATGCTCGCCGCGTGGGAATGGGGTCAGTTTAGCGGCTTTACCTCACGCACTCAGCGGGTATGGCTGGCGGTATTCTGTGGCTTTATCCTGGCCCTGATGCTGTTTACCTTGCCTGAATATCACCATGATATTCATCAACCGCTGGTTGCCGGTTCCCTTTGGATATCGCTGGGCTGGTGGGTTGCCGCGCTGCTGCTGGTGCTTTTTTACCCAGGTTCCGCGGCATTCTGGCGTAATTCAAAAGTGTTGCGTCTTATTTTTGGCCTGCTCACAATTGTTCCTTTTTTCTGGGGTATGGTCGCACTGCGCGCCTGGCACTATGACGAAAACCACTACAGCGGCGCGATCTGGCTGCTTTATGTGATGATTCTCGTCTGGGGGGCTGACTCTGGGGCCTATATGTTTGGTAAACTGTTTGGCAAACATAAACTGGCGCCAAAAGTGTCTCCGGGCAAAACCTGGCAAGGATTCATCGGCGGCCTGTTTACGGCAGCAATCATTTCTTGGGGCTATGGCGTCTGGGCGAATCTGGAAGTGGCACCGTCAATACTGCTGGTGTGCTCTATTTTTGCTGCGCTGGCCTCGGTACTCGGTGATTTAACCGAAAGTATGTTTAAGCGTGAAGCAGGGATTAAGGACAGCGGACACCTGATTCCAGGACATGGCGGTATACTGGATCGCATTGATAGCCTGACAGCGGCTGTTCCAGTGTTTGCGTGCTTGCTTTTACTGGTATTCGGGACGATTTAACGGAAGGTTTTATGCTGAGCATTCTCTGGAATCTGGCGGCGTTCATTGTTGCACTGGGTGTACTGATTACCGTGCATGAATTTGGCCATTTCTGGGTTGCTCGCCGTTGCGGTGTGCGGGTAGAGCGGTTTTCCATCGGTTTTGGTAAATCACTCTGGACGCGCACTGACCGCCACGGCACAGAATTTGTCATCGCTCTTATCCCGCTTGGCGGCTACGTTAAGATGCTCGACGAACGCGTTGAGCCTGTCGCCCCTGAGCTACGACACAGCGCATTCAACAACAAAACCGTTGGACAACGCGCCGCCATCATCGCTGCCGGGCCGGTAGCCAACTTCATCTTTGCTGTTTTCGCCTACTGGCTGGTGTTTATCATCGGCGTGCCTGGCGTGCGTCCGGTTGTAGGTGAAATTGCGCCTGATTCCATCGCGGCGAGTGCGCAAATTACGCCGGGGATGGAACTTAAAGCGATTGATGGCATCGAAACCCCTGATTGGGATGCCGTGCGTCTGCAGCTGGTAGCCAAAATTGGCGATCGGCAGACAACATTCAGCGTGTCGCCGTTTGGTTCTGACCAGCGGCAGGACAAAGTGCTCGATTTACGTCACTGGCGTTTCGAGCCAGACAAAGAAGATCCCGTCTCTGCGCTGGGCATTCGTCCACGCGGTGCGCAGATTGAGCCGGTATTAGCCGAAGTACAGGCAAACTCGGCTGCCAGCAAAGCAGGTTTGCAAGCGGGCGACAGGATCGTTAAAGTCGATGGTCAACCATTAACAGAGTGGATGACCTTTGTTACTCTGGTGCGCGATAATCCGGGCACGTCGCTCGCGCTGGAAGTTGAAAGGCAGGGCAGTCCGCTTTCGCTGACGCTGACTCCGGATACGAAGTCGGTCGGCAAAAAGGCAGAAGGGTTTGCAGGCGTTGTGCCGAAAGTCATCCCGCTGCCAGATGAGTACAAGACAATACGCCAGTATGGGCCGTTCAGCGCCATCCTTGAAGCCACGGATAAAACATGGCAACTGATGAAGCTGACGGTAAACATGTTGGGGAAATTGATAACCGGTGATGTGAAACTGAACAACCTCAGTGGGCCAATTTCAATAGCTCAGGGGGCTGGGATGTCAGCGGAGTTCGGGGTGATTTACTATCTCATGTTTCTTGCGCTCATTAGCGTGAACCTTGGGATAATCAACCTGTTCCCGCTTCCCGTTTTAGACGGGGGTCATCTGCTGTTTTTGGCGATTGAAAAGCTAAAAGGCGGGCCGGTATCCGAGCGAGTTCAAGACTTTAGTTATCGCATTGGCTCGATTTTGCTGGTGCTGTTAATGGGGCTTGCACTTTTCAATGATTTCTCTCGGTTGTAAGAGAGTTAGTTAGGAAGAACGCATAATAACGATGGCGATGAAAAAGTTGCTCATAGCGTCGCTGCTGTTTAGCAGCGCCACCGTATACGGTGCTGACGGGTTCGTAGTGAAAGACATTCATTTCGAAGGCCTTCAGCGTGTCGCCGTTGGTGCGGCCCTCCTCAGTATGCCTGTGCGCCCCGGCGATACGGTTAATGATGATGACATCAGTAACACCATCCGTGCTCTGTTTGCCACTGGCAACTTCGAGGATGTCCGCGTCCTGCGCGATGGTGATACGCTTCTGGTTCAGGTAAAAGAACGTCCGACGATCGCCAGTATCACCTTCTCCGGTAACAAGTCGGTGAAAGATGACATGCTCAAGCAGAACCTTGAAGCATCTGGCGTACGTGTGGGGGAATCCCTGGACCGCACAACCCTTTCAGACATAGAAAAAGGTCTGGAAGACTTCTATTACAGCGTGGGTAAATACAGTGCCAGCGTGAAAGCGGTTGTGACGCCGTTGCCACGTAACCGTGTTGACCTGAAACTGGTCTTCCAGGAAGGTGTTTCTGCGAAGATCCAGCAGATCAACATCGTGGGTAACCACGCGTTCAGCACCGATGAACTGATCTCTACGTTCCAGCTGCGCGACGAAGTGCCATGGTGGAACGTGGTGGGCGATCGTAAATACCAGAAGCAGAAACTGGCGGGCGACCTTGAAACCCTGCGCAGCTACTATCTGGATCGCGGTTATGCCCGTTTCAACATCGACTCGACTCAGGTCAGTCTGACGCCAGACAAGAAAGGCATCTACATTACGATTAACATCACAGAAGGCGATCAGTACAAGCTTTCTGGTGTTGACGTGAGTGGTAACCTGGCAGGCCATTCTGCTGAGATCGAATCGCTGACCAAAATTCAGCCGGGCGAGCTGTATAGCGGGTCTAAAGTGACCAAAATGGAAGACAGCATTAAGAAGCTGCTCGGCCGCTATGGTTATGCTTATCCGCGTGTACAAACTCAGCCTGAAATCAACGACGCGGATAAAACTGTGAAGCTTCACGTTAACGTTGATGCGGGTAACCGTTTCTACGTGCGTAAGATCCGCTTCGAAGGTAACGACACCTCCAAAGATTCCGTCCTGCGTCGCGAAATGCGTCAGATGGAAGGCGCATGGTTAGGTAGCGACCTTGTTGACCAGGGTAAAGAGCGTCTGAACCGTCTGGGCTATTTCGAAACGGTTGATACCGATACCCAGCGTGTTCCGGGCAGCCCGGATCAGGTTGATGTCGTTTATAAAGTCAAAGAGCGTAACACCGGTAGCTTTAACTTCGGTGTGGGCTACGGTACTGAAAGTGGCGTCAGCTTCCAGGTCGGCGTACAGCAGGATAACTGGCTGGGTACGGGTTACTCCGTAGGTATCAACGGTACCAAAAACGACTACCAGACCTACTCTGAGTTCTCTGTTACCAACCCATACTTCACCGTAGATGGTGTGAGCCTGGGCGGTCGTATCTTCTATAACGACTTTAAAGCAGATGACGCGGATCTGTCTTCTTACACCAACAAGAGCTACGGTGTAGATGGCACGCTCGGCTTCCCGGTTAACGAATACAACTCGCTGCGCGCTGGTTTAGGTTACGTGCATAACGACCTGTCCAACATGCAACCGCAGGTGGCGATGTGGCGTTATCTGGACTCTATTGGCCAGTCAGCGAGTACATCCAGCGATAATAATGGCTTTGCTGCTGATGACTTCACCTTCAACTATGGCTGGACCTATAACCGTCTCGACCGTGGTTACTTCCCGACGGAAGGTTCTCGTGTCAACCTGAACGGTAAAGTGACTATTCCGGGTTCTGATAACGAGTTCTATAAGGTAACGCTGGACACCGCATCCTACTTCCCGATTGATGACGACCACAAGTGGGTAGTCCTGGGTCGTACCCGTTGGGGCTATGGCGATGGTTTAGGTGGCAAAGAACTGCCATTCTATGAGAACTTCTACGCCGGTGGTTCCAGCACCGTTCGTGGCTTCCAGTCCAACAACATTGGTCCAAAAGCGGTCTATTACGGTGGGAACGATAAAGACAACTGTGATAAATCAGCAACGGATCCATCAGGCAATAAAAATGTCTGTAGCTCTGATGATGCGGTGGGCGGTAACGCCATGGCCGTTGCCAGCCTGGAGTTCATCACGCCTACGCCGTTCATCAGTGATAAATACGCAAACTCAGTCCGTACATCCATCTTCTGGGATGCCGGTACTGTATGGGATACCAACTGGGAGAATACTGCCCAGATGCGTGCGGCAGGCGTACCAGACTACAGCGATCCGAGCAATATTCGCATGTCTGCAGGTATCGCATTACAATGGATGTCACCGCTGGGGCCGTTGGTCTTCTCTTACGCCCAGCCGTTTAAGAAATACGATGGAGACAAAGCGGAGCAATTCCAGTTTAACATTGGTAAAACCTGGTAATAATCCGCTGCAATGGAATGCGTTGGCAGTGTAGCGCTGACAACTGGCGATCGGTAACACGATCGCCTTGCCACGCAAAGAACGGTACCTTCTGGTGCCAATGGGATGGTAAGGAGTTAATTGTGAAAAAGTGGTTATTAGCTGCAGGTCTCGGTTTAGCGATGGCAACCTCTGCTCAGGCAGCAGACAAAATTGCAATCGTCAACATGGGTAATTTGTTCCAGCAGGTTGCACAGAAAACAGGTGTTTCTGCGACGCTGGAAAACGAATTCAAAGGCCGTGCAAGCGAACTGCAGGGTATGGAAAACGATCTTCAGTCCAAAATGCAGCGTCTGCAGCGTGATGGTTCTACCATGAAAGCGAGCGACCGTAGCAAGCTGGAAAAAGACGTAATGGCTCAGCGTCAGACGTTCTCCCAGAAAGCGCAGGCTTTCGAGCAGGATCGTCAGCGTCGTTCTAACGAAGAGCGTGGCAAGCTGGTGACTCGCATTCAGACTGCTGTTAAAGCAGTAGCTGCCGATCAGAGCATCGATCTGGTTGTTGATGCGAATGCCGTTGCTTTCAACAGCAGCGATGTTAAAGACATCACCGCTGATGTTCTGAAACAGGTTAAATAAGTAATGCCTTCAATTCGACTGGCTGATTTAGCTCAGCAGTTGGATGCAGAATTACACGGTGATGGCGATCTCGTCATCACCGCTGTTGCGTCCATGCAATCTGCTAAAGCCGGCACTATTACCTTCATGGTAAGCCCTAAGTACCGTGAGCAACTGGCTCAATGCCAGGCGTCAGCTGTTGTTCTGACGCAGGACGATCTTCCGTTTGCCACTGGAAGCGCGTTGGTAGTGAAAAATCCCTACCTGACGTATGCACGCATGGCACAAATTCTTGATTCCACGCCGCAGCCGGCGCAGGACATTGCTGCCAGTGCAGCGATTGATCCGACGGCTCAGCTTGGTCGCAACGTGGCAGTTGGCGCAAATGCCGTTATCGAATCTGGCGTGGTGCTGGGCGATAACGTTGTCATTGGCCCAGGTTGCTTCGTTGGGAAAAATACGAAAATCGGCGCCGGGACCCGTTTATGGGCCAACGTGTCTGTTTACCATGAAGTAGAAATTGGCGAAAATTGCCTCATTCAGTCCAGCACAGTGATTGGTTCTGATGGCTTTGGCTACGCTAACGATCGTGGTAATTGGGTTAAGATCCCACAGCTTGGTCGCGTGATTATCGGCGATCGTGTTGAGATCGGTGCTTGTACCACCATTGACCGTGGTGCACTTGACGATACGATTATTGGCAATGGTGTTATCATCGATAATCAGTGCCAGATTGCGCATAACGTTGTGATTGGCGACAATACCGCGGTTGCGGGTGGCGTTATCATGGCGGGCAGCCTGAAAATTGGCCGTTACTGCATGATCGGCGGTGCGAGCGTGATTAATGGCCATATGGAAATATGCGACAAGGTGACCGTGACAGGAATGGGCATGGTAATGCGTCCTATCACCGAACCTGGCGTCTATTCCTCTGGCATCCCGCTGCAACCAAACAAGGTATGGCGTAAAACAGCTGCTCTGGTGATGAATATTGATGATATGAGCAAGCGACTCAAGTCTCTTGAGCGCAAAATCGATCAACAAGACTAAGCGTTCATCCGTTTAATGCTATATTCCCCGGCCTGTCGGCTTTCTTATAAACCGGCAGGCCGTGTTATTATTTTTATCAGTACATTTTGACAGGAAGAGTATTTTGACTACTGACACTCATACTCTGCATATTGAAGAGATTTTAGAACTTCTGCCGCACCGCTACCCGTTTTTGCTGGTAGACCGTGTGCTGGATTTTGAAGAAGGTCGTTTTCTGCGCGCAGTGAAAAATGTTTCCGTGAACGAGCCGTTCTTCCAGGGACACTTCCCGGGTAAACCTATCTTCCCGGGTGTGTTAATTCTGGAAGCGATGGCACAGGCTACCGGTATTCTTGCGTTTAAAAGCGTGGGCAAACTGGAGCCGGGTGAGCTGTACTACTTCGCGGGTATCGATGAAGCGCGCTTCAAGCGTCCTGTCGTGCCTGGTGATCAGATGATCATGGAAGTCACTTTTGAAAAAACGCGTCGCGGCCTGACTCGCTTCAAAGGCGTAGCTCTGGTTGACGGCAAAGTTGTTTGCGAAGCGACTATGATGTGTGCTCGTAGCCGGGAGTCTTGATACGTGATTGATAAATCCGCCTTTATTCATCCTACCGCCATTGTGGAAGTCGGTGCCATTATTGGTGCTAACGTCCATATTGGCCCATTTTGTATTGTTGGACCCCATGTCGAAATTGGTGAGGGTACAGTACTGAAATCTCACGTTGTCGTGAATGGTCATACGACTATTGGCTGCAATAACGAGATCTATCAGTTCGCTTCCATCGGCGAAGTAAACCAGGATCTTAAATATGCTGGTGAGTCGACCCGTCTGGAAATCGGCGATCGTAACCGCATTCGCGAAAGCGTCACCATTCATCGTGGAACAGTACAGGGTGGTGGATTGACGAAGGTGGGCAGCGACAACCTGTTTATGGTTAATGCGCATATCGCGCACGACTGTACGGTAGGTAACCGCTGTATTCTTGCCAACAACGCAACGCTGGCAGGACACGTATCGGTAGATGATTTCGCAATTATTGGCGGCATGACCGCAGTCCATCAGTTCTGCATCATTGGTGCACACGTGATGGTCGGCGGATGCTCCGGTGTGGCGCAGGATGTCCCACCGTTCGTCATTGCGCAGGGTAACCATGCCACGCCGTTTGGCGTGAACATCGAAGGCCTCAAGCGTCGTGGCTTTAGCCGCGAAGCGATTACTGCAATCCGCAACGCGTACAAACTGTTGTACCGTAGCGGTAAAACGCTGGAAGAGGCGAAGCCGGAAATTGCCGAGCTGGCGGAAAAGCACCCTGAAGTGAACGAGTTCATGACGTTCTTTGACCGTTCCACAAGGGGTCTGATTCGTTAATGGTCGACAGTCGTCCGCTTACGATAGCCCTGGTCGCCGGAGAAACCTCCGGCGATATTCTTGGTGCAGGTCTTATCCGTGCGCTAAAGGCCCGGGTACCCAATGCACGCTTTGTAGGCGTTGCTGGCCCGCTGATGCAGGCCGAAGGCTGTGAAGCCTGGTATGAAATGGAAGAGCTGGCTGTGATGGGCATCGTTGAGGTGCTGGGTCGCCTGCGTCGTCTGCTGCACATTCGTGCCGATCTCACCCGTCGCTTTACCGAACTCAAACCCGATGTGTTTGTCGGTATCGATGCACCGGATTTCAACATTACCCTCGAAGGGAATCTGAAGCAGAAGGGCATCAAAACCATTCATTATGTCAGTCCGTCCGTCTGGGCGTGGCGACAGAAACGCGTTTTCAAAATCGGACGGTCAACCAACCTGGTACTGGCTTTTCTGCCTTTCGAAAAAGCGTTTTACGACAAATTTAATGTCCCGTGCCGTTTTATCGGTCATACCATGGCGGATGCAATGCCGCTGGATCCGGATAAAAACGCGGCGCGCGATGTGCTGGGTATTCCTCATGATGCGCACTGTCTGGCACTGCTGCCCGGTAGCCGTGGTGCAGAAGTCGAGATGCTCAGCGCGGACTTCCTGAAAACGGCGCAAATCCTTCGCAAGACCTATCCTGACCTCGAAGTGGTTGTGCCGCTGGTGAATGCAAAACGTCGCGAGCAGTTTGAGCGCATCAAGGCGGAGGTTGCTCCGGATCTCCATGTTCATCTGCTGGACGGGAAGGGCCGTGAAGCGATGGTCGCAAGCGACGCCGCACTGCTGGCCTCGGGTACCGCTGCGCTGGAGTGTATGCTGGCGAAGTGCCCGATGGTGGTTGGCTATCGCATGAAGCCGTTCACCTTCTGGCTGGCGAAACGTCTGGTGAAAACGGACTATGTCTCTCTGCCAAACCTGCTTGCCGGGCGCGAGCTGGTAAAAGAGCTTCTGCAGGATGAGTGCGAGCCGCAGGCGCTGGCCGATGCGTTGTTACCGCTACTGGCCGATGGCAAAACCAGCCACCAGATGCATGATACGTTCCGCGAACTGCATCAGCAGATCCGCTGTAATGCCGATGAACAAGCGGCTGAAGCGGTGCTGGAGTTAGCAAAATGATGGAATTTATTTATCCTCACACCCACCTCGTGGCGGGTGTGGACGAAGTCGGTCGTGGCCCGTTAGTGGGTGCAGTGGTGACCGCTGCGGTGATCCTCGATCCTGCTCGCCCGATTATCGGGTTAAACGACTCTAAAAAATTGTCTGAGAAGCGCCGTCTGGCGCTGTTTAGTGAGATTCAGGAAAAGGCGCTGGCCTGGAGCCTGGGGCGTGCAGAGCCGCATGAGATCGACGAACTCAATATTTTGCATGCCACTATGCTGGCGATGCAGCGTGCAGTGGCGGGTCTGAAAATTACCCCGGAGTATGTCCTGATTGACGGAAACCGCTGCCCTGCATTGCCGATGCCGTCAATGGCGGTGGTGAAAGGCGATAGCCGGGTCGCAGAAATCAGTGCGGCTTCTATCATTGCCAAAGTGACGCGTGATGCCGAAATGGCCGCGCTGGACCTCACTTACCCTCAGTATGGCTTCGCCCAGCATAAGGGTTATCCAACGGCCTTTCATCTGGAAAGGCTGGCTGAACATGGCGCAACTGAACATCACCGACGCAGCTTTGGCCCGGTGAAACGCGCGCTGGGACTGGTGTCCTGAATCAATACGCAAGCAATTAAGTAACGCGGAATCTGAAGATGGCTGAACCACGTTTCGTACACCTGCGGGTGCATAGCGACTACTCCATGATCGATGGGCTGGCGAAGACCGGACCGCTGGTAAAAAAGGCGGCCTCGCTTGGCATGCCTGCGCTGGCGATCACCGATTTTACCAACCTGTGCGGCCTGGTGAAGTTCTACGGAGCGGCACATGGCGCGGGGATGAAACCCATCGTTGGCGCGGATTTTCACGTCCAAAGCGATCTTATCGGCGATGAATTGACGCAAATCTCCGTGTTAGCGATGAATAACGTGGGGTATCAAAACCTTACTCTGCTTATCTCCAAAGCCTATCAGCGCGGCTATGGCGCACTGGGGCCGTGGATTGACCGGGACTGGCTGGCTGAGCTGAACGACGGGCTGCTGCTGATCTCCGGCGGCCGTATGGGTGATGTTGGCAAATGTCTGCTGCGTGGCAACAGTGCGCTGGTGGATCAGTGCGTGTCGTTCTATGAAGAACATTTCCCGGATCGTTACTACCTTGAGCTGATCCGCACCGGTCGTCAGGACGAAGAGAGTTACCTGCACGCTGCGGTTGCGCTGGCTGAAGAACGCGGCCTGCCCGTGGTGGCAACCAATGACGTGCGTTTCCTTGAGCCTGGCGATTTTGACGCGCATGAGATTCGCGTCGCGATCCATGATGGCTTCACGCTTGACGATCCGAAACGTCCGCGTAACTACTCGACGCAGCAGTACATGCGCAATGAAGAAGAGATGTGCGAACTCTTCTCCGATATCCCGGAAGCGCTGGAGAACAGCGTTGAGATAGCCAAACGCTGTAACGTCACCGTGCGCCTTGGCGAATACTTCCTGCCGCAGTTCCCGACCGGGGACATGACCACGGAAGACTTCCTGGTCATGAAGTCAAAAGAAGGCCTCGAAGAGCGTCTGGAATTCCTCTTCCCGGATGAAGAAGAGCGTAAAAAGCGTCGTCCAGAGTATGACGAGCGCCTGGATATTGAACTCCAGGTGATCAACCAGATGGGTTTCCCGGGCTACTTCCTGATCGTTATGGAGTTTATCCAGTGGTCGAAGGATAACGGCGTACCGGTTGGACCGGGGCGTGGCTCCGGTGCGGGCTCGCTGGTGGCCTATGCACTCAAAATTACCGACCTCGACCCGCTGGAATTTGACCTGCTGTTCGAACGTTTCCTTAACCCGGAACGTGTCTCGATGCCCGACTTTGACGTCGACTTCTGCATGGAGAAACGCGACCAGGTTATTGAACACGTGGCGGACATGTACGGCCGCGACGCGGTATCGCAGATTATTACCTTCGGTACGATGGCAGCGAAAGCGGTTATTCGCGACGTTGGCCGTGTACTGGGGCATCCGTACGGTTTTGTCGATCGTATCTCTAAACTGGTGCCACCTGACCCAGGTATGACGCTGGCAAAAGCATTTGAAGCTGAACCACAGCTGCCAGAAATCTACGAAGCCGATGAAGAAGTTAAAGCGCTGATCGACATGGCCCGCAAGCTGGAAGGCGTCACGCGTAACGCCGGTAAGCATGCGGGTGGGGTGGTTATCGCGCCGACCAAAATCACCGATTTTGCGCCGCTATACTGCGATGAAGCGGGCCAGCATCCGGTCACCCAGTTTGACAAGAACGACGTCGAATACGCCGGGCTGGTGAAGTTTGACTTCCTCGGTCTGCGTACGCTCACCATCATCAACTGGGCGCTGGAGATGATCAACGCCCGTCGCGAGAAGAACGGCGAGCCGCCGCTGGATATCGCGGCCATCCCGCTTGATGATAAGAAAAGTTTCGACATGCTGCAGCGCTCGGAGACCACCGCCGTCTTCCAGCTTGAATCCCGCGGCATGAAAGATTTGATTAAGCGCCTGCAGCCTGACTGCTTCGAAGATATGATCGCACTGGTGGCCCTGTTCCGTCCGGGCCCGCTACAGTCAGGGATGGTAGATAACTTTATCGACCGTAAGCACGGGCGTGAAGAGATTTCCTATCCGGATGTGCAGTGGCAGCACGAGTGCCTGAAGCCCGTTCTGGAGCCAACCTACGGCATTATCCTGTACCAGGAACAGGTTATGCAGATTGCCCAGGTGCTCTCTGGCTACACCCTTGGCGGCGCGGACATGCTGCGTCGTGCGATGGGTAAGAAAAAGCCGGAAGAGATGGCCAAGCAGCGCGGCACCTTCGAAGAAGGCGCAAGAAAAAACGGTATTGATGGCGAGCTGGCGATCAAAATCTTTGACCTGGTAGAGAAATTCGCCGGGTACGGATTTAACAAATCCCACTCTGCTGCCTATGCTTTGGTCTCTTACCAGACGCTGTGGCTGAAAGCGCACTATCCTGCTGAATTTATGGCGGCGGTTATGACTGCCGATATGGACAACACCGAGAAGGTGGTTGGCCTGGTCGATGAGTGCTGGCGCATGGGGCTTAAGATCCTGCCGCCGGATATCAACTCTGGTCTCTATCATTTCCACGTCAACGAGCACGGGGAAATTGTTTACGGGATTGGCGCGATCAAAGGCGTGGGTGAAGGCCCGATTGAGGCGATCCTCGAAGCGCGTAACAACGGCGGTTATTTCCGCGAGTTGTTCGATCTTTGCGCCCGTACGGACACCAAAAAACTGAACCGCCGCGTGCTCGAAAAACTGATCATGTCCGGCGCGTTCGACAGGCTGGGGCCGCATCGTGCCGCGCTGATGAACTCTCTCGGCGATGCGCTGAAAGCGGCGGATCAGCACGCCAAAGCGGAAGCGATCGGTCAGGCGGATATGTTTGGCGTACTGGCGGAAGAGCCAGAGCAGATAGAGCAGTCTTATGCCAGCTGCCAGCCGTGGCCAGAACAGGTGGTGCTGGATGGAGAGCGTGAAACGTTAGGCTTATACCTGACGGGGCACCCCATCACCCAGTACATCAAAGAAATTGAGCGCTATGTCGGAGGCTACAGGCTGAAAGACATGCATCCGACAGAACGTGGTAAAATCACCACGGCTGCGGGGCTCGTGATTGCTGCAAGGGTTATGGTCACCAAGCGCGGCAATCGTATCGGCATCTGTACGTTGGATGACCGTTCCGGGCGTCTGGAGGTGATGTTGTTCACCGACGCGCTGGATAAATACCAGCATTTGCTGGAAAAAGACCGCATACTTATCGTCAGCGGACAGGTCAGCTTTGATGACTTCAGTGGGGGGCTTAAAATGACCGCCCGCGAAGTGATGGACATTGACGAAGCCCGGGAAAAATATGCTCGCGGGCTTGCTATCTCGCTGACGGACAGGCAAATTGATGACCAGCTTTTAAACCGACTCCGTCAGTCTCTGGAACCCCACCGCTCGGGGACAATTCCAGTACATCTCTACTATCAGAGGGCGGATGCACGTGCGCGGTTGCGCTTTGGTGCAACGTGGCGTGTCTCTCCGAGCGATCGTTTACTTAACGATCTCCGTGGCCTCATTGGTTCGGAGCAGGTGGAACTGGAGTTTGACTAATACAGGAATACTATGAGTCTGAATTTCCTTGATTTCGAACAGCCGATTGCTGAGCTGGAAGCGAAAATCGATTCTCTGACAGCGGTAAGCCGTCAGGATGAAAAACTGGATATTAACATCGATGAAGAAGTGCATCGTCTGCGTGAGAAAAGCGTAGAACTGACGCGCAAAATCTTTGCCGATCTCGGCGCATGGCAGATCGCCCAGCTGGCGCGTCATCCACAGCGTCCGTACACCCTGGATTATGTCCGCCTGGCGTTTGACGAATTTGACGAACTGGCAGGCGATCGCGCTTACGCTGACGACAAAGCTATCGTCGGCGGCATCGCACGTCTGGACGGGCGCCCGGTGATGATCATTGGTCATCAGAAAGGTCGTGAAACCAAAGAGAAAATTCGCCGTAACTTTGGTATGCCGGCACCAGAAGGCTACCGTAAAGCCCTGCGTCTGATGGAGATGGCTGAGCGTTTCAAGATGCCAATCATCACCTTCATCGACACCCCGGGTGCGTATCCTGGCGTGGGCGCGGAAGAGCGTGGCCAGTCAGAAGCCATCGCACGCAACCTTCGCGAGATGTCTCGCCTGAAGGTGCCGGTCATCTGTACCGTTATCGGTGAAGGGGGTTCCGGTGGTGCGCTGGCGATTGGCGTGGGCGATAAAGTGAATATGCTGCAGTACAGCACCTATTCCGTTATCTCCCCGGAAGGCTGTGCCTCTATTCTGTGGAAGAGCGCCGATAAAGCGCCTCTGGCTGCAGAAGCGATGGGCATCATTGCCCCACGTCTGAAAGAGCTGAAGCTGATCGACTCCGTGATCCCTGAACCTCTGGGTGGCGCGCATCGTAAGCCGGAAGTGATGGCGGCTTCCCTGAAAGCGCAGCTGCTGGCAGACCTGGCGGACCTGGATGTCCTGAGCACAGAAGATCTGCTCAACCGTCGTTACCAGCGTCTGATGACCTACGGTTACGCGTAAGCTTCACAATTATCCTAAAAGCCGCACATTGTTGCGGCTTTTTTTATGCCTGCCGTTTACCTTAACTATGCTTAGCTAATGTTTTTCAAGGAGGTAAACCGTGAACATCATCGCCATTATGGGGCCGCACGGCGTCTTTTATAAAGACGAGCCCATTAAGGAGCTGGAGCACGCCCTTCAGTCCCGCGGGTACCAGCTGATTTGGCCGCACAATAGCGCCGACCTGCTGAAATTTATCGAGCACAACCCTCGCATCTGTGGCGTGATCTTCGACTGGGACGAGTACGACATGGAGTTGTGCAGCGATATCAATAAGCTGAACGAATATCTCCCTCTGTACGCTTTTATTAATACCCACTCGACAATGGACGTGAGCGCTCATGATATGCGAATGGCGCTGTGGTTCTTTGAATACTCACTCGGTGTCGCGGAAGATATTGCGACCCGTATTCAGCAGTACACCGGTGAATATCTCGATAACATCACGCCACCGTTTACCCGCGCGCTGTTCACTTACGTCAAAGAAGGCAAATACACCTTCTGCACGCCTGGCCATATGGCAGGGACGGCCTATCAAAAAAGCCCGGTGGGTTGTTTGTTCTATGATTTCTTCGGGGGCAACACGCTCAAAGCGGACGTGTCGATTTCCGTCACTGAACTCGGCTCGCTGCTCGATCACACCGGACCGCACCTGGAAGCTGAAGAATACATTGCCCGGACTTTTGGGGCCGAGCAGAGTTATATGGTGACCAACGGTACCTCGACATCAAACAAAATCGTCGGAATGTACGCCGCACCCGCCGGCAGCACCTTGCTGATTGACCGTAACTGCCACAAGTCGCTGGCTCATCTGCTGATGATGAGCGATGTCGTGCCGTTATGGCTCTCCCCGACGCGAAACGCGCTTGGGATCCTCGGCGGGATCCCGCGTCGTGAATTTAGCCACGCCGCGATTGAACATAAGGTCGCGGCGATCCCGGGGGCAAGCTGGCCGATCCACGCGGTCATCACTAACTCCACCTATGACGGTCTGCTCTATAACACCAACTGGATTAAGCAGACGCTGGATGTGCCGTCGATCCACTTTGACTCCGCGTGGGTGCCATACACCAACTTTCATCCGATTTACGCGGGAAAAAGCGGCATGAGCGGTGAGCGCGTGCCGGGCAAAGTGTTTTTCGAAACGCAGTCGACGCACAAAATGCTGGCCGCGTTTTCTCAGGCCTCGCTTATTCACATCAAAGGCGAGTACGACGAAGAGACGTTTAACGAAGCCTTTATGATGCACACCACCACCTCGCCAAGCTATCCGCTGGTGGCCTCTATTGAAACGGCGGCGGCAATGCTGCGCGGGAATCCGGGCAAGCGTCTGATCAATCGGTCTGTAGAGCGGGCGCTGCATTTCCGTAAAGAAGTTCAGCGGCTTAAAGATGAAGCGGACGGCTGGTTCTTCGATATCTGGCAACCCGAAGAGATTGATGAGGCCGAGTGCTGGCCTGTCTCACCCGGCGAGAGCTGGCACGGTTTTCGCGATGCCGACGCCGACCATATGTTCCTCGACCCGGTGAAGGTGACGATCCTGACGCCGGGGATGGACGAACAGGGCACGATGAGTGACGAAGGCATTCCTGCTGCTCTGGTGGCAAAATTCCTTGATGAACGTGGCGTAGTGGTGGAGAAAACCGGCCCGTATAACCTCTTGTTCCTGTTCAGTATTGGGATTGATAAAACCCGTGCGATGGGCTTATTGCGCGGACTGATGGAGTTTAAGCGCGCTTACGATCTCAACCTGCGGGTGAAAAATATGCTGCCGGATCTTTATGCTGAAGATCCTGACTTCTACCGCAATATGCGTATTCAGGATCTGGCCCAGGGGATCCATCGGCTGATCCGTCAGCACGATCTGCCGCGCCTGATGCTGCAGGCGTTTGACGTGCTACCGGAGATGAAGTTGACCCCACACAAGGCCTGGCAACGTCAGGTGAAAGGGGAGGTTGAAACCGTTGAGCTGGAAAATCTGGTCGGGCGCGTGTCGGCTAACATGATCCTGCCTTATCCGCCGGGCGTACCGTTGTTGATGCCGGGGGAGATGATCACCGAAGAGAGTCGGGCGGTGCTCGATTTTCTGCTGATGCTCTGCTCAGTGGGGCGCCACTATCCAGGCTTTGAGACTGATATTCACGGGGCGAAGCGCGATGAGCAAGGGGTTTACTGGGTGCGAGTCCTAAAATAAGGGCGACAGCTTGCCAGGCCCGGGTTGTCGGTTGTAACGTTCAGGCATCATAAAAAGGAGAAGCTATGCTGGGTTTAAAACAGGTTCACCATATTGCGATCATTGCCACCGATTACGCAAAAAGTAAGGCCTTCTACTGCGATATTCTGGGCTTTACGTTGTTAAGCGAGGCTTACCGTGAGGAGCGTGACTCCTGGAAAGGCGATCTCGCTTTAAACGGGCAATATGTGATTGAGCTGTTCTCTTTTCCTTTTCCGCCAGCACGTCCGTCCCGCCCGGAAGCCTGCGGCCTGCGCCACCTTGCCTTTAGCGTCGACGACATTGATCGCGCCGTAAAACATCTGGAGACCCACGGCGTGAAGTGCGAAGCGATTCGTATCGATCCGTTCACGGACAAGCGTTTTACCTTTTTCAACGATCCGGATGGCCTTCCGCTGGAGCTTTACCAGCAGTAATTTCCACCCTGTGTGATAATGCCCGCTCAGTTCGGGCATTTTTATGTGTGATTTTCTATGACCCTACCCGCGATTGCTCAAGCCGTTTCACCGTACCGCCAGCTGCTGGTGGGGTTTAGCGGTGGCCTGGATTCCACCGTTCTGCTCCACCGTCTCAAACTCTGGCGTGACAACGAGCCTGATATTCAGCTTCGGGCGATGCACATTCATCACGGGTTAAGCCCGCACGCGGATGCGTGGGTGGCACACTGCGAGGCGGTGTGTGCGGCATGGGCGATCCCGCTGACTGTTGAACGTGTACATCTTCATGATGAGGGGCTGGGCATTGAGGCGCAGGCGCGTAAAGCACGCTATGCCGCTTTTGCCGCTGAATTACAGCCTGACGAAGCGCTGGTCACGGCGCAGCATCTCGATGACCAGTGCGAGACGTTATTACTGGCCCTCAAACGAGGAAGCGGCCCGGCGGGATTATCCGCGATGCCAGAACGGGCTGATTTCGCCGGATCGCACCTCCTTCGCCCACTGCTTGGCGAGACGCGAGCCTCGCTGGAAACGTGGGCACGGGAACACGGGCTGAGCTGGATTGAAGATGAAAGCAACCAGGATGACCGCTATGACCGTAACTTCCTGCGTCTGCGTGTCGTACCGCTTCTGAGCGAGCGCTGGCCGCACTTTGCAGAAGCGGCAGCACGCAGCGCCATGCTGTGCGCTGAACAGGAGAGTCTGCTGGATGAGCTGCTGAGCGAAGTGCTGGCGGAACTGATTACCGAGCAGGGATCGCTTACCATCGCACCGCTGGAAGCGATGAGCCCGGCGCGTCGGGCCGCATTGTTACGACGCTGGCTGGCCTCTCACGGTGCCGCTATGCCGTCGCGGGCAATGCTGGCTCGTCTCTGGGATGAAGTCGCCCTGGCGCGGGAAGATGCTACGCCGTGTGTGCACCTGAACGGTTTTGACGTCAGACGCTATAAAGGGGCGCTCTGGTGGGTTAAATCATCTCCCTCGCTCGCCGACAGGGTGCTCGACTGGCCGTCGCTTGCGGAACCGCTGCTGTTGCCCTGTGATGCCGGTCGTGTGTCTTTGGTGCCAACCGGCCATGTGCGTCTGCCTGAACCCGGGGAGCCAGTAACCGTGCGCTTTAAGGCGGGCGGTCTGCTGCATATTGTCGGGCGCAACGGAGGGCGGAAGCTGAAGAAAATCTGGCAGGAGAGCAATGTGCCGCCCTGGCGACGCGATACCACGCCGCTACTTTTCTACGGTGAAACGCTGATTGCTGCAGCAGGGGTATTCATTACGCAAGAGGGGTGGGCAGAAACGGGCGTGCAGTTTGAGTGGAAAGCGTAACGGGCAGCCGGGCTGCCCGTTAGTGTCATCAGGATTCGCTCACCACAACGGTGCCGATTTGCGGGTGGCTGAAGCTGGCAATTTTGTCCAGACGTAGCTCACGCGTCGCCCCGGCATCTTCCACTATCAGATATTCCACATTCTTTCGCGAAACCAGGTCGCTGGCTTTTGCCTTCAACACTTCGCCATCTTTTAGCTCCAGCGTCAGTATTAAATGATGCTGGCAGGCGAGTTCGAGGTTGTCATAGTCATCACAATTGATGGGTTGATAAGTTTCATTCATTGACATAATCGCTCACCAGTAAATTCGCCGCAGCATACGCTGCTTTTTCCCTGACCGATTCTGAAAGGCCCTCATCAGAGGCCACTTCATTAAGCACTTTCAATACACAGCCCAACGCGTCCGGGACATACCCCAGATCTCCGCTGGCGATTTCCGCATACCGTTTGCGAATTAACTCACAATAATTATTCACATCCCCTCCCGCCAGCGCACTGACTTACTGTGAGATATCATTAAGCCTACGAAGATAAACTCGGTTTAGCAAGGTGACTATACCATACTCATTTAAGCAATATCAGCGCCTTGATAGCCGGTGAATGTTCACCCAGGAACAGCCTTTTTATTCCTTTTTCGCTACAATGTGCGCCTGATTCGAAAGGAGTTCTCTCATGGCGCTGAAAGCGACAATTTATAAAGCTGTGGTCAATGTGGCAGATCTTGACCGCAACCAGTTCCTGGATGCGTCACTCACTCTGGCACGCCACCCCTCTGAAACCCAGGAGCGCATGATGCTGCGCCTGCTGGCGTGGATAAAGTATGCTGACGAGCGTCTGCAATTTAGCCGTGGCTTAAGCGCTGAGGACGAGCCAGAGGCCTGGCTGCACAACGATCATCTGGGTATCGATTTATGGATTGAACTCGGTCTGCCGGATGAGCGCCGCATTAAAAAGGCCTGCACGCAGTCCGCTAACGTGGCGTTATTCGCGTATAATCAACGTGCTGCGGAAATCTGGTGGCAGCAAAGCAAGAGCAAGTGCGGGCAGTTTGCCAACCTTACCGTCTGGTATCTGGACGATGAGCAGCTGGCGAAGCTGAGCGAGTTTGCCAGCCGGACGATGGTCCTGCAGGCCACAATTCAGGACGGCGCTATCTGGCTTTCTGATTCTCAGAATAATCTGGAAATTCATTTGACGGCGTGGCAGCCAGCGCCATGATTGTCTTGTCCCGAAACGTGAGCATCCCTGACAATGAGCTGGAGATCACCGCCATCCGTGCTCAGGGGGCGGGTGGACAGCACGTTAACAAGGCTTCAACGGCTATCCATTTGCGCTTTGACATTCGGGCCTCCAGCCTGCCAGAGTATTACAAAGAAAGCCTGCTCGCTGCCAGCCATCATCTGATCACCAGTGATGGCGTGATTGTGATTAAAGCGCAGGAGTACCGCAGCCAGGAGTTGAACCGCGAAGCGGCGATTGCCAGACTGGTGTCGATGATTAAAGAACTAACGGCAGTGCAAAAAAGCCGTCGGGCAACGCGACCGACCCGCGCATCGAAAGAGCGTCGGCTATCGTCGAAGGCCCAAAAATCCACAGTGAAAGCACTACGCGGTAAAGTTCGTCGCCCTACGGAGTGACGAAAAGGAACACAATTTCATAAGGAATTCATTGTGAAAAAAGCATTATTGTCAGCGCTGGCAGTGAGTACGCTGTTTGCGCTTTTCGGGTGTAACAACCGTTCTGAAACGCAGGTCGTGCAGCCTGCGCAGAATGAAGAGTTAAAACCAATGCAGCAGAGCTGGCGCGGCGTTTTACCGTGTGCCGACTGCGAGGGCATTGAAACGTCACTGTTCCTGCAGAAAGACGGTACCTGGGTTATGAACCAGCGTTATCAGGGGGCGAAAGAACCATCTTCCTTTGCGAGCTACGGGACATGGGCGCGTACGGCTGAGAAGCTGGTACTGACGGATACCACCGGTGAGAAAACCTATTTCCGCGCCAAAGGTGAAGGGATGGAGATGCTCGACCGCGAAGGCAATCCGATTGAGTCCCAGTTCAACTATACGCTGGCCCCGGTGAAAGCTGCCCTGCCTGCAACGCCAATGCCAATGCGTGGGATGTATTTCTATATGGCGGATGCGGCGATCTTTACCGACTGCGCCACCGGCAAGAAAATCAGCGTGGCGAACAATGCGCAGCTGGAGCGTGATTACGCTGTTGCGCGTGGCAATGACAGCAAGCCAGTCCTGCTGACGGTAGATGGTCACTTTACGCTGGAGCCGAACCCGGACAGCGGAGAGCTGGTGAAAACGCTGGTGGCAGATAAAGACGCGAAGTTTGTTGCGGGCAAAGACTGTAACAGCAAATAAGCCGATATCGGCCCATTAAAAAACCCCGCCTGAGCGGGGTTTTTTGTTTAACGTTAACCTTTGATGGCTTTCACCAGGTAATCAAGAATGTCGCCAGTCTTGATCATCTGCTTTTCACCACTGCGACGGTATTTGTATTCAATGTCGTCGCTGTCGAGGTTACGGTCGCCGATGACTACGGTGTGCGGGATACCGATCAGTTCCATATCGGCAAACATCACGCCTGGACGCTCTTTACGGTCATCCATCAGCACTTCGATACCCTGAGCGCGCAGCTCGGAGTAAAGTTTTTCGGCCAGCTCCTGCACGCGGTAAGACTTGTGCATGTTCATTGGCAGAATAGCCACCTGGAACGGGGCGATATTGTCTGGCCAGACGATGCCACGTTCGTCGTAGTTTTGCTCAATGGCGGCTGCAACCACACGCGTCACACCGATACCGTAGCAACCCATGGTCAGGATCTGGTTGCGGCCATCTTCCCCCTGAACGGCGGCATTCAGCGCGCGGGAATATTTATCCCCCAGCTGGAAGATGTGGCCCACTTCGATACCGCGTTTGATCATCAGGGTGCCCTGGCCGTCCGGGCTTGGATCGCCTGCCACCACGTTACGGATATCAGCCACTTCCGGCGTCGCGACATCGCGATCCCAGTTGATGCCGAAGTAATGTTTACCGTCGATGTTAGCGCCAGCGGCGAAGTCGCTCATTGCGGCTACCGTACGGTCAATAACCACCGGAACCGGCATATTCACCGGGCCCAGAGAGCCAGGACCTGCGTTCACGACGGCACGGATTTCCGCTTCCGTTGCGAACGTCAGCGGGCTGGCAACCTGAGGCAGCTTCTCAGCTTTCACTTCGTTCAGTTCGTGATCGCCACGCACCAGCAGGGCAACCAGCGGGTACGCGCTACCTTCGGTGGATTTCACCAGCAGGGTTTTTACCGTTTTTTCGACGGGCAGGTTGAACTGCTCAACCAGCTCGGCAATGGTTTTTGCGTGAGGTGTATCAACCAGCGTCATCTCTTCGGTTGCAGCAGCACGTGGCGCTTTAGGGGCCAGCGCTTCTGCAAACTCGATGTTCGCGGCGTAATCAGAAGAGTCAGAGAAGATCACATCGTCTTCGCCGCTCTGAGCCAGAACCTGGAACTCATGAGACGCGCTTCCGCCGATAGAACCGGTATCAGCCTGCACAGCACGGAAATCCAGCCCCATACGGGAGAAGATTTTGCTGTAAGCCTCGTACATTTTGTCGTAGGTCTCTTGCAGCGATTCCTGAGACGTATGGAAAGAGTAAGCATCTTTCATCAGGAATTCGCGTGAGCGCATGACGCCGAAACGTGGGCGAACTTCATCACGGAACTTGGTCTGGATCTGGAAGAAGTTCAGCGGCAGCTGTTTGTAAGAGCTCAGCTCATTACGAATCAGGTCGGTAATGACTTCTTCATGCGTTGGGCCGAGGACGAATGGACGCTCGCCACGATCAACGAAACGCAGCAGCTCAGGGCCATATTGCTCCCAACGGCCGCTCTCCTGCCACAGGTCAGCGGGCTGAACCACAGGCATGGACACCTCGATAGCACCGGCGTTGTTCATCTCTTCACGCACGATGTTTTCGACTTTTTTCAGGACGCGCACGCCGGTCGGCAGCCAGGTATATAACCCGGAGGCCAGCTTGCGGATCATCCCGGCGCGCAGCATCAGCTGATGGCTGATCACTTCGGCGTCGGCAGGCGTCTCCTTCAGAGTGGAGAGCAGATATTGGCTAGTACGCATGTTGTTACGGTTCCATTTCGACGATTGGAACAGGCTGAAACACCAGCCTGAGACAAAAAAGTGGTTTAGTTTACCAGTGTGGCAAAGATGCCAAAAGAGAGGAGGACAAAATTACCTGGGTTCAAGGGCAAACACTTCAAAACCTGCCCCGGTCACGCGCCAGCGAACGTTAAAATCCAGCAGCCAGACGGCGTAGGTTTTCCCGGCGTCCTCTTCTTTACGATAGGCCGGACGGGGGTCCTGAGCCAGCACTTCGGTGATAAAGTCACGAAGGCGGGGATAGCGTGTTTCCAGCTGCTGAAGCTGCGTGGTTATCTCAGCCGTGAAGTGAACAGGCATATCTGCCTGCGGTGCTTCCTGTGCATAGCTTGCGCGGGCGTCGGGTAACGCTTCGGCAAAGGGGAGATACGGCTTGATATCGATAACCGGCGTGCCATCAACCAGGTCAAGGCTGCCTAACTCCAGTATGACCTGATCCTTCTGACAGCGTATACCTTTCAGTTCGACCAGCGACATCCCGACAGGGTTTGGACGGAAGGTTGAGCGCGTCGCAAACACGCCCATCCTGGCGTTGCCTCCCAGGCGAGGAGGGCGTACGGTCGGACGCCAGCCACCTTCCATCGTCTGGTGAAACACAAACACAATCCATAAGTGGCTGAATGCTTCGAGCCCGCGTACGGCATCGGCCTGATTGTAGGGCGCGATCAAGTGAAGCTCGCCACCGCTGGTGACCAGGCCTGGCTGGCGTGGCACGGCGAACTTCTCTTTATAGGGAGAGCGAATAACGCCTATCTGTTCGAACTGAAATGAACTCATTTCGCCGTAATGTTCAGCGCCGAGCCGATGCAAACCGCCTGACGGTAGCAACCCGGTGTTCCACTGGTCACTTCGCAGCTATGCAGCAGAACCGCGTTGGCTTTCATTTTTGCCGCGTTGATCTGCATGCGTTTACGCGCTGTTGGGATATTCGGTGGAGAGTCCTGATTGGTAGCCTGACAGGATTCGCCGCTTACTTCACCCAGTTCACGGAAAGGTTTACCCACGAGTTCGTCAGCTTTGGTAATAATGCGAACCGGCGCTGGGCGAGGCGCTTTCGGTTTTACGGGTTCTGCTTTTGGCGGGGTTGCCGTGCTTTGGACAGGTTCAACAGGAGATCTGCTTAGCATAGAACAGCCGCTCAGCATGAGTGCTAAAAGACAGATCGGTAAAGCACGCATAATAATTCCTCAATGGATAATCAAAACGTCAGATATTGAATCAGTTGACTGCACAAATGACAAGACGGGCATAAGCCCGTCTTGATGATATTACACTGAGGTGAGATTACCAGCCCTTAACAGCGCCGCCGTTAAACACTTTGTTGGCTTCCTGGTAAACTTCGTCAGACTGATAAGCCTGTACGAACTTCTTCACGTTTTCCGCATCTTTGTTGTCTTCGCGAGTCACGATCAGGTTTACATACGGGGAGTCTTTGTCTTCAACGAAGATACCGTCTTTCGCTGGCGTCAGGCCAATCTGGCTGGCGTACGTGGTGTTGATAACGGCCAGGGCAATCTGCGCGTCGTCGAGAGAACGTGGCAGCTGTGGGGCTTCCAGCTCAACAATTTTCAGATTTTTCGGATTCTCGGTGACATCCAGAACGGTTGGCAGCAGGCCAACACCGTCTTTCAGTTTAATCAGGCCCACTTTCTGCAGCAGCAGCAGGGAACGGCCAAGGTTGGTTGGGTCGTTAGGGACGGCAACCTGAGAGCCTGGCTGCAGTTCGTCCAGAGATTTAATTTTCTTGGAGTAACCGGCAATAGGGTAAACAAAGGTGTTACCCACACCCACCAGTTTATAGCCGCGATCCTTGATCTGCTGATCCAGGTAAGGTTTGTGCTGGAAGGCATTGGCGTCGATATCGCCTTTGCTCAGCGCTTCGTTCGGCAGAACGTAATCGTTAAAGGTCACCAGCTCAACGTCCAGACCATACTTCTCTTTCGCGACTTTCTGCGCGACTTCAGCAACCTGCTGTTCTGCACCCACGATAACGCCCACTTTGATGTGGTTTGGATCTTTTTCGTCCTGACCGCAACCCACCAGTGCCAGAGAGCCGATCAGCGCGCCTACCGCTGCAAAGGTCTTTAATTTAAACGCCATGTTATATCCTTAACTCGTCGAGTTTGTGTTGTGTGTAACGTTATTTGTGAGTAACAGTCCGGACGATGCGATCGCCAGAGAACTGGATTAAGTAAACCAGCACAACCAGCAATACCAGAACGGTATTCATTACGGTAGCGTTATAACCAATATAGCCGTACTGGTAGCCAATCTGGCCTAAACCGCCGGCGCCAACGGCACCGCCCATCGCGGAATAACCCACCAGAGTAATCAACGTAATGGTTGCCGCGTTAACCAGCCCTGGCAGCGCTTCAGGCAGCAGGACTTTACGCACGATCTGCATTGGCGTTGCCCCCATCGCGCGGGAAGCCTCGATCAAACCGGTCGGGATTTCCAGCAGGGCGTTTTCCACCATACGGGCGATAAACGGCGCAGCTCCCACGGTCAGCGGAACGATGGCTGCCTGCAAACCGATAGACGTTCCCACGATCACACGGGTAAATGGAATCATCCACACCAGCAGAATAATGAACGGGATAGAACGGAAGATATTCACCAGTGCAGACAGGGTGCGATACAGCTTCGCGTTCTCAATGATTTGTCCCGGGCGCGTCACATACAACAGCACGCCGACCGGCAGACCAATCACAAAACCAAAGAAGCCTGATACAAAGGTCATTGCCAGCGTTTCCCAAACGCCGCGAACCAGCAGCCACATCATCGGCTCAGACATAACCCAGTACCTCTACTTTTACGTGATGTTCTTGCAGCCAGGCAATTGCCGCCTGGGTTTCTGCTTGTGTGCCGTGCATTTCCGTCAGCATGATGCCGAACTTCACGCCACCGGCGTAATCCATTTGCGCGCTGATGATGTTGTTATTCACATTAAAGCGGCGCGCGGTTTCGGACAGCAGTGGCGCATCGACGGACTGGCCAGTGAACTCCATACGCAGCATCGGGACGCTGTCAGCGGTCGATTCTGTTTTTAAACGCTCCAGATAATCTTCCGGAATATCCAGGTGCAGCGTGGACTGAATAAACTGTTGTGCCAGTGGGGTTTTCGGATGGGAAAACACTTCGCTGACCGTGTCTTGCTCGATCAACTCACCGTTGCTGATTACCGCGACGCAATCACAGATGCGTTTCACCACGTCCATTTCATGTGTAATAAGGAGAATGGTCAGGCCGAGGCGACGGTTGATGTCCTTCAGCAGCTCCAGAATGGAACGCGTAGTGGCGGGATCTAATGCGCTGGTGGCTTCATCGCACAGCAGCACTTTCGGGTTACTTGCCAGCGCGCGGGCAATGGCCACACGCTGTTTTTGTCCACCGGACAGGTTTGCCGGGTAGCTATCGTGTTTATCACCCAGACCAACGAGATCCAGCAGTTCGGTTACGCGACGCTTAACTTCTTCTTTTGGCGTGTTGTCCAGTTCCAGCGGCAAGGCAACGTTGCCAAACACCGTACGGGAGGCCAGCAGGTTAAAGTGCTGGAAGATCATGCCAATCTGGCGGCGTGCTTTCGTCAGTTCTTTCTCTGAAAGTGCGGTCAGTTCCTGCCCGCCTACTTCTACACGACCCTGGGTTGGGCGCTCAAGCAGGTTAACACAACGGATCAGCGTACTTTTACCTGCACCCGATGCGCCAATGACGCCATAAATTTGACCAGCAGGAACATGCAGGCTGACATTGTTCAGCGCCTGAATGGTTCGGTTCCCCTGCTGGAACACTTTGGTGATATTGGAAAGTTTAATCATTAGATTATTTTTATCGTATGTAAGTTAGCCGTGGCATTTTCTTCTGCCAGATACGGGTGATGACCGTAAACAAAACGGATGTTAAGGCATCCAGACGTCTAAATCAATCCAACTCTGTACGATGAGCACTTTATTGCGCTGCGATTCATGAGATACTAGCTGTACATGCCTTTTTCAGGAGCAAACCGGTGGCAAAATCAGTACCCGCAATTTTTCTCGATCGTGATGGCACTATTAATGTGGATCACGGTTATGTCCACGAAATTGATGAGTTCGAGTTTATCGGGGGCGTTATCGATGCCATGCGCCAGCTGAAAGAGATGGGCTATGCGCTGGTGGTCGTGACCAACCAGTCCGGCATCGCACGTGGAAAATTCACCGAGGCGCAATTCGAGACGCTGACGGAATGGATGGACTGGTCGCTGGCTGACCGCGGTGTCGAACTTGATGGCATTTACTATTGCCCGCACCACCCGCAGGGAACTGTAGAAGAGTTTCGCCAGACGTGTGATTGCCGCAAGCCGCATCCGGGAATGTTTATCTCTGCGCAGGAATTCCTGCATATCGATATGGCTGCTTCTTATATGGTGGGCGATAAACTGGAAGATATGCAGGCAGCAACCGCCGCAGGTGTGGGGACTAAAATACTTGTGCGCACCGGCAAACCTGTGACCCCTGAAGCAGAGAGTGCCGCGGATTGGGTGATTAATAGCCTGGCAGAGCTGCCAAAAGAGATTAAAAAGCACCAAAAATAGCCTTTTTGGTGAAAAGGTGAGCGGTCGAAATAAAAATGCATATTTCCGCTTGTCATTCCTCGGCGGCACCCTATAATGCGCCTCCATCGACACGGCGGATGTGAATCACTTCACAGTTAACCCGGTCGGTTGAAGAGAAAAAATCCTGAACTTCAGGGTTGACTCTGAAAGAGGAAAGCGTAATATACGCCACCTCGCGACGGTGAGCTGTAAGCCGCGTCGCAACTGCTCTTTAACAATTTATCAGACAATCTGTGTGGGCACTCAAAGTGACATGGATTCTTAATGTCTTCGGACACTAAATGAATACCAAAGTCTCTGAGTGAACATACGTAATTCATTACGAAGTTTAATTCACGAGCATCAAACTTAAATTGAAGAGTTTGATC